>JBBAVH010000028.1:0-65559 GCA_040397825.1 Opitutaceae bacterium
ATCGTCGTCACCGACGACGAGACCAACGAGAACATCCGCAACATCATCCAGACCCTCGACAAGCCGAAGCCCCAGGTGCTGATCAACGTGGTCTTCGTGCAGGTGACGCATGACAAGGGCGTCGACCTCGGTTCGGAGGCGGTCTTCAACGGCACCATCGCCATCAAGAACGAGCCCCGCGGCATCGCCACGACCAAGTTCGGGCTCGGTGACGCGCTGAACGACCCGACCCAGTTCGGCGCCTTCTACCGCATCCTCAGCCAGGATGTGAACGCCACCCTCCGCGCCCTCGCGAGCGTGAGTAAGACGGAGATCCTCTCTCGTCCCTCCGTCCTCACCCGCAACAACCAGCAGGCGACGATCATGGTCGGCCAGTCGGTACCCATCATCACCAACTCGCGGGTCAGCGACCAGACCAACACCACCATCAACACCGTCCAGTACCAGGACATCGGCATCATCCTGCGTGTCACTCCGTTCATCACCCAGGAGGGCCTCGTCGAGATGATCGTCTCGCCTGAGATCTCCTCCCTCAGCGCCACGACGGTGCCGATTTCCAACACCGTCAGCTCGCCCGTGATCGACAAGCGCTCGGCCGACACCGTGGTCGTGACACCCAGCGACAAAACCATCGTCATCGGCGGCCTCATCTCCACCCAGACCACCGACCGCGACAGCAAGGTGCCGCTCCTCGGCGACATCCCGATCCTCGGCTACGCGTTCAAGCGCAAGCAGAAGGCGGATGTTAAGACCGAACTGCTCATCTTCCTCACGCCCCACGTCATCCGCACCCCGGACGATATGAATGCCGTCACCGTCGAGGAGCGTGGCAAGCTCGACCTCTCGCCCAAGGCCTTCGAGAAGCACGAGCTCGAACGGATGCTCGGCAAGCCCTGACAAGGGACTTGGAAACCGGCGCGGGGTGGGCGAGTTTCCGCCCGGCCCATGCGCTGGCTCGCCACAGGTCAAAGGCTCGGGATCCCCGCCGCCCTGCTCGGGGTGGCGGTGGCCTTGTGCGGCTGGCAGTGGAGCGAGCATCGGCGCTTCCGAGAGGCGGCCGTCCAGAGCCTGGTCAACCGGGGGCGCGACATCACCTCGACGCTCGGCATCGTGGTGCGTTCGCAGCGGCGTTTCGGCCTCCTCGTCTCGAAGGAGCGCATCGAGGCCTCGCTGCAGCCGCTGATCCAGCCCGGGAAGCTGGAGTCGATCGCGATCCTCGGCGCGACCGGGGAGACCATCGCAAGTGCCGGCCGCGCCGTTGAACTCACCGCGGAGATGCTGCGCGCGCGGGGGGTGTTCCGGCGTGATCAGGAACTGATCCTCATGAACCTCACCGACCTCGGGGGCGCGCCCGCGGGGACCGAGGAGAACGCGCTGCCCACCGCGGTGGTGGTGAGCAACCCGCGCCTGAACAAGGCGCTGCGGCCCGCCCAGCGCCCGTCGGTCCCCGGTGGGGAACCCGCCGCCCGGGCTCCCTTCGGTCGGCCGGCTTGGATGTCACAGGGGGAGTACGACGCCCTGATCCGCACCCAGGGAGTACACAGCCTCGTGATCTCCCTCTCGACCTCGGAAATGGACGGCGCGGTGCGGGCGGACCTGTGGCTGCGCCTGCTCGTGGCGGCGATGGGCTCCGGGGCCGCGCTGGTTTCCGCGTTCGCCTGGCGTAACTTCATGCGCAACGCCGAGCTCGGCCTCCGGCTCGTGAAGGCCGGCGAGATGAACGCGCATCTTGCGCGGATGAACCTCGTCGCGGCCGGTCTGGCCCACGAGACGCGCAATCCCCTCAACCTCATCCGCGGTCATGCCCAGCTTGTCGCCGCCGACACCGCCGCGCCGGTCCCGCTGAGGGATCATGCCACCGTCATCCTCGAGGAGGCCGATCGCGTCACGGTGCAGCTCAACCAGTTCATCGATTACTCGAAACCGCGTCAGCCGCACCCGGGCCCGGTCGATCTGCCGAGGCTTGCGGCCGATGTCGCCCGCACCCTCGCGCCCGACGTCGAGGACAAGCGGGTGACGCTCGCGACCTCGCCCAGCTCCATGGTGGTCGAGGCCGACGAGCAACTGCTCCGCCAGGCCCTTTTCAATCTGGTGATCAATGCCGTCCAGGCCGTCGGCTCGGGTGGGCACGTCGCCGTCGGTTGGCGCGCGACGCCCGACGCCGGCATCGTGCTCGAGGTCGAGGACGACGGGCCCGGCGTGCCCGAGGAATTGCGGAGCGAGATCTTCAAGCCGTACGTCACCAAGCGGGCGAAGGGCGCCGGCCTCGGGCTCGCGATCGTATGGCAGATCGTCGCGGCCCACGGCTGGGAGGTCGCCTGCCTCGGTCGCGCGCCGAGCGGTGCGCTTTTCCGCATCAGCCACCTGCGTCCCGCCGCCTCCCGCCATGAAGCCTGATTCCGCCGCCGCGGCCGCCATTTTGGTCGTCGACGATGACGCCGGCCAGCGGAGCCTGTTGGAGACGTTTCTTCGCGCCCAGGGATTCCGGACCCGATCGGCGGATTCCGGGGCCGCGGCGCTCGCGCTGCTCGAACGCGAGTCCTTCGGCCTGATCGTGAGCGACGTCCGCATGCCGGGGATGTCCGGAATCGAGACGCTGCGCCGCGTGCGGGAACGCCACCCGGGCCTGCCGGTGCTGTTGGTCACGGCCTTCGCCGACATCCGCACGGCGGTGGCGGCGATGCGCGACGGCGCGGTGAACTACCTGGCAAAGCCGATCGATCTCGACGAGCTGATGAGCTCGGTGCGGCGGGCGTTGACGCCCGGGGCGGCGCCCGCGGCGGTACCCGAGCCGGCGCCCTTGCCGGAAGGCGTGATTGTCCGCAGCCCGCTCATGCAGGCCGTGTTCCGGGACGTGGCCGCGATCGCGCCGTCCGAATCCCGGGTGCTTATCACCGGCGAGAGCGGGGTGGGGAAGGAACTCGTGGCCGAGGTCCTGCACCGCTGGAGTCCGCGCGGTTCACGCCCGCTGGTGCGGTTCGGCGGCGCGACGGGTTCGGAGGCGGAATTGGAGGCGGAGCTCTTCGGGCGCGAGGCGGTCGGGGCAGCGGCGAGGGTGGGACGCCTGGAGGAGGCGGCGGGGGGCACGCTGCTGATGGACGAGGTCGCGGATCTGCCTCCGGGACTGCAGGCGAAGCTCCTGCGGGTGATCAACGAGGGTGTGTTCCGCCGCATGGGTTCCGGCCGCGACCTGGCGGCGGGATTCCGGCTGCTTGCCACCTCGCGGCACGACATCGAGGAGCGGATCGCGGCGGGTGGCTTTCGTGAGGATCTCTTCTACCGCCTGAATGTGATCGAGGTCGCCGTGCCTCCGCTGCGGGAGCGGCCGGAGGACATCCTGCCGCTGGCTTCGCACTTCATCTCCCTTTATTCGCGGCAGCGGCCTCGTTTCTCCGCATCGGTCTCGGCCGCGCTCGCCCGTTACCGCTGGCCCGGGAACGTCCGCGAGCTGCGCAACGCGATGGAGCGGGCCGCGCTGCTTTCGCGGGGTGAGGTGCTGCTGCCGGAGCACCTGCCCGCCCGGGTGATGGAGACGCCGGCGCCGCCGGCCGCGCCGCCCGACGGGCAGCGGCTCGCCGAGATCGAGCGTGAGGCGATCCTGCGCACGCTGCGTAAAAACGGCTTCAACCGTACCGAGACAGCCCGTGAGTTGGCGATCAGCCGCCGCGCCCTGACCTACAAGCTCCAGCGGCTGCGGGCCGAAGGAGTTCCGGTCGACGGCTAGCGCCGAGGCGACGGCGGGGATCCGCGGCCGGCGGCCGAAAGCACGCGGTCGCGGAGATGGGGTGGGGGCGGAATGGCGGCGGCGTGGGCGAGCCGGGCCGCCGCCTCGGCCAGTTCGCGGGCGAGCCGTTCGAGCTCCGAGCCGGCAGGCGCGGAACGGCAGAGGCGCGCGTCGCCGTCGTCGTCGAGCAGCCCCAGCGCCCGGAGGCAGGCCATTTCCTCGGCTTGCTCGTCGATCATAGGCGGTCGGCGAGCGAGTCCCGCAGCCGGAGTAGGCCGCGGCGGATGCGGGCCTTCACCGTGCCCAGGGGTTCCCGGAGCTTGCGCGCGATTTCCTCCTGCGTGAGACCCCCGAAGAAGGCCAGTTCGAGCGCCCTTTGCTGCTCGGGCGGCAGCATGGCCACCGCCGCCCGAACGGCGCGGGCCTCGTCTCCCAGCGTGGCGTTCTCGTCGCCGCCGGCCTGCAGCCGGCCCGCGAGGTAGCCGAGATCCTCCGGCGCTGATTCGGCGAGAAGCTCGGAACGCCGCCTACGCATCCGCACGCGGTCGATGGACCGGTTGCGCACGAGGGTGACGGCCCAAGAGAACGCGCTGCCGCGCGACGCCTCGAAGGTCGCCGCCTTTTCCCAAAGGGTGAGGAAGGCTTCCTGCACGACGTCCTGCGCCTCCGCGGTGTCGCGCAGGATCTGGATGGCGGCTCCGTAAAGCGGGGGAGCGAAACGGTCGTAAAGCTCGGCAAACGCCTCCCGGTCGCCGACCGCCACGCGGGTGAGCAGCTGCGCGTCGATGCGGTCCCGTTCCTGCGCGACCGCTCGCGCCTCGGCGCCGGGTGCTTCGCCCGGGGTCACCGGGGGAGCGGCCGCGGTCGGGCCGGGTTGGAGTTGCGGTAGGGGCGGTAACTCGTGCGCATCGCGGCAGCAGGCGATCGGCGCAAGAGGGGAAGGAGGCGATCGGCGAAGGCGAGGCTTTTCGCCGTCGGCTCAGAGCACGGCGAGGCCGATCAGCCCGAGCACGAGCAGGAGCGCGAGGACGGCAAGGATCCTACGTTCGAGGCGGGTGACGCGGAATGGCATGGCGGCGGGCGTAATCAGAGGCCGAGCCCGGCGGCCCGCTGGAGGAATTCCCGCAGCACCGGCGATGCCGCGAGTTCGGGCCAGGGTCGGTTGCTGGAAATGCGCACGAAGAGCTGGTCCCGGTCGCGCTGGAAGCCGTACTTCCACGCATAGCGCAGCAGTTCCACTGCGGAGTAGGGATCGCGGTGCACGATCGGCCGGCCGCCGTGGAGGTGCCAGAACCACACGTGGTGGGGCTGACCGGCGGAGTTGAAGACGCGCTGCTCGGCCGGCGGAAGCGTGCGGCCTGCGATCGTAAGCCGGACTTGGGTGTCGGCGATCGCGACCGGGTTCCAGCCCGCGCCCGGCCAGCAGGCATCGGGGGTGTGGCTGGCGACGAGGCTCACCGGGGCCTGGCCGGCCTTCCAAAACGCCGCGTAAATCACCAGTTCCCGATTTCCGCCGCCCGGGAGCGGCTCGAGATAGTCGCGTTGCGCGAGGTGCGTGGTCTGCAGCGTGCCGCTGAACGCGTAGAGGTTGGGGGTGCGGGAAGCCCAGCCGGAGGGCGGCTCCGGCATCAGGGATGCCAGGTCCGGCACGGGACCGGAGGAGGCTGGAAGCGGCCGGGTGTTCCAGGCGAGGAAGGCGAGCAGCGCCGTCCCGGCGGCAAGCGCCCCGCCGAGGGCAATCAGCGGTCCTCGCGCGCCCCCGGGCGTCGGGGGTGCAGGGAGCGGCGGCGCCTTGGCGGCGGGATTCCGCTCGAGAGCCAGCGCGAGGCCTCCCAGGACCAGGGCCGTTACCCCGAGCACCGCGAAGCCGGTCGCGTCGTGCCAGAACCCGGCGATGTCCACCCGGTTTCCCGCCATCAGCGTGAGCGCCAACGAACGGAGGAAGTTCATCGTGAGCGCGAGCGGCGGCGCCAACGCGATGATGAGCAGGCGGGCCCAGGGACGCCGCACAAGTGTGGCGGAGAAGAACACGCCCGCGAAGATGCAGGAGATCAGGCTGCGGATTCCGCTGCAGGCCTCCTCCACGCCCACGGTCGCGTTGACGAGGTCGATGATGTTCCCCCGACGCACGGCGGCGATGCCCAGCAAGTGCAGCGTGCCCAGCACGTGTTCGCTCACCCAGAGCTGGAGCGTGAGGGTGAGTCGCGAGTAGGTGCCGGGTGGGATCGGGACCGCCAGAAGCCAGATCCCGGCGGCGACCAGCAGCTGCCAGTTCAGGCGCGTGAGCCCCAGCTCGGGCCGAGCAAAGACCAGACCGGCGGCGAGGATGAGGAGGGTGTGGGAAAATGTGAGCATCACGCTCACCGCCGCGTGCGACCACGTCACCGTGGCCGCATACAGGCCCGCGATGCCCAGCGCGAGCATCGACGCCGTGAGCAGGCTGGCCAGTCCGAGCGTGAAGACCGTGCCCGGTCGCGCGAGGCGGCACGTGCCCTTTCGGCTCTCGGCGAGGAGGAAAACGAAAAGCACCGGCACGAACCAGCCGTGCGAAAGCTCGGGATTCTCGCTCCATTCCGGCCAAAGATGCCACGTCAGGCCGGCCGTGGCGGCGGTCAGCGCAAGCAGCACGCCCAGTGCCGCGGGCGGAAGCGCCCGGACCGCGGTGCTGAAAGGGGTGGCCGTAACGTCGCTCATGGGTTTGCCCTCGGCGGGCGGGGTTCGGGCGGCGCGTAGCGATCGAGGACGGCGAAGGTGACCTCGAGCGGGAGGATCAGGGTAGGCAGGAAGGGGGTGATCCGCTTTTCCGAGGTCTCGCCGCGGAAGAAGGCTTCGACGGCCCCGAGGGCGAGGAAGGGCTGGCCGGTGCCCTGACGGATGAGGCCCGTGATGCTGTGCAGGTTGGGCTCGTCGCCGACTGCCCCCGCGGCGCAGAACAGGCTGAACCAGATGCCCGCGGTCGCATCGTTGAAGGGCAGTCCCTCGCGGGAAATTTTCTCCAGCAGCCTCCCGAAGAGCTCCCGGTCCGGATGCCGGATCAGGTGCGCGCAGAGGATCTTGGTCAGTCCGATCGTCCTCGGGCTCAAGGCGGGAGCGAGCGCTTGGGTGAACTCCTGCTGCAGCAGTCTTGTCTTGCCGGCTGCGGCGAGCGCGTTGAGGCGGGCCGTCAGCACCGCCTCGGCGTCGTTCACGGTGGGTTTTCGGCCCAGCGCGTCGAGCGCCGCGAAGCTGTCGCCCATTTCAGCGAGCACCATCGACTGGTAGAATGCTTCGAAATCGTCGGGCGTCTCCGGCCAGTCGCGCGTCACGAGGGCGCGCGCCTCGGCCGTCCGGCCCTCGCGCAGCAAACGCTCGGTCGCAAGGACCGGACGCCATGGATCGACGGCCGCTCCCGGGGGAAGTTCGGCCGGGTCCTTGTCCTGCGGCGGGTCCAGCCGTCGCCGGGCGAAGGCCAAGGCCCGCACCCACACCGCCGGGCTCGGTGCGCCGGCCAGGATCTCTTCCCTCGCCAGCCAAGCGACGCGCTCCATGTTGCCGCGCGCGAGCAGGGCGCGGAACCAATCCTGCGCGGTGAGATGCCGCTGCTCCGGATTGTTCCGCATCACCGCCTGGAACACTTCGTCGGACCGTGCGGGCTGCCCCGCCTGCAGGTGCTTCGCGAGCAGGATGCCGGCGGTGTAATTGCGCGGGTCGAATTCGTAAGCGCTCGCAAGGTGGAGCAGTGCCTCGTTGATCCGGCCCTGGGTGAACGCCTCGTTGGCGCGGTTCAGGAAGAATCCACTGCGGACCTCCGTCACCCGATGCCAATGGGTGGGCAGCGTGACGTGGAAGATATTCACCGGGTAGCCGATCACCCGTAGGAACACGAAGAGCGCGAGGGCGCCGGTCAGGTAAAGGGCGAGCGCGGTCCCTCCCCAGATGCCGGTGGCTCGGCCCCAGAAGGGACGCACATCGGCGGAGTTGGCCGAGCAGCGGAGTCCGTCCGGGGTTTCCACCAGCAGCGGGCAAACGGCGCGGAATCGGGCCGGCTGGTGCCAGTGCAGGCAGGCGTCGCAGGCGGTCACCATCGCACGGCCTGAATCGCTCGGTGACTGGCAGGGGCATCGCGAGCGGCCGCGGCGAAGCTGGAACCACGCCTTGCGCAGGTTCCAGTAGAGGAGCCCCCAGAAGAGGCGCAGCGTGTCGGCGCACCAGCCCACGCGGTCGACCGTAGGTCGGGGCCTACCGCCCGCAAATTGATTCGCCGCGGGCGCGGTGGCGGACCGCCTCAGACCGTGACCGCGAAGAGGTCGGGGTGCATGACGCCCTCGGCGACCTTGTTCACGGTGCCGGTCATCATGATGGAGTAGCCGTCGCCGATCCCGATGCCGATCGTGCCGCCGGGCATGTGCACGGTGACGTCGCGATCAACCAGGCCCAGCCGGTGCGCCACCGCCGCGGAAGCGCTGGAACTGCTGCCCGACGCGAGCGTGTAGCCGGCGCCGCGCTCCCAGATCTCTATGCGGACGTTCTTCCGGTCGAGCACCTGCAGGAACTGGACGTTGGTCTTGCGGGGGAAAAGCGGGTGGGTCTCGAGGTGCGGCCCGTAACGGTGGGCCAGCGCGGCGTCGACCGCCGGCAGCGGGATCACGCAATGGGGGTTGCCGATGGTCGCGGCGCAGAAGGTGAACTCGCGGTCGAGCACCGTGACCTTCTCGTTGATCGCCTCGCGGGCGGCGCCGGGTAGGTTCACCGGGATTCGCGCACTGTCGAAGCTCACCGTGCCCATCGCTACGGTGATGAGGCGGCCGTCGTCGAGGATCTCGGAGCGAACGTTGCCGCCCGGGGTCTCGACCGTGAACTTAGCGTCGCGCACGAGCTTCTGGTCCCAGAGGAAGCGCGAGAAGATGCGGAGGCCGTTGCCGGATTTCTCGGCCTCGGAACCGTCGGGGTTGAAGATGCGCAGCCCGTGCTCGCTGGTCCGCGAGGGCAGGGGGCCCCAGAGGATGCCGTCGGATCCGACGCCGAAGTTCCGATGGCACACGACGCGGATCTGCGCGGTCGTGGGCGCGGCCCCCCAGCCGGGAAAGTCGGCCGGGTTGAGCACGATGTAGTCGTTGCCGAGGGCGTGGTACTTGTGGAAGCGCATGGCGGCTTGGTCGGAGCAGCGCAGCAAAGCGCACCGCCCTCAGCCGGCGAGCGGAATCTAGGCCGGCGCGGGCGCGCAGCCGAAGAGGCGGCGACGCCGGATCGTGGCCGCGACCGACGGCGGCACCATGCCCTCCCACGCGGAGTCCCGGTCGCGGATCCGGCTGATCACGTCGCGTGAGACCACGCCGAGCACCTCGCGGTCGAAGCCGGTGAGGCACTCGATGTAATGGTTCTCCAGCAGGTGATCGTAGAGATTCCGGAGATGCGGGGCGATCTGCACGTTCCGCGCCGTGATCATGACTTCGTTGGAGAAGGCGTGCCCTGGTACCTTGGCCGGCGCCGGACCGCCTCCCGCGGTGAGGTACCGCGCCATGACCTCCTGCCGCATGGGATAGATGTAGAGCTTCACCGCCTGGCGGAACATCCGCCCGAACGACTCTAGGATCCCGCCTTCGAGGTGCTCGTAGTACTTCTCGTTGAAGATCTCGAGCAGGTTGTTGATGCCCATCGTCACCCCGATCATCTCCTTCGTGTACCGGCGGAAATAGGAGGTGAGACGGTAGTACTCGGAGTAGTTGGAGATGAGCGTCGTGAGGCCCAGCTCGCCGAGGAGATCGACCCGTGAGAGGAAGTCCTCCGCGTCGAGCGTGCCCGTCGTCAGCAGGTTGTTCACCGTGATCTCCATGAGCGGCAGCACCTCGCGGCCCTGGACCGCGGGCTCCTGCACGAACTGCGCGGTCGCGCAGTTGAGCATGTCCACGTTGACGCGCGTCACCGGCCGGAAGCTCCCGCGCTCGACCAGCACGGCCTTGTGGTGCAGCGCCTCCGAGGGCTGCAGCATCTCGCCGCGCGGGCCGAACATCACCGCGTTGGTGAGCCCGCTTTGCACGAGGTGGAGCGAGATCAGCCGATTGTCGACGTGCGCGAAGGCCGGGCCGCGGAACGAGATCATGTCAACCTCGACCCGCGCCGCGCCGACGTTGTCCACCAGCGACTCCACCAGCCGCTTCGGATCATCGCGGTAGTAAAAGGCGCCGTAGATAAGGTTCGTGCCGGCGACGCCGAGCGCGGCCTGTTGCTGGACGGCCTCCTTGTCCCACATGCGCACGTGCAGGATGATCTCGCTCGGGACGCCGCCGGGCTCGGACTGGAACCGAACCCCCATCCAGCCGTGGGCGTCGTTGGTGCCCTTGAAGCCCCGCGTCGCCACGGTGTCGGCGAACACGAAGAAGGTGGAGCGGGCGCCGCGCTGCGTCGACAGCCGCTCGAGGAGCAGGCCGTACTCATGGTCGAGCATGTGCGAGAGCCGCTCCCGGGAGACGTACCGCGGCGCCTTGCCGTAGATGGCGTCGCTGAAGGTCATGTCGTAGGCGGAGATGGTCTTCGCGACCGTCCCCGCGGCCCCGCCCGCCTGGAAGAATACCCGCGCCACCTCCTGGCCCGCCCCGATCTCCGCGAACGTGCCGTACTTGGCCTCGTCGAGGTTGATCGTGAGGGCCTTACGGTTGGTCGTCAGGAGTTCTTTCTGCTCGCTCATGGGGGGACGATGCCCGTCAGCAGGAACCGTGCAAGCGGCTGGAGCCTCCGCGGCGATTCCGGAGTCTCCCGGGCCGACGGCGCGACCTTTCTACTGGAGGATTCGAACAAAGGCCGTACGGTCCGCCGCCAATGAAGAGTTTCCTGAGCTCGCTTGCGGGCACGCTGGTCGGATTGCTGATCTTCTCGGTCGGGACGGTCCTGCTGGTGTTCGGCGCGGTCGCCGCGCTGGTGGCCCTCGGCGGGAAGGACGCCTCCGCCCCGGCCTTCGAGAAAGGGTCCTACCTCGTCCTCGACCTTTCCACCAACGTCACCGACGCGCCGGCGCCGCTCGACCTCGCCGCCCTCGGCGCCGACGGTGAATCGCTCCAATTGCGCACGATCACGCGGGCGCTGCGCGCGGCCGCGCGTGACGAGCGCATCGCCGGGGTCTACCTCACGGGCGATCTTTCGCCGGCCGATTTTGGTTCCGGGTACGCGGCGCTGCAGGAATTGCGCGCGGCGCTCGTCGGGTTCCGCGCCGCCGGCAAGCCGATCCAGGCTTATCTTACCCAAGCTGCCACCCGCACGTTCTACGTCGCCTCGGCGGCCGATAACGTCGCGCTCGACCCTTACGGCATGATCCTGATGCCCGGACTCGCGAGCCAGCCGGTATTCCTCGCGGGCCTGCTCGAGAAATACGGCGTCAACGTGCAGGTCACGCGCGTCGGTCGCTACAAGTCCGCCGTTGAGACCTTCACGCGGCGGGACATGAGCCCTGAGAATCGTGAGGAAGTGAGCCAGTTGCTGGGCGACATCTGGCGGGAGCTGCTGGCCGACGTCGGGCGGAGCCGAGGGCTCGAGCCGGACGCGATCCAGGCGGTCGTCGACGCTGAGGGACTCATCCGCGCGGAGGCCGCGCGGGCCGCCCGTCTCGTCGATCGGGTCGCCTACCGGGACGAGATCTACGAGGACCTCAAGTCCCGGACCGGCAGGGCTGGCTCTCGTGAACCTTTTCGGCAGGTGGCGATCGCGCAGTACGCGAAGCAGCTCAAGGAGGACGGCGCCGCCGAGCCGGGCCGTAAGGCCGCCGGCAAGGGTCGGCTCGCGGTGGTGTATGCCGAGGGAGAGATCGTCGACGGCGAGGGCAACCCGGGCGAGATCGGTGCCTCGGAGCTCTCCCGCACCCTGCGGAAGCTGCGCCAGGATCCCAACGTGAAGGCCGTTGTCCTCCGCGTGAACAGCCCGGGCGGCAGCGCGTCCGCGGCCGAGGTCATCCAGCGCGAGGTGCGGCTTATCAAGGCCGTGAAGCCGCTGGTTGTCTCGATGGGAAGCTACGCGGCCTCGGGCGGCTACTGGATCGCGGCGCCCGCCGACCGCATCTTCGCCGAGGCCACGACGATCACGGGTTCGATCGGCGTGTTCGGCCTGCAGTTCGACGTGCAGCGGCTGGCGGGCGACCACGGCGTGACCTTCGACACCGTGAAGACCGGTCGCTTCGCCGATGCCCTGACGATCTCCCGCCCGAAGACGGCGGAGGAACTCGCCGTGCTGCAGCGGATGGTCGACTGGATCTACGAGGAGTTCGTCGCGAAGGTCGCCGAGGGACGCGGGTTGACGCCTGCTCAGGTCGAGGAAATCGCCCAGGGCCGCGTCTGGTCCGGTCGCGAGGCGCTCGCGCGCGGGTTGGTGGACGAGATCGGCGGGCTGGAAGCAGCGGTCCTGCACGCCGCGAAGCGGGCCGGGCTCGGGGAAAACCCGCGGGTGACCGAGCATCCCCGCGCCAAGGAACTCATCGAACAGCTGCAGGAATTTGTTGAGCGGAAGATGCCCGGAGCGGCGCGCACGGCGGCGGGTCCGCTGGGTTCGCTCCTCGGTCGGATGGAGGCGGAACTGCGCGTGCTGCGCTCGTTCAACGATCCGCACGGCGTCTACGCGCGGTTGCCGCTGAGCATCGCGATCCGCTGAATCACACCATCATGGGCCACGAATATCCCCTCGCGCGCGATTGCGCCGCCACCACGATCCCATCCGGCCAGCCGGTCACGCTGCCTGCCGGGACCCGCGTGTTCGTCACGCAGGCCCTCGGGGGCAACGTCACGGTCCGCACCGATGGGGGCCTCTTCCGGATCGCGGCGGCCGATGCCTCGGCCATCGAGGGTTATCAGCCCGCGACCGAGTCGGCCATTCCCGCGGCGGGTGAATTCAGCGAGGAGGCCGTCTGGGCCGCGCTCAAGACCTGCTTCGACCCGGAGATTCCGGTCAACATCGTCGACCTAGGGTTGATCTATGATCTCGCCGTCGAGACGGCGGCCGACGGTTCCCGTGCGGTGGAGGTGAAGATGACGCTCACGGCGCCCGGTTGCGGGATGGGACCGGTGATCGCGGAGGACGCGCGGCAGAAGATCCTGCGGCTGCCCTCGGTCGGCGGCGCGCGGGTTCATATCGTCTGGGATCCGCAGTGGACGCCCCAGATGATCTCCGAGGCCGGCCGCAAGGCCCTCGGCCTCGAGTAGCGCGGCACGGTTATTTCTCTCCGGGCACGAAGAGCCCGAGGAGTCGTCCGAGCGGGCCGCGAGGCAACGGCCGGGCATGGCGCGGAATCTGGTCGAAATGCCCGGTCTGGCGCGCGAGCACGGCCACCGTGAGGCCTTCGTAGTTGCGCGCGCCCATCATCGCGCGCGTCAGCAATGCGGGCGGGATTTGGTCGAGGTGGCCCTCGGCGGCGGCGGCGTGCAGCGGGGTATCGCCGTTGTCGTTGCGGGCAAGAAGCAGCTGCGCGGTGAACTGGGCGGCCGGGATCCGGTTCAGCTGGCCAGTCTCCGCCGCCGCATGGATCGCGGTGAAACCGCTCTTGCTGGAGATCGTCAGGTTATCGGTGGTCAGCACCTCAGGTGGAATCTGACTGAGGTGGCCGGCGATCGCGGCGGCGTGGAGGACGGTGTCGCCGGCGCTGGTCTGCACCCGGAGGGCGGCGGCGGTGAGCAGTGCGGAAGGCACCTGGTCAAGGTGCCCGTTGAAAGCCGCGACGTGCAGGACGGTTTCGCCACCGAGATTCCTGCTGGCGACATTACCGGCGGTGATGAAGCGGGCGGGGATGCGGTCGAGCGTGCCGTTCTCGGCCGCCTCGTGCAGGAGGGTGTTGCCGACGCCCGTGCGAGACAGCACCGCGGCCTCCGTGAGCAGGGCCTCGGGCACCTGCCCGAGGTGGCCGCTGGCGGCGGCCGCGTGGATCACGCTGACCCCGGCGTTGCTGCTCAGGCCGAGGTTTTCGGCGATCAGGATTCCGGGGGGGATCTGTTCAAGGTGCCCTCCCAGCGCGGCATGATGCAGCGGCGTGTAGCCTGCGTCGTTGCGGAGGGTGAGGTTCTCGCGCGTCAACAGGGCGGGGGGCAGATCTCGGAGCCGGCCGTGCTTCGCCGCCAGATGGAGGGGCGTGTTGCCCGCGGCGTTGCGAGCCGTGAGGGCCGCGGCCGGGATGTCCGCGAACGGCAGCCCGGAGAGCGTGCCGCGCCGGATCGCTTCGGACAGCCTCTCGGATGGTCTCTCCATGGCGGGCGAGGGCATCCGCGGGCCGGCCGGCTGGCAACAAAAAGGATGTCGGCCACGTATCCGGTTATCTGGCACCTTCGCGAAATCGGTTTGCCATGGCCGTCCTGGAAAACATGGTGCGGCGCAATGTCTCTCGCCAAGCCGCCTGTCCCCGTCTCCGCCCGCGCCGCCGTGCTCGTCGTGGATGACGAGGAGGCGTTGCTGGACGTCTTCGAGGCTTCGCTTTGCTCGTTCTTCGACGTCGTCAAGGCGACCAACGTGCGCGACGCCGACTTTCAGCTGCAACGGCGCGCGTTCAAGGTCGTCATCGCCGACCACCTGATGCCGGGCGGCAACGGGATGAATTTCCTCGTGCGCGCGCGGGAGGAATTCCCGCATATGCAGCGGATCCTGGTGACCGGCTACATGAAGCCCGAGATGCTGCTCCGCAGCGTCAATGAGGCCGCGCTTTTCCGCTACCTGCTGAAACCGGTGGCGGTTGCCGAGCTCATCAAGGTGGTTCAGGACGCCGCGCAGGCCCACGACGCCAGCGTCGCGGCCGCGGGCGTCTGAGGTTCAGCCGCTCGCGCGTCGGTATCCTCCAAGGAGGCGGCGCAGATAGGGCGCGGTCGGGCTGGAACGCACGGAGGCGAGGCCTTCAGGTACTCCCTGGAAAAGCAGCTCTCCGCCCTCCGGTCCGCCGACCGGACCGAGTTCGATCAGGTAATCCGCCTCCGCCAGCAGGTCGAGATGATGCTCGATCACGACGACCGTGTGCCCTTGGTCGACCAGCGAGTGCAGTACGCGGATCAGCTTCTCGCAGTCGCTGAGGTGGAGACCGATGGTCGGTTCCTCGAGGAGGTAGAGGTTGCGCGGGGTTTCTCCTCGACTGCGCTCCCGGAAGGACCCGAGGCCCGCCGCCAGTTCCGCGACGAGCTTCAGGCGTTGGGCCTCGCCGCCCGAGAGCGTCGGTGAACTCTGGCCCAGGGTGAGGTAGCCCAGCCCGCAGTCGACCATCAGCCGACAGACCTCCGCGAGCCGGGGATCGAAGTCGAGGAAGCCCGCGGCCTCCTCGAATGTGAGTGCAAGCACTCCGCCGATGGAACGCCCCTTCCACGTGATGTCCGCCAGATCCGCCCCGTAGCGCGTACCACGGCAACCGTCGCAAGGCAGGTAGGTGTCGGGCATGAACGCCATCTCCAGCCGGATGCGGCCCGCGCCCTCGCAGTCGGCGCAGCGCCCGCCGGCGGTGTTGAACGAGAACCGTGAGGCCGTGTGGCCGCGGATCTTCGACTCCGGCAGGCCGGCGAAGAACTGGCGGATAAGGTCGAAGATTCCGAGGTAGGTCGCGGGTGTGGACCGCGGCGTCTTCCCGATCGGTGACTGGTCGACCTCGATCACCCGTCGGAATCCCGCCGCGCCGCGCAGTTCGCGGAAGGGCGTCGCGGCTCGGCCGCGTCCGGCGGCGCGGTCGTTGTCACCCGCGAAGCCGGTCGCCTTCACGAAGGCGGTTCCGCTTAGCGCCGCGGTGCGCTTCGCGAGGGCGTGCTCGACCGCCGGGCGCAGCAGGTCGCGGAAGAGGGTGGATTTCCCCGCCCCGCTGGGACCGGCGACCATCACGAGGCGCCCCAGCGGCAGCCGGAGGTCGATCCCTTTCAGGTTCCGGAATCGCGCTCCGCTGAACGTGAGCCACCCGCCGCGTTCAGCCTTCGCGGGCAGGGGACGCCGGGACCCGCGCAGCGGATGCGCTATGCCCTGTTCCAGGAAGCGACCCGTCAGGGAGCGCTCGTTCCGACGAATTTCCTGCGGTGTGCCGCAGGCGAGGATCTCGCCGCCGTGCACGCCGGCCCCCGGTCCTAGGTCGAGGATCAGGTCAGCCCGCTCCATCAGGGTGTCGTCGTGCTCCACCACCAGCAGCGTGTTCCCCTTGTCGCGCAGGCGGCCGAGGGTCGCGATCAGACGGTCGTTGTCTCGCGCGTGCAGGCCTATGCTAGGCTCGTCCAGCACGTAGAGCACGCCGGAGAGGTTGGAACCGAGCTGCGCCGCGAGCCGGATGCGTTGTGCCTCGCCGCCCGAAAGGGTGTCGGTCGGGCGATCCAGCGAGAGGTAGCCGAGGCCCACTTCGTCTAGGAACCGCAGCCTGCCCTCGATCTGGGGCAGCACGTCCGCAAGGATCAGCTTGCCGCGGCGGTCGGTGTCCAAATTCCGCAGGCGGCGCAGCAGTTCGCCCGGCGTCGAGGCCAGCAGGGCAGGCAGTGAGAGCGGCGGCGTCTTGCTCTTGAAGCCTAGTTTTACCGCGCGGCTCACGCGGTTCAGTCGTTCTCCGTCGCACTCCGGGCAGGGTTCGCCGTCGTCCGCGACGTCGGTCGCGGCTTCGATTCCGAACAGGCGCAGGCGCGCCGCCGGGTCATCCTCGTTGTCTTCCTCCGGTATCAGCATCCAGGGGAAGACCCGGCCGTGGCCGCGGCACGAGGGACACCAGCCACGCGGCGAATTGAAGGAGAAGTTCTTCGGGTCCGGCTCGGGGAACGATTCCCCCGTCTCCTGGTCGGTGCGCGTCGTTGAGAACCACGACAGGATCTCCCCTCTCGGTGTCAGCAGGAAGCAGGCGCCCTTTCCGAGCGTCAGCGCGGCGTCGAGCGCCGCCGCCGGCGTCCGCAGCTCCGGCTTGGTCCCGGCCGGATCGCGCAGGTCCGCCACCACGACCTCGATGTCGTGCTCCTTGTAGCGGTCGAGTTTCTGGAAGGCATCGACGCGGGTGAGCCGCCCGTCGGCCCGCATCAGCGTGAAGCCCTGGCCTTCGATCCACGTCGCGATCGGCTGATGGTGTCCCTTCCGGCCGCGGATCAGCGGGGCGCAGAGGTAGAGGTGACGCGCCTTCCGGGCGCGCGGGTCCTCGGCGAGCACGCGCGTCAGCAGGCGGCGGAGCGCGAGCGGCGACATCGGCTGAACGGGCCGGCCGGTGTCGGGATGGTGCTGCACCCCGAGCCGCGCGTAGAGGAGACGAAGGTATTGCGCGACCTCGGTGATGGTCGCGACGGTCGACTTGCGTGACCCTCGGGTCACGCGTTGCTCGATGGCGACGGTCGGCGGGATGCCGGTGAGGCGGTCGATCGCGGGGCGGGGTAGCTGCTCGACGAATTGCCGCGCGTAGGGAGACATCGACTCCATGAACCGCCGCTGGCCTTCGGCGAAGATAATGTCGAACGCGAGGGTCGACTTGCCCGAGCCGGAGACGCCGGTGACGACATTGAGCCGGTGGTGGGGCAGGGAGATGGTCAGGTCCTTGAGGTTGTTCTCCCTCGCCCCGATGAGGTTTAGCGTGCGTGGTGCCGGCGAACCGGGCGAATCCGGCTCGGCGGCCAGTAATTCGGAGTCGCGGGTCGCGACCGTTTCCCCGGCCAGCGCGGCTCGCAGGAACGGCGCCGTGGCCGTCGCGGCGGCCGCGACCGTCTCGGGATCGCCTTCGGCGACGATCCTTCCGCCCTCGACCCCGGCGTCGGGTCCCACCTCGAGGATCCAGTCGGCGGATTTCAGGACGTCGAGGTTATGCTCGATGACGACGACGCTGTGCCCGCGCTCGACGAGGGCCTGCAGGACTCCGAGCAGCCGCTTCACGTCGTGCCGGTGCAGGCCCGTCGTGGGTTCGTCCAGCAGCAGAAGCGCCGGCGCGGCGTCGGTCGTAGCGGGACCGCCGCCCGTGAACCCGCCGAGGTGCCGCACGAGCTTCAGTCGCTGGGACTCGCCGCCGCTGAGGGTGTTGAGCGGTTGACCGAGCGTGAGATAGCCGAGGCCGACCTCGGCGAGCGGTGCGAGACGCTCGCGGATCGCCTTCTCATCAGCGAATAATTGCAGGGAGTCGTCGACGCTGGTGGCGAGCAGGTCAGCGACCGTGCGGCCGTTCCAGGCGATGGCGAGCACCTCGGGCTTGAAGCGGCGTCCTTCGCACTCCGGGCAGGGCACGAACACATCGGAGAGGAATTGCATCTCGACGCGCTCATGGCCGAGCCCCTGGCAATGATGGCAACGGCCTTCGCCGCTATTGAACGAAAACGCCGAGGGGCCCAGACCCGCGGCGCGCGCCGTCGGCGTCGTGGCGAAGAGCTCTCGGATCAGCTCCCACGCCTCGACGTGGAGCGCGGGGTTGGAACGGGGGGTACGGGAAAGCGGCGACTGGTCGACCAATACCACCTCGCCCAGGGTGCGGTCGGCGCGCAGGGCGCCGATCACCGCGGGGTCCTCGGCGAGCTGGTGCCGCTGCGTCAGGAGTCCTTGGTGGATGACGGTGTCGAGGAGCGTCGACTTGCCCGAACCCGAGACGCCGCTGAGCGCGACGAGGCGGCCAAGCGGAATGCGGAAGGAAAGGTCCTTCACGTTGTGCTTCGTGGCGCGCTCAACGTGCAGCGAAGGATGCTGGGCTGGAACCGCACGGCGAATCCTCGGCACGGGGATGGTCTCGCGGCCCGACAGGTACGCGCCGGTGAGGCTGGGCGCCGACGCCAGCAGGGCGGGCACCGGGCCCTCGAAAACAACCTCGCCGCCCCGGCTGCCGGGGCCGGGGCCGATCTCGACCACGTGGTCGGCGGCGCGGATCACGGCCTCGTCGTGCTCGACCACCACGACCGTGTTCCCCGCGGCGGTGAGCGAACGCATGATCCCGATCAGGCGGTCGACGTCGCGCGGGTGCAGGCCGACGCTGGGCTCGTCGAGCACAAACAGCGTGTCGACCAGCGAGGTTCCTAGGCAGCTCGTGAGGTTGACCCGCTCGACTTCGCCGCCTGAGAGCGTGCGCGAGGGCCGGTCGAGCGTGAGGTGACCGAGGCCGACCTGCTCTAGGTAACGCAGGCGTGTCAGCATCGATTCCAACGCGAGCGAGGCGCTGTGCGCGGCGGCTTCGGCGCGCGGGACGGCGTCCGGACGCTCCAGGAGCGCCCTCAGCTCCCCGACCGGAAGCTGGTACAGCTCTGGCAGCGTGCGACGCTGCCATTTCCAACAGAGCGACTCCGGCTGGAGGCGCGCGCCACCGCACTCGGGGCAGGGGTTGTACGCGCGGTAGCGGGAGAGGAAGACCCGCACGTGCATCTTGTAGGTGCTTCGTTCGAGCCAGCGGAAGAAGCCGTTCAGGCCGTACCAGTAGTCCGGCCACGTGCGGCCATTCTCCTCACCGTAGCCGGGCTCGCCCTCGATGATGAACCGCCGGTGCTCCTCGCTGAGTTCGGCGAACGGCACGTTTGTCGGGATGCGCCGCTTTCGGGCGAAGGCCAGCAGGTCGCGCTTGGAGTCCCCGTAGACCTCGCTTTCCCAGCAGCGGATGGCGCCGTCGTCGATCGAGAGGGTCTGGTCCGGGATCGCCAGGCGCGTGTCGAGTTCGATGACGCGGCCGAAGCCGCGGCACTTCGGGCAGGCGCCGAGCGGCGAGTTGAACGAGAAAAGCGCCGGCGTCGCGGGCCGGAACACCCGCCCCGTCGCGGGTGAGTGCAAGCCACGCGAGTGGTGACCGGCCGGCACGAAGCGACCTTCGCCCGCATCGCGGAACAGGTGAACCTCGCCGCGGCCGAAGTGCAGCGCCGTCTCCACCGCCTCGGGGAAACGCCGTTCGGCCTCGGGGCCGACCGTGAGCCGGTCCTGGGCCACGAAGAGGCGCGTCGCGCCCGACAACAGTGAGGGGTCTGACCGAAGCGCATCGATGCGGTGCGCGGAGAGGAGCGCGGGCGCGCCGTCCGACATGTCGGTCTCCTCCAGCAGCACGCGCACGTAGGACTGGCCGGCGAGGCTCGCGAGTATCTCCGGCCAAGCGAGGTTGCCGGGACGTTCGACCCGGAAGGCGACGACCACGGCGGCTCCGGCCAGTGTCTCCGCGGCCTTGCGCCAGATCGTGCCGGGGTTGTCGTCCTCGACCGGTTCGCCGGTCGCGGGATCGAAGCACGCGGCCACGTGGCTGAACCACACCTTCGCGAAGTCGGTGAGCTCCGTCATCGTTCCCACGGTGGAGCGCGAGGTCTTCACCGTGTTACGCTGCTCGATCGCGATCGAGGGGCGGATGTTCTCGATCGAATCAACCTTCGGCTTGTCGAGCAGGTCGAGGAACTGCCGCGTGTACGCGCTGAAGGTCTCGACGTAGCGGCGCTGGCCCTCGGCGTGCAGCGTGTCGAAGACAAGCGACGACTTGCCCGAGCCGCTCAGGCCCGTGACGACCACGAGCTGGCCGAGCGGCAGGTCGAGGTCGAAGCCCTTCAGGTTGTTCTGCCGCACGCCGCGGAGGCGGATACGGTCATGGCGGTCGGCGGCGGTGGCGGCGGGCACGCGGGTACAAAGGGGAGGCCCCGCGCGAAAGCAACCGGCCGCGCCCGGTGCCGGCGTCGTCGGTTCCGGCGCCCTCAGGCGCCCGCGAGCGTGAGGCTCGCGCCGGCGTCGGCGATGGCGTTGGTCACTTCGGGTGCCGGCGGGGTGTCGGTGACGATGTTGATCCGAGGCCCGAAGGGTGCGGTGAGGCTGAGCGCCTTGCGCCCGAACTTGGACGCGTCGAGGGCGAAGATCGTCCGCTCCGCCGCCGCGATCATCCGGCGCTGCGCGGCGATGATGAGTCCGTGGTGGTTCCAGACGCCGCGCTCGGTGACGCCGGTCCCACCCAGGATCGCGACGTCGGCGTGGATCTGCTCCAGGGCCGCCTCGCAGAGCGGACCGACCAGCGTGCCGAGCCGGCCGAGGATGCTGCCGCCGGTGATGATGGCCTCATGGGATCCGACCTCGCCGAACAGGCTGGCGACGGGGAGCGAGTTGGTGATGACCTGCACGCGCTTGTTCACCAGCAGCCGCGCGACCGCGAGGGTCGTGGTGCCGCCGTCGAGGATCACGGTCGTGCCGGGGCGGACCTGATCCGCGATCAGGCTGGCGATGGCGAACTTGCGGTCGGCCTGGCGCTGGATGCGCGCGATGAAGTCGTTTTCCGCCGCCAGCGCGTCGGTCTCCACCAGCGAGGCGCCGCCGTGGTGGCGGCGGACGATCCCCCGGGTTTCGAGTTGGTCGAGCGCCCGGCGCACGGTGGAGAGGGAACCCCCGAAGCGGCTCGCGAGCGAGTGCAGGTCGGCGTACTTGTGCTCGCGGACGTAGCGTTCGATCAGGTCGGTGCGCTGCTTCTGGGTCATGATGACGCGGGCGTGGTGAGGCGCGCGACGAGTTTGAGGTAGGCGTCGACCTGCCGGCCCGGTTCGAACCGGCCGCGCGCGAACTCCCGGGCGGCGGCGGAGCGCCGGGCGCGTTCGGTCGAAGGTTCGGCGATCAGCCGCGAGATCGCCGAACGGAAGGCGTCATGGTCGCCTCGGGGAATCTCCCAGCCCGTTTCCCCGGGAAGGAAGCACTCGCGGATGCCCTGGGCCTCGGCGGCGACTGCCGGCAGCCCGTGGGCCTGCGCCTCGATGAGGAAATTGGACAACGCCTCGCTCCATGAGGCATGCACCGCGACGTCGGCTGCGGCGTAAAGGGGAGCCGGATTGGCGTGGAAACCGAGGAAGCGCACCCGGCCCGCGCGTGGCCCGAGTTCCCTTGCCCGCGCCTCGCAGGCGGCGCGGGCGGGACCATCGCCGGCGAGCCACAGCTGCCAGTCGGCTGAAGCGGGTAATCCGGCCGCGATCTCGAGCAACTCGCGTTGGTTCTTCTCCGGGCGGAACATCGCGACGTTCAGCAGCACCGTGGTCCCGGGGCCGGCCCCGTGCTGCGCGCGCAGCTCGTGGTTCCGCTGGGCGCCGGCCTCGGCGGGGAAGACGAGGGAGTTGTGGATGACCGTGACCCTCGCGGCGGGCACCCCGGCGGTGGCGACGATGGTAGCGCGGGCCTCGGCGCTGTTGGCCACCACGCCGGCGGCCGCGCGCAGGGTGCGGCGGAACCAAGCGGGCAGCGATTTCCCCGTGCGCATGGTGGCGACCACGATTGCGGTTTTCGTAAGGCGCCAGCCGTGGCAATTGGCCATGCGCCCGAGGCAGAGCACGACGTCGGGGGCTGCCGCGCGGACAGCGGTGACAAGACCGGGAGCGAACCAGTCGAGCCTGAGGTCAAAGGGCTGCAGTGTCACGCGCCGCACCGCGGGTCCGACGGTGCCCGCGAGCGCGCCGCCGGGCCGGAAGGTCAGGAGGGTGACGGCGTGGCCGGCCGCGGCAAACGCGTTGGCGAGCAGCACGCATTGCCGCTCGGTCCCGCCGCTGCGGAGGTAGTCCTGCAGGATCAGGATTTTCATTGCCCGGCGGGTTGGCGACGCGGACGGTGGCCTTTCAAGCCATGCCGCCCTCAATCCTGAACCTGCTCGCGCGGTGGCTGTTCCTGGCGCTCGGCGTCCTGATCGCGACGCGGATTGTGCCGGGCATCCGCTGTGAAGGCGGTGCCACGCTCGTCGTGGTGGTCGTGCTGCTGAGCCTGTTCAACGCGGTGCTCCGCCCGCTGCTCCTGCTGTTCACGCTGCCGTTCATTCTGGTGACCTTGGGCCTGGGCGTGGTGGTGATCAACGCCTTGTTGTTCCTGCTCGTGGGCCGGCTCGTCGAGGGCTTTCACGTCGCCGGCTTCTGGCCGGCCGTGGGCGGATCGCTCGTGGTGAGTTCCACCAACCTCCTGCTCAGCCTCTTCCTGCGGGGGCGCCGCCAGCCGCCTCGGCCGCCAAAGCGGGAGAAGCGTCGTGATGACGTGATCGACATTTAAAGTCTGTCGCGGAAGAAGCGGGAAAACGCCGTTTGACGGCGCCGGTGACCGGACTAGGTTGGAGGTGGTACCCTGCGGTGTTCGAGGTGCTTTCAATAACTGCTCTTTACCTTAGGATAATTGCGGGAGCCGGAACCGGCGCGAGGAATGCCAGGCCGTAAATCGGAAGGCAGGAGATGCGACGGGGGCGCCCACCTTAACTTAAAAAGGTCACGAGCCTTTGGGCATACGGCACAGGCGGGGTACCACTCTTTCATCACCGCGGTGTCCATGGCGGAGCTCGGCTGAAGCAGCGCCTCGGGGAGCAAACCGGCGGCCGATTTCACCCCGGATTCCGGCCGCGCCCCCTCGGGGCGGCTAGGGGGCCGGGCGGCGTCGACGCGAGCGCAGAGTAGATTCCCGGCGCAACCGAGGGCCCATGGATCGGAGGGGAATGCCGCTTGTTTTCAAGATCCGGTCGGCCAAGCTGCGCCGCCATGTGGAGACTCCTGATTACGCTCGCGGTGTTCCCTGCCGCCTTCGGGCAGGGAATCCAGGTCGAGATCGCCAACCTCCGCGAAGACGTGCGCGGTCTATCGCAGAAGGTGGCCGAGTTGTCGCTCCGGCTGGAGCAGCTGGAGCGCGAGAATGCTGAGCTACGGCGGAAGTCGGCCGCGGTCGATAAGGCCGGTGTGGCGACCGCCCAGTTCAAGGAGGCACTCGCCGATTTGAATCGTGACCTGCGTGCCGCAATCGCCGCGTCGAAGACGGAGACGCTCCAGCAGGTGGCAGGGCAGATGGAGAAGCTCGCGAAGCAAACCAACGCCGCTCTCGACTCGGTCACCAAAGGAGGAGGGAAGGGAAGTGGAAGCGGCGGGTTCGGCGAGGATTACCCGAAGGAGGGCGTGAGTTACACCGTCCAGAAGGGCGACACCCTTGCGACCATCGCGCGGAAGACCGGGGCCCGGCAGCAGGACATCATCAACGCCAATCGCCTTTCAGATCCTTCTCGCATCACCGTCGGTCAGACGCTCTTCATTCCGGGAGGAAAATAGCACCCATGCCGGCACCCCAAAAATCCCGTCTCGGTCGTGGCCTCGGTGGCCTGATCGCCGCTTCCAAGCCTGTCGTCACCACCGCCCCGTCGGCCGTCCCGGCCGCCACCGTGGCCCCGGCGGCGGCCAAGGCCGCGCCCGCTCCTGCGCCCAAGGCATCCGCTTCCGTCCCGACGGCGCCGACCCCGTCCGCCCCCGCGGCTCCCGGTTTCCAGGAGGTCGCGGTCAATCTGATCGACCCGAGCCCCTACCAAGCCCGCAAGGAGATCGCCCCGGAGCACCTGAGCGAGCTGGCCGAGAGCATCCGCTCCGAGGGCCTGCTCCAACCGGTGGTCGTGCGCAAGGTGGGCGAGCGCTTCCAGCTCATCGCCGGTGAGCGTCGCTGGCGCGCGTTCCAGGCGCTCAAAATCCGCGCCATTCCGGCCCGCGTCGTCGAGGCCAGTAACGCTTCCTCGGCCGCCCTCGGTCTCATCGAGAACCTGCAGCGGGAGGGCCTCAACGCGATCGAGGAGGCCCAGGGTTATGCCAGTCTCATCCGCGACTTCGACCTCACCCAGGAGACCGCCGCGGAACGCGTCGGCAAGGGTCGCGCCTCCGTCGCAAACAGCCTGCGCCTGCTCGCTCTCGACGGCGAGATCCAGGGTTACATCGCCAAGAACCTTCTCAGCGTGGGCCACGCCAAGGTCCTGCTTGGCGTCCAGGACGCCCCGAGCCGCCTCGTCCTCGCGCGTCGCATCATCGAGGAGGGACTCAGCGTGCGCGTCACTGAGAAGCTTGCGCTCAACGCCAAGTCCGCCGGCGCCGCCGCGGGTACGGCCCCTCGGGCCAAGGCCGGCCTCACCGCGAAGGACGCCGCGACCGTCACCGGCATCGAGAAGCGCCTCGGCTCCCACCTCGGCGCGCGCGTCGCCATCCTGCATACGCCGAAGAAGGGCCGGATCGTGATCGAGTACCGCGGCAACGAGGACCTCCAGCGCCTGCTGGAGAAATTCGGCGTCGAGGCCTGAATCGTTCGGGCGCCGCTCCGGCGTACCCGGCCCAGGCCCCGGGCCGGGTCGGTTTCTTCCCTTTCCCCATGACCCACCCCGCGTTTTCGCGCGCGCTGCGCGCGGCTTGTTTGCTGTTCATCGTGCCGGCGGTCCTCGCCGCCCGACCCAATTTCATCGTCATCATGGCCGACGACCTCGGTTACGGGGACGTTTCCGCCTACGGCTCCAAGGCGCTCGTTACGCCCAACATCGACCGGCTCGCCGCCGAGGGCGTGCGCTTCACGAGCGGCTATTGCTCCGGCTCCACCTGCACGCCGACACGCTACTCGTTCCTCACCGGGACCTACGCCTTCCGCCGCAAGGGCACGGGCATCGCCCCGCCCAACAGCCCGCTCGTCGTCCCCGCCGACCAGCCGACGATCGCTTCGGTGCTCAAGGCCGCGGGCTACCGCACCGCCGTCGTCGGCAAGTGGCACCTTGGCCTCGGCGCTCCTCCGGGACCCGATTGGAACGGCGCCCTCAAGCCCGGACCGCGCGAACTGGGCTTCGATTACAACTTCCTCCTTCCGACCACCAACGACCGCGTGCCGCAGGTCTTCGTCGAGAACGACCGCGTCGCGGGACTCGACCCCAAGGACCCGCTCTGGGTCGGCGACAAACCGCCGCCCGGGGAGCACCCGACCGGCGTCTCCCACCGCAACACGCTGAAGATGGACTGGTCCCACGGTCATAACCACACGATCCATAACGGCATCAGCCGGATCGGATTCTACACCGGCGGCCGCGCCGCCCGGTTCCGCGACGAGGACCTGGCCGACCGGTGGATCGAGAAGTCGGTCGCGTGGCTCGCCGCCGACCGCGACCGGCCGTTCTTCCTCTTCTTCGCCTCGCACGACCCCCACGTGCCACGCGTACCGCACGAGCGCTTCCAGGGGAAGTCGGGCCTCGGGCCGCGCGGCGATTCCATCCTGCAGTTCGACTGGTGCGTGGGTGAGCTGATGCGGGCGCTCGACCGCCTCGGGCTCGCGGAGAACACCCTCGTCGTGCTGTGCTCCGACAACGGGCCGGTGATGGACGACGGCTACGTGGACTTCGCGCTCGAGAAACGGGGCGATCACCGCGCGGGGGGGGCGCTGCGCGGCGGCAAATACAGCGTCTTCGAGGGCGGCACGCGCACGCCGTTCATCGCGCGCTGGCGGGGTGCCGTCGCGCCGCGCGTCTCCGACGAGGTCGTCTGCACGATCGACCTGGCCGCGAGCTTCGCCGCGCTCGCGGGCCGGACGCTGCCGGCTGACGCCTTTCTCGACAGTCTCGATGTCTCCGGTGCTTTGATCGGCCGCGCCGGAGCCAAGGGCCGCGCGTCCCTCGTGCAGCAGGATAACGGCCAGGCGGGCAACTTCGGATACCGCGCCGGCAACTGGAAGCTGGTGCGCCACGATTCCAAGCAGGCCTATAACCAGCGCGTCGAGGAACCGCTCAGGAACACCCCCGTGCCGGCCTTCCAGCTCTTCGACCTGGCCAGCGACATCGGCGAGTCGAAGGACCTCGCCGCCGCGCATCCGGATGTCGCCGAACGGATGAAGACGGAACTCGCGGCCGTCATCGCCGCCGGCCGCAGCCGGCCGTGAACATTTGTACATTCTCCACTCGATCCCCGCGCCCCAGATGAGATTCCCCCTTTTCGCCAAATTGGCCGCCGTTGGCCTGACCTTGGTCCTTCACTCGGTTGCAGCGCTCTCCGCGGACGCGGCTTCCTCCCGGCCCAATGTTGTCGTCTTCCTCGTCGACGACATGGGCGTGATGGACACGTCGGTGCCGTTCCTGACGGATGCCGCGGGCCGGCCGCGGCGGCATCCGCTGAACGACTACTACCGCACGCCCAACCTGGAGCGACTCGCCGCGCGGGGCATCCGCTTCAGCAACTTCTGCGCGATGAGCGTCTGCTCGCCCACGCGCATCGCGATCGCGACCGGTCAGAATGCCGCCCGGCACCGCACGACCAACTGGATCAATCCCGACAACGACAATGCGGGACCGAAGGGACCGCCGGCGTGGAATTGGCGCGGGCTGAAGAAGGGCGACGTGACGCTGGCTTCGCTGCTGCGCGGTGCCGGCTACCGTACGATCCACGTCGGCAAGGGGCACTTCGGGCCGCGCGACAGCGAGGGAGCTGATCCGCGCAATCTCGGCTTCGACGTCAACGTCGGCGGCGCCTCCATCGGCGCGCCCGCCACGTATTATGGATCGCGCAACTACGCGCAGGGTAAGAACGGCAAGCGCAGCAACTCCGCCGTGCCCGGGCTCGAGCGGTACCACGGCACGGAGACCTTCCTCAGCGATGCCCTCACGCTTGAGGCCAATCGGCACGTCGAGGAGGCGGTCAAGGCCGGCAAGCCCTTCTTCCTGAACTTTGCCCACTACGCGGTGCATTCGCCGTTCGATTCCGACCCACGTTTCGCCGCCCACTACCGCGACTCGGGCAAGCCGGCCGCGGCGCAGGCCTTCGCGACGCTCATCGAGGGCATGGACAAGTCGCTCGGCGACCTGCTCGACCACTTGGAGAAGCTGGGGGTCGCCGAGAACACGGTGATCTTCTTCCTCGGCGACAACGGTTCCGACGCTCCTCTCGGGCACGAACACGCGGTCGCCTGCGCGGCGCCGCTGCGCGGCAAGAAGGGTTCCCATTACGAGGGTGGCATGCGCGTGCCGTTCGTCGCGGCCTGGGCGAAGCCTTCGGCCGGAGCCGTCACGCAGGCGCGCCTGCCGATCCTGGCAGGTGGCACGCAGTCGCAGCTTGGAGCCGTCCAGGACCTTTTCCCGACGGTGCTTGATGTCACCGGGGTGAAGGTGCCCGCCGGTCATGTCGTCGACGGACTCCCGTTGGCGCCGCTGCTCACGGGCAAGGCTGCTCCGGCGCGGCCGGATGCGTTTCTGATGCATTACCCGCACGCGCCGCACCGCACCAGTTACTTCACCACCTACCGCGAAGGGGCGTGGAAGGTGATTTACCATTACTTCCCGACGGAGGTTTCCGGCGGTTCGCATTACCAGCTCTTCAACCTCGCCGAGGATCCCTATGAGTCGACGGACCTGGCGGCGAAGCGCCCGGCCGACCTGCGCCGGGTGATGACCGCGATGCTGGCCGCGCTGGACCGCCACGCCGCCGTCTACCCCGTCGAGACTGGCCAGCCCGTCCGCCCCAAGCTGCCCTGACGGAGTCGGAGCGGCGGGTGAAGGCCGCGCGGTTCCTGCCCCGGATTTGTTTCGCGCAAAAAAGGCCCGCCGCGGGGAGCGACGGGCCGGGAGAGGGGCGACGTGAGTTCAGGCCGTGGCCTTGGGGAGGTCGGCGGCGAACTCGACGGCGTGGGGATGGTTACGCTTCACGCGGAGCAACTGATGGCGGCGTTGGAGCATGCGGTCCAGCTTGTCGACCAGCATGGCGACGGCCTTGTGGCACTCATCCGCGCGCACCGACGCGTTCAGGTCAGGCCCGTGGATCTCGATGCGGCCCTTAGCCGTGAACTGCACTCCGGCGGCGGGGCTCCGGTCACACTCCAACTCCACGCGGAGGCGGATGATCCGCTCCTCGTGGCGAAACAATCGTTCGGCCTTCTCCCGCACGTACGTCTTGAGGGACGGCGTGAGGTCGAGGTGGATGCCGGACACGATCACTTCGTGGGTATTTTGGCTGTTCATGTTTCTCCGTATGGTTTCGGGTGAAACGGCGGCGGGAGGGTTCCCGTCACCGCGTAAATTTCCATGGCCTCCGCGGATGAATGAACTTCCCCAAACCTTTTCCTCCGCCGTCGTGACGGGTGGATCTTCCGGTCTTGGAAAATCGTTCATTCGTCTGCTCCAAACCATCCATCCGGGGCTGCTGATTTGCAACCTTTCCCGCCGTAATCCCGCCTCCGAAGGCGGTCCGTCGGGCGCACGCGCGCCGCACCATTTTCCCTGCGACCTCTCGAAGGCGGAGGATGTGGCGCGCGCGGCGGGGCGGGTGGCGGAGGTGCTTGAGCGCGAAGCTCCAGCGGGCCGCGTGCTCTTGGTGAACAATGGCGGCGTCGGCGCCTTCGGCCGGTTCCCGGCGCCGGGTGCGGGTCGGCAATTGGAGATCATCGACGTGAACGTGCGCGCGGTGGTCGACCTCACGGCGCGGCTGCTGCCGGTGCTGCGCCGGCGCGGCGGCGCGATCATCAACGTCGCCTCGGTGGTGGCCTATACCCCGACACCGTTCTGCGCGACTTACGGCGCGAGCAAAGCGTTCCTGCTCCATTGGTCACTCGCGCTTGGCGAGGAGCTGCGCGGGTCAGGCGTGCGCGTCCTGGCGGTCTCGCCGGGCACCACGCGTACGGAGTTTTTCCAGGGAACCGGAGCCGGCGCGCCGGAGGCGATCGCGCAGCAGGGGATGTTGCCCGATGACGTCGCCCGGTGCGCGCTGCGGGCGCTGGCTGCCGGCCGCGTCAGCGTGGTTCCCGGCGCGGGCAACCGGCTGGCCGCCGGGGTCGGCGCACTCCTGCCCAAGGCCACCGCGGCGCGGATGGCGGGGCGGGTGATGAAGCGGCGAATCCCGCCTTTACCGTGAGCGATCCGGCCGGGCAGGAGGAAATCATCGCGCTGCGGGCCTGTGCATGGCCCAGGCGGCCGAAGGAGCCGGCGCGGGTCCGGATCATCTCTCCGGAGGAGGTGCCCGGCTGGATCGTGCACGAGGACGGGGAGCTCCTGGTGATCAACAAACCCGGCGACGTGGTGTGCCACCCGTCGAAGGCGGGGCCGTGGTCGAGCCTCGTCGGCGCGCTCCGGGAGCATACGGGGTTGCCCACCGTGCACCTGATCTTCCGCCTCGACCGTGAAACCAGCGGGATCGTCGTGCTCGCGAAGAATGCGGCGATGGCGAGCCGGCTGCAGACGGCCTTGCAGCGTCAGCGCATCGGCAAGCGCTATCGCGCCATCCTCACGGGCCGGCTCGACGCGTCGGTGCGGGTGGATCAGCCGTTGGGCGATGACGTGACGAGCCCGGTCTTCGTGAAGTCGACGGTGGTCCCGTTGGGCGAGGGAAAGGCCGCGGTGACGGAGTTCCGGCCGCTGGGTTGTTCTCCAGGAGGTGAGTTCACCCTGGCCGACGTGATCCTTGGCACCGGCCGCAAGCACCAGATCCGCGCCCATGCGCAGTGGCTCGGGCGTCCCGTCGTGGGGGACAAGATCTACGGACCCGACGCGCGGCTTTACCTTGAATTCATCGACACGGGCTGGACCGAGGCCCTCGCGAGGCGGTTGCTGCTTCCGCGGCAAGCCCTGCACTGCGCCGAGATCGACCTGCGGCCCGCGGGCCTCGACCACGTCTTCCGCGCGGCTTTGGCGACGGACTTGTCGGAATTCTGCTCCAAAAACAAAATCACGCCTCCGCGGGAGGCGTGATTCACGTGAAGTGGATCCTGAGCGGCGACGTCAGCGCTTGCCGCGCGACTTGGACTTCGGACGGGGCTCCTCGTCGTCGGACTTTTCCGACTCCTCGTCCTCCTCGGAGTCCTCGTCCTTTTCCTTCTTTCCCTCTCCGTCCTCCGACTCCTCGCCGTCCTCGTCCTCGTCCCACTTGAGGGACTCGTCGTTCTTAAGCTTGGCCTCGTCCTCCTCGTCGACCTCGGGCAGGTCCTCGTCGTCGGTGTCGTCCTCGCGCTTCACCGGGGCCTCGTCGTCGCTGTCATACCCCTCGGGCATGTAGTCGAGGATGTCGGTGAGCTCGGTGAAGCAGTGGACGGCCTTGCCCTGGATGAAGCTGCTGTTCTGGTCCTCGCGGATCTCCTCCTCGACCTCGTCGACGGTGAGCTTGGATTCGAACTTGAACAGGTCGTTGAGCATCTTCACGCGGCAGCGCGTGATGTGGTCGAGCAGGTCGGCGAAGGGCCCGTTCTCCTCGTCGAGGATGTCGGGCAACGCGAAGAGCTTCTCCTCGGAGTCGAACAGCGACTCCTTCATGCGCTTCAGCCGCACCTTCCCGCTGCCGAGATCCTTGTCGATTCGGAAGGGGATGAAGGCGGCTTCGAAGACATCCTGGTCGAAGCCGTAATCGCGGAGCGGGTCGACGAGCTCGATGAGATGCTGCACCTGGCGGGGGTCGACGATGCTCAGGCCGTCGACATCCCAACGAACCGGGTCGCTGGTCTCGGCGACCCACCAGTTGTGGTCATCGCCAAGACGCACCACGCACCAATCAAGGGCTGAAATTGCTTTTGCCATGTGGGAATCAGGAGGTTCCGAAGGAAATTTTTGCGCAGCGTGCTAGTGAGGTCTCAAAAAACAAGCACAAAACCGACGCGGGGAACTACGTCGGTTGACCGATGGTGCAAGGCGCGGAAAACGCTCTGAAATCGGCATTTCCGCCATTTCGGTGGCCTTGCCAAGCCCAGCTGGCGAGCCCACGTTCGGCGGCATGGGAAAATGCTACGAGAGCCTCGTGCGGCCGCTGTTGTTCCGCTGCGATGCCGAGCAGGCGCATGAGCTCGGCGTCCTCTCGATGGAGTGGCTGGCGCGGCTCGCGCCGTTGCGCTGGGCGCTGGAGCGCTCGATGGCCTCGCGCCTGCGGGTCTCGCGTCCGGTCGAGGCGTTCGGCCTGAAGTTTCCCAACGCGGTGGGGCTTGCCGCCGGGTTCGACAAGGATGCGCGCGCCTGGCCCGCCGCGGCGGCGCTGGGCTTCGGGCATGTCGAGGTCGGCACCGTCACCGCTCTCGCGCAGCCCGGGAATCCGAAGCCGCGCGCGTTCCGCTACCCCGAGCAGGAGGCGGTGATCAACCGCATGGGTTTCAACAACGGCGGCTCCGAAGCCATGGCGGCACGGCTTGCCCGCCAGCCGCAGGGCGCGGCCCGCCGGATCCCGCTGGGCGTCAACCTGGGCAAGTCGAAGGTCACGCCGATCGAGGAGGCGACCTCCGACTACCTCGCCAGTTTCGCGCGGTTGGCCGACTTCGCGGACTACGTCGTCCTCAATGTCTCCAGTCCCAACACCCCGAATCTCCGGCAACTGCAGGACGAGTCACGCCTGCGCGAGCTGCTCGCCGCGGTGACCGCCGCGAACCGCGAGCGCGTCGCGCGCCACGGCCGCCGCCATGTGCCCGTGCTGCTGAAGATCGCGCCGGACCTCGGTTGGGCGCAGATCGACGCGGTCCTCGCGGTCATCGCCGAGCATGGGCTCGACGGCGTCATCGCGACCAACACCACGCTGGCGCGGCCGGGCTTCTTTGCCGGCGTCAATGAAGCCGGCGGACTGAGCGGCGCTCCCCTGCGGGAGCGTTCGACGGAAATCGTCCGCTACATCGCGCGTGCGACGCACGGAAAGCTGCCGATCATCGGCGTGGGCGGAATCGACGGCGCGCGGGCGGCCGCCGAGAAGCTCGATGCGGGTGCGACCCTCGTGCAGGTCTACACGGGCCTTATCTTCAAGGGGCCTTTCATTGCCGCCGAGGTGGCCCGCGGGGTGTCCGCGCGACAGGTGTTCTGAATTCCCCGACGGAGTCAGCCGGCGACCCGGTTCACCAATTCGCCGACCGGGTCGATCCGGATGCGGATCTCGTCGCCGGCGCGCAGCGTGAAGTCGTCGGGCGGCACGATGCCGGTGCCCGTCATCAGGTAGGCCCCTTGCGGGAAGCGATTCTCGCGGTAAAGCCACTGCGCGAGCGAGGGGAGGGGGCGCTTGATGCGGCCGACGTTCGTTTCGCCGGCAAACACCTCGTGCCCGCCGCGGCGGATGCTCATGCGGATCGGCGTCTCGGGTCCGGGTAGGGCGTCGGTGACCACGAGGCACGGCCCCAGCGCGGCGCTTCGGTCGTAGACCTTGGCCTGAGGAAGGTAGAGCGGGTTTTCGCCCTCGATGTCCCGCGAGCTCATGTCGTTGCCGATCGTGAAGCCGAAGATTTGGCCGGCGGCGTTGATGGCGAGGGTGAGCTCGGGCTCGGGGACGTTCCAGCGGCCGTCGGCCCGGATGCGCACCTCGCCACCGGGGCCCGCGACGCGGTGCGGCGTCGCCTTGAAGAAGATTTCCGGGCGTTCGGCGTCGTAGACCCGGTCGTAGAAGCTGCCGCCGCCGGCGTCCTTCGACTCGGCCATGCGGGCGGACTTGCTGCGCAGGTAGGTCACACCCGCGGCCCAGACCTCCTGCGACTGAATCGGCGCGAGGAGGCGATCGGGGGTCGAGGCGGGTCGCGCGTCGGCGAGCGCGGCGCGGACCGCGGCGGAGGAGTCGGCGGCGGAGAAGACGGCGTCGAGCGTGAGCGAACGCGGCACCAGGAAGCGGCCTGCTTCCTCAAGGATGAGCCCGCCGGGGGTGGCGTGGATCCGGAGCATGGCCGTTTAGTGGAGCAGGGACCGCAGGTCCGCGAGGGAAAGTTTCGCGGAGAGCGCGTCGCTGGCCTCGAACACATCGGCGAGCAGGGCTCGCTTCTCCTCCTGCAGGGCGAGCACCTTTTCCTCCACCGTGCCGGCGGCGATGAGCTTGTAGCTGGTGACGACGCGCGTCTGCCCGATGCGGTGCGCGCGGTCGGTCGCCTGGGCTTCGGCGGCGGGATTCCACCACGGATCGTAATGCACCACGGTGTCGGCCCCGGTGAGGTTGAGTCCCGTGCCGCCCGCCTTCAGCGAAAGCAGGAAGACCGGCACGGAGGAGTCGGCCTGGAAGCGGTCGACCTCGGCCTGACGCGCCGCGGTCGGCATGCTGCCGTCGAGGTAGCAGGTGTTGATGCCCTGGGCGGTGAGGTCCTCGCGGAGCAGGCGCAGCAGGGTGGCGAACTGCGAGAACACCAGCAGGCGGTGCCCGTCGTCGACGGCCTGGGCGAGCAGTTCCTGAAAGGCCTCGAGCTTGGCCGACGGGACCGGGCCGGGCTCGCCTCCGGCCGAGAGCAAGCGGGGGTCGCAGCAGAGTTGCCGCAGGCGCAGAAGTTGGGTGAGGGCGGCGAGCCGCATACGGCCCTCGTTGGCGCCCCCGGCCTCCAGATCGATCAACTCGCGTTCCCCGCGCTCCTGCTGTTCGCGGTAGGCCGCGGCCTGCTCCGGCGTGAGTTCGCACCAGACGGTCTGCTCGATCCGCGCCGGCAGTTCCGGCGCGACGGAACGCTTCGTGCGCCGGAGGATGTAGGGTGCGGTCTGCGCGCGGAGCCGTTCGTCGTGCCAGGCCCGTTCCTCGCCCCGCGCGTCGGCCGGCGGGGTCGCGAGATAGCCGGGCAGCAGGAAGGCGAAGAGCGAGCGCAGGTCATCGAGCGAATTCTCGAGCGGCGTGCCGGTGAGGAGGAAGCGGGCCTTGGATCGCAGCGAACGCAGGGCGGCCGCGTTCTGCGAGCGGCGGTTCTTGATGTGCTGCGCCTCGTCGGCGACCACGAGCGCGAAGGTCGCTCCCGCCAACAGCGCCCGGTCGCGCGCGAGCGTACCGTAGCTGGTGATGATCAGGTCGTGTTCGGCCACGGCTGAAGCTGAGGACAACCGGCGCGCGCCATGGTGCACGAAGACGCGGAGACCCGGCGTGAACCGCGCCGCCTCCCGGCGCCAGTTCTCCAGCAGCGACGCGGGGCAGACCACCAACGCGACGCCGCCTTCGGTCGAGCGGGCCGCCGCGAGCAGCGCGAGGGCCTGCGCGGTTTTGCCCAGTCCCATCTCGTCGGCGAGGATGCCGCCCAGGCCGTGGCCGCGCAGGTGCCAGAGCCAAGCGACGCCGAGTTTCTGGTAAGGGCGCAATTGCCGCTCCAGCTCCGGCGGGATCGGCGCGGGTTCGAGTCGGGAAAGGTCGCGCAGCGCGGCTCCGCGCCGGCGCCAGGCGTCGGGTGCCTCGTAGCCGGGCGAGATTTCCTCCAGAAGATCCGAGACCTCGGCGGCGCGGGCGGCCGGCAGGCGTTCTACCCGGCGCGCGGAAGTGGAGGCCCGCGGGTCTCCGGTGAGCTTGCGCTGCGCGGCGGCGAGGCGGTCGAGCTTTGCCCGGTTAAGCAGGATGATCCGGCCCTCGTGCTCGGCGTAAGCGCGGTTGGTCGCGAGGGCGTCGCGCAGGGCGGGTTCGGGCGTCCCGCCCGCGTCGAGGCCGACGGTGACAGAGAAATCCTCGCCTGCGGCGGCGACCTCCGCGGTCACCGCGGCGAAATGGAGATGCTTGGTCCGGGCGATGAAGTTCGGCGTCAATTCCGCGCCGAAGAGGTTCTCCAGCCGGTCGCGATGGGCGGCGAGGAAGGTGAGCGTCTTGTGCCGGTCGCGGAGCCACCACTTGCGCGTGGCGGGTTCCAGCACGAAGCCGGAATCGCGGAGCAGCTCGCGGGCCTCGTCGTGTCGCGGGTGCTCCTTCGACGGCAACGTGATCGCGAGGTAGTGCTCGCTGCCGTCGATGGTCATCAGGGTTTCCCCGGGACGCCGTGAGGGGGCCGGACGCGCCGCGGCCGACGGCTTGGAGGTCGGGTCAGCGGCCGGAGCAGCCTCCGCCAGCAGCGCGGCGTGACGCCAGGGTCCGACCGTTCCGCGCTCGACGAAAATGTTCTCCTGACCGGCCGCGGCCGCGAACTCGCGGAGTTGGCTGCGCGAAAGCTGGAGCAAGCCGGGGGGCTTCGGTCCGCACCAGCGCTGCAGGAGCGCGAGCGCCGGGAGCAGGGCGGGCGGCGGTGCCTGCGTCAGGTCCAGTTCCACGCGTACGGGAATCGCGTCACGCGCCGCGGCGGCGGCGAGGTTCGGCGGAAGGTGCAGGCGGAGCATCGCGGAGCGTCGCAGTGCGGACGCGCTTAGCGGCGGCGCAACGAGAAAATCGTTTCTTCACGGGGGAACATTCACGGATTCTAAGGGGCCGCGGCCCGGCCGGTCGCTGCCGGCGAAATTTGTTCCCGCGTTTATTTTCAAAATTGTCCGCAGCCAGGAATCCCAGACGCGCGGGCCGGGTCTCAACGGACCGTGAACCCATTGCCCTGGTCAGCGACCCGTGTCGTGCGCCGCTGGAGCGTGTTCTGTCTGTTGTCGGGCCTGGGATGTGCCTTCGCCGGAGCCTCCGAGCGTCAGGCCATCCTCGAGGCGATCCACCACTTGGAAAACCCGCGGAACCTCACCCGGCCGGGCCCGCGCGGAGAACTGGGCGCCTACCAGTTCCGCGAGGAGACCTGGCGGATGCACACATCCCTGCCGTTTTCGCGCGCGGTCGAGCGTGCATGTGCGGATCAGGTGGCGGTCCTGCACTTCGAATGGCTCCGGCGCGGGCTCGAGCGAGCGCGGCTCCCGGCCTCAGCCTACTTCATCGCGCTGGCCTGGAACAGCGGCCTCAACGCCGTCGTGCGAGGCCGTGCCCCGCGCTCGGCGCACCGCTACGCCGAACGCGCCGCCAATCTCGCGGCGGCACTCGACGCCGAGCGGCGCGTCGCCGCGCGCTGAGGGGCGTCACTTCCGGGTGGCGACCCGCGCCGTCGGCTTGGCCTCCGGGTGCCGCGCGAGCATTTCCCGAAGCCGGGCGACCGTCGCGGGTTCCTGGGCGGCGCGGTTCTCGCTCTCCCGTGGATCCGCCTCGTAGTCGTAGAGCTCATGCTCGGCGGTCGCGGGATCGCCACCGGGTGCCTTCCACTCGACGAGGCGGTGGCGCTCGGTGCGGATCGCGCGGCCGATGACCTCGCCCTTGCCCGGACGCTGGCGCGGGAACGCGTGGTAGACGTGGTCCTTCACCCGCGCCGCCGGGTCGCGCGCCACGGGTGCGAGACTGGTGCCGTCGATCGGCTGAGGACCGCCGGGTTTCGGCAGGCCGGCGAGGTCGCAGAGCGTCGGGAACAGGTCGACGGTCTCGGCCATCGCCCGCGTGCGCGCGCCGCGGGCGACGCCCGGGCCGGCGAGGATGAGCGGGATGCGGTTGGCCTCCTCGTAGTTGGTGTGCTTGGTCCAGAGACCGTGGGTGCCGAAGCTGAACCCGTGATCGCCCCATAGCACGACGAGCGTGTTGTCCTCGAGGCCGAGTTCGCGCAGCGCGTCGAGCACGCGGCCGATCTGGGCGTCGACGTAGCTGGCGCTCGCATAGTAGCCGTGGATCAGCGTGCGCTGCACGTCCTCGTCGACCGGCGGGCGCTCGGGGAGCGGAGTGTATTGGTTGAGTTCGCCCAGCGCGGCCTTCGGGGCGTATGAGGGGGCCCCGGTCGGGATCGTGGTGTGGGCGGCGAGGCGGAATTTGGCGCGGTCGTGCAGGTCCCAGTAGCGCTTCGGCGCGCTGAAGGGCAGGTGCGGGCGCACGAAGCCCGCCGCGATGAGGAAGGGTTGGGTCCGTTCCCGGGCGGCCCGGAGGCGGCGGATGGCCTCGGCGGCGACGCGCCCGTCGGCGTAGCGGTCGTCGGCGACCTCGGGACTCTCCCAGGCGGCGCCGCGGGGCAGATCGCGGTTGGGGCCACCAGTGTCGGCGTTCTCGAAGAAGGCTTCCTCGCGGGTGAGGCGGCCGCCGGTGCTTTCCGGCAAGGCGTACTCGATCACCTTATCCTTGAAGTGCGGCGTGGAGAACGAGGACGGATCGCCGCGGTTGCCGTGCCCGACGTGGAAGACCTTGCCCAGCGACTCAGTGCGGTAACCGTGGCGCTCGAAGTGCTGCGGCAGGGTGACGGCGCCGGGGATGAAGTCGCGGAGGTTTTGACCGAGCGAGTAGAGGCCCGTCGACGTGGAGCGGCTGCCGATGAGCAGGTTGAAGCGGGAAGGTGCGCAGACGGCCTGGTTGCAGTAGGCGAGGTCGAATTGCAGCCCGCGCGCGGCGAGGCGGTCGAGGTTCGGCGTGACGGCCAGCGGGTCACCGTAGGAGCCGGTCGCGGGCTTCAGGTCATCCACGAGGATGAGCAGCACGTTGGGCCGAGCGGCGGAGGCGGCGGCGTGGGCCGACGCGGCGGCCAGCGCGAGGGCGAGGAGCGAGCGGAGCTTCATGGATAAGGGGAGGGGTCAGGGTTTGACGTCGAGGAAACGCCAGGAGGATTGGAAATCCCTCGGGAGCGCCTCGCCGGTGAGGTTGGCGCGGACGAACTCGATGGGAATCGGACCGCCGCGGAGGATCCGGTCGTGGAAATCCTTCGCGGGCAGGCGGCCGGATTTCACGAGCTCCGCGTGCAGGGCCCTCAGCTGGATGGCGCCCATCATGTAGGCCACCTGGTAAAGCGGCGAGTAGCTGCCGTTGAAGGAACGCCGCACTTCGCCGGTGGCGGTGTGGCGGTCGTGGCCGACGCGGTCGACGAGGAAGTCGATGCACTGCTGGGGGGTCCAGCGGTCGAGGTGGAAGTTGAGCGAAAAGAGGATCCGCGCGCAGCGGTGGCTGCGCCAGAAGAGCATGCCGGCCCGCTGTTCCGGCGTCGTGGCGAAACCGAGGTCCCAGAGGTGAAACTCCCACCAGAGCGCCCATCCCTCGATCCAGAACGGCGTCGAGAAGAGCTGCCGGTGCGGCTGGAAACGACTCAGGTGCCAGAACTGCAGGTGGTGCCCGGGGATCAATTCGTGGTGGACCGTCGCGCGGCAGAAGTGGCGGTTGTTGGCCCGCAGGCTGTCGAGCTTGCCCGAGTGGTCCATCGTGTCGGTGGGGAACGACACGAGGATCTGTTCGCCGCCGAGAAAGAACGGGGCGACCTTCTGCCGCTCGGGTGACATCATGGACATCCGGAACGTGTCGATCGCGTGCGCCGGCACGGAGACCAGGTCCCGGCGCGTCACGAATTCGATCGCCTCGTAGGCCTGCTCCGCGATCAACGCCGGCTGGTCGCCCGGCTCGACGTGGTCGCGCTTGATCCGCTCGAGTGCGGCGCGCCAGTCGGTGCCGAGCCCGAGGTCGGCCGCCACCTTTCGCCACTCGGCCTCGCACCACGCGAATTCGCGCTCCGCGGCCGCGATCAGCTCTTCGGGCGAGTAGGGGAGCACCTCGCGTTCCAGGTCGGCGCGCAGGCCATCGGCCCCGATGGGGTCGCCCACGATGGGCTCATCCTCGCCGTCCTTCTGGCCAAGGATCTTCTCCCGGAGGAACTTCGCGTGCCCCTCGAGCGCGGCGACCGCCGCCTTGTGCGGCTCCCGCATCCACCAGCCGAAGCGCGGGTCGTAGGAATTGTAGTGGTCGAACCAGTTGCGGAGGGACGCGGTGAGCTCGGTGGTGCGCTGGGCGGCCCGGAGCGCGATGCCGGCCGCGGGCCGTTTCGCGTCGGGCGCCTCGAGCTTCCGGCGCAGTTCCTTCAGTTCGCGGACCACGTCGGCGAGTTCGCCGGCCATCCTGGGATGGTCCAGCGACTCAAACAGCCGTCGTGACTCCTGGAGACGCGCAAGGGTCGCGGCGAACGGGACGAGCGGCGCCATCTCGGCGTTTCTGGCCGTGGCGCGGGCGTTGAGTTCCAACTCATGCCGCAGGTGCCGCCGCAGGAGCTGCCAGTCGAGGCGCGCGCCGGGGGTGAGCGGGTCGTAGGGAAAACGTTCGAGCGCGTTCAGCCATGCTTGGTTGAACTCCCGGGTGCGGCGGAGCGTGAGTTCAGAGCCCGGCACCGAATAGAAGCGAAGGAGGGCGTCGCGGTCCTGCACGTGGTGATCGATGATGTCGCGCAGGTTGTCGGCGCCCGGCCGCACGAGGCGGGCGAGATCCGGCACGTAGGCTTCGGCGGCGCGGCTCGTCTGCACCGGCTGCCCGCGGCGAAGGTCCACGGGAGTCGCCGCCGCGACCGGCGCGGCTGCGATCAGCGTCAGGACGAGGGAAACGGAGACGTGGGTCATGCGATGGAAAGATCGGGACGGATGGATCAGCGACGCAACGGGAGGAGCAGCGTGGGTTGCGCGGCGTCCGGCTCGGGAAACGAGGTTCCGATGCCGTTTCCGCCGATCGCCTCGAAGTAGTACTCCAGCGATTCGGCGCCGGCCGTTAACCCGGCGGGCAGGTTGGCGCCGTAGGTGCCGTCCGGGCCGGCCGACATCGGGATCGTCCGATACTCGCCTCCCGAGGGAAGGTTCCGGATGCGGAGGTGGACGGAGGTGATGCCGTGGGCTCCGCGGGCCGCCACGGTGAACCGCGAGGATTCGCCGGCGTCACCCCACGGTGGCGTGCGGGGTTCCAGCACCGGGGCAACGAGGGCTTCGCGCGGGGCGAGGCGCCAGACCTTTTCCCGGAGCACGGCGGCATCGGGAGGGCAACATTGCTCCTCGAGGTCGCGCAGGCTGGCTTCCAACCGCGGCAGTTCGTCGCGCCAGCCTTCCTTCAGACGCAATGGGCGTTCCTCGTCGCCGGCCGCGGCTGCCTCGGCCGCTGCGACCGCGCGCAGGACGTCGCGCCAGAGCTCGACGGCGTCCTTCTCGACGTAAGTGGCGGCGACCAGTTCTGCGATCCGGAGTCCCCGGAGGAAGAGGTTATAGTGGATCGCGGCCTCGAGCCGGCGCGCGTGGAAGCGGGCGAGCGCGGCGACCACGCGGAGGTCGGCGGCGTGCGCCGCGGTCGAGGCGCCCGCGGTGGGAATCGCCCCGGGCCCGGTGAGGATCTCTTCGGCGCGTTCACGCAGGAAATGAATGGTGGACTCCGGCGTGAGGCGGGCCGTCGCCGTTCCGGCCAGGGTGCGACGGGCGTAATCGACGGTGCTTTCGATCCGGGAAGGATCCGCCGAGGAAAGGGCCGCGTAGCGCGAGAGCGGGTTGCCGCCGCTGCGTCCGGGCGAACGTTCGCCGGCGGAAGGACCCAGCTGAAGGTCCAACCGCCGGAGAATCCGCTGCGCCGCCTCTCGGGCGCGGACGGCTTCGGCTCCGGGCGTGGCCTCCGCGCGGTGGGCGGTTGCGGCCGCGAGCGCGAGAAGCAGGGCCGTCGGGGTCCAACGCATGAGGCCAATGTGTTCCGCCCCGCTCCGGGGCCGCAAGCGTCGGGTGGTCTGAGCTTCGGGGGCAAAGCGGTTGGCATCCGGGGGCCCTGCCGGGGCAGGTTTTACCGCGTGACGGGCCCGTGGCCGTCGGGTTGGCTGGCGACATGAGCCTGCCCCGCTTACTCGCCCTTGGTCTGTTGCTTGCCCCCGTCGCCGGCGCGCCGCTTTCCGCCCAGAAGGCGGTGCCGGCGCCCGCGGGTGACGCCGCCCGCCTCGGCTTTGATCCCGCGCGCCTCGCGCGCCTCGACGCCCTGATGCAGGAGAACGTCGACCGGGAGCGTTTGGCCGGCGCCATCATGTACATCGCGCGCGATGGCCAGACGGCGCACTTTCGCACTTACGGAAAAATGGACCTCGAGGCGCGCAAGCCGATGGCGCCCGACGCGATCTTCCGCATCGCGTCGATGAGCAAGGCGGTGACGAGCGTCGCCGTGATGATGCTCTACGAGGAAGGGAAGTTCATGCTGCACGATCCGATCGAGCGGTACATCCCGGCGTTCCGGAATCCGCAGGTCGCGGTGGCCCCGCCCAAGGGAGCGCCGGCCGGAACCAAGTTCACGACCGAGAAGGCCCGACGCTCCATCCAGATCCGCGACCTGCTCACGCACACCGCCGGCCTCACCTACGGCGACGGTCCCGCGGTGGAGCTGTACAAGGCCGCGGGACTGCACGGGTGGTATTTTTCGGACAAGGACGAGCCGCTCGCGGCGGTGATCGACCGGCTGGGACAATTGCCCCTGCACGGACACCCCGGTGAGGTCTACCAATACGGATACTCGACCGATGTGCTCGGGCGGCTGGTCGAGGTGGTGTCGGGACTTTCCTTGGAGCGTTTCTTCGCCGAACGGATCTTCGGCCCGCTGAAGATGACGGACTCGTGCTTCTTCCTCCCGCCGGAAAAGGAAGGACGCCTCGCGAAAGTCTACGGCCTCGAAGGCGGAAAACTGGTGCCGGGTGATCCGGGCCACTACGTCGCGGGGCCGCGGAAGTGCTTCTCTGGCGGGGCGGGGCTCCTCTCGACGGCGCGCGACTACGGTCGATTCCTGCAGATGCTCCTGAACGACGGGGAACTCGACGGTGCGCGCATCCTGAGCCGCAAGTCGGTCGAGCTGATGCGCGTGAGTCACACGGGCGACAAGTACAAGGGGGATACCGGCGCGTTCGGGCTCGGCTTCTGGGTGAACACGGACATGGGGCGCACGGGCGAAATCGGAACCGAGGGCGCCTACGGCTGGGGCAGCGCGTACTTCCCGCAGTACCTGGTCGACCCGAAGGAGCGGATCGTGGCGTTCTTCCTCACTCAGCTCCGGCCGGCGGGCGGCAGTGACCTCAACCAGAAATGGAAGGTCCTGATGTACCAGGCGCTGCGCTGACGTTTAGGGCGCCGCCCCGTGACGGGCGCGCGCCGCGCGGTGGAGCTGCCACGAGTTCCACAGGTTGTGCCAGAGCACGTAGAACGTGGGCCCGAGCGCGACGACGGGTGACGTGTAGGCCAGCGCCAGGTAGATGGTGAACGTGGTGTTTTTCTGGCCGAGGCATTGGCTGCCCTCGCGCGGGAAGTCCCGGCCCCCGATCAGCCGGCCGAGCGCGAAGCTCACGGCGCACACCAGGAGGGAGGCCACGGCGATCGCGAGCACCAGCCCCCGCGCGCCGTCGGCGTTGTCGCGGATGAACTGCGAGGTCTTGGCGGTGATCAGGAAGATCGAGGTGACCCAGAGCCCGAACGACGCGTCACGGAGCTTTGCCGGCCAGGCGCGGGCGGCCGGGTGCACCGCACGCAAGGCGTAGGCGAGTGCCATCGGGACGAAGACGACGAGGCCGACCGTGCCCGCGACCTGGGCGAATGCCTCCGGCGTGGCGCGGCCGAGGACGACCGGCAGCATCAGCGGGAGGAGCGCCGCGATGGTCACGTTGGTGAGCAGGAACGAGGCGACGGCGTAGTCCACGGCGCCGCCGAGCAGGCTCACGATCACCGGCGCGGCGATCGCCGTGGGGGTGATGCCGCAGAAGAAGGCCGCGAGCCCGACCTCGGGGCCGCCGAGCAGCAGGCCCGCCCGCCACGCGGCGAAGCCGAGCGCGATGTTCACCACGAGCAGCACGAAGTGGCTGCGGTGCAGGGCCGAGCGGGAGAGCCGTGTCTGCAGGAAGACAAGGAACAGCATCGTCATCACCAGCCAGCGAATGAGCCAAGCGAACGGCGCCGCCTGGGGCAGGAGCGCGCCGAAGATGAAGGCCGCGAGGATCGCGGCCGTGCGGGAAAGTCCCTTCACGGCTTCGAGCGGGGCTCCGTGGGGGCGACGCGCTCGTAGGCGCGCGGGCCGGCCGGCGTCGGCGCGCGGAAGCGGTTCCGCAGGATCACCAGCGCCTGTTCCTGGAACTGCACCCCGCGTTCAAACACCGCGGCCTCGGCGCGCAGGGTCGCCTGCAGTCCCGGGATGTCGGTGTCGTGAACGTCCCGTCCGGACTTGGCCGCCGCGGCGGCGGCGACGCCGGCGGCGTGCCCGAGGATCATGTACTGCGGCTCCATGCGCAGGCTCGAGTAGGCGATGTGGCTCGCGGAGAAGCACACGGGCACGAGCAGGTTCCCGAGTTCCGCCCGCTTGGGCAGGAGGACGCGGAACGGGATCTGGTAGGGCTGGACCGGCACCTGCACGTCGCCCTCGTTCTCGACGAAGCCGCGGTCGTTGATGAAGCGCTGCACGTTGTGCGAGTCGGAGTTGTAGCTGCCCATGCCGACCGCGTCGGGTTTTTCCCGGTCGGTCTGCAGGTCGCGTTGCGTGGCCACGAAGTCGCCGACGAGCCGGCGGGCCTCGCGCACGTAGAGCTGGTCGGGCCAATGGCCGTTGGCGGCGAACTCGTCGCGCGCGAGTCCGTACTGGTTCATCTCGTCCCGCAGTTCGGTCGGCACCCGCGGGTCGGACGAAAGGAAGTAATAGAAGCCCTTCTGGTAATCCTCATGCGCGCGCCAGAGGCGGGCGCGAACGGCGTAGGAACCGTCGGGGTAGTCGTAGTTGCGCCCGATGAAGTCGGTTGAGAAACCGCCGCGATTGTTGAGGTCGACCTTCCCATTGGGGATGACGCGCAGGAGGCTGACCTCGTTCAGCTTCATCGGTCTTCCGAGATGGGCGGTCATCGCGGTGAGATAGCGCGCGAGCAATTCGTAGCGGGCCGGATCGTAGCCGTCGGGCTTGGCCCATGGCAGCCGGTTCTCCGGGACGTTGGTCGCGATCACCCGGAAGTTGTAGGCTTGGATGCGCTTGTCGGCCGCGCCGGGTTCGCCCCGGGGTTCGGTGGAAACCTCGGGGAGCACGCGGCCTTTTTCGTCCCTCGCCGGGATGTCGACCGCGAACTGATGGCTGGGCGTGACCGCCCGCACGCCGGCGAGCGACTCGCCGTACTGCGCGACGGACTCGCGGCCGAAGGTGTAGGAGGCGCCGGCCTGCGCCATGAGGTCGCCCTCGTAGGTCGCGTCGGCGAACACCCGACCCACGATCCGGGTTCCGTTCTCGAGGACGATCTCCGTGATCCGGCGGCCGTCGCGGCGCACGCCGTCCTTTTCGCGGAGGCGGTGCTGCTCGAGCAGCGTCACGCCGGCCTCGCGGAGCATCTCGCGGAAGATGCGCGCGGCGACCTTGGGCTCAGGCATCCAGGCGACGTCCTGGAGATGACGCTCCAATTGGTAGGCGCGGCCGGCCCGGAAATAGAACTCGAGGGCCAGCCCGCCGATCACCTCGCGCTTGCCGACGTCGGTGCCGGAGAGACCGCCGGCCACCATGCCCCCGACCTGGTTGCGCGGTTCGAGCAGGACCACCTTTGCCCCGTGGCGGGCCGCCGCGACGGCCGTCGCCACGCCGCCGGCGGTCGCGCCGTAGACGACGACATCGTAGGTCGGCTGGGCCGGGGCGGCGTTGGCGAGGGCGAGGGTGGCGAGGAAAGCGGTGAAGCGCATGGGAGGGCAATGGATTCGAAGCAGGCGTCGATGATGTGCGGCCTACGGTGAATCCGCGGCAACAGGAAATCCCGGGCGGCGCCGCGGTGCGGCGGTGCTTGTTTCCGGTCGGACGGGTCGCATCGTGCCCGCCGTGATCCGCTCCATCCCTGCGCTCGTCCTCGTCGCACTCCTGTCGTGCGCGGTGCTTCCGAGCCGCGCCACGGGAGTTGAATCGGGTGCGGTGCGCTTCGCGGATCCGGCCGCGGAGATACAGGCGCTGGTGGACCTGATGGAGCGACGCCTCGCGTTGATGCCGGAGGTGGCGGCGTGGAAGCACGCGCGAGGGCAGCCGGTGACCGATGCGGCGCGCGAACGCGAGGTGCTGGACGGTTGGGAGCGTTCGGCCGCTGCGCTCGGGATCGAGAGGGCCGCGGCACGTGCGTTCATGGATGTGCAGATTTCCGCGGCGCGGGAAGTGCAGGAGCGGCTGCGTGCTGAGTGGGCGGCGGGACGCGCGTCGCCCCCGCCGGCCCGCGACCTGAACGGCGTCATCCGGCCGGAGCTGGATCGGATCGGCGCGCAGATGCTCGCCGCCGTGAACGACGTGGCGGCGAACGGGGAAGTGTTCGGAGACTCCACCAAGGCCGCCGGAATCCTGCGCGGATTGCGGTCGCGCATTTCTATTTCCGACGAAGTGGCGGCGCGAGGGTCGGGCGCGCTTTCGGCCCTCCGACGGACTGGCCCGGCGGATATCGGGGCGTTGCGGCGGACGGGCACCGTGCGCGTCGGGCTCACGGGCGATTACGCCCCGTTCAGCGAGGAGCGCGACGGCCGGCTCCGCGGGGTCGACGTCGACCTTGCGCGGGAATTCGCCGCCCATCTCGGAGTCAGGGTGGTCTTCGTCCGCACGACGTGGGCGCGGCTCATGGCGGACCTGGCAGCGGGCCGCTTTGATTTCGCCGCGGGCGGAATCAGCGTCACGCCGGAGCGGAGCCAGGGGGCGGACTTCGGGCCGGAGTACTTTCGCGACGGCAAGACGCCGATCGCCCGCTGCGCGGAACGGGAGCGCTTCGTGACGTTGGAGGCCATCGATCAGCCGGGGGTGCGGGTGATCGTGAATCCGGGCGGGACGAATGAACGCTTTGCGCGGGAAAATCTGCGGCGGGCGGAAATCCGGGTGTTTCCCGACAACCGCACGATCTTCGGCGAGATCCTCGCGGGCCGGGCGGATGTGATGATCACGGACGGGATCGAGGTGCGGCTGCAGGCCGCGCGTAACCAGGGGTTGTGCGGGACGCGTCCGGAGCCGTTCACGCGCTTCGGCAAGGCGTGGCTGTTTCCCCGCGGCGCGGCCCTCGTCGCCGAGACGGAGCGCTGGCTGGCGCCGCGCGTGGCGGCGGGGGAGGTGGCGCGGCGGATCGACGCCGCGATCGCCGACGGCCGTTGAACTGCGCCGCAGGCTTGCGGAGCGCGGGGCGCGCCGGCGAAGCTCTGCGTCAATAAAACCCATGTCCGACCGTTCCGTCTTCGATCCCGTGGAGGAAGCGATCGCCGCTATCGCGGCGGGGCAGCTCGTGATCGTGGCGGACGACGAGGACCGCGAGAACGAGGGCGACCTCATCATGGCGGCCGAGAAGGCCACGCCGGAGACGATCAACATGATGATCCGCTACGGCAGCGGGATCGTGTGCGTGCCGATGACGGGCTCGTGGCTGGACCGGCTCGGGCTCGGGCCGATGGTGGCGCGCAACCGCGAGGTGCAGCGCACGGATTTCGCGGTGAGCGTCGACGCCGCCGCGGGAATCTCGACCGGCGTGAGTGCCTACGACCGCACGGTGACGATCCGCACGCTGGCTTCGGCCGAGGCGCGGCCCGAACAGCTGGTGCAGCCCGGGCATATCTTCCCGCTGCGGGCGAAGACCGGCGGGGTGTTGGAGCGGGCGGGTCACACCGAGGCGGCGGTCGACCTGGCGCTGCTGGCGGGACTTTCCCCGGCGGGCGTGATTTGCGAACTCGTGAACGATGACGGCTCGATGCAGCGCCTGCCGCAGCTGATCGAGTTCAAGCGCCGGTTCGGGCTGAAGATGATCTCGATCGGCGACCTGATCGCGCACCGGCTGCGCCGGGACACGCTGGTGGAAAAGGTGGCGGAGGGTGATGTCCCCACGCGGCACGGCCGCTTCACGGTGCAGGTTTTTCGCTCGCGCCTCGACCGGCGGCACCACCTTGCGCTCACGCTGGGGGACCTTTCGGCTGGGGCGCCCCCGCTGGTGCGCGTGCAGGCCGCGAACCCTTTGTCCGATGTTTTCGGCGCCGGCGACGACCGTGTGGTGGACGCAAGCCTGGCGGCGATCGCCGCGGAGGGCAGGGGAGTTCTGGTCTACATGGAGCCGCCCGGGGGCGGCGAGGCGGTGGTGCGGCAGCTTTCGAAGGCCGGTGAGCCGGCGCTGAGCATGGACCTGCGCGACTACGGCATCGGGGCGCAGATCCTGCGCGCGCTGGGGTTGCGTCGCATCCGCGTCCTCACCCGCCATCCCCGCAAGGTCGTCGGACTCGAGGCCTACGGCATCGAACTCGTGGAGCAGCGCGCGTTGGAGGTTTAGCCGGCCGCCGCGGCCGTCACCGCATCGGCGACGTCCCGCGCAGGTTCCGGCGGTAGGCGGCGGGGGTGCTGCCGTGGTAACGGGCGAAGAGCGGGATCATGTGCTCCGCGTAGGCGAAGCCGCAGGCCTCGGCGATCTCGGGCACCGCCATGTCGGAGGAAACGAGGAATTGCCGGACCCTTTCGATCCGGGCGCGGCGGATCTCCTCCGCGGGGCTGTGCCCGACCGCCGCAGTGAAGCGCCGCTCGAGCGTCCGGCGGCTCATCGGCACGGCTCGCAGCAGGTCCTTCACGTTGATGCCGGCGGGGGCGTGCTCCTTGATGAAGCGCATCACCTCCCGCACCTTCCCGTCCTCGCATTCGAAGAGGTCGGTGGATTGCCGCGTGGTGATCCCGAGCGGCTGGAGCAGGTGCTCACGGGCCGCATCCCGGCGGCCCTGGATCAACCGGTCGAGCCGCGCCGCCGCCTCGTAACCGATGCGTTTCACCGGTATATCCACGCCGCTGATCGGCGGGTGGATCGTCTGCCCCAGCAGGTCTTCCGTCGAAAGGCTGATGATGGCCACCTGGTCGGGAACCTGCAGCCCGGCCAGTTCGCACGCGCTGGCGACGTTGCGGCAGGTGATGGTGTCCCAGCCGATGACGCCGACCGGGAGCGGCAGGCCACGGAGCCACCGCGCGCGGTCGCGCCGCTGCGCGATGAGGCCGGCCTCCGCGGAAACCCGCGGTCCGCGCGCGTAGACCAGGGGGGAAAACCCGTGGTCCCGCGCGGTCCGCTTGTAGGCATCCGCCCAGAACTCGAGGAACTCCCGCTGCGGTTCGCCGCAGAACGCGATCCTGCGTAGCCCCTTGCTCCACAGGTGACCCACCGCGAGTTCCATCACGGCGTTCGCGTCGGAGCACACCCGGGGAAAGTCACAGCCGGCCAGCCGCGCCCCGGAGACGTTGACGACCGGAACGCCGTGGCGCCGCAGCTTCGCGGCGAGCGCGCGGGAATGGACCGTCGCGATGATGCCGTCACCCTGCCAGCCGGCGGGCACCTCCATGGCGCCGTCCGGTCCGGAGGGCTGCATGTCGAGGTTCCAGCGGTGGTGCTGCGCATAATGCCAGGCGCCCTCGATGATTCCGCGTCCGTACTGGTTCCAGCCGGCCACGAGGAGCGCGACGCGCTTGCGTTCCGGGGGCTTCGGCATGGGAGCCGACCTGAGGCCTGCGGGCTCGGGGCGCAATCCCGCGTTTGGCCGTGGCGCATTTAATTAAAACGAAAACGCATCTTCGCCTATGGGTGGGCGGGAACGTCTGCTAGCCTGTCGCGTTCCAGAGTAACCCCCGCTCCCGCCATGAACCCCGCACTCCGCCTTCCCGCCTCGATCCTCAGCTTCGCGTTTCTGTTGCCCGCCTTCGCCGCCGCGCAGTCGGCCCCGGCGGCCGCGGGGTCCGCGCCGGCGGCGCGGGAAACGACCGTCACGCTCACGGCGTTCGAGGTTACGGCCGACGCCTCCGACACCTACGAGGCCACCAATACCAACGCCATCACCGGCACCAACACGCCGCTCGGCAAGACCCCCCTCGACGCCAAGGTCTTCAACCGCCAGCTCATGGACGAGATGGGCGTGGTCGACATGACCCAGATGCTCTCGCTCCTCGGCGGCCTCGGGTCGGCCATCATCAGCGGCGGCAACGAGGAGGTCCGCGGTGACATGGAGGGCGACCGGCAGGACCCGAAAAGCATGACCATGCGCGGCCTGCAGATCAACAACCCGCGCCGCGACGGCTTCCTCCGTTCCGACACTTCCCTGATGGACTCGTTCGACGTCGAGCGCGTCGAGGCGATCGGTGGTTCCAACTCGCTGCTCTTCGGCTCCGGCGACGCCGGCGGCGTGATCACCAGCAGTTCGAAGCGCGCCTTGCTGGGCCGGCCGGCGCGGGCGACGTTTTCCGCCGGGGGTGACTCCGAGGGCAGCCGCCGCTTCGCGTTCGACGCGGGGGCGGGCACGCGGTTGTTCGCGCTGCGGGTCAACGCCGTGCACGGCGATGCGAAGTACTTCCGGCCCGCCAACCGGCAGGTCAACCAGGGCCTGCACCTCGCGGCGACCCTGCGGCCGTGGAAGCGCCTCGAGATCCGCGGCGAATGGCGGCACCTGACCCGCGTCACGACCTACCCGAACTCAGGCACGCTGCGCGCGCCGCTCAACCTGCTGCTCCCCACGGGCGAGCGGGTCGACGGCCAGAGCACGCGCTACGTGGCGGCCTTTCCCAACGCGAGCCAGCTCACCGGCGGGGTCATCGACGTCACGAAGGCCGACACGTTGTTCGGCCCGTACTATGCCTTCGCGTTCAAGAACAAGCTGAAGTCGGTCGTCGCCGAAGCGACGCTGGCCGAGGGCCTCGGACTCCAGGTGCGTTACGGACATGACGCGCGGGTCAACAACGCCCTGAGCCCCACGAATGGCACGATCTTCATGCCGGGCAGCACCGGCAACCTCTACGCGGATCCGCTGACCGGGCAGGTCGGCACGCAGTGGGCCTTCACCTCGGGTCTGCCGCAGCTGAATCCCTTCCACACCGGCGCCCGCGGCTACCGCGCCGCGTTGTTCTACCAGAAGGACCTCGGCCGCTGGGGCCGGCACCAGGCGAGCGCCTTCCTGCAGGACATGGAGTCGTGGACCAATCAGGAGCAGTGGCGCTACTATGAGGCCGACGCGGCGGGCAACGTGATCCAGAATCCCGCCCTCATCCAGGCGACCGACTCCGGCCGCATCAACATGCCCGCCATCTGGCTCCCCATCAACACGACGAAGATCATCGGCGGGCAGAAGTGGCCGTTCTCGTCGCTCATTCATCCCAACGGCAAGACCTACATCGCCCAGCCGGTGATCTATCCCGGCGCCGCCCCGCGCACCCCGACCAATCCGTACGGTTTCTCCGGGCCAATCAACCCGGCCACGGGACTCAGCACGGTGACGGGCTACTACCACGATGATACCGACGAGCGCAGTCACGGCTTCAGCATGTTCAGCGAGTGGTGGAAGGGCCGGATCGACACCATGGTCGGCTACCGGGCCGAGGAGGCTGCCTACCGCCGCGTCACCACCGACGTGAAGCGCGGCCCGATCACCTATGACAGCCTGACCACCGGCGCCGTCATCGACACGCCGGTCAAGGGCGTGCGGCTCTCGTTGAACTACTCGACCAACGCCAAGATCAACTTCGACATCACCCGCGACATCTTCAACCAGCCGCTGCCGGCCGGCCGCGGCGTGAGCCGGGACGTGGGGCTCAAGTTCGGTCTCGATGAGCATCGGCTCTCCGGAAACATCAATTACTACGTTTCGGAGGCGCAGAACTTCACCGCCACGCTCGGTGGGCTCCAGAACGACGTCGATCCCAACGGCATCAACGGCCGCAACGGCGGTCCGGCCTACACCTACAGCCGCACTTCCGACGGTTTCAACGCCACGCTGACGGCGCGGCCGGTCCGGGGCTGGGAGATCCGCCTCAACTTCGCCACCGCCAACGGCAGCGAGCGGAGCGACGTCGAACTTCCGCAGTTCTACAACGACCAGTTCAACACCACCTCCGTCGGCGGGCAGACCGTGGTCGGCGTGCGCGCGACCGCGGGCAGCGCAGTGACGCCCCTCCTCGTGCGGGCGGATCCGCTCAATCCAGCCTCGGCGCAGGTGCCGCTGTCGATCGCCATGATGAAGGATCCGAACAACCCGTACTACGCGCAGCTCGACCAGGAGTCCGGGCAGATCCTCAATGCCGAGGCGATCGGCCTGCTGACCCCGGGGGTGGGCACGACGGCGACCGGCCTGCCGATCACCGACCACCAGCTCGGCTTCGTCTCCCCCTCGGGCGGTAAGCTCATCGTGCGCAGGTCCGGCGAACAGACCTTCGGTTATGCCGAGCGCAGCTACAGCCTGATCAACCGCTTCCAGTTCGACCGCGGGATGTTCCGCGGGCTCGTCGTCGGCCTGAGCAGCAGCCTGCGCGAGAACCACCGCGGCTACATGTACACGCACGCGGCGGACGGGAACAAACGGAAGATGTATTACTTTCCCGACCGCCTGCTCCACGACGTCTTCGTGGTCTACCGCATGAAGCCATGGGGTAAGGTGCGGCCGGCGCTGCAGCTGAACATCTCGAACCTGCTCGATGCCAATCAGGTCATGTACCTCGTCCGCTCGACCAACGGCACGCTGCGTTACGCCCAGTGGCTCAACTCCCCGCGCAAGCTCGGGGTGACGACGACCGTCGCCTTTTGAACATGTCCGCCTCCTGCGCCGGCGGCCGGGCGACCGGCCGCGCTTCCTCGCACGCGTTCGTCCCGGCCGGAGAGCGGCGGTAAGCCCGTTCCATGCAGACCGCCGTCCCGAGCCAACCTCCCCCGCGCCTGCGCTGGGGGATCGCCGTGCTGCTGCTCCTGTCGACGGCGATCAACTATCTCGACCGGCAGACGCTCTCGATCCTGGCGACCACGATCCAGCGGGACCTGAACATCGATGACGTCGGGTACGCCAAGATCACGACGTACTTCCTCCTCAGCTATACGATCATGTACGCGGTGAGCGGCCGGCTGGTGGATTTCCTCGGCACGCGCCGCAGCCTCGTCCTCGCCGTCAGCGGCTGGTCGATCGCGGGCATGCTGCACGGCCTCGCCCATTCGGTGGCGCAACTTTCCGCCTGCCGCTTCCTGCTCGGGGCCTTTGAGTCGGCCAATTTCCCTGCGGGCGCCCGGGCGGTGGCGGAGTGGTTTCCGCTGCGGGAACGGGCGCTGGGCATGGCCTTCCTCGGCTCGGGTGGAGCGGTCGGGGCGATGATCGCATTCCCGCTCGTGAGCTACCTCGCGCTGAGCCACGGCTGGCGCGTCGCCTTCGTCGTCGTCGGGGCGGTGGGTTTCCTCTGGGTGTTCGCCTGGCTCGCGGTGTGTCGTCCGAACGCGGTGGCGGCCGGTGGCGGATCCCCGGACCGCTCCCCGGAGGAAAAGCCCTTCCCCCTGCGGGCGCTCCTAGCGAACCGGCGCGCGTGGGGCTGCATCCTGATCCGCGTCTTCACCGACCCGATCATCTACTTCATCAGCTTCTGGGTCCCTAAATACCTCGCTGAAAACCACGGCTACACCTTGGCCGACATCGGCAAGTTCGCCTGGTTGCCGTTCGCCGGGCTATCCGCCGGCCAGATGCTGGGCGGCGCCTACGCCAGCTGGCGGGTGGGGCGGGGCGCGGACCTCGACCGCGTCCGGAAGGGCCTCATGCTGGGCGCCTCGCTGTTGGTACTCTTCTCGGGCCTGCTGGTTGCGGTGACCTCCAGTCCCGGGGTCGCCCTCGCCGGCGTGGCGTGCCTGGCGCTGGGCCACGGGCTGTGGGGTAACATAGCCGTGCCGGCCGAGGTCTTCCCGTCGCACAGCGTCGCGTTCGTCACCGGGCTCGGCGGCACGCTCGGCGGCGTCGCCGGCATGATCTCCCAGTTCTGCATCGCCTGGGCGGCGGGGCACGGGGGCTACGGTTACATCTTCGCGGTCTTCAGCGTCTGCCCGCTGCTGGCCTACTTCGCGGTTCGGATCCTCGTCGGCCGGCTCGGCGACATCACTGCGACTCTGCCCGGAAAGGCCGGTGCCCATGCCTAGGAAGCCGCGCATCGCCATTGCCGGCGCCGGCCAGATGGGCCGCGCGCATGCCGAGGCCTTCCGCGCCTGCGGGGCTGAGGTCGTCGCCGTCGTCGACCGTGATTCCGAGCGGGCCCGCCGGCTGGCGGCCGCCTGCGGGGCCGCAGCCCTCGCGACCGTCGACGAGGCGCTGCGCGAGGGTCCCGACGCACTCAGCGTCTGCCTGCCCCACAGCCTGCACTTCGAGGCCGCGATGGCGGCGGCCGCGCGGCGCGTGGCGCTCCTGATCGAGAAGCCCCATTGCACTTCGCTGCAGGAGTCGCGTGAGCTCCGCGCGGCCTGCGCGCGCCACGGCGTCCTTGCGATGGCCGGCTTCACCCACCGGTTTCTCGCCACTTCGCTGCGGCTTAAGAGCTTCATCGATGCCGGCCTGCTCGGCCGCGTCGAACTCGTCGTCGACCGGCTCGTGGCCAATTCCCTCGGCGACCACGCCCCGGCCTGGTACCGCGACCGCGCGCTCGCCGGCGGCGGCATTGCGATGATCGGCATGATCCACTCGATCGACCGCCTGCGCTGGCTGCTGCAGGCCGAGGTCACCGAGGTGCTCGCCCGTACTCGTCCACCCGTCTCCTCCAGCGAGGTGGAGGACACCGCGCTTGCGATCCTCAGTTTTTCCAACGGCACCCAGGCCTCGCTCGTCGCACACCGCTCGCCGGTGGCAGGCCACGAGCGTGCGCACCGCTGCGAGGTTCTCGGACGGAACTTGAACGCCTACTGCTCGCTCGGTTCGTTCGCCCATCAGGAGTTGGAATTCGTCGGGCCCGCCGGCGGGGGCCGCGTGGTGGTGACCGATGACCGACCTTTCGTGACCGAGGTCAGGGAATTCCTGTCCGCCCTCGCCGCGGGCCGGGCGGCCAGCCCCGATCTCGATGACGCGGAGGTCGCGCTCGGGGTGGTGCTGGCGATCTACGAGGCCGAGCGCACCCGCCGGCCGATCATCCTGCGTGAGTTCCTTGGCGCCGCTCCCGGTTCCAGGACCTGACCGGTTCCCGCTTCCCCGCCATGCCCGACGCGATCTTCCTGTCCAAGTTCAAGCCGCTGCCCCGGATCCTGTTCGCCGACGACTTCGACGAGGGCGTGAACGGCTGGTGCGAGCTGATCGGCAACCACGACGGCGACCTCAACAAGGTGCGCAAGGTCATGGAGGACCTGCGGCCCCCGCAGCTGTCCAATGCCAACTTCTTCGACATCGGCAGCCACGGTTCGCTGTCCGGCACCTATTCGCTGAAGCTGGCGACGCGGGCGAGGGCGGGGCACATGGCTCAGGCCATCAAGCGCACGACGTCCCGCTGCGACGGGCGCGTGCGGGTGGAGTGCTACTTCACCTACAAGGCCGAGCAGGTCTTCGGGGCCGCCGTGAACTGGGACGGCAACGTCGACCCCTCGGAGCGCAACTTCGGCGACTTCACCGTCAGCAACGACATCTGCGAGGGCGACCAGGGGCGGCGCTACCACATCGCGCTGCGCTACCAGAACACCGACGAGACCGGCGCGCTCATTCAGCGCTGGATGTACAAGACCTCGGTGCAGCCGAGCACCAAGATGGTGATGTCGGGCATGGTGAAGCCGAACTACGACTACCACGTCGTGCAGCCGGGGGATTGGCGGCCGGTGCCGGGCGGTCACCAGCCGTTCTGCTACAACGAGATCCCGACCAAGATCAACTGGCACTACCTGCGCTGGGATTTCGATACGCGCACCCGCCGCAGCGTGGAGTTGCAGGTGAACGACCTCGTGATGCCCCTGCAGGACATCCCCGTGCCCGTGTATGATCATCCCTACAAGGCGCTGAACCGCCTGATGAACTTCTGCTTCGACGTTCGCACGCACCGGCCGGTGAGGAACTTCCTCTTCCTCGACTCGGTCGTGGCCTCGTTTGAGGAGCCATGAGCTTCCGCCGCGCGATCAACCTCTTCCCGTGGGACGTGCAGGCCGAGGGCGCGGGGCCGTGCCTCACCGCGATCGCTGGGCTCGGCTGCACCGCGGTGGTGCTGAGCCCGAACTACCACCGTGCGCGGCTGTTCCGCCCGCGGGCGCAGCGTTACCACAACCGGCCCGTCGACTGGTGCGACTTCACGCCCGACCCGGCCCTTTACGCGGAGCCCGCGTTGCTGCCGCCGGTGAATCCCGATTCAGGCTGCGTCGCCGCCTGCGCGGCCGCCGTGCCCGCCGCCCGGGAGCGCGGGCTGGAGGTGCTCGCCTCCGTCATCGGCTGCCACAACACCACCCTCGGGCTCGCGCATCCGGAACTCTGCGTCGAGAACGCCGCCGGCGACCGTTACGCCTTCGCCCTCTGCCCGGCCCAGCCGCGGGTGCGCGCGCACCTGGCCAGCCTCGTGCGGGACGTCGCCCGTCGTCTGCGGCCCGACGCCGTGGTCCTCGACAGCTTCGCCTACCTCGACGCCGTCCACCGCGAGCACCACGAGCTGATGTTCGTCAGCCCCGGCGCCTTCGGGAAACACCTGCTCTCGCTCTGCTTCTGTCCGGCCTGCCGGGAGCGCTTGGCGCGTGAGGGCGTCGATCCGGCGGCGCTGCGCGAGCGCACGGCATCGCTGCTCCGGAGCTCCGTCGCGCGGCCGTCGCGGCCGCGCTCGGCCGAGTGGGAGCGCGACGAGCTCACCGCCCTGCTGCTGGAGTTTCCCGAGTTCCTGGCCGCCGCCCGCGCGCGGAGCGCCGCCGTGGAGGAGCTGCTGCGGGACGTGGTAGCGGCGGGAAGGGCCGAGGGCGTCGCCGTGCACCAGCACAGCGGCTTCCTCGCGCGGCCGTCGGCGCGGGCCTGGACGGAGGGGCCGGGCCTGCGGACCCGCGCGCGCCACGGCGACCACCTGTTCATCCAGGCGCACTTCGCGTCCACCGCGGAGGTGGTGCAGGACCTTTCGTGGGCGGCGGCGCTCGTGGAGGCCGACCGCCTCGTTTTGGCCATGATGGCGGGAGAGGATCACCTCCCTTCCGCGGCCGACCTCATGCAGCGGGTCGGTGCCGCCCGGGCGATCGGCGCCGCGGGGGTATGCTACTACAACTACGGCCTGCTCTCCCCGGAGCGCCTCGACTGGATCCGCCGGGCCAACGGGAGCATCGCGTGAGCAGACGATTCCACGCCGAGGAGCCCCGCTTCGGCCCGGGCCAAAACCTGACCTTTTCTTCCAATACGCCATGAAACTCATCCGTCTTCCTCGCTGGCTCGCGTTTCCGTGCATGGTCCTCACCGCAGCCGGATCTTCCGCGCAGAGCCCGGGTGGTGCGACCGCCGGCGCCACCGTCACCCTGCAGTCGGTGGTCGTGACGGGTTCCAACATCCCCACCGCCGCCGACGCCGTCGCGGCGCCGGTCACGATCATCAGCCGGGATGAGATCGAGCGCACGGGGCTCGCCTCCAACCTGCTCGAGGTCGTGCAGGCGCGGATGCCCAGCTTCGCCGGCAGCGGCAACCTCGGCGCGACCAACGGCAATGTCTCCGGCGGATCCGCCACTTCCGGCGGCTCGCAGCTTTCGCTCCGCAACCTTTCCACGCTCGTGCTCCTCGACGGCCGCCGCCTCCCCGAAAGTGGTGCCAGCGCGCGGGGTGGCCGGGCCTTCGTCGACGTGAACCAGATCCCGCTGGCCGCCATCCAGTCGATGGAGGTGCTCACCGACGGCGCCTCGGCGATCTACGGTTCCGATGCCGTCGGCGGCGTCGTGAACGTGAAGCTGAAGCACGACTTTCAGGGCCTCGAGGTCGGCGGACGCTACGCGCGGTCCGCGCGCGACGGCGATTACACGCAGCGTTCCGCCTATCTGGTGGCCGGGGCCAGGGCCGACCGGATCAGCGTCACGATGTCCTACTCCCAGTCGGACATCACGCCGCTGTTCCAGGCGGAGCGTCCGTTCTCGAACCCGCAACGCGGCAAGTCGGCGACGATCTCCGGCGCGCTGGGCCAGTCCTCGACGGCTTTCCCCGCCGCCTTCCTGCGCCCCGGGTTGAACTCCCCCAGCCTCGTGACGCCGACGGGACCCGCCGCGTCCTTCGCCGACCTCAACGCACTGGTTGCCTCCGGCATCTACCAGCCCTCCTCGGTCCAGCCGATCGCCGACACCTTTGACCTGGCTCCCTTCGTCACGCTCACCATCCAGTCGCGCAAGCGGGCGATCACGCTGGCCGGTACGATCAAGGTTATCCCGGAGCGGCTGGAGATGTTCGTCGAGGCGATGGATTCCCGCAGCCACAGTTGGTCGCAGCAGGGCGCGCTCGGCATCACGACCACGGTTCCGGTGAACGCCCCCTACAATCCCACGCGCTCCGCGCTGTTCGCGGCCTTCCGGTACACGCCGGACGTGCGGAGGGCGACCAACGCCGCGCAGCTGCGCCGCCTCGTGGGCGGATTCCGTGGGAAGGTCGGCGGGCGTTTCGACTGGGAAGTCGGCTTCAACCACAACTCCAACCGCCTCGATAACTCGCTCGGCGGCCAGTACTACTCGCCGAACCTCCAGCTCGCCCTCGCCGGCGGTTACGACGCGAACGGCAATCCGCAGGTGGGCGGCCGCTACGCGCGCATCTTCCGCAACTACGGTGCGCCGCCCAACACCACGACGCTGGCCCAGTGGCAGGCGGCGATCACCCCGGCCAACTCCCTCGTCCAGCCCGCGATCGACATCCTGGCGCGCCCGGAGGGCCTTAACCCGTCGGTCTTCGACAATATCCGCGGCGCCACCGCCAACGTCTTCAAGGCGGGCCTGCGGCAGGTCGATGCCCGGGTTTCCGGTTCGCTGCTCGACTTGCCCGCGGGGCCGCTGGGGATCGCGCTCGGTGCGGACTTCCGCGACGAGAGCCTGGCCGGAACGCCGGATGAGAACTCCTACAGCACTGGGCCCACGTCCCGGCGCTGGCAGAACGGGAACTTCTTCGATCCCATCTCCCGCCGCCGCTCGATCGAGGCCGGCTTCGCCGAAGTCCGCGTGCCGGTGACGGGCGAGCGAATGGACGTGCCCGGCCTCCGGCTGCTCGAGTTCTCGGCGGCTTACCGTTACGAGAACTACAGCGACGCGGGTGCTTCCCGCGTTCCGAAGTACGGCGTCCGCTGGCGCCCCTTTGGCGATGAGCTCACGTTGCGCGCCACCCGTTCCGAGGCCTTCGTCGCCCCCTCCCTCTTCTCGCTCTACGGTCCGACGACGGAGGGCGCGACCGCCGCCGGCGTCATCCAGACCGTGTTCGGGGTGCCCGGTTTCGCCCGGCAGCGTTCCGGAGCCAACCCCGGCCTCAGGCCCTCCACCGCGAGGACCTCGTCGGTGGGCGCGGTCTATTCGCCCAAGGCGCTGCGGCGCCTCACCATCGGGATCGATTACCTCGAGGTTCAGCAGCGCTCGCTGGTGGGCGTGGCCGGCGCCGCCAACATCCTCGGCAGCGTCAATGCCGCCGGTCCCAAGTCGCCCTTCGCCGCCCAGGTCGCGATCGGCAACTTTCCGACGAACCCCGATCCCTCGCTGCCGGCGCCCGTTCCGGTCACCTCCGCCGGGCAGCTCTCCGCGCTGCTCCTCTCCGGCGTCTCGCCCAACGTGATCTTCGTGACCGACTCCCGCGTGAACATCGCCGGACAGAGGCTGCGGGCGGTCGACCTGACCGCCAACTACGAGTTCCCGAGGTCCGGCCTGGGCCGGCTCAACGTCAGCACGGCGGCGACGTTCTTCATCGACTACCAGTTCCAGGCGCTGCCCACGCAGCGTTACTACGAGTACGCCGGCCATGTCACCACCCTCAACGAGGGCCAGGGGACCATCCCCGGAATGAAGTGGTTCACGGCGCTCGCCTGGAGCCGCGATCAATGGGCCGCCACGCTGAACCACACCTATGTCTCCAGTGTCGTTGACCTCGGCGCCGGTGGCATCGTCTTCTCCGAAAGCGCGAGCCTGCGCCGCGTGGCGGTGCCTGCCTACTCGACCTGGGACGCCTCGCTCTCGCGTTCCTTCGCCAACCTCGGCCTTCCGGGCGGAAACAGGCTGCTCTCGAGCCTCAAGCTCACCTTGGGCGTCAACAACCTCGGCGATCGCATGCCCCCGTCCGCCCCCCAGGCCTTCGGTGGCGACGTCGGCGCCGACCTCGCGACCTACAACCCCGTCGGCCGCCTGTGGTACGTGAGCACGGGGATGAGGTTCTGAACGATGGCGGTTCATCCCGGCCCCGCGGTCCCGTCCCCCATGAAGTTCGCCATCGCCGCCCTGCTCGCCGCCTGCCCGCTGCTCGCCGCGACGCCCGCCCCGGCCGCCGAGGCGCGGCCCAACGTCCTGCTCGTCGTCGTCGATGACCTTCGTTTCGACGACTTCGGCGCCGCGGGGCATCCCTTCGCGCGCACGCCCCACCTTGATCGTGTCGCGCGCGAGGGCGCGCAGTTCAGGAACTTCTTCGCGGTCACGCCGCTGTGTTCGCCGAGCCGCGCCAACATCCTCACCGGCCTCGAGACCCGCCACCACGGGATCCTCGACAACACCGACCGCAGCCCGCTCAGCCACCGGCTGCCGACGTTCGCGCGCGCGCTGCACGCCTCCGGCTACGAAACCGGTTTCATCGGCAAGTGGCACATGGGCAACGATCCCACGCCGCGGCCGGGTTTCGACTACTGGGTGGCGATGAAGGGTCAGGGAGAGGTCGCCGACCCCGAGCTCCACGAGAACGGCCGGCTCGCCCGCGCGCCCGGCTACGTGACGGACATCTTCACCGAGCGGGCCGTCGCCTTCATCGAGCGCCGCCGCACCGCCCCGTTCATGCTGATGCTTTCCCACAAGGCGCTTCATCCCAACAAGGTTCAGGCCGCCGACGGCACCACGCAGGCGATCGGGGAGGGCGGATTCATCCCCGCCGAGCGGCATAAGGCGCTTTACGCCGGTGCCCAGCCGCCGCGCCGCGCCAACTACGCGGTCCCGCCAAGGGGCAAGCCCGCCCTCGAGCGCCCCATCCCGGGACTGAGGCCGCTCGGCCCGGAAACGGTGACCCCCGACGAGACCATCCGCGACCGCCTGCGCATGCTGGCCTCCGTGGATGAAGGCCTCGGTCGGATCTTCGGCGCGCTGGAGAAGCTGGGCGCGCTCGATCGTACCGTCATCATGGTGGTCGGCGATAACGGCTACTTCTACGGGGAGCACGGGCTGAGCGAGGAGCGGCGTCTCGCCTACGAGGAGTCAATCCGCCTGCCGCTGCTGCTGCGGTATCCGCCGCGCGTGAAGGCGGGCCTTGAGCCTTCCGCCATGACGCTGACCACGGACCTCGCGCCCACGATCGTCGAGCTCGCCGGCGCCCCCGCCCTCCCTGGCATCGACGGGCGCTCGCTCGTCCCCCTTTTCACCGGCACCCCGGACGGCTGGCGGAAATCCTTCCTGATCGAGTACACGACCGACATCGTCTTCCCGCGCACGCTGAGGATGGGCTACGACGCCGTGCGGACCGAGCGACATAAGTTCATCCGCTACCGCGAGCTCCAGGGCATGAACGAGCTCTATGACCTGGAGTCGGATCCCTTCGAGCTCTCCAACCTCATCGACTCCCCGTCCGCCGCCGCCGTGCGGCGCCGGTTGGAGGCTGAACTCGAGGGTCTCCTCACCTCGGGCCCGGCACCACGTCCATGAGTCGCCGATCAAGCCATTTCCGCCCGGGCCGGGCTTCCTCCCCCGCATCGGACCGCCGACTCGGTCTTGGCCGACTCCACCCATGCTGAGATCCTCATCCCGAATGGCGGCCTTCCTCCTTCTGGCCGGGGCGGTTCATCTTCTGCCGGGACAGGAGCGTGCCGACCGGTTCTTCGATTCGAACGGCGTGAGCATCCGCTTCATCGAGCAGGGGACCGGGGATCCCGTGGTGCTGATTCACGGCTTCGGCGGCAGCGCCGACGACCCCTGGGTAAAGGCGGGTATCCTCCAGGCGCTCGCGGTCAACCACCGGGTGATCGCGATCGACTGCCGCGGCTTCGGCCGGAGCGGCAAGCCCGCCGGCGTCGGCCGCTACGGCGTGGAGATGGCCCTGGACGTGGTCCGGCTGCTCGATCACCTCGGCATCCCGCGGGCGCACGTCGTCGGATACTCCATGGGAGCCGCGGTGGCGGCGAAGCTCGTGACCCTGCGGCCGGAACGTTTCGCGACGGTCGTGCTGGGCGGCTACGGCGCCCGGCTGAGCTGGCTCGCGGCCGATCCCGCTTCCCGGCAGAATGACGCCCGCTACGAGCAGCGCGCGGTCGAGCTCGAGGGAGGCCCCGGGGGCCGCACGGACCCAGGCACGATCGCCCGCGCCGCCGCCTTGCGTTCCTTTCGCGAACAACGGGTGGCCGCCGCAGAAATGGCGGCCCTCACGGTACCCGCCCTCTCCATCGTGGGGAAAAAGGACGAGGGCCTGGCCGATGTCCTGGAACTCAAGCGCGTGATGCCGGGCCTGAAGCTCGTCCTCATCGAGGGCGCCGACCACGACAGCACGCGGCGGACGCCCGAATTTCTCCGCACGCTCGCGGAATTCCTCCGAGCCCACCCCATCTCCCCGTGAGCGCGGCCTTGCAGTTCTGGTCCCAGCCCCGGCCCGCCCCACCCGCCCCATGAAGCACCGTCCGCGTTTCCTGTTCACGGCCCTGCTGGCCGGCACGATGGCGGCCGCCTCCGCGCCTCCCGCCACCCTGTATGTTTCGACCGCCGGCGACGACCGCTGGTCGGGCACGCTCGCCGAACCCAACCCCGCGCGCTCCGACGGCCCCTTCGCCACGGTCTCCCGCGCCCGGGACCGCCTGCGCGAACTGCGGCCGCCGGCCGGGGCGCGCGTGCTCCTGCGGGGCGGCACCTATCCTTTGGCCGCGCCCCTCGTCTTCACCGCGGAGGACTCCGGCTCTGCCGAAGCGCCGCGCAGCTACGAGTCGTTCCCCGGGGAAATCGCCACGCTCGCCGGCACGCGCGTCGTCGCCGGGCCTTGGCGCGCGGAGGGCGCGGGAATCCAGTCGGCGGAGATCGGGGCCAGTGGTGCCGCCAGTCCGCGCACGGTCTTCCTCGACGGCCGGCGGGCAACATGGGCGCGGTTTCCCAACCAGGGGACCCTTCGCGCCACGGGCGGGCAGGGGAAGACGCGGATCGAGTTGGCGCCGGGAACGGCGAAACCGGCTTGGGCGAAGGATCCTTCAGGCACCGTCAACATCATCGCCGAGCGCGGCTGGTACAACGAGATCGTCCGCATCAACGGCGTGGGGCCGGCGGGCGAGTGGATCGAGATCGCCGGTCGCGAGACGCAGGGCCAGATCCTCGCGGGCAATCGATTCCGCGTGGAGGGCGTGCGCACCGAACTCGACGCCGAAGGGGAATGGTACCTCGACCGGGAAACGGGTCGCCTGCTCGTCCATTCGGCCCGGTCGCTCGCGGAGCGCCGGGTCGAGGTTGCCGTCGTCGATCGCCTGATCGACGTCCGCGGCACGGTTGCCCGGCCGGTGCGGCATCTCGCCTTCCGGGGACTCCGTTTCTTCGGCTCCGATTTCACCGTCGACCACGTCGCGGTGCGCACCAACCAGGACGCCGCGATCCACCTCGTGAACGCCCACGGCGTGGAGGTGGCCGATTGCCGCTTCGAGTCGGTCGGTGGCTACGGGGTGTGGCTACACCTCGACTCTCGCGACAACGTCATCCTCCGGAACGCGATGGTGGATGGCGGGGCCGGCGGGGTCCTGCTCACCGGCGCGCGGTTCTCGTACCTCTCCACCGCCGACCTCCATGACTCCGATCCCGCGGTGCAGGAGGTTGCGCCCGTCGGCAACGTCATCCTCGGGAATCACATTCACCATGGGGGTGTCGTCCGCGCCTACTGTTCCGGAGTCCACCTCGACAGCCGCCCGCTGGCGCTCGCGCAGGCGCGGGGAAATTACGTTGGCTTCAACCGCATCCACGACATGCCTCGGAACGGCATCTTTGCCTTCCGCAACCAGGGCGGAAACATCTTCGAGGCGAACCATATCCACGACGTCATCCAGCGCACCAACGACGGCGGTGCGATCCACCTCGCGTCGATGAACCCGCTGTGCGCGCCGACGCACATCCTCGACAACCGCATCCACCGCGTCGGTTACCAAGGGGGTTCCACCAAGGTGGACCTCGCGTTCGGGGTCTATCCCGACTGGTTCACCAGCCACATGCTGATCCGCGGCAATGTCATCTCCGACACCCGCGATGGCGGCATCCGCCTGCTGGGCGGCGGGCACACGGTGATCGAGGACAACCTGGTGGGCGATGATCCCACGGCGTCGATCGCGTTCGGTTACTGGACGACGAACTCCGTGCGCGGCATGGTCGTGCGGAATAACCGCGTCGTGAACGGCCAGGGCCAGTGGGTGAGGTACTTCACGAGTGGCAGCGGCCCGAAGACGGACGCCGTGGCCGCGCGGCCCGGCGATCATTGGGCGTCCTCGGGCAACACCTACTGGGGGCGCGGGACTGGGGGCGGGATCATGATCGCGCGGGAGTCGCGAGGGGCGCGCCGGCCCGAGGACCGGCTCCTTACGCTCGCGGAGGTGCAGCGGCAGGGCGCGGAGACCGGTTCGGTGGAACGCGACTTCGGGCGAGACGGCACGGGCGACGCGGTGGAGCGGCCGGAGGAGTTTGGCGCCGGCTCGGAGACGTTCCGGCGGATGCAGCGACCGGTTTCCGTGGAGGAAGCCCGGCGCCGGCTGCGGGAATTGGAGGGCAAGGCCACCTTCATTGCCTTCGATTCCCCTCGCGGCGTGACGTATGGGGACGGCTGGAAGCCCGAGCCCACGAAGATCAACGACTTCCTCGCGTTCGCCGACCTCAAGCAGGCGGTGGCGCGCAGTCCGGGCGGGTCGATCGTGTTCTTCAGCGATTTGGCTCCCGGCCGTTACGCGGTGTTCCTGCAATGGTATGGTTCGGCCGCGGAACGTGCCCCGGAGATCGAGGCCGAGCTCGCGGTGCCGGAAGTGGAATCCGCGCGTGTGCGCGTGAACCACCGCCGGGAGGGTCACAAATGGGTGCGGGCCGGAGTCGTCGAGGTACGGGCCGAGGGCCGCGCGGCGGTGACCTTGCGTCACGCGGGCGGCGGGCTGGCCGCGATCCACGCGGTGGCCTGGGTGAAGGAGCCCGCGGCGGGAGGGGACTTATGATGCGACAATCCTACACCGCGGTGCTTGAGCGGAACGTCACGTTCGCGGACGCGCTCGTCACCGAACCCTACGAGGTCGCCTGGGCGCGCGAGGCGCGCGTTTTCGTGCGCGCCCTGGACTTGTCCGGGCGGATCGAGGCCGTGGCCGAGATCTCCCCCGACGGGCTGTTCTGGATGCCTGAGGGTACTCCGCCTGTGAAACTGGAGCAGCCGGGGCTGCTTTCGTTCCCGGTGCGTGAATTTGGACATTGGCTGCGGATCTCGCTCCGGAATACCGGCCCGGCGCCATCGGCGCGGGTGATCGTCTACCTCGCCCTGAAGGAGTGACTCCATGAGCGCTATGATGCGGGCGGCCGTCCTCGAGGCCGCGGGTAAGATCTCAATCCGGTCCTTGCCTGTTCCCGTGCCTGGGGCCGGCATGGTGCGGCTGCGCGTGCGCCGCGCGGGCATCTGCGGATCCGACCTCCATTACTTCGAGCACGGCAGCTGCGGCGCCTTCGTGCCCACCCGCCCCTTCGTCCTCGGGCATGAGTTCGCGGCGGAGGTCGCAGCCCTGGGCGACGGTGTCGATGGCCTCACGGTGGGCGACCGGGTTACGGCCAACCCGGCGCGGGCCTGCGGGGTCTGCGACCACTGCAAGGGCGGCCGGGGAAACTTGTGCCGCCGCACGATCATGCTGGGCAGCGCCAGCACGACGCCGCCGACCGACGGCGCGTTCGCGGAGTTCGTGGTCGTGCGTGCCGACCAATGCCACCCGCTCCCTTCCGGCCTGGACGACGGCGCCGGCGCGATGCTCGAGCCGCTCGCCGTGGCGCTCCACGCGGTGAAGCGGTCCGGTACGGTCTCAGGTCGGCGCGTGCTCGTCACCGGCGGCGGACCGATCGGCGTGCTCGTGGCCCTGACCGCGAAGGCGTTCGGCGCCGTCCCCGTCGCCCTGAGCGATGTCGTGGAGGGCCGACGCGCGACGGCGCGTACGCTCGGCGTCGAGGCGACGTTGGACCCGATGTCACCACGGCTGTTGGATGAGGTCCGTGAACTGGCCGGCGAGGGATTTGACGTCGTCTTTGAGGCCTCGGGCGCGAAGGCGGCGCTGCGCCAGGCCTTCGATTTGGTGCGTCCCGGCGGCACCATTGTGCAGATCGGCACGCTCGGCACGGAGGACATCCCGCTCCCGGCGAACCAGCTCATGGTGCGCGAGATCAACCTCGTGGGTTCCATGCGGTACGGGAACGTCTTCGGTGAGGCGATCCGTCTCGTCGAGTCCGGTCGGATCAACGTGCGCGGCCTCATCAGCGACGTGCGGCCGCTGGCGGACGTGGCCGAAGCTCTGCGCGTTGCTTCCGGCAAGAGCGCCGTGCTCAAGGTGCAGTTGGAGTTGTGACGAAAGGAGCCACGTGAAGCCGCTCGGGTGGAACCACGAAACACGCGAAGCGCACGAAACGGGAGAGGGCAGGATGGAAAGGTGGAAGGCGGGAAGATGGAGGAATATGCTACACCTCGTTGCTACGGCTGGCCTTCGCCCTCGGGCCGCCTTCGATCGTGCTCCCATCCGCGCCATCCGAAGGCCTCTTGGTTTTTCACCATGGATCGAAACCGCGAGTAACGGCCGCGAAGAGGCGCATGAGGCGCAGGGGAACGAGCGGGAAAGGGGATTCCGGGTTTCGCGGCCCGAGCCCTCCTGCGCCTTTTGCGCCTCTTCGCGGCCAATGATCTGGCTTAGCGAAGGCGGCTGGTCCCAAGCAAAAACCCCCGATTCCATTCGGAATCAGGGGTTTCAAAACTGGCGGGATGGACGGGACTCGAACCCGCGGCCTTCTGCGTGACAGGCAGA
>JBBAVH010000029.1:0-32893 GCA_040397825.1 Opitutaceae bacterium
CGGACGACGACCGTGCGCTGCAGGTGACGAGTCCGACGGTGAACGAGGCCTCGCCGTATGCGGTTTTCACGGTGACGGGTACGGCCGGGCAGAAGGTCACGCTGGCGTTGGGCAACACCTCCGACACCACGGACAAGGACGCGACCTTGGGCACCGACACCGGCAACGCGGGAACGGGAGTGCCCTTGCAGATTTTCGATCCGACCGCTGCCTCCGGAGCTGGTGCCTGGGTTGATTACACGCCTGCCAGCTTGGTATCCCTCCCTGCGGGTGGGTCCATGCTGGTGCGGACCCGGATCACGAATGACGGCGTTTACGAGGGAGCGGAGACCTTCACCTTGATCGCAAACAACACCGGCGGCACGGCCGTCGTTGGTCTTTGCACGATCCGCGATGATGGCCTGGGTTCGATCTATCCGGACAACAAGACCGGAGCCACCGATCTGACCGCGAAATTGGACGACGATCGTGAGCCGATCGCGGTGGATGACACCCTCACCGTGGCGGAAGGCGGCACCGTCACGGGCAACCTTCTGGCCAACGATACCGATCCGGACGCCAAGGCCCTGGTCGGAGGCTCCGTGGCGGTCGTGAACGGAGCGGCTTTCGCCACGCTGGCGGACTCAGTTCATCCGACGTTCACGGCGGGTTCCGGCTACAAGCAGCTTCCGCTCGCGAATGGTACCCTGTACGTCTCGAGCACCGGAGCGTTTGCCTATGTGCATGGCGGCAACGAGCAGGTGCTCGACGGCTTCACCTACAAGGTGAGCGATGGCAGCGAGACTTCGGTGGCGGCGGCGAAAGTGACGATCAACGTCACGCCAGTGAACGACCCGCCCATTCCGGGCAAACTGCCGGGCGGTGCGGACGATCCTGCCTACAACTCCAACGCCGCCCGCTACGAGATCTCCACGCCGGAGGACACTCCGGTTTCCGGCAGGGTCAGCGCCGATGACGTCGACGGCGGGCCGCTCACTTATTCGCTCACCAACCAGCCGGGCAAGGGCTCGGTCGTCGTCAACCCTGACGGCACCTACGTCTACACGCCGGCGCCTGACTTCAACGGTACCGACGCCTTCTCGATCACCGTCTCCGACGGCAAGGGAGGTATCGCGGTCATTCCCGTCGTCGTCACGGTGACCCCGGTCAACGACGCTCCGGTCCCGGGTAAGCTGCCCGACGGCGCGGCGGATCCCAACTTCAACCCGGCGGCCGGCCGCTATCAGGTCTCGACGCCGGAGAACACCCCGGTCTCCGGCCGCGTACGCGCTTATGACCCCGACGGCGACAGCCTCACGTTCGCCAAGGGGTCGGATCCCGCGAACGGCACCGTCACGGTCAACGCCGACGGTACCTACACCTACACGCCCAAGCCCGGCTATAACGGTACGGATTCGTTCACGGTTACCGTGTCCGACGGCAAGGGCGGCACCGCGACCATCACGGTGTTCGTGACGGTCACCCCGGTGAATGACGGACCGGCCCCGGGCAAGCTGCCGAGCGGTGCGGCCGATCCCAACTTTAATCCCGCGAACGGCCGTTACGAGATCAGCACGGGGCAGGATAAGCCGGTGTCCGGCCGGGTCAGCGCGTTTGATCCGGACGGCGATCCGCTGATCTATGCCGCCAAGACTCCCCCGGCCAACGGCAGGGTGGTGGTGAACCCCGACGGCACCTACACCTATACCCCGTCCCCGGGCTTCAACGGGGAAGACCGCTTCACCGTCCTTGTCTCCGACGGCAACGGTGGCACCGCCGAAATCGTGGTGGTCGTTCGTGTTTCGGCCGCTCCGGTCAACACGGTCCCGAATGGTCCGCTCAAGTTCCGCAACGAGCCGGCTCGCGTGGTCGGGCCGGACGGCAGCGTCTTCCGCGTGGCCGACGCCGACTCGCCGGAGCTCACAGTCCGGCTGGCGGCGGGCAATGGACTGCTGAGCCTACCGTCCCGTTCCGGGCTGCAACTGGTGCAGGGGACAGGTTCCAATGACGTGGTGGTGGCCTTCCGCGGTACCCTGGCGGCGATCAACGCCGCGCTCGCGCAACTCGTCTACCAGGCCCAGACCGGCTACTTCGGGCTGGATACGATCACGATCACCTCGACCGACGAGTTGGGTAATCGCGACGAGGACAAGATTGATCCCCCCTTCACGGTCGAGCTCGTCACGCTGGGCGGCAACGACGCCAATGCCACGGTGGCTTCGCTGGCCGCGCAGGGCAAGACGGTCGTCAACAGTACGGTCGCCGCGTTCGATCCCACGATCATCAAGGGCGCGCAGGTCGTCGGCGACGGCGCCGCCGGCCGCCTCGCGATCGGTACCCCGACCCGCCAGGACGGCTCCGTGCAGGAGACGACGGTGAAGGTCGACGTCGCCTATTCCGACGGCACGAAGGAGACCTTCGACGTGAAGGTCACGATCTACAACCCGAAGCTCGAATTGGTCACCACGCTGGCGCTCAACCCGCAGACCAGCCTCTACGAGCAGAAGGTGAAGATCACCAACACGACGCCCCTCGTCGTCGATTCCTTCCGCGTGATCGTGCCGACCCTTCCGGCCGGCGTGACGCTCTATTCCCGCAGCACGCTTACGAGCGACGGCCGTTCGGCGATCGAGGACCAGCGGCCGATGCAGCCGAATGAGGCCCGCCTGCTCGTGATCGAGTACTTCGCCCCGAACGTTGCCCGCTTCCCCGAGCCCTCGCTGGTGCTCGAGGTGAACACGGCGGGTGGCGTTTCGGTGCCGATCGGCACCAATTCCGCCGTCGACCGCGTGGTCGTGGCCGCGAACAGCCGCACCTATGTGGAATTCGCGACCGTGAGCGGCCGCACCTATTTCGTGCAGTACCGTGATGCCGTGACCGCTGCTTGGCAGACCTCGCCGGTCGCCGTGAACGGTACCGGCACCACCATCCACTGGTTGGATGAAGGCATGCCCAAGACGCTCACGCCGCCCACGCCTTCCCGCGAGTACCGGCTGATCGTCACGAACGGGATCGCCACCCCGCTGGTCGTCGCCGCGCAGCCGCAGTCGGCCCAAGTGGCCGCCGGAGGCTCCTCGACGCTCCGCGTCACCATGGGCGCCGGCGGACCCTACACCTACCAGTGGTACCGCGACGGCGCGACGGTGGCCGGCGCCACCGCCTCGACCCTCGCGATTTCCAATGCCGGTATCTCCAGCGAGGGCGACTACTACGTGGTGGCGAGTGACGGTAGATCCTCCATCCAGTCGCAGGTCGCGACCGTGAAGCTGGCCAGCACGAACCCGGGCCGCTTCGTCAACCTGTCGGTCCGCGCCCAACTCGATGGCTCCGGTGCCCCGCTGATCACCGGCTTCGTCATGGAGGGTGCCGGCAGCCGTCCCGTGCTGGTCCGCGCCGTCGGAGACACCCTGACCCAGTTCGGAGTCACCAACGCCGTCCGCGACACCTCGCTGAAGCTCTATCGCGGCTCCTCCGTGATCTCTGAAAACGATGATTGGGCGCGGGACTCCACCGCGGCTCAGACCCGTACCGCGAGCTCCTCGGCCGGCGCCTTCGCCTTAGCCGAAACCGCCAAGGATGCAGCCATGGTGCGGCGACTCCTCGCCGAGCCCTACACGATCCACGCGCTCAACCAGACCACGCAGGCCGGGGTGGTGCTCGTGGAGGTGTACGACGCCCAAGGAGTCTTCGACGCGAGCACCCGGATCGCCAACGTCTCCGCCCGCGCCAAGGTGGGGACGGGAGACGGCGTGCTGATCGCCGGCCTCGTGGTGGGGGGCAACACCACCTGTCGATTGCTCGCCCGCGTGGTCGGTCCGACGCTCACCAGCCTGGGCGTCTCCGGCGCGCTCGCCGACCCGACCGTCGAGCTCTTCGGCCCCGGTTCCACGGCTGCGATCGCCTCCAACGACGATTGGGCCACGGTGCAGTCGACCGTGGTGGGCGAGGGGCTCTTCCGCCGCGTCGGCGCCTTTGATCTGCCCGCGGGATCGAGGGACTCCGTGATCGTCGCCCGCGTGCAACCCGGCGCCTACACCCTGGTTGCCCAAGGCAAGGGCAGCGCCCAAGGTGAAGCGCTGATCGAGATCTACCTGATCGACTGACCCCGAATCCGAACCTGACTCCCCACCATGAACTACCCCTATCTGCGCAGCCTCGGCCTGTTTGCGGCGCTGTTTGCCGGCAACGCGACCGCGGCCGAGTCAACGACCTTCCGCTGGCGCATCGAGGCCGGCCCCAGCATCTGGCTGAAGACCCGGGTCGCCTATGGGGCGACGGCCTCGGCGGATCCCGCCACCACGGCGCGCACCGACCGCTTCTACGACGACGGATTCAACCGCGTCGACGCGTCGGGCAACCTCGGCGACGGCAGCTTCGGTCCGTTGCCGAGCCGCACCGGCTTCTTCGGCTTCACCAGCGACAGCCAGGTTGACCTGCGCGCGGGAACGCTCTCGCTCCGCAAGGTCGGGTTGGGAGACGGGATCTACCGCGATGCGGACGATGTCGCCAAGCGTCCCGCGTGGAACGTCTCGATCCGGCTCTCGATGGTGGACATGAAGGCAGACCGTCGCGACTGGGGTGTAGAAGCCGCCGTCGATTGGGCGCGCTTCCGGGATTCGTCCTCGGGCCCGGTAGCGGCAAACGTACGCGTGCTGACCGACACCTACGCGCTCGGCGGCGTGGTGCCGCAACGGGCCCCCTACACCGGACGCTTTTCCCCGCTGCCGGGCGACCAGCGCATCGGTGACGTTCCGACCCGCTCCGTGGCTTCGGTTGCTGGCACGGTGAACGGCACGCGCACCTTCTCGGCGAAGGCCGAGGTTTACCGCGCCGGCTTCTGGTGGGAACTGCTTCGTTCGACGGCCACCCTGCCGCGGCGCGAGGCCGACCGCTGGTCGCTCTTCCTGCGCGGCGGCGCAGCCTTGATCCACGCGAAGGCGTCCTTCGCCGTGGATGAGCAGGCGCAGGCTCCGGGTCTCGCCGCCGGCGGTCGCGTGGCCGCCAATGGATCCCGCAGCAAGGTTGATCTCGGCTACTTCCTCGGTGCGCGCGTCCGCCGGAGCTTCAATCCCCAGTGGGCCCTCACGGCCGGGGCCGATTTCCTGGGTGGCTACAAGCTGAAGGCCGCCGGTGGCGACCGCTACGCGCTGCTTGATCTGTCGCGGGTGTGGTTCCTGAGCATCGGGCTCGAGTACGCCTGGGACCGGCGCGACCTGCCCTGAGCGGCTGGGTACCCGTCTCCGCACAAACCGCCGCTTGATTGCCGGCGGTTTTTTTGTGCCTGTTGGGTCCGTGCTCCAGTCGCTCCGCATCCGCAACCTCGCCCTGCTGGAGGAAGTGTCGCTCGAGTTCGATGCCGGCTTCACGGCCGTCACGGGTGAGACGGGCGCCGGCAAAAGCATCCTGCTCGGCGCGCTGAGCCTCCTGGCGGGCGAGCGCGCCGACAAAACGGTCATCCGCCAAGGGGCTGCGGCGGCGGAAGTGGAGGCGGCGTTGCACTTCGCCGATCCGGGACGGGTGGACTCGGTCCTGGAGGAGCTCGGCCTGCCCGCCTGCGAGGAGGGAGCGCTCATCCTCCGCCGCACGGTACCGCGCGAGAAGGCCCCGCGCATCTCCATCAATGGCGCGCTCGCCACGTTGGCTGCGCTGCAAAGGCTCGGGGAGCTGTGGATTGATTTTCACGGGCCAAGCGAGCCGCGCCGCCTCCTGCGGCCGGAATGCCAGCTCGAACTGCTCGACCTGCACGGACGGCTCAGCGCCGCGCGCGCCGATTACGCGACGGCCTTCCGGGGCTGGCGTGATGCCCAAGCTGAGCATACGCGGGTCGCCAACGAGCAGCGCCTGAGCCCGGATCAGATCGAGTTCCTCCGCGCGCAGCGGGTGCGTTTTGACGCGCTGGAGCTGACGCCCGACGCAATCGATGCCCTGGAACGCGACCATCAGCGGCTCACTCGTTCCCGAGAGTTGCTCGACCTGAGCGGCGCGCTGGAATCGGGCCTGACCGGCGAGGAAGGGCTCCAGCCCCGCTTGGCCGCGCTGCTCCGCGAGGCGCGCAACCTCGAGTCGCTCGACCCGGCGAGCCGCCCGCTGGCGGAGCGCCTCTCCGCGCTGGCCGTCGAGCTCCACGACCTCGGGGCTGAATTCGGCTCCCTGAGCCGGGAGCTGCAGTTCGATCCCGAGCAGGCCGAGGCGCTGAACACCCGCATGGAGGCATGGCTGGAATTGCGGCGCCGCCACGGCGGGGATGTCGCGGGGGTCGTCGCGGCGCGTGAGGACATGCGGCGGCGCCTCGAGGTCCAGGGCGACCTGGAGGGTACGTTGACCCGCCTGGGACGGGCGGCGGATCAGGCGTTGGTCGAGGTCAAGCGCCAGGCGCAGGCCTTGCGCCGATCCCGGGAGAAGGCGGCGAAGTCCCTCGAGAAGGCGGCAGGCGCGGCGATCGCGCGCCTTGGTTTCGCGCGGGCTGACTTCCGCATCCGGATCGTGCCGCTCGCGGAGCCCGGCCCCTCTGGAGACTGCGCGGCGGAGTTCCTTTTTTCCCCCAACGTCGGCGAGGCGCCGCTCCCGTTGGCGCGGATCGCGTCCAGCGGCGAACTTGCGCGCGTGATGCTGGCCCTAAAGACCGTGCTGGCGTCCCTCGACGCCGTGCCGCTGTTGGTCTTCGACGAGGTCGACGCCAACGTCGGTGGCGAGATCGGCCGCGTGGTCGGTGCCAACCTCGCGGAGATCGCTTCCGGTCATCAGGTGCTCTGCGTGACGCACCTGCCCCAGGTGGCAGCCCAGGCGGCTTCGCATCTGGTGGTCCGCAAGGACCAATCGGGGGAGCGGGCCGTCGTCGGCATCACTCCCTTGCACGGAGATCCCAAGGCTCGGGTGGCGGAACTGGCGCGGATGCTCGGCGACAGCCGGGGCCGCAGCGCCCTCGCGCACGCGGCCGAACTATTGGGCGGGACGCGCCGCGGCGGCGGTTGAGCTGCGCCAGAAGCGCGTCGGCAGGCTGCCGACCGCGATGATGGCGAGTTGGGAGGCCACGAAGGAGGAAAGCGCCATGAAGGCGGCGTCGGTGAAGCCGTAGCTGTGCAGGCCGACGCCAAGCATGTTGGTGCCGAACCAGCTCCAGCTGGTGATGATGTTGCCGCCGATCGCGAGGTTCATGAGCCCGCGTTGCCGGATCAGGCCTCCCCAGCGGCAGTGCAGGATGAGCGCGTTCCAGATCACGATCAGCAGGGCGCCGTTTTCCTTCGGATCCCAGCCCCAGAAGCGGCCCCAGGACTGGTCGGCCCAGATGCCCCCGAGGATCGTGCCCACGAAGCTGAAGAGCGTCGCGAAGCAGATGATGCCGTAGACCATGCGGGAGAGGGAGTCGGCCGTGGCCGCGTCCAGGCTGCGGGTGAGGACGCCGCGGAATACGAAGATGATCCCGAGGAAACCGGCAAGGAACGTGGCCGAGTAGCCGGCGGTGATTACGATGACGTGGGTCGCGAGCCAGAAATTCGAGTCGAGCACGGCCCGCATCATCTCGAGGGTGTCACCGCTGAGCGAGAGATGGTGCGCGATCAGAAGCGTGGCGAAGCCGATGGCGCCTGCGGCCACGCTGGCCACCGCGTTGCGGTAGATGGCCTCGAGCAGCAGGCAGAGCCCCACCGATCCCCAGCCGACGAAGAGGGCGGAGGAGTACAGGTTGGTCACCGGCGGCCGTCCCTCGAGCCACATGCGGGTGGCGATCCCGACGGTCGTCGCCACCCACGCCACGGTGGTCACCCAGAAGGCGGCGCGGCTGAGCGGCACGGGCCAGGCTAGCCAGGAGAACACCGCGAGGAAGAAGGCCAGCGCGTAGAGGACGGTGCTACTGTAGAAGGGCTGCGCGGCGTTGAAGCGCGACTCCGCGTCGCCCTTGACGAACTCCGGCGCGAAGCGCTTGGCGAGGTCGGCCCGGAACAGGCCCGCGAGCTTGTTGAACTCCTCGGCCTTCTCGTTGCGCCAAGCGTGAGCGAAGCCGGCGTAGGCGAGCGCCGCCGCGTTCACCGAGCCGGTGCGGAACGTCTCAAGCAGGGCCGCTCCGGCCGTCCGCCATGCCGTGCGGTCGGTGTTGTCGGACGCAGGTGGGACGGCGTGGAAGGTGGTGGATTCCGCCATGATGACGAATTTCTCGCCGATCTCCGTCATCGTCTTCGCGGCGGCCTCATCGTGGGGCTGGCCGGCCTGCCGCGCGCGCACGGCCTCGACGCCCGCCTTCACGTTGTCCTGCAGCTTGATCAGGTCGCCGAGGAAGTCGGCGCTTTCCGGCGAGACGAAGGCGTGCCGCAGGCGTTGGTAATGGACGAGGTTGCCGTAGAGCTGAAGCACGCCGCGCTGGAACGGGGTGCGCACCGCGGCGTCGACCTGGTCCGCCAGCCGCGCCTGCTTCTGGAGCTCGGCGATCTTCGGCTGGAGCTGCTTCAGCGAGAAGCGCTTGTCGCCCTGGCCGTCGGAAGTCCGCAGCTCGAAGATCGCGAGCACGTCGGGATTCACGATCTCGAAGTGCTGGTAGCCGTCGGCGAGGTTGGGGCGGAAGGCCACGTCGAGCAGCCATTCCACCGGCTGGAGGCGGCGGCCGTCGGGGGTGGTGACGGCCTGCCGGCCCTGGAGCTGGAGCAGGGAACTGCGGGCGACGGTGTCGAGCGGCTTGAGCCGCCCGTTCACGAGCACCGGCAGCCGACCGAAGGCATTGACGTCGAAGGCGCCCGGGTTCTTCGGCGCGCGCAGGGTCGAGCCGACGTAGATCAACGAGAGGAGGAGCGCGGCGAGGGGAAGGAAACGTTTCATGCGGGTTGGGCCTGGCGGGCGCGTTTCGCGATGAAGGCGGCGAGGTGGATCCAGAACTGCCACATCAGGCCGAGGGTCATGACGGTGCAGGCGATGTAGGGGATGAGCCAGCTGGGGTTGCGGACGACCTGGAGGATGGTGACCTTGTCGTTACCCGGCTCGAAGCTGGCCTGGTAGAAGGTGAAGCCGTCGTACCGGAGCGGGTTGTTCATGTAGACGAGCACCTCGCGGTCCTCCTTGCCGGCGGGCGTCTCGAGACGGATCCGACTCGAGAAGTTCTTCGGGATTTCCGTACCCGAGTACTTGTCGTGGCTGAACTTCAGCAGCGTGAGCGTGAAGGGCTTGTAGGAACGCGTGAAGCGCATCGCGATCACGTAGCTGCGGCCGCCGTGTTCGAACGTCTGCGGCGCGCGCATCACCGGAGGGGAGTTGGGCGTGCCCGCGATCGGCGTGACGAGCCATGTTCCCAGTGAACCGGAGTCGGCGACCACCTCGATCCACGCGGCGGGGATGTTGCGCTCATCCTGCTTGTAGGTGAGCGGCTGCCGGGCGGCGGTCAGCGTCATGCCGATCCCCTTGTCGGCGGCGGGGAGACCGGCCGCCGCGTTGGCCCGCATCTGCAGCGCGGAGTTCGGGAAGTGTTCCTTGACGACGAGGCGGAACGGCAGGCGGGGGTGCTGCAGCGAGGTTCCGGGCCGGAGCATCGTCTCGGGGATGGCCACGACCTCGTCGGACTTGGCGTCGGACGTGTCGATCACGACGAGCTCGTTCTCGCGGAAGCTCTCCGAGTAGCTGCGCGGCGCACCTTGTTCCAGCCGCATGCTGAAGTCCTCCTGCAGCAGCCCGGTGAAGAGCTCGCCCAGCAGCAGCAGGATCAGGCCGGCATGCGTCATCTGGATGCCCGCCTTCCGCCAGGTGAACTTGAAGCGGTAGACGTGTGCCGCGATCAGGTTGACGAGCAGGAAGCCGCCGAGCAGGTAGCCGCCCGGGAAGACCGGGACCGGGAAGCCGCCGACATTCCAAAGGACGAAGAACGAGCGGAAGTACTTTTCCTGCACCGCCCAGATGCCGAGGTTCACCTGGTCGAGCGTGGCCACGAAGACCAGCACAAGGCTCAGGACCAGCAGGACGACCGTGAGCTTGAGCGAGACGAAGAAGTCGCGGAACTGGCGGATCAGCTCGCTCATTTGGCGGGGGCGGCCGGCTTCACCGTGTCGAGGAGCGCGAGGAACGCGTCCCGCTCCCGGGCCACGAGCGCGTCGGGTCCGGTCAGCTTGAAGAACCAGGTCGAGCCCTGATGCGGCACCATCGCGCCGAGGATGCGCTGGGCGTTCGCGCCGGTGCCCACGATGTCGACGAACGTCATGTGCAGGCCGTTCCGGTCGAGGTGGCGGGTGCTGCGGTCGAACTCGGCCTGAGCGACGGGCGCGAGGCCGATCTGCCCGCGCCACCGGTTGAGATTGGCAAGGTCGCCGCCGACATCACCCGGAAACGCGGTGACGGCCATGTCGGCCTCGCCGCCGTCGCCCTTGACCGCATAGCTGCCCTTGCGCATCGAGCCCGCCGGCTTGGCGGTCCACCCCGCCGGAGCCGTCCAGGAAAGGGCGTTGCCCGACGTGGTGGCCACGGGGGTCGAGGCCATGGAGCTGCCGCCCGCGGAAGACCCCGTCGGGGCGGCCGCCGGGGAGGGTGTCGCCGGCGAGGGTGTCGCCGGTTGCGCGGCGGGCACCGGTTCCTTGGCCACGCGGTACGTGGTGATCTCTTCTTTTTGGCATCCTGAACCGGCGAGCACGGTCATAACGCCGGCGGCGAGGGCGGGGAGCGCTTTCATGAACGGAAAGAAGTCGGCGTGGGTGCACGAAAACTCAAATCAATCCCTCCGGAATCGTCGGCGGGGAATTCCAGTACGCCTGCCTCGGGTTATCTCGCGAACACGGACACTGCGATCGGGTGCTCGGTGACATGGAGGCGCGGCAATTCATCGCCTGGCACGGCTGCGGCGTGACGTTCCTCTGACGCCGCTTCGGCCGCGCGGTCGGTGTGTTTTTTCCTTTGCCGGATGCGTCGTACGCGCCGGAGATGAAACCATGGTTGTCCAGCCCCTCGGCGAACACGCTTTCGTGGCGACGCTGGGCGGCGGAGCCTCAGGACACGCGGAGGCGAAGGTGCTCGCGGCGGCGGAATCGCTGCGCCGGGAGCCCCTGCCGGGTCTGGTCGACGTGGTGCCGGCCTACGCGAGCCTCGCGCTATTCTTTCGGCGCGGCGCCCAACCGGCCGAGAGCGAGCTCTCGCGGCGTCTCGCGGCCGTCAGCGCGGCGGGCAACCCCGATGTTACATCGTCCTCCGAGTGTCGTACCCTCGAGATTCCGGTCGCTTACGGAGGCGGGGAGGGGCCGGACCTGGCGGCGGTCGCCGCGCATACCCAGCTTTCACCCGAGGACGTCGTGCGTCTCCACAGCGCCGCCACCTACACCGTGCAGGCGATCGGGTTTCTTCCCGGTTTCCCCTACCTCGCGGGGTTGCCGGATGTGCTCGCCTGTCCGCGTCGTGCCACGCCGCGGCCGAGGGTGCCGGCGGGTTCGGTCGGGATCGGTGGCGCGCAAACCGGCGTCTACCCGTGCGCTTCGCCGGGCGGTTGGAACCTGATCGGACAGACCTCGCGGCGGTTGTTCGATGCCGCGCGCGCCGAGCCGGCGCTACTGCGCGCGGGTGACCGGGTTCGGTTCACCGCGGTGCCTCTAATGGAACTGCCTGATGCCGTCGCCGACGCGGTCCCTGCTGGGGAGGTGGCGATACGGGTGCTGCGGGCGGGCCTACAATCATCGGTGCAGGACCTCGGACGGGAAGGCTGGCGGGCGGCGGGTGTCGGTTGCGGGGGTGCGGCCGACGAAATGGCGGCGAGGATTGCCAACCTTCTCGTGGGCAACCCGGAGGGCGCGGCGGGCATCGAGTTCACTTTGACCGGTCCGGAACTGCGCTTCGAGCGCGACGCCTGGATCGCGGTGGGAGGCGGTGAGTTCGCAGGGGTCCCCAGCTGGACGCCGCATCTCATCACTGCCGGTTCCACGTTGAGGATCGGTGAGGCGCGCCGCGGGAGCCGGGGGTTCCTGGCCGTTGCCGGCGGCATTGCGGTGGAGTCGGTGCTGGGCAGCCGGAGCGTCCATCTGCGGGCTGGCTTCGGCGGCGGCTTCGGAAGGGCGCTGCGGGCGGGAGATGGATTGCCGGTTGGTTCCGCTCCGGGCGGAGGGCCGCGCGGAAAGTGGCGAATCGATCCGCGGTTGCTCCCGCGGTACTCGGCCGAAGCGGAGGTCAGATTGATCACCACACCGGAGTCAGGTCCCGCCGCGGACGCCGCGGCTGTGCCGTGGTTTGCGGTTTCCCCGCGCTCCGACCGGATGGGCGTGCGCTTCGAAGGGGAGCCCTTGCCCGGGGCGTGGTCGGGTGAGCGTGTTTCCTCGCCCGTTGCCCCCGGCACCGTGCAGGTGCCGCCCGACGGGCGTCCGATCGCGCTCTTGACCGACGCGCAGACCATCGGGGGTTATCCGGTGCTCGGGCAAGTGGCGGCGGTTGACCTGCCGGTGCTGGCCCAGTTGCGACCGGGAGAGCGCCTGCGCTTCCGGCCGATCGCGTTGGCGGAAGCCCGCGAACGGCTCGCGACGCGCGAGCAAGGGCTGGCCATGCTCAGGGAGGGTCTCAAGGAGAGGTGGGCGTGACGATCGACCTCAATTGCGACCTCGGCGAAGGCGCCGGCCGCGACGCCGAACTCATGGCGCTCGTCACGACGGCGAACGTCGCCTGCGGGGCGCACGCGGGTGACGACGACACGATGCGTACCACAGTGCGGCTCGCACGGGAACATGGGGTGGCGGTCGGGGCCCACCCGGGGTTTCCCGACCGCGCGGACTTTGGGCGTCGCGAGCGGCCGGTTTCCGCCGACGAGGTGCGCGCGCTGGTGTCGGGTCAGGTGGCCGCGCTGCGGCGGATCGCGGACGAGGAATGCGTCAAGATCGGTCACGTGAAGCTGCATGGCGCGCTTTACAACCAAGCGGCGCGCGACACGGCGCTGGCGGGGGCGGTCCATGAAGCGGTGCGGGCGGCCGGGGTGCCGGCGCTGCTGGTGCCGGCCGGGAGCGTGCAGGAGCGGGTGTCGCGTGGTCTGGCCGAAGTTCGGGTGGTGGCGGAGGTTTTCGCCGACCGGGCCTATCGGGCGGATGGATCGCTGGCGCCGCGGACGTCCCCGGGGGCGTTGATCACCGACGAGGAATCCGCGGTCGCACAGGTGCTCCGGTTGGTGCGTGAGGGGAAGGTGCGCGCGCTTTCCGGCGAGGACGTCGCGTTGCGGGGGGAGACGGTGTGCCTCCATGGGGACGGACCGCGGGCGGTGGTGTTCGCGCGGCGGTTGCGGGAGGCGCTGCGGGAGGCGGGCGTGGAAGTGGAGGCGTTCGCGCGATGATCAAGCTCATCGGCATCGCGGTCGTGGCGGTCGGATTCGCGCTGCGGCTCAATCCCCTGCTCGTCGTCGTCGCCGCGGGCATCGCGACCGGTCTCGCGGCCGGCCTTTCCTTTCACGAGGTGATGGCCCTGTTCGGCACCTATTTCGTGGAGAACCGCTTCATGACCCTGCCCGTGCTGCTGATGCTGCCGGTGGTGGGGTTGCTCGAACGGCACGGTCTGCGGGAGCGGGTGGCGTCGCTCATCCGCCAGAGTGCGGGAGCGACGACCGGACGCGTGCTGCTTTCGTACCATGCGTTGCGCGCGGCCGCGAGCACGCTGGCGGTCAACATCGGCAACCATGCCTCCCTCGTGCGGCCGGTGATCGCGCCGATGGCCGAGGGAGCGGCGAGTCGCGACGGGGTGCCGACACCGCGTGCCTCGGCCGATATCCGGGCGCACGCCGCGGCCTCGGAAAACCTCGGGAACTTCTTCGCCGACGACATCCTCGTGGCGGTCGGGCCCGTGCTGCTGATCAAGGGGGTGTTCGACGCGGCGGGCGTGCGGACTGATATCCTGACGATTGCCTGGTGGGGAGCGCCGACGGCGCTTTGGGTGCTCGCGGTGGGTTGGTGGCGGTACCGCGCGCTCGATCGCCGGGTCGGAGGGTCGAACCGGGACGCGAAATGACGCTGCTTCCGCTCGAGATCTTCCTGGTCCTCGCCGGCCTCTGTTTTGGCGCGATGGCGATGGGCGTGGCTCTTGATCCGACGCACCCGCGTCGTCTGGGGGCGGCGGTCTTCTGGGCGCTCCTCGGAGTGTGCTTCGCCTTCGGAAAGCTCATATCGCCCGCGATCGTGGGCTACCTGGTCGTGGGCATGGCGGTTCTGGCGGGGACTGGGTCAGTCCTTCCGCCGCTGGCGCCGGCCCGATCGGCATCCGAAGGTAGCGCCGAGGCGGAGCGCCTCGGGAATCGTCTGTTGAAGCCGGTGATCCTGATCCCGATCGGGGTGCTGGCGGGAGGCTATCTCCTGCCGCTCGCGGCGAGGGGAGACCTCAGGCTCGTCGCTCCGGCGCAGGCCACGCAGGTGGCCCTGGGCCTTTCGTGCGGCGTGGCGTTGCTGCTCGCATTGCGCGCCACCCGCGCCGGAGCGCCGGCGGCGATGGCGGAAGGAGGCCGTTTGGTGCAGGCGATGGGATGGGCGCTGATCCTGCCTCAATTGCTCGCGTCCCTGGGCGGCGTCTTCGCCAAGGCCGGAGTGGGGGACGTGGTGGCCGGAGCGGTGGGCGCCGCCCTGCCGGCCCATCTGCCGCTGGTGGCCGTCATCGCCTACTGCGCGGGCATGGCGCTCTTCACCATAATCATGGGCAACGCTTTCGCGGCGTTTCCAGTCGTCACCTTGGGTATCGGCATCCCGTTCATCGTGCGCGAGCATGGCGGCAATCCCGCCATCATGGGGGCGCTGGGCATGCTCTCCGGCTACTGCGGTACGCTCGTCACGCCGATGGCCGCCAATTTCAATGTCGTGCCCGCCATCCTCCTCGACCTGCCCGACCGCCATGCGGTCATCCGCGCGCAGGCGCCGATGGCGGCCGCGATCTGGATCTTCAACGTGGTCCTGATGGCCGCGTGCGTGTACCGATTCTGAATCCCTTCCTTGATGAAGACTGTCCTGCTCACCGGCTTCGAACCTTTCGGTGGCGCCGCCCGGAATCCATCCGGCGAGATCGCGCTCGCGTGGGATGGCCGTGAAGTCGCCGGCGCGCGGATCGTCGGTGCGGTATTGCCCTGCGTCTTCGGGAGCGCGCGGCGGGAGCTCGACCTCCTCCTGCGGCGCCACCGGCCCGCCGTCGTGCTTTGCCTCGGAGTGGCGGCGGGGCGAGCCGCGCTCACTCCCGAACGCGTCGCGATCAACGTCGATGACGCCCGCATTCCCGACAACGCCGGCCGTCGCCCCATCGACCTTCCGATCGTGCGCGGTGGGCCGGTCGCCTATTGGTCGACCCTGCCGATCAAGGCCATCGTCGCCGAACTTCGCTCGCGGGGTGTCCCGGCGGAGGTCTCCCAGACCGCCGGCACGTTCCTCTGCAATCATGTGTTCTACGCCCTGATGCACGCGGTGCGCCGCCGGCGCGGAGTGAAGGCAGGCTTCGTCCACGTCCCGGCCATGAGCGAGGCCGCCGCGCCCGGAGAACCTTCACTGCCGCTCGCGGGGTTGACCGAGGCGGCGGGGGTGATGCTGAGGACGATCCTTAGAACCCGCCGGGACCGTCGCGCCGCGGGTGGAGCGACGCACTGAGACGGGCCTCAACCCGTGGCTTCGACCGCGACCACGCAGACGTCGTCCTCAAAGCTGCTGCGGCCGGAAAACTCCTGGACCGCCGCGATCAACTGGTCGTTGACCTGGTCCGCGGTCCGCCCCGTGGTCGTGGAGAGCACCTCACGGATGCGCGTCTCTCCGAAGATCTGCCCGGCGGCATCCGTCGCCTCAAGGACGCCGTCCGTATAGGCGAGCAGCAGATCTCCGGGGCGAAAGTGCGCGGTGAGGCGGGAGTAGGCGAAGTCCCGCATCAGCCCCGCGGCGGGCTCGGGGTCCGCTGGGGCGAGCCGTTGAACCTCACCGGTGCCTGACCGGAGGAGCGGGGCGGGGTGGCCGGCGCTGGCGTAATCGAGGCGGCGGGTCTCCAGGTCGATGATGGCGAAGAACACCGTGGCAAACACCGGCTGGCCGGTCTGTTCCACGATCGGCATCAGGCTCCGGTTGACCTCGGACACCACCGCCACCGGGTCGGCCGTGCGCGTGCCGACTTCCTCGGCCACACCGCGGACGAGCGCCGTGAGCAGTCCGGCCCGCACGCCGTGCCCCATCACGTCGCAGACGAGCACGCCGCATCGCGTGTCGGAGATCCGGAGCACGTCGAAGAAGTCTCCGCCCAGCGAGGAGGCAGGCACGTAGCGGTGCGCGAAACGGAGCCGGCCCGATTCGGCGCCCCCGGGGAAGACCGGCCGGGGACGATTGAGGAAGGCCTCCTGCACCTGGCGGGCCATCCGCAGGTCGGCCTCCATCTCCTGGCTCCGGCGCCGGACCTCCTCCTCGGCGACCTTCCGCCGCGTGATGTCATGGCTGATGCCGACGAGCCCCACGATCTCGCCGTGGGTGTCGTGCAGCGGGACCTTGGTCACGAGGGACCAGTGGACGTCGCCGTCGGGGCTGAAGTCGGACTTCTCGACGTTGATGACGGATTCGCCGGCGAAGGCGCGGCGGTCGTCGGCGAGCGCCTGCTCCCCGCGTGCACCGGGGAAGAAGTCCGAGATGCTGCGGCCCACGGCCGCTTCCTGTGACGCCGCTCCGAGCATATCGAGGTGCGCGCGGTTATTGAGCACGTAGCGGGACGTGACGTCCTTGACGTAGAGGCGGCTGGGGAGGTGGTCGAGGATGGTGCGGAGGAGGATGCGCTCGTCGTTGAGGCGCCGCTCGGCCTCGTGGGCCTCGGTGATATCGCGCGTCACGCCGAAGGTCCCGATGATGTTCCCGGCGGCGTCCCGCCACGGCAACTTGGTGGTGGAGGCCCAGCCGCGCCGCCCGTCGCGCAGCGTGGTGCGCTCGACCTTGGCGATGACGGGCTCGCCGGTGCGGATGATGTGCTGCTCATCGGCGAAGGCCTGCTCGGCGTGCTCGCGCGAGAAGAAGTCGAAATCGGTGCGGCCGGCGCAGGCCTCGGGGGAGGCGGCGCCGAGGGAGCGCGCGTGGGCGGCGTTGTTCCGCACGATCCGGCTCTCGCGGTCCTTGAAGTAGATGCGGTCGGGGCTGTTCTCCATGAGCGTGCGGAGCAGCGACGACTCGAGCGACTCGGAGGCGGTGACGGCGGCGCGCGGGGACGGGGATTCGCTCATGCTTGGGACGAAGTGTGTCCGCCGGCGCCCTCGGCGCAACCGCCGACCTGCGCCCCGGGGGCGGTGTTGACCTCGGCGGCGCAAAGACCAACCAAGGACGTCCGCCATGGGAAAAGTCCGCCTCCTGCCCGACCGGGTCGCCAACCAGATCGCCGCCGGCGAGGTGATCGAGCGCCCGGCGGCGGTGGTGAAGGAACTGGTGGAGAACGCGCTGGATGCCGGAGCGACGCGGATCGAGGTCGAGTTCCGGCACGGCGGCCGCTCGCTGATGCGGGTGGAGGACAACGGGTGTGGGATGGGGCGCGACGACGCGCTGCTGGCCCTCGAGCGCCACGCCACGAGCAAGATCACGGAGGCGGCCGACCTCGACCGGCTGGCGAGCTACGGCTTCCGCGGGGAGGCGCTGCCGTCGATCGCGAGCGTGTCGCGGTTCCAGCTTCAAACGCGGGAGGCGGACAACGACGCCGGTACGGAGGTGCTCGTGAACGGCGGTCGCCTCGTGCACGTGCGCGACTGCGGCCGGCCGGTGGGCACGCGCATCGAAGTCTCGCACCTGTTCAACTCCGTCCCGGCGCGGCGAAAGTTCCTCAAGACCGACCAGACCGAGGCCGCGCACATCATTCACGGGGTGCGGCTCTACGCCCTGGCCTGCCCGCGCACCGCGTTCACCCTGATTGAGGACGGCCGGGTGATCTTCCGCTCGCCTGAGTGCCGCACGCTTGGGGAGCGCGTGGCGGAGATCTTCGGACGGCAGACGGCGGAATCGCTGGTGGCCATCGAAGCCGAGGAGCCCGGGATGCGGCTCAGCGGGCTGATCGGCCGGCCCGGCGTGGGGCGGGGGTCTCGGCATGAGATGGTGATCTTCGTGAACGCCCGGCCCGTCGACAGCCGCACGCTCAACTACGCGCTGATCGAGAGCTATCATGAGGCCCTGCCGAAGGGGCGTTACCCGGTGGCGTTTCTTTTCCTCGACTGCGAGCCGGCCTCGGTCGACGTCAACGTGCATCCGGCCAAGCGCGAGGTGCGTTTCCGCAGCGAGCCCCAGGTGCGAGGCTTCGTGATTCGCGCCGTGCTCGAACGCCTCCGCGAGGTGGGGGCCGGGGTGGCCGCCGCCGCGGCGGTCCAGCCTGCGGTGGGTATTGCCCGTGCGGGCGCGGGCCCGGTGTCGGCCCCGATGCGTCCCGTGGCGCCCGCGGTCGTCGGCGCGGCGGGGCCCGTCCTGTCAGCTTCAGGGGTGCGGGGCGCCGGGTCGGCTCCCGCCTCGCCGCCAGCCGTCGCGGCGGTTCCGGTCCTGGCGTCCCCGCCGGTGGCGCGCGCCCCGATGGCGGTTCCGTCGCCTGTCCCGCGGCCGGTGGCCGGGGCGCCAGCTTGGCGTTTCGTGGGGCTCGCCCATGGGGCCTACGCGCTGTTCGAGACTTCCTCGGGAGTGGTCCTGCTTGATCGTCGGGCCGCACACGAACGGGTCTGGTTTGAACGGCTGCGGGAGCAGTTCCGCACCGGCGCCGTCCCGAGTCAGCGGCTGCTGCTGCCGCTGCCGGTGGAACTCGACGCCATCGCCTCCGCGCTGCTGCTCGACCGCCGGCGTTTTCTGGAGGCGCACGGCTTCGACGTGGCCGAGTTCGGCCGCAACTTCTTCCGCCTGGAGGCGATCCCGGCCTGGATGGAACCAGCCGACGCCGAGCCTTTCCTTCGCGACCTGCTCGCCGCCTTCCGCGACGGCTCGGTGCCGCAGGGTAACGCCGACCTCGCCCGGGATGAACTCGCGCGTCTGGCGGCCGCCAAGGCCGTGCGGTTGCCTGAAACCTCTCCCGAGGGCGAGGTGCGCGCGCTGGTCGCGGCGCTTTTCGCGACTTCCTCGCCCCTCACGAGCCCGTCGGGGCGCCCCGTATTCTTCGAGCTTACGCACGGGGAGCTCGCGCGCCGTTTCCAGAAATAACCGCAAGGTCCCGCTCGCGCTGGCACGGTTCGTTCTACAAGGTGGACCTCCACCATGCGAAGCACGGCCAACAAGAACGGCAGCAAGGGTACTGGCACCGCCGGCAACGGCGCCTCCACCGGCAACGGGGCGGGCCCCAAGGTAGCGGCCCAGACCGGGCCCCAGGGCGTCTCCGTCCCCGACATGCGCGTGAGGATCGAGCGCCACCTCGTCTCGACGCTCGCCCGGCACGCCGGTTCCGCCACTCCCCGCGACTGGTGGGTGGCCACGGTGCTCGCGCTCCGCGACACCATCCACGAGCGGCTCATCCGCACCCAGGGCGTCCACAACGCCCGCAACGTCCGCCGCGTCTACTACCTCTCGCTCGAGTACCTCATGGGCCGGATGTTCGGCAATAACCTCCTCGCGACGGGCCTCCTCGACACCGCGCGGAATGCCCTCGCGGAACTGGGGCAGGACTTCGATTGCATCCGGGACAGCGAGGTCGACATGGGTCTCGGCAACGGCGGCCTCGGCCGCCTCGCCGCGTGCTTCATGGATTCCCTCGCCACGCTCGATTACCCGGCGCTGGGCTACGGCATCTACTATGAGTTCGGGCTTTTCCGCCAGGCCTTCCGCCATGGTCATCAGGAGGAGCATCCCGATAGCTGGACCCTCTTCGGCGATCCCTGGGAGGTCGTCCGGCCCGAGTACACCCAGGAAGTGCGGCTCTACGGTCGGGTGGAAAACGAGTTCGATGACCGCGGCAATTACCGCCCCCGTTGGGTCGACACCCGCACGGTGCTCGGCGTGCCCCACGACATCCCCATCGCCGGCTACGGCACCGGCACGGTGAACCTGCTGCGCCTCTGGGCCTCCAAGGCCACCGAGGACTTCGACCTCGCCGCGTTCAACAGCGGCGGCTACGTCGAGGCCGTCCGCGAGAAGGCGGTCGGCGAGACGATCTCGAAGGTCCTGTACCCGAACGACAAGACCGAGAACGGCAAGGAGCTGCGGTTGGTGCAGCAGTACTTCTTCGTCGCCTGCTCGCTGCGCGACATCCTCCGCCGCCACCGCCGCAACCCGGCCAACTCGTGGGACAATTTCGCCGACAAGGTGACGGTGCAGCTCAACGACACCCACCCGGCCATCGCGGTCGCCGAGCTCATGCGCATCCTCGTGGACGAGGAGCGCATGGACTGGGACCGGGCTTGGGGGATCGCGACGCGGGCCTTCGCCTACACGAACCACACCCTGCTGCCCGAGGCGTTGGAGAAGTGGGGCGTGGCGCTGTTCGAGCGCGTACTGCCGCGCCACCTCCAGGTGATCTACGAGATCAACGAGCGGCTCATGCAGGTGGTGGAAGCCCGCTGGCCGGGCGATGACGCGAAGAAGCGCGTCTGCTCGCTGATCGAGGAGAATGGCGGGAAGTCGGTGCGGATGGCCAACCTCGCGGTCGTGGGTTCGCACGCGGTCAACGGCGTCGCCGCCCTGCACACCGCGCTGCTGCGCCGGCAGCTCTTCCCGGAGTTCGACGCGCTCTACCCGGGCCGCTTCCGGAACAAGACCAACGGCATCACGCCGCGGCGCTGGCTGCTGAAGTGCAACCCGCGGCTGGCGGCGCTCGTCACGGCCCGGCTGGGCGACGGCTGGGCGCGGGACATTTCCCTGCTGCGCGGCCTCGAGCCCCTCGCGGCCGACCGCGCCTTCCGCGCCGAGTTCATGGCGATCAAGCGCGCCAACAAGGCCGACCTCGCGGCGGTGATCCAGGCCGAGTGCGGCGTCACGGTTTCGCCCGACGCGCTGTTCGACGTGCAGATCAAGCGCCTGCACGAGTACAAGCGGCAGCACCTCAACCTGCTGCACATCCTCGCGCTCTACCGGCGGCTGCTGCAGCACCCGGGGCTCGACATCGTGCCGCGGGTCTTCGTCTTCGCCGCCAAGGCCGCCCCGGGCTACGACCTCGCGAAGAACATCATCCGCGCGATCAACCTCGTGGGGGAACGCATCAACGCCGACACCCGGATCCAAGGAAAGCTGAAGGTCGCATTTCTGCCCAATTACCGGGTCTCGCTGGCGGAGCGCATCATCCCCGCCGCGGACCTCTCCGAGCAGATCTCCACCGCGGGCAAGGAAGCCTCGGGCACCGGCAACATGAAGCTCTCGCTCAATGGCGCCCTGACCATCGGCACGCTCGACGGTGCCAACGTGGAGATCCAGGAGGAGGTCGGCCGGGAGAACATCTTCATCTTCGGGCTCACCGTCGACGAGGTGGAGGCGCTCCGCGCGCGCGGCTACAATCCGTGGGACATCTATCACCGCGACGAGGAGCTCCGCGCCGTGATCGACTGGCTGGGCAGCGACTTTTTTTCGCCCGGCGAGCACGGCGCCTTCTCCCATCTGCACGACAGCCTGCTGCGCGGCGGTGATCCCTACATGGTCCTCGCCGATTTCCGCGCTTACTGCGACTGCCAGGCCCGCGTCGATGCCGCCTTCCGGGACCGGGACGCCTGGGCCCGCATGGCGATCATCAATACCGCCCGCATGGGGAAGTTCTCGAGCGACCGCACCATCCGCGAATACGCCGAGGACATCTGGCGCCTCGAGCCGGTCCCCGTGCCCGAGTCCTGAGCGCCGCCAGGTCGGCGCTGTGGTCAAAACGGGCAACCAAGGATCGAAAAGAAGGTGCCGGGTGCGGAGACGGCGGAAGGGCGACCGGTTGGCGTTATCCTCGACGCGTACCTCCCAGCCGGCTTACACGTGTGGGCGTCGTGCCTCGTTCGAAGCCCCATGGGTGGTTCCTCGCGCTGTCACTGCTCAGCGCCGCGGTCGGGTTTTCGGCGGCGCCGTCGGTGTGGCTGGTGCCGCCTCTCGACGGCGTGCTCTCCGGCATAATGGAGCCGCTGCTCGTACCGGGTGCACCTGAGGTGCGTTGGGAGGTGAAAATCGACACTTCGCCGGCGGGACGACGCAACGTGCGTTTCCGGGTGGAAGGACAGGGGCTTTCGGCCGAGGGTGGAGCCCGGCTGGATGGGCGTGGCGACGGGGAGTGGTCGCTCGAAAGCGCGACCATCGACCTCGGGGATTGGTCCGGCCCGATCTTGGGCAAGTTTGCGCCAACCCTCACCGGTTCGGCTGCAGGGCAGCTCCGCGTCAACGCGGTGGGCACGATCCGCGACCGCGTGCCGGAGGGAATTTTCGAGGTGACCCTCTCCGGGGGCAGTTACGATGAGTTCGCCCGCAAACTTTTCATCGCTGGGCTCGCCCTCAGGCTGCGCGCCCGACTTTCGGACCTGCGCGAGCTCCGCACGGAGCCGGGACAGGTCCTATCTTGGGAACGCGGCGGCTATGATCTGCTTTCGCTCGGCGCGGGGCACGTTGAGTTTCACACAGGCGGAGGTGCGCTTCATCTCGAGCAAGCGCGGATCGGAGTGCTGGGCGGCGAGTTGGAGGTGGCTCGCGCCTCGGTCGCCTTCAACGCGGCTTCGTTCTCGGTCGCAGCGCGGATGAGTGGCGTGCAGCTGGGCGAGCTCATCCCGCTGCTGCCGCCCTTGTTCTCGTCGGCGCGCGGCCGCCTGGACGGACGCGTCGAGCTGCGCAGTGATCCCGAGGGTCTGCGGATCGAAAGCGCGCGCCTCGCGTTGCGGGGCGGAGAAACCGCGGAGCTCCGTTTCCTGCCGACCCCCGGCATCATCTCCAGCCAGCTGCCGGCCCTGGTGCGCCAGTACTACCCGGGTCTCGTGCAGCTCGAGACCGGGGGCGTCCCCCTGTTGGCCGAGCAGCTGGAGGTTTCGCTGGACGCCGCCGGGGATGAAGAGGGGCGTACCGCGTTGGTGTCCATCACGGGCGGTCCGGCCGATCCCGCGTTGCGCGCTCCGGTGGTGCTGGAAGTGAATGTGCGCGGGCCGCTGGACCAGGTCGTCGCCTTCGGGACCCATTCGCGGCTCCGGTTCGGCGCCGGCAAGTGAGCCCGGTTCGGGATTGCCGGGAACGGCGGGATTTTCATTCTTTTCCCCATGAAACGCGCCGCGGTCATGCCCCTGCTCACCGTGTTTTTCGCCGGTTGCCTGAACGTCAAGACGGAGCCGATCGAGGTGAAGCCGATCCACATTACGGTCGACGTGAACGTGAAGGTCGACCGCGCGCTGAAAGACTTCTTCGGTGAACTCGACCGCAAGGCCTCCGGCCGCTGATTTTCCTCCCATGAAAACCCGTTCGATTATCCGGCTCGGTCTGCTGATCTCGGTCCTCGCGCTCGGCGCGGCTCCAGTGTGTGCCGCTGATGATCTCGGCGCGGTCCGCAGTCGCATGGAGCGCCGGCTTTCCTCCGTCAACACGCTCAAGGACCGCAAGGCGGTCGGTGAGTCGAATCAGGGCTTTCTCGAGGCTCGAGGCAGCCTGGGCGGCGCTGACCAACAGGTGGTCAACGACGAGAACGCCGATCGTCGCCGGGTGTATGCGGCGCTGGCGGCTCAGACCGGCGCCTCGGCCGATGAGGTGGGCCGCAAGCGTGCGGCGCAGCTCGCCGACCTGGCCCGTCCGGGCCACTGGGTGCAATCCCCTGGCGGCGAGTGGCGCCAGAAATAGGCCTCCCGTCGGCCCGGGCTTCCGCGAAGCGCTGCGGCGCCCGAGGCATCCTTCCCGCAGTTCAGGCGAGGATGCCGGCGACGCAGGCGGAGAGGTAGCAGGCGATGGTACCGCCGATCATCGCCTTGAACCCGAGTTGGGCGAGCGTCGTGCGCTGGCTCGGGGCCAGGGAGCCGATGCCGCCGATCTGGATGCCGATCGAGACGAGGTTGGCGAAGCCGCACATCGCGTAGGTGAGGATGATCAGCGTGCGGGGGTCGTTGAACGTGCCCGCGGCCTTCATCGCACCCATCTGCTGGAAGGAGATGAATTCGTTCAACACCGTGCGGGTGCCGAGCAGCGCGCCCGACTGCAGGAGATGGCCGTAGTCGATGCCGATCAGCCAGGCCACGGGCGCGTAGACCACGCCGAACACGAACTCGAGCGACAGTGACTTGAACGCCCCGCCGGTCGCCTCCGCGATCCAGCCGTTGAGCCCGGGCCAGGATGCGAGCGTCGTGCCTCCGACGGTGAGCGCGTGGGGTGCGCCGATCCAGCCGAGGATTGCGTTGAACATCGCCACCAGCGCGGTGAAGGCGATCAACATCGCGCCGACGTTCACCGCCAGTTTCAGCCCGTCGGTCGTGCCCACGCACACCGCGTCGACCAGATTCGCGCCGATCCGGTCCTTCGACACGTCCAGGTCGGTGTTCACGCGGTCGGTCTGCGGCAAAAGCATCTTGGAGATCATCAGGCCGGCGGGGGCGTTGATCACCGAGGCGGTGATGAGGTGCGTGGCGAAGAGCACCTTCTGCTGGGGGTCGTCACCGCCGAGGAACGCGATGTAGGCGATCATCACCGCGCCCGCGATCGTCGCCATCCCGCCCACCATGATGGTGAGCATCTCGGAGCGCGTCATGCCCGCGAGGTAAGGCTTCACGAGGAAAGGTGCTTCGGTCTGGCCGAGGAAGATGTTGGCCGAAGCGCTGAGCGTCTCGGCGCCCGAGAGCCGCAGGGTCTTCGACATCACCCACGCGAAGGCGTAGACCACCTTCTGCAGGATCCCGAGATAGTAGAGCAGGGAGGAGAACGCCGAGAAGAAGATGATCGAGGGAAGGATCATGATCGCGAACACCACGCCGTGCTTCGATTTGTCCGCCAGTGAGCCGAAGAGCAGCCCCACGCCCGCGTTCGTGAAGTCCAGCAGGTCCACGAACCGCGCTCCCACCCATTCGACCGCCGCCCGCGCGGGGCCGAAGTGCAGCACCAGCCCGGCGAGGATGAACTGGAGCGCGACGCCCGTCACGACGTTGCGCCAGACGATCGCTCGACGGTCGGCGCTGAGCAGCCAGGCGACGAGGACGAGGGCGCCGATGCCGAGCAGGCCGCGCCCGAGATGCACGAGGGTATCCATGCCGGTGGTGGGTTGCGAAAGGCGGGAGCTTGCGGCGGGCCCCCGGTCGCGCGAGAACCATTTTACATGAACACCGCGGAACGCCTCGCGCGGCACCTTTCCCGGCGGCCCGACGTCGCCCGCGCGGCCTTCGTCGCGCCCAACGCCACCGTCGTCGGCGACGTCACGCTCGGGGCCGATTCCAGCGTTTTCTACGGCGCCGTGCTTCGCGGTGATATCGCCCGCATCGTCGTCGGCGACGGCGCCAACATCCAGGACAACGCGGTCGTCCACCTCGCCGACGACCGCGATGCGGTGATCGGCGCGCGCTGCACCGTCGGCCACGGCGCGATCGTGCACGCGTGCGTGGTCGGTGACGAATGCCTGGTCGGCATGGGCGCGACGGTGCTCGACGGCGCGGTCATCGGGGCGCGCAGCATCATCGGGGCCAACTCGCTCGTGCCGCAGGGATTCACGTGCCCGCCCGGATCGATGGTCTACGGTTCACCCGCGAGGGTCGTGCGGCCGCTCACGGCGGATGAGCAGTCCGGCCTGCCGCGCTGGGCGGAGAAATACGTAACGGTGGCCCGCGCCCACCGGGCGCTGGCTGAGGACCCAGGGAGCACGGCGGGGCGATGCGCCCGTTAGCAGCCACCGGATAACCGCTTGCTTCGTCCGCGGGCGGGACGTTTCCTCGCCGTTTTTCAACCGAGCGACGCCGATGTCCGAGATCACCAAGAGTTACGAGCCGCGGGATGTGGAGAAGAAGTGGTACGCCAGCTGGCTGGCGGCGCAGGCGTTCGCCGGCAAGGCCGACGCGGGGCGCGACCCGTACACGATCGTGATCCCTCCGCCCAACGTCACGGGCGTGCTCACGATGGGCCACGTGCTCAATAACACGCTGCAGGACGTGCTCATCCGCCGCGCGCGGCTGGAAGGCCGCTCGGCGATGTGGCTGCCCGGCACGGACCACGCGGGGATCGCGACGCAGACCGTGGTGGAGCGCGAGCTGCGCAAGCAGAAGAAGACGCGGCACGATTTCGGGCGGGAGAAGTTCCTGGAGAAGGTGTGGGAGTGGCGGCATGAGAAGGGCGGCATCATCCTCGAGCAGCTGCGCCGGCTCGGCGCCTCGTGCGACTGGGATCGCACCCAGTTCACGATGGACCCGCATTACTCGCGGGCGGTGCTCACGGTGTTTGTCGACCTCTTCCGCAAGGGACACATCTACCGCGGCAAGCGCATGGTGAACTGGTGCCCCGTGTCGCAGACGGCGTTGAGCGACGAGGAGGTCATCATGAAGCCGGCCAGCGGTACCCTCTACCGCGTCCGGTACGAGCGGGTGGATGCCCCTGGCGTCTTCGTGGAGGTGAAGACCACCCGCCCGGAGACCATCCCGGGCGACGTCGCGATCGCGGTGCACCCCGAGGATCCCCGCTACGCGGGCTGGGTGGGCAAGAAGGTGCGTCGCCCCCTCGGGCCTGCCGCGGAAATTCCCATCATCGCGGATGCCGCCGTGGACCGTGAGTTCGGCACCGGCGCGCTGAAGATCACGCCCGCGCACGACAAGACCGACTTCGAGATCGGCCTGCGGCACCGGCTGCCGGTGGTCGATGTGCTGGAGTCCAACGGGGTGCTCAACGAGCTGGCCGGCCCGGAGCTCGCGGGCATGGAACGATTTGCCGCCCGCAAGCGGGCCGCGGAGCTTCTGAAGGCGTCGGGCGCGCTCCTCGCGGAGGAGAGCCACGCGAACAACGTCGGGTTCTCGGAGCGCGCTGACGTTCCCATCGAGCCGCGCCTCACCTGGCAGTGGTGGCTGCGTTATCCGCGCGTCGAGGAGGCCAAGGCCGCGGTGCGCGATGGTCATATCCGCTTCCATCCCGAGCGCTGGAGCAAGGTCTACCTGCACTGGCTCGAGAACATCCAGGATTGGTGCATCAGCCGTCAGCTTTGGTGGGGCCACCGCATCCCGGTCTGGTACCGCAAGGGCCTCGACCGCGAGAAACTCACCGAGCAGGACCTGCGCGACCCCGCCAAGGTGCACGTCTCGCTCGAGGGACCGGCTGATCCGGAAAACTGGACGCAGGAGGACGACGTCCTCGACACCTGGGCCTCCTCGTGGCTCTGGCCGTTCGCCACCCTCGGATGGCCTGACCGCGAGGCGCAGCAGCGGCTGGGGCTGGATCATTTCTACCCGACCACGACCCTCGTCACCGGGCCCGACATCATCTTCTTCTGGGTCGCCCGCATGATCATGGCCGGCCTCGAGTTCATGCGCCCCGGCGAGCCGATCGAGCGGCGGATCCCGTTCCGTCACGTCTACTTCACGGGCATCATCCGCGACGCGCAGGGCCGCAAGATGTCGAAGTCCCTCGGCAACTCGCCCGACCCGCTCGACCTTATCGACAAGTACGGGGCCGACGGCCTGCGCCTCGGCATCGTCTCGATCGCGCCGCAGGGGCAGGACATCCGCTTCCAGGAGGATCGGATCGAAAGCGGGAAGAATTTCTGCAACAAGCTCTGGAACGCCTGCCGCTTCCGGCAGATGAGCGGCCCGGCGGGCGACAACGCCTCGCTCGACGCCATACTCGCGCGCCTGGAGCCGGCCCGCTTCGACGCCGACGACCACGCAATCCTCGACCGCATGCTGGCGACGACCGGCGAAGTGGCGCGTTGCTTCACGGAGTTCGAGTTCAGCGCCGCGGTGCACGCCCTGTACGGATTCTTCTGGAATGATTTCTGCGACTGGTACGTCGAGGTCTCCAAATCGAAGCTGCAGGATCCGGCGACGAAGCCGAACTGCCTTGCGATCCAGGACCTGGTGCTCCGGCAGACGTTGCTCCTCCTGCACCCGTTCATCCCCTTCATCACCGAGGAGCTCTGGCAGCAGCTCGGCTACGGACGCACCGGGGTTTTCATCGAGGACACTCCCCTGGAGGACGCCTCGCAGTTGGCCGGTGCGGCCAGCGTGCGCGGCATCGCTCCCGACCGCGCCGCGGTCGCCACCGTTGAGCGCCTCAAGCAATTCGTGTCACAGGCCCGCGCCCTCAAGGCCGAGCACAACCTGGCCAGCCGCCGCGATGTCTCGCTTCTCGTGATCGCGTCCGACGCAGATTGGACGGTGATCGCCGCCAACCTCGCGAAGCTCTCGCGCATGGCCGGAGCGGCGAAGCTGGAGCGCCGGGAAAAGGTCGACGTGGCTCCCGCCGTCGTCACGCCGCTCGGCACCGTGCACCTTGACCTTGCCAGCACCGTGGACGCCGGCGCCGAGAAGGCGCGTTTGAGCAAGGAATTGGAGCAGTTGGCGAAGCACATCGCCGGCACCGAGGCCCGGCTCTCGAACGAGGCTTTCGTCAGCAAGGCCCCGCCGGCCGTGCTGGCGGGCGCGCGCAAGCAGCTGGCCGACCAGCAGGCGAAGCGCGCCGAGCTCGAGCGGTTATTGAAGGCCCTCGGTTGAGCGGCGGGCGGGGTGCGCGGCGCCCTCGGTCGTAGTCCTGGCGGAGGGTCCGCCAGGTCGCACCGTGGCGTGTGAATCCGGCCCTTTGGCGCAGCGGGTTCCGCATGGACGTTGGTGGTCGGGGGTTGGCTCCGGATTCTCCGCCGCCGCTACCGTTTCGTGCGATTCAGAACGTCCATATGACCGGCGCGTTCCGCACATTGATCCCGTGACGGGGGTTCCCGGTGCAGGCGAGGTCAGTCCGATTGACCGCAGGGGTGTGCCCGGCATGGTCGTCACATGCGCCCGCCCCGTCGCGTGATCCCCCTCATCATCGCTGTTTTCCTTTCCGGAGTCCGGGGGTGGGCTGCAGATCCGGAGGGTTTCGGGCCAGGTCGGGAAATCTACGCGGCGCGCTGTGCGATGTGTCACGGCGCGACTGGCGACGGCTTTGCCGACGTGTTCCCGCCCTTGGCTGGATCCGATTGGCTGGCCGCGAATCGGAAGGGTTCGATCGAGGCAGTGGTGGCGGGCCTGAACCGCGAGATCGTGGTGAACGGCCGCACTTATCGCGGCCAGATGCCGCCGGTGATCATCGACGATGACGAGGTCGCGGCGGTGCTGACGTTCGTGGTGTCTTCCTGGGGCAACCGCGGGGCTGCATTCACGCCCGAGGAAGTGCGCGCGGTGCGTGCGACGACGCCGTTCAAAACTTTCGCCGCGCTGAAGGCCGCGGGTGACTACCGGCCGCTGCCCGTTCCTCCGCCCGGCTTCGCGATCCGGGAGGTCGCGCGCCTGAATGACTTCGGCGTGCGGCTGGCCGGCGACGGCCGCGGCGGACCGCTCTACGTTCTCGGGCAGGCGGGCGGCCTCTGGCGGGTGGATCCCGTTTCCGGCAACGTGCGACAGGTCCTTTGGCCACGCGACTTCAGGGGGATGCGCCCGACGGAGTTTCAGCCCCTCGGCATGGTGCGCGACGCCGACGGGCACCTCTGGATCACGACGAACCAGCGCGTGGCGACGCGCCCGTACGAGACCAACGAGGTGGCGATCCACCGCACGACCCGGTTCAACGCTGACGGTGATCCGGTGGAGCCGCGTCCGTGGTTCGCGACGAGCTATCCGTGGGGCAATGCGCACTTCAATCACGGCATTTCCGACGTGCGCTTCGGACCCGACGGCCTGCTGTACGTGAGCAGCGGCTCCCGCACCGACGGCGGCGAGGAGGGCAAGGTGGAGCACTTCGCCAAGATCGGCGAGACCCCCATCACGGCGGCGATGTGGCGGCTGGATCCGAAGTCCGCCACCCCGCGGATCGAGGTGATCGCCCGCGGCATCCGGAATGCCTACAGCTTTGCGTGGGACGGAGAGGGCAACCTTTTCACGGTGTCCAACGGGCCCGACGCCCACGCGCCGGAGGAAATGGACCATGTCATCCCGCCGGTCCCGGGCGAGGAGCCGCGGCACCACGGCTTTCCTTACCAACTAGGTGACGCCCCCGTCGGCACCAAGTGGTATCCGCACACGCCGGACGCGCCGGCCGGGAGGCGATTCGTCCTTCCCGTGGTGAATCTCGGGCCGGCCGGGACCATGGGCGGCAAGCCGACCGCGACCTTCAATGCCCACAGCTCGCCGACCGGCCTGATCTGGCTCGGGCCAGAGTGGCCGGAGTCGGTGCGCAACAGCTTCCTGGTGGCCCGGCTCGGCAGCTTCCTGGCCGGCCCGGGACCCGACGAGGAGCACGGCTTCGACATCCTGCGGTTGCGGATGGAACGGAGGGCGGACGGCGGCTGGAACACCCGCTCCACGACGTTTCTCGCCGGCCTGGGGCGTCCGATCGACATCTTCGCGGGTCGTCCCGGGGTGCTTCACGTCCTGGAATACACGCGGCCGACGGACCTTCGCGGCAAGGCCGGCTGGCTGCCGGGCCGCGTCCTTGAGCTGACGGTGAAGGAGTAGGGCCCCGCGGGTGGTTCCGGGCGTGGGCGGGTGGCGGGCCATTTCCCTTGCGGCGGAGTCGGTTTCCGGAGGAATTCGCCGGCGACCATGACGGATTCACCTCGGCATCCCTTCCTGCACGGGCTGAGCAAGCACCGCGGCGCCCCGCCGACGGTGGCGGTGATCTTTGGCGCCTCGGGCGACCTCACGGCGCGGAAACTGATCCCTGCCGTCTACAACCTCGCGCACGACAATCTGCTGCCGGCCGACTTTCACTTGGTCGGCTTCGGACGGAAGGCGATCCCCGACCAGGAATTCCGCGATCTCGCCGCGGCGGCGGTCCGCGAGTTTTCCCGGCGTGAACCCGACCCGGCGGTTTGGGAGCGGATCGCGGCGCGTACCACCTACGTGGCGGGCGGCTACGACGAGCCGGCGGCCTTTGAGCGGCTGGCCGCGCACCTGGGCGAGATTGAACGCCGTTTGGGACGCGATGTGCAGGGGCTGTTCTATATCTCGACGCCACCCTCGGTCTTCGCGCCGATCCTGAATAACCTCGGAGCGAGCGGTTTGGCGGCGCGCCATGCGCACGGTCCGCTCCACTCTAAGGTCGTCATCGAGAAACCCTTCGGTCGCGATCTCGGCTCGGCCCGCGAGCTGAACCGCGTCATCCGCTCCGTCCTCGAGGAGCGCCAGGTCTACCGGATCGACCATTACCTCGGGAAGGAGACGGTGCAGGACCTGCTCGTGCAGCGCTTCGCCAACGCGATCTTCGAGCCGCTCTGGAACCGCAATTACATCGACAGCGTGCAGATCACCGTCGCGGAGGATGCCGGCGTCGGCGGACGCGGCGGGTACTACGGGCAGAGCGGGGCCCTGCGCGACATGATCCAGAACCACACCATGCAGCTCCTGGCGCTCACCGCGATGGAGCCGCCTGGGTCCCTCGATCCCGAGGCGATCCGGGATGAGAAGGTGAAGGTGCTGAATGCGATCCAACCGTTGGCGGCGGGCCCCGACGGCGACGTCGCGCGGGCCCAGTATGCGGCGGGCATGGTCGGTGGCGGCCCGGTGCGCGGATTCCTTGAGGAGGGGGACATCGACGGCGGCTCGGCGACCGAGACCTACGCGGCCCTGCGTCTCTCGATCAATAATTGGCGCTGGCAGGGCGTGCCTTTTTACCTGCGCTCCGGGAAACGACTTGCCCGGCGCGTCTCGGAGATCGCGATCAACTTCCGGCGTCCGCCGGGCACGCTCTTCGCGGGCGAGACCGCGCGTTTCGACCTCGCGGGCAACACCCTGTCGTTCCAGCTGCAGCCTGACGAGGGCTTGAGCATGATCCTCAACACCAAGGTGCCGGGCCTGGAGACGCGCACGCAGCCGGTGAAGATGAGCTTCCGCTACGCCACGACCTTCGGCTCGAACACGGCCGAGGCCTACGAGCGGCTCGTGCTCGATGCCCTCGTGGGGGACGGCACGCTGTTCATCCGCGGCGACGAGGCCGAGGCCTCGTGGAGGCTCTACACGCCCGTGCTGGACGCATGGGCGGAGGCGGGACGCGCCGGCATGGACGCCTACGCGGCCGGCAGTTGGGGACCGGCGGGAGCCGACGCCCTGCTGGCGCGGCGGGGGCACATCTGGCGTCAGCCCTGATCCCGCCCATGCCGGCGAACTTTGACGCGCTGCCGGGGCTCGAGGTCCCGGTCGACCGGATCAGGCTCAGTCTGGCCGAGCTGTGGCGGGATGATTCCGCCGTGGCCGGCGCGGAGGATGCGAAGGCGACGCAGGTCAACTTCGTGCTGCACCTCGGGTTCGCGACGACCCCGGAGGATGCGGTCGCGCAGTTCCGCACCGTGGTGCGTTTTGCGCAACGTTACCCCGCGCGCGTCGTCGTCCTTTGTCCGCTGCACCACGACGTGAGCGGGCCTTCGATCCGCGCCAAGGTTTACGGCGAGTGCTTCCTGGGGCGCACGCCCTCGGACCGGCGGTGCGTGGAGTTCGTGATGCTGAGCTATTCGCGGGGCGCGCGGCCGTTTCTCGAGAACCAGGTGTCGATCTGCCTCTCGACCGACCTGCCGCTGTATTACTGGGCGCATGGATTCTCCGACAGCGTGCGGATGGCGGATTACCGCTATCTGCTGGGGCGCTCGAAACGCGTTCTCCTCGACAGCGCGCGTGCGCCGGCCGAGGCGCTGACTTACCCGTGGCCGAATCCCGCGGTGATCCGCGACCTCGCCTATTGCCGGGTCCTGCCGGTGCGGCAAGGCGTCGGGCAATTCCTGGCGGGATATGCGCCCGCGGTGTTGGTGGAGGGCTTGCGTCGAGTCACGGTGTCGCACGGCGGTGGACTCGCCGCGGAGGCACAGGTGCTGGCGGGCTGGATTGGACGCCGCCTGGCGGCCTGCGGCCCGGCAACGGGCGACGCTGGTCGGCTCCAAGTTTCGGTCGGGAAGCAGGAGGCGGGCCTCGGCTTCGATTTCGAATATGCGGGCGGGAAGAAATTCTTCCGGTGGCGCGGAGATCCCGTTTCGGGTCACGCCA
>JBBAVH010000029.1:32993-63812 GCA_040397825.1 Opitutaceae bacterium
GATCCTTCCATGGCGCGACCCTGCGGCGACCCGGTCACTTCGCAAGCGGCAGCGTGACCCGCATCGTGGTGCCGGCGGCGCTGGTGCCGGCGAGCTCGATGTCGCCGCGGTGGCTGGCGAGGATGCGCTTGGCGATCGCGAGGCCGAGGCCGGTGCCGTCGGGCCGGCCGGAGAGGAAAGAATCGAAGATGCGGCCGCGGAGCGTCTCGGGCACGCCGCCGCCCGTATCGATGATATCGAGCCGCGCGCGGGGGGCGTCGGGCCCGTCGTCGAGCTGGAGGCTGATGCGGATGGCGCCGCCGGCGGGCATGGCCTCGGTCGCGTTGAAGAGGAGGTTGAGCAGCACCTGCTGGATCTGGCCCTTGTGCACCTCGACGAAGACCGGCCGGTCGGGGGCGCGAAACTCCACGGAAACCTTCTGCTGGGAGAGCTTCAGCCGCACGAGGACGAGGGTGTCCTCGATGATCTCGGCAAGCGACCAGCGGGAGTGGAGGCTGGCGGGGGCCTTGGCGAAGCCGAGGACACGGGTGACGATCGCCTCCAATTGCTCAAGCTTCTCCCCGATCACGCGGAGGTCGGTGACCCTAGGGTCTCCCGGCGGGAAGTCGCCGCCGAGGCCGCCGTAGAGGAGCTTGATCACGGTGAGCGGATTGCGGATCTCGTGGGCGATTTCGGCGGCAAGGAGGCCGAGGGTGGTGAGCCGCTCGTTCTTGCGGAGCACATCCTCGCTGCGGAAGACGCGCGCGTAGAGCCGGGCGTTCTGCAAAGCCACGGCTCCGAGACCGGCGAGCGCGGCGCAGAGTCGTTTCTCGTCGTTGTCGAAGCGGTGGACCGCCGCGGTGAAGACCGCGAGCACGCCCAGCACGTCGTTCTCAAAGATGACGGGTGTCGATAGGACGGAGACCAGGCCCTCGCCGCGCGGAACGTCGGGCATCTCGAGGAATTCCGGCGACCGCAGGTCCTGAAACCAGATCTGGCGGCGGGTGTGGATGGGCGAGGCGAAGAGGCACCCCTCCAGCTCGAAGTCCCCCGTGGGCGGGACGATATCTCCGGACCCGCTGGAGGCGGCGCAACGCAGGCGGGCGGTCGCGGGTTCGAGCAGAAAAAACAGGCAGGCCCGGGCCTCAAGCATGCGGCAGGCCTCGCGGGTGAGGGTCGCGAGGATTTCCTGCTGCTCCACCTTGGCGACGAGCGACTGCCCGGCGGTGATGAGGCTTTCCAGCTGGCGGGCCTTGGCGCGGAGGTGTCCGTTCTGCCAGAGGCGGCGCATCACGAGTCCGGCCTCGTCGGCCAGCAGCCCGAGCGTGGCGAGGTCGGCCGGGGTGAAGGCGGCCGGCCGGTCGCTCTCGAGGTCGACCACGCCGACCACCTGGTCCCCGTCGAGGATGGGCGCGGCCATCTCCGCGCGGGTGGCGGTGCGCACCGCGATGTAGCGTGGCTCCGCGCGCACGTCGGCGACGAGCACCGGCCGGCGGTTCAGCGCGCACCAGCCGGTGACGCCGTGGCCCGGCTTGAGCCGGTGGGGCGAGCCCTTCGGGATGCCGTCGCCGAACTCCACCTCGGTGACGAGGTCACCGGTATCCGGGCTGAGCAGGGAAATGGAGCCGGCGTCGGCCGCGAAGACAGCGGCGATGACGTTCAGCATCTCGCGCAGGGCGTCGGCCGGGTCATCGATCGACGCCGCGAGGCGGGCGATCCGGTACAGGGCCGCCGTGGCGCGCGGATCATTGACCTCCGGCTCGCTCATGCGCGGCCGAGTGAAAGGTGGCCGGGCGACGCCGCCAGCCGAAACAGGGGAAGTCCACGCCGGGCAAAGGCGCGACCGATACGCCCGCGGGTACTTGGTCTTTCAGAGCAGCAGCCGGCCGCCGGCCTTCGCGCAGGCTTTCCTGAGCTGCGCATCGAGGGAGGCGAGGGGCAGGCCCTTGCGCAGGGCCAGTTCGAGGTAGGCGGCGTCGTAGGCGGTCAGCCCATGGGCTTCGCCCAACGAGATGATCCTGGTCCACGCGCCGGAGGTCGTCTCGTCGTCGACCTCGATTTCAAGGGTCCGGAGGGTCTCGAGGAATTTCTCCACGCCGGCCCGGTCGATGAGCCCACGCCGCCGCGCGCCCAGCATCGCGTTGGCCACCTCGAGGTGCCAGAGCGCGGGCACCCAGGCCTGCCCGCCGTCGGCGAGGTCATCCAGCAGGGCGTCTGTTGCGGGAGTCGCCTCGTTGGCGAAGACCCAGGGTAGCGTGGCCGAGCAATCGAGAACGAACCCGCTCACCGCCGGCCCTCGGCCACCAGTTCCGCGATCGTGGCGCCTTTAAGGCGGTAGCGCCCGCGCATGGCGCGCAGTTCAGCCACCGCGCGCCGGCGGACCTCGGCCGGCTGGTGGTCGATGCGGACGAGCCGGGCCACCGGTTTGTCATGCTTGGTGATCGTGACCTCCGCGCCCTGCCGGACGCGGTCGAGGAGATCGGAAAACCGGTTCTTCGCCTCAAAGGCGCCCACCGACAGTTTGGCCGTCTTCATGAAAAACAGGCTAGATCAAAAGGCCTGTTCGTCAATGTTCCGGTCCTGAGCTCGAGGCTGCTAACGCTTGGGTCGGCGCGGCTCCCGCGCGGCCGTCAACCGGCGCCGACGGCGACGGGGAGCGCCTGCGGGGCGATGACGTCGTGGAGGGCGTCGCGCAGGGCGCGGAGGCGCTCCGGCGTGGAGATGGGCTCGTTGTTGGCGCCCTCGATGTAGAAGGTGTCGATGGCCACGCCGCGCTCGGTGCCGATGCGGGCGAAGGTGATGTCGAACCCATGGTCGGAGATCACCTTGGCGAGGCGGTAGAGCAGGCCGATCTGGTCGCGGGCCTGGATCTCGACGATCGTCCGCTCCATCGACAGCTCGTGGTAGACGTCGACCGTCGGGGGGAACGAACTCTGCAGGGTCTCCCCCGAGGAAGGGCTGAGGTAGCGCGTGGCGGCGTGCTTGCGGGCCTGGGCGGTGATATCAGGCAGCAGGTCCCGGTTGGCCATGAGGGCGTCCTCGATCGTGCGGGCGAACTTGTCCTGCGCGGCCGCGCTCTGGACGGGACCGCGGCCCGGCTCCACGACGTAGAACGTGTCGATCGCGATGTGGTCGGTGCGGGAGATCACCTTCGCCCCCAGGATGTTCAGGCCGGCGACGCTGAAGGCTCCGGCGAGCTTGTAGAAAAGCCCCGCGCGGTCCCAGGTGACCACGTTGACGACGGTGAGCGAGCGGTTGAGGTCGTCCTTCCACTCGATGACCGGGCGCAGGGAACCGACCGAGTCGGTCGTGGTGATGGAGTGCAGCAGGCGGTTGACCATCTGGATGTGCAGCGCGATCTCCGGCGAGTCGGTGTGGATGAAGTACCGGTCGGGCAGCAGCCCGAAGTGCGCGTTGATCTCGTCGGTGCTGATCCCGGGGATGGTTTTCGCGATGAGCTCCTGTTGGGTCATTTTGATCTGGTTTTGGAGACCGGCTTCGGCGGCATCGGCGCCGAGCTTCAGGCGTTCGAACGTGGTGCGATAAAGGGTGGTGTGGAGGGTGTCCTTGTAACTGTTCCAGAGATCGGCCGCGGTCCCGCGGGCGTCGCAGAACGTGTGGACGTAAAGGTGCCGGAGGCGGTCGGCGTCGCCGACCAATTCGGCAAATGCGGCGGCAGTGGTGGGGTCATCGACATCCCGTTTCTGCCAGAACCGTGCCATCGCGAGGTGGTTTTTGATCGTGAACAGAACTAGTTCACGGCCAGAGGGTTCCACTTCAAATCGCTCCAAGATGGGCCCCGACAGCCGCATCCCGCTCTCGGCGTGGCCACGGATGCCTTCGGCCTTGCCGATGTCGTGCAGCAGGAGGGTGAGGTAGAGAAGCGAAGGATCGGACGTCTCGTGGAGGGCGGCGCGGTACTTGAGCGTGATGGGTTCCGCTTCGGTGTAGATGCGGTCGAGCTCACGGATGGCGTTCAGCGTGTGCACGTCCGCCGTGTACCGGTGGTAATACTCGTGCTGGACGAGGCAGGTCAGGCCGTCGAATTCCCTCAGGAACCGGCCGAGCACCCCGAGCTCATGCATGCGGTTCAGCACCGGGTAGACGGCGCCGGCCTCGGAAAGGATGGCGCGGAAACACACGCTGGCGTCCTTGCTCTCGGCGACGGCGGGTGTCAGCAGGCCGAGGGAGGCTCGGATGAGTTCGGCGAGGTGGAGGTCGGGCGTGGCCTCGAGCGTCTGGCAATGCCGGAAGACGCGGATGAGGCGCACCGGATCATCGCGGAAGACCGAAGTCTTCTCCGCCGCCAGCTCGCGGCCGCGGAGGATGAAGCCGTCGATGCGTTTCGTGCGTTGCAGGCGCGAGGCGAGGAGGCTGTCGCGGAACGAGCGTTTGTCGCCGTCACCCGAGCGGCCGATGGAGAGCGCGAGCCGGTCCTCGACCAGCTTGGAGACGCGGAAGATCGTCTGCGCCGCCCGGTAGTAATCCTGCATGAAAGCCTCCACGCGGGCCAGCAGGTCAGGGGAACGGTAGCCCAGCGCCTCGGCGATCCGAGGCTGCTGGTCGAGGCTCATCACGTCGGTCGCGCGCGAACTCAGGAAGTGCAGCTGGTTGCGGACGCGCAGGAGGAAGTCGTAACCGCGCTGGAAAGCCTGGAGATCATCGGCCCGGAGATAGTTCTGCGCCGCCAGCTCATCGATGGCGGTGACGTCGAGCTTCACCCGGGCCATCCAGACGGCGTTCTGGTAGTCACGCAGGCCGCCGACGCCGTTCTTGATGTCGGGTTCCTGATTGAAGACGGTGTTCGCGTACTTCGCGCGCCGGGAGGCCTGATCGTCGAGCCGCGCCTCGATGTACTGCCGCGGGTTCTCGGTCGCGTAGTAGCTGCGGTAGGCCTGGGCGAAGGTGTCGTAGAGCTTCTCCGAGCCCGTGACGCGGCGTGCCTCGAGCAGCGCGGTTTTGGTGAGGATGTCCTTCCTGGCCTCTCCGAACGCCTCGTCGAAGGTGCGCGTCGAGTGGCCCACCTTCAATCCGCAGTCCCACAGGATGTAGAGGATCTCGTTGGTGAGGTGTTCCTGCAGCGGCTTGGCCTCCGCCGCCTTGGTCTTGGTGGCGAACAGGAACATCACGTCGACGTCGCTGAGCGGCGAGAGCTCGCCCCGCCCGTAGCCTCCCAGCGCCACCAGCGCGACGGGTGGCACGGGTCCCTTGGCGGGCGGGGGATAGCTGCGGAGGGCGTAGGCGAACAGGTGGACGAGGAGCGCGTCGATGATCTGCGCCCGCTCTCGGCAGATCGTCAGTCCCGCGCTGCCCGCCTCATGCCGCTGCCGCAACGAAGCCGTCTCCGTGCGCAGGAACTCCCGGCAAGCCGCCAGCCTCGCGGCCACGGGGACCTCGCCGGGAAAAGCGAGCTGTTCGCTGGCGCGGACGGGGATGTTGGCGGGCATGGTTCGCGGGTGGAATGGATCACCATCCACCCACGTGGGCGGGGGTTTCAACCGCCAAAGCATGAATCCCGGATCGGGATCGGAAGGGGCCCGGCGCGCCCGGCGTTCACGGTGACGGAGCCTGCTGGATCAGGACGTTTCTGCCCCGGTTTCCGGCGACAGGAGGACCGCCCGGCGACTCCCAGCCGGATCCGGAGACCCAGGTCGGCTGCTGGTTGACCAGGGTGATGAGCCCGAGGTCGCCCATGCCGGGATGGCCGGAGGCCAGCACGGTCACGCTCGCGATCCGGTCGCCGGCCTCCGCCGGCACGATCAGCACGACGCGCTCGGGCGAGATGCCCGGCTGGGTGGCGGCGATGCCGGCCGGGGTTGCGACCAGCCCGTGGAGACCGACGAGCGTGGCGCCCGTCGGCGGCGGCAGGGCGCGGACGCGGCCATCACTGGGCGACACCGCGAAAAGGCCCCGCTGGAAGTCGGCGACGATCAGATCGTCCCGCCAGCGTACGATGCCCTGCAGGGAAACCAGACCGGCATCCTGGGCGAAGGCCTGTAGCTCCTCGGCGCCCGGCTCCAGTTTCCAGATCACGGGAGTCTTGGCGTCGGTCGCGTAGACCGTGCCGTCCTCGGCGACATGGAGGTCCCCCAGCCCGTGTTCGCGTCCGTCATCGGGCACCGTGACCACCCGCACCAGCTCGCTGGAGGCGAGGCTGAACGCGACGAGGGCGGCCGCGCCCTTCAGGTCCGCGGCGTAGCCCTCCATTTCCGGCACGGCGCTGGTGGCGGCCCAGAGGAGGCCGCGCGCCTCGTCGAGGGCGAGGCCGAAGACCCCGAGGATCGATTCGTCCTCGGCGGAGAAGCGCGCGAGCCGGCCCTCGCGGTCGCGTCGCCAGACGCCGCGGTGCCTCACGTCGCCGAGGAAGAGGTCGCCGGTGCGGGCGCGCCACGCGATGCCTTCCACGATGCCGGTGCTGCCCGGCAGGGAAGCGGTGAGTTCCACCGACCCGGCGGGTTCGCGGAGGCGCGCGAACGCCTGCAGCACGCGACGGAACGGCGCCGTTCCCTGCAGGCTCGCGAACCGCGGGTCGCGTTCCACGGGCGGGGCGGCCCCGAGGGCGGCCGCGCGTTCGAGCGACGCCACGGCGGCGGGGCCGTCGTCCTGCCGTGCGGCCACGGCGGCGAGCTCGACGAGCAGCGTCGGGGAGTCGGGCTGGGCGGCGACCGCCTCGCCGAGCAGACGGCGGGCGTCGGGCAGGTCGCCGCGGGCAACGGCGGCCCGGGCTTCCTCGCGGAAGTCGACCCGGGGTTCAGCGGCCCGGGCGGCTGCGGCGGCGAGGAGGAGCAGGGCGAGCCGGCGCATGGGACGGACGCGGCGCCGGCCGGGGATCACTCGTAGCGCAGGGCGTCGATCGGATCGAGCTGGGCGGCCTTGCGGGCGGGGTAGAAGCCGAAGAAGACGCCGACGCTGGCGCTGAACGACACCGCGATGATGACGGACAACGTCGAGACGAGGATGGGCCAGCCCATGTACTGGGCGACGAGCTGGGAGGCGCCGATCCCGACGAGCACGCCCATCACGCCGCCCATGGTGCTGAGGAGCACCGCCTCGATGAGGAACTGCGTGAGCACGTCCTTGCCGTGCGCGCCGATGGCGAGGCGGATGCCGATCTCGCGGGTGCGCTCGGTCACGGACACGAGCATGATGTTCATGATGCCGATCCCGCCGACGATGAGGGACACGCTCGCGATGCAGGCGAGCAGCAGGGTCATGGTGCGGTTGGTGGCGGTGAAGGTGTTGGCGAGTTCCTCCTGGGTGCGGACGATGAAGTCGGGCTCGCGACCGCGGCGGCGCTGGGTGAGCAGGTCCTCGACGGCGGTCTTCACCTTGTCGATGGTCTCCGGCGTGCTGGCCTGGATCTGGATCGAGCTCACGCTGGTGCGACGGGAGATGCGCCGCATGTGGGAGGTGTACGGCACGAGCACGATGTCATCCTGGTCGGATCCCCACGGCGTGACGCCCTTGGGGCCGAGGACGCCGATGACGCGGAACGGCAGGTTGCGGATGCGGATGTTCTGGCCGACGGGATCCTCGTTGGGGAAAAGCTGCTCGGCGACGACCTTGCCGATGACGGCGACCTTGGCGAGGGACTTGACCTCCTGGTCGGAGAACATGGCGCCCGCGGTGAGGGGCCAGTTCTTCACGTAGGGGTAGTCGGGACCCACGCCGTTGACGTTGGTGCGCCAGTTCAGACCGTTGGCGAGGACCTGTTGGCTGTCGCGCACCTCGGGGCTAGCGCCGTCGATGTCCTCGACGTCGGCGGCGATCGCGTCGAAGTCCTCGGGGAAAAGGGTGGGAGAGAAGCCGAAGCCGCTGCGCATGCCGCCCGAGCTGAAGCTGCCGGGCATGACGGTGATGAGGTTCTGGCCGAGGGAGGCGACCTGGGCCTCGACCATGGCCTTGGCGCCGTTGCCGATGCTCACCATGGTGATCACGGCGGCGACGCCGATGATGATGCCCAGCGCGGTGAGGATGGAGCGCATCGTGTTGCGCCGAAGGGCGCGGAGGGCGACGCGGAAGGTGTTGGTGAAGCGCATGGCAGGATCAGGCGGCGTTGTGCGCGATGAGCTTGGCGGCGGCCTCGGCCTCCTTGAGCTTGCGGGTCTCGTGCTCGGCGATGAGCCGGTTGGGCACCGGTTCGTCGCGCACGACCACGCCGTCGCGCAGGATGAGGTTGCGCTTGCAGTAGCTGGCGATGTCGAGCTCGTGGGTGACCATCACGATGGTGATGCCCTGCTCGTTGAGCTTTTGGAAGACGCCCATCACCTCGACCGAAGTGCGGGAATCCAGGTTGCCGGTGGGCTCGTCGGCCAGCAGAACCTGGGGCTCGTTGACGAGGCCGCGCGCGATCGCGACGCGCTGCTGCTGTCCACCCGAGAGCTGGTTGGGGAAGTGGTCGTGGCGGTTGGCGAGGCCGACGATGTCGAGGCAGTGCATCGCGCGCTGGCGGATCTCCTTCGACGAGTGTTTCCGGTGGCGCCCGTAGAGCATGGGCAGCTCGACGTTCTCCAGGGCCGTGGTGCGGGCGAGCAGGTTGAATCCCTGGAAGACGAAGCCGAGCTTCTGGTTGCGCAGGTCGGCGAGTTCGTTGCGGTCGAGTTCGCCGATGTTGATGCCGTCGAGCAGGTAGGTGCCGCGGGTGGGGCGGTCTAGGCAGCCCAGGACGTTCATCAACGTGGACTTGCCGGAACCGCTGGCGCCCATCAGGGCGACCATCTCGCCGCGATGGATGTCGAGGGAGACCCCGCGGACCGCGTGGACCGGAATCTCGCCGGAATCGTAGATCTTATGGATGTCCTTGATCTGGACGACGGGTGCCATGGCAGCGGGCTTCCGGGGATCAACGAGGCCCGCGCATGCCGCTGCTGCTCGGGGGGCCGCCGCGGCTGCCGCCCGAGAAGGGGTTCTGCATGCCTCCCTGGGGGGCGGCCGCGGCGGCTGCGCCCGGCATGGTGATGTTGGTGACCACGGTATCGCCGTCGGCGAGCCCCTCAAGGACCTCGGTGGAGAAGCCGTCGGAGATGCCAAGGCGCACGGAAACCGGCTCGATCTTCTTCTCCTCGGCCTCGGGATTCACGAGCTTGTAAAGGGTGCGGGTCACGACGGTGTTGTTGAAGCCACGGTCGCCGCCCGGAGGGCCGCCCCCGGGGCCGCCGCGGCTGAAGCCGCCGCCGCCGCCGCCGCTGCCGCGATCGCCGCCACCTTCCCCGCGCTTGCGGCCGCCGGGCATGGAGAGCGAGGCCGCGACGAGGTCCGGGTCCATTCCCTTGTCCTTCGCCATGGCCTTGGCCTTCTGGATCTGCTCGGCAGTGGGCGGGGAGCCGCGCTCGAAGCCGACGGCGCGCATGATCTCGAACACCGCCCGGCGGCGCTCGTCGTCGGTCATGGCCGTGGCGCCCGCCTTGCCCTCGGCCTTGCCGCCCTTGGCGGCGACCTCGGGGGCCTTCGGGAGGAATTCCTGCGGGATGCGGACGCGGAGGGCGCCGTTGCCGACGCGGAGCACGCCCGGTCGCTGGTTGACGATGATCGACACGTTGGCGGTCATGCCCGGCTTGAGCTTCATGTCGTCGTTGGCGACATCGATGATCGTGGCGTAGGATACGACGCTCTGGTTGGAGCTGGCGGCGTTGCGCACCATGCGGACCTTGCCGGCGAACGTGCGGTTCGGGAAGGCGTCGACGGTGAACTTGACCTCCTGGCCCTCGGAGATGCTCCCGACGTCGGCCTCGGCCACGGCGGCGTTGATCTGCATCTTGGTGAGGTCGTTGACGAGGGTGAAGAGCACCGGGGCGTTCATGTTGGCGTTCACGGTGCGGCCCTTGTCGGTCTTGCGGTCGAGCACCATGCCATCGATCGGGGCGGTGATGGTGCAGCGGGAGAGATCGAGCTTGGCGTTCTCGACGGCCGCGTTGCGGGTGAGGAGCGAGGCGTTGGACTGCGCGAGCTGGGCCTCGGCGTTGTCGAGTTCCTGCTGGGAGACGAGCTTCTTGGCGAAGAGCTCGCGGGTGCGCTCCACGTTGAGCGAGATGAGACGGTTGTTGGCCTTGGTCGACTCGAGGTCGGCCTCGGCCTGGCGGAGGCGCTGGGTCGGCGTGGCCTCATCGATGAGGGCGAGGATGTCGCCGGCCTTCACGACCGAGTTGAAGTCGACCCGCACCTCCTTGATCTGGCCGGAGACCTGGGCGCCGATGTCGACGACGACGACCGGCTGGAGATCGCCGGTGGCGGTCACGACCTGGGTGATGTCGCCCCGGCCGACCTTAACGGTTTGGAACTCCGGCTTCTTGTCGGAACCCTTGCTGAAGTAGAACCAGGCGCCGGTGCCACCGGCGGCGAGGACAAGGATGAGGGTAATCAGACCGCCGTAGCTCTTGGATTTTGGCATGACTTGGGTGAGTGGATGAGGGAGGGGTGCCCGCCCGCGGGGTTCGTTCAACGAATCAACGAGGGCCGCGAGGCGTGCAACAAAACATTCTGTCGGCGTCGCAATGACGTTTCATCCGGTGAAAGGTCACGCGTTTCGCGCGCGAACCCGCCGGCCGTGGCGCGTGGGGCTCGCGGGTGCCGCATACAGAGCCGCGAGCCGGGCGGCCGCGGCGGCCAGCCGGCGGCGCAGTTCCGGTGGCCGCTGCACCTCCGCCTCCGGCCCCCAGCCGAGAATCCAGCCCTCAACCTCCGCGAGCGCACCGAGCCGCAGGGTCATCTCAAGGCCGCCGTCCGGCAGGTCGCGCGATTGCTGGGACTCGTGCCACTCGCGTTCGCGCACCCGGTCCGCGACGGCCGCGGAGAAGCGGATGACCACCGTGAAGTCGCCTGGTCCACCCAGCACGCCGAGGGCGTTGGCGAAGAACGCCTCGGGCGAAAAGTCCTCGGGCCGTACGAATCGGGCCGCGGTGGCCTCGGCGCGGCTGATGCGCGGCAGCGCGAAGGTCCGGAGCGCGGCCCGGCCGGTGTCGAAGGCGATGAGGTACCAGAGGTTTTCGCGGTGCGCCAGGTGGTAGGGTCGCACGCGCCGCCGCTCCCCGCCGCGGGTCCCAGGTTTGCGGTAGTCGAATGCGACCTCGAGCTGCCGGAGCACGGCGGTGCTGAGGGTATTGAAGACGGCGAGGTCGGCGCGGCCCAGCCCGGTGTTGCGGAAGGAGACCGAGCGCAGCTCGTCGGCGGGGGAGAAAGTGATGCGGTCGCGGAGCCCGCCGGTGAGCTTCTCGAAGGAGGCCTCCAGCTGGCGGTGAAACGGCGTCCCGCGGTATTGTTCCAACGCCTTGCGGGCGACCAGCAGGGCGAGGAGCTCGCCCTCGGAGACCTGCACCGTGGGAAAGGCCGACACCGGATGCGTGTAGCGGTAAGCGTTGATCCGCGCGTCGAACTCGACCGGCAGGTCCAGCCGGTCGCGCATGAAGGCGACGTCACGCACCACGGTCTTGCGCGAGACTTCTAGCTGGGCGGCGAGGCGCGTGCAATTGGTGAAGGCCCCGCGGCGCAGCTCCTCGTGGATCCGAAGCATGCGCTCGATCGGGGGGCGGGAAAGGCGGGCGGGGGAGGGCATGGTGGGGTTGATGGGGTTTTTTCAGGCTGGGACAAGCAATGTCCCACCCCGGGTGGTAATCTTTCGGCATGAAATCCCGCCTCATCCCCGCTCCGGCCTGCTCCCCTGATCTCACCTGGATCCACGACGGCGCCCGCTGGCGCGTCACCGTGTGGCCCGAGGTCGCCTTCCTCGTCGAGTCCGCCCCGGGGCGCTGGCGCGCGGCGGTGCCCGGTGAGTCCGTCCTCGCCTCCGCGGCGCTCGGGGTGAGCCCGGCCCGCTGGCGCCGTTTCCTGGAATTCGCTCCGGCCGACGTCGCCGCCTTCCTCGGCCGGTTCGCGTTCAGCCGGATGTCCGCCCTTTTCGCCATCACCCGCTGCCCCGAACTCGCCGGCGAGTTGTCAGGCACGCCCGCGCTGGTCTCCTTCCTGATCGCCCACCAGGGCCTGCGCGGGGGAGAGGGCGATTCCTGGGGTGAGATCGCGGCCGTGCACGAGCGGGAGGGTGTCTTCGGCCTCCTGCAGTGGCTGGGTCTCCCGGCCTCGCGCCAGACGCTCGATATCCTCCGCCGCGTCGCCGATCCCGACCTTCCGCGGCGCCTGCTCGAGCCGCTGCGCGCCGCCCTCTGGGAGCCCGAGGTGATCTGGTCGCTCGCCCGCTGCGGCGAGGTCTCCGATGAGCAGCTGGCCCGCGCCTGTCACGCCCTCGCGGCCTGACGCCGCCGGGGGTCACATGCCCTTCTTCACGAAGGCGATGTCGCTCGCATTGTCCTTCAACCGGATGGTCTTCTGGCCCTGCGAGTCCTTGCCGACGTAGTCGATGCTCGCGGCCACGAGGATCGGGAGATGCTTCCGCACGTCGCGGCTTTCCCCTTCGCTGGAAATATCCACCGTCCAGATTTCCGGCGCCGGCTTCCCTTCGGTCGCCTCCTTGTTCTCCCGCGCCGACATCTTCAGGTACTTCTCGTACACGGTCAGCGTGACCATGTATTCGCGGAAGCCGGCGAACTGGGTCGTAGGCGGGTCCTGCACGGTCACCGTCTGATAGATCGGCCGACCCTGGGAGTCGGTGCCCACCTGGATGCGCTCGGTGCGGATCTGGCCCGGGACGGTGACGTAGACCGGCTCCGAGACCATCTCCTGCTTCACCTTCGGCGGGCTCACGCCGTAGTCCACGTCGATGATCATGTCGGCCTTCGTGTTCGGGGGGGCCTCGTACATCCCGCGGCCGGAGAGGGCGGTCTTCACGAAGCCGGCCGCCTCCTTGAAGCGGAGGGAATCATCGGCCACGAGCGGGTTCTTGTTCCGCACCTCGTAGGAGATCGCATCGGCCGCGCGGGGCTTCGCGATCGAGTCGACCTTCAGCTCGTACGTCGTGGTGCAGCCGGCGAGGAGCGCCGCGGAAAGCATCATCCCCAGGGCCCGCGCTGCCTTGAGGCCGGGGGGAGGAGTCGGTTCGCCTTGGACCATGGTCTTCGGAGTGGCGGCGAAGCTAAGCGGACTTTGGCCCGCCGCAACTGCAACCGTGCTGCGTCCGCTTCCGGAGCCCGGCCCGGCTCACTTCCGCCGGCTTTCGCGCTGCGCGCGCAGCACGACGCGGAACATGTGGATGCAGAGCCAGAACACCCCGGTCATGCACGCCGAGGTCAGCCCCGCCCAGAGCATGACCATCCGACCGTCGTTTGACGGCACGTGCGGCCTCAGCACCGAGTACATGTAGGCGAAGAACGCGACGACCAGGATCGCGTCCACCGCGAGGGATACGGGCGTGACGTACTTCTTTTCCGGCTGGGACATGCGCGCAAGGAGACCCACGGGCCGCGGGTTGTCCACGGAATTTTGGGCCGTCTACGGGAGGTCGCGCGGGATCGCCCGCGTGAGCACGTCGGGCTCCCCGGCGGTCACGCGTATGTTGTCCTCGATCCGCACGCCACCGGCCTCCAGTTGGAGGTCGACGAGGTCCCAGTTGACGTCGTGCGCGTAGCGCGCGCGGCGCGCTGGGTCCTGCAGGATCGCCGGGATGAAGTAGAGGCCGGGTTCGATCGTGACCACGTGCCCCGGCCGGAGCGGAAGGTCCAGCCGGAGCGTGCGGAGGCAGGGACGGGGATCCTTGGGTCGGCCGGGTGCGCGGCCACTGCCGTCGCGCACGCCGAGGCCGACCATGTGGCCGACGCCATGGGGAAAAAACAGTGTGTGGGCCTCCCGTTCCACCAGGGACGGAGCCGCGCCCCGCATCACGCCCATCGCGACCAGCCCTTCCATGAGATCGACCGCCGTCGCGAGGTGGATCTCCTTCCATTCCGCGCCGGCGACGCAGCGCTTGATCGCGCGCTGCTCCGCGTGGACCACGAGTTGGTGCAGGTCGCGCTGGAATGGCGTCGGCCTCCCGGCGACATGGGTACGGGTGACGTCCGCCACGTAGCGGCCGACCTCCGCCCCGGCATCGACGAGGACGAAGTCGCCCGCGCGCACCGCGCGGGCCGAAGGGGCGAAGTGCAGCACCGCCGAGTTCGGGCCGGTGCCCACGATCGTGCCGTAACCCGTCGTGCGGGCCCCGTGGCGCAGGAATTCCGCCTCGAGCTCGATTTGTATCCGACGCTCGGTGACACCCGGCCGGATCAGGTCCGGCAGCAGGGCGTGGCCGGCGGCGGTGGCCGCGACGGCGGCGCGGATCAGCGCGAGCTCGTGCTCGTCCTTCACCCGCCGCGCCTCGGTGAAGGCCTCCCGGACCTGTTCCGCGCCTGCCTCCGCCTGCGCGGCGCCGAGCGCGATGACCCGCCGCCCGCGCCGGGCGTCGAGCCACGGCTGCAGTTCCTCCAGCGAATCGCCGGCGGCGGGCAGCCGCCCCTCCCAGACCCGCTCGGCCTCGGTGACCGGCGGCGTGAACGTGCGCCAGCCGGCGGCGCCTTCGCGCGGGTCGAACGCGACCACGCCGCGGGCGCATTCCTCGCCGGCCGCGTAGAGGTACTCCGCGTGAGAGCGGAAAGGGTAGGTCTGGTCGCTACCCTCCGGCAGCGGCACGGGCTCGCCCGCGTGGATGAGCAGCAGCGCGTCGCCCAACGGTAGGGCGGCGGAGAGGCGCTGGCGGCGGGCCGTGAGGATCTCGGGATTCATGGCGTTTGCCGGAGACGCTGGAAGCTTCCCCCGGCCGCGCAAGCGCGCGCGGCGCGGGTGGGGTAGAGCGTCCTTGCTCCGCGGGCCCGGCGCGTCTCTCAATGCTGTCGCCCCATGACCCCGCCGATGTCCGCTTCCGCGCCGCTGCTTGCCGCCGTCTTCCTTGCGCTGCTCGCGCCGCTGTCGGCCGCCGACGCCGCGCGGCGCCCGAACGTCCTCTTCATCATGGCGGACGATTACCGGCCCGAGCTCGCGGCCTACGGTTCGCCGGCCGTGACGCCGAACCTCGACCGGCTCGCGCGGCGCGCGGTTCGCTTCGACCGCGCCTACTGCCAGCAGGCGGTGTGTAATCCCTCGCGTTCCTCGATGCTCACGGGGCTACGTCCCGACACGCTCGGCCTGTGGAACAACGGCACGCACTTCCGCGAGCTGCGGCCGGACGTCACCACGCTGCCCCAGCATTTCAAGGCGCAGGGCTACGAGACCCGCTGCGTGGGGAAGATCTTCCACAACTGGCACACGAAGGAGAAGGGCGACGCGCGCTCGTGGAGCGCCCCCGAGTTCCTGCACTACGCCTCCCACGGCCACGACGCGCCGCAGGTCACGGGCCCGCTGCCGCCGAACCTGGTCTCCGGCGGCGGCCGGCTCTACACCGATGTTCCTCTCACCGAGTGCCGCGACGTTCCTGACGAGGCCTACTACGACGGCCGGGTGGCCGCCGAGGCGGTGCGGGTGCTCGGTGAAGTGAAGGACCGAGCATTCTTCCTCGCAGTCGGATTCTGGAAGCCCCACGCGCCGTTCAACGCTCCCAAGCGTTACTGGGACCTCTACGACCGCGCGCGGCTACCGGCGCTCGACGGCCGCCGGCCCGCCGGCGCGCCCGAGATCGCCTTTCACGACAGCCGCGAGATCCTCGGCCTGCCGGGACCGGGGCGGATCAGCGCGACCCCGGAATTGGAACGCGAGATGCGGCACGGTTACTTCGCCAACATCTCCTACCTCGACGCGCAGCTGGGCAAGGTGCTCGATGCCCTCGACCGCGCCGGACGCGCGGCGGACACGATCGTCGTCTTCGTCGGCGACCACGGCTACCACCTCGGTGAGCACGGCCAATGGGGAAAGACCTCGACCTTCGAACTCGACGCCCGCGTGCCGCTGCTCGTCGCCGCGCCCGGCGCCGCCGCCGGTCGAGCCACCGCGGCGTTCGCCGAACTGGTGGATCTTTTTCCCACGCTCAACGACCTCTGCCGCCTTCCCGCCGTGCCGGGACTCGAGGGCGTGAGCCTTGCTCCCGTCCTGCGCGATCCCGCCGCGCGTGTGAAGGAGGCTGCGTTCACCCAGCATCCGCGGCCGTCGTATTACGACCGCGAGCCGGAGAAGGTTCCCCGGGCAATGGGCTACTCGGTGCGTACGTCCGCGGTTCGCTACACGGAATGGCGCGACTGGCGCACGGGCGAGAACGTCGGCCGCGAGCTGTACGCGGACGCCGACGAACCGGCCGAGACCCGCAGTGTGCTCGGGGAGGCAGCATTCGCCGCGGCGCAGGCCGAGGCCGAGCGCCTGCTCCTGCTGCGGTTCCCGCGTATCCCGCGTCCGCCGGCGGCGTCATCCTCCCGATGAAACGCCTCCTCCTTGGCCTCCTGCTGGCCGGAAACGTCCTTGCGGCCGAGTCCGCTCCGGCGCGCCGGCCCAACGTGATCTTCATCCTCGCGGACGACCTTGGCTGGGGGGACCTGAGTTGCCACGGCAACACCTTCCTGCGCACGCCCCACCTCGACCGGTTGGCCGCGGAGGGCACGCTGTTCACCCAGTTCTACACTTCGGGGCCGGTGTGTTCGCCCAGCCGTGCGGGTTTCTTCACCGCCCGCTATCCCGGGCGCAACCGCATCCACGGTCACTATTCCACGCGCGAGCAGAACGAGGCGCGGGGGATGTCGAGCTGGCTTGATCCGCGCGCGCCCAATGCCGCCGCGGCGTTCCGGTCCGCCGGCTACGCGACCGCGCACGTGGGCAAGTGGCACCTCGGCAACGACGCGGGAGGGCCCAAGATCCATGATTACGGCTTCGACTTCGTCGGCTCGGGCGAAGGTGGCGGCGCCGGGATTCGCAAGGACGACCCGCATTACCGCGCGCGCTCGACCTCGCTGTTCGTCGACGAGGCGCTGCGCTTCATCGAGGGGCGCGGCGACCGCCCGTTCTATCTGCAACTCTGGACACTCCTGCCCCACGCCACCCTCAATCCCACGCCGGAGCAGATCGAGCCGTTCCTGCGCTTCAGCAACACCGACCTGCCGCATCGCAGCGCGCGCACGATCTACTACGCCAGCGTCGCCGACCTCGACCGTGAGGTCGGGCGCTTGCTCCGGCGTCTCGGGGAAATGGGCTTGGCGGAGGAGACCATCGTCGTCTTCAGCAGCGACAACGGCCCGGAGGAGATCTTCATCCAGAACGCGGGTCACTCGGGCGTCGGTTCGCCGGGTCCGTTCCGCGGGCGCAAGCGCAGCCTCTACGAGGGCGGCTTGCGCGTGCCGTTCCTGGTGCGCTGGCCCGGCCGCGTGCCCGCCGGACGGGTGGACGACGCGACGGTGATCGGCGGCATCGATTTCCTGCCGACCGTCTGCGCGCTGACCGGAGTGCCGGTTCCGAAAGGGCTGGAGCCCGACGGCGAGGACCTCAGCCGTGCCCTGCTGGGCAACGCAGTCCCGCGCGCCCGTCCCCTGATGTGGGAGTGGCGCTTCGGCATCGCCGGGCACGTGATCAACCGCAGTCCGCAGCTGGCGATCCGCGACGGCGACTGGAAGCTTCTCCTCAACCCGGACCGCAGCCGCGTGGAGCTCTACGCGATCCGGAGCGATCTTTCCGAAACCGACAACGTCGCCTCGCAGCACCCAGTGGTCGTCGAACGCCTCGCGCAACGCGTGCTCGCGTGGCAACGCGAGTTGCCGCCCGGGCCGGTCGACGCCGCGGCGGGCCGCAATGACTACCCTTGGCCCGGGCGCGCCGCGGCCCCTTCGGGCGATGCCGCCCCGAAGGCCGGCAAGCGGAAGAAGGCCGGCTGATTTTTTTACCATGAAGACCCCCCGCTTCCGTCTCCTCGCCGCGTTGGCCGGCCTTTTTTCCGCCGCGGCCCTGCCCGCGGCCGAGAACGCCCGACCGAATTACCTCTTCATCATCTTCGACGACTGGGGCTGGCGCGACGCGGGGGCCTACGGATCGACGTGGGTGAAGACGCCGAACTTCGACCGCGTGGCCCGGGAGGGCGTGCTCTTCCGTCACGCCTTCACGTCGAACCCCAAGTGCAGCCCATGCCGCGCGAGCATTCTCACCGGCCGCAATTCGTGGCAGCTGCGCGAGGCGGTCTCGCACAACGGCCTGTTCCCCGCGGGCTTCGAGGTATACCCGGACCTGTTGGAACAGGGCGGCTACTTCGTAGGGCTGACGGGCAAGGGCTGGGGTCCGGGAGACTTCAAGACCCAGGCGAAGCGCACGCGCAACCCGGCCGGACCCTCCTTTGACGCACGGACGGCCCCGCCGCCCACCTCCGCGATCAACCGCAACGATTACGCGGCTAACTTCGAGGACTTCCTCGCGCAGCGGCCGAAGGGGAAGCCGTTCAGCTTCTGGATGGGATTCCATGAGCCGCATCGCGCGTACGAGCGCGATTCCGGCGTGCGCTTCGGCAAGAACCTCTCCGACGTGAAGGTACCGGCCTACCTGCCGGACATGAGTGTCACGCGCGGCGACCTGGCGGATTACGCGGTCGAGGTGGAATGGGCCGACGGCCACATCGGACGGGCGCTGCGCGTGCTCGAGGCCGCCGGGGAGCTGGAGAACACGCTGGTCATCATCACGTCCGACCATGGCATGCCGTTCCCCTACGTGAAGGGGCAGATCCATGAGGACGGCTTCCGCCTGCCGCTGGCGATGCGCTGGGGTCGCGGGATCAAGCCGGGCCGGGTCGTCGACGACTTCATCAATGTGCGCGACCTCGCGCCGACCTACCTGGAACTCGCGGGCCTGCCGGCCCACGCGCAGATGACGGGCCGCAGCCTCGCCGCGCTGCTGCGGTCGCCCGCTTCGGGCATGGTGGAAAACCGCGCCGAGATGCTCGCGGGCAAGGAGCGCCATGACCTCGGGCGGCCCAACGACTGGGGTTACCCGGTTCGCGCCCTGCGCACGCCGGACTTCCTGTACGTGCACAACTTCCATCCCGAGCGCTGGCCGGCGGGAAATCCCGAGACTGACTTCGGCAACTGCGATCCGAGCCCGACGAAGGAATTGCTGAAGACGATCGGCGGCCACTACTACGACCTTTCCTTCGGGAAGCGTCAGCCCGACGAGCTTTACGATCTGCGCAATGACCCGCAGGCCGTGAACAACCTCGCGCAGGACATCGCTCACCAACCGGTCGTCGCTCGCCTGCGTGAGCGCATGATGGCGCTGCTGCGCGAGGAGCAGGACCCGCGGGCGCTCGGCAACTCGGCGATCTTCGACACCTACCAGTACACCGCCGGCCGCCAGAAGGCCTACGACACGTGGCTGAAGGCGCAGGACGCCAAGCTCAAGGGAGAGCCGACCCCGGCCGAGCCCACGAAGAAGGGTGCGCGTAAGAAGGCGGAGTCGAAGTAAGGAGTAGTTCAGGGCGCCCCGCTCGAGATCGGGCCGGCTGATCCCGTCACGGCGGTTCGGTTTGGACAACCGTCGCGCTGGTTCGCAGAGCCTGCTTGGATGGCAGTAAATCCCGTATGCGTGCGCAAAACTTGCGCACTCTGGGCGGGGCTTCGCGCAACCCTTGCCCGTCGAACGAAACTTCGTGAGCCGCGCGGTGAATTCCCGCAACTGAACGTCGGTCATCTGCGTCAAGTTCCCCACGAACCTCATTGTCACCATGCATAAATCGTTCGTTTCCAAATTCGCCGCCTGGTTGGGCGTGGCTTCGTTCGCGTTGATCCTCATTTCGTCCGTTTCCGCCCAAGAAGAGCGCCGCCGCGGCGGCGACCGGGGCGGAGATCGTGGCGCAGCAGACCGGGGCGGCGACCGCGGTGGCCGCGGCGACTTCAATCCGCAGGAGATGCAGGCGCGCATGCTCAACATGCTGCGCGAGCGCCTCGAGATCACCGACGACGAGGAGTGGAAGGTCATCTCCGAGCGCGTCGCCAAGGTTTCCGAAATCCGCCGCAGCACGGGCGGGATGGGCGGCGGTCCCGGCGGCATGATGGGCTTCCGCGGTGGTCCCCCGGGCGGCGGCGGCGGTGGCGGTGACCGCGGGCCCGGTCCGGGCCGGGGCGGCTCCAACAATCCCGAGATGAGCGCGCTGCAATTCGCCATCCGCGACAAGCTGCCCGAGGCCGAGATCAAGAACCGCCTCGAGCGCGTCCGCGAGATCCGCCGCGACAATGAGGCGAAGCTCACCAAGGCGCAGGAGGAACTCCGCGCGGTCCTGTCGGTCCGCCAGGAGGCGATCGCGGTGATGTTCGGTCTCCTGCCCTGAAGCCGTGCTGACCGAGGCTCCCGTCCCCGCGGCCAACGGCGCCCTGCCCGAGCTGCTCGACCGCATGATCGCGGCCCGGCAGCTCACGGCGGGCGACGCGCGCTCCTTCCTGCGGCAGCATCCCGCCGGCGAGCCCTTCGCCGAGGAGGCGGTGCTGCGCTGGCTCGCGCGCGAGTACGGTGTGCCGTTCGCCCGGCTCGATGAGCTGGAGCCCGACAAGCAGGTGCTGTCGCTGTTCCCGGCGCGCCTGCTCCTGCGCGACGAGCTGCTGCCGCTGCGTCGCGTCGACAATCAGATCGAGATCGCGACCAGCCGCCTCTTCGTCACCGCCGGCATCGACGGGCTCAAGGCCCTGACCGGTCTGCGTCTCCGTCCGGTGCTCGCCCCTTCCGAGGCCGTCCAGCGCGAGCTGAAGAAGCGGCTCGGCGTCGGCGCCGACACCATCGGCACGCTGCACGAGGAGGGTGGGCTGCAGGTCGTGGAAGAGGGGGAGGGCGCCGGCGGCACCAACCTAGACGAGGCGGCCGAGGACGCGTCCATCATCCGCTTCGTCAACCAAGTCCTGAAGGACTCGATCGAGCTGCGGGCGTCGGACATCCACCTCGAGCCGTTCGAGGACGAACTGCGCATCCGCTACCGTATCGACGGCGTGCTGCAGGAGGTGCCGGTGCCCGCGCAGATCAAGAAGTTCCAGCCGGCCATCGTCGCGCGCGTCAAGATCCTCAGTCACCTCAACATCGCCGAGAAGCGGCTACCGCAGGACGGCCGCATCAAGGTCCGCATCGAGGCGACCGAGGTCGACATCCGCGTGTCGATCATCCCGATGCTGCACGGCGAGGCGGTCGTCATGCGCCTGCTGCGCCAGAACTCCTCGCTGCGCGGCGTGCGCGACCTGGGCATGCACGAGCGGGATTACGAAGGCCTGCGGCGGGTGCTCGAGCTGCCGCACGGGATCGTGCTCGTGACGGGCCCGACGGGCTCCGGCAAGACCTCGACCCTCTACACCGCCCTGCAGGAGATCAACGACTCCGAGCGCAAGATCATCACGATCGAGGACCCGATCGAGTACCAGTTGAAGGGTGTGAACCAGATCCAGGTCTCGGAGAAGTCCGGCCTCACCTTCGCCCGCGGCCTGCGTTCCATCCTGCGCCACGACCCCGACGTCATCCTGATCGGTGAAATCCGCGACCAGGAGACCGCGCAGATCGCGGTGCAGGCCTCGCTCACCGGTCACCTGGTGTTCTCCACGCTGCACACGAACGACGCACCGGGCGCGCTCACTCGCCTCGTCGACATGGGCGTCGAGCCCTACCTGGTGGCTTCCTCGCTCGAGGCGGTGCTCGCCCAGCGCCTCGTGCGGCTGCTCTGCCCGAAGTGCAAGGCGGTCGATGACTCGCCGACGGCCGGCACTTACAAGGTGCGGCTCGGCATCCCGGCCGACGCCTTGATCTACAAGTCGGTCGGCTGCCGCGACTGCCGCGGTACCGGCTTCCACGGCCGGCAGGCCATCTTCGAGTGGATGGATACCAGCAATGAGATCCGACAGCTGATCCTCCGCAGCGGCTCGACGGACGCCATCCGCGACGCCGCGCGTCGCGCCGGGATGACGACCCTCGCGGAGGACGGCCGCCGCCTCGTACAGGAGGGGCGCACGACCATCGAGGAGGTCCTCAGCGTGACGACGGTGCATGAGGAGGATCCGAACGCGGCCACCCCGCACGCCGCGAAGCCCTGAGTGGTCTTCTCCGCCCGCGACCTGAATCATGCCCCAGTTTGCCTACAAGGCCCTGCAGCTCGACGGCGTCGCGGCCGAGGGGGTCATCGAGGCCGCCAACCGCCAGGAGGCGATGCGCCAGGTGGAGCTGCGCGGGCTGAAGCCGATCCGGCTGGCAGAATCAACTTCGCCTGCCGGCAAGGCTGCCGCGGGCGGGGTGGGGGGCTTGGGCCTCAAGCTGAAGCTGGGGCAGTCGGGGCGCATCACGCCCCGCATCCTCGAGAACTTCACCCGCCTCCTCTCGAGCCTGCTGGCGGCCGGCGTGCCGTTCAGCCGGGCGCTCGTCATCATCCACCGCGAGGCCGTGGAGCCCGTGGCGAAGGCGAAGTGGAAGGAGATCCACGATCTTGTGATCGACGGCATGCCGCTGTCGGACGCGATGGCGCGCTCGCCCGAGACCTTCCCGCGCGTCTACGTGGCGATGGTGGAGGCTGGTGAGACGGGAGGCTTTCTGGACGTGGTGCTGGCGCAGATCGCGGATTTCCAGGCGCGCGAGAAGGAGCTGAAGGGCAAGGTGATGACGGCGCTGATGTATCCGGCGATCCTCCTGATCCTCGCGCTGGGCGTGCTCATTTTCCTGCTGGTTTTCTTCATCCCGCGTTTCCAGCTCGTGTTCCAGGGTTTCAACGCCGAGCTGCCGTTGATCACGCGGGCGATCGTGGGCGTGAGCGACGCGGTGCGCGGCTACGGTCTCTTCATCGGTGCCGGGATCGTGGTGGCCGCGGTGTCGCTCCGCAGCTGGTTCCGCTCGGAGGCGGGCCGCCGCGCCTGGGAGGGGTACATCCTCCGCGTGCCCACGATCGGGCCGCTGCTGGCCCAGTTCGCCATGGCCCGATTCTGCCGGATGCTCGGCACGTTGCTGGGGGCCGGCGTCCCCCTCATCAACGCCCTCAACGTCGCGCGGCGTTCCATCGGCAACCAGATCCTGGTCGACGCGGTCTCCGAGTCGATCGACCGCGTCAAGGAGGGCAAGGCCCTCGGCAAGAGCCTCGCGCAGAACCGCGCGTTGTTCCCCGGTGCCGTGGTTGAAATGATCTCCGTCGCCGAGGAGAGCGGGAAGCTCGACGCCGAGCTCCTGCGCATCGCCAACGTCACCGAGGGCGACCTCGACCGTCAGCTCAAGGCGGCCGTCGCGCTGGCCGAGCCGATCATGCTCTTCGTCATCGCGGCGCTCATCGGCACGATCTTCATCGGCATGGTGATCCCGATCTTCTCGCTGCAGGACCACATCAAATGAGCCTTCCTTCCATGAACGCCACCACCCTCCGCGCGCGCCCCGCGCGTCCCCGTCGTCCCAGCCGCGGCTTCACGCTGGTCGAGCTCCTGCTCGTCCTCGTGATCCTCGGCATCCTCGCCTCGCTCGTGCTGCCGAAGTTCACCGGCCGCACCGAACAGGCCCGCGTCACCGCCGCGCAGACGCAGATCTCCACCTTCGGCACGGCGCTCGACGCGTTCGAGGTCGACACCGGCAGCTACCCGCGCGGCCAGGATGGGCTGGCCCAGCTGGTCGCCGCCCCGGCCGACGTGCCCAACTGGCGCGGACCGTACCTCAAGAGCGAGATCCCGCTCGATCCGTGGGGGCGCGCCTACATCTATGAATTTCCGGGCCGCATCAACCCGAGCGGCTACGACCTCCGCTCGATGGGTCCGGACGGCCAGCCCAACACGGCCGACGACATCGTGAACGGCCGCGTCGCCGCCAACTGATCCGCCTCCGCCTGCGCGATGGGTCCGTTCCTCCAGCCGTTCCTCCGTTTCCGCCGCCGGCCTTCCGCCGGACGCGCGCGCGGGGCGTTCACACTGGTGGAGCTGATCGTCGTGATGACGCTCCTGCTGACGGTCGCCTCCCTTGTCATGCCCCGCATGGCGTCTTTCTTCCGGGGCCGCGCGCTCAGCCAGGAGGCGCAACGGATGCTGTCCTTGATCCACTACGGCCGGTCGCGGGCGGTCGCCGAGGGCGTGCCGGTCATCCTCTGGATCGACCCGGTGCGCTCGATGTACGGCCTCGACGTGCAGGAGAGCCACGCCGCGGGCGATGAGGGCGCGCGGCGCATCGCGCACGCCGCGGAGCCCAGCCTTCGCCTTGAGGTTCCCGCGGTGGTGGACGCCCCCGTTTCGGAGCAGGAGGACGAACGCCTCGGCCTGCCTGAGAACCTCGCCGCCATCCGCTGCAACCCCGACGGCTTCTTCGACGAGGGCGGCGCGCAGCGCATCATCATCCGCCAGGGTGACGAGGCCGCGCTGGAAATCGTCCCCACGTTCAACCGGCTCGGTTTCGAGATCCGGCCCCTTTCCCGCAATGGCTGACCACGCCACGCGTCCGCGCTTCACCGCCGCTTTCACGCTCGTGGAGGTGCTGGCCGCGCTGCTGATGATGGCGATCATCATCCCCGTCGCGATCGAAGGCATGAGCGTGGCGAGCCGCGTGGGCATGCTCGGCCAGCGCAAGGCCGCCGCGATGCGGGTGGCGGAGCGGGTGCTCAACGAACTGCTGGTCGAGACCCAGATCCAGCAGGCTTCGTCGAGCGGCACCGCTTACGAAGGCGATACGGCCTACCCCTGGGTGATGCGCGTGGAAAACTGGTCCGAGGACGCGATGCAGCAGATGACCGTCACGGTCTCTTTTCCCCTGCAGGGAGCGGTGCACGAGATTTCCGTGGCCACCCTGCTGCCAAACACGACCGCGACCGAGTCGGAGTCCGGCACCCAGCAATGAACGCGCGCGGCCGCCATCACCTGTACGCTAAGCGCCGGAGCGGATTCACGCTCCTCGAGCTGATCATCGCGACCGCCGTCGGCGCCGTCGTGCTGGTGGTCATCCAGACGACCTTCTTCGGCGCCCTCCGGCTCCACAACACCACGCATGCCCGGATCGCCGAGGATCAGGCGCTGCAACGTGCGGTGGGGCTGATTCGTCGCGACCTCGCCGGAATTGTCCTGCCCGGAGGCACCAACGGCATGGCGAAGGACCTGAGCACGTCAGGCCAGTCGCTCTCGCTCGCCGACAACCTGGGGGAGCGCGTCACGCCGGACATCTATACGTCATCAGGGCGCATCGACGGCTGGACGCCGTTCGCCGACGTTCAGGCGGTGGCTTATTTCCTGGCTCCGGCGGAGGGAGGGGCGCGCGGCCGGAACCTCATCCGCGCCGTCACCCGCAACCTGCTTCCCGTGCAGGAGGCGGAGCCCGAGTCGCAGGTGCTCCTCGGCGACGTCGATACCGCCATGATCTCGTACTATGATGGCAGCGGCTGGACCGAAACATGGGAATCGGCCGAGACGCAGACGTTGCCGCTGGCGGTCCGCTTCTCGCTCGCGCGGGTCCCCGCCGGCGGCGCGCAAGGCGCGTTGGCGCCGGTGGAGATCGTGGTGCCGGTGATGGTCCGCACCACGACCAGCCAGACGCTGGAAGCGGAGGAAGCTTCGCTATGAGCCAGGGTTCCCATCCTTTCGCCGCCCCGCGGCGCGGCTCGGTCCTGGTCATCGTGATCTGGGTATGCCTGGGGTTGGTGGCGCTCGCGATCTACTTTGCCGACCAGATGACGTCGGAGCTGCGGGCGGCCGATGGACAGGTGGCGGAGACCACCGCCCGGCAGGCCGCGGCCGGCGGCACGCGTTACGCGGCGTTCGTCCTGAGTCAGTTCGGGACCAACGGAACTGTGCCCTACCGCGACGAGTATCTCTCCTCGGAGGTGACGCTCGGCGAGGCGACCTTCTGGCTGCTCGGTCGCGATCCCGACCAGCGGCCGACGGACGAGCCGGTCTTCGGCCTCGTCGACGAGGCCTCCAAGCTGAACCTCAATACCGCCACGCGCTCGATGCTCGAGGCGCTGCCGGTGATGACGCCGGAGCTGGTCGACGCCATCCTCAGCTGGCGCTCGCGCTCGGAGCAGGGGATGGGCGACAGCACGTACGGCCGGCTCGAACCGGCGCGGTTGAACAAGGGCGCCGACTTCGAGACCGTCGACGAACTTCGGCTCGTTTACGGTGCGACGCTCGACCTGATCCTCGCAGAGGACGCCAACCGCAACGGCGCGCTCGATGAGAACGAGAACGACGGCGAACGCTCGGCGCCGCGCGACGACGGGGACGGACTCATCCAGGCCGGCATCCTCGAGTACGTCACGGTTTACAGCCGCGAGCCCAACACGCGCGCCAACGGATCGCCGCGCGTCAACGTCGCGACCCAGCAGAACCGCCAGCAGCGGCTCCTGCCGCTCCTGCAGCAGCGATTCGGCCCGCAGCGCGCCATGCAGATCATGGGCGCACTCGGCGGAGGCGAGCTGCGCAGCCCGGCGGAGTTCATGGTCGAGGGCGGTCTCAGTGCGGAGGAATGGACTCAGCTTCGCGACGAGATCACCACCAGCAACGGCAGCACGGTGCGCGGACGGATCAACGTGAACACCGCCGGCGAGACCGTGCTGGCCTGCATCCCTGGGATCGGTCCCGACAACGCTTCGGCCCTCGTCGCGTACCGCCTGGCCAACCCTGACGCCGCCCGCGGCTCCTTCGCCTGGCTGACCCAGGTGCTCGGCCGGGGTGACATCATCCGGGCCGGTCCGTACATCACCGACCGCTCGTACCAGTTCACCGCCGACGTCGTGGCGGTGGGCCCCTCCGGCCGCGGCTACTGCCGCACGCGCACCGTCTTCGACATGACGAGATCCACCCCGCGCATCGTTCACCATCAGGACCTCTCCGGCTACGGCTGGGCGCTCGGACCGCAGACGCGGCAGTTCCTGCGCTCGGGAAGGAGCGAACGCCTATGAAGATGACCCTGGCGCGGCGCGCGCCGCAATCCGTGCTGGCTGTCGCCTTCGCCGGCGGGCGGCTGGTCGCCGCCCATGTCGCGCGGTCCAAGAACGCCGTCGCGGTGCTGCGCACGGCCGCCGTCCCGCTTTCCGTAGACCTGCTCCACCCCGAGCCGGAGCTCGTCGGCCGCGAGATCCGCGGCCACCTCGACGCCGCGCAACTCAAGGAGCGGTCGTGCATCGTCGTCCTGCCCTCCGAATGGGTGATGACCCAGCACAGTGCCGTGCCGGAACTGTCGGCGGAGGACACCGACAGCCTCCTGCAGATCGAGGCGGAGAAGGGATTTCCGAACGGACCGGACGAGTTGCATATCGCGCGTTCCTCTCAGCGGGCGGGCGGTGAGCGTTTCGCCACCCAGTTGGCGGTGCGGCGCGAGCAGGTTGGGCGGCTAAGTGAGGTCCTGAGGGCCGCGGGCCTGAAGCCGGTCAGCTGCACCGTGGGCCTGCCGTCGCTGGAGGGAGCGGTTCCGGCGGTGGGGCCGGGGCGGATGACGCTGTGGGTCGAGGGTTCGGCCGCCACGCTGCTGATCGCGGCGGGCGGCGGGATCGCGGCCTTCCGCACACTGGAGGCTGTCATCGATTCCGAGGCCGGGGAGCGGGTCGTGAACACGGCGGCGCTCCTTCGTGAACTGCGGATCACGCTCGAGCAGGTTCCTCCGGCGCTCCGCTCTGAAGTGAAGGCGCTTTCCGTGAGCGGCGACGCGGCGGCGGTCGGCTCGCTCGCGGGCGGGCTGGCGGCTTGGGCCGCCGAGGCCGGGCTTTCGATCGACACGGTCGCCTCGGAACGCAAGGTGCCGGCGGAGGAGCTGGTGGAGCAGGCCGGCCTGCGTTTCCTGCGTGACGGTGCCCCGGTGCTGGAGTTCCTGCCGCCGCGGCCGAGTCGTTTCGCGCAGCTGGTGGCGAGGTATAATTCCCGCCGCCTCGCCACCGCCGGCGTCGCCGCCGCCGCGGTGCTTGTGATCATCGGCGGGGCGTTCGAGTGGCAGCAGTACCAGCTGTGGAGCCTGCGGTCCGACTGGGAGGCGATGGAGGCCGAGGTCAAGGAGCTGGACGGAGTGCAGGCGCGGATCCGCGAATTCCGCCCGTGGTACGACACTTCGTTCCGCAACCTCTCCATCCTGAAGAAGGTCGTGGATTGCTTCCCCGACAACGGTAGCGTCACCGCCAAGGGTTTCGAGGTCCACAGCCCCTCCACCGTCACCGTCACCGGCACCGCCCGCGACAACGCCTCGCTGCTGCGCACGCTCGACCTCCTGCGGCAGTCGAAGGAGGTCCAGGGTCTCAAGATCGAGCAGATCCGCGGCAAGACGCCCGCCCAGTTCACCTTCACGTTCCGCTGGGTCGGAACCCCCGGCTCATGAGCACTCCTTCGTCCAAGCGCCAGCGCCTCCTGATGATCCTCGCCGGGGCGGCCGTCCTGCTCCTCGTGCTCGACAGCATCGTCTTCACCCCGCTGACCGCCGCGTGGCGGTCGCGCGGCGCCGAGATCGCGCGGCTGAAGAAGATGGTCGCCGACGGCCGCAGCTCCATCGCCCGCGCCGACCGCACCCGCGCCATGTGGGCCGAGATGCAGCGGCAGGCGATGGCCAGCGAGCCGGCCAAGGCCGAGCAGGATCTGGTGACGGCCTTTGACCGCTGGGGACGCGCGGGCGGCGTCGAGCTGGGCTCCATCAAGCCGCAGTGGAAACGTGGCGCCAGCAACCGCTACTCGCTGCTGGAATGCCGCGTGGACGCGAGCGGCTCCCTCGGTGCGATCACCCGCCTGCTCTACGAGGTGGAGAAGTCCCCGCTAGCGCTGCGGATCGACTCGATCGAACTCACCTCCCGCGACGACTCCGGCAACCGGCTCACGCTCGGTCTGCTGGTGAGCGGGTTGCGCTTCACCCCGCTGGAGGGCCGCCGATGATCCGCGTCGCCGTCCTCCTCCTCGTCTCTTCCGCGACCGTGCTCGCGCAGGGGACGGATCGCCGCCGCGGCGGGTCCCCGTCGCCGGCTCCTGGCCAGGCCGCCCCTGCCGCGTCCTCCTCGCCGCTCGCGCCGACGCAGGACTACGCTGCGTTCCAGCTGATCCTCGAGCGCAACATCTTTAATCCCACCCGCGTGGGTCGCACGCGCGTCGCCAACGAGGAAAAGCCGCCCCGCGCCGAGGAGATCTCGCTCGTCGGCGTCATCCGCTACGACACGCGGGCCTTCGCCGTCTTCCACAGCCCGGAGGCGGCCTTCCGCCGGGAGGTGCCCGAGGGCGGCGAGATCGCCGACTTCCGCGTGACCAAGGTCACGGCGGCCGGCGTCGAGCTTCTGAAGGGCGACAAGGCGGTCTCCCTCGCGGTGGCGCAGCAGATCCGGCGGGCGGAGGGCGGTGAGTGGACCGTCAGCGCCCCCAAGGCCCCCGCCGCCGATCCCCGCGCCGCCGCACGGTCGACCGAAACCGCCCCCGTCGAGATTCCCGCCGACGCCTCCGAGGTCCTCAAGCGCCTGATGAAGCAACGCGAACAACAATTGAAGAAATGAAAACCAGAACGGCCCTGCCCCTGACCCTCGCCGGACTCGCGCTCGCCGCGGCCGCCGCCCACGCCCAGAATGCCCCCGCGGCCGCCGAGCCGGCCCAGTCGCCCGCGACCGAGGCCGCCGAAAGGCCCGCGCGCGACACGACCGGCGGGTTGCGGTTCAACTTCCGCGGCGCCCCGCTCGAGACCGTGCTCAACTACCTGAGCGAGGCCGCCGGCTTCGTGATCGTGCTCGAGACGCCCGTCCGCGGGAACATCGACATGTGGAGCGCCCAGCCCGTCTCGCGTTCGGAGGCGGTCCAGCTGCTCAACCTCGCGATCAACAAGAGCGGCTACACCGCCACGCTCAAGGGACGCACCCTCGTCGTCTCCTCGAAGGAGGACGCCCGCAAGCGCTCGATCCCGATCCGCACCGGCAACGACCCGCGGCAGATCCCGGACAACGCCGAGATGGTCATGCAGATCATCCCCCTCGAGCGCATCGACGCCGCGCAGGCCGCGGCCGACCTCGCCACGCTCCTGCCCAACAGCGCCACCATCACGGCCAACGTCGACAGCAACTCGCTGGTCGTCACCGACACCCAGAGCAACGTGCGGCACATCGTCGAGCTCGTCTCGGCGCTCGATGGATCGGCAGGTTCGGTCTCCTCGATGAAGGTCTTCCAGCTGAAGAACGCCGATCCGGTGGAGATGGCCTCGCTCATCTCCAATATTTTCGGCGGCGGCACGGGCGGCGCTCAGGGCGGACGTGGCACCGCTGGTGGCATGCCGTTCGGCGCCTTCGGTGGTTTCGGCGGCATTGGCGGCGGCCCCGGTGCGGCCCTCGCCGCCATGGCGGCCGCGCGCGGCGGCCAAGGCGGGGCTCCGGGCAGCTCCGGTCGCGGCGGGAGCAGCAGTCGGGGCGGCAGCCGCGGCGGTTCCGGGGCCTCCCGGGGCACTCCGGTCGTCGCCGTGCCCGACGCCCGTACCTATTCCGTCATCGTCAGCGCCTCGCGCGAGACGCTCGACGACGTGGAGGCGGTCATCCGCCAGCTCGACGCGAGCAGCGCCCGAAAGCAGAAGGTCTTCGTCTATACCCTAGAGAATGGGGACGTGAAGCAGGTCGAGAGCGTGCTCCGGAATCTCTTTCAGGGAAGCAACGTCCGCACCACCGGCAACCAGGAGGTCGATCCCCTCACCACGCGGGCCTCCAGCAACACCCAGGCCACCGGCTCCAACATCACCCTTGGTACGCGCGGCGTGCGCTGATGCGCCTCCTCGCGAACCGAAATCCTCAGTCCCCGTTTCCCATGGCACGCTTTCAATCCGCCCGCTCCTCCCGGTGGCACTTCGCCTTGCTGGCCGCGCTTCCCGCGCTGGCCTTCGGCGCCTCCACGCCTACCACCGGCGCGTCGCGTCAGGGCTCGTCCCAGATGCGCCCCTCGACCACCATCAACAATTCCAGCCGCAGCGTCGGCGGCGGCGGGATGTCCGGCTCCGGTCAGGGTGCCAATCGCCAGTACACCAACTCGACCATGGTCGGGGAGGCGATCATCACGAGCGACCTCCAGACCCGGCGGCTGATCGTCGTCACCGACGACGAGACCAACGAGAACATCCGCAACATCATCCAGACCC
>JBBAVH010000030.1:0-62589 GCA_040397825.1 Opitutaceae bacterium
TCGGCGCGAGCGTGCCGTAGACCTCGTCGGTCGAGACGTGCAGGAAGCGGAAGGCCGCCTTGCGCGGCTCGGGCAACTTGGACCAGTGCTGGCGCGCCGCGTTTAACAGGCGCAGGGTGCCGACGACGTTCGTCTGGATGAACGGCTCGGGTGAATCGATGGAACGGTCGACGTGCGACTCAGCCGCGAAGTTCACTACCGCATCGATCGCGTGTTCGGCGAGCAGCCGCGAAACCAGCTCCGTGTCCCCGATGCCGCCGTGCGCGAAAACGTACCGCGGATCGCCGGCGAGGTCGGCGAGGTTGGCCGGATTGCCGGCGTAGGTGAGGGCGTCGAGGTTGACGGCCTTGGTGGCGGCCCCGGGGCCCTTTTCCAGCAGGCGCTGCCGGATGAAGTTGGAGCCGATGAAGCCGCAGCCACCGGTGACGAGAAGGTTCATGGGGGAAAGGGAGAGGGATGGGTAAGAGGGAGGTTTCAGCTTTCCACTACTTGGCGGAGGCTGTCGTGCCAGTCGGGGAGGCGCAGGCCGAAGGCGCGTTCGAGCTTGGCGGCCGACATCGCGGAATACGCGGGGCGCTTGGTCGGCGTCGGGTATTCGGCGGTGGTGATGGCCTCGACCTCGCGGCACTTGCGGGTCTCCGGCGGCATGAGGTCGATGATCGCCTTGGCGAAACCGTGCCAGCTGGTCTGGCCCGAGGAGCAGAGGTGATAGGTACCGCTGAACCGGCGAGCGTCTTCCCCGGTGCGCACCTGCAGCAGGGCTTGCGCGGTGGTCTCCGCGATCATCCGCGACCACGTGGGGCAGCCGACCTGGTCGGCCACGACGCGGAGCTTCTCCCGTTCCCGGGCGAGGCGCTGCATCGTGAGCATGAAGTTGGCGCCGCGGGCACCGTACACCCAGCAGAGGCGGAAGATCAGGTGGTCGCAGCCGGCCGTCCTGATCGCCTCGTCACCGGCGTGCTTGGTGCGCGCGTAGGCCCCGAGCGGATTAGGCGCGTCAGTCTCGACGTACGGCGTGGTCTTGGTGCCGTCGAATACGTAGTCGGTCGAGTAATGCACCAGCAGGGCGCCGCGCTGGCGCGCTTCAGCGGCCATGACGCCCGGGGCGTCGGCGTTGATCTTGGTGGCGAGGGCCAGCTCAGCCTCGGCCTTGTCGACGGCCGTGTAGGCGGCGGCGTTGATGATGACGTCGGGTGCGGCGGCGGCGATGGCCTCGCGGACGGAGTCGGGCCGGGTGAAGTCGACCTCCGGGTAGTCTACGCAGGTCACGCGCCCCAGTGGGGCGAGCGTGCGGCGCAGTTCCCAGCCGACCTGGCCGACGCGACCAAAGAGGAGGATGTTTTTCATGGAGGCTGGGGGAGGTTGGGGCCGGCTCAGAACAGCCGCTCGCGCGGAAGGTCGCGGAGCAGCGGCGACTGGGTGTCGCGGGCCGAGAGCAGCGGGCGATCGGTCGGCCACGTGATGCCGACGTCGGGGTCGTCCCAGCGGAAACCGATCTCGTCCTTGGGAGCGTAGAGGTCGGTGCACTTGTAGTGAAACAAGGCGTGCTCGCTCGTGACGACGAACCCGTGGGCGAAACCGGGCGGCACCCAGAACTGGCGCTTGTTCTCGGCGGAAAGAGTCACGCCGAACCACTTCCCGAAGGTCGGGGAGGCGCGGCGGATGTCGACGACGACGTCCCACACCTCACCCTGCCAGACCGAGACCAGCTTGCCTTGCGGGTTGGGATTCTGGGCATGCATGCCGCGCAGCGTGTGGCGGCACGAGAACGAGAAATTATCCTGCGCGAAGGCGAGGTCGATGCCGGCCTGCCGGTAGCGGTCGCGGTTGTAGGACTCGACGAAGAATCCCCGCGCATCGCCGAACACCTTGGGCTCTATGATCAGCGGGCCGGCGAGGGGACAGGGCAGGACGTTCATGCGGTGAAAGCGAAAGGCTTGAGGGAAGGCGGCCTCGCCGAGGCGACAAGGGTCTTTTCCGGCGTCAGCCCAGCCGGCGGTCAGTCGCGCGGGATAACGGGCATGCCGGCCGGTGGCGCCAAGGTCACTTCCTCCGGTAGTCGCCGCGGCTGAAGTACTTTTCGAGCCACACGTACGCGCAGATGAAGAAGTAGCGGCTGCCCATTTCCTTTATCTTGAGCTTCGCCACGCCGTGCCGGCGGTTGCGCCAGGAGATCGGCGTGATGGCGTAGGAGTAGCCGCGGACGATCGCCTTCAGCGGGATCTCGACGGTGAGGTTGAAATGCGGCGCGAGGAAGGGGCGGCAGCCGTCGATCACCGTGCGGCGGTAGGCCTTGAATGCATTGGTGGTGTCGTTCAGCGGGATGTTGAAGCCGATCCGCACGAGCAGGTTCGCGAGGCGGTTCACCAGCAGTTTCACCCGCGGGTAGTCGTGCACACGACCGCCTGTTACGAACCGGCTGCCGAACGCGCAGTCGTGGCCCTGGTTGAGCAGGCGCCAGTAGGTCACCGCGTCCTCCGGCGCGTCGGAGGCGTCGGCCATCATGATCACCACGGCGTCGCCGCGGCTGTGGTCGAGTCCCCAGGTCACGGCGCGTCCGAATCCGTGCATCCCGCTCTCGTTTTGCGTCGGGGCGAGCGCCGGGTGGCGGGCCTGCAATTCCCGCAGCACCTCCCACGTGCGGTCGCGGCTGCCGTCGTCGACCACGACGATCTCGTGCGGCACGCCCTCACGTTCGAGACAGGCCGTCAGGTCGGCGAGGGTCGAGGGGAGCGACTCCTCTTCGTCGCGCGCGGGGATGACGACGGAAAGGAGCTTGAGCGGGGCACCGGTCATCGTCGCGGGTCAGAGTGGGGCGGAAGTCTCCAGCCAGCGGGGGTGGCGGCGGGCATGGTCGGCAATTTCCTCGAGGACCGCGGCCACCGGCGTAGCAGGGCGCCAGTTCCAGATTCGGGTGGCCTTGGCGTGGTCGAGCACGATCCACGGGATATCGAACGGCCGCGGGGTCGCGTCGGCTCCGACTTCATGCGCCCCGAGGCGCGCCGCGCACCAGTCGCTGAGTTGGCGGAGAGACATCGCCGAGGCGGCGCCACCGGAAAAGTTGGCGAGCCGGTCGGCCGCGGCCAGCTTCGGCGCTTCGAGCTGGCGAGTCAGCACGGGCAACAGGTCCCGCGGGTGCAGGCAGTCCCGCACCTGATGTCCCCTGCCGCCGAAGCCGATGTAGCGCAGCGGACGGCGCTGCAGCCACGAGTTGATCCAGTAGGCGAAGATACCCTGGTCGGCGCGGCCGAACTGTCCCGCGCCGGCGAGCACGCCGCAGCGGTTGACGAACACCGGCAGCCCGAACGTCTCGCCGTACTCGAGGGCGAGGGCCTCGCTGGCGAGCTTGGTCGCACCGTAGAGGGAGATCGGTGCGCCGGTGGGAAACTCCTCCGTGAGGCCGGCCTTCGAGAGCCCGTTCGAGTGGGTCCCGGCCGCCGGGACGAAGGCCCCGTCGCGCACCTCCATCGGCAAGGCGGCCAGGGGCGGGATCGAGTAAACCCGGCTGGTGCTGAGCAGGATGAAGCCGGCGCGGTGCTGCTTGCAGTATTCCAGCAGGTTCACCGTTCCGCCGAGGTTGTGTTCCACCAGTTGGCGCGAGCTCGTGCGCCCGTCGACGCCCGCCAGCACGCTCGGGTTGGCGGCGGCGTCGATCACCCAGTCGGCGGCCGGGAGCGCCTCGACGTCGCTCGCCGCCCGCAGGTCGGCATGGAAGAGGCGTATGCCGAGCGCCTTGAGCTCCTCGCGGTTCGTTTCGCTCCCGGGACGGATGAAGTTGTCGAAACCCGCCACCTGATGCCCCGCCGCGGCCAGCTCCCGCGCGAGCGTGCCGCCCACGAAGCCGCAGATGCCGGATATCAGGATGCGCATGCGGGCGCAGTGTGCGGAAACCGCGGGTCGCGGGAAGGCCGTTTTTGGCGCACAGCTAACCCGGCCTCGCAGATCGGGAAGAAGCTTCCGAGTGCGCTTCGGGTGGAAAATGCCCGATCTGGTGCAACCGCGGATGAACACGGAGTGACACGGAGGAAAGAGGTCGGCCGCGAGGTTCATGCCGACGATTCCGCGGGTACACCCGCCGCCATTTCGGGGCAGCGGCTTTTCGCGCAGGCCTTCGGTTGCGTTGAACGCCGGCCTGCCGGCGGAAGCGCGTTCGTTGTGGCTGCGGCTGTAGCCGCGGAAGATTCACGCGGGCACCTTCGAAGATGTAAGCCGGAATACCGACGCCGGTTTCGATCGTAGATCGCGGATCGCGTGGATGAGGGTAGTCGGCCGGCACGGCCTTGCCGACTTGGACGAGGCATCCCGCCTCGTGGATTGAAGGACGGGGCAGCGCCCGATCGTCGTCAGCGTTTCGGCGTCGCCACGGGCTTGAACGCGATCAGTCGCCAGACGCGGCCGGTGCGATCGATCCGGCCCAGGAATCCCCGGCCTGCTTCGCCCGCCTTGGTCGCAAGTTCTCCCTCCGCCCGGACTTCGATCGTGCCTTCCGCCACCACACCCGGCAGCGCGGCCAGCCGCAGGCGCAACGTTCCCGCGGAGGATCCCGGCCCCTCCGTGACGCCGCGCACCGCGAAGCCGGAGAGTTCCTCGGCCGGTGGCGCACACTCGCAGTTGCGCTCCTCCTCCAGCAGTTCGCCTTCGGGGATCTTCACTTGGAGCGTCCGGAGCGACGGTTCGCCGTCGGCGGCGAACACCACCACAAGCTCGGCCGCGGTTTTTCCTCCCGCGTAGTCCCGTGCGAGTGCCATGCGCGGGAATCCCTTGGCGCGAGCCGAGCCAGCCGGGGTCAGCCGCACGGGTTCACCTGGCGCGAAGTCCGGACTCACCCGGCGCAGCCAGATCGCGCCCTCCAAATCCGTCCAGGTCGCCAGCAGCGATCCGTTCCGCAGCAGCGCCGTCGCCACGCGGCCGGACGGCTTCGTCTCGTTGAGGCGCAGCGGCGCCACGAATCGACCGCCGGCATCGGCCGAGAAGCTCGCCAACACGCGTGGATCGCCGTCGGCCGCTGTGAACCAGACCGCCCCCATCTGGCCGCCTTGGCTCGCGAGTTGCGGGCCGTTCACCGGACATGCGTTGATCCGCCAGCCGTCGTCGGCCAAGGCGCGCGGCGTTTCCCACTTCGATCCCGTGAAGCGCGCGACCCGCAGGTCGCGTACCTCCGCGTCCGTGCGTCCTCGGTAGGCGACGAGCGCCGAGCCGTCGGGAAAGGCCGTGAGCGCGGTCTGGCAGCAGTCGCACACCGAGGGGTCGACGAGCGTGTCGGGTTCCGCGGTGCCTAGGATCCGCGCGTAAAGGCGTTGCCGGCCCGCGGCGCCGTGTTTTCCGCGGCCGTCGAGCCACACCGCCAGCACCCGACCATCGGCCAGGGTGGCCAACGATGCGAACTCGACCGAGCTGCCCTCGCGGGTCAGGGGCTCCGGCGGGCTCCACGTGCGGCCGCCGTCGTTGGTCCGGCTGATCCGCGCATGGTAGCCCGGTCCGTGGCCGTGATCACCGGCTCCGGCCGGATTCGCCGGATTGTTGACGAACCACACGGCCGTCGCGGCGCCCTCGTCGTCGGCGGTCAGTGCCGGGAAGTCGGCCCAGTTGATGAACCAGCCCGGACCCTCGGCGATCGTGCGCGCCGGCGTCCAGGCATCGGTTCCCTTGGCCCGTGTGGCGAAACGCAGGGCGTGGCCGTTGGCGGTGGGTTCGGTCCAGGTGATCCAAAGCGTGCCGCCGGGTGTCGCGTGCAGGGAACCGCCCGCGGCGCCGGGGCCGGCGGGGTTGGGGATCGGAGAGGGGGTGATCGACGCCGCCGGGGACGTGACCTGAGCGGAGAGGGACAGGAGCGCCGCCGCGAAGAGGGGCGCGACGCGACGAAAAACATTCATGACGCGGGCGGGGTTCATCGGCGGCGCCGTTGCAGCAGGGTGACCGTGAGGAGCAGGGCGAAGGAGATCACGAGGAGGGTGGCGGCGAACGCGTGGGCCTGCGGGTAATGGAGGGCCTGCACCTCGTCGTAGAGCGCGATGCTGGCCACGCGCGTGACGCCGGGCACGGAACCGCCGATCATGAGGACAACCCCGAACTCGCCGAGGGTGTGGGCGAAGCCAAGCGTGAGTCCGGCGGCGATGCCGCGCCAGGCGAGCGGCACGTGCAGCCGCAGGAAGACCCGCGCCGGCGAGGCGCCGAGCGCGCGGCCCGCCTCCAGGAGTTCCGGGGCCACGCCACGCAGCGCCGCCTGGAACGGCTGCACCGCAAAGGGCAGGGAGTAGAACACCGACGCGATCACGAGCCCGGTGAAGGAGAACGAGAGCGGCGCGCCGGTCAGGTCGCGCCACCAGCTGCCGGGGGGATGCAGCGGTGAAAATGCGACCAGCAGATAGAAACCGATCACGGTCGGCGGCAGCACGATGGGCAGCGCGACGAGCGTCTCGATCACAGGCGCCAGCCGCCAGCGGGTGCGGTTGAGCCAGTGGGCGAGCGGCAGGCCGATCAGCCCGAGCACCGCCGTCGTGATGGTCGCCAGCCGCAGCGTGAGCCAAAGCGACTCCCAGAGGGCGGGCGTGAGCAGGGGTGAGTTGGCGGGGGAATCGGGCAAGGGCGGAAGGCTCGGCGTGCTCGGGCGGCCGCTCAACGTTCATCTCTGGCGTTGCGGCGTTCGTGCGCGAAGAGGAATTGCTGCGCGAAGCCGGCGGCGGACCCGAAGTGCGCGCGACCGAACTGCGCCACCTGCTCGGGCCGCCAGCCTTCCAAACCGTAGCGGCGCGCGATCGCGCGGAGGATCCAGACATCCACGGGAAACGCTTCCAGTTTCCCCGCGCCGAACAGGAGCGTGCAATCGGCGATCTTCTCCCCCACGCCGGGGAGTCCGCACAGTCGTTCCTTCGCGGCGGCGTAGGGCAGGTGCTCCGTCTCCTCGAGCCAGCCGGGTTGCGCCGCGAGTTGGCGTGCCGTCGCCGCGATGTGGCGCGCCCGGAAGCCCAGCAGGCAGGCGCGCATTTCACTTTCCGGCACGCGGGCCAGCTCAGGCCAGGTGGGCAGGCGGTGGAGCCTCGCGGGTTCGGCGGTGCCGGGCTGTGTGACCGTCGCCAGCGGCGCGCCGTGCCGCTCGGCCAGCAGCGCCAGCATCCGCTTGATCTGCGGGATCTGCTTCATCGCGCTGCACATGAACCCCAGCAGCGTTTCCCCGAAGGGCTGCCGCAGGATCCGCAACTCGGGAAACGCATGCAGGGCCTCGGCCAACGGCGGGTCGCTGCGCCAAGGCAACGCGTCCGCCAACGCTGCGAAATCGACCTTCGTTGCGAGGTAATCCGCGAGGGCCGCAGCGGTCTTCTCCGCTTCCGCGACCGGGGCGCACCCTTCCAGGTGGCCGTTCGCGTCCACCCGCAGCCTCACCACGCGGTCCGACCAGACGCCGAGCCACGAACCGTCGGCGCAGGCGTTCCACCGGAAGGCCTGCCCGCCGTCGAGGAGCTCCGCGAGGACGTCGGGCCGCCGCGGCCCGGGCAGACCCGCGACAGGCCGCCACTCACTCCAGGCGGTCACGGCGCCGGCTTTTCCCACAGGAAGCTCTTGTGTTCGGCGAGCACCCGGCCGTCGGCGGACAACAACGTGAGTTTCCACGCCACCGGGTTCGTGCGGCGGCCGCCGGGCCAAGCCGCGCCGGTGAGCCCGAGGTGGAAGGCGGTTTCCCCCGCGGGGAGGTCGGCCGGGAAGCGGAAGCTCGCGGGAGTCGGCGCATCCGGCCGGATCACAAGCAGCTCGAACCGCGCGCCGGTCGTCGCCGAATCAGTCCGCACGCGCGTGAGGAAATAAAAACCCTCCCTCGTTTCCGACGTCGTGCGCAGCACGGTCGTGCCGGCCCCGGGTTCACCGGCGCCGAAAAACTCCGTGACCCGCTCGAACGCCGCTGCTTCCTGCCACGCCGGCCAGATTCGGATGAAGCGCGTTTCGCCAGAGGCCGTGGCGGCGGCGAGCATCGCGAGCAGGGGAATCAGTACGCGAACGTTCACGCTCGGCACCGTGCTCCGCGGCCCCGGTCTGCGCAAGCCTGTGCCCGGAGCGTTCACTCGCGCAGTTCGACGAATTGGAAGCGGTGCAGGCCGAGGGGGGAAGGCTCCCAGCCTTTCACTGCGGGATGGAGCAAGTAGGTTCGGCTGCCGAAGACGAGCGGCGTCACCGGAGCCTCCTCGAGCAGCAGTGCTTCGGCGCGCTGGAAGACCTCAAGCCGGCGCGCCGCGTCCGCCGTCCGACTGGTCTCGTCGAGCAGCGCGTCGTATGCAGGGCTGGCCCAGCCGGTCCAATTGTTGCCGCCGCTGCTCCGGAAGAGGCCAAGGAACGTCAACGGATCCGGGTAATCCCCGGTCCAACCCATCAGGCCGATGACGTGCTGCTTCGACTGCTGGTTCTGCACCCAGGTCTTCTGCTCGAGCGGCTCGATCGTGCTCCGCACGCCGAGTTCCTTCAGCCACATCGCCTGGATGACCTCCATGATCCGCGGGTACGTGCTGTCGTTCTGCACCTGCACGGGGAGCACCGGCAGGCCGCGGCCGCCCGGGAAGCCGGCCTCCGCGAGCAGCGTGCGCGCCGCATCTGCGTCGGTTTTTACCCCGGCGCGGGCGGTGTAGCCCCCGCAATCGGGTGGCGTGAACGTCGGCGCGGGGGCGCGGGTCCCTAAAAACACGGCGCGGGCGAGGGCGGCGCGGTCGATCGCGAGGGCCAGCGCGCGTCGCACCTTCGGCTGGTCGAGCGGCGGGCGGGTGACGTTGAAGTTCATGTACGTCACGTTCAGCAGCGGATCGATGCGTAGAGGTGAGGGCGATTCGCGGCGGTACGCGTCCACCTTGGCCGCCGGCAGGGCGAACGTGACGTGCATCTGGCCGGCGCGGTAGTTGAGCTCCTCGACCTCCGCCTTCTCCACGGGGAGGAATTCGACGCGATCCAGGCGGTTGCGCGTGGCGTCCCAGTACTGCGGGTTGCGCGCGACCACGAGGCGCGCGTTAGGCCGCCATTCGGCAAGCGTGAAGGGACCGTTGCCCACGAGATTGCCGGGGCGGGTCCAGGCGCCGCCGCGTCTCGCGACGGCGTCGAACTTTTCGAGCGTGGGGCGGTGCACCGGCAGCCACGAGGAATGCGCCGCGAGAGCGGCGAGGTGCGGGACCGGGTGCGCGAGCGTGAGCCGCAGGGTGCGATCGTCGGGCGCAGCTACGCCCACCGCGCCGAAATCGGCGAGCTTGCCGGTGTTGAAGGCCTCCGCGTTCCGCACCGGCCAGAGCATGTAGGAAAGCGAGGCGCCGAGCCCGGGGCTCAGCAGCCGTCGGAAGGAGAATAGAAAGTCGTGGGCCGTCACCGGATCGCCGTTGGACCAGCGGGCACCGGCGCGCAGCCGAAACGTCCACGTGAGGCCATCGACCGAGGTCTCCCAGGATTCCGCCGCGCCCGGCAGCGGCCGCGAGGTGCGTTCGTCGAGGACCGTGAGCCCCTCGTAGAGCGCCACGAGCAGGATCTGATCCGTGTAGGCCTCGGCGAGGTGGGGGTCGAGGTCGGCGGGCTCCGCGCTGTTGCCCACGATGAGCGTGCGGGTGCGGATGCCCTCCGCGACCGGAGTCTCGCGCCTTCCGCAGCCGGTGTGGAACACCGCGAGGAACGGAAGCGAGAGCAGCAGAAACTTCACGGCGGGCGCGCGCATTGCTTTCATCCAAGCCACGGCGGTGTTGCGCGCAAAGTCGTTTTCCGCCGGGACGGCGCGGATTTCACTGCGGGCTGGCGGCCGGCCGCGTCGGAAGGCTAGCTGGCCGTATGAGAACTCCCGTCTGGGTCTGCCTTTTCCTGCTCGTGGTTGGTGTCGCTTCGCACGCGGCGGAGCCGGTCCGGATCGGCTTCTTCATGTCGATCACCGGCCGTGATGCTTCGTTCGGCGAGGCCTCGCTGCGCGGGGCGCGGCTCGCGGTCGAGGAGATCAACGCCGCCGGCGGCGTCCTCGGTCGTCCCCTCGCGCTGGTGGTGGAGGACAACCGGTCGGTCGCCGGCGAGTCGGCGACCGCGGCCAAGAAGCTCATCACGCGCGACCGCGTCGTCGCCCTCATCGGCGAATGCTCCTCGGCGCGCACGCTGGAGGCGGCGCCCGTGGCGCAGGCGGCGGGGGTGCCGCTGGTGACGCCGGCGTCGACCAGCCCGCGCGTCACCGCGGTGGGCGACGCGGTGTTCCGCGTGTGCTTCATCGATCCCTTCCAGGGCGAGGTGCTGGCGGCGTTCGCGCGGCGGCGGCTCGGGCTGCGGCGGGCGGCGCTGCTGGTCGAGTCCGGCTCGCCCTACTCGACGGGGCTGGCGGAATATTTCTCCCGGACGTTCAAGGCGTTGGGTGGCGAGGTGGTGGCGACGCAGCGGTACGCGGGGGCCGATACCGATTTCCGCGCGCAGCTCACGGCGATCCGCGCCGCTGGGGCCGATGCGCTGTTCCTGCCCGGCTACTACGTGGCGGCGGGACTCGTGGCGCGCCAGGCGCGTGAGCTCGGGCTGAAGGCCGTGCTCCTCGGTGGGGACGGTTTTGAGGCGCCGCAGTTGCTGGAGATCGGCGGTGAGGCGCTGGAAGGCGCGCATTACTCAACGCATTTCTCCCCTGAGGCTGCTTCACCCGCGGCGCGGCGGCTGGTGGGCGCCTACCGGACGCGCCACGGTGAAGTTCCCAACGGTCTCGCGGCGCTTTCGTATGACGCCGTCGGACTGATCGCCGACGCCCTCAGGCGGGCCGGCACGACCGAGGCCGCCGCCCTGCGCCGGGCGCTGGCGGCGACGCGCGACTTTCCCGGGGCGACGGGGACGACGACCCTCGACGAGCGCCGCGACGCTTCGAAGGAGGCGGCGATCATGAAAGTCTCAGGCGGTCGGGTCGTGTTCGTGGAGACCGCGCGGCCCTGAGCCGGCGGTTCCGTCCGCTGTTCGGCAGCAGTAAATTCGGGATGGCGCCGGAGGCCGCAGTTTCGCCATGGTCCGCGCATGAAATCGAACCCCGCGGGCGGCCTTGATCGGCGTGATTTCCTCCGGGCCGGGGCCGGCGCGCTGCTGGGCACGGCGCTGACGCCGCTGGTGAAGGCGGCGGAGCCGGCCGGCCCGCGCACGGCGAAGGTCTCGATCGTGACCTGCCGCGGCTACGACCCCCGCGAGGTGCGGGCGGCGTTCGACCGCAGCTTTGACCAGTTGGGCGGCATCGGCCCGCTGGTGAAGGGCCGCACGATCACGATGAAGGTGAACCTCACGGGTTCGAAGTTCGACGCCCTGCTCGGGCGGCCGGTCGGCGAAAGCTACATGACGCATCCGGTCACCGTGACGGCCGTGACGTCCGCCTTCTTCGCCGCCGGCGCGCGGCGCGTGCGCCTCGTGGAGTCGACGAACCTCCGGCAGCCGATGGAGAAGACGCTCGTCGACGCCGGCTTCGACTGGAACGCGCTGCAGGCGCTTGGGCGCGTGGAGGCGGAGGACACCCGCAACCTCGGCGGCAGCCGCGACTACGCGACCTTCAAGGTGGCCACGGGCGGCCACCTGTTCGAGCAGTTCGAGCTCAACCGGTCCTATGCCGACTGCGATGTGTTCGTTTCCCTCTGCAAGCTGAAGACCCACATCACGACGGGCATCACGCTCACGATGAAGAACCTCTTCGGCATCACGCCCAATGCGCTCTACGGGGACGACGCGCCGTCGGAGAACGGCGTCAAGGGCCGCGGTCGGCTGCATAATCTCAAGGGTTGGAGCGTGCCTGAGAACGCCGCGCCCTTCGACCCGCCGGGCTGCAAGCGGGAGTTCTTCACGCCCAACGACGGCGGCTACCGCGTGCCGCGCATCGTGTCCGACATCTGCGAGGCGCGCCCGATCCACCTCGGGCTCATCGACGGCATCACGACGCTCAACTGGGCCGAAGGCCCTTGGGTGAAGGGCCGCACGCAGCGCATCGCCTCCCCGGGCGTGCTGATCTGCGGTTTCAACCCCGTCGCGACCGACGCCGTGGGTACCGCCGTCATGGGCTTCTCCAATCTGCGCGCGCCGCGTGGCGTCGCGCCGTTCCTGCCGGGCGACAATCACCTCGTGATGGCGGAGCGCGCGGGCCTCGGGCCTTGCGACCTCGCACGCATTGATGTCGCCGGTGTTCCGATCGCGAAGGTGCGCAGCCGCGAGTTCCCCGACCCGAAGGCGGGCTGAGGAGGCGTCAGGGCACCTCGTAGACTTCGAGCAGCACGGTGCCCGCCGAGCCGTCGCCGCTTGCCACCTGCGCGGTGTAGAGGCCGGCGGGGAACGGCATCATCACGACGGCGTCGCGCGTGCCGGAGGGGATCGGGAAGGCCCCGCAGCGGGCGAGCGAATCAGCCAGATCCTGCTCGTACGTGAGTCCGCCCACGACCGCCGGATAAGCGTAGCCGTTCTCGTAGGGCCGTCCGGCGGCGTCGACGATCCGCAGCACCGGCGCGCGCAGCGGGGTCGTCACGCCGAACGGAGCGAGCGAGGGGCCGACCGCGCGGACGATGATCTTCTTCGCGGGACCGGGTGACGCCACGACGAAGCCGGCGATCATCGTCGGTTCGGTGCCCGGGCCGACGGTGGCGCGCGTGGAGATATTGAGCAGCCGGTCGACGGGGCCGACTCCGAGGACGAGCGCCTGCGAAGGCAGGGGTAGCGCCGTGGGGCTGGTGTGCAGGCAGGCGTAGCTGCCCGCATCGGCCGCGGAGGCCGCCGCGATCGTGAGTATTCGGTCGGTTGCGCCCGGCAGGGCGCGGCCGTTGCGCGTCCAGACGTAGCCGAATCCCTCCCGGGCCTCGGGTCCGACCAGCCGCACCCGTTCACCGGCCGGCACCGTGACGCGCGAAGGCGCGACCGCGCGGATGCCGCTGCCGATATCCAGCGTGAGGGTGGTCTCTCCGGGCGGGAGTGCGGACTGCGCGGCGAGGGCCGGGATGAACAACGCGACGAGGGCGGCGGTACGAAGCGTCTTCGGCAGGTTCATCTGCATGTCTGCCACTATGTTTGATCGGCCAGTCCGCGCAACGGAGGTCGTTCACTCACCGGCCCCGCGTTTTGAGTGAAAACCGTGGCAGTGCCCCCGCTTTCGCGAGGATCGACATCGCGCGGGCCTCGGCGCGGCGCATCGCCCGCTTTTTTGCCGGCTGCAGATCATCGTGGCCGGCGAGGTGCAGCCAGCCGTGCACGACGTAGAGCGCAAGCTCGGCCGGGAATTCGCGGCCGCTCTGCCGCGCATAGGCCAGCGCGGTGTCCACCGACACACAGATCTCGCCGGCGACGCCCAGCTCCGGAGCACCCTCGAACGTGATCACGTCGGTGGTCGAAGGGTCGCGCAGGAAGCGTCCGTGGAGTCCCGCCAACTCGGCGTCACCGAGGAACGCGACCGACAATTCCCCGGCGGGCACACCTCGGCCCCCCGGAGAGAGACGCGCGGCTTGGGCGTCGAGTTCGGCGATCAGCGCTTCCACCGCGCCGCGGGGCGCGCGCAGGCGCGGGTGGCGGATGCTGACGGCGATGGGACGGGCCTCAGGTGGGGCGATTCGCGATGGCATCGCCTCAGGCCCCGGCCTCGGCGGCGGGCTTCTCGGGTGTCGGGTAGGCGATCCGCGCGTGCAGCATGTTCAGCAAGGTGAACTGGAAGCTGTTCCTGATCCGCGTGATCTCGTCCAAGGTGAGCGGCGACTCGTCGAGCTGACCGTCGGCGATGCGCTCCCCGACGATGCGCGTGATGATCTGCTGCAGCTCCTCCGCGGTGACCTGCCGCAGCGAGCGCGAGGCGGCCTCGACGCCGTCGGCGAGCGACAGGATGGCCGCTTCGCGCGATTGCGGCCTCGGACCGTCGTAGCGGAAGGCGGCTTCCTCCACCGGGCGAGCGGTTGACGCCCGCGTGGCATCGCCCGCGTCGCGGCGGGAGCCACGGCCGCGGGTCGGTCCCCCGCGCGTGTCTTCCACGGCGCGGTCATAGAAGTAACGGACAAGCGAGGTGCCGTGATGCTGGCGGATGGCGTCTACCACGGCGCGGGGCAGGTTGTGGCGCTGCGCCAGCTCGACGCCGTCGGTGACGTGCGCCTTGATGAGCCGTGCCGACTCCGCGGGGGCCAGCTGGTCGTGCGGATTGGCGCGTTCGCGCTGGTTTTCGGCGAAGAGCTGCGGTTGGAGGGTTTTGCCGACGTCGTGGAAGAGGGCGCACACCCGGGCGACGAGCGGGTTGGCGCCGATCGCGTTGGCGGCGTTCTCCGAGAGCTGCGCGACGACGAGGGAATGGTGGTAGGTGCCGGGCGCCTCGAGCTGCATGCGACGGAGCAAGGGGTGGTTGTAGTCGGTGAGTTCGAGCAGGGTGATGTCGGTGGTGCGCTTGAACAGGGACTCGAGTACGGGAAGCAACCCGGCGACGCCGATGCCGGTGAGCACGCCGGTGCCGAGACCGGCGGCCATTTGCCGCAGCAGGGTGTCGAGCGGGGTGCGGTCGGCGAAGCCGATCAGCGCGGCGAACGCGGCGACGGTGAGACCGCCCATGCCGGCGGCCCGCACGAGCCGGCCGCGTCGACGGGCCTCGCGGCCGAAATAGATCGAGACGAGGGAGGCGAGGAAGGTGAGGACGAGCAGGTCGAGGCGGTTGCCGTAGATGACGCCGGTGAAGATCGAGACGAACAGCGCCATGAAGATCCCGGATCCGGCGTCGATCAGGATCGCGACGATCAGCGGGGCGAGGGCGGTGGGGGCGACGTAGGGCAGGGTGGAGGCCCAGGCCTCGTCGCGCAGGAAGAACTCCGCGCCGCCGAGCGAGTAATTGGCCCGCACCAAGGCGAGGTTGCCGATGACGACGAGCGCCAGCAGGCCGCAGCGTACGTTGCTGCGCAGCGTCTCGGGGTCCTCGATCCGGATGTAGATCAGCGAGGCGATGACCATGGCCAGCACCAGCAGCACGCGGCCGAAGAGCGTGAGGCCCTCCTCCGTGTCGACCTCGGCGTGCTCGCGGAGGTAGCGGCGGTGGGCGACCAACGCCTCGTAGACGTCGGGCGTCACGCGGTCACCCGCCTCCACCAGGGTCTGGCCGCGCGCCACGTTGACCTTGACGGGTTTGATCCCGCCTGCGGCCGCCTCCTGCCGGCCGGCCGTGGCATCGCGGTCGAAGACGAGGTTGGGGGAGAGCCCGAAGCGGAAGAGCCGGAAGACCGCCTGGCTTGAGGCGCGCGGGGTCGCATCGGGGGCCAGGCTCACGCGCAGCACGGTGAGCGCCTGCTCCATCGACTGCACCGGGCGTTGCACGAATCCGCCACCCTGCCGGGCGAGCTCGAATGCCAATGCGGACCCTGGCGTGGAGACTCCCAACGAGGCGTCCGCCACGCCTTGCGCGTAGAGGTCGCGCAGGGTGGCGAGCCCGTTCTCGAAGATCGCGGCGCGGGCCGGTGCGTTTCCTGCAGCGAGGACCGCCGCGATGTCCTCCGGTGTCGCGTGATAGGCGCCGTGCGAGTTGAAGGTTTCCGCGATGGCGGTCAGTTCGGCGCGGAGCGCGAAGACCGGATCGGTCGCACCGGGGTGCGCCTGTTCGAACGCGGCGAGCTGCGCGAGGAGCATCCGCGCCGCGGCCTCGAACCGCCGCAGGGCTTCCTGGTCGAGCCGGTATACAGGCGGAACCCGGCTGCGCAGTTGCTCGCGGGCGGCCCGGGTGCGTTCGGCGCTCTCGTAGTCGAAGGAGGCCTGGGCGGAGACGCGGGTGGTGGCCGTCTGGTTCAGCAGCAGCGGGGCGTCGAGCGTGGTGAGCCCGGCGGAGCTGATCACGACGATCGCCGCGACGGTGACGATGAAGATGAGACCGGCGACGAGGCGGCTGCGCTCGAGGAAGTCGGCCATCGCCGAACGCGTCTCCGGGCGGGCGGAGCGCCCGGCGCCAAGGCCGCCGAGGAGGAGCCGGAGCTGGTTGCGAACCGACATGGCTCAGGCCTTGCCCGCCTCCGTCGCGGCCCGGGTCATCGGGCTGCGGTACGCCTCGTAGGCCTCGATGATCCGGGCCACGAGCGGGTGGCGGACGACGTCGGCGCCGCTGAACGTGTGGAAGTCGATGCCGGGAATATCGCCCAGGATGTGGCGCACCTCCGCGAGCCCGCTCTGCTTCGCGCGCGGGAGGTCGATCTGGGTGATGTCGCCGGTGATGACCATCCGCGAGTCTTCGCCGAGCCGGGTGAGGAACATCATCATCTGCTCGGAGGTGGTGTTCTGGGCCTCGTCGAGGACGACGAACGCCCGGCTGAGGGTGCGGCCGCGCATGTAGGCGAGGGGGGCGATCTCGATCACGCCTTTTTCGCTGAGGCGGGCGACGTCCTCCGCGTCGAGCATGTCGTGGAGCGCGTCGTAGAGCGGACGCAGGTAGGGCAGGATCTTCTCGCGCAGGTCGCCGGGCAGGAAGCCGAGGGCCTCGCCGGCCTCTACGGCCGGGCGGGTGAGGATCACGCGTTCGACCTCGTTCTTGAGGAGGGCGTTAACGGCGGCGGCCATCGCTAGGTAGGTCTTGCCGGTGCCGGCCGGGCCGATGCCGAAGACCACCGGGTGCTCCAGCATCGACTGCAGGTAGAGCTTCTGCGCGAGGGTCTTGGGGACGATCGTGCGACGGTTGGTCGCGATGACGAGCGGCTCGTCGAGGAGCGACCGCAGCTGCGGACCGTCCCCGCGGGCGAAGGCGTCGGCGATGCGGTGGAAATCGGGCGTGCGGATGGCCATCCCCTGTGCCTTGGCGCCGTCGAGGAACCCGAAGAGCGACTCCGCGCGGGCGACGGCATCGTCGTCGCCGTCGATCCGCAGCCAGTCCTCACGGGTGGCGAGCTTCACGCCCAGCGAGCGCTCCGCGTGGACGAGGTTTTCCTCGCGACCGGCGTAGAGCGCCGCCGCGTGGCGCGGGCTGGGAAATCGGAGGGTCTTCGAGGCCACGGCGGCGGTTTCAGCGGGGCGGCGGATGGCGCGCGCCGAGGTTGACCGCCACGGAGGCGAGCTTTTCCCAGGTCGCCTCGAGCGATTGGGGCAGGATGCGCGTCTGCCCGAGCACGGGCATGAAGTTATTGTCGCCGTTCCAACGCGGGACGATGTGCCCGTGCAGGTGCGGGATGCTACCGCCGGCCGCGGCGTGGCCGAGGTTGAAACCGACGTTGAAACCGTCGGCCTTCAGTGCGGCCGCGAGGACGCGCTTCGCGAAAATGATCTGGTCGAAGAGGTCGGTGCGCTCGTCGCCGTCGAGGTCCTCGAGGTTGACGACCTCGCGGAACGGTACGGCCAGCAGGTGCCCCGGGTTGTAGGGAAACCGGTTCAGGATGAGGTAAGTGAGCCGGGATCGGTGCACGATCAGCGCGGCGCGGTCATCCCCCAGGGCGGGTAACTCCGAGAACGGACGGCGCATCGCCTCCGGGTACTTGGGCGCCTCGATGTACTCCATGCGCCAGTAGGGATGCAGATGCTTCATCGTGATGCGGCGCGGTCGGCGTTGCAGGTCTCGGAATCGAGGGTGGGTCAGAACAAAGGCCAAGGGCAGGCATGTCAAAACCGCTCTCCACGCCGGTGGCGCCGATATTCCGTAAAACGGCGGATTCTGAACCTTCGGGCCGCAGGCTTCGGCCGTCGTCTTCCGCACGACCGGCTGTTGCCGTCCGGAGGGCTCGGCCGCTCTTAAGCGAACAAGAGCAACGGCTTAAGTGAGAACCCGGGAAAGATCGTGGCGAGGTCCGCGGTGGATGCTCCGTTTCGGGATAGTACCGGCGCGAGCACATCCCGGTAATTGTTCAGCACTGGCAGGTCGCCATAGCCTTCAAGGATACCGCGTCGCTCCAACTTCTCCGGGTCCAAGCCATGCCACGCTCCGTGCATCCGTCCACCGGCCACGTCACCCCCTAGGACCAGCATCGCCGACCCGCGGCCGTGGTCCGTCCCAAAGGCTGAGTTCTCCTCCACCGTGCGGCCGAACTCCGTCATCACCACGACCGTGGTTGTCGCCATCCGCGGGCCCAGATCGCGCCGGAAGGCCTCCAGCCCGCCCGCCAGCCGCGCGGCCAGGTTCTCGACCTGCCCCTGCTGCGCGAAATGCGAGTCCCATCCCGGCAGGTCAATGGAGGCCGCCTCGAGGCCGACGTCGGCCTTGATCAGCTGGGCCAGCCGCGCGAGGCCGACAGAGAATTCATCGCGTCCGTACTCCGCCCCGTTCGCCGCGCGGTGGCGGGTGGTTCGCAGGGTCTCGATCCGCATCAGGGCGTCGAAGGTGTCCTTCGCCGCTGAACCGAGCCGGCCCCTTTCCATCGCGTAGAGCCGCTCGAGCTGCGAACGGAACGCGGGCGTGCCGCCGGCTAGCGCGAAGTCCTCGAAGCTCTGCATCACCGAGACGCTCGGTGCGCCGAGCAGGCATTCGGGCAGCGCTTTGCCCACGGCGACGCAAGCCAGCGCGCCCGCCCCCGATGCCGACCGCGTCCGCATGAACCGCCCCAGCCAGCCTCCGGCCGCCACGCCGCCGTGCTCCATCAGGTCCTGCGCCTCGAAGTGCGACCGGGTGTCGTCCTCGATCCCGCACGCGTGCACGATCGCCAGCGCCCCGTCGCGCCAAGCGGCTTCCAGCGGCCGCATCCGCGGGTGCAGCCCGAACAGACCATCGAGCCGAGTCGCCTCGCGCGTCGCCGCGGCCAGCCGCGGGCGGGCCCGGTGGTAATGGTCGTCGCCGAGGGGCGGAATAAGGGCGAGTCCGTCGGCCGCGCCGCGCAGGAAGACGACCACGAGGGTCCTCCGTTGGTCGCCGTCTCCGCTGATGACCGCCTGCGCCGCCATGGCTTCAGCAGGATTGGAAGGCCGGCGACGCGAGCATCAGCGCGAGTCCGGCGCCCGACTGGTGGTAAGCCGCACGCTCGGCCCCGGTGGGCCGGCGGCCCAGCACCGTCGCCATCACGCCATCGTCGCCGCCGAGCCGTTCGCGGAGATCGGCGACATTGACCGTTGAGCCCCGCACGCGGCCGGCGACGAGTGCGGTGGCGAAGTTCCAACGCCAGAGCAGCGTGCCCTGCCAGTGCGGTGCCTCCTCGGGGTAGCCATCGGGCGTGGCCCAGCGGAACGGTGCGTGACCGAGGCGCACAAGCGCGTCGATCACGTCGCGGGAGGCATCGGTGCGGGCGTTGGTGGCGCGCAGCGCGGAAACGACGAAGTGGAACGGACGCTTGAACTTGGCTCCGCGTGCCACGGGGGCGTTGAACGCGGGCGTGGCGAACAACGCGCGGAGCGTCGCCGGGATCGATCCGCCCGACGCGGTGAACGCGGCTGCGACCGCGCCGACCGCCTCCTCCGGCGGCTGGTCGGCGATGAAGCGCCGGCATAATTTCCACGCGAGGTGGCGCGCGGTGGCTGGGTGCGCCGCCACGATTCCGAGCACGCGGTCGAGGTCGCCGGCGCCGAGGCCGGCGGGAATTTCGTGGCCCAGCACACGCTTGGGGCCGTCGTCGTGCAGGCGCGCGACGAATTCCACGCGGCCGCGCAGGAAGCGCTTGCGGTCGCGCACGGTCCAGCCCGTCAGGCAGCGGGCCACCTCCATCACGTCCTGCTGGGTGTAGCCCCCTTGCACGCCCAACGTGTGGAGCTCCAGCAGCTCGCGGGCGTAATTCTCGTTCGGATGCACGCCGTCGGAAGCGCGCCGGTTCACACGTCCGTCGAGGTACCAGAGCATCGCGGGGCTCACGGCGCTCGCCCGCAGCAGCGCACCGAATTCGCCGAGTGCGTGGGCGCGGATCACGTCCCGGTCGTCGGCGACCTTCAGCCAGCGCGATTCCCCCTTCGAGGGGTCTACGTTGAAGTGGTCGGTCCAAAACTGGACCATCACCTCCAGCAGCTGACGTTCGCTGAGCACCGCGCGGAGCACGGTCGCGCGCGAGAGGTCCTCGAGTAGCGTCTTGTCCTTGAACTCGTACAGCTCTCCCACGCGGGCTGACTGGTGGTCCAGCGAAGGAAACATGCGCGCGAGCGGGTCAGAGCCGGCGCCGTCGCGGGGCAGCAGGGTCCCGCGCGGGTCGGCGAGGTGCTCGAAGCCGCGGCGGATGACGCGATCGCAGACGCGGTCGTCGATGCGTTCCGGAGCCAGCTGTTCCGCGATGAAGGCGTCCACGCCCATCGCCGTCACGCGCCGGTGATCGCCTGGGCGCGGACCGAAGGTGAGCCGACCGATGACATGCGACACCGGGTCGAGCTCCGCCCCCGCCGGCGGCGTCACGTCCTCCGCCAGCGGCGGATGGGTTGGCAGCCCGACCCAGCGTCGCGCGTCATCGCCGCCGCGGCCGCAGCCGGTGCCGGTCGCGAGCAGCGCGCCGGTGCCGGTCGCGAGGAATTGGCGCCGGGTCGGCCTCATGCCGCGGGTGCGGTCGGGGCGTGCGCCGTCCTGCCGCGCCCGGCGAGCAGCAGGGCGCCGAGGCCGGGCACGAGCACGAGGGGGATCGTCACCAGGGTCAGGAAAGTCAGGGCAAGCACGATGCCGCCGCGCAGCACGCGGCGCCACGGTTCGGCCTCGTCGCGAGCCGCCGCGAGCCCGCGGCCGATGCGGAGGGCGAGGCCCGTCGCGCCGGCCAGCATTGTCAGCAGGGTGAGGATGAGGATGACGGCCGAGCCGAGTTTGCCGAGCGGGTTTGTCGAGATGCGCCCCAGCACGATTCCGGCAGCGATGAGCGGCACGGCGGCGCCGAGCCCCGCCGCCGCACACACGCCCGGCGAGTCGCCCCAGCGTTGGGCGCAGCGTTCGGCGAGCGTCGGGAACAGCCCGGCGGTCGCGAGCCAGACGGCGACGAAGACCGCCAGTAGCCCTACGATGACGAGCACCACCGTGAAGACGTCGGCGAGGTTCATGGCGGGGTAGGATGGCGGTCGGCGTCACGGTCGCAATGGCAGACGCTGAAACTCTCCGCAAAGAGGCACGGGCGGGGCCCCAGGTTGAATCGTGACCGCCGAGGAACGCCCCTTGATCCTTCCAGGGTTGGCGCCTCTTGGAGAAACTTTCCCCACTCGGCTCCCGGGAGAAAATGTCCCGCGGAAATGGTCGGGCTGGTGAGATTCGAACTCACGACCTCTTGCACCCCATGCAAGCGCGCTACCAGGCTACGCTACAGCCCGAACAAAAGGGAGGCAGAGGAAGCGCCACGCCCCCAGTCGACGCAAGGCCTTTTTCGGAAGGCGGCCTTTTTCGGAAGGCGTTGTGAGTCGGTTAATCCCTTCGGGTGAGGTCCGGCGTTTCAGGGTTCGTCGTCACCTAGGCCGGCCTTCTTCTTGCGCTTCGCCTCCGCCTTGGCCGCGTTCGGCGGCGGGAGGGACTTGATGTGTTCCAACCGGTCGCCGAGGTGCGAGGCCTCCGACGCGGGGCGGCCCAAGGGGCCGCGGGTTCCGACGACCAGCATTTTCCGATAGAGATGCGCATCGGCCGGATTCCGGGCAGCGAGCAACATCAAGGCATCCGGGTGCGCCTGGCGCAGGAGGGCCGAAAGGCTGAAGCTCCGCTCCTTCGACGCGATGAGGACGTTCCCTTTCCGCCAATTCAGGCCGCCGTCGTCCGTCTTCCACCAGCCGACTTCGTTGCCTTCCTCCGTACCGAGTTGCAGGAGCATCCTCACCGACGTGGGTGAATCGACGATGAAGTCTCCGTCGTTCACCCTCCCGAGGCCCGCCGCGACCGCCGCCGACTTCTGCCACACCTTGCCGTCCCAGCGGTAGTAACGCAGGTCATTGCCCACGGGGAATACGGCGTGCGGGTGGCCCGCGGAATCGACGTGGCAGGTGCCGTGGGTGGAACGCGCGGCGCCGGTGTCCTCGATGAGCGTGAGCCGGTCGGCCGTCTCCTTGGTGACCGGCAGGATCAACCGCTCGCCGCCGGCGCTGGTCCAGGTTCCGGTGCGGCAATCGAGCAGCATGTAGTAGGTGTTCACGCGGTTCGCGTTGTGCCGCGGGCTGGCGCAGGGGTGGTAGACGTATGACGCCGTGATCGTGTCGCCGCGGCCTTGATCGAACCAGGCGTACCAGGAGTCGTGGACGGTGGGCGAGGGGGCGCTCACCTTGTGCTTCAGGACCGGGACGGGAGGCTCGAAGGTGAGGCCGTCGTCAACCGACTTCTGATAGACCCAGTCGCTGCGGTGTCCGCCGTGGCGGTAGAAGAGGTAGAGGTCGCCGTTGGCGAGCTTCACCCACTGGCTGTACGTGCCGAAGGCCGGTAGGTTGTCGAGGACGCGCCACTCGGAGATGTCCCCGGGCCGGGTCGAGACGACGTGGGTCATCCTGCCCTTCGTGCCCATGAAGAATTCCCCGTGCGGGTTGGGGCCGTGCTGCGGGTCGCCGCCGTGCGAACCGTAGACGACGTGGACATGGCCCCGCCGGTCGACCACCAGCGCGGGCTTGCCGTGGTTGTCGAGTTCGCCCGGGTCGATCTGGTCGGGCGACTTGCCCATCGGGCTCACGCCGGCCTGCACCGGGCCGATCCATTTCCCCGCGGCATGAACGTAGGCCGCGACGTACGGGTCCTCGTGCGGACCCTGGTAGGCTACGTAGGTCACGCCCTGATAATGCTCGCCCGCGGGATGCTGCAGGTTGCTGACTGGGTTGCCGTAGCCGTTGTCGGCGAAGTGCTCGACTTCGGCCGCGGCTCCGGAGCCGGCGAGCCCGGCGAGGAGGATAAGCGACGCGCGGACGGCGGGGGAGGAGCGGGGCATCAGCGGGTTGAGATCACGGGTTCGACGCGACTCCGAGTCCAAAGAAGAGCTTAAAAATGGTGCGAAAGAGGAAGTGGAACCACGGATGGACACGAATCGATACGGACCATGCCTAGGCTCGAGCCGAGGCTCACGAGAGTTCAAGAGCCGGCCGAGCGGGAGTTTTGAACAGTAAGACCGGGGAACGCGGGAAGGGAAGGGGCCGAAAAATCCGCGGCGATACCTGCGGCCACACCTACGGAATTTCCGAAGGTGTGGCTGCGGCTGCAGCCGCGGAGAATTCACGCGGGGCTTTCGTCTCCCAAACTTCACCGCAAATTTCGCAGATGAGATTGGAATCTGCGAAATCCGCGAGATCTGCGGTGGTCTGGTCTGGATGTTGAAGTGCGAATACCGCGTGTGGCTGCGGCTGCAGGTACTGAAAATATCCCTGAGATATTCGGCGAAAGCGGCCCGAGGACCCATCCGAAAGATTTTCGTGAACGATCCGCGGTGACACCCGCGGCCACACGGATGGCTTTTCCGGCGATGTGGCTGCGGCTGCAGCCGCGGAAGATCCTCGGACGCATTCAGTTCCTTCTTTCCACCAGAGGCTGATGCTCCCCGGAAACATATCGAAGGGAGCGCTCCGGCATGGACGCGGCCTTTCGCCTCGGCTTGATCTTTGCCCGCGCAATCGCGCGCCGACTCCTCCTTTCATGAACCAATCCCGTTCGTCCTTCGACCGAGTCCTGCTGGCTTTGGTCTCTTTGGGTTTCATGCCTGCTACGGCAAAAGCCCAGAGTGCTGATCCGCGAAGTCCCATTGGCCTGCCGGCCGGGAACGCCGATGCCGCGCGACCCTCGCCGGCCCTGAAGGCCGCCGACGCCGTCACGCGCCTGCAGGCAGTCGAGGTCACCGGCTCCCGGCTCCGTGGGCTGCTTGACGGCGCCACCGCGCAGCCGGTCATGACCATCGGTACAGCCGAGATCGACCGCCTCGGTGCCCAGAGCATCGGCGACGTGCTCCGCGTCATACCCCAGCTCTCTTCATTCACCACCGGTCAGGCCAGCACCCAGAACCAACGCAACGCCTTGGTGAACAGCGTCACCGGCGCCACCACCTACCAGGCCGGCACCACGCAGATCGGCACTTCGGCGGGACTCGTTTCCGCGACTTTACGCGGCGCCCCGGCCGGAGCCACGCTCCTGTTGATCGACGGTAAGCGGGCCCCGAAGAACAACCAGTCCCGCAGCGGCGACGGCTTCGACCTCAATGGCATCCCGCTCGCCGCCATCGAGCGCATCGAGGTGCTGCTGGATGGCGCGAGCTCCATCTTCGGCGCCGATGCCATGGGCGGCGTCATCAACGTCATCACGAAGCGCAGCTACCGCGGCGGCGAGGTGCGCGTCGGCTACGAGAACACCTTCGACTCCGACGTCGGCGTGCGGACGGCCTCGCTCTCGCAAGGCTTCGCCGCGGGCAAGCTGCGTGGCCTCTTCACGGCCTCCTGGGAAAAGTCGAACGAGCTCATGCTCCGCGACCGCGAGTTTGTCGCGAGCTTCGACCGGCGGCCGTTCGGCGGTCTCGATTACCGTTCGTCCTCGATACCCGGCGGCGCTGGCCGCGTCAGCCGCACCGGCACCGTCCCGTTGCCCGGCCTCACGGTCACCAACGTCGCGATTCCCGCCGGCACCGCCGGGGTCGGCCTCACGACGGCCGACTACGCCAACGCCGGCGTGATCGCCGACCCTTTCGATGCGGGCATGTATTCGCAATTCGCGGCCGCCTACGAGCGGTCATCAGCGTTCGCGAAGTTCGATTACGCCTTGCGCGACTGGCTCGAGCTCTACGCCACCGCTCGCGCCGCGCGGAACCGGAACTACCAGCTGGCAACTCCCATCCAGGCTTCCGGTCTCAGCGTCCCCGCCGGCTATCCGGGCAATCCGTTCGGCATCGCGGTTTCGCTTTCCAAGACGTTCGTGGACCTCATCCCGGTCCGCGCTTCCACGAACGATAGCCAGGGGTACACCTTCGGCGCCACCGGCCGCCTTCCTGCGGGCTGGCGCTACGATGCCTCGATCAGCCTCGCGCACAGCCACACCAAGGCCGATGCGGATTCGGGCGCGACCATCACGTCGGCGCTCTTCGCGTCCGCCGTGGCCGCGGGCAAGACGCCCAACCTGTTCTACGACGGCAGCCGCGTGGCCGGCCCCAACGCTCCGGGCACGATCGAGGCGCTCACGACCGTGAGCCGTGACGAGGAGAAGGATCAAACCTGGACCTACTCGCTGCAGGTCGACGGTCCGGTCCACCGCTTGCCGGCTGGCGCGGTTGCCCTGGCCGTCGGCGTGGAGCGCCGCGAGGAGTACGCCGATTTCCCGCTGCGCCTCGCGACCGACACCGTCAGCGCCCTGCCGGGGCGCATGGCCGTCGACGCCGCCTTCGCCGAGGTGAACGTGCCGGTCTTCGGTGGCGGATTCCGGCGGGCGCTGCTCCAGCAGCTCAGTGTTTCTGGATCTTACCGCTTCGAGGACTACGGTGCGGGTGGAACATCGCGCAACCCGCGTGCCGGCGTCGCGTGGCGGCCCGCCTCGTGGCTGCTCATGCGCGGGAGCTACGGCGAAGGTTTCAAGGTGCCGACTCTGCAGCAGCGCGGCGCGCCGGTCACGGTCAGCAACAGCAATACCGCCGCCACCGCGGCTAACCTCGATCCTCTGCGCGGCAACACGGTCAACCCGATCTATCCGGCCACGCGTGGCGGCAAGTCCGACCTTCGCCCGGAGCAGTCGGAGAACACCACGGCCGGCCTCGTCGTCGAGGTTCCTGCCATCAACGGCCTGTCGGTCTCGTTCGACTGGTTCGACAATACCTACCGCGATCGCGTCGCCACGCTGCTCTTCAGCCAGATGGCGCTCCTCTATCCCGAGCGGATCACGCGTGGCGCCAGGCTGGCGACCGATCCCGCGAACTGGGCGGGCGTCGTCACCGCCGCCGATCTGCGTCCGATCAATGTCGGCCTAAGCCAGACCACCGGCTACGACCTAGGTCTCCGCTTCGACCGCCGCTTGGGCGTCGGCCACGTGCAGCTCGGCATGACCGGCACGAAGTACACGCGGAACGTCTTCGTGCCTACCCCCGGCGGACTGCCTTCGCCGACGGTCAACACCGACAGCCTGCCCGTGCAGCTCAGCGGCAACGCCTTCCTTAATCGTGAGTCTTGGTCAGCCGGCGTGCTGACGACGTACCGGGCGGCGAACCGTCCGGCTGCGGACCGCGGCGTGGTCCCGGCGGCGATCCGTTGGGACGCGCAGGTCAGTTACGACCTCGCCAAGGCGGGATGGATGCGGTCGCAGGCCGGATGGGCGCGTCGCGCGCTTGGTGATACGAAGGTCAGCCTGACCGTCTTCAACGTGTTCAACCGTCGGCCGCCTTTTGACGACCTATTCATGCCGGACAACACCGTGGTCGACGCTCGCCTCCGCCGCTATGGCGTATCGTTACGCCGCTCCTTCTGATCACCCCGCCGCCACCATGCGCCGCATCTCAATCTTCAGCCTCGTCCTTTGCCTCGCTCCGGTCGCCACGCTGGTGGCTGAATCCACGCCGCCGGTGCCGCAGCTGGCGGCAGGCGCGATGGCGCCGGATTTTGTCTCGCAGGATCTGGCCGGCCGGGAGGTGCGCATCGCGGACTACCGCGGTAAGGTGCTGATCCTCGACTTCTGGGCGACCTGGTGCAGCCCCTGCATCGCTTCGATGCCGCACACTCAGGAAGTGGCTGCCAAGTATGCCGCCCAAGGCGTTGAGGTGCTGGCGGTCTGCACCGGAGACAAGCGCCGGCGCTTCGAGGACTGGGTGCGCCTGAAGGCGGGCACGTATCCAGCCATCCGCTTCACGTTTGATCCTCGCGAGCAGGGCACGCCGGCGGAAGCGCAACGCGCCTCCTTTGCCCTGTACGGCGTACCTTCGATCCCCGCCCAGTTCATCCTGGATCGCGAGGGACGCATCGCGGCCGTGATCAATGGCTACTCGCCCGGTGACACGCGTCTCGAGGCCGCGCTCGCCAAGGCGGGCGTCAAGGTCGGCGACGCCGTGATCGCTCAAGCTGCGCGGACCGAGGCTAAGCTCACGGCCGTGCGGACCGCCTCCGCCGAGGCCACTTCCGCCCGCCGCGCGCCACCGCCCTTCACGGAGGATGCGGTCAAGTTGAATGCCGGTGCGCAGATCGCCGACCTTGCGGTGAGGGGTGCCGACGGCGCCGCGTTGAAGCTCTCGCAGTTTCGCGGCAAGCCCCTCGTGCTCTCGCTCTCGCCCGCCGAAGTCATTCCCGACGATTTTCTGGATCGCGCGCGGGCGCGTTTCGGCCCGGACGGAGTGCAGGTCCTCGCGCTTGTGACCCGCGACACCGAGGCCGGCTACCGCGGATGGCTCGAGCTCCATCGCGGAAAGCACACCTTCGCCACCGCGTTTGACCCGAGCGGACCTGAGGCCATCCGCGAGTCCGCTGTCTTCCTCGCGGTCGGCATGGTCACCCCCATGCCCTTGGTGCTTGTCCTCGACGCCGAGGGTCGGCTCGTCGGCAAGGTCGCCCCGAAGGTTGCGACGTCGTTCCTCGGCCTGGCGGAACTACTGCGTCGCACCGGCGTGAAGGTGAAGGCGGACGAACTCCCCTCCGCCGAGCAGATGGAACTCGCGAAGGCGTTCGCCGCCGCCACGGCGCCCTCGGCCACGCCCGTCGTCCCGACCGGCAAGGCGGTGGTCGTCGCGACCAACGATACCCGTCCGGCAACTTCGGCCGCCGACCGCGACTTCGCGGCGTTCGACGCGCTCAGCAAGACCAAGCCGCCCGGCAAGGCCAGTGAGATGGGCGGGATGAAGCCTTATCTGACCTGGGTCGACACCCACAACCAGCGCGTCACCGCCGCTGGCCTCGCCTTCTACCATACTTACCCGGCTGACCCTCGGCGCTGGGAAGTCGTCAGCGCTATGCTGAACCTGCCGCCGCGTTTCATCACCGGCTTCAAGGTCGCCGAGCCCAAGGGGCCGACAGACCTCAACGTGGATGAGAAGGCCGTCGCGGCGTGGGACGACCAGGGTTACGCGCTACGCCGTGCTCTGATCGCCGCGCCGGACAGCACGGATGCGCTGCGCGAGCCGGCGAGTTTCGCGCTCTTCGCCCTCGAGTCCCGGCAATTGCGCGCACGCCTCAAGTCGAGTGAAGACAAGGACGGACGCGCCTCGTGGGAGCGCTTGCTGAAGGCTTTTGATGTCCACCTGGCCCGCTACGCCGGTAACCCCAGGCTGCCGATGGAGGCTGAGAACTTCCTGCGGGCGTGGAAAGAAGCTGTTCCCGGGTCGTATGAGGAGGGATGGGAACACCTCAAGCACGGTCCGGACGCCGCGACGCGGGAGGCCGCCGCGGAGAAACTTCAGTCCGCGCAGCGCATGGCGAAGCCGCTCGAACTTTCGTTCACCGCCGCCGATGGACGCCCCTTCGACCTCAAGTCTCTCCGCGGCAAGGTCGTGCTGATTGATTTCTGGGCCACGTGGTGCGGTCCCTGCATCGCGGAGTTGCCGAATGTGAAGCAGGTGTACGCCGCCTACCGCGACAAGGGATTCGAGATCGTGGGCATCACGCTCGAGAATGCCCGTCTGCTGGCGTCCGACTCACCCGAGCAGACCGCCGCCAAACTGGCGGCCGCCCGCAAGGTGCTGAACGATTTCACGACGAAGGAAAAGATGCCGTGGCCGCAGCATTTCGACGGCAAGTTCTGGAAGAACCAATTCGCCGTGCAGTTCGGCATCGGCGCGATTCCGGCCATGTTCCTGCTCGATCAGGAAGGGCGCGTGGTCAGCACCAACGCCCGCGGACCGCAGTTGGAAAAGGAAGTGAAGCGCCTCCTGAAGCTCTGAGGCGCCCCGGAGGAACGCCGATCGACGGGGTGCGAGGTAGTTGAATAGGAAGACCGGGGAGGGCGGGAAGGAGGAGACGTGAACGATCCGCGGTGACACCCGCGGCCACACGGACGGCTTTTCCTACGATGTGGCCGCGGCTGCAGCCGCGGAGAATTCGCGCGCGGCATTCACGCGCCTTGTCCACCTCCCCGAACTTCCCGGCCTTCCTGTTCAAGAACGACGCCCTCTGAAGCACGGAGGGCGGGTGTAGCTGCGGCTGCAGGTACTGAAATTTCCCGTGGGACATTCGGGAAAGCGGCCCGAGGACCCATCCGAAAGATTTTCGTGAACGATCCGCGGTGACACCCGCGGCCACACGGACGGCTTTTCCTACGATGTGGCTGCGGCTGCAGCCGCGGAAGATCCACGCGGTACATCCACGTCCTTCGCATTCCCGCATCGTCCGCCTCCCCGCTCTTCCCGGCCTTCCTGTTCAAAAATCACCTCAGGCTCCTTTTCCGTTGAGCGCCGGGTGGTCGGTTTGGCGATCGGCCCGTGGCCATTTTCGGCTTCGCGTCCGGCAGCGGAACGCTTGTCTTCATTTCGCCTCTGCGCAGCGCGCGCTTTCCCAAGCCCCTTCCCCCGATGCGAATCCTGCCGCTCCTGTTGTCCGCCCTCCTCGTTTCGGCCGCCGCGTTCGCGGCCGCGCCGCGTCCCAATGTCGTGCTTATCATGTCGGACGACATGGGTTATTCCGACCTCGGCTGCTACGGCGGCGAGATCCCGACCCCGAACCTCGACGCGCTCGCCGCGGGCGGCGTGCGGTTCACGCAGTTTTATAACGGGGCGCGCTGCTGCCCGACGCGCGCCTCTCTGCTCACCGGCCTTTACGCGCATCAGGCCGGCATCGGCCACATGGTGGAGGACCTTGGCGCGCCCGCCTACCGCGGGGAATTGAGCCGGCGCGCCGTCACGATCGCTGAGGCGCTGAAGCCCGCGGGCTACCGCTCCTACATGGCCGGGAAGTGGCACGTCACGCCCGGCCGGCCGGTGGAGCGCATGCAGGCCCATAATCAGAACTGGCCCCTCAAGCGCGGCTTCGACCGTTTCTACGGCACCATCCACGGCTCGGGCAGTTTCTGGGACCCGAGCGCCCTCATGCGCGACGACCGCTTCATCTCGGTGGCCAACGACCCCGAGTATACGCCGAAGGAGTACTACTACACCGACGCCATCAGCGACCATGCGGTGCGCTACGTGCGCGAGCATGCGCGGGATCACCGCGACAAGCCCTTCTTCCTGTATGTCGCCCACACCGCCGCGCATTGGCCGATGCATGCGCGGGAGTCCGACATCGCCCGCCATAAAGGTCGCTACGACGCCGGCTACGACGCGCTGCGCCGCTCGCGCTGGGAGACGCAGAAGCGCCTCGGCGTGGTGAAGCCCGAGTGGGGCATCTCGCCCACTGCGGAGGACTTTTCGCAGGTCAAGGACCGGGCCTTCGAGTTACGCTGCATGGAAGTCTACGCCGCGATGGTTCAGGTGATGGATGAGGGCATCGGGCGCCTCGTCGCGGAGCTCAAGGCGCAGGGTCAGCTGGAAAACACCCTCATCCTTTACCTCCAGGACAACGGCGGTTGTGCGGAGACGAACGGTCGCTCCGGCACGGGCCAGCCGCGTGCGGCCGCGCCGTCGCTCCCGCCGGTGCCGAAGGAGACCATCCAGTTCACCAATCGCCCGCCGCAAACGCGGGACGGCTGGCCGATGCGCGTGGGCTACGGCGTGATGCCCGGCGCGGCCGACACCTACATCGCTTACGGCAAGGGCTGGGCCAACGTGAGCAATACGCCCTTCCGCGAGTACAAGCATTGGGTCCATGAGGGCGGGATCTCCACGCCGCTGGTCGCGCACTGGCCCGCGGGCATGAAGGGAGTGAAGGCCGGCGCGCTGTGCCACGAGCCCTCGCATCTCATCGACATCATGGCGACCGCCTTGGATCTGGCCGGCGCGCGCTACCCGACCGATTACAACGGTGAGCGCATCACGCCGCTGGAAGGCCGCAGCCTGCGGCCGCTTCTGACCGCCCCTGGCGTGACCCCGGCCGGCGCGCCGCGCCCGCTCTTCTGGGAGCACGAGGGCAACAAGGCCATGCGTGAGGGCCGCTGGAAGCTCGTCTCCAAGCACAAGGGCCCGTGGGAGCTCTATGACATCGACGCCGACCGTATCGAGTCGCGCGACCTGGCTTCGAAGGAGCCCGCGCGGGTGAAGACGATGGCCGCGGCTTGGGATGCCTGGGCCGCCCGTGTGGGCGTGGAGCCCTGGGCGCACGACATTCCCGAAGGCTCCGGTTCGAGTCCCACGGGCAAAAAGAAGTCCGCCAAAGGCGAATGAGCCGTTGTGGTGTAGCCCCGAAGGGACATCAAAGGGCACGAATAATTCGATCGGAACGCATCGCCTACCAGGAAGGGGCCTTCTCCGATCGTCGGGGAACGCACGGAACACGCGGAATCCGGAAAGTTGGTTAAGAACGCCTGGTGTGGCTGCGGCGGTAGCCGCGGAAAATTCACGTGGTGCTTTCGAGGAGCACGGACCGTGGAAGCAGCCGACGGAATTTCGTGAATCCTCCGCGGTTGCAACCGCAGCCACAGCGTGCCGTTGGTCCTATGTGAACGAGGCGTTTCGCCTCGTCGGGGGACTACGGAACGCACGGAACACGCGGAATCCGGAAAGTTGGTTAAGAACGCGTGGTGTGGCCGCGGCTGTAGCCGCGGATTCAGCGGGCCCGCCTGCCGTCGGCTAGCTGAGCTGCGGGCCTGTCCGTCGAAGCCTCGACGTAGGCCGGTGATCCGCATCCATCACGTTCCCCATCGCGGCTGCTACATGACGTTCAACGCGCGTTTGCCACGGCCGGCGGGCGGTGCTCGGCTCCGCCGCATGTCGCCTTCCTCGATCATCGCACGCAAGCGGGACGGACACGCGCTGACCCGCGACGAGATCGCGGCCTTCGTGCGGGGGGCGACCGACGGATCGTGGGCAGACTACCAGCTTTCCGCGATGCTGATGGCGGTGTTCCTGCGCGGCATGAATGCCGAGGAGACGGCGCATTATACCGACGCGATGATGCGCTCCGGCACCATGGCCGACCTTTCGACCGTGCGCGGGATCAAGGTCGACAAGCACTCGACTGGCGGCGTGGGCGACAAGGTTTCCCTGCCGCTGGCTCCGCTCGTCGCCGCCTGCGGCGTACCCGTGCCGATGATCAGTGGTCGCGGCCTTGGGCATTCCGGCGGGACGCTCGACAAACTGGAGGCGATCCCGGGCTTCCGCACTGCGCTCACGCTCGACGAGTTCGTGGCCCAGGTCGGGCGGGTCGGTTGCGCGCTCATCGGGCAGACGCGGGACCTCGCGCCGGCCGACCGGAAGCTCTACGCGCTGCGCGACGTCACCGCGACGGTCGAGTGCGTGCCGCTCATCTGCGGGTCCATCCTTTCCAAGAAGCTCGCCGAGGGAATCGACGTGCTCGTGCTCGACGTGAAGTTCGGCCGCGGCGCCTTCATGACGGGTTTGCCCCAGGCGCGCGAACTCGCGGCGACGCTGGTGCGCGTCGGCCGCGCTTCGGGGAAACGCGTGCGGGCCCTGCTCACGCGCATGGACCAGCCGCTGGGACACGCCGTGGGCAACGCCCTCGAGGTCGCGGAGTCCGTCGCCTGCCTGCGCGGGGAGGGTCCGGCCGACGTGATGGAAATCACCTCCACGCTGGGCGCGCACATGCTGGTGCTCGGCGGCGTCGCGCGTGACGACGCGGAAGCGCGTGCCCGGCTCGAAGCCGCGCTGCGGAGCGGCGCGGCCCTCGCCAAGTTCCGCGAGATCGTCGTCGCGCAGGGTGGTGACGGACGCGTGATCGATGATCCGGCGCGGCTGCCGCAGGCCCGCATGAAGGAGCGGTTCGTGGCGCAGCGCGCGGGTTTCGTGGCGGCGGTGGACGCCCGGGCGGTGGCCTTCGCGGCGCTGCGCTTAGGTGCGGGACGGGAGCGGGCGGAGGACGTCATCGACCCCTCCGTGGGAATCGCGGGCATCGTGAAGGTCGGCGAGCGTGTCGCCTCGGGCGCGCCGCTCGCGGTGCTGCACGCGAACGACGCCAGGCGCCTCGCGGAGGCCCGCGCGCTCTTGGCCGATGCCTTCACCCTCGGGGACGCTCCGGTGACGCCGCCGCCGTTGGTCGCTGAAGTGATCGGGGGGTGATTCGGATTCGTTGCATTCCGTTGACCGATAGCCTCAGCCGAGGCATCGGCTCTCCTCATGAAAACGAATGTGAGCGTCTCCGATGGGCAGCGTCGGTTTTCCGCCCTGATTCGGGCGACCGAGAAAGGACGCATCGTGACGATAAACAGGCGAAACCGACCGGTCGCGTGTGTTATCAGCAGTAGACGGTTGGAAGCTATCTGGGAAACGCTGGAGATCCTGAGCAATCCAGATGCCCGCGAGGCGATCGCAGATCATAAAGCCGGCAAGGTTGCTTTCCGACGCCTTCAGGAGTTGCCGGATTGAAGGGAATCCTGACCGCTTCGTCCCTTACTGCTCCATCTCGGCCAGCTTGGTGGCGGCTTCCTCCCAAGCGGCGGTGGCTGCGGTGATCTCGTCGACGACCGTGCTCAGCTCGCGGTTGAGGTGGTGGAATTTGCCCTTGTCGGCGTAGGTCTCGGGCGCCTCGAGCTGCGCGGTGATCTCGGCCTGCTTGGCCTCGAGGGTGACGACGGCCTTTTCCAGCTGGCCGACGTGCTCGCGGAACTTCCGAATCTCCGAGGCGGAGGCCTTCTTCCTCGGCGGGGCCGCCGGGGTGGGGGCGGGAGCCGGCGCGGGTGCGGCGGCTTGCTTCGGCCGGGCGTCGGTGAAGCCGGCGGTCAGGGCGGCGCGGGCGTCGCCGGCCTTGGATTTCTCGAGGTAGTAATCGTAGTTGCCGGCGTAGGGCGTGAGGCGGCCGCTGTGGACGTGCAGCACGTTCTCCGCGAGCGCGCGGATGAAGTGCACGTCGTGGCTGATGAAGATGAGCGTGCCCTCGTAGGACTTGAGCGCGTGGATCAGCGCGTCGATCGAGGCGATGTCGAGGTGCGTGGTCGGCTCGTCCATCAGCAGCAGGTTGGGCGGCTTGACGAGCAGGCGGGCGAGGGCGAGGCGCGACTTCTCGCCGCCGGAGAGCACGCCAATGGGCTTGTGGACGTCGTCCTTGCGGAAGAGGAACGCCCCGAGGATCGCGCGGGCCTGCTGTTCGGTGAGCTGGTTCTCGTTCGTGCGCAGCTCCATCACGTTCTCAAAGACCGTCAGCTCGGGCCGGAGGTTATCGAGGCGGTTCTGGGCGAAGTAGCCGGTGAAGACGTTGCTGCCCAACTCGCGGGCGCCTCCCTGGATCGGGATCACGTCGGCGAGGATCTTGAGCAGCGTGGACTTGCCCGCGCCGTTGGGTCCGACGAGGACGATGCGTTGGCCGCGCTCGGCGGTGAAGTTGAGGTCGCGGTAGACGACGTGGGCGCCGTACGCCTGCTGCACGCCGGCGAGCTCGATCACCTTGAGCCCCGAACGCGGCGGTTGCGGGAAGCGGAAGTTGATCCGCTTCAGCTCCTCCTGAGGCTCCTCGACGGCGACCTCCTGCAGGCGCTCGATCTGCTTTTCCTTGGACTTGGCGCGGGAGGCCATCGAGGCCTTGGCGCCGAAGCGGTCGACGAACTTCTGCAGGTGCGCGATCTCGCGCTGCTGGTTCTTGAAGAGCGCCGCCTGCTGCTCCTTCCGCGCGTCCTTCTCCCGCAGATAGTCGTCGTAGTTGCCGTGGTAGTAGTTCAGCCGGCCGGCGCGCAACTCGAGCATGCCCGTGCAGAGCGCGTTGAGGAACGCGCGGTCGTGCGAGATCACCACCAGTCCGCCGGGGTAGCGCGTCAGGTAGTCCTGGAACCAGAGCAGCGCCTCCAGGTCGAGGTGGTTGGTCGGCTCGTCCAGCAGCAGCAGCGCCGGCTCGGCCACCAGCAGCCGCGCGAGGTGCGCCCGCATCACCCAGCCGCCGGAAAAGGTCTTCGCCAGCTTCTCGGCGTCGCCTTCCTTGAAGCCCAACCCGGCCAGGATCTTCCGCGCCCGCGGCTCAAGCGTGTAGTCGATGTCCCAGTCGTCCTCGTCCGGCTGCAGTTTTTTCCCGCTCGTCGCTATATGCAGGATCGTCTCCTCGCCGGCTGGGGCGCTTTCCTGCGGCAGGAAGCCGAAGTCGGCGCCGCGCTCCCATTCGATCGTCCCGGTGTCGGGCCGCTCCTCGCCAAGGATCAGGCTGAACAGGGTCGACTTGCCCGCCCCGTTCGGCCCGACCAGCCCCAGCCGGTCCGTCCGCGCGATGAACAGCGACACCTCGGCGAACAGCTCGCGGGTGCCATACGACTTGGAGACATCGGCGATGGTCAGCATGGGAACCGGCGAGGACACCGCCCGCCGCGGAGGGCGTCAACTCCGCGCTCCTGAGCAACGTCGGCGCGCGCCGCGCGCAGTACGCTCAGGCGTGAGTAACCACGGATCGACACGAGTGGACACGGATGAGGGTTTCGGTGCGTGAGCGGTGCTCCGACTTGGACGTGGCATCCCGCCTCATCAGGATGGAACCCGGAAGACACGGATAGCGAACCGGTGGGCGATGAGACTGGTTAGGCACCGCGGATTTCGCGGATCGCGCGGACAAAGAAGGTCTGCCGGGTGATCCGCGTGTTCCGAGATTGCCAGAGAGCGAGCCGGTGGCGCGTAAAATTTCCTCGGCCCCAGCTTCGACCGGGCTTCTTCGTCCCGGGGTCTCGCAATCAGCGCGCGAGGGTAAGGGCGATGCAGCCGGCGACGGCGATGACACCGCCGGTCACGGCCCGACGACTCGGGCGGTCGCCCTCAAGCCAGAAGGCGAAGGGCATCGCGAGCAGCGGCGCGGTGGCCGCGATGGGCAGCACGATCCCGCTCGGCGTGGTCGCGAGCGCCCATTGGTAGCAGCCGACGCCGAGCACGGGACCGGCCAGGCCGTTTGCCACCATCCAGCGGTAATCGCGTCGGCGTTCCTCCGCGGTCGCCGCCGGGGCCGCCGGCAAGCGGCCGACGAGGCGCAACACCAGCAGCCACACGATCAGGAAGATAAAACCCGCCAGGATGCGTTGGTAAGCGGCCGTGAGGCCGAAGAGGGCGTTATGGGGCGACTCTCCGGCGGCGAGGGCCGCCTCAAGCCCGCGTCGGCTCACCAGGGCCCCGAGGCCTTGCCCGCACGCCGCGAGGAACCCGTACACGAAGCCGATCGGGCGCACCGTGACGCGCGGCGGGCTGGAGCGGCTAGGCATGATCGCGAACGCCACCCCGCCGATGATGACCAGCCCCCACGCGACCTGCGCGGCCGTCAGCCGGTGCCCCAGCCAGAGCCATTCTCCGAGCGCGGCGATCGGGGCGGCGAGGCATTGCGTCATCAGCACCGTGAGCCGCGAGCCGAGCAGCGGAAGCGCCGCGAACACCGCGATGTCTCCCAGACCCATCCCGATGACCCCGCTGAGCAGGAACCACGGCACGCTCGCGCTCGCCAGCCCCCCGCCGGCGGTGTGCGCGAACGCCGCCAGCACCGCCACCGCGACCGTGAGGCGCCCGAGGTTGGCCCGCGCGCCGCCCAACGCCCGCGCGCTGCGGTTGGCGCAGGTGGCGTTGAAGGCGAAGAACAGGGCGGCGAGGAAGGCGGCGAGCATGCGGACGCAAGTTACGGTCTATGAGGTAAAAACAAAGGATGGCAAAGCCCCTCCGTGCCCGCCCGGCGGCCGACGAATCGGTTTTTGGGTGGCGAAACCCGGCCCGCGGCGGATATTGGGCTCCGTTTGCGTATGAAAACGAAACGCCCGTCGTCGCGCCCGGAGGACCTCAATGCCGCCTTGGCGGCCCGCAAGGGGCCGGTCTCTCGCTTCGTCGCCCGGCATTACCGGCATTTCAATTCCGCCGCGCTCCTCGATTCCGCCAAGGGCTACGAGGCGCACCTCGAGGCCGGGGGCAAGATGCTCGTCACCCTCGCCGGGGCGATGTCCACCGCCGAGCTCGGTCTCTCGCTGGCCGAGATGATCCGCCGCGACAAGGTCCATGCGATCGTCTGCACGGGCGCCAACCTCGAGGAGGACGTCTTCAATCTCGTCGCCCACGACCACTACGAGCGGGTGCCTCATTACCGGCAGCTTTCGGCCAAGGATGAGCAGGCGTTGCTGCGGCGGCACATGAATCGGGTGACCGACACCTGCATCCCCGAGATGGAGGCGATGCGGCGGATCGAGGCCGCGGTGCTGGCCGAATGGGTGGCGGCCGACCGCGCCGGCGAACGGCTCTTTCCGCACGAGTTCATGTACCGCGTGCTGCGTGGCGGGAAGCTGCGGAAGAGCTACCAGATCGACCCGCGCAACTCCTGGCTGCTCGCGGCCTGCGAGAAGGATCTGCCGATCTTCGTGCCCGGCTGGGAGGACGCCACGTTGGGCAACATGTACGCGGGTCACGTCATCAGCGGCCGCATCCGCAACGTGCACACCGTACGGACCGGCATCGAGTACATGACGGTGCTCGCCGACTGGTACACGCGCACCGCGCGGAAGCTGCGCAACGGCGAGGGTTCGATCGGGTTCTTCCAGATCGGCGGCGGCATCGCGGGTGACTTTCCGATCTGCGTCGTGCCGATGCTGCACCAGGACCTGCGGCGCCGCGGCGTGCCTCTCTGGGGGTACTTCTCGCAGATCAGCGACTCGACCACCAGCTACGGCAGCTATTCCGGCGCGGTGCCCAACGAGAAGATCACCTGGGGCAAACTCGCCGCCAGCACGCCGAAGTTCGTCATCGAGAGCGACGCCACCATCGTCGCGCCGCTGATCTTCGGCTGGGTGTTGGGCTGGTGAGGATCGTCCCGGCGGCCGGCGGGGAAATTCCGGACTTGGCCTTTGCGGAGAGCGTCGGGCTGTGACTCCTTCCGGCGCCGCCATGCCCAACGCCCTCGCCCGCGAGACCTCGCCGTACCTGCTGCAGCACGCCGAAAATCCCGTCGACTGGCTGCCGTGGGGCGACGCGGCGTTCGAGCGGGCCCGTCGCGAGGACAAGCCGATCTTCCTGAGCATCGGCTACTCGACCTGCCATTGGTGCCATGTGATGGCGCACGAGTCTTTCGAGAACGAGGCGACGGCGGCTCTGCTCAATGCGGACTTCGTGAGCATCAAGGTCGACCGCGAGGAGCGGCCCGACGTCGACCGCGTCTACATGACCTACGTGCAGACGATGACCGGGCACGGTGGCTGGCCCCTGAGCGCGTGGCTCACGCCGGACCTGAAGCCGTTCTACGGCGGCACGTATTATCCCCCCGAGGACCGCCACGGCCGGGCGGGATTTCCGACCGTGCTGCGGGCGATCGCGCGCGGCTGGCGCGAGGAGCGATCGAAGCTGGTCGCCGAGGGTGAACGGGCGCTCGGCCTGCTGCGGACGCGGGAGGAGGGCCCGGGTTCGCCGGAGGCGCGGGATCCCCTCGTGGAGGCGGCCGGGCGCGCGTTCGAAGAGGGCTTCCGCCATTACCATGAAGGGTTCGACGCGGCGAACGGCGGCTTCGGCGGGGCGCCCAAGTTCCCTCGGGCCTCCAACCTTTCTTTCCTGTTTCGGGTCGCCGCGCTTCAGGGCGTCGGCAGCGAGCTCGGCACCGAGGCCGTGCGCCTCGCGACCTCGACCCTGCGCGCGATGGCCCGCGGCGGCATCCACGACCATGTCGGCGGCGGTTTCCACCGCTACTCGGTGGATGAAGGCTGGCTGGTGCCGCACTTCGAGAAGATGCTCTACGACCAGGCCCAGATCGCCCTCAATTGCCTCGAGGCGCGGCAGGCCACCGGCGACGAACGTTACGGCTGGATGGCGCGCGACATCCTCGGCTACGCGCTCCGCGACCTCGCCATGCCCGGGGGGGGCTTCCACACCGCGGAGGATGCCGACTCGCCCGTGGCCGATACCGACGGCACCATCACGGGACACGCCGAGGGCGCCTTCTACGTCTGGACCGCTACGGAGCTGCGCGCGGCGCTCGGTGCCGACGCGGAATTCGCATCGTGGCATTTCGGCTTTGAGGAGGCCGGCAACGTCCCGGCGCCACTCGACCCTCAGGGTGAGCTCCGCGGGCGCAACGTCCTCGTCCAGCGGCATACACTCGCCGAGACCGCGCGAAGGTTCGGTCTGGATCCGGAGGCCGCCAACGACCGCCTGCTTTCGCTCCTCGAGCGACTGCGCGAGGTCAGGAACCGGCGTCCGCGGCCGCATCTCGACGACAAGGTGCTCACGTCCTGCAATGCGCTGATGATCTCGGCCCTTGCGCGGGCGCACCGTGTGCTGGGCGATGAATCTTACCTGGAAGCCGCCGCGCGAGCCGCCGACTTCATCGCGCGCGAGTTGCACGATGGAAACCGCGGCGTGCTTCACCGGTGCTGGCGACGCGGCGTGCGCGGGATCACGGAAGGATTCGCGGAGGACTACGCGTTCCTGATCCAGGCCCTGCTCGACCTGCACGAGGCCTCGTTCGAGGTGCGTTGGCTGCAGTGGGCGGTCTGGCTGCAGGCGAAGATGGACGAACTGTTCTGGGATGAGGCCAAGGGCGGTTACTTCAACTCGGCGGGTTGGGACACCAGCATCGTGCTGCGCCTCAAGGAGGATTACGACGGCGCGGAGCCGGCTCCCTCGAGTGTCGCGGCGATGAACCTCCTGCGCCTTGGCGCGTGGTTCGAGTCCGATGCCGGCGGTGCCTCCTACCGCGACCGCGGCCGACGGACGATCGAGGCCTTCCGAGACCGTTGGGAGCGCGCTCCTCACGCGCTCCCCCAGATGCTGTGCGCGCTGGAGCTCGCGCTTGAGCCCCCGCGCCACGTGGTGATCGCCGGTGATCCGCGGGCGGAGGACTTCCGCGCGCTCGCCCGGGTCGCCGGTGCGTGCTTCGGACCCTCACGGGCGGTGGCGGCGGCCGACGGCGGCGAAGGCCAGGCTTGGTTGGCCGCGCGCGCCCCGTGGATCGGAGCCCTTAAGCCCGTCGGCGGCCGGGCCACCGCCTACGTGTGCGAGGAGTACGCCTGCCGGGCACCTGCGACGGATCCGGCGGAGCTCGAACGACTCCTCGCGAGTTCCTGATCGTGAGCCGATCGGCACCGTCTAGTTCTGCGTTGCTCTGGCCTCGTGAGCAGAGACACGGTTTCAGCACGTGAAGATCCTCGCCGTAGAAGATGATCCCGTCGCGCGGGCGGTGCTGCAGGCCGCCCTGCGGCGCCTTGGCCACGACGTCATCACCGCCGAATCCGGCGAGGCCGCGTGGGAGCTGTTCGAACGCGAAGGCGTGCGGGTCGTGGTAAGCGACTGGATGATGCCGGGGTTAGACGGACTCCAGCTCTGTCGCCGGGTGCGGGCACGGGAGACTTCGGACTACGTCTATTTCATCCTCCTGACCGGCCGGGACGCCTCGGCCGAGAACCGAACCACGGCGGCTGACGCCGGCGTCGACGACTTCCTCAGCAAACCCCTCGATTTTCCCGAACTCTGGATGCGGCTGCGGGTGGCCGAGCGGATCCTCCGGTACACCACGCAGGTGCGGCAGCTGGAGGAGCTCCTGCCCATCTGTTCCTACTGCAAGAAGATCCGTGATGACGGGAACTACTGGCAGCAGATCGAGGCCTACATCAGCGAGCGTACGGGCAGCGATTTCAGCCACTCGGTGTGTCCTGATTGCTACAAAGGCGTCCTCCTGCCGCAGCTCGAGGAGTTGAAGGCGGAGGCCAGGGCGGCTGCTCCCATTGCACGAAAGAATCCAAAGGCTTGAGGAGAAGATCGCCTACCTCGAGCGCCACGTGACCGAGCAGGACCGGGCGATGCTCGAGCTGGCGGAGGAGCTGGCGGCCTTGCGGGGTGAGGTCCGCTTGTGGAGGGAGCGTGCCTCGGCGGCTGGGGCCGGCGGTGGTGCCGACTCAGTTTCTGCCGAGCAGGAACGTCCGCCGCATTATTGAGGCGGGCTCCGGACCGGTCGGCCGATCCGCTCCCAGCTCGGTTCAGAACTTCGCCGACATCTCCTGCAGGTGCCCGGGCTCCAGGACCTGCTCGCCGAGTGAAGCGCACTCCTGCTCGTCGTTCTTGTAGAGCTTGAAGCGGACCGGAGCGGACGCCTCGTTGGTTTCCCAGCGCCATTTGCCGATCGAGACGAATTGCAGCGGCACGCCCTTGTCCCAGCTGAGGCCGGCGCCTTCGCCGCGGATGAACAACCGGTTGCCGATGCCGATGTAGGCGGTGGCGATCAGGCGCGTCGCGCCATCGGAGGAAATCGTGCGTTCGATGGCGCCCGGTCCCTGGGCGCCGCTGGTGTCCTCGAGCGGCAAGTCGAGTGACGGCTCCGGTTCGGGCTGCGGTTTGCGCGGAGCGCGTTTCCGGGCCACGGGCTCCGACGCCGGTTCGGGTGCCGGCGCGGCGGTTGATTCGGGTGCTGGCGCTACCTCTTGGTCGGCCTTGGGCTCGGCGATTTGAGGTGGAGCGTCGACCACGGCCGGTGCCGGCGAGACCTCCGGGATCACCGCCTCGAAGGACGCGGACGTTGGCGGGGTCTGATTCTCGGGCACCGCCGGGACAACCGCCGCCGGTGCTTCGGTTGCGGGCGGTGGCTCCACGGCAGTTTCGGCGGGCGGAGCGGTGGCGGGTTCCGGCGGCGCGGCTGGTGCCGCGGATTCAGTCGGCTCCGCGGAAACGGTTCCTTCTGGGGCCGGCTCGGGGGCCGTGGGCTTCGCGCGGGGTTTGCGCGGGCGTTTCGGGGCCGCGGGAGCGGTATCTGCGGCCGCGGTGGCCGGTTCCCCGGCCTGCGTCGGGGCGGGAAAATCGGTGGCCGGTGCGGTGCTCAAGGCTGGGGTCGACTCGGCCGGGATGGTTGCCGAGGGCGCGGACTGCGCAGGTACCGTTGGGGCGGCTTCCTCCGGTGCTGCGGGTGCGACCGGGGTGGTGTGGGTGACGGTGGCCGCCAGCCTCGTGTCCAACTCGGCGAGCTTGGATTCCAAGGCCGCGACGGCCGCGGCTTGGGCGCGGGCGATCGCCTCGCCGCCTTCGGCCAGTTTGGCAAGGTGGTCCCGCGCGGAGGCGGATTGCTGGGCGGCGGCGGCCTCGTGCTTGGCCAGTTCGGCAGCCGCCTTGCTCAGTCGGCCGGCGAGGGTCTCAAGCTTCTCCACGTCGCCGAGCTGGATTGCGGCGACCTTTTCCTGCAGCCGCTGCGGCAGCTGTGCGGCCTGCTGCAGGTTCTTCTGCGCGGTCTCGTTGATCCCGTGGAGGCTGGCGGTGGCGATGCTGATCTGCTCGGCCGCGGCGGCCAGCGTCTGGGCCATGCCCTCGATCGCCCGCTGGCGCTCATCGAGGAGTGCGTTTTTCTGCCGCTCGTACCGGGCGATCAGCGGGATCAATCCGACAACGGAGCCCAGCGCCACGCAGCCCACGATCGCGACGACGTTTCCCGCCGACAACGGCTCCTCCGTGCGGAAGGCGATGACCGCCGCGGCGCCGATGAGGGCCAGGTCGGTCGCGATGAAGATCCAGGCGGGTAGGCCGTGTGGGGCTGCGGAGCGTTTCATGGGGCGTCGTCGGCCGGCCCTTTCTCCGCCGCCGGCTGTGCACGTCCTCCGCTTCACAGGCTGACCGCGGGCGAGGGTCGGATGCGAGGTTGTGCGGCGCGCGCGGGTACGGCTCAAGGGAAAACCAGTCGCGGGGAAGGGTGGCGCAATACGTCACCTTGCGCCCGCGGTGCCCGCGGTTTCGCTCGCCGCCCCTCGGGTAGCGTCGCAGAAAAGCCCGCGACTTTCGCGCGCCGGCCGTGTTTTGGGCATGAATGACGACCTTTCCCCGCAAACGCCCGCGACCGGTGTGAACCCCGCGGAGGACTTCCCCAGTTTCATGCGCAGGTATCAGGACATGGTCTTCTCCACGGCGGTGCGGATCACGGCGAACGACGCCCAGGCGGAGGACATTGCCCAGGAGGTTTTCCTGAAGGCGTACGCGGATTACGGACGCCTCGCCGCCAGCCCGGCCGCCGGGGGGTGGTTGAAGACGGTCGCGACCAACCTGGCGCTGAACCACGTCACGCGCTACCGGAAGCGCTGGCGGTTCTTCTCGGAATTCCGTCGCGACGGGGCCGACCACGACGGCGACGTGCCCGAGGCGGCTTTTCCGGCGGCCGACGACCTCCTCGCTGATGTGGACGCCGCCGAACGCCGACATCTCGTCGACGCCGCGTTGGCCCGCCTGCCGGATCACCAGCGCGTGCCCCTGGTGTTGTTCCACTTTGAGGATCTCGCTTACGACCAGATTGCGCGCCGTCTCTCGGTCTCGCTGCCGAAGGTGAAGACCGACATCCTGCGCGGTCGCGCCGCGCTCGCGCGGATGTTGTCCGCCGATCCCGGTGCGCGCGAAACCATCAACCTGCCCGAATCATGAACCCGCTGCCGAATCCACCGGAGACCGATCCCCTTGAGGAGTCCATTCGCCGCGCGGTCGCCGGGCTGCCGGCGCGCCGGGCCCCGGCCACGCTTGAAGGCCGCGTGTTGGCGGCGATCGCGGCCCGCGGAGCGCCCGCCGGCGAAGCGCGCGGTTTCGCGGCGTGGCCCGCGCCGGCCCGCTGGCTGGGTCTGCCGATCCTGGCCGGAGTGGCCGCCGGTGTGGTCGCGGTCCTCGGCGGCGACTCCGCGGCGGAACTGCTTTCAAAGTTCGGCCTGCCTTCCTTCCTCGGCGCCGGCTGGGATGCCTTTCTATTCGCATCCCGGGCCGTGGCCGCGGTCGCCGCGATGCTGACGCGCGCGGTGCCCGCTTCCTGGTGGTACGCCGCTCTGCTCGCGTTCGCCGTTTGGTATGCCGGCGTCGTGGGGCTTGGACTCACCGCGTACCGCCTGCTCCGTGCGCGCGAGTGAACGGCAGCCCATGAACACGCCCCTATTTTCTTCGATGATGAAATTGTCCAGGATCATGCCAGCCGCCTACGCGGCCGGGTTGTTTTTATCTTCCCTTTCGCCGCGTCTCTTCGCGGCCGACGCGTCGAACCCCGTGGCCGTACGGGTCGAGATGAGTGCCCGGAACGAGCAGGGTCCTCCCTTCGGCGACCAAGGAGTGCCGGCCGGGGCGACGGTGAAACAAGTGGTAGCGATCGGCGGCACGTTGACGGTGGACGGCAGCGTCGAGAGGGACGCGGTTTCGGTGTTTGGCCGCACGTTGATCCAGAACGAAGGCCGCGTGCAGGGCAGCGCCGTGGCGGTGGTCGGGCGGCTCGCTTCCCAGGGGGTTGTGGGGCGCGATGCCGTTGCGATCCTCGGTGACTTGGAAGTCGATGGCCCCGTGGGCGGCGACCTGGTCGCCATCTGGGGAAACGTGAGACTCGGGCCCAATGCGATCATACAGGGTAATCTCGTGCGGATCGGCGGCAGCCTGCACCGTGAGCCGGGCGCGGTGGTGCGCGGCGCCGAGGAGGGCGTGACGCTGCCGGACTTCCTTGGTGCGAATGGTGGATTCGTGGCATGGGTGAAACGATGCGTGTTCCTCGCCCGCCCGCTGGCGTTCTACTCCGCGGTCAGCTGGGCGTGGGCGGTCGCGCTCGGATTCCTCGCGATCTACCTTCTGATCGCAGTCGTCTTCCGGCGGGGCGTTTCAGTCTGCGCGGACACGCTGTCGGAATGCCCGGGCCTCACCGCGGTGGGCAGCCTGCTGACGATCTTCCTCACGCCGGTCGCCTTTGTGCTCCTCTCCGTCTCGATCGTGGGTCTCATCGTGGTGCCGTTCCTGGCGCTGGCGATCGGCGTCGCGGCACTTTTCGGCAAGGCCGCGGTGTTGGTTTGGCTGGGGAGGGTGATTTCCGGCGGCCGCCTTTCTCGCCAGTCGGCCCTGGCCGTGCTGGCCGGTGGGGCCGTCGTACTCACGCTCTACACCGTGCCGTTTTTAGGTTTCCTAGTGTTCAAGCTGTTCGGCTGGGTAGCCCTGGGTGTGGTGGCGACCACGTTGCTCCGTTCGGCACGGACTCGAAGCACCGCGGCTGCCGCCGCCTCGGCCTCTCCCGCTGCCACGGTGCCGCTTCCGCCCGTCATGTCTGGAGGTGGGGAGTCCGTCTCCGCGGCCCCGCATCAGGCCGCGGGCGAAACCTTCAGCGCTCCTCCGGTTGAGGCTCCGACGTCGCCGCCCGTGGCTCAGCCCTTGCCGATTCATTGGCCCAAGGCCGGCCTCGCGATCCGGCTGGGGGCGCTGGCGATCGATGTGCTGCTGGTGGGAATGGTACTAGGCCTGCTGGGTAGGCCGCCTGCGGGTGGCTGGTTTCCGCTGGGGCTGGCCGCCTACGGCGCGGTGCTCTGGAAACTGCGCGGCGCGACGGTCGGCTCCATCATTCTCGGGCTAAAGGTCGTGCGGGCCGACGGACGCGAACTTGATTGGGCAACGGTGATCGTCCGCGCGCTTGGGTGTATCCTTTCCCTCGCGCCCGCCGGGCTCGGTTTCCTCTGGGCGGGCTTCGATGCGGAAAAGCAGGCGTGGCACGACAAGATCGCCGGAACCTGGGTCGTCCGGCCTCCGCGTTCCACGTCCCTCATCTGACCGCGCGTCTTGCGCCGGGGCGCATTGCTCCCGGTCAGGGTGCGCGGCGGCTCAGGTCTTCGGGCGTATCGAGGTCGTGGGCCAGTTCCGGCAGGTCGACCGCAGCCACGCGGGTAGGATCGGCATGGATCAGTTCACGTGCGCCCTCCTCGCCGGTGAGCGCGGCGAGCGCCGCGAAGTGCTCCCGGGTGAACAGCGCCGGCGCGCCCAGCCTCCCGGCGTAGCGCGCTGCGACGATCCCGCGGCCGGTCTCGCTTTGGGTCCGCAGGAGGCGGGCGACCGTCTCGCCTGAGAAGGCCGGCTGGTCGCAGAGCGCGAGGATCGCGGCGTCGATCGTGCGGGAAAACTGCCGGAGCGCGCCGATCCCCTCGCGGATCGACGAGGCCATGCCTTCGCTCCACGCGGAATTTTCCACCACGAGCACGGGCAGGTGGGCCAGCACGGGCCGGATCCTCGCCGCGTGCGCGCCGAGCACCACGACCACCGGCCAGACGGGCGCCTCGAGAGCCGCCTCGGCCGCGCGCGCGACGAGCGGTTTGCCATCGATTTCGATCAGCTGCTTGGGCGAACCCATCCGCCGCGACGCTCCGGCGGCGAGGATAATGAGTCCGCAGCGGAATTCCACGGCAGCCGACGAAGCGTTTTGCATGATTCAGGAATCGGCGTGGATGGGGCGCTCCCGGCCGCGTAGCGGCCGCGCGTCGCGGCCGCGCAGGACGGAGAGGATTTCCGCGATGACGGCATGGGCCACTTCCTCCGGCGCCTCCGCGCCGAGGTCGAGTCCTACGGGCGCGTGTAGCCGGGCGCGCTGCCCGGCGGTGACGACGTGTCCGCCCTCGGCTAGGTCGGCGAGGATGCGCTCGGCCCGTTTCCGCGGTCCGAGCAGGCCGACGTAGGCGAGGGGAAGCGGAAGCAGATCACGGAGCACGGGCACGTCGTGGACGTAGTGATGCGTCATCACGACCGCCAGGGATCCGGAGGTTGCGGCCGAAGGAAGGTCCGGGCCCCCGAAGACGCGTGCGACGAGCGTGGCGGCCGGGGCGACCTCGCGCGACGCGGCCCACGGGAACCGGTCCGCCGTATTGAGTGCGGCCCGCGGGTCGGCGATCACGAGGTGCCAGCCTAGGCCGTGGGCCAGGCGCGCGAGGGGGATCGCGTCGTCGCCGGCGCCGAAGATCGCGAGGCGAGGTGGCGGGGAAACCTGCTGGAGATAAATACCGGGCGCGGCCGGGCCCTCGTCGCCGGCGGTGAGGCGCGTGCCCCACGCCGAGGGATCATTGCCGTCATGACTCACGGCGAGAGTCAGGTTGCGTCGGTCGGCCGCTGCGGCGACGACGGCGGCCGCCCAGGCCGGCGTGGACGAAATAGGTTCGATCAGGACCCGCACGACTCCGTGGCAGCCGAGGCCCACGCCCCAGACAAGGTCGTTTTCCGAAGTCGTGTCGTAGACGACGGCCTCGGCGAGGCCGGTGGCGAGCACGCGGGAGGCGCGGGCGAGGACGTCCTCCTCAAGGCAGCCGCCGCTCACGGAGCCGAGGCGAACGCCGGCCGCCGTGAGGAGCAGCCGCGCGCCGGGTCGGCGGTAGGACGAACCCGCCACCGTGACGAGCGTGGCGAGGGCCGCGGGCGTGGAGTCGGGCCGGGCGAGCGCGTGCGCGATGAGCTGCAGTTCCTGCACGCTGCGCAGAGAATCCGACACGGGCGATTTGGCGAGCCGCGGATGACCCGCGGGCGGTCACTTCTTGCCGGCGGGCGCGGGCGTCCTAGGCAGGAGCGGGACGCGGGCGACGGGGATTGGTCCCGCGGGGAGGCCCGCGACCTGCGCGGCGAGCCAGTCGAGTCCCTCGAGGTTATCGCGGAGGCGAAGCTCGACGTCGTCCTGCGTATGGCCGATGACGCCGATGGGCCCGCGGTAGCCGGAGTCGGCGACGACGCGCAGGAGCGGGAGGTCGAGCTCCCCTTGGCCGAGCGGGAAGATCTTCATGCCGCGGCGGTCGCCCTCGCGCATCATGCCGTTCAGGTTCAGGCAGAGCAGGTACGGCCGCATCGCGGTGAGGGCGGCGGCGAGGCGGTCGACGTGCGCGTGGCCGTGGTGGAAGTTGTAGACGATTCCCACGTGGTCGGCGTCGTGGACGCGGCGCAGGCGCTCGCAGACGGCAACGAGGTTCTCCGGTTCTCCGCCCCAGCCGCCGTGGTTGTAGAGGCCCAGCCGGCAGCCGAGCTCTCGGGCGCGTTTCACGAGCGGCAAGAGCCGGTCAGCGGCGGCGGCGACCCGTTCCTCCTGGGTCGTTCCTGCCGGGCTCGGGGCCGTCTGCCAAATCTGCGGTCGCAGCCCGTGCTTGGCGAAGAGCCGGAACGCCTCCTCATGCGCCGACCAGAAGGCGAAGAGCTCGATGCCCTGCCGGCGATACTCGATGAATTCCTGTTCGAACTCGGCGACGTGTTCGGTGCGCCAGTCGTAGGCGACCTTGGTGAGGCCGAGCGAACGTACCATCGCGGCCCGCGCGGCCGGGGTGCGCTTCTGGCCGTCGAAGGGCACGATGCACCACGCGACGGTGTTGGCGCGGTCGAACGGCGGGGCGTTGTCGGCGGCCCGGGCAGCGACTGAAAAACAGGCAAGCAGGAGGAGGGCGAGGCAGGGTGAGAGCATCAAGGGGGGGAAGGAGGGAAATCGGGAAAGCGGGAAACCAGGCGGCCGGTGTGGCCGCGGCTGCAGCCGCGGATGCTTCACTCCGCACCTTCCGCGTCACCTCGTTCGGATTCAGCCCTTCTTCTTCCCCTTGGCCCCGGGCGCGGGGAGGGCGATTCCCGCGAACGGCAACTCGGCCGGCATTTCGTAGGCACGCGCGAACGCCAGCAGGCGGGCCACCACTTCCGGGTGGGCGGCGGCGACGTTGCGTTTCTCGCCGATGTCCTCGTCGAGGTTGTAAAGCTCGAGCCCCGACGTGCCGCGGTCCTTCACGTAGCCGTAGAAGACCTTGCGGTCCGGCAGGAAGAGCTTCCACGGGCCGACGCGTACGGCGTGAAGCTCGTTCTGGCTGAAGTAATGGAAGTGGTCGCGGGCGCCGGTGCGGCTGCGGCCGAGCAGCAGGTCGGTCTGGTCGACGCCGTCGATCACCCGGTCGGCCGGGGGCGCGAAGCCCGCGAGGCGGCCGAAGGTCGGGAGGAAATCGAGGGTCGAGAAGATCGCATCGCTGACGCGCCCCGCCGGCACGCGTCCGGGCCAGCGCACGAGGCAGGGAACGCGCGAGCCGCCTTCGTAGGAGGAGCCCTTGGCCTCGCGGAGCGGTCCGGATGAGCCCCAGGCGACTTCGCCTTGATGCAGCGGACCGAGACGGTCGGCCGCGTTGCTCCAAGGGCCGTTGTCGCACGTGAAGATCACGAGCGTGTTGTCGCGGAGACCCAGCTCGTCGAGGGCGTCGAGCAGGCGGCCGGAGTGGAAGTCGATTTCCTCGACCGCGTCGCCGTAGAGCCCGCCGCGGGACTTGCCGCGGAACGCGGGCGAGGCGCCGACGATGGAGTGCACCATGGTGTGGGCGACGTAGAGCAGGAAGGGCCGGTCGCGGTTCGCGCGCAGGAACGCGAGCGCCTTGTCGGTGTAGGTGCGCGTGAGGCCTCCCATGTCGGCGGTTTCGCCGGCCGGTTCGTTGTTCTCGTACATCCGGATGCGGCCGCTGTCGTTGCCGCCGAGCGTGCCGTAGAAGGAGTCAAAGCCCTTGGCATTGGGCATCCGCTCGCGGATGGGGGCGCGGTTGGAGACGTCCCATTTACCGATGCAGGCCGTGGCGTAGCCGCGCGTCTTCAGCAGCTCGGCGAGGGTGACCTCCCTCGCCGGCATGGACCAACCGCCGCTGCGCACCGGCTGCCGGCCGGTGAGGAGCGCGGAACGCGATGGGCCGCAGACGATCTGGGCGTAGAAGCTGGTGAAGCGCGTGCCCTCCGTGGCGAGGCGGTCGAGGCGCGGGGTGCGGAGGGTGGTCGAACCCTGGCAGCCGAGGTCGCCGTAGCCTTGGTCGTCGGTGAAGATGATCAGGAAGTTGGGCCGCGCGGGCTCGGCCGCGGGGAGGGAAAGCGCGCGCAGCGCGAGGAGCGCCGCCAGCAGGGTGGGAAGCAGTTTCATGGGCAGGAAGCTCTGCAGCGGGTCAGGGCGTTCGATGTGGCGAAGGCGGGAAAATCGGATTCTGGAACCACGAATGCCCTGACCCCGTCAGGGCGGGTCAAGCTTTGGGACGTGGCACACCGAAGTGGGCGAGGACGTTGCGCAGGAGGCCGGACATCTTCGGGTCGACCGACAGCACCCAGCCGGAGCCGATCGCACCGGCGTTGAACACGCGTCCGCCCACCGGGCGTTCCCAGTAGATCATCTCCCCGCCTTGGTCGGTCTTCGGCTTGATGCGTCGGAAGAAGTAATCGAACGCAGTGCCGCCTTTCTGCCAAAAGACCTGGCCGTTCGCGAGGAGCGAGATGCCGGCGGGGTCGGGCGGCACGCGGCCGCCGGGCGGCGGAGGCTCCTCCTGCAGGCGCAGGAAGGTCGACGGCCGGATGTCGAACTCGTGGGCGTTGGCGAGGCGGATGCCGTCGCCGGCGGAGCCGAAGGTTTCGCCCGCCCGCAGGCGCAGGTCCTCCGGCTGGCGGAACAGGAAATGATCCGGATTCGTGACGACGTACGGGCCGAACTGCTCCGGCGCCCCGGGAGCGTTGAATCCGAGGCAGTCGAGCGCGATGAGGTCGATACCCGGGAAGCCGCACTCGCGAAGCATGCCGCCGCGGAGGCCGTCGTGGCTGTGCCAGGTCTCGGCCCGGCGGGCGGCGGGCACGCGGGCGCCGGCGGCGTCTGCCTTGCGGCACTCCATGACCGTGCCAGCGTCGTTGAACGAAACGCGCCAGAAGACGGCGTTGCCGCTGAGGACGACGAGGTTGCCGCCCGCGCGCAGGTAGGCGTCGGTGCCGCGGTACATCGGCAGCGACCAGTACTCGTTGTGTCCGACGACCAGCATCGCGGCGTATCCGCGCGGCAGCGACGGATCGCGGTGGAGGTCAAGGTCGCTGACGAGGTCGTACTCGTAACCCTGCTCCTCGAGCCAGACCTGGGTGAAGCGGTCGGCGCGGGCGAGGTGGCTGTACTTCGTCGGTCCGCCGTACAGCACGTACGGTCCGGCGACGGGCCAAGGCATCCGCAGCCCCATCTGGTAGCTGCCCTGGCCGGCGGCATGGTCGCGGTAAAAATTGAAGGCAGGCAGCCCGCGCGCATCGCGCTCGATGCCGCCCGTGCCCCAGACGACGTGGCGCGCCTCCGGCGTGAGCGCGAAGGGCGTGCCGCTGTAGGCCCGCCAGGTGTTGGTGGCGGCGATCAGGAGCAGCGGCGCCCGTTTCCGGCCCGGCGCGCGCCGCACGACGAAGGTGCACTGGTACTGGCGGGGCTTGCCCTCCCAATCGAAGTCGAACCGCGCCACGAAGAACCCGCTGCGCGCGTTCGCCGGCACCTGCCAGCGGTGGGTCACGTTCCAGCGGCAGTCGTACAGGTCGTCCGCCGCGAGCCGCAGGCCGTGCCCGCGTCTGGCGTCGCTCGCCGGTTCGTACGCCCCGAAGCGGGGGACGTCGGCCTCGAGCGAAGGGCCCCCGATCATCCAGGTGCCGAGGTTGACGATCACGCCGTCGCGCCCTTGGCCGGAGACGTCGGCGACACGCTCGCCCTTCTCCTCCGTGAGCGGCCACGACCCCAGCACGCCAGCGCCCGTGGCGGGTGTGAGCCCGCGGGCCGCGAAGCGCGCGGCGATCTCGGTGGCGCTCAGGGCGCGTTCGTAAAGGGCCGGCTGCGCGATGTCGCCATCAAGGAAACGCGTCGCGGCGCCGTCCTCGCCCATCGCGCCGAGGCGCAGCGGATGCCGGCCGGGGACGAGCGGGCCGGCGAACGGCCAGGCGCCCGCCTCGCGGCCGTCGACGTGGACGCGCTTCATCGCGCCGTCCCACGTCGCCACGAGGTGATGCCAGCGGTTGCGCGTGAGCGTGCCGGGGGCGGTGCGGTGGATGACCTGCTCGTCGGGCGACTTGCCGTCGCCGAGGAAGAAACCGACGTAGCCGCCCGGGCCGATGCCGAGCGCGAAGCCGTCGTCGGCTGACTTGTCCTCCTGCGTGATGACGCCCTGCAGCGCCTTGAGGTCCCAGGGCCGCACCCAGCACTCGAGCGTGAGCGCGCGGACGGGGCCCTCCACGGGGCGCGCGCAGGCGACGTAGGAACCGGGATGGATGGGTTGCGGGGCAGCGGGGAAGCCCGCTGGGCTGGCGAGCACCTCGTCGCCCGCGGGGTCGTCGACGTCGCGGCCTAGGCGGCAGAACGAGAGCCGGTACGGCACGCTGGCGCTGACGCAGAGCTCGAGGGTTTCGCCGGCGGCGATGGAGTGCTCCAGCGGATACGCGTGCAGTCCGGGGACCGCCAGGGCGCGGTGCCGCGGCGGCGCTCCCGCGGAGGCCGGCAGGTTCGCGCAACCGGCCGGCAGCAGGGAAATCGCCCCGGCCGTGGCGGCGGTGGCGCCCGCCTCGCGCAGGAACCGGCGGCGGGAAACGGGTCCCTCGCCGCTCATTGGGTCTTCTTCGCCGCGGGCGCCTTCGCCTTGGCCTTCGCGGGGGCGGGCGCGGGCTTGTCGTCGAGGTTACGCTCGAGGTCGGCCGGGTTGAGGTCGACCTGCACGCCGCCGGCGGGCACGGGGAGACCCGCGCTCCACAGGATGCCGTTGAGGACGAGCGTGCGCTGGCTCGGGTATGACCAGCTCTTGTGCAGGTCGGCGCCGGTGAAGCCGAAGCCGCGTCCGCCCTCCGGCCGCTGATGGGCCCACGCGATGACCTCGGCGCGGCCGACGTGCTTGCGGGCGTCGGCGGTCGAGCGCGACTTGTCGGGGACGGTCCCGCGCAGGAGCGGGGTGACGCCCGCGGGGGCGAAGTGCAGGTTGTAAAGCCAGCCGTCGGCCGGCGCCGCGAAGGGCTTCACGCCGCGCGTGACCTCGTGGGCGGCGATGTCGTTGAACTCCATGTCCCAGTGCCCGCGGCTGCCGATGTCGCTATGAAAGACGGCGCCGAGCCACCCCTTGACCGCGGCGCCGTCGGCGCCGAGCGGGAAGTCCATCGCCTGGTGGAGCAGCACGAGACCGGTGCCGCCGGCCATGAGCCGGGAGAGGACGGCCCAGCGGCGCGGATCCGCAAAGGGCTGCTTGCCGCCGCCGTCGCCGAAGTAGACGACGCCGCGCGCGCCCTCAAGGATGCGCTCATCCTTGGGCCAGCTCCGCGCCAGGACGGGCCAGACGCCGGGTTGGCGGCGGAGCCAGTCCATGAGCAGCGCGCAGCCCGCGAAATACTCGTGCTGCATCGGCTTGTTGCTGGGGGCGCCGGCGAGCAGGACGATCTTGGCGAGACCGGGGCGCGGGGCGTCGACCTCGAGGGGCACGCCGGACTGGTCGTGCGAAGGGGCGGCGGCGAGCGGGCCGGCGGAGAGGAGCGCGAGGGAGGCGAGGAGGATTCTCATGGGGCAAGGTGTTGGCGCCGGGTCGGGTCTGACCGGGCGGACGTGACCACGATCCCGGCGGACCGGGAGCGCGGCGCGGGGTTCAAGCGAGAATGTCGTGCACGACGCGACCGTGGACGTCGGTGAGCCGGTAGTCGCGGCCGTCGTGGCGGAAGGTGAGGCGCTCGTGGTCGAGCCCGAGCTGGTGGAGGATGGTCGCGTGCAGGTCGTGCATGTGGACCTTGTTCTCCACGGCGAAGTGGCCGAACTCGTCGGTCTCCCCGTAGGCGAAGCCCGGCTTGAAGCCGCCGCCGGCGAGCAGCACGGAGAAGCCGGTCGGGTTGTGGTCGCGGCCGGTGCCGTTGCGCTCGGCGTAAGGCGTGCGGCCGAACTCGCTGCCCCACCAGACGATGGTGTCCTCGAGCAGGCCGCGGGCCTTTAGGTCGGTGAGCAGGCCGGCGACGGGCTTGTCGACGCGCACGGCGTGGTCCTTGTGCTTGGGCAGATTGGAGTGCTGGTCCCAGGCGGGGTTGTTGGTGTTGTCGGAGTAATTGACCTGGATGTAGCGGACGCCGGCCTCGGCGAGGCGGCGGGCCATGAGGCATTGGCGACCGTAATCGTCGGTCGGCTCCTCGCCGATGCCGTAGAGCGCGCGGGTGGCGTCGGACTCGCGGGAAAGATCGAGGACGTCGGGCGCGTGGTTCTGGAGGCGCCAGGCGAGCTCGTAGGAATTGGCGAGTGCCTCGAGCTCGCGGTCGCCGGGGCGGGCGGCGAGTTGTTCCCCGTTGAGGGCGCGGACAAGTTCGAATTGCCGCAGCTGGGCGGTGGCGGAGAGGTCCGGGTGGCGGACGTTGCGGAGGCCGGCCTCGGCGGCCTTCTGCCCGGCGCGGCCGATGGCGGTGCCTTGGAAGACGGCGGGCAGGAAACCGCTGCCGTAATTGCGCGGCCCGCCGTTGGCGAGGGTGGGGCTGAGCGAGACGAAGGCCGGCAGGTTCTCGCTCTCGGAGCCAAGGCCGTAGGTGACCCATGAGCCCATGGACGGTCGGATCTGGTTGGTGGTGCCGGTGTGCAGGAAGAGCGTGGCGGGCCCGTGCGCGACGCCCTCGGTGTGCATCGAGCGCACGACGCAGTAGTCGTCGGCGTGCCGCGCCAGGTGCGGGAACAGTTCCGAGACCCAGCGCCCGCTCTGGCCGCGCTGGCGGAATTCCCACATCGGCTTCATGACGCGGCCGGTCGCGCCGGCGCCAGTCTTCGCGATGGCGCGCTGGTCGAGGAACTCGAGCATCCGCCCGTCGTTCGCGTAGAGGGCGGGCTTGTAGTCGAAGCTGTCGAGGTGGCTCACGCCGCCGCCCATGAAGAGGAAGATCACGCGCTTGGCGCGGGGGCGGTGGTGGCCGGGGCGGATGGAGAGCGGATGGGCGCCGCGGTTCGCGGCCTGGGCCGCCATGCCGGCGAGGGCGAGGAAGCCGAAGCCGCAGGCAACGCGGCTCAGGGCCTGCCGCCGGGAGAGGGTGAGCGGGGACTTCATGGGGCGGGGTTCATTCAAGGTAACGGAAATCGGCGCTCGCGAACAGCGCCTGGTGCAGCTGCGCCCAGGCCGCCGTGCGCTCCTCCCCGCCGGCCGCGCCTTCGAGGAAGCGCCGCGCGATCTCCCGCTCGCGTTCGCGGGGCGCGCGCCCCAGCAACCGGTGGTAGGCCTGCGTGAGGCGGTCGTCGTCCCCGGCCGCCGGGCTCGTCCCGAGCGTGCGGGTGGCGGCGTGGCGCGCCTGCTCGATGACGAAGGGATGGTTGAGCATGAACAGCGCCTGCGGAGCCACGGTCGTCGCGCCGCGGCGGGCGAGCGGCGCGTTGATGTCGGCGAAGTCGAACGCCTCGAACAGCTCGGGGCGGCGGTTGCGGAACGCCGGCGTGTAGACGCTGCGGCGGAGGTCCGTGAAGACGTAGCCGTATTCGCTCGTCGGCACGGTCGCGCCGAAGTTCGGGCCGCCCTGGGTGAGGTCGAGGCGGCCGGCCGCGAGCAGCAGCGCGTCGCGGATCTCCTCCGCCTCCAGCCGGCGGCGCTTCGCGTGAGACAGGAGCCGGTTGTCGGGATCGCGCTCCGCGGCGCCCGATCCCGGCAGCGAGGACAATTGGTAGACCCGCGAGAGCATGATCTCGCGCACGAGGGCCTTCACCGACCAGCCGCCCGCGGCGAAGCGCAGCGCGAGGTGATCGAGCAGCTCCGGGTGCGTGGGCGGCTCGCCCGTGGTGCCGAAATTGTCGACCGAGCGCACGAGGCCTTCGCCCAGGAGCCAGGCCCAGACGCGGTTCACGGTCACGCGGGCGGTGAGCGGGTTCGACGCGTCGGCGATCCAGTCGGCCAGTTCCCGGCGGCCGCTCTCGTCGGGCTGGAAGCGCGGGGCCTCGCCGCGGCTCGCGACGGCGAGGAAGCCGCGCGGGACCTTCGGTCCGAGGTTGCGGGCGATGCCGCGCACGCGGATCTCGGTGTCGCCGATCTCACCCTTGGCCTCGCGCACGCTCATCGTCAGCGGACGCTTCGGACCGTTCGCGGCCAGCCGCTTCAGCTCCGCCTCGATGCGACGGAGTTCGGCGGCGCCCTTCTCCGCGGCGGGGTCGGCCTTCGCGACGGCAGGCGCGGCCGGCGGGGCGTCGGCGCGGGCATCGAGGGGCAGCAGCTGCAGCGCGTCGACGACCACGAAGCCGTCGGTGCCCTCGTTGGAGACGAGGACGTAGCCCTGGCCGTCCTTCTCGAAGCGGAACTGGCCGAGGGAAAGCAAACGCTCGCCGCCGGCCGGGGCCGCGCGCTGGTTGACGGTGACGGTGGCCTCTCCATCGGCATGGAGGATGGTGACCGGCACGTTGCTCGCGCGGTTGTTGCCGCTGGTGTAGCCGAGCCGGAGCTCGTAGCGGCCCGAGTGCGGGACGGCGGGGGTGAACGTGACGGTCTTCGCACCCTTCGCGTCGTTGTTGTCGGTGAGGTAGCCCTCGCCGACATAGCCCGGGGTCGTCTGGGATTTCTTCCACTCGCCCACGATGCGGGCCTGCGTCTCGTCGAGCACCAGACCGGGGAGGTCGGCGGGCGCGACATTCCGGGCGGCCTTGGCGGCGGCCGGCCGGGAGGCGGCGCGCAGGCGGGCGGCCTGTTTCTCCAGCGCGGCGACCTTCGCCTCGTGCTCCGCCACCGCCTTCTCCCCGGCGGGCTCGAGGGGCAGGGGGGCGTCGACCCAGCGGGCGACGTTGTCGGTGTAGTTGTGGAGCGTGTGCGTGCCGCGGAGGATGCCGGCGAGGCCGTAGTAGTCGCGCAGGGTCACCGGGTCGAACTTGTGGTCGTGGCAGCGTGCGCAGCTGAGCGTCATCCCGAGGAACGCCTTGCCGAGGGTGTCGAGCTGCTCGTCGACGACGTCCATGCGCAGCTGGTCCTTGTTCTGCTCCTCGTAGTTGGTCGGCCCGAGCGTGAGGAACGCGGTCGCGGTGAGCCGCCGGGCGCGTTCGGCGGGCGTGGCGGCCGGCAGCAGGTCGCCCGCGAGCTGCTCGCGGATGAATTCGTCGAAGGGCAGGTCGCGGTTCACCGCGTCGATCACGTAGTCGCGGTAGCGCCAGGCGTCCTTGAAGAGCAGCGTGCGCCCGCCGCCGCTCGATTCGGCGAAGCGCGCCACGTCGAGCCAGCGGCGGCCCCAGCGTTCGCCGAAATGCGGCGAGGCGAGCATCTCGTCCACCACTCGCGCGAAGGCTGCCGGACTGGGGTCGCGCGCGAAGGCCGCGGCCTGCTCCGGGGTCGGAGGGAGGCCAAGCAAGTCGAACGAGGCCCGGCGCAGCAGCGCGGCGGGATTCGCATCGGGCGCCGGCGCGAGGTCCCGGTCCTTCCACCGCGCCGCGATGAAGCGGTCGATCTCCGTGCGGGCCCAGCCCGCGGCGTCGGGCGCCGGCACGGTCGGCGCCAGCGGTGGCACGAAGCTCCAGAAGCGGCGGCCTTCCTCTACGGTCATCGCGCGTCGCACGGGCGCTGCGCCGGCCACGGGGGGCGAGTCGGCCGGGGCGGGCGCACCGCGCTTCACCCATTCCTCGAGCAGCGCGACTTCCTCCTTCGGCAGCGCCGACTTGGGCGGCATCGCCTCGAACTCGAGTTTGGTGTAGCGGATGGCCTTGATGAGCGGGCTCTCGTCTGGCTTGCCGGGGATCACCGCCGGGCCGGAGTCGCCGCCGCGCAGCCAGCCTTCCGCATGGTCGAGCCTCAGCCCGGCCTTCACCTTACGGTCCGCCGCATGGCACTCGTGGCAGCGCTCGATCAGCACCGGCCGGATCTTCTTCTCGAAGAATTCGAGGTCCGCCGACGCGGTGGCGCGAAGGATCGGGGCGGCGGCGAACAGGGCGCACGCGAAGCGGCGGGTCACGACGAAGAGCGGCATGCTGGGGTAGGCGCGGCCAGGGGGGCGGCCCCCGAGAAAAGCGGCCGCTTCGACCTCGTGGCAAGCGGGCAGATTCCTTTCCCCGCACGGGTTGTTCCGATCCATCCCGCGGCCCGCGGCGCGTGGCGCTCCGTGTTTCGGCTTGCGGCAGCCATGCAGCGCGGGCGTACTGCGCTCCCCTTCTGACGAGGGCGCGGTAGCCAAGTGGTAAGGCCGAGGTCTGCAAAACCTCTATGCGCCGGTTCGATTCCGGCCCGCGCCTCCAATTTCCGACCGGCGGGGTCGGCTCGACGGAAGCGCGAAAAAGTTTGTGCGGAGGCAGGCGCGGATCGCTAGATGAGGAATGCGCGCGTGTGAATCTGCCTCCTGCTGCCGCCGGCCCCGCGTGGTCCGGCGCTGGCTGGCGGTGACCGTGGCGATGCTGCTGGCGCCGGGGCCGGCGAGCGCCCTCACGCTGCGGGAATTACTCGACGAGAAGGGGCTCACGCCGAAACGGTTCGCCTCGCGTTTCAACGACTTCGATTACGAGTTCGGGGTGGACGTGCTGCCCGCCGAAGTGTTCCTCACGCGTCGCCGGGGCGATTGCGATGATTACGCCGTGCTGGCCGACCATGTCCTAAGGCGCCACGGGCAGACGACCCGGCTGATCCACGTCAGGATGGTGGGCCGGGTGGCCCACGCGGTGTGCTATGTGACCGAGGCCAAGGCCTACCTCGACTACAACAACCGCAAGTACTTCATCAACGTGGAGCGTTCCGGCGCCTCGCTCCGCCAGATCGCGACGCAGGTCGCGGAGTCCTTCAAGGCCAACTGGACTTCCGTCTCCGAGTTCACCTATACCTACGAGGAGGAGCGCAAGCGGTTCGGCGTGACCGTGGTGAAGACCGACTCGCCCGCCTCCGACCCCGACCGGAACCCGCCCGCGGCCACGGCCGCCCGCTGACCCCTCCACCTCCCGTGAAAGACCCCATCATCCGACGCCTCGTGGCGCTTTTCGCCGCGGTGGCGGCCGTCCTGATCGTCGTCGCGGTGGTGGCATTGCGCAACATCAGCCGCGCCACGGCGGGCAGCGATTGGGTGAACCAGACCCACGCCGCGATCCTCGAGCTGGGCTCCCTGCGCGGATCGTTCCTGGCCAGCGACGCGGCGCTGCGCACCCTGGTGGTGAGCGGGGTCGAGCAGGACGAGGCGGCCTGTCGCGAGACCATGTCCGACCTGTCCGAGAACCTCGAGGTCCTGCGTGCGCTCCTGCGGTCCGACCCGGCGGCGGCGGCGGCGCTGGAACGACTGGACGCGCTGGTGACGGGTCGCGCGAAGCTGACGCGCGACGCGGTGGCGGCCCGACGTGGCGGCCGGCCGGACGAGATCCGCGCGTTGCTGCTGGCCGACACGGCGGCGGGTGTGACGGCGGAGGTGCGGCGGATTTTGGAGAAGCTGAAGGCGGAGCAGATGACGCTGCTCGCGGCCCGTGACAGCGAGGCTTACCTGCAGGCGCAGACGACGCGGTGGACGGTAGGGACCGGGGTGGCCTTCAACTTCATCCTGCTGGGGCTGGCGGGCTGGCTGGTGTGGGATGACGTGCGGGCGCGGCGCCGGGCGGCCGCGGTGCTGCGCGAGGCGAACGACCAGCTGGAGACCAAGGTGCGCGAGCGCACGACGGAACTGGCGAAGGCGAACGAGGTGCTGCGCGCGGAGAACCTGGAGCGCGCCTGGGGCACGCAGGCGCTGGAGCACCAGCTGCGCTACAACGAGCTCATCGTGAACTCGATCACCGACCTCGTGTTCGTGCTCACGAAGGCGCAAAACATTTCCCGCATCAACCCGGCCGTGACGCATGTGACGGGATTCGAGACGAAGGAGCTGGTGAACCGGCCGCTGCAGGGGCTCGTGCGCCTCGGCTCGGGCGGCCGGGCCGGGCCCGGCGACCCGCTGGCGCAGGCGCTGCGCGAAGGGCGCGATTACCGGGAGGCGGAGGCCTTCGTGAAGGACCGGAATGGACGCGAGGTCGCGGTCAGCTTCATGCTGTTCCCGCTGCGGGACCGCGACCGGGTGGTGGGCGGGGTGGTGATCCTGCGAACCGCGGGTGGCGCCTGACGCCGCCGCAATATTTCAAACATGAAGCACATTCTCATCGTCGACGACGAGGCCCCGATCCGGGAAATCCTTTCGCAAATGCTCACGCAGAGCGGATTCCGGGTCACTGAGGCGGCCTCCGCGCACGAGGCGCTGGGGAAGCTGGAGTCGGACCGGCCCGACCTGCTCATCTCGGACCTGCAACTCGAGGAGTCGGATGGCCTGTCGATGATCTCCAAGATGCGCGCCAAGCATCCTTCGCTGCCGGTGATCCTGCTCACGGGGATCCTGTTTGATGAGGAAGTGGTGCGCGACTCGATCAGCAAGCTGGTGACCGCCTACCTGCCGAAGACGGCCCCGCTTGCGCGTGTGCTGGAGGAAGTCCGCCGGTTGACGGCGTGAACGGCCGTTGGGGCGGCGGCGATGTGTAGTTGCCGCCGCAACCGCGGGGTCGGCGCGCCCATCTGCCCCATGGATTTCAACCACGGAAGAACAGGAATGGACGCGGAGACGACGGCTTGAGGCGTAGGGAGGTGGGACCGGGCGGCGGTAATATCCGCAAACCGGGAAAAGCGGGGGCCGGGCGGAGGGGCTTCGTTTCGGAAACCACCGATCCGTTTGAACCACGGATGATCAAGCAGGGAAGAGGCTGAGGAGGGTCGGCACTCCGTTGGGGACGAGGTGGGAGGCGCCGTCCAAAGCGAAGGCCGGCTGTGTGGCCCGAGGAGTGGGGCCAAGGACGAAGAGATCCGGAAAGGGTCCGTCTCCCTCGCCCGGCGGGCGCCGCTCAACCCGCGAGCACGCGGTCGACCGTGGCGACGAGCTCGGCGCCGCTGAAGGGCTTGGCGAGCGTCGCCGCCGCCCCCAGTTTCTGCGCGATGCCGAGATAGTCCTTGGCGTTGAGCCGACCGCCCCCGGAGATCGCGATGACCTTCAGCCCGGGCATCGTGCGCCGCAGCGCGACGATGACCTCGATGCCGTCCTTATCCGGCATGATGATGTCGGTGATGATGAGGTCGAACGAGGTGACGGAAGCCTTCTCGAGGGCTTCCCGACCGTTCGTGGCGGTGATCACCTCGTGGCCCGACATGCGCAGGAATTCCCCCTGCATGCCAAGCAGGTCGGAGTTGTCATCAACGAGGAGGAGCTTGGCCATCGGTCAGGGTTTCCCGTGTTGAAGCCGCATTGCGGAGGGCGAGTCAACCGCGGATGCTCCCTCCCCGAGGACGCGGCGCAGGGCCTCCACGAGGCGGGCCTCCTCGAAAGGTTTGGGCAGCAGCTCGGTGACGCCGAGGCCGCGCAGGCCGGTGAGGGTTGATTCCTCGAAGCGTCCGCTGGCGACGATCACGGGCAGGCTGGGATGCCGGCGGCGGATCTCGCGCGTGAGGCCGAGCCCGTCGAGGCCCGGCATCTGGAAATCGGTGAGGACGGCGACGGGCGCGAAGGCGGGATCGGCCAGCCGCAGCAGGGCCTCGCGGGCATCGATCGCGGACTCGGCGCCGAAGCCGAGGCTTTCGAGGACGGCGACGGCGACTTCGCGCACGGCGGGCTCGTCGTCGACCACGAGGATGCGGCGGCCGCGGCCGGACCATGGCGCGGCGGTCGCCGCGGCGGTCGCGTTGCCCGTCGGCGCGGCCTCGGCGTCGGACGCGGGCAGGAAGACCTGGAAGCAGGAACCAGCGCCCTCCCGCGATTCGACGCGGAACAACCCGCCGTGGCTGCGGACGATACCGAGGGCGGTGGGAAGCCCTAGGCCGGTACCTTCTCCCTGTGGTTTGGTGGTGTAGAACGGGTCGAAGATGCGCTCAAGGACGCCCGCGGGCATGCCGGTTCCGGTGTCGCGGAAGCTCCAGACGACGTAGGGGCCGGGTTGGAGGTCGCCGAGGGAAGAGGACTCCCGTTCGGCGCGCACCTCGTTGCAGGCGGTGATGGTGAGGGTGCCGCCGGCGGGCATGGCGTCGCGGGCGTTGACGCAGAGGTTGAGGGCGACCTGGTGGAGCTGCGTCTCGTCGCCGCGCACGAACCAGAGGTCCTCGGGCGCGTCGAGGCTGAGCGTGATGTTGCGCGGGAAGGTGCTGCGGGCGAGGTCGGCGACCTCACGGAGGAGGCGGGTGGAGCCGACGGGCCGACGATCGCCCTCGGTGCCGCGGGCGAAGGTGAGGAGCTGCCTCACCATGGCGGCGGCCTTGGATGCGCTGGATTGCAGGGTGTTGAGCAGGTCTGCGCGCTCGGGGAAATGTCGCCGGAGGAGGGTGATGCCGAGGAGGATGGGAGCGAGGCCGTTGTTGAGGTCGTGGGCGATCCCACCCGCAAGCGTACCGATGCTCTCGAGCCGCTGGGAACGCAGCCGGACGGCCTCGGCCTGCTTGCGGGCCGAGATGTCGCGCACGATCGTGCCGGCCTGGCGGCGGCCGTCGCGAGCGCGGTAGAACTTCGAGGTCACCTCGACCTCGAACCGCTCGCCGTTGCGGCGCCGGCTGAAGAGCTCCCCGTGGAAAAGCCCGTCGCGCGAGCGCTCCCCCACCGCGACGGCGGCGCGTGGGTCGGAGACGTCGATGATCATCTCGCGGCCGCGGCCCACCATTTCCTCGCGGGACCAGCCGAGGAGCGAACACGCGGCGGGGTTGACCTCGAGGATGATGCCGTCCTCCGAGCTCACCACCATCGCGTCAACGGCCTGGTCGAAGAACGAGGCGAAGCGCTCCTGGCTCTCGGCCAACAGGGCGAGCGTCGCCTTGCGCTGGGTGATGTCGTAGGCGGTGCCGCGGAAGCCGGTCACCTCGCCCCGCGGGCCCGTCACGGCCTTGGCGTTGATGATGATGTCGATCCGCGCGCCGGCGGGTCCGCGCCATGCCAACTCCACGCCCTCGATCGTTCGTTCCTCCCGCAGGCGACGGAACGCAGCTTCGCCGGCCTTCGGTTTCCCTCCCGCAACCGAGTCTTCGAGGCACCACCACTCGCGACCGAGGAGGAAGGCCGGAGGAGCGCCCGTCACTTGCTCCCAGGTGCGGTTGACGTAGGTGAGCCTGCCTTCCGGATCACATTCGAAGATCAGGTCGGGCGAGGTCTCCACCAGATCCTGGTAGCGGGCCTCCGAGCGGCGGAGCGCCTCCTGGGCGGCGCGGATGCCGGTGATGTCCTCGAGGGTGAAGTACACGCGGGCCTCGTCGCCGCGTCCCGCGAACAGCGGGATGGCGTTGGTGCGGTACCAGCCGAGACGACCGCCCTGGCGCGGGATGAGGCCCATCATCACGTCGCGCACCTCCCGCCGCTCGCGGAGCGACACGTGGGAGGGTCTTTCCTCGACGGGGATGAAGGTGCCGTCCTCGCGGAAGGGTCCGTTCGAGGGGGCGGTGCGGTGCTCCCCGCGGATCAGTTCGTCCCGCGTGTAGCCGAGGAAACGCTCGGCCGCCGGGTTGGCCTCGATCACCCG
>JBBAVH010000031.1:0-57609 GCA_040397825.1 Opitutaceae bacterium
GCTCCGGGAGTCCGCCGAAGATCCGCTCGGCTCCGGCCTCCCGCAGCGGCTCCGCTTCGTGGGTGCCGGTCGTCACCGCCCAGCAGGGAAAGCCGCCGTTGCGCGCGGCGCGGACGTCGAACGGTGAGTCGCCCACGAGCAGGGTTGAAGCCGGGTCGGCCCCGAGGGCGGTGAGCGCATGGGCGGCGAACTCCGGCTGTGGTTTCAGCCACGGTGTGTCCTTCGCGCCGTAGACGCCGCGCAGGTGCGGGGAAAGTCCGAGATGAGCGCAGATCCGCCGGGCGTGATCGCCGCGCTTGTTGGTGAACGCGGCGACGGTCACGCCGGCGGCGGTGCGTTCGCGGACCAGTTCCAGCGCGCCGGGCAGCAGGGTCACGTCGTCCAACAGGATCCGTTCGGTGTGGGCGACGTGCTCGCGCACGGCCGCCGGAACGAGTTCGTCGGGCAGAAACTGGCGCATCGCGTTCTCGAGCCCACCGCCCACCGCGCGGCGCACCTCCGCGAGCGTCGGCGCCGACCGGCCGAAGAGCGGGAGCACATGGCAGTAGGCGCGATGGATCGTAGTGAAGGCGTCAACGAGGGTGCCGTCGAGGTCGAGGAGCAGCGTGGCGCGGCGAGGCATGGAGACGTTCAGACTAACTGTCGTCCATCGGGCGAAACGAGGAAAACCGCGCGCGGATCCCGTTGGGAAGTTGCCGGCCGGCTCGGAGTTTTTTGCCCTTCCCTTCGGCGGCTCGAGGCGTCCCCTTGGGCGGACCTTGATCACCAACCGCTTTTACCGGGAATTTGACCGCGCGCGCGGCGGGGCGGAGCGCCGCCAGGATTATCGCACGCCCTTCCAGATCGACCGCGATCGCATCATCCACGCCCACGCGTTTCGGAAGCTGCAGTCGAAGACGCAGGTATTCCTGTCGGGTGAATATGATTTCTACCGCACCCGGCTCACCCACTCGATGGAGGTCGCCCAGATCGGGCGCTCGATCTGCGCCTACCTGCATTCCCGCGGCGACCCCCTGGCGCCCGACTTCACCATCGACTCCGACCTCGTCGAGGCCGTCTGCCTCGCGCACGACCTCGGGCACCCGCCTTTCGGCCACTCCGGCGAGCGCACGTTGCAGGAACTGATGGCGCGCTGGGGGGGGTTCGAGGGCAACGCCCAGACGCTGCACCTGCTCACCGAGACGATGTATCAGGACGAGGCGGGTGTGCGCGGCATGGAGCCGACCCGCGCGCTGCTTGACGGTGTCTTGAAGTACAAGGTCCTGTTTCGTGAGTTTTCCTCCCCGCCCACGCGCCATTTCCTCTACGATCCGCAGGAGCGGCACCGCTCCTTCGTCTTCGGCGGCGCCGCCATCCCTTCCGACCTGCTGGCCGAGGCGAGGCTCAACGCCTTCAAGAGCGTCGAGTGCCAGATCATGGACTGGGCCGACGACGCGGCCTACTCGGTCAACGACATCGTCGACGGCGTGAAGGCGGGCTTTCTCACCATCGAACGGATCGAGCAATGGGCGGCGGGCGAGGGCATCGACGCGGAGCGGCAGCTCTGGCTTGAGCAGGTGATCCACGCGATCCGAGCCGACCGGCTCGAGAACGTCTTTTCGCAGCGCATCGGGGCCTTCATCACCGCCTGCCGCCTGCGGGAGCGGGGGAATTTTCTCTCGGACGTCACCAACCGCTACCGTTTTGAGCTCGTGGTCGCCCCGGCGGTCGGGCGCGAGGCCGCATTCTACAAGAAGATGGCCAACGACATCATCTTCGAGAGTCCGCAGCTCCAGCAGATGGAGCATAAGGCCCGCCGGGTCCTCTTCCAATTGTGGGAGTCCTGCTGGCGCAACTACGTCGACCGCGGTTCGCGCGTGATCAACATCCTGCCCCCGCGCGTCGGTCGTCTCATAGACCAGGCAGACGGCGAGGCCGCGAAGGCCCGCCGTATCTGCGACTGGCTCTCCGGACTCACCGACGGCATGATCGTGCGAACGCACCGCCGGCTGTTCGACCCCGAGTTTGGCAGCCTACGGGACCTCAGCTGAACGCGGCCGCAAAGGGGCGGTGGGTTTCTTGGGGGAGCCCCGGACCCACGACCGGCGGATCCAGGCACGATGGCGAGCCGCTCAGCCGCGCGTGAATTCCCGGACATGCCTCGCGATCACGTCCATCGCGCGGTCCGCCTCCTCCACGTTCCTCGGGTAATAGTAGTACGCGAACATATCGGGCCGCAGGGCGAGGGCGGCGGCGTAGTTCCGGTCGATCGCGTCGATCATCGCCGAGGTAATGTTGTGATTCTCGGAGAGGAAAAACGACTTCCGGCCGGAGACCTTGCGCGCCGTGTCGATGAAGATCTGACCCACGCCGCTGAGGAGGATCTTGCCCTTGCCGCTTTCGGAGTTCGTGCCGCCGTGGGGAAAACGGGCGTCCTCCTCGCGCGTCCACGGCCGGCCGTCGCAGCCGTAGTAGTCGAGCGGGCCTACGCCGCCGCCGGCCGCCAGCTCGGCCGGCGTGTGGTTGTCGGCCTTCTGGAACATGATCGTGAGCTTGTCGGGCCAGCGCTCCTTGGCGAAGCGGCAGACCTTCGAGTAGAAGTCGCGGGCGGCGCCGAGGTGGGCCTCGAGCGGGGCGTTGGCGCCGAGGGCGGCGACGGCCATGGGCGATTGGTCGATGTTGAAGGCCTTGGGTTCGTCGAGGATGAAGCCGGCGATCGCGGGGTGCTGGCGGTAGAGTTCCGCGAGGGAGTCGCAGAAGAACTGCAGCGTTTTCGGATGATGAACGCTGCTGATCACGCTGGAGACATTGGGGCTCACGAACGTCGTGCCCCGCTTGTTGACCATCCAGGTGTCGGGATTGGCGGCGGAGAACAGGCTGGGCACCTTGGGCGCGCCGGCGGTGAGCCCGGCCCAGCGCGACGGCACGGCGAGCACCTTCATCCCGACGCGGGCCGCCTCGGCGAGGATCAGGGCGTGGTTTTCGCGGGCGGCGAAGAGATCCTGCTCGAGCACGCCGACGCAGAGGTACTGCGTGCCGATCTCCGCCATCCACTCCATGTCGGCGCGGACGTGGCGGGGCACGGACGTGTACATGTGGGCATTGAGGTAGTACGCGGCGATGGCGGTGGAGGTGCGGTTGCGCGGGGCGGGCGGCGGGGAGGCGGCGGGGAGGCGCGAGGCGACGGCGAGGCCGGCGGAAGAGGCGAGGAAGTGGCGGCGGTTCATGGGCGGATCATTTCGTTTTTTTCACGCGGGTGGGCACGTGCAGAGGGAAGTCCGGGCTCTCGGTGCGGGCCGAGGTGAATCGTGCGGTGAGCCGTGCGGCGATCTCCGGATGGCGGCTGGCGAGGTCGTGGCGTTCGCCCGGGTCGGCGGCGAGATCGTAGAGTCGTGCGGGCGCGTCGAGCCCATAGCGCACGGCCTTCCAGGTGCCCTCGCGCACGGCCTGCCGCCCCTGGCCCTTGATCAGGATCTCCCAGTAGAGGAAGTCGTGGGTGCGCTGGTCGGCCGGGCGGCCCAGCAGAGTGGGGGCGAACGAAAGGCTTTCCGCGGGCAGATCGGCCGGCCGCGTAACGCCGGCGAGTTCGAGCACGGTCGCGGGGAGGTCCCAGAAGGCCAGCACATGATCGCTGCGGGTGCCGGGGGCGATGCGGCCGGGCCAGCGGGCAAAAAACGGCACCCGGATGCCGCCCTCCCAGAGGTCGCGTTTGAGGCCGCGGAACGGCCCGCTGGCGTTGAAGAAGGCGTTGTCCTTGCCGTCCTCCTGATGCGCGCCGTTGTCGGCGGTGAACAGGACGACGGTGTCGCGCGCCAGGCCGAGGGACTCGAGCCGTTCCAGGATCCGGCCGACGTCAGCGTCGAACCGCTCCATCATGGCGGCGAAAACGACGTCGGGCGCACTGGCCTCCGGGGCGCGGGCCCAGGCGTGGCGCTCCTTGAGGCGGGCGATCGAGTCGGCGGGGACCTTGAGGTCGGAGTGGGGCGTGGTGGCGCTGAGGAAGAGGAAGAACGGCTTCCGCTCGGCGGCGGCGCGATCGAGGAACGCGAGCGCCTCGGCCGTGAAACGGTCGTTGGCGAACACGCCTTCCTTGTGACCGAAGTTCTCCGGCAGCGGCTCGGGGGCGGCGTTGCGGTAAAGGAACTCCGGATACTGGTTGTGGGCGTGGGTCTGGTTGACGAAGCCGTAGAAGAAATCCCAGCCCTTGCGCCAGGGGGCGGCGGAGGTCTCCGGCTCGCCGAGGCCCCATTTGCCGATCAGCGCGGTGCGGTAGCCGGCGCGCTGCAGGCGCTGGGCGAGGGTGGTGTCGGTGTCGCGCAGGGCCACGCGGTCGCCCCCGCTGCCGCCGCCGGCGAAGTTGTTGCGGAGGGTGGCGTGCCCGGTGTGGTGGCCGGTCATCAGGGTGTTGCGCGAGGGGGCGCAGATTGGCGAGCCGGCGTAGGCGTGCGGGAAGGCGAGGCCCTCGCGGGCGAGGCGGTCGAGGTGGGGCGTGGCGTAACGCTGCTGACCGTGAAAGGACACTTCGCCGTAGCCCAGGTCGTCGGCTAGGATCAGGACGAAGTTCGGCGTGGCGGCGGCTGCAGGCAGGCTGGCGGCCAGGAGTAGCCACGGAAGCCGCCGCCGGAGAAGGAGCCTCATTTGGCGGCCCCTTTCTTCCCTTCGGGCTCGTCGGGCAGGCGGCCCTGGTAGCCGCGGAAGATGTCGAGTGGGTCCTCCATTAGGGGGCCGCGGTCGCCGGAGTCGACGACCCACCGGTCCACCAGCGCGCGCAGCTCGCGGAGTTTTTCCGCATGGGCGGGGTCGGCGGCGAGGTTGCGGACCTCGTGGGGGTCGTCGCTGAGCCGGTAGAGCTCCTCGATCGGCTTGCGCGGCGCCGCGAAGGCGGCGGCGGCGGGCGGCAGCTTGCCGGCGGCGGCGAGCTCCTTCACCAGGTTCCAGGTCGGGTAGGACTTCTCCTTGTAGGCGTTGTACTGCTGGTACGGGATCGCCGGGAGGTAGTTGCGGATGTATTTCCAGTCGGCCGTGCGCACGGCGCGCATCCGGTCGGTGGATTCGTCCATCCGGTCGCGCGCGGCGAACACGTGGGAGCGGGCGGTGGCGCCCGGGGCGAGGAAGTCGCGGCCCTGCATCGCCGGGGGCCGTGGGGCCCCGGCCAGCCCCAGGAGGGCGGCAGAAATGTCGATGCCGGAGATCAGCTGGTGGTCGACCTCCCCGGCGCGGCGCCGATCCGGCCAGGCGATGATCAGCGGCACGTGGATGCCGCCGTCGTAGAGGAACTGTTTCGAGCGGAACAGGCACTGGCCGTTGTCACCCATGAAGACGACGATGGTGTTGTCCGCGAGGCCGTCGCGTTCGAGACGGCGCAGCACCTCGCCGACGTAGTGATCCATCAAGGCGACGGCATCGAGGTAGTTGGCGTATTCCTCCCGGGCGACCGGGTGGTCCGGGTAGTACGGTGGCAGCCGCACCTGAGCGGGATCGACGCGGCCCACGGGCGAGTCCTTCGAGCGCGCCAGGACCCAGCCGTCGCCCTTGTGGCTCTCGTTGATCGAGATCTGGGCGAAGAACGGCTGGCCGGGGGCGCGCTGGCTCCACGCGATCCCGTCGAAGGGTTTTTCCACGAGGAAATTGAAATCGGTCTTCCCGGTGCCGTCGGCGCCGGTGATTTTCAGGCCGGAAGCGTCGGCCTTTTTCGCCTTCTTGCCCCCGGGGGCGGCGAGGTTGGCGGTGAAGTAACCGGCGTCGCGGAGGCAATCGGTGATGGTGCGCACGCCCTCGGGCAGGGGGCGCTTGTTCCATTGCCAGGTGCGGTGCTGGTGCGCGCCGATCGTGGTCTGGTACATCCCGGTCATGAGGGCCGAGCGGCTGGCGGAGCAGACCGGCGCGGTGGTGAAGGCGCGGGTGTAACGCACCCCGCGCGCGGCGAGCGCGTCGAGGTGCGGCGTCCGCACGAGCGGCGTGCCGTAGCAGCCGAGCTCGGGGCCGATGTCTTCGGCGAGGATGAAGAGCAGGTTGGGCCGGGTGGCCCCGGCGGCCAACGCGGGGGTGGCGGTCACCGTGGTGATGGCGAGTAGGGCAAGGCAGAGGCGCATGGAAAAAGGAGGATTCAGGGGCGCTGGAGGTTGGCCCAGCGAGTGCCGCAGAAGAACTGCCAGCCAATCTTCCCGGCGGGGTCGCGGGCCACGACTTCCCACACCAGCCGGGCGGGGCTCGTGTGCGTGTACTCCCGCCCGCGGGTCCAGCCCGCGCCGCCGGCCTGGGCCACCGCGCCATAGAAGACGAGAACGTTGCCAGTGACCGGAAACTGCTCGGCGTTGCCCATGGCGTTGCTCAGCACGGTGTCCGGGCCGGGACCGGTCTCCGAGACCCAGACCTGCCGGACCGTGCGGGCGCGCTCATCGAGCTGGTACTCCACGGCGCGGCTGTAGGTCTCGTGGGGCGGCCTCGGCGGGGCGAATGGCATCGTGCCATAGTTGCCGTTGTCGAAGACGATGAGGGTGCCGCGGGCCGTCGGGAACGGCGAGTGCTGGTGCTGGAACCATTCCACCGCGCCTTCGGGCCGGAACAGCAGGGGCCGGAATTGCTCGGACCAGCCATCGGGTTTGCCGAGAATCCACTTCACGCGTCCGGAAGCGCGGTCGATCTTCACAATGGCGGCGAGGTAGCGAAAACTCACCAACAGGGAGTCATCGGACGGGTCGTGCAGCAGGTTGTTGGCGTGGGACCAGTCGAGGGTGTCCGGGAAACCGCGTCGCTCCCAGTAGCCGCTGAACGTTTCGTAGCCGATGCGGTAGGGATCGAGGTGGTCGAAGGCATTCCACTTCCAGACGACCCGGCCGTCGCGGGCGAACTCAATGACTTCGTCGCCCATGACCTGCTGGGTTTGGCGCGGGGCGGCGGGGTCGGTTTCGCTGGTGTAGTAGTTGGGGAGGGCGCGGCGGTCGGTGCCGAGGACGACAAGGTTGCCGTTCGGCAGCACATCGATCTCGTGGTGAAAGGTCATGGTGGGCACGGCGATGCCCGGTCCCGCGCCCTTGGGCCGGCCGGCCGCGTACCAGCGGCCGACTTCGTTGCCAAGGAGGTCGATTTCGAGGATCTCGTAGTCGAGGGTGCAGAGGAAAAGATGGCCGTTGGGTCCGCGTTCGAAATCGCTGATGCGCGCCGGGGACTCGTAGTACCAGACGGGTTCGCCCGCGGCATCGATGGCCACGATCATGCCCCAGCCGGTGCTGAAGGGATCGTTGGGCCGCCCGGGGCCCTGGCGGCGCACGCTCAGGACCGTGTAACCCGGCTCAAGCCGCGCCTTCGCATCGCTCGTCACCGACAGCGGCGGAAACGCCCCCGCCGCTGTCGGCAAAGGTGGGGCCATGAAGGACAGCGCGGTGGGCGCGGCGGTCTCCCGGCCCTGCCGGTCGCGGAGCATCAGCTGGATCGTATGGCGGCGGCCCGGGCGGAAGCCAACCAGCGCAAGGCCTTGCTCCGGGCGGTGCGTGGGATCGAAAGTCAACTCCCAGCGGCGGCCGTCGTCATCGGTGATACTCACCTGCGTGGCAACCGGAGAGTCCGCGCCGAAGGTGAGCACCGCCGCGAGGGGCGCCCGCGGATTCGGATTCGGAGTCAGGTGGGGTGGGCGGATGAAACGGGCCTGGGCGGCGAGCGGGTGACCGGAAGCGAAAGCGAGCAGCGCAGTGATGAGGAGGGGGCGGAACCGCATGGCACTCGGGATGGGATCAGTAATTCAGGGTGACGCCGAGCGCGTAGCTCCGGCCGGTGTCTCCGTAGTAGAGGTTGCGCAGGGAGGTGCCGACGTACTGCTGCTCGGGCGCGCCGGTGAGGTTGCTGGCCTCGAAGCGAATTTCCCAGCGGCGGCCGAGCTTGTAGCTGGCGAGCAGATCGTAGCTCTCGAAGCCGCGCGCAAACTGGTCGAGCCCCGGGCCGTTGCCGAGCGCCTGGAGGAAGTCGCCGCGCCAATGGTGCGACACGCGCACGAAGACGCCGTGCTTCTGGTAGGTGAGGGCGAGATTGCCCAGCTGGTCGGACTGGTTGAACAGCGGCAGCGTCTCGCCGACGCGGCCCGGCTCGGTGAGGGTGACCTTCGAGTCGACCAGCGTGAAATTGGCGTAGAGCCCGAGTCCATCGAAGGGGCTGGGCAGCGCGCGCAATTGCTGCTGGTAGGAGAATTCCCAGCCGGAGACGCGCGCGTCGCCCGCGTTGTCGAAGACGGTGAGCTGGGCCGGCTGACCCTCGTAGGTGCCGTCGTAGGTGCGCCGGTAGATCGGGCCGTCGAGCCGCTTGTGGAAATAACCCGCCGAGACCAGGCCGATGGACTGGAGGTAATACTCGGCGGAGAGATCGAGGTTGCGCGAGGTGGTGGCGCGGAGCGCCGGGTTGCCGCCGGAAACGATCACGCGGTCGGACTCGGTGGCGGCGGCCGGAACGGTGATGTTCAGCGACGGGGCGAGGCGGTTGGTCTGCGGGCGGGCGAGGGTTTCGTTGAAGGAGCCGCGAAAGACGAGCGGGCGCGACGGGGAGTAGCGGAGGTGCAGGCCGGGGAGCAGGTTGTCGTAGTCGTCGGTGTGGCGCACCCAGGCGTAGCGGGCGGGGCTGTTGGTGGGAAAGGCGGTGTTCTGGCGGTAGGCCTTGGCTTCGGTGGCGGTGTGTTCGTAGCGCAGGCCGGCCAGGGCGGTGAGCGGGCCGCGGGTCCATTCGCCCATGGCGTAGCCGGCGGTGATGGTCTCGCGCACGTAATAGTCGGCGGAGAGCGTGTTCTGCAGCGTGGTGCCGGTGTTCGGCACGAAGGCGGCGCGGTTGGCCTTGACGAAGTCAAAGAACGAATACGGCACGATCGTCGGTCCGAAGTCCATCAGCCCGTCGAGGAAGCCGCGTTTCACCTCGTAGGCGCCGCCCGCGCGGCTGTCGGCGAGGCCGAAGGCGCCGCCGGCGGCGGGGGCGATGCTGTTGTACTGCTCGTTTTCCTGGTCCCAGCGCTTCGGACTCCAGCGATGCTTGAACCCCGTGGTGAACCGCAGGGGGGTGCCGGCGAGCCGGAGTTCCCGGCTGGCGTCGCCCTTGAGGGAGAGCTCGCGGTTGCGCAGGCGGCGGTCCTGGATCTGCAGTTGGGAGAAGCTGTAGGCGGCGGCGTCGTTAAGGTCGGGACCGGCGCTGCGGGTGACGCGGGGACGCTCGCTGTCGCTGAAGTCGACCAGCCCGGTGGTGTTGGCGCCGGTCTGCCACTGGCCGGTCACGGAGTCCTGGTGGTTGGTCCCGCGCGCGAGCGAGCCGACGAGCTCGAGTTGCCAAGGCCCGGCATGCGCGCGCCCGCCGAGTGCCAGGCTTGAGCCGGTGTCGGTGAACTGGCGCGGGTTGACCACGCGCTGGCCGCGGAGGGCGGTCGAGGTGAAGACCGTGATGCGACCGTCGGTGACGGTCACCGGCTGGGCCGCGGCGATCGTGCCAGCGTTCTGGACGACGAAGCGTGGGCGGGCGTTGCGCTCGATGAACTCGTTGTGCGAGGCGCGGAGGAAGAGGCGCGCCGTGTCGCCGAACTTGCGTTCGAGGGCGGCGCTGCCGCCGGTGCGCTCGCGCTTGATGTCAACGTAGGTGAACGCGACGTTGTTGGGCGAGTAGCCGGTGTAGGCGCCGTTGGCGGCGGTCCCGGACCGCACGGCCCAGCCGGCGGGCTCACTGGTCTCCTCCAAGGCCTTGCGCTGGGCGCGGCTGGCGGAGAACTGGACGCCCCAGTCGCGGCTGGCGCCGAGGACGTCGGAGAAGTTCAGCCCGGCCCGGTAGCTCGATTGGTCGGCGAGGTCGTTGTATTGCCAGAACGCGTTGGCCGAGAGCACGCGCCGCCCGGTGTCGAACGCGCTTTTGCTGCGGAGGTTGATCGCGCCGCCGATCGAGTCGGCGTCCTGGTTGGGCATGGCGGACTTGGTGATCTCGACGCCGGCGAGCTGTTCGGCGGGATAGACGTCGAGCGAGACGGTGCGGCCGTCGACCTGGTTGGAGAGCACACTGACGCCGTCGAGGGTGATCGAGTTCAGGTTGGGGGCGGCGCCGCGGATGGTGATGTCGCGATCCTCGCCGCGCTGGCGGACGGTGGAGATGCCGGGCAGGCGCTTGAGGGCCTCGGCGGCGTTGACATCGGGGAAATTGCCGATCGCGTCGGCGGCGACGATGTTGCGGAGGTTGATGGCGGAGCGCTGTTCGTTGATGGCGCGGGCCTGGCCCTCGCGGGCGCCCTCGACCACGAAGGCGGAGAGGCGGATGACGGTGGGGGCCAGCCTAGCCTCCAGTCGGGCGGTGGTACCGGGGGCCACGGTGACCGGGAAGGTGGCGTCCGAATAGCCGACATAGGAAAGGGTGACGGTGCCCGATCCCGGGGGGACGCCGGTGATTTCGAATCCGCCGTCGCGGTCGACGGTGGCGGAGAGGCTGGTGCCGCCGACGGTGGCAATCGCGCCCACGAGGTAAGCGCCGGTGGTGGCGTCGCTGACCCGGCCGCTGATTGCCCCGGTGTCGCCCTCGGCCGTTCCGGTGCCCGTGTCGGCACGGCGAGGTTCGCTCCGTTCGGCGGGTGGGCGGGTGGGGGGCGTTTCGGCGCCGGCCCGGGTGATGCTGATGCCCCCGGTGCGCGGATTTTGGATCGGAATGAGTCCCGTGCCCGCCAGCACCCGCCGGGCGGCTTCCAAGGGCGTGAAATCGCCCTGCAGCGCCGGGGTGCGCAAGCCGGCGACCATCTCGGGGCCAAAGATCACTTCGACCCCGGTCTGCGTGGCGAGCCGCTTCAAGTTTGCCTCCGCCGTGTAGGCGGGCAGGTCAACCGGACGGCGCGGGGTTTGCGCGGTGACCGGGACGGCGACCAGCCAGGCGCCGAGCAGGGCGGCGAGGAAAGGGGAACAACGGGAGGCCCAACGAAGGGGGAAATGCATGGCGGGAGGCAGGGAAGCGACGGTGCGCGACGGTATGACCGCGCCTGCAGGGGAAGACGTTCCGCCGGCCAAAATCCCTGCACCGGCTGTCGCCGCCGTGAGCCTTACGGACGACGTTCCAGGATGAACCCGTCGGCGCCGGCGTCGCGGGCCTGCACGTGGTAATTGGCGGCCAGGAATTGGAGCAGGGTTTCCGGGGAATCGGCGCGGACCACGCCGCTGACCTGCACCCGGGCCAGTTCCGGATCCCCGATCCGGAGGGGGCGCGGGCTGTGGCGGTTGAAATGCTGGAGTGCGTCGGAGAGCGTGGTGCCGGAAAACTCTAGCCGGGGCACGCGCCAGGCGAGATGCGTGGCCATCTCCGCGGGCGTCAGTTCGGCCACCTGTCCGAGGGGCGCCGCCGCCGGCGGGGATTGCGTTAGCGGCAACACGGCGCGCTGGCCGGCCTCCAGCACGGGCAGCGCGACCGGGCGGGATTCGGTCGCGGCGGCTGGCGGATTGACGGCGACGCGCCCTTCCGTGACCAGCACGGCCACGTCGTCCGTGCCCACCTCCACGGCAAAGGCGGTCCCGACCGCGCGCACCTCGACCCCCCGGGCGACAACCACAAACGGCCGGGAGGGATCCCGGGCGACCTGGAAATGGACCTGTCCCCGAATCAGGGTCACCCGCCGGAGAGTCCCGGCGAAGTCCGTCGAGAATTCGGCTTCGGGGCGCAACTCCGCCGTGGAGCCATCCGGCAACTCCCGGCGCTCCGGCTGCCACACGACTGCGGTCGGCGTGCGGGGAGCGCTCGCATCCGGGCGGTGGCGAGGGAGCCAGAGGGTGAGCAGCAGGGCCACCGCCAGGCCAGTCGCGGCGAAGCCAGCCCGCCGCCGGCGTCGGCGCCGGGTGCGACGCTGCAATTCCTCGAGCAGCGCGTCCGCCCGGCCGGGAGGACCGGCCCAGTCGAGCGCGCTGCGCGGGGCGGGCGGCTTCGGTTCAGTCATGGTCGTACCAGCCGCGGACCCCGCGCCGGCGCAGGTAGTCTTCACACCGCGCCAACCCGCGGGCGAGGTGGGCCTCGACGGTCTTTTCCGCGAGGCCAAGGCGGGCCGCAGTCTCGCGTTGTGAGAGATGTTGGAGCTTCCGGAGGGTCACGACGTCGCGGCAGCGGGGCGGCAGGCTTTCGATGGCATCGGCCAGCACGAGGAGCTTCGTGTGGTCGTCGATGACCCGCGCTGGGTCGCTGTCATGATCCAAGACGGCCAGCGCCTCCGAATCCCTTACTGCGGTGAAAGGGGAGGCTCGATCATGGCGCACCCGGTCCAGGGCGAGGTTGCGCGCGATACGGAACAGGAAGGCCCGGGCGGAGCGAATCGGCTGCGTGGCCCGGGCCCGCCAGACGCGCAGGTAGGACTCCTGCACGACGTCGTCCACGTCGCGCACGGCGGGAAACGCATCGCGCAGGTAGGCCCGCAGGGAGGCTTCGTGGGGCTGCACCTCGGCCGAGAACCAATGCGGGGCGGGCGTGCCCTCGCTCCGGGGCGATGAAACCGGGCTCCCCGGCGATAGGCCGGATTCGGGCCACGAGGCGGACTCGGCGTTGGGGAGTGACATGAGTCGGCGCAGTCGCCCGCACGACACGGGAACGGCGGGGGAACTCAAGTCTGGAAGCACCGCGCTGCTGTTCAGCGGGCTCCGAGCCAGGTCTGGGCGGCGGCGACGTCCTGCGGGGTCAGGTTGTGGCTCGCGGCCATGGTCTGAATCCTCACGTCGGCGCCGCCGCTGCGGAGGAGGGTGGCCAGGCGTTCGGGATGATCCGGGGGCACGAGGGGATCAGTCGAACCGTGGCAGAGAAGGACGCGCTTGCCGGCCAGGCTGGCGGGCTGGGCCGGTTGGTCGAGCACTACCATGGACCGCAGGAGGATGGCGCCGCCCAGGACTTCGGGGCGGAGCAGCAGGAGGGTGGCGGCGATGTTGGCTCCATTGGAAAAGCCGACGGCGGTGAGACGTGCCGGGTCGAGCCGGTAATGGGCGGCGGCGGCGGTCAGGAAATCCGCGAGCGCGTGCGTTCGCCGGACGATCTCCTGGGGGTCGAAGACTCCCTCCGCTAGCCGAGCGAAGAAGCGCAGCGCACCGCCTTCGTTCACGTTGCCCCGCGGGCTCAGCAGGGCCGAGCCGGGTGAGAGCGTGCGGCCGAGCCGCAGCAGGTCCTGCTCGTTGCCGCCCGTGCCGTGGAGCAGGAGCAGCGGTGGAGCCGCCGGATCTGATCCGGGCTCGAAGGCGTAGACGTGGCCAAGGTCTTTGCGCAGAACGGAATTCATGCGGGCAATGGTATCCGACGCGCGGCGGGTTGAAAGGGTGCGCAGACCGCGGCGCCTCGCGCAGAAAAGATACGAACTCGGGCAGCCACGAAGTAACACCTAGGGAACCGGATAGGGAAGGGCTGGCCGGGAAGGTCGCGCCGACGATTCCGCGGGAGCACCCGCGGGCACACCGGAGCTGCGGAGAACTCAAGTCTGGTGGGGCCGCGGCTGCAGCCGCACGCCTATCTCAGCCGCTCCGGAATTTCACCGGGTCTGCGGCGGGCTTCCGCAACTCCATGGATTCGGCTCAGGAAGCGTCGATCTTCGCGATCCGGGCCACGTGCCGGCCGCCCTCGAAATCCGTCGCCAGCCAGGTCTTCACGATGGCGAGCGCCTCCGCCTCCGTGACGGTTCGTTGGCCGATCGAGAGCACGTTGCCGTCGTTGTGCGAACGGTTCCAGACGGCGGTCTGCTGGTTCCAGCAGAGGCCGCAGCGCACACCGCGGACGCGGTTGGCCACGATCGCCTCGCCGTTACCGGATCCGCCAAGGACGATCCCGCGCTCGTATTCGCCGCGCCCGACGGCTTCGGCGGCGGGCCGGATCCAATCCGGGTAGTCGCAGGAGACGTCGGAGTGTGTGCCGAAGTCGCGCACGGTGTGGCCGTCGGCCAGGAGCATGGCCTTGATGGCTTCCTTGTAGGCGAAGCCGGCGTGATCCGAGGCGAGGGCGATCGTGAGGCGCTTCATGTCTCGCGCGGATATCGCCGGTGCGCGCCGCGGGAGACCAGCCGGAAATCAGGCGACGAGGGCGCGGAGCACTGCCTCGGTGTCGGCGAGGTCGGGAAAGACGGCGTCGGGCGTATGGGCGGCGAGATCCGTCGTGCTGTGGCGGCCGGTGGCGACGGCGATGACGCGGGCGCCGAACGCGCGGGCGCAGGCGATGTCGTGGGGCGTGTCACCGATGATGACGGTCTCCGGCGCGGCGAATTCCCGGCCGTGGTGGCCGGCGGCGCGGCGGAGCGCGACGGGACCGAGATCGTCGCGGCGGGGGCTGTCGTCGGCGAAGGCGCCGAAGGGGAAATGCTGCCAGAGGCGGTAGTGGACGAGCTTGTGCTCGGCGCCGCGGCGGAGGTTGCCGGTGAGCAGGCCTTGGGCGAAACGCGGATCGGCGGCGAAGTGGGCGGTGAGTTGGTCCACGCCGGGCAGCACGCGACCCTGGGGACCGCGGGCGAGTTCTCCCGGGAGAAGTTGGAGGTAGGCCTCGAGGTAGGCTTTGCAGGCCGAGGGGGTCGGATCGACGCCGTTGCGGCGGAGGATCTCGGGGGCGAGGGAGGTGTCGGTGCGGCCGGCCCACTCGATGCCGGAGAGGTCCCCGGGCCGGCCGAAGTGCCGCTCGAAGGCGATCTCCATGGCGCGGGAGCCGGCGTTGCGGGTGACGATCAAGGTGCCGTCGATGTCCCAGAGGACGAGAGTGCGTTTCACGGGGATGAAGCGGGGGTGGCCGCGCGGACCTCGCGGATGCAGACGGCGACGCGCAGCGCGCGGGTCGGTGCGCCGCGGTAGGTGCCGCTCACGGGGCGGATGTCGGCGTAGTCGCGGCCGACGGCGAGCTTCACATAGCGGTCGTCGGCGGGACGGGCATGGGTGGGGTCGTAGGGCAGCCAACCTGCGCCCGGCAGCCAGGCCTCGATCCAGGCGTGGGAGGCCTCGTTCTCGCCCGGACGCCGGGCGGAATTGAGGAAGTAGCCGCTGACGTAGCGGGCTGGGATCCCGAGTGTGCGGCAGAGCCCGAGGTGCACGTGGGCGAAATCCTGGCAGACGCCCGCGCGCAGCCGCAGGGCGTCGGGGGCGCGCGTGTTCACCCCGGTGGCGTTGGGGCGGTAGGTGAAGGTGCGGTGGACGTGCTCGCCGAGACGGCGGATGTCGTTCCAAACGTCGGCCCGTTTGCCTTCGAGCGCGTCCTGCGCCTCACGCCACAGCTCCACGTCGAGCGGCACGTAGGGTGAATCGGTGTGGAACTCGGCCAGCATCTCGCGATCGGGGGAGGCGGCGAGGGTTTCGGCGGACACCGCCGGCACGGCCGGCCGCAGGGCGAGGGGTGTGGTCTCGACTCGGGAGACCGCGGTGATGCAGAGCCGGGCGTGCGGCGCAGGCACCTCGAAGTAGTGCACGGTGTTGCCGTGGAAGTCCGCGTAGTCCCGCGCCTCCGCGCCGGGATCGATCCGCAGGGAGAAATCGAGGCAGCGCTGCGTGTCGGTGTCGGCCGGGCGCAGCCTCACCTCGTTGAAGCTCTCCTTGGCCTCGCCCGCGTAGCTGAACGTGGTCCGGTGGACGACCCGCAGGTGCATGGCGTCACGCCTCCGGGCAGGGGCCTACTGCTGCTGTTGCTGCTGCTGGTCCTCGAGCGAGGACTCGGCGGGGTAGAACATCGTGGTTTGCGCGACCTCGTCGGAGATCGTCGAGAGGGTGGCCTGGCAGTCCATGAGGAATTCGTGCAATCCCCGTTGGAGGACATCGGTGATCGTGAGCGATTCAAGCTCGCCGAGCAGGCGGCGGGAGGCGCGGGCGGCGGCGGAGCGGGGCCGGGCGCCGGTCTCGCCGAGGATGCGGCGCAGGAGCTCGTCGACCTGGCCCACGCAGAAATGCAGCGAGCGGGGGAAGGAATCGGAGAAGATGAGGAACTCGGCGACCTTCCACGGCAGGATCTCGCGCACATGGAGACGCCGGTACGCGTCGAGTGCCGAGGCGGAGCGCAGCACGGCCTGCCATTGCACGGTGTCGAGGGCGCCGCCGACGTCGGTCGCGCTCGGCAGCAGGATATGGTACTTCACGTCCAGGATGCGCGTGGCCTTGTCGGCGCGCTCAAGCATCTTGCCGAAGCGGATGAACTCCCAGCCCTCGCTGCGCGGGAAGGTGGAGTCGGTCAGGCCCTGGAACTGGTGCGACGCGCGGATGATGCGGCTGAAGAACTCCTGCGGCCCTCGGCGCCAGACGTCGGCGGCGTTAGTCGACTTGAGGATGAGGTGCAGCTCGTTGATGACCTCCCACATCTCGAGGGAGATCTGGTCGCGGATCATGCGGGCGTTCTCGCGGGCGGCGTGGACGCAGGACAGGATGGAGCCGGCGTGCCGCAGGTCGAAGGCGAGGAAGTCGGTCACCGTGTGGCTGTCGGCCGCGGCATGGAGTTTACCGAACTCCTCCGCGGCTCCCGAGCTGAGGATAAGGGACTCCCAGCAATTGCCGGGCGCGGCGGAGTGTTCCTGGAGGTCGGCGAGGAAGTGCAGGTTGACGTCGAGCAGCCGGGCCGTGTTTTCCGCGCGCTCGATCTGCCGGCTCATCCAGTAGAGCGAGTGCGCGACGCGCGAAAGCATGACGGTCGCCTGGGGGCGCTCCGTCGGCGTGGCTTCGGCCGGGCGGGTGGGGGGCATGACGCGCGGTTACTCGTCGCCCTTGAGCACCCAGGTGTCCTTGGAGCCGCCGCCCTGGGAGGAGTTGACGACGAGCGAGCCCTTGCGGAGGGCGACGCGGGTGAGCCCGCCCGGGGTGACGGTGATCTTCTCGCCGTGGAGGATGTAGGGTCGCAGGTCGATGTGGCGGCCCTCGAGGCGGCCGTCGCACCACGTGGGCGAGCGCGAGAGCATGATCGGGTCCTGGGCGATGTAGTTGCGCGGGTTGGCGGCGACCTGCGCGCGGAAGCGGGCGCATTCCTCCTTGGAGGAGGCCGGGCCGATCAGCATGCCATAGCCACCGGCCTCGTTGGCGGCCTTCACCACCAGCTTCTCGATGTTATCGAGGATGAAGCGGCGGTCGGTTTGTTCCGACGCCAGGTAGGTGGTGACGTTCGGGAGGATAGGATCCTCGCCGAGGTAGTATTTGATGAGCTTCGGGACGTAGGCGTAGATGACCTTGTCGTCGGCGACGCCGGTGCCGATCGCGTTGGCGAGGGCGACGTTGCCGGCGCGGTAGGCCTGCACGAGGCCGGGCACGCCGAGCATGGAATCAGCCCGGAAGACGGTGGGGTCGAGGAAGTCGTCGTCGATGCGGCGGTAGATGACGTCGACCTGGCTGAGGCCGGCGGTCGTGCGCATGAACACGCGGCGGTCGCGCACGACGAGGTCGCGGCCCTCGACGATCGGGATGCCCATCTGGCGCGCGAGGAAGCAGTGCTCGAAGTAGGCGCTGTTGTGGACGCCCGGGGTGAGGAGGACGACGGTCGGCTTGTCCTTTCGGTCCGGGGCCAGATGGAGCAGCGCCTTGAGCAATTGCTCGGCGTAGCCCTCGACGGGGCGCACGCCGTAACTCTGGAACAACTGTGGGAACGCACGCCGCATCGCCGCGCGGTTCTCGATCATGTAGCTCGCGCCCGAAGGGCAGCGGAGGTTGTCCTCGAGCACGAGATAGTTCCCCGCGGCGTCGCGGATGAGATCGGTGCCGCACACGTGCACGTGGATTCCCCGCGGCACGTTGAAGTTCATGAACTCGCGCCGGAAATGCCGCGCCCCGAGGATGAGCGCGGGCGGCACGATGCCGTCCTTCAGGACCTTCTGGCCGTGGTAGACGTCCTCGAGGAAGCAGTTCAGCGCGTGGAGGCGCTGCACCAGCCCCGCCTCGATCCGGCGCCATTCGGCGTCGGGGATGATCCGCGGGATGAGGTCGAACGGGAAGATGCGCTCGGTGCCTTGGGAGTCGTTGTAGACCGTGAAGGTGACGCCGCGGCGCAGGAAGGCCGCGTCGACCGCCGCCCGCCGCTGGTCAAACTCCGCCTCGGGCAACTCGCCCAGGCGGTCCGCGAGCCGGCGGTAATGCGGCCGCACGGCCGAGGCCCCGCCCGAGGCGAACATCTCGTCGAAGAAGGTCTCGGTCTCGTAGGAGGTGCGAAGGAGGGACACAGCGGAGGATTCCGCCGTCCCTTTAGCAGGACCCTTGCCAGCGCGGGGTCGGGCCGTGTTTTCGAGCCCGTTCGTCGCCGATTACAGGCTGACCTGCAGGGTCTGCCGGTTGTCGGGCGTCGCCTCCAAGCCCTTCAGCGTGGTGTTCTTACCGCTTTCCGGTTCGCTCACCCGCACCGTGTAGCGGCCGGGGGCGAAGACGTGCGGGCGGAACGGGCCCGATTGGGGACGCAGCAGGTACACGAGCTCGCCGGACGACTCGTCGATGACCTCCACGAGGGGGTGCTTCGCCCCGCGGATTTCGAGTGCGGGCAGGTGGGCCACGGCCTTGCGGGCGTAGTTCTCCAACTGCGCCACTTGCACGGGCCATGTGTCCATCTGCGTGCCCGGTCGGGTCACGTCGGCGAGGTAGGGCCAGCACTCGAACGAGATCGTGCGGCGCGTCTTGTCGAAGCGCACGACGCCGAGTCCGCTGGTCTTGGCCTCGACGGACTTCATCACGTCGGCGGGCGGGTTCGCGGGACCGTTCTTAACCGCGAGCACGGTCATGGGGTGACCAAAGTGGTCGTGGAAATCGCCGAGCAGGCCGGTGTTGCCGGTGCGGCGGCCGCGGCCGGTCTTCTCCGGTTCCCACCAGCGCGGGTAGCCCACGTTGACCGCGGGGCCCGCGAACGCGACGGGGCCGTCGCCGTGGCCGTCGATGCCGTAACGGATCACCGCGGGCAGGTGCTGATCGCCCGCGATGTGCACCGCGAAGGCCTTGCGGAGGTCGCGCAGCACGCGGTTGCGCGGCGACTGCGCCCAGGCGTTGGAATCGTAATCCGCCATCAGCACCATCTGGTTGCCGCCGTGCGTGGTCGCCATCGCGCTGAAGATGGTCTGGGAGATCACGGCTTTCATCTCCGCGCCGCGCCAGTCGGAGATCCATTCGCGGACGAACTGCTCCTGTTTGGATCCGAGCAGCTCGAGGCCCTTGACGTCGGACATGGCGGGGTTGAACGCGGCATCCTTCACATGGTCGCCGCGGTTGCTGCCGGTCGGCGGCACCTTGCCCTCGGGGCCCGACTTGAACTGCCGGTCGGCGAGGATCGCGAAGCTCACCCGGCCGTACGTCATCGGGCCGTAGTAGTTGAGGGTACCGCGCCTGGACGGGTTGGGATCGTAGGGGTCGGGATGATGTGCGGTCTGGGTGCGGTGCACCACGTTGACCCAGGCCGCGGGCATCTCGTAGCCACCCGCTTCCTGCGTGGTGCGCTGGCCTTCGCCGCCTTCGCCCCAGAGGTTGCCCTGGTAGACGTCATGGTCGTCGGGAAGGGAGAGGCTCGGCCGGTCGCGCGTGAGCTCGCGCCAGGTCCAGCCGTGGAAGTACCACTTGCGCAGGTAATCGATGATCGCGGGTCCGAGCGGCGCGCGCTGGGTGCCGTGGCCGCCGGTGGACTCGTAGAATTGATCGCCCACGAACGCGAGGACGTCGGGGTTGAGCTGCGCCATGCTGCGCACCAGCGGGACGTTCGGGAAGATCGTGTGGATGTTGCAGGAAACGTCCGCGACCGAGAGCTGCTCTCGATCCACGGGATCGCGGCGGATCGTCCCTCCCCACTCGTGCGTCGTCGCGCCGCCGTCGCGGTCGCGCAGGGCGTAGGTCACGCGGTACGGCACGTCGCGGGTCGCGTCCCATTTCTCGACGCGGAACACCGCCACGCGCGCCTCGGGGTGAACTTGGGCCGAGGCGACGGTTCGCCAGGCGGTACCGTCGCGCACTTCGAACTTCGCCTCGGTCTCGTCGCGCGGTCCGAGCGGCGGCAATTGGGCGGACAACTTCAGGACGCCGCCGCTCAACGTGTACTGCGTCCACAACACCGGTCCGAAGACCTGGGTATCGCCGCCGGTGAGCTTGCTGCCTTCGACGCGCCAGTCGGAGAACCAGAAGCGGCCGAGGTTCACGGTTCCCGCCGCGGCCTTGCCCTTCGCCTTGGCCTTGCCGTTACCGCCGGCGTCACCCGTCGGGAAGTTGGAGACGAGCGCCACGTTGCCGACGAGGGTATCGCCCGTGATTTCATCCGCCTTGGTCGTGGCGAGGACGCGTCCGTCCGCCGGGTCGTGGGCCGTCAGGGTCGCGGCGTAGGCTCCGCCCGCGGGTACGACGCTGAGGCGGAGTTCCACCGAGTCGCGCGCGAGGTCGACGGCGACGGCGGAGGCGTGGTCGGGACGGCGGAGGAACAGCTTTCCCTCGGCGGTGAAACCGGCGTTGAGGCCGGAGGCGGGCGGCGCCCAGAGGTTGTTGCGGTAGTCGTGGAACTCGGGGTGGTCCTTGAGTGAGCCCAGGATGCCGATCCGGAAACCGGCGGAGCCCTTGCCCGAAAGCGTGCCGCCGCCGGCGCGGCCGATGCGCACGCGGAGTTCCACGTTGCCCGGGCGTGACGAAAGCTGTCGCGTGAGCAGGTGCAGCGTGCGGTCGGCCGCTTCGTTCGTGCATTCCGCGCGCCCTTCGGCGACGCGCCAGTCCTGCATCGGGTTGGCCCAGAACTCGGGGCCGGTCCACGGCCGGTCGGGTGAACTTTCCCAGCGGCTGCGGAAGGCGGGGGCGGCCTCGCCGGCGTGGAGCAGCGGTGAGAGCCGCGGGGCCGCGAGCGCGGCGGTGGCGAGGGCGGCGGAGTTGCGCAGGAAACGGCGGCGGGGAAGGGCGGGGTTCACGCCGCCGAAGTTGCGGCGAAGCGCGGCCGCGGCGAGCGGGATTTCATGAGCGTCCGCAGTGGCGGAACGAGTCGGAGTCGTCCGTCCAGGCGGCAGCTTCAATCCTGCGCTCGAAACCGGGCCGGCAGGTCCCGGAGGGCCACCGTCTCGGCCCAGTCCGCGACTGGGTAGCTTTTCGTTCCGGGATGCACGATCAGCAGGTGCTCCAGGCGCAGGTCGTTCCGCGCGACATGCATCGAGCGGGTGAGAGTGGGCGCGTCGGCGTACTTGAACTCCACTCCGATGCGACGGCCCCGGTGGAACAAGAGCAGGTCCAACTCCGCGCCGGCCTGGGTCGACCAGAAGTAGGCCTCGCGGCTGCCGGCTGCGCGCAGCGTCTCCTCCAGTGCGAATCCCTCCCAGGAGGCGCCGAGCCGCGGGTTCACCTCCAGGCCGGCGGCGGAATTAACACCCAGCAGGGTGTGCAGCAGGCCGCTGTCCCGCAGGTAGACTTTCGGGGACTTCACCTGCCGCTTGCCGAGGTTCTCGAACCACGGCGGAAGTTCGCGCATCACCAGCGCGCCGGTGAGGATATCGAGGTGGCGGCGCACGGTCGTGTGGGCCAGGCCGAGCGAGCGTCCGATCTCGGAGGCGTTCCAGATCTGCCCGTGATAGTGCGCGACCATGTGCCAGAAGCGGCGCAGGGCCGACGGCGCCACCTCGACGCCAAGCCTGCGCAGGTCGCGCTCGAGGAAGGTGGCGATGAAGTCCTCGCGCCAGCGGACGCTGTCGGCGTCATCCTCCGCGAGGAAGGAGCGCGGCAGGCCGCCACGCCACCAAAGCTCCCGCCAGCGCGTGGCGCCGGCTTCGGCGAGGCAAAAGCCGGACATTTCGATCCGCGCGACCCTGCCCGCCAGCGACTCTCCGGCGACGCCGAATAGGTCGGGCGCGGCGCTGCCCAGCAGGAGGAAGCGTGCCGGCAAGGGCTTCCGGTCGGCCAAGACGCGAAGAACGGGAAACAACGCCGGTTGGAGCTGGGCCTCGTCGATGACCACGAGCCCCTTCAGGCCCTCCAGGGCGAGCATCGGCTCGGCCATCCGGCGGGCGTCATCCGGGCGTTCCAGGTCGAAATATTCCGCGCCTTGGTCCTGCGCGACGATTCGCGCAAGGGTGGTCTTGCCGCATTGCCGCGGGCCGAGCAGCAGCACGACCGGGTTGCGACGGAGCCCTCGTTCGATCTCGGCGAGCAGGGAGGGGCGTTTTACATCTTTCACCAAGTGTGAAAAATGAGCACAGGACGCTCAAAATACAAGGTAGCTTTTCTGCCTTCCGGCCGGTGAGGATCAGGGATCGCGCCGCTCGGAGCCCGTCACGACGGATCCGACGATCGACGCCAGCGATCGGGATGTGGTGGGGATGAAATCCCAGCGTTGGCGGCCGTGCGGTCCGGAGCGGGACCGGTCGGCTCCCTACACCGCGTGCAGCGCGCGTTTGTCGACGGCGAGCGCGGCTTCCTTGACGGCCTCGCTCATCGTGGGGTGGCCGTGGATCGTGCGGGCGAGGTCCTCGGCGCTGCCGCCGTACTCCATGTGCGCCACGACTTCGCTGATCAGTTCGCCGGCGTTGTGACCGAGGATCTGCGCGCCGAGCAGGCGGTCGGTCTTCGCGTCGGCGATGAGCTTCACGAAGCCGTCGGCGGCGCCGGCGGCGATGGCGCGTCCGTTGGCGGCGAAGTTGAACCGTCCCACGTTCACGGCGCGGCCGGCCGCCTTGGCGGCATCCTCGCCGAGGCCCACGGAGGCGACCTCCGGGCTCGTGTAGACGATCGCCGGCACGAGGTCCCAATTCACATGACCCGCCTTGCCCGCGATCCACTCCGCGACGGCCACACCGTCCTCCTCGGCCTTGTGCGCCAGCATCGGGCCGGCCACGACGTCGCCGATCGCCCAGATGCCCGGAACGTTCGTGCGCAGGTGGTCATCGACCTTCACGCGACGGCGTTCGTCCAGCTGCACGCCGGCCGCTTCGAGTCCGAGCCCGTCGGTGTAGGGACGGCGCCCGACCGCGATGAGGACCTTGTCGGCGGGAAACTCGACCGGCTGGCCGTCCTTCTCGGCCAGCAGCACCGCCGCCGGGCCGGCCTTCGCATCCGCTGAGCCCTTGCGCAGGCCGGTCACCTTCGTGCCGGTCGCGATCGTGAGGCCCTGCTTCTGCAGGATGCGGCTGAAGGCGCGCACGAGGTCGTCGTCGTAGCCGGCGACGATCTTGGGCAGGAATTCGACCACGGTGACCTGTGAGCCGAGGCGGGACCAGACCGAGCCGAGCTCGAGGCCGATGGCGCCGCCGCCGACGACGACGAGCTTGCCGGGGACGCGGTCAAACGCGATCGCGTGGTCGCTGGAGACCACGGTCGCGCCGTCGAACTTGAGGAACGGCAGCTCGACCGGCGCGGAGCCCGTCGCGATCACGAAGTGTTTCGCCGTGCAGGTGATCGGCGAGGGGTTGGCGGCGCCCGCGGGCGGCGTCACGCGCAGGGCCTGCGGGCCCGTGAACTCGGCGTGGCCGGTGAGCACCGTGACCTTGCGGGCCTTGGCCAGCTGGGCGATGCCGCCCACGAGCCTGGTCACGACGTCGTCCTTGCGCTTCATCATCGCGGCCAGGTCGACCTCGACGGAGCCGAGCTTCACGCCGTGTTCGGCGGCGTGGTGCCGGGCCCAGGTCACGTGTTCGCTGGAGTGCAGCAGTGCCTTGCTCGGGATGCAGCCGACGTTGAGGCAGGTGCCGCCGAGGGCGGCGCGTTTCTCGACGAGGGCGACCTTGAGGCCGAGCTGCGCGGCGCGGAACGCGCACACGTAGCCGCCCGGGCCGGCGCCGATCACGATGAGGTCAAAGGAGGAGACGGAGGACATGGACGAAGGGTCGTGGGAGATCGGTCATCGGTGACGGGTGGACGGGCCGAGGGCCTGTCACCCCTTACTCGTGACCCGTCAGACTGAGATCAGCAGGCGGGCGGGATCCTCGATCGCCTGCTTCACCTTCACGAGGAAGGTGACCGCCTCCTTGCCGTCGATGACGCGGTGGTCGTAGCTCAGGGCGAGGTACATCATCGGGCGGATGACGACCTGGCCGTTGATCGCGACGGGGCGCTCGTTGATCGCGTGGAGCCCGAGGATGGCGCTCTGCGGCGGGTTGAGGATCGGCGTCGAGAGCATGGAGCCGAAGATGCCGCCGTTGGTGATGGTGAAGACGCCGCCCTCGAGGTCGGCGAGGGTGATCTTGCCGTCGCGGGCGCGCTTCGCGGCGTCGGCGATCGATTGCTCGATCGCGGCCATGGAGAGGGACTCGCAGCCGCGCACGACGGGAACCATCAGCCCCTTCTCGGTGGAGACGGCGACGCCGATGTCGTAGTAGTGGTTCTCGACGAGCGTGTCGCCGTCGAGGGAGGAGTTGACGGCGGGCACCGCCTGCAGGGCGTGGACGACGGCCTTGGTGAAGAAGGACATGAAGCCGAGCTTCAGGCCGTTCTTCTTCACGAAATCATCCTGGTACTTGGCGCGGAGGGCCATGACCGCGGACATGTCGACCTCGTTGAAGGTCGTGAGCATGGCGGCCTGGTGCTGGGCGGATACGAGACGCTGGGCGATCTTGGCCCGCAGCGGGGAAAGCTTCCGACGCGTCTGGCGCGCCGGTGCACCGGGCGAAGAGGCCGGGGCGCTGGGAGGAGCGACGATGGGCGCGGCCGGGGCTGGTGCGGCCGGTGCAGGCGGCGGCGGGGTGGATGTGGCGGCGGCGATCATGTCGCCCTTGGTGACCCGTCCACCCTTGCCGGTGCCGGCGACGGCGGCCGGATCGATTCCCGTCTCGGAGGCGATCCGCCGGACGGCCGGGGAGGCGGCGGCTTCCTTGGCGGCGGCGCGTGCCTCGGCCTTGGGCGCCGGCTCGGCCGGAGCCGGAGCTCCGGCGGCGGTGTCGATCACGGCGACGGCCTGGCCGATCTTCACCTCGGAACCCGCGGCGACCTTCAGCGAGATCCGGCCGGCGGCTTCCGCGGTGCCCTCGGAGGTAATCTTGTCGGTCTCCAGCTCGAAGATGGGCTGGTCCTTGGCCACGATGGCGCCGTCGGCGACGTGCCACTTGGCGAGGACGCCGGAGGAGATGGATTCGCCCATGGGCGGGACTTTGACTTCAAGCTGGGACATGGAGGACGAGGTCAGCGGGATCGGTTGCGGGTGATAAAGGCGGGGACCGGGTTCAGTCGGAGAACGCCTGCTTGAGGAGGGCGGCGAGTTCGAGCCGGTGGACGGCTAGGGTGCCGACGGCGGGCGAGGCGGAGGCGTCGCGGCCGGCGTAGCGGGCCTTGCGGCCGAACGTCTCCTCGAGCTGCGGCGCGATCCAGGACCAGGCGCCCATGTTCTCGGATTCTTCCTGCGCCCAGACGAGGCGGGCGCCGGCGTACTTCTTCGCGATCTCGGCAAGGCGCTTGCGGTGCAGCGGATAAAGCTGCTCCACGCGCACGATGGCGGTGTCGTGGTGCTTGTTCTTCGCGCGGTGGTCGGCGAGGTCGTAGTAAACCTTGCCGGAGCAGAGGATGAGCCGGGAGGCGAACGCCGTGCCCTGGGCAAACAGCGGATCGTCGATGATCTCCTGGAATCCGCCGGTCGAAAGTTCCTCAAGGCGCGAGGTGGCGGCGGGATGGCGCAGCAGGGATTTGGGCGACATCACCACGAGCGGCTTCTTCACGTCGCGCTTCACCTGGCGGCGCAGGGCATGGAAAAAATTCGCCGGCGTCGTGATGTTGGCGACCTGGATGTTGTCCTCGGCGCAGAGCTGGAGGAAACGCTCAAGACGGGCCGAGGAATGTTCGGGACCCTGGCCCTCGTAGCCGTGCGGCAGGAGGAGCACGATGCCGCTGGTGCGGTACCACTTGGACTCCGCGCTGGAGATGAACTGGTCGATGACGACCTGGGCGCCGTTGGCGAAGTCGCCGAACTGCGCCTCCCACATGCACAGCATGTCGGGGTAATCCAGCGAGTAGCCGTAGTCGAAGCCGAGCACCGCCGCCTCGGAGAGCAGCGAGTTGTAGACGCAGAAGCGGGCCTGATCGGGGGCGAGCTGAGTGAGCGGCGTGTGCGTGGCGTTGGTCTCCATGTCATGGAGCACCGCGTGCCGGTGGCTGAAGGTGCCGCGTTCGCAGTCCTGTCCGCTGAGGCGCACGGGTGTGCCCTCGAGGACGAGCGTGCCGAACGCCAGGGCCTCGGCGAAGCCCCAGTCGACCGGTCCGCCGTCCTTGAAGGCCTGCGCGCGGGCGTCGAGGAAGCGGCGGATCTTCGGGTTGGGGCGGAAACCCTCCGGCAGGGTGGTGAGACCCTGCGCGACGCGGGCGATCAGGTCAGGCTTCACGCCCGTGGCGACCGGCTTGAAGTGGAAGTCGGGTTGGAACACCGCGGTCGAGCCCTCGAAGCGGCGCGCCTCCGCGGCGGCGGCCCGGCGGGCCGTCTTGGCGGTCTCCGCGGCCTTCGCCTTCTCGAGGTGCTTTTCGAGCGCCTCCGAGTACTCGGCGCGGATGGCGTCGGACTTGGCCTCGGTGACGGTGCCATCGGCGACCAGCTTGCGGGTGAACACCGCCGAGATCGGCGGGTGCGCGGCGATCTTGCGGTAGAGCAGCGGCTGCGTGAACGCCGGCTCGTCGGTCTCGTTGTGGCCGTGCTTGCGGTAGCAGACCATGTCGATGACGACGTCGCGCTGGAACCGTACCCGGAACTCGAGCGCGAGGCGCGCGACGTGGCAGACCGCCTCCGGGTCGTCGCCGTTCACGTGGAAGACCGGCGCCTCGATCATCTTGGCGACGTCGGTGCAGTACACGGTGGAGCGGGAGTCGCGCGGCTCCGTCGTGAAGCCGATCTGGTTGTTCACCACGATGTGGAGCGTGCCGCCGGTCTGGTAGCCGGGCAGCTGGGAGAAGTTGAGTGTCTCGGCCACGATACCCTGGCCCGCGAAGGCGGCGTCACCATGGATGAGCAGCGGCAGCACGCGCCAGCGCTCGCCGGTCGCGCCGCGGATGCGCTGGCGGGCGCGGGTCTTGCCCTCGACGACGGGGTTCACGATCTCGAGGTGGGAGGGGTTGGCCGCGAGGCGCACCTCCACCTTCTTGCCCGACATGGTCTCAAGGACAGCCTCGTAGCCGAGGTGGTACTTCACGTCGCCGTCGCCGCCGACGGTCTCCGGGATATAGTTCTCCGAGAACTGCTCGAAGAGCACGTCGAAGCTCTTCCGCATCACGCTCGTGAGGATGTTGAGCCGGCCGCGGTGGGCCATGCCCATCACGACCTCTTCCACGCCGAGCTTGGGGCAATGCTCGATGATCGAGTCGACGGCCGCCACCATCGTCTCGCCGCCCTCGAGGGAGAAGCGTTTCTGGCCGACGTACTTGGTGTGCAGGAACCGCTCGAACAGCTCCGCCTTGTGCACGCGCCGGAGGATGCGGACCTTCTCGGCCTTGGAAAAATCGGGTTGGTTGCGGGAGGCTTCCATCCGCGTCTCCAGCCATTGGCGGACCTCCACATCCTGGATGTGCGTGTACTCGACGCCGATGCGGTCGCAGTAGGTCGTGCGCAGGGCGATCAGGATATCCTGGAGCTTCATCTGCCCGCCGCCGAGGTAGGTGCCGACGTCGAACGAGGTGCCGAGGTCGGCCTCGCTCAGGTCGAATTGCGCGAGGGAAAGCTTCGGGTGCGGCGGCGGCGTGTCGCTCAGCGGGTCGAGGTGCGCCTCGAGATGGCCCAGCGAGCGGTAGGCGTTGATGAGCTGGTGGACGCGCGACTGCTTGAGGCTGTCGATGATCGGTGCGGTCGCGTGGGACTGCGAGGCGTCGCGGGAGGCCTCGGCGAGGGCGGCGGCCGGAGTCGCGCCGTTGGAGCCGAGCGCGAAACCTTGGAAGAAGGCGCGCCAAGTCGGGTCGACCGAGTTGGGGTCAGCCAGCCAAGACTGGTAGGACGCCTCGATGACGTCAGCGTTGGCGAGGGAAGGAAGCGTGGGCCGGAACATGGTACGGATGGAGATGCCGCCACGCGATGACGGGGTGCGTCGTCGCGCGGCGATTCGTGTGAAAAAAGAGAAGGACGAGGTAACCATAGCCCGCCGCCGGAAACAAGTGCGCGGGCCCGGTTTGCGGAGATTGCAATCGCGCTAAACGTGCGTCACAGCCGGATAAGTCCCGCGCTCAAGTCTCATGGAAACCGAGATCAGGAAATCCCTAGAAGCCCTGTTGGGTGCCATCGCGTCTGGAAACGGACAAGTCATTGCCGAAGAAATGCTTAAGTTGGACGACTTTGTGGAACGCGGGAGCGCCGGTTTGCACCCGCAACTCGTCCACTTCCTGCGGAATCGGAGCTACGCCAAGGCCCGGATGTTCCTGGCGGGTGACGCTGATATCCCGGCCGGCGTGTGCGGGGGCGGAAGGCCCGGACGGAGCTGAATCATGGCGAACGAGCGGATTTCAACGGAGGGTGGTCGCGGGCTTGGGCACAACCCGTTCGGGGCGTTAAGCGCGGCGGGATTGCCGGCGGCCGCGGCGGCTCCCGTCGCGAAACCGGCGGTCGCGCCGGCGGCGGCCCCGACCCGCAACCGTGGGCGGGTCGACGTCCGCCGTGAGACCGGGGGGCGGGGAGGGAAGACCGTGACGGTGGTCGACGGCTTCATCGGTATCGGCCTGCCGGAAAAGGAGCAGCTGGCGAAACGCATGCGCGCGGCCTGCGGATGCGGCGGCACGGTGAAGGACGGCGCGATCGAAATTCAGGGCGACCAGCGCGAGACCGTGGCGCGGATCCTGACCGAGGCCGGATTCAGACCCGTGTTCGCGGGAGGCTGATTAGGCCGCCAAGCCGGCCGCGAGGGTGAGGGCGCCCTTGGCGCGATTCAGGATGTATAGGTGATAGCCGGGAGCCCCTGCCTCGACGAGCCCGCGGATCTGGTTCAGCGCCCAATCGATCCCGATCGTTTCCATGACCTCGGCGTTATCCGCCGCCGCCTCAAGGCGGGCGGTGAGGCGAGCCGGCAGGGACGCTCCGCACATCTGCGTGAAGCGCTGGATCTGCTTCAACGAAAGGACCGGCATGATACCGGGCACGATCGGCACCTGGATGCCGGCGGCGCGGCATTTTTCCACGAAGCGGTGGAACACGTCGTTATCGAAGAACAGCTGCGTGGTGATGAACGCCGCGCCGGCGTCGACCTTGCGGCGCAGGTGGCCGAGGTCGGCTGCGAGGCTGGGCGCCTCGGGGTGCTTTTCCGGGTAGCCGGCGACCCCGAGGCAGAAATCCGCGTGACGCGCCTTCAGCAGCGCGGCGAGTTCGCTGGCGTGGCGCAGGCCGTCGGGGGCCGGCTGGAACTCGGTCGCGCCCTTGGGCGGATCACCCCGCAGGGTCATGATGTTGCGGAAGCCGCCGGCGTGAATCCGATCGGCGAGGGCGTTGAGCTCTGCGCGCGAGTGGCCCACGCAGGTGAGGTGGGGCATCACGGTGAAGCCGAATTCCGCCCGCAGCAGCGCGCTCACCTGAGCCGTGCGGTCCCGGGTGGTCCCGCCGGCGCCGTAGGTCACCGAGACGAAGTCAGGCTGGATCCGGCGCAACGCCCCGGCGGTGGCGCGGAGCGCCTCGACTCCAGCGTCGTCCTTCGGCGGGAAGAACTCGAGGGAGCGGAGCACGCGCCCGGAGGCGAGGAGCTCGGAAATGGGCCGGTCGGGAGCCATAAGACGCATCAACGCATGCGGAAGTGATGATACGTGTAAAGTCTGGACTGGCTTGGGCCCAAAAAAGCGCGGGTGGGTGACCCGCGCTTTGTTCTACCGATTCGTCTTCGGTCCGCTCACTTCTTCGGCTCGGCCGCCGGGGCGGGAGATGGAGTCGCGGGCGCTGCGGCGGGCGACGGCGGCGGCGCGGCTTCAAAGAGTTCGTCGGACTTCTGCGGCAGGCCGGTGAAGGTGTACTCGGCGATCTGGAAGGCCCGCTTAGACATCAGCCCGTTGATCGCGGCCGATGAGTCGGAGTGCGCGACGAAGGCGAACACCGGACCTGCCGGGATCGTCTCGAACTCCGGGGCCAGCGGTTTGTCGTCCTTCTTCGCGTCATCCTTCTTCGCAAGGTCGGCGACACTCCCGAGGGCGGCGGGCCCCGTCTTGCCGTCGGTCGAGGGCGCGGCCGGCTTGAGTTTCTTCTCCTCCGGCTTGCGGCCGAGCGCGACGGTCACGGTCTTGTTGTCGAAGGTCGTGAGCTTGAAGACGCGCTGGTTGGCCTTCGCCGCGGCGGCGTTCGCGTCGTCGGTCGCGCTCGAGTCGGTGAAGCGTACCGCGCCCACGCTGCTCAGCAGCGAGGCGACGCGGTCGGCTTTCACCTTCTGGCCGGCGGGCGTCTTGTCCGACGTCCACGGATCTTCCTTCTTCGCGCGGGAAACGGTGACCGGACCGCCCTCGGCAAAGGGAATCTCCACCTTGGCGACGTCGTCGGGTTTGATGTTCATGAGCTCGGCGTTGGCCCAGTTGCGGGCCTCGGTGTCGAGCCAGGCGCCGAAGCTCGCGAGGAAGGCCTTCTGCTCGTCGCCGAAGCGCACGAAGCGTCCGCCGCTCGTCTCGGGGTTCTTCCCGAGGGTGACGGTGAACAGCACCTTACCGGTGCCGTCGAGCAGTTCGACCTTGGTGTCCTTGAACTCGAGGCGCGCGATGCGCTCCGCGTTGCTGGTCACCAGCCGCTGCAGCTTGGCCTCGGTGAGGTTGCCGACGAAGCCCGAGAGCTTCCCGAAGTCGGCGGGCATGTCGAAGTAGCTCGGCACCTTCCAGGTGCCGTCGGCCTGCCGGGTGAGGTCGATGGTCTTGCCGGCGTCGGTGATGCGGATCGCGGCCGCCTTCTCGACGACGGCGCGGTCGACCATCGGCTGGTTGAGGCGGGCGTCTGCCGGCGGCGGCGGCGCGGGCCGCTGGAGGAAGAAGGCGCCGGCCGCGAGGACGGCGAGGACGATGATGGAGACGACGAGGGTCTTGATTTTCATCGCGGGAGATCGGGTCGTTGGTTGGCGGTTGGCGGCGGGCTCACTTCCGGCGGTTGCGGTAGAACCAGAAGCCGAAGGCGCCGATCAGCACGGGCGTGCCAAGTAGGTTGAGGACGAGCAGCCGATTCTCGAGGCGGTCGATGTCCTCGCGGAGCGCGCGGCGGATCTCGCGGCGTTCCCCGCGCATCTTGGCCTGCTGCTTCTGGAAGTCCTCGATGGCCTTGGCCATCTCGGGCGTGGCGACGAGGCGGTTGCCCTCGCCCTTCTTGCCCTGCAACTCGCTCAGCTTCGTCTGCACCTGCTGCAGGCGACCGTCCAGTTCGGTCAGCTTCGACTGATACTGTTTCTGGGCCTCGGCCTCCATCGAGCGAACGACGTCGAACGGCCGGAGCGACGTGCCCTTGCCGCGGATGGAGATGAGGTCCTGCGAGCCGCCGAGGAACTCGACCGTGTTGGCGGCGAGCGCCAGGTTGTCGTTGATCGGCTGGGCGGCCGTCTGGCCGAAGAAGTTGAACTTCCGCACGCTGTAGTCGTCGAAGAGCCAGTCGGTGTCGGTGATCACGAACAGCGTCGAGTTGGCCTTCGACTCCTTAAGCGCCGGGCCGTCGGGCTTCTTTTCCTCCTTCTTCGGCTCGTTGGAGCCGGCCGGCGGCGGGGGATCGGAGGGCATCCCGTCGGGGAAAGCGGTCTTGAACTTCCCCGTGACCATCGCGGCGACGGTCTTCTTGCCGCTGGGGGTGATCTGCTTCGCGACGTCGTCAGGCTGCGCGAATTGCAGCATCATACTCGGCATGTCGCCGGCTTGGGCAGACGTCTCAATGAGGGGCGTGAAGGTGAGGGAGCCTCCGGCCTTTTGGGAGATGCTGCCGGCCTCGATGAACATCACCGAATTCAGCTGCGCGGTCGCCATAGACTTCGCGTTGAACGATTTCCGGCCGGCCAGGCTAAGCCAGACCGGGAAGCGGGCGATGTTACCGCCGCCCGTCTGGACCTGGGTGGCGTTTTCAAGATCGCCGACGACCTTCTGCGCGTCGTAGCTCAGCTCGTAGGCGCTGAGCAGGGCGGGCAGGTCGCTGGTGACGTTCTGGGCGCCGCCACCCATCATCATCTGCTGCTGGCCGCCCTGGCGCTTGAAGTGCTGCGACGACGGGTCGAGGGCCAGGAACACGGGCTTGCCGCCGAGGAGGAATTGGTCGATCGCGAACTGGAGCTTCGGCGACAGGCCCTGCGGGTGCACGACCATCAGGGCGTCGAGGTCCGCGGGCAGCTCGTTGGCGGATGACTCGACGGTGACGATGCGGAAGGACTGCTCGAGTTCCGAAATGACGGTCTGGGAAGGCTGCGGTTGGCGGCGCATCATCATCATCATCTGCATCTCCTGCGGGCTGGTGCCCTGTAGCGGCAGGCTGGTAATCAGGCCGAGCTTCCGCTTGTCGAGCTGCTGCACGCTGAAGATCAGCTTCGATAGGTCATACTCGAGGAACTGCTCCCGCTGGGGGGTGAACGCCGCGATCGTCTTCTGCTGGTCGGCCTGCGTGACGATGAGGCCGAAGAAGAACTGCTCGCCGCCTTGCTGCGCCACTTGCGGCGTGAGGCCGGCGGCCGTGGCCTTCTCCTCTTCCGGGGTGTCCGGGCGCGGATTGATGACATTCAGGGTCAGCTTGCCGCGCGCGGCCCGGCCGTATTGGCGGAGCATCTCCTGCACGCGGGCGGCGTAGTTCTTGTAGGCGATGGGCAGACCGCTGGCGTCCTTGGAGAAGTAGAGGTCGACCGTGACCGGCTCCTCGATTTTTCCGAGCATCCGCCGGGTTCCCTCGGAGAGGGAATAGATCGACTCCGCGGTGGCGTCGACGCGCACGGGCACCGAGGAGGCGAGGTAATTGACGAGGATGAGGCCCACGAGAAGCAGGCCGATGGCGATGGACTTGCTGCCGAATTTCATGGCTGCGCGAAGGTTTGGAGGGTTTCAGCGCTCGAGGACGACCACGTTCAGGAAGAGCGTGAAGCCCATGAGGGAGAGGAAGAACACGACGTCCTTGGGATCGATGATGCCCTTGGTGAAGGCGTCGAAGTGGGTGATGAAGCTGAAGTTCGCCAGCGCGTCGGCGGCCGCCAAGGGCAGCACGCCCTCAAGGGTCTCGGTGAAGCTGCTAAAGCCGAGGAACAGCAGCACCGCGCAGGCCCCAAGGCTTATGACGAAGCTGATCACCTGGTTCTTCGTCATCGCCGAGGCCAGCGCACACACGCCGAGGTATCCGCCGGCCATCAGCGCGGCGCCGATGTAAGTAGTGACGATCACGCCCCAGTCCGGATCCCCAAGGTAGCCGACTGTGAGGGCCATCGGAAAGCTGAGCAGCACCGCAATCGCGAGGAAGGCCCAGCCGGCGAGGAATTTCCCGAGTACCGCCTCCAGCGTGGTGACGGGAAGGGTGAACAGCAGTTCAACCGTGCCGGAGCGCTTCTCCTCGGACCATAGCCGCATGCCGACAGCCGGCACGAGGAACATGAAGAGCCATGGGAAGAACGTGAAGTAGCTCTCCATGCTCGCCACGCCGGCACGGAAGAACCCGCCGTAGCGGGAGAAGGCGAGGGAGACGGAGATGACGAGGAAGGCGACGAGGAAGACGTAGGCGACCGGCGAGCGGAAGTAGCCGAGGAACTCGCGTTTGAAGATCGGGCGGATTTGGCGCATGGCGATGGAGTCGTTGAAGGCTGGTAGAAACGCCGCGGGTTCAAATGTCGCCGCGGGTCAGTTCGCGGAAGATCTCGTCGAGGCGGGCGCCGGGCTTGCGGGCTCGCAGACTGGCCGGCGTCTCGTCGGCCACGACGCGGCCCTGGGAGATGATGATCACCCGGTTACAGATGGCATCGACCTCCTCGAGGATGTGGGTCGAGAGGATCACGGCCTTCTCCGTGGCCATGCTCTTAATGAGCGAACGAACTTCGTTCTTTTGGTTGGGGTCGAGTCCGTCGGTCGGCTCGTCCAAAACCAGCGCGGCCGGGTCATGCAGGAGGGCCTGCGCGAAGCCGACGCGCTGCTTGAAGCCCTTCGAGAGCGTCTCGATGGTCTGGTTGCGAACGGGAGACAGATGCGTCAGGCCGATCGCGCGGTCCACGGCCGTCCGTACGGCGTCAGTTCCGCGGAAGCCGCGGACCTCGGCGATGAAGCCGAGGAACTCCGCCACCGTCATCTCGGGGTAGGCCGGAGCGCTCTCGGGCAGGTAGCCCAGCTTGGTCTTCACGGCGACCGGATCCTCGGTGACGTCGACGCCGTCGACCGTGGCGCGGCCGGCGTCAGGGCGCAGGAAGCCGGTGAGCATCTTCATCGTGGTCGACTTGCCGGCACCATTCGGCCCGAGGAAGCCGAGGATGTCGCCGCGTTTGACCGAGAAGCTGACGCCGTCGACGGCGCGCTTCTGACCGTAGGTTTTAACGAGTCCTTTGACTTCGATCATGGTGACTTTCGAGAAACGGGACGAGGTTTGCAGGGCGGGTCCCTCGTTCGGCGGGGCCGAGTTCGGGACGGAAAAAGCGGGTAGAAAATCGGGACTGGGAAGCGATCAAGTCAAAATGGCAAGCGGGCTTCCCGGTGCGGTCCGGATACCGCGGCCGGAATCCGAGCTTGGGATTGACGGCGAGTTTCGTCCGAAGTCGCGCGATTCAGCCGAGAAAGCGGCGAATTTCCGCGAGCGAACGATCCAGGGCCCCCTGGTTATCCCGGTGCCAGGCGGCCGCCTCTTTTGCCATGCCGGCGGCCTTTGCCGGTTCGCATAGCAGGGAGGTGATCTGCGCAGCTAGCGCTCCTGCATCGGGGACGGAGACGGCCGCCCCACGCTGCCGGAGCTCCCCGGCGATCGTGCGGAAGTTCGCCATGCCCGGACCGAAAACGAGGGGTTTTTCCAAGGCCGCCGCCTCCACCGGAGTCTGGCCCTCCGTGTGCGGCGGCAGGCTTTTCCCGACAAAGACGAGGTCGGCCAACTGGGTTAGCCGACGGAGTTCACCGGTGGTGTCGGCCACGGCCACGTCGACCGGGCCGGGGGCTTTGCCGGCGCTGCGGAGATGGAACGAGACGCCCGCCTCCCGCAGCAGCGTCTCGATTTCCCCGCGGCGTTCCGCGTGGCGCGGGACGAGCAGCAGCGAACCCGCGCGGCCCGCCGCCCGGGCGCCGCGCCAGGCTTGGAGCAGCGCAGCCTCCTCGCCCGGCCAGGTCGACGAGCCCAGCAGGACCGGCCCCTCCCGCAATCCGAGTTCGGCGCGCAGGCGGGCCTTCTCGTCATCCGGAACCGGGTCGATGGTCACGTCGAGCTTCAGGTTGCCCACGGTTCGGATCCGCTCGGGCGGCACTCCGAGGGCGGAGAGACGTTCCGCGTCCTGTCGGGAGGCGGCGAGGTGGAGCGTGATTCCCCGGAGACAAAGTCCCGCCGCCGGTCCCAGCAGTCGCAGCCGCGCAAACGTCCGGTCGCTGAGCCGCGAATTCACGCTGATCACGGGCACGCCCCGCCCGGCGGCCTGCCGCAGGTGTTCCGGCCAGCGTTCGCCCTCCATCAGGATGACGAGGTCGGGCTGGATGCGCCGCCAGGCACGCGCGGACGAGGGCCAGGCGTCGAGGGGAAAGTATCCGATGTTCGCCACGAGCTCCGAGTGGCGCTCCACGGCGATACGGCGGCCGGTGCTCGTGGTCGTGGTGAGGTAGATCTCCGCGCCGGAGGCCTTCAAGGCGCGTAGGAGCGGTCCGATCGCGAGCATCTCGCCCACGCTCACCGCTTGGATCCAGACCCGCCGGCGGCCGACGGAAGGAGCGAGTTGCGGGTGGGCGCCGAATCGTTGCGCGAAATCCCTCCCGTATCCGCCGCGCCGCCGCATCCGTAGCAGGTACCCCGGAGCGAGGCCAAGGAGCACCGGCACGAAGAGGAGGCGGTAGAGCCAGATCATCACTTCTTGGAAGGGGATTGCCCCCGAACACATCGGCCGGCGCAAAGAAAATCATCCGTTACGGCTTCCGTTTTCAGGGGTTCGGGACTTTTTCCGCCTCTTTCCGCATGAAGCTCCGTCTGCCCGCCCTGCTGCTTTCGCTCGTCCTTTGCGCTGCCGCGTTCGCCGCCGCCATTCCCTTCCCGCAGGAGACCAGCGACCTGCGGGCCGATCCACGGGCGAGGTTCGGCGTACTTCCGAACGGCCTCCGCTACGTGATCCTGGCCAACCCCGAGCCGAAGGAGCGCGTCAGCGCCCGCCTGCTCATCGAGGCCGGCGCGGTCCATGAGGCCGACGACCAGCAGGGGCTCGCGCACTTCCTCGAGCACATGGCGTTCAACGGCAGCACGCATTATCCACCGGGCACGCTCGTGGAGTTCTTCCAGCGCATGGGTATGAGCTTCGGCGGCGACACCAACGCCAGCACGTCCTACCACCGCACCCTCTACCTGCTGGAACTGCCCGACGCCAAGGCCGCCACGCTCGACGAAGCGGCCAAGGTTTTCGGCGACTATGCAGCGGGACTCTTGTTGCGCCCCGAGGAGATCGAACGGGAACGCGGCATCATTCTCAGCGAGAAGCGCACCCGTGACTCGGTGGGCTACCGTACCAGCCGCGCCGTCACTCGTTTCATGCTCGAGGGAACCGCCCTCGCGCGACGCGACATCATCGGCACCGATGAAGTCCTCAAGACGGCCGGTCGCGAGCGTTTCGTGGACTTCTACGATGCTTGGTACCGCCCGGAGCTGATGGCGGTCATCCTGGTCGGAGATTTCGACCCGGAGGATGCGGAGCGACGGGTGAGGGCTGCTTTCGCCGGATTGCGCGGCCGCGGCGAGGTCCGGCCCCGGCCGGAATGGGGTACGGTGCCGCGCTTCGAGGGCGTGCGCGTCTTCCATCACCACGAGAAGGAAGCGCCCTCCACCACCGTCACCGTCGCTACCACCACTCCATATTCCAAGGAACCTGATACCGCCGCCAACCGGCTGAAGTACCTTCCGCGCAACCTTGCGCACGCCATCCTCAACCGCCGCCTGTCCATGCTCGCGCGCCGGGAAAATGCCCCGTTCGTGAGTGGTAGCGCCGGAGTAGGGGAGGGCTTCGGTTTCTACCGTCAATCGGCCGTCACGCTCTCTTGCAAAGCGGAGCAGTGGACCGCGGCGCTCGGGGTGGCTGAACAGGAATTGCGGCGGGCGCTGGAGCACGGGTTCCAGCCCGCCGAGTTGACCGAGGTCGTGGCCAACTTCCGCAACAGCCTCGAACAGGCGGTAAAGACCGCGCGGACCCGGCGGTCACCGGACTTGGCCGACGAGATAGCGGAGTCGCTCCTAGACCGGGATGTTTGGACGTCGGCGGAGGATGATCTCGCCCTGTTCGCACCCGCCTTGGCCAAGGTTTCCGTCGACGAATGCCTGCGCGCGATGCGCGATGCGTGGTCCGCTTCCCATCGGCTGGTGATGGTGACCGGCAACGCCGTACTGCCATCGGGTGAAGGCGCCCGCGAGGTGATTGCCGCAGCCTACGCCGCCTCCGTCGCTCAGGTCGTCACGGCCCCGGAAAAGATCGAGGAACAGGCCTGGGCCTACGTGGATTTCGGGCCGGCGGGCCGCGTGGTCCGTCAGGAAATCGTCCCTGACCTCGAGGTCACCCTCGTCGAGTTCGCCAACGGCGTCCGGTTGAACTTCAAACGGACTGACTTTGAAGCCAACCGTATCCGGGTGAGCGCCCGGATCGGGCATGGTCAGCTCACCGAGCCGGCGGATCAGCCGGGGTTGGCGGCCTACGCCGGACGCACGTTCATCGAGGGTGGCCTGGGCCGCCACTCCGTGGATGACCTGCGGCGAATCCTCGCCGGGCGCACGGTGGGCGTGGGCTTCGGAACCGCGGGTGACGCCTTCACGCTCGGCGGCGGCACCAACCGGGAGGACTTCCTCCTCCAAATGCAGCTGATGGCCGCCCGGGTCACGGATCCCGGCTACCGGCCGGAGGCCGCGCGTCAGGCGGCGAAGTGGATCGACCAGATGTATCTCAGCTTCGAGCACACCGCCTCCGGGCCGTTCTCGCTCGAGGTGGCGCGCCTGCTGGGCGGTGGCGACCACCGCTTCGGTTTGCCAGCGCGCGAGGAAATGGCGCGGCGCACTCTCGCCGAGGTGAAGGCGTGGCTGGCCGACGACCTGGCGCGCGGCCCGATCGAGATCGCCGTTGTGGGCGACATCGAGCCCGGCGCCGCGATCGACGCCGTCGCGCGGACCTTCGGCGCCCTGCCTCCGCGCGCCCCTCGGAAAGCCCTGGAGGAACTCCGGCGGGTACGTTTTCCGGCTGAACCTTTCCGGCGAGAGTTCGCGATCGCGACGGAGATCCCGAAGGCCGAGTTGGCGATCTATTGGCCGACGACCGACGGCCGCGACATCCGCCTCGCGCGGCGGCTGAACCTGCTGGCGGAGGTCTTCAGCGACCGCCTCCGCGTGAAGGTGCGGGAGGAGTTGGGCGACGCCTACAGCCCGGGTGTAGGCAGCATGGCGGGCGATGCGTATCCTGGCTTTGGCTACATCCAGGCCGGGGTCACGGTTGATCCGTCCAAGGCTGACGCGATCATTGGAGTGATCGCTAAGGTCGCCGACGAACTCGCGGTCGGAGGCATCGATGCCGACGCCCTCAGGCGGGCCAAGGAGCCGGTCCTGACCAGCCTTCGGGAGTCATCCCGTTCGAACGGCTACTGGCTCGGCAATGTTTTGGCCCGCGCTCAGGAAAAGCCGGAGGTGCTCGATTGGTGCCGGTCCCGGTACGCCGATAACGAGGGCATCACCCAGCAGGAGTTGTCGGCGCTGGCGCGGAAGTACCTTCCTGCGGGCCGATCCAGCTCTGTCGTCGTGCGACCCGCGCGTCCCTAGCCTGCGCTCCGTCGGCTGCTTATACCGCTGAAGAAGAGAGCGGCTGACGCCTAGCTGATCGGAAAATTCGACGCACTAGGCAAAAAGGCGCTTGCGGTCATCGCGGCGGTCTGAACCTTCGACCTTTCAACTTACTCGTCGGTTACAGATCCCCGGTCGCAGCTGGTGATCTCTCGCAGACGTGGCTCCGGTCGCTTTGCCGGCGGGGGCCGCAAGTTTTCCTACTCGGCGCGAAAAAGTGCTTGCCGGCTTTTCCGCAAAAAGTAGGGTCACCCTCTTTTCGTCATTTTCCACTCGTAAGACTCTTTCCCTCAGCATGCCAACGATCAACCAGCTCGTGCGCAAAGGTCGCCGTAAGGTGTCCGCGAAGTCGAAGTCCCCGGCGCTGGCCGGCAATCCTTTCCGCCGGGGTGTTTGCGTGCAGGTGATGACCCGTACGCCGAAAAAGCCCAACTCCGCCATCCGCAAGGTGGCCAAGGTGCGCCTGACGAACGGTAACGAGGTGATTTCCTACATCCCTGATGAGGGGCACAACCTTCAGGAGCACTCGATCGTTCTCGTCCGCGGCGGCCGTGTGAAGGACCTCCCGGGCGTGCGCTACCACATCGTCCGCGGCACTTTGGACGCCACTGGCGTCGAGAAGCGTCGTCGCTCCCGGTCCAAGTACGGCGTCAAGCGTCCGAAGGCCGCCAAGTAATCACCCGCTAATTCGCCTTCCTCCATGTCACGCCGTCACAGAGCAGAGAAACGCCAAGTCGTTCCGGATATCCGTTACAACAGCCCGTTGGTCGCTCACCTCGTCAACGTGGTCATGAAGGACGGCAAGAAGAACCTTGCCCAGCGTATTGTTTACGGAGCCTTTGAGAAGGTCTCCGAGAAGCTGGAGAAAGGTGATCCGGTAGACCTTATGCTGGGTGCGCTCGAGAACGCGCGTCCCCGTCTCGAGGTCAAGAGCCGTCGCGTGGGCGGCGCAACCTACCAAGTCCCCGTCGAAATCTCGTTTGAGCGCCAGGAGTCACTCGCGTTGCGATGGATCGTCGACGCGGCGGGAAGCCGCAAGGGCGTACCGATGAAGGACGCCTTGGCCGCTGAGATCATCGATGCGTACAACAATACGGGTACGGTCGTGAAGAAGAAGGAAGACACCCACAAGATGGCCCAGGCCAACCGCGCCTTCGCTCACCTTCGCTGGTAATCCGCCCACCATGGCAGCCGTTTCCGTCCCCAACATCACCGTCGTCACCGACAAGGCCAAGGTTTCTCCGGCCAACGCGAAGGATCGTCCCTTCCCGCTGGAGTGGACCCGCAACATCGGCATCGCCGCGCACATCGACGCGGGCAAGACGACGACTACCGAGCGTATCCTCTTCTACTCGGGAGCCGTGCACAAGATGGGTGAGGTGCACGAGGGAACTACCGTAACCGATTGGATGGAGCAGGAGCGGGAGCGTGGGATCACGATCACCGCGGCTGCCATCTCCTGTGCTTGGAACGCCTCCTGCGGTCCGTGGAAGGGCATCAAGCAGCGCATCAACATCATCGACACCCCGGGCCACGTCGACTTCACCGCCGAGGTTGAGCGTTCCCTTCGTGTTTTGGACGGCGCCGTTGCCGTGTTTTGTGCCGTGGCAGGCGTTCAGCCCCAGTCGGAAACCGTGTGGCGTCAGGCCAATAAATACCGCGTTCCCCGCGTCGCCTTCATCAACAAGATGGACCGCGTAGGCGCCGATTTCTTCCGCGCCGTTTCCGAGATGCGCGATAAGCTCAAGGCGAACGCTCATCCGCTGTTCATTCCGATTGGCAAGGAGGATCAGTTCCGCGGCCTCGTCGATCTCGTCCAGCAGGTCGCCTACATTTTTGACGATACGACCGACCCGCTCGGCATGACGCCGGTCACGACCGCCATTCCGGCCGAGATCGCTGATCAAGCTAAGGAGTATCGGGATAAACTCATTGAGGCGGTTTCCGACTTCGACGACACGATCGCCGAAAAGTATCTTAGTGGCGAGGAGATCAGCGTGAACGAGCTGATGCTGGGCATCCGCAAGGCCACGATTTCCCTGCAGTTCACGGGTGTCATCCCCGGGTCAGCCTTTAAGAAGAAGGGCGTCCAGCGTCTCCTCGACTGCGTCGTCAACTACCTGCCCAGCCCAATCGACGTTCCGCCGATGTCGGGCCAGAACAGCGACGGCGCGGAAGTCCCTGCAACCGTCAGTGATGCTGGCAAGCTGGCGGGTCTGGCGTTCAAGCTTTGGACCGATCCGTTCGTGGGTAAGCTGGTTTTCTACCGCGTCTACACGGGCACCGTCACGAAGGGCATGTCCCTGTATAACCCGCGCACTCGCCGCACCGAACGAGTTTCCCGTCTCGTCCTCATGCGTGCGATCGATCGGGAGGATATCGACATTGCCTATTCCGGAGACATTTGCGCCGTCGTCGGAGTCAAGGATGTCATCACGGGTGACACCCTTTCCCACGAGGATTTCGACATCCGTCTCGAGCCGCCGACCTTCCCTGAGCCGGTCATCTCGATGTCGATCGAGCCGAACTCGAAGGGCGACCAAGAGAAGATGTCGACTGCCCTCCAGCGGCTCGTCGCCGAGGATCCGACGCTTCGGGTCAAGACGGATCCTGACACCGGCCAAACCATCCTCGCAGGCATGGGTGAGCTTCACCTCGACATCATCCGCGACCGGATGAAGCGGGAGTTCAAGGTCGAGGCCACCGCGGGCAAACCGCAGATCGCGTACCGTGAGACGGTAACCCGGGCTGCCGATGGTGAGGGTAAGTTCATCCGTCAGTCGGGTGGCAAGGGTCAGTACGGCCACGTCATCGTGAAGCTCGAGCCCAACCAGAAGGGCAAGGGCGTGGAGGTCGTGAACGAAATCGTCGGCGGCGCTATTCCGAAGGAATTCGTAAAGCCGGCGACCGATGGTATCCTAGAGGGCGCCAACAACGGCGTCGTCGCAGGCTATCCGGTCGTGGACGTGATCGTTCGTATCGTGGATGGAACCTTCCACGAGGTCGATTCCTCTGAATTGGCCTTTAAGATGGCCGGCATCTTCGCGCTGAAAGAGGCGATGAAAAAGGCGAATCCCATCCTCCTTGAGCCCATCATGGGCGTCGAGGTCACAACCCCCGAAGAGTATCAGGGTGATCTGATGGGCGACATCAATCGTCGTCGCGGACAGATCCAGGGTATGGAAAACAAGGCGGGCGCCTGCATCATCAACTCCTTCGTCCCGCTCGAAACCCTGTTCGGTTACGTCACCGACATCCGCTCGCTCTCCAAGGGGCGCGCCTCTGCGTCGATCACTCCTTCTCATTTCGAGCAGGTCCCCAACTCGCTCCTCGCCAAGATCGTGGAGACTTCCTCCAAGGCTCCGGCCCGCACTTGACCCGTTCTTTTTCCCGCCATGAAAGGCCAACGAATTCGCATCAAGCTCCAAGGTTTCGACTATCGGGTCATTGACCAGTCGGCCCAGGACATCGTCGAAACCGCCAAGCGTTCCGGAGCCCGCGTTTCCGGCCCCATTCCGCTGCCGACTCGGATCGAGAAGCTCTCGGTCAACCGCTCCCCGCACGTCGACAAGAAGTCGATGGAGCAGTTCGAGACCCGCACGCACAAGCGGCTCATCGACATCATCGAACCCACCGCCCAGACGGTCGATGAGCTCAAGAAGCTCAACCTGCCCTCCGGCGTGGATATCACCATCAACGTGTGATCGTTCGATAGGTAACTCCCACGCTATCCCCACCCGGATCAAATTTTCTACAGTAGCAGTTGTCTGTGTGCCCCGTGGCACCGCCAGACCCCTCGCTAAAGTAGGTACCTTAAACGGAACCCTCTCCACCTACCGCTTAGCCTATGATCTCCGAAATTCTAGGTAAGAAACTCGGCATGACGCAGGTCTACGACGCACAAAACGTGCTCGTGCCTGTCACTGTCGTCGAGGCCGGCCCCTGCTCGGTCCTTCAAGTTAAGACCGCGGCCACCGATGGCTATAATGCTGTGCAACTTGGATTCTCCGCCAAGAAGGCCAAGAATGCATCCGCCGGTGAAATCGGCCATGCCAAGAAGGCTGGGCTTGAGCAACCGCCCCGTCTCTTGGCCGAGGTTCGCCTCAGCGCGGCTCCCGCTCTGAAGGTGGGGGACGTTGTTAGCGCCTCCTCTTTCTCAGAGGGTCAATTGGTTGACGTGATTGGCGTCACCAAGGGCAAGGGGTTTCAGGGGGTAGTCCGCCGCTGGCGCGTTTCGGGAGGACCCGCCTCCCACGGGTCGATGTTCCATCGCCGAATTGGCGCTATCGGGATGCGGCAGACGCCTGGTCGTACTTGGAAGAATCAAGCCATGCCAGGGCACATGGGTACCGTACGGCGTACGGTGCAAAATCTCCGCGTCGTGAAGGTGATTGCCGAGAAAAACCTGATCCTCGTCAAGGGAGCCATCCCGGGTGCTAATGGCGATGATGTGATCGTACGCTCTGCCATCAAGGGCCAGCGCGCAGCTCGCGCGGTGGCTGCTGCACCTGCTGCCAAGAAGGAGGCTGCTCCCGCCAAGAAGGAAGCCGCCGCGAAGAAATAAAGAGGACGACGTCACATGAAACTCACCGTTTTCAGTTCAGACGGCAAGACCAGCTCCGAGCGTGACTTCGCCGGTTTGCCCAAGTTTGAGGGCGATAAGGGACTACAGGCCGTCAAGGAGGTGATCGTCGCCATCAACGCGAACAATCGCCAAGGGACGCACTCGACCAAGACCCGCGGTGAAGTCCGCGGTGGCGGTAAGAAGCCTTGGCGCCAGAAGGGAACTGGTCGCGCCCGCGCTGGATCCATCCGTTCACCGCTGTGGGTGGGAGGAGGAGTTGTTTTCGGACCCAAGCCCCGCGACTATTCCAAGAAGATCAATTCGAAGGTGCGCCAACTGGCCTTCAGTCGTGCCCTCTTCGATCGCGCTTCCGCTGGGGAACTCGCTGTCATTGAGGCCTTCGACTCCAAGGCGTCGAAGACGAAGATTATGAACGAGGTTGTCGGACGCATCGCCCCGAAAGGTCGGGTCCTCCTCGTCGATGCTCCGTTTGCTGACTCTACGTCTCGGGCATCGCGTAACATCGAGAGGGTTTCGCTCCAGGAGGCTTCGAAGCTCAACACCTTTGACCTGGCCCAGTATGCCAAGATCATCGTGAGCTCCAAGGCGCTGGACGCCATCATTTCCCGGCTCAACGGAGGGAACAACTAATGCAAGCTGATCGCATTCTTAAGCTCGTCCGCCTGACGGAGAAGTCCAACCAGCTTTCTTCGAAATTGGGTCAGTACACCTTCGAGGTTTACGGTGACGCCACCAAACATCAGATCGCCGAAGCCGTGGAGCAGACCTTCAAGGTCAGCGTAAGGCGCGTGAATACCCAGAACTACCGCGGTAAGAACAAGCGTAGCCGGCAAGGTCGGCCCAGTGTCGGGTCCGATTTCAAAAAGGCCATCGTGACGCTGAAGGCCGGCGATAAGATCGAACTCGTCTGATTTCCCCGCCTAATCCGGAGATATTAATCATGGCCATCCATTCATTCCGTCCGCTCACGCCCGCGGGCCGGTTCACCTCGCTGAACAAGACGACGGGCGATCTGAGCGACAAACGGCCCGAGCGCGGGCTCACTGAGTCCTTTGGGAAATCAGGCGGTCGCAACGTCTACGGTCGTGTCACTTCGCGCCACCGTGGAGGTGGTCACAAGCGGCTTTACCGAGTCATCGATTTCCGCCGCGACATCCTCGATCTTCCGGCTCGGGTCCAAGCCTTGGAGTATGACCCGAACCGCACCGCCAATCTCGCCCTTGTCGCCTATGCGAACGGGGAAAAGCGTTACATCCTTGCTCCCAAGGGCTTGAAGGTGGGCGACACGATCTTTGCTTCCAACAAGGCGACGACGAACGATTACACTGTGGGAAACAACTTCCCGCTGGCGATCATTCCGCCCTCGACGCGTCTGCACTGTGTCGAACTGGTTCCGGGCCGCGGTGCGCAGATCGCGCGGAGTGCCGGAGCTGGCCTCGAGTTGGTTGCGATCGAGAATGAAATCGCGACCCTGAAGATGCCCTCCGGGGAACTACGTAGGGTCAACGCGCGCTGTCGCGCGACCATCGGCGAGGTCGGCAATAGCGACCATAACCAACAGTCTCTCGGCAAGGCTGGCCGCAAGCGTTGGCTTGGTATCCGACCCACCGTACGCGGAATGGCGATGAACCCGGTTGATCACCCCAACGGTGGCGGTCAGGGAAAATCGAAGGGTGGCGGTGGGCGTCAGCAGCTCGTCTCCCCGTGGGGCCAACTTGCGAAGGGATTCCCGACCCGCCGGCGCTCGAAGCCCTCCAACGCCCAGATTATCGTCCACCACAACGGCCGCAAGCCCCGCGGTCAGAAGTAACCCGATCTATTTCGTACCATGGCCCGTTCAATCAAGAAGGGTTTCTTCGTCGATTATCACCTTCTCGAGAAAATCGAGAAGGCCTCCAAGTCCGGAACCAAGAAGCCCATCCAGACCTGGTCCCGTCGCTCTACCATCACCCCCGACTTCGTCGGCCACACGTTCAGCGTGCACAACGGAAAGGCCTTTGTGGCCGTCTACGTCACGGAGAACATGGTCGGTCACAAGCTCGGTGAATTTGCTCCCACCCGTACGTTCAAGGCGCACGGCGGCATGACGCGTAAGGAAATCTAACATCTCGTGTCGGTTTATTCCCACATCCTTCGACCGATCGGCTCTGTCCGGGCCCTTCTAGCTGGGTTCATACTTGGCGGGGTGGCCGTGTCTGCGGCGGATTCCGCGACGGTGGTCGGGGTTCGCGAGACCGCCGTGGCCGACCTGGTCGTGATCGGTGCGGGATTCGACTCGGGCCTACGCCAGGGAATGAACTGCCGGCTCTCTCGTGGTGGTGATGTGGTGGCCGAAGTCGTATTGGCCGAGGTCCGACCGTCGTCGAGCACCGCCCTCATCGTTTCACTCGCCCCGCGGCAGGCTGTCCGCAGTGGGGACCTTGTCTCCATCAAAACTCTTAAAACCCAAACCTGATCAAGCAACCAAAGGACAGGGCGCCGTTCCGCGGCGCCGCTGTCGCCGGTCTCGTCCGGAATCTCTAACCTGCAAAATGGAAGTCCAAGCCCTCACTCGCTACGCGCGCATGTCACCCAAAAAGGTTCGCGAGGTTGCCCGCACGATTCAAGGCCGCAAGGCCGCGGATGCGGTCGACTATCTTCAGCTGATTCCTCGCAAGTCCGCGCGCCTGATTGCCAAGACGCTGCGGAGCGCCATCGCCAATGCCGAGAACAACAACAATCTCGCAGCGGATTCCCTGACCGTTAAGAGCGCGATCATCGAGAACGGTCCCGTCCTCAAGCGCTTCAAGGCCGGAGCCCGTGGCACCGCAATGCCGCGCCGCAAGAAGATGTCGCATATCCGCATCGTTCTCTCGGACGGAGACAACAACTCGTAATCACTTCCATGGGCCAAAAGACCAATCCCGTCGGTTTCCGTCTCGCCGTCCGCCGCAACTGGCAGTCCCGCTGGTATGCTGGCAAGAAGGACTTCGGTAAGCTTCTCGCCGAAGACCAACTCATCCGCTCCAAGCTGATGGAGAAGCTTAAGCAGGCTTCCGTCCCGCGTATCTTCATCGAGCGCGCCTCCAACCGGGTGCGGGTGAAGATCTATACTGCCCGTCCGGGAATCGTCATTGGCCGCAAGGGCCAGGAGATTGAGAAGATCAAGGAGGACCTCGCTAAGCTGACGGGTAAGGAGATCCTGCTCGATATTCAGGAGGTCAAGAAGCCTGAGATCGAGGCCGCGCTGGTAGCGGAAAACGTGGCGCTCCAACTTGAGCGTCGCATTGCCTTCCGTCGGGCGATGAAGAAAGCCGTCGAGATGGCGATGGCCTTGGGAGCCGAGGGCATCCGGATCCAGTGCTCAGGCCGCTTGGGCGGCGCTGACATCGCTCGCCGGGAATGGCAGCGTAAGGGACGCGTCCCGCTGCACACCCTGCGCGAGAACATCGACTACGGTTTCGCTGAGGCCCAGACGGTTTACGGCAAGATCGGCGTCAAGTGCTGGATCTGCAAGAAAGAGGCCGACAACAACTGAGCGCCAACGTTCGAAACTGATTTCAGGAGAATTCATCCATGGCTCTCGCCCCCGCCCGCACCAAGTACCGCAAGTCCCAGAAGGGCTCCCGCGCCGGCAATGCCAAGCGCGGCAACACCCTCGCCTTCGGCGAGTTCGGCCTTCAGTCCCTCACCCGCGGACCGATGACCGGTCAGCAGATCGAGGCTGCACGTGTCACGATCTCCCGTCACCTAAAGCGCAAGGGGAAGCTCTGGATCCGCGTCTTCCCGCACAAGCCGGTGACGAAGAAGCCTGCCGAGGTGCGCATGGGCCAAGGCAAGGGCCCGGTTGAGTATTACGTCGCCACGATCAAGCCCGGAGCAGTGCTCTTCGAATTGGCCGGAGTGCCGGCCTCTACCGCGAAAGAGGCTTTCCGTCTCGCTGACGCCAAGCTGCCTTTCCACTGCCGTTTCATCCAGCGGGATGCCTCCGCCTCCTGATTCCTCACGAAGGGAATTGACCTCATGACCTCCAAAGAAATCCGCGAACTCGCTCCGGCCGAGATCTCCACGAAGCTTCGTGAGGTGCGGGAGCAGCTTTTGCAGCTCCGCCTTCGCCGGCAGACGGGGCAGGTTGAGAAGACCCACGAACTTCGCGCTCTCCGCAAGACCATCGCGCGCCTCGAGACCGTCCTCACTCAGAAGAAGGTCGGCGCCAAGGCCGCCTGATAGACACCCAGACCCTTAAGCCATGTCCTCCGCCACCAACGGCCAGCGCACCCAGCGCAAGACCCAGATCGGTTTCGTTTCCAGCAGGTCTGGTGACAAATCGATCAAGGTAACCGTAGCCTACAAGACGCCGCATCCCCTCTATCAGAAAGTGGTGAACCGGCAGACGGTCCTTCACGTGCATGATGAGAAGAACGAAACCGCCGTAGGCGACAAGGTGGAGGTCATGGAGACACGGCCGCTTAGTCGTTTGAAGCGTTGGCGTGTCATCGCCGTCGTTCAGAAGGCCGTCGCGGCCGAGGGAGCTGCCGTCAGCGAGACTGATGTCGCCGCCTCCGTTCCCACCAAGACCAGGAAAACGGCCGACTCCGCCACCCCGGCGGACAAGGCGTAAGTTCCAACTCCTGAAACCGAAATCTTCTACCGGAGGTAAGCCATGATTCAGCTTCGTTCCATCCTTGAGGTCGCCGATAACACCGGCGCGCGCAAGGCCGCCCTCATCCAGCGGATGGGTCAGAAGACCGCCTACGCGCACGTTGGCGACGTCGTCACCGTCCACATCAAGGAGAGCACGACGGACGCCACCGTGAAGAAGGGTGAGGTCGCCAAGGCCGTCGTCGTCCGCACCAAGGCGCCGATCCGTCGATCTGACGGCAGTTACCTTCGTTTCGACAGCAACGCCATTGTCATCATTGATGCGACCAACAACCCGCGAGGGACTCGTATCTTCGGACCGGTCGCTCGCGAACTGCGCGCGAAGAACTTCATGAAGATCATCTCTCTAGCGCCGGAGGTCCTCTAAAAATGAAGAAATTCCACATCAAACGCGGCGATCAGGTCGTCGTCATTGCCGGAGCCCAGAAGGGCAAGTCTGGCAAGGTGCTGGAGGTTCTCGCCGCCAGCTCCCGTGCGCGCGTGGAGGGCCTCGCCATGATCAAGCGGCACCTGAAGAAGTCCCAGGAGCATCCCCAGGGTACCATCGCCGAGCGCGAGGGCTCCATCCACGTCAGTAACCTCATGCTGCAGTCGGTCCACGACGCCAGCACGCGGCGCAAGAAGGCGCCGGCCGCGGCTTGATCCTCCGGCACAATCGTTTCGCCATCACCTCCTTCACGAACGACCGGGGTCGGTAATCCCGGATCCGACATATGAGCAACGTTCCCAGTCTGAAGAAAATTTACACCGAGCAGGTCGCGCCTGAGCTCGTCAAGAGCCGCGGCTACAAGAACCCGCACCAGGTGCCGAAGATCACCAAGATCTCGATCAATACCGGTATCGATGCCGACGCGGATAAGAACCAGATCGCTGACATCCAGCGTGATGTCTCCCTGATCGCGGGTCAGAAGCCGGTCCTCGCCAAGTCCCGCAAAGCAATCGCGAACTTCAAGCTGAAGCAGGGACAGGTGGTCGGTTGCCACGTGACGCTGCGTGGCGCCGCAATGTGGGAGTTCCTCTACCGGCTGATTGCCGTGGCGCTCCCCACCATCCGCGACTTCCGCGGCGTACCGTCCAAATTGGACGGGCAGGGGAACTACAATCTCGGCATCACCGATCATTCGATCTTCCCCGAGATTTCCATCGAGAATCTCAAGAAGCACATCGGGCTCGACATCACGATCGTGACGTCCGCCCAAAATGACGACGAGGGACGTGAACTTCTCCGCCTTCTCGGGATGCCTTTCCGCCGTTCGGAGTCCGCGCCGAAGGCGGCCGCCTGAATTAAACCTTACCGCCATGCCGAAGACCTCCGCCATTGAGCGCAACAAGAAGCGCATCCGGCTCGTCGCCAAGTTTGCCGCCAAGCGCGCCGAACTGAAAGCGATCCTCGCCAACCCTGCCACGACCGACACGGAGTTCTTCGCCGCGCAGAAGAAGCTTCAGAAGCTGCCGAAGAACTCGTCCTCCGTGCGGATCCGCAACCGCTGCTCGCTCAGTGGCCGTCCGCGCGCCTACAACCGTAAGTTCGGTGTGTCGCGCATCCAGTTCCGCGAACTTGCTCTCGCTGGCAAGATTCCGGGCGTCATCAAGTCATCCTGGTAATTACCTTTAGCCCGCGGGGGTCGGGAGACCAAGTGGTCTCCGGGATATGACCCGCTGGCTCACCGACATCAACATCCACCATGACCGATCCGATTAGCGATTTCCTCACGCGCCTGCGGAATGCCTCCAAGGCCCGCCTCGACGAGTGCGTTATGCCTCATTCCCGCCTCAAGGAGGCGATTTTGGCTATCCTCAAGGCCGAGGGCTATGTCCTTAATTTCGCGTCCGGCGAGGACGCTCAGGGTCACAAGACTCTCGTCGTCAAGATGAAGTACGTAGACGGAGCTCCGGCCATCACAGGACTCACCCGCGTCTCCACTCCCGGCCGCCGTCTCTATTTCAGGTACACCGAGATTCCGCGGGTTCTCAACGGTCTCGGTATTGCCATTCTTTCGACCTCCCGCGGCCTGATGAAGGACGCCGACTGCCGGCGCAACAAGGCTGGCGGTGAGTTGCTCTGCAACGTTTGGTAAGTTCGCCGACAACAACTTCAGTTTTTTACACTATGAGCCGAATCGGCAAACAACCCGTAATGATTCCGGACAAGGTCAAGGTGACCGTCGATGGCGGCACCGTGCTTGTCGAGGGTCCGAAGGGAAAGGTAAAGCGCACCTTCGCTCCGGCGGTCAAAGTCTCCGTGGCCGACAAGAAGGTCACGTTCGCCCCGACCGAGCAGACTCGTTTCGCCAACGCAATGTACGGCACCGCCCGTTCGGTAGTAGCTGGCATGGTCAAGGGCGTGACTGAGGGCTACGTGAAGGATCTCGAGATTCAGGGGGTTGGATTCAAGGCCAACCTCAAGGGCAGCCAGCTCGACTTGGCTCTGGGCTACTCGCACCCGATCCTGATGGAGATCCCGGAAGGCATCAAGGTCACCGTGACCGAGCAGACGAAGCTCAAGGTCGAAGGTGCCGACAAGCAACTCGTCGGTGCGGTGACCGCCGAGATCCGCGGCTATTACCCGCCTGAGCCGTACAAGGGCAAGGGCGTGCGCATCGTCGGCGAGCGCGTCCGCCGCAAGGAAGGCAAGACCGTCGCCTGATCGAGGAAGCAAGAACCATGAATACTATCAACAAGGCGCGCCTGCTGCAAAACCGCCGTTGGCGCATCCGGAAGAAAGTCGTCGGCTCCGCGGCGCGTCCCCGTCTGTCGGTCCGCTTCTCGACCAAGCACATCTACGCGCAGGCGATCAACGACGAGGCGGGAACGACGATCGTCTTCCTGTCCAGTCTCGATGCCGAACTGCGCAAGCAGAAGCTGAAGGCGAATTTGGCCGGCGCAAAGGTGCTGGGTGCTGCCTTCGCGGAAAAGGCGAAGGCGGCGGGCATCTCGGCGGTCGTTTTCGACCGGAGCGGCGCGCCTTTCCACGGCAAGGTCAAGACGTTCGCCGACGCCGCGCGCGAAGGTGGCCTCAAATTCTAAGGAACGCATGAGCACCGAAAATTCCGCTCCCGACACTTCAGCACCTTCCGCCGAAACTGCCGCCCCAGCGCCGGTGGCAACGGAGCGGCCGCAACGTGAAGGCCGTGGTGGAGCCCGCGGACCAGGCTCCTTCCGCGGTCCGCGCCGCGACATGGGGCGTCGTGACAACCGTGATAAGCCTGCCGAGGGCGATGGCCCGTCCATGATCGAAAAGGTCGTGTTCATCAACCGTTGCGCCAAGGTCGTTAAGGGCGGCCGCCGGTTCTCCTTCGCGGCGCTCGCTGTCGTCGGCGACGGCAAGGGCCGGGTCGGCATCGGCTACGGCAAGGCCAACGAAGTCCCCGACGCGATCAAGAAGGGCACCGCCAACGCCCACAAACACCTGGTGAGTGTTAAGCTCAAGGGCGACACGATCCCCCACGACGTTTTGGGTGAGTATGACGGCGGTCGCGTCCTCCTGAAGCCTGCGTCTCCCGGTACCGGCCTCATTGCTGGCGGCGGTGTGCGGGCTGTCCTCGAAGCAGCCGGGGTGAAGAACATCCTCACCAAGTCGATGGGCTCCTCGAACCACATCGCGGTGGTGCACGCCACGCTGGACGGTCTTCGGCGCCTGCGTCTTGCTGACGACGTGGCGCAGATGCGCCGGACGGCCTGAGCCTAATCCAACTCCAATCCGAGTCGCCGGCCCCCTTGGGGCAGCCGGCGGCGACCCAAACTAGGAAAATACATGAAACTCCACGAACTCAGGAATGTCCCCGGTGCGGTGCACCGGAAGAAGCGTGTCGGTTGCGGCGAGGGCGGCGGCCGCGGTAAGACCTCCGGCCGGGGTGGCAAGGGCCAGACGGCTCGTTCAGGTGGCAGTATCCGTCCCGGGTTCGAGGGCGGCCAGATGCCTCTCTACCGCAAACTTCCTCATCGCGGGTTCAACAATTTCAACCACCGAATCGAGTTGGCGGTCGTCAACGTGGGCGACTTGAACGGCCTGCCTGCCTCCGTGACCGAGGTCAACACGGCCGTTTTGGCTGACCACGGACTGATTCGGGCGGGTGAGGGTGCCGTGAAGGTCTTGGGGGACGGTGAGATCTCTCGTTCCTTGAAAGTTTCGGCCGCGCGCTTCTCCGCTTCCGCTAAGGAGAAGATCGAAAAGGCTGGTGGTCAGGCGGTCGTCGCCTGAGCCAGAACGGTCGGCTCCCGCGAGACCACTTCGGGACCGCTCAGCTGTTCCAATCGATTTCATTTCCACCGTGTTTTCCGCCTTCTCCAACTCGCTGAAGATTCCCGAGCTCCGCTCCCGGATCTTCTACACGCTCTCGCTGCTGTTTGTCTCGCGGGTCGCGTCCATCATTCCTCTGCCTGGAATCGATCCCCACCCGCTGCAGAAGTTCTTCGCGGAGCAGGCCGCCTCCGGCGCCGGGAATCTGATTGGGCTGTATAACATGTTCACGGGCGGTGCGCTCACCAAGGGGGCGATCGCGGCCTTGGGCATCATGCCCTACATCAGCGCGTCGATCATCTTTCAGCTCATGACGGCGGTTGTTCCGGCGCTCAGTCGTCTTCAGCAGGAAGGCGATGTGGGGCGGCAAAAGCTGACCCAGTACACGCGTTATGCGACGGTGGTGATCTGTGTCATTCAAGGCACCCTTTTGATCCTCGCTCTCAACAACCCCGGCCAGTTGTTCCCGGGGTATGACGTGGCGACCTACGGGCCCATCGTGATCGTCAGCAAGTGGAGCTTCATCCTCACTTCGGTGATTTTCATGACCGCCGGCACGATGTTGCTGATGTGGCTGGGCGAGCAGATCACGCAAAGAGGAATCGGTAACGGCGTGTCCCTCCTCATCACGGTAGGAATTCTCGCTGATATTCCCGGAGCCGCGCAGCAGACCTACCAGCTCTTCTTCCGTCCGGTTGGTACAGGCGCAAGCCTGGGTTTGCCGCAGGCCATCATCATGATCGCCCTCTTCGTGGTGGTCACGATGGGCATCATAGCGGTGGTTCAAGGTCAGCGGAAAATCCCGGTCCAGTACGCCAAGCGGGTCGTGGGCAACAAGGTCATGGGCGGCCAGAGCTCGTTCCTGCCGCTCAAGGTGAACTACTCGGGCGTCATGCCTGTGATCTTCGCCAGCGCAATCCTCCTGTTTCCCCAGCAGATTCTCTCGTGGATCGGAGCTACCTACCAGCTGAAGTTCCTCACCGAGTTCTCCCAAAACCTGCTGCGCGGCCACTGGACCTACTATTTCTTCTACTCCACGCTGATCCTTTTCTTCAGCTATTTCTGGGTTTCGGTGATGTTTAAGCCTATCCAGATCGCCGATGATCTGAAGAAGTACGGAGGTTACATCCCTGGCGTGCGCCCTGGTGAGCCTACCGCCCAGTTTCTGGATTTCATCATGACGCGGCTCACGCTGGCGGGCGCGATCTTCCTTACCCTGATCGCGATCATGCCTGACGTGCTCCTTTTCGAGCTGAACGTTCCCACGCGTATTGCTTATTTCTTCGGAGGTACCGGTATGCTGATCACGGTGGGTGTCATTCTCGACACGATGCGTCAGGTCGAGACCTTCCTGCTCCAGCGCCACTATGACGGGTTCCTGCGTAAGGGCCGGATCCGCGCCCGGAGCGCCAATCCCCAGCAGGGTGCTTCGGGTGAGGCGCTTAGTCAGGAGGCCGTCATGAAGCTGGCTTTGCCGATGCTGGGTCTGCTCCTGTTGGGAACCGGAATCTGGGCCTATAAGGCATTCGTCAAATAATTCCTTTACTCGCGCCGACGTGGCCGGCACTTTCCTCCCCTTCGCGGGTGTTGGCCCCGCCGATAAAGCCAAGTTCCTTGTCCTCGGCTCATCTGTTTCTGGCGTTTCAGCGCTGATGAGCCGCTTGAGTTCTTTGAAGAATCTAGAGCACGTCTCCCCGTCCCGGCTGAAGGGTTCGGGGATTTCGCGCCGTCCAACCTCCGCCGCAGCGGAGGAAGCTGCCACGCTGGCGCTGATGCGCCGCTGGTTCTTTGCGCGCAAACCTGATGCGGGCTTTGTCCTAACGGACTTCCCGGCTACGTTGCTCCAAGCCAGAGTGTTCGACGAATGGTTAGAGGCCCGGGCTGAGGATCTCACCGCGGTTTTTGCGGATCGTCCTGACATCGGGCCAATCGTTGCTCACTACCGCATGCTTGGCCTCCTTCGCGAGGTCGATGCTGCCACTCCGACGTGAACATCCCGATCAAAAGCCGGGACCAGATCGCGCGGATGCGAGATGCCTGCGCTGTCGCAGCCACCGTACTTGAGTCCCTCAAGCCGCTGGTTCGGCCGGGCGTCACAACGCAGGACTTGGAGGAAGCAGGAAAGCAAATGATCGCCCGACTCGGGGCGAGCAGCGCCTGCTTCGGTTACCAGCATGGTTCCCGGCGCTATCCCGCGCACACCTGCATCTCGGTCAACGACGAGGTCGTTCACGGTATTCCGTCCCTCCGGCGCGTCCTGCGCGAGGGAGATCTCGTCTCCCTCGACGTTGTTGTGATGCATGGAGGGTTCATCGGCGACAACGCCTGCACCGTTCCCGTAGCCAAGGTCTCACCTGAAGCCGAGAAACTGCTGCGGGTGACGCGCGAGGCGCTTGATATCGGGATACGCGAAGCCGTGGTCGGCAACCGGATCGGCGACATCTCCCATGCCATCCAGCGCCACGTCGAAGCCCATGGGCTCAGCGTGGTGCGCGAGATGGTCGGTCATGGGGTTGGAGCAAAAATGCATGAGCCGCCGGAGATCCCGAACTTTGGCCGCCGCGGTACCGGCGACCGGATCCGGCCCGGCATGACGCTTGCGATCGAGCCTATGGTGAACGCCGGTGGCCATCGCACCAAGACGTTGCCCGACGGATGGACGGTCGTCACGGAAGACGGCTCACTCTCCGCGCATTTCGAGCACACCGTGCTCACCACAGATCAGGGTCCGGAGATCCTGACGGTTCCGCGTCCCCGATCCGACGCCTGATTTCTTTTTTCAGTTTTTCCAAAACATCCAAACCAGCACCCATCACCATGCCTCGTCTTCTCGGCGTTGAAATTCCCGCCAAAAAGAAAGTCGCGTACTCGCTCCGTTACATCAACGGCATCGGGCCCACCCGCGCTGATCTCCTTGTCAAGGAGGCCGGACTGAACCCCGATATGCGGGCGCAGGACCTCACCGAGGAACACCTGAATAAGATCCTCAATATCATCACCGAGCACAAGTGGGTGCTAGAGGGTGATCTTCGCCGCGAAATCGCCGCGAATTTGAAGCGCCTCCAGGCGATCAATTGTTATCGCGGCATCCGTCATCGCCGCAGCCTCCCCGTCCGCGGCCAGCGTACCAGCACCAACGCCCGTACCCGCAAAGGCCCGCGCAAGACGGTCGGCGTCACCAAGGCGAAGGAGACCGCGTAACCGCTTACACCCATGGCCGAAGAAAAGTCCGCTCCCAAGAAAGAGAAGCCCGCCAAGGCCGCCGCTGAGGGCGCCGCCGCCGCGCCAGCCGAGAAGAAGGCCCGCGCGCCGAAGGCTCCCGCCGGCGACAAGGCTCCCGCTGAGAAGGCCGCCGCGCCTGCCGCCGAGGGCGCCCCCGCCCCCGCTGCCGAGCAGAAGCCGGTTGAGATGGTGCATGGCGTAGCCCGCCAGCCCACTGCCGAGGAACTCCTCAAGGAGGAATTGGGCGCCATCAAGGTCCGCAAGGCCAAGGGCTCCAAGAACGTCACCTCCGGCATCGCCAACGTCCTGGCCTCCTTCAACAACACCATCGTTTCGATCACCGACCTCAAGGGTGCGGTGATCGCGTGGTCCACGGCGGGCAAGTGCAACTTCCGCGGCTCGCGCAAGTCCACCGCCTACGCCGCGCAGGTCGTCGCTCAGGATGCCGCCCGCAATGCGATGTCCCACGGCCTCAAGGACGTGGTCATCCGCGTCTCGGGTCCGGGCCTTGGCCGCGATTCCGCCATCCGTGCGCTTCAGGCCATCGGCCTTGAGATCACGTCGATCGTCGACGTGACGCCCATTCCCCACAACGGCTGCCGTCCGCGCAAGCGCCGCCGCGTCTGAACCGGCGCCCGCGCGCCCCGTCCCAAACCGAATCCTCTTCAAACTCTCACGTCATGGCTCGTTACACCGGCCCCACCACCCGCATCAGCCGCCGCTTCGGCCAGCATCTGCTTGGCTCCGGCAAGGCGCTCGAGCGCCGCGGCTATCCGCCCGGCCAGCACGGCCCGAAGATGCGCCGCAAGCTCTCCGAATACGCGGTCGGCCTCAATGAAAAGCAGAAGCTGCGCTTCATCTACGGCCTCCTCGAGCGCCAGTTCCGGCGCATGTTCGAGATGGCGAAACGCGAGCGCGGCGTCACGGGCGAGCGCTTCCTGCAGCTGCTCGAGACCCGTCTCGACAGCACCGTATATCTGCTGGGTCTCGCCAAGACCCGCGCGGCCGCCCGCCAGTTTGTCAACCACGGGCACATCCGCGTGAACGGCCACAAGGTCGATATCGCCAGCTACAACGTGCAGGCGGGCGACGAGATCGAGGTCAAGAACACGCCGGCCTCGCGCCAGCTCGCCACCCGTTGCCTCGAGGAGAACCGCATCCGCAACGTCCCCGGCTGGCTCACGATGAATCCCGAGACCTTCAAGGCCACCGTCGTCCGTCTCCCCACCCGTGAGGAGATGACCCAGGACGTCAACGAGCAGCTCATCGTCGAGTTCTACTCGCGGTTCTGAGCGGCCGCCTCCCCTTCGCCCATCCGTCAAATTCAGGACTCCCCGCCATGCCAAAACGCCTCGGAAAGTTCGAACTGCCCAACAAGCTCACGAAGGTCGAGGAGGGCTCCTCGCCCACCTACGCGAAGTTCATCGCCGAGCCCTTTGAGGCCGGTTACGGCCACACCATCGGAAACTCCCTCCGCCGGGTGCTGCTCAGCTCCATCGAGGGAGCGGCGATCTCCTCGATCAAGATCGACGGCGTCAACCACGAGTTCCAGTCGATCGACGGCGTGGTCGAGGACGTCACCGACATCGTCCTCAACCTCAAGAAGGTGCTTATCGTTTCACACAAGCGCGAGCCCCTCAGCCTGCTCATCAAGACCTCGAAGACCGGTGTCGTGACGGCTGGAGACATCCAGGCCGACGCCAACATTCAGATCATCAATCCCGAACAGGTCATCTGCACGCTGGACCACAAGCGCTCCTTCGAGGCTGAGATCGAGATCAAGACCGGCCGTGGTTACTGGCCCGGAGAGAGCAACAAGAAGGAGGATCAGGCGATCGGCGTCATCCCGGTTGACTCGCTCTTCTCCCCGGTGCGGCTCGTCAAATACACGGTCGAGGCCACCCGCGTGGGCCAGATCACCGATTACGACAAGTTGATCCTCGAGGTCTGGACCGACGGGCGCATCACGCCCGATGACGCGCTCAAGCAGTCCGCGTCCATCCTCAAGCACCACCTCGATGTCTTCGACCGCGTCAGCGAGGAACAGTTTGAATTCGAGAGCCAGCAGTCCGAAGTCAGCGAGGAGCAGAACAAGCTCCGCAAGCTCCTTAACATGTCGGTCAACGAGATCGAACTTTCGGTCCGCGCGGCGAACTGCCTCAACAACGCCAACATCACCACGGTGGGAGAGCTGGCGATGAAGACCGAGCAGGAGATGCTCAAGTACCGCAACTTCGGCAAG
>JBBAVH010000032.1:0-56219 GCA_040397825.1 Opitutaceae bacterium
ATGGGCGAGCGCGCCGGCAACATCGCCAACGTCATCACCCTGCCCCGCTTCAACCAGTTCAACCTCACCGTCGGCTACACCCTCTCGCGCACGCGCTCGGTGAACCTGAACATCAACAACGTCCTCGACAGCGAGGGCGTCATGACGTGGCGCGGCTGGGGCATCAACCCCGGCGACCGCCAGAGCTACACCTCCCTCCCCGCCACCGGCCGCGACACCATGCTCCAATACGTGCCCGTCCAGCCGCGCGCCTTCTTCCTCACCTACACGCAGCGTTTCTGAGTCACCGCGGCCCCCGCCGCATCGTCATTCCCGCCGGCGCGCCGGTCCGCGCGCCCCAACCGTTTTCCATGACCCGCCGTCTCCAAATCCTCAGCCTCCTCCTCGTGCCAGCCCTCCTCGGCGCCGCCGAGCAGGGCAAGACCAACCCGATCCGGCCCAATCCGGCCGACCTGCCGCCGCCGGCCGACCCGGCCGCGATCACCGCGCCGCCCGGCTTCAAGGTGGAGATGCTCTACAGCGTGCCGCGCGCGGACCAGGGCTCCTGGGTCTCGCTCACCACCGATCCCAAGGGACGCATCCTCGCCTCCGACCAGTACGGCGGTATCTACCGGATCACCCCGCCGCCGCTCGGCACCACCGCGGGGATCAAGGTCGAGAAGCTCGACCTCGACCTCAACCGCGTGAGTGTGCCCGCCCCCGCGCCCGAGGAGCCCCGCAAGGGCAAGAACGAGAAGGCCAAGGAGAAATCCGGCCCCGTCGAGCGACTGGAAGTCGGCGCCCACGGCCTGCTCTACGCCTTCGACAGCCTGTACATCATGGTGAACGAGAATCGCGCCCGGGCCGGCCTCTGGCGCGCGCGGGACACCAACGGCGATGACCAGTTCGACGAGGTGAAGTACCTCCGCCCGCTGAAGGGCACCGGCGAGCACGGCACCCACTCCCTCGTGCTGTCACCCGACGGCAAGACGATCACCGCGGCCTTCGGCAACTTCACCGACCTGCCGGCGCAGGTGGAGAAAACGCGCCCGACCGCCTGGGGCGAGGACCACCTCCTGCCCCGCATGTGGGACGCCCGCGGCCACGCCCGCGGCCGCATGGCTCCCGGTTCGCACATCGTGCGCTTCGACCCCGAGGGCAAGGTCTACGAGCTCTACACCATCGGCTTCCGCAACCACTTCGACCTCGCCTACGACCAGAACGGCGAGCTGTTCACCTTCGACTCCGACATGGAGTGGGATCAGGGCACGCCCTGGTACATGCCCACGCGCATCAACCATGCCGTGAGCGGCGGTGACTTCGGCTGGCGCAGCGGCGCCGGCCGCTGGCCCGATTACTACGCCGACAGCCTCGGGACCGTGGTCGACATCGGCCCCGGCAGCCCGACCGGCGTCGTCTTCGGCACGGGCGCGAAGTTCCCGGCCAAGTACCAGCGCGCCTTCTTCGCCGCCGACTGGACCTACGGCACGCTGTACGCGATCCACCTCCAGGCCGACGGCGCGGGCTTCCGCGGGGAGCGCACCGAGTTCATCACGGGCAAACCCCTGCCGCTCACCGACGTCATCATCCACCCGCGCGACGGCGCCATGTACTTCGCCGTCGGCGGCCGCCGCACCCAGTCGGCCCTTTACCGGGTGACCTACGCCGGCCCCGAAAGCACGGCCCCGGTCGGCGCCCTGCCGCCCACGCCGGAGGCCAAGGCCCGCCGCGCCCTCGAGGAGTTCCACCGCGACGGGGCGGAGGCCTCGGCCGTCGACGCCGCCTGGCCGAGCCTCGCGAGCCGCGACCGCAACCTCCGCTTCGCCGCCCGCGTGGTGCTGGAGCGCCAGCCGGCCGCGCGCTGGTCCGACCGCGCCCTCGCCGAGCTGCAGCCCCAGGCCTCCATCGAGGCCCTGATCGCCCTCGCCCGCGTGGGCGACAAGTCCCTCCAACCGCGGATCATCGCGGCCCTGTCACGGCTCGACCTCCGCACGATCGCGCCCGAGCTGCGGCTGCCGCTGCTGCGCGCCTGGCAGCTCGCCTTCACCCGGATGGGCAAGCCCTCCGCGGAGGTGTGCGCCACCATCGCCGCGAAGCTCGATCCCCTCTTCCCGCACGCCGATCCGCTGGTGAATCGGGAACTTCTTCCCCTGCTGGTCTTCCTCGACTCCCGCCAGGTCGTCGCCAAGGCGGTGCCGCTCCTCAGCGTCTCCGAGCCCATCACCGAGACCGGCGAGGAGATCGGCGGAGCCGCGCTGATCGCCCGCAACGACCGCTACGCCACCGCCGTGAGCGGGGTGAAGGCCAACCGGCCCGACCGCCAGCAGATCGCCATGGCCTACACCCTGCGGCACGCCACCTCCGGCTGGACGCCCCGCCTGCGCACCGAGTTCTTCTCCTGGTTCCCGCGCACCGCCAATTGGAAGGGCGGCAACAGCTTCAGCGGCTTCATCCAGAACATCCGCACCGAGGCGCTCGCCAACGTCACCGACAAGACCGAGCGGGCCGCCCTCGACGCGTTGTCCAAGCCGCCCCCGCCCTCCTTCGCCGCGCCTTCCGTGCTGCCCAAGGGTCCGGGCCGCCCCTACACGCTGGCCGAGGCCGTCGGCCTCATGCCGGCCAAGCTCTCCGGCCGGGACTTCGCCCGCGGCAAGGCGATGTACACCGCCACCGCCTGCATCATGTGCCACCGCTTCGGCAATGAGGGCGGCAGCGGCGTCGGACCCGACCTCACCGGCTCCGGCGGGCGCTACTCCGTCCGCGACCTGCTGGAGAACATCATCGAGCCGTCGAAGGTCATCAGCGACCAGTTCGGCGCCGAACAGATCGAGCGCCGCGGGGATGACCCGCTCGTCGGCCGCGTGGTCGGCGAGGAAAACGGCGAGCTCGTCGTCATGGCCAACCCGTTCATGCCCGACGAGAAGGTCCGGGTGAAGGCGGCCGACGTCGTCTCCCGCCGTCCCTACGCCTCCTCGCTGATGCCCGCCGGGCTCATCAACGGCCTCAACGCCGAGGAAGTCCAGGACCTGCTCGCCTACCTGCTCAGCGGCGGCAATCCCTCCGATCCGATGTTCCGCCGGTAGGCGGGGCCGGGCTCCCGCCGCCCGTCAGCCGCCCGCGAGGCGGCGAACGCAGCGGCGGAGCTCCCGGAAATCGGCCGGCAGGAACACCTCCGGACGCGCCGCCAGCACCGCGGGGTCGCCGGCCCACGCCTCGCGCAACGCACGTTCATGCTGCGCGGGCGTGAGCTCGAGCCAGTAGGGACAATCCACGCACGGGGAGCCGCTCAGCCTTCCCGCGGCCTTTTCCGGATCCTGCCGCCGGCAGGATCCGTCCGGCGATCGCTCACGGTAGGAATCGCGGCAGCGCCGGAACTCGGGTTGCAGGCAGGCCTTCACCAGCTGCCGCACCGGCGTCCCCCAACACGGATCGGCCACCCGTTCGCCCAGGACGCGCCGCTCGAGCGGACCGCACTCGGCCGCGGGCATTTCCACCGCCTCCTCCGGCCGGCCTCCGGGCGGCACGCGCGGCAGGCCCCGCTCCTCGATCACGGACCTCAGCCGGGCGCACACCCCCGCGACCTCCTCCTCCGCGGGTGCCGGAAAGCCGTTGGCGTGGAACCAGCGCCGTAGGCAGGCCGCGGCCAGGGCATCGAGTTCATCCGCCTGCTCCGCGTTCATCGCCGGAGGAGCACCGTATGGACGAGCCAGCCCCGGACTCAGCGCAGGGCGAGGTCGGCGCGCTTCACGTCCTTCACCTGCCACTTGGTGACGGTGAGGCCCTTGGCGCTGCGGGTGCTCACCGGGATGGCGGCGAGGTCGAACTCGAACTCGCGCACGCGCGCGCCGCTGCGGCCGTCGATGAAGATCGTAAGCTTACGTGGCATCTCCTTCTCGGTGCGGCTCACGTCGAGGTAGATGACCTTGGAACCCTCGCTCTTCGCCAGCGGGTACAGCTTGTCGCGCGAAAGCCCGCCGATCTGGAAGCGCTTCGCGAAGGCCTTCCCGGACTCCTTGTCCTGGTAGACCATCGTGTAGAAGTTGCCGTCGCCGTCCTTCGGGAAGACCGCGCAGTGGATGATGTCGCGGCCCATGAACACCTTGTCGGCGACCTTCGCCACCTTGAGGGTGCCGTCGCGCATGATGGTGAGCGCGCTGTCGAGGATCGTGCACTCCTGCACGAACTCGTGCTGGCGCCAGTTGAGGCCGATGAAGCCGTCCTCGCGGTTGACGTAGAGGCGCTGGTTGGCGGAGACGACCTCGGCGGCGTTGATCTGCTCGATCTCGTCGTACTCCGTGCGGCGCTTGAGCCCCTTGCCGAACTTCTCCTGCAGCCGCTCGAACCAGGCCACCGCGTAGGCGGTGAGGTTGCGCAGGTTGGCCTTCGTCTCGCGGATCTCCTCCTCGATGCGCTTGATCTGCTCGTCGGCCTGGAAGCGGTTGTAGGCCGAGATGCGCTTGATGCGGATCTCCGTGAGGCGGGTGATGTCGTCGTCGGTCACCTCTCGGCGGAGGCCCTTCACGAAGGGTTTGAGCCCCTCGCGGATCTCCTCGAGGACGCTCTCCCAGGTCTTCGATTTCTCGATGCGACGGTAGATGCGTTCCTCGATGAAGATGCGCTCCAGCGAGTCCCAATGCCATTGCTGCTCGAGTTCGCCGAGCTGGATCTCCAGCTCCTGCTTCAGCAGGGCCTTCGTCTTCTCCACCGTGCGCTTCAGGATCTCGCGCACGCCGAGGAACTCGGGACGCTCCTCGCCCGTCTTCTCGTCGTTCACGATCACGCAGGCGGCCGGGGAGATGTTCTGCTGGCAGCCCGTGAACACGTAGAGCTGCTGCGTGACCTGGTCGGGGTCGCTGCCCTGCGGCAGGTGCACGAGGATCTCGACCTTGTCGGCCGTGTTGTCGTCCACGTGGCGGACCTTGATCTTGCCCTTCGCGTTGGCGGCGAGGATCGACTCGATCAGCGACTCCGTCGTCATCCCGTACGGCAGTTCCGTGATGGCGAGGAGCTGCTTCGAGCGGGTCTCGATCCGCGCGCGCACCTTCACCTTCCCGCCGCGCTCGCCGTCGTTGTACTCGGAGAAGTCGGCGATGCCGCCGGAGGGGAAGTCGGGGAAGATCCGGAAGGATTTTCCCTGGAGGTGGTTGATCGCCGCGCGGCAGAGGTCGTTGAAGTTGTGCGGCAGGATCTTCGTCGCGAGCCCCACCGCGATGCCCTCGGCGCCCTCGAGGAGCACGATCGGGAACTTGGCCGGCAGGGTGACGGGCTCGCGCGCGCGGCCGTCGTAGCTCAGCTGCCACGAGGTGGTCTTCGGGTTGAAGAGCACCTCCTTGGCGAAGGCCGTGAGGCGCGCCTCGATGTAACGCGGCGCGGCCGCGTCATCGCCCGTGAGGAGGTTGCCGAAGTTGCCCTGCGGCTCGATGAGGAACGCGCGCTGGCCGATGGCGACGAGCGCCGCCCCGATCGAAGCGTCGCCGTGCGGGTGCAGCGACATCGTGCGGCCGACGACGTTCGCCACCTTGTGGAACCGGCCGTCGTCCATGTCCCACAGCGTGTGCAGGATCCGGCGCTGGACGGGCTTCAGGCCGTCGTCGATGTGCGGCACCGCACGGTCGAGGATGACGTAGCTCGCGTACTCGAGGAACCAGTTCCGGTAACTCCGCGCCAGCGGCGCGGGCTCATCCTGCACCTTGCCGGCCCGCGGGCGAGGCGCGGGCGGCTCGGCCGGCGCGCTCACAACCGGTTCCGCGGGGGCGGACGCCGGCGCCGCGGCCTCAGACTTGGCGGACCCGTCCTTCGGGGCCGACTGCGCCGCCGCGGCGGCGTCGCCGCCGAGGGGAAGCTCGGGTTGTTCGTCCTGCGGGCGATTCTTCTTGGGCATTCGTCGGGGAAATTCGGGAAGACCGTGGCATGCACGCCGCGCGCGCGTCAAGGGACGCCTCGAACATGCGCGACGCCTCAGACCGGAGATACCGACCGCGGGGCCGGCCTCCGGCGTGGATGTGTTATCCTGCCTCATCTCCCGCCCCTTCATCGGCGCCTCACCTCCGTGCACCCAACCATCCACCCTTGCGCCTCTTTGCGGCTACTCCGCTCTGAAAGGAGCGACTGCCCGTCGTGGATCTTCCGCGGCTACAGCCGCAGCCACACCGCACGAGCCTCCGAATTTCGTGCCTTTCGTGTGTTTCGTGGTCACCACCCATTTTCCGCGTTTTCCGCGTGTTCCGTGGTCACCCCAATACTCAGCGCGCCTCCTGCTCCGCCCTTGCGCCTCCTGCGCCTCTTCGCGGCTATTCCGCTCTGAAAAGACCGACTGCCCGTCGTGAATCTTCCGCGGCTTCCGCCGCAGCCACACCGCACGAGCCTCCCGATTTCGTGCCTTTCGCGTGTTTCGTGGTTCGCCCCGACACTCTTCGCGCCGCCTGCGCCTCTTCGCGGCTACTCCGCTCTGAAAGGAGCGACTGCTCGTCGTGAATCTTCCGCGGCTACCGCCGCAGCCACACCGCACGAGCCTCCCAATTTCGTGCCTTTCGTGTGTTTCGTGGTCACCACCCATTTTCCGCGTTTTCCGCGTGTTCCGTGGTCACCCCGACACTCTTCGCGCCTCCCGCTCCGCCCTTGCGCCTCCTGCGCCTCTTCGCGGCTTCTCCGCTCTGAAAAGACCGATTACCCGTCGTGGATCCTCCGCGGCTACAGCCGCAGCCACATCGCACGAACTTTCCAATTTCGTGCCTTTCGCGTGTTTCGTCGTGCACTACCCATTTTCCGCGTGTTCCGTGGTCACCCCGACACTCTTCGCGCCTCTCGCTCCGCCCTTGCGCATCTTGCGCCTCTTTGCGGCTACTCCGCTCCGAAAAGATCGACTGCCCGTCGTGGATCCTCCGCGGCTACAGCCGCAGCCACATCGCACGAGCCTCCCAATTTCGTGCCTTTCGCGTGTTTCGTGGTCACCCCGACACTCTTCGCGCCTCTCGCTCCGCCCTTGCGCCTCCTGCGCCTCTTCGCGGCTACTCCGCTCTGAAAAGATCGACTGCCCGTCGTGGATCCTCCGCGGCTACAGCCGCAGCCACATCGCACGAACTTCCCAATTTCGTGCCTTTCGTGTGTTTCGTGGTCACCACCCCCGAGGCCAGACACCTCGTCCACGTCGAGAGCGCATCCGCGGCCTTTTGCGGTTAGCGCCAGCTACGAGCCCGACCGTTTCGCCAACCTCAGCCGCCGGACGCCACCGACGACCACAACCAATCCCAGCGCGGCGACGGTGACCATGACGGCGGGGAGGAACGGCCTCGCGGGATGCGGACGCAGCAGCGCCGTGGAGACGAGCATCGCCGCGAGCGTCAGCAGCCAAAGTCCGACGACGACGGCGCCGTAATTCACCCAACGCGGCACCCCCGGGCCCAGGATACCCAGCGGCCAGCCCACGAGATACGGCAGCAGCAGCAGGCCCCACGCCCAGGACACCCCCGACTCTCCGCCGAGGCCGCCCACGGTGCTCAGCGCGAACATCGCTCCGATTCCCACCGCGAGCAGCAAAAAGACCGAGATACGGTGGGCGAGATGCCGCCGAGGCCCGGGCTCAAAAAAAGTGCCGGCCAAGACCAGCGCGCTGCCCGGCAGAATCAGCAGCGAGCCCTCCATCAGGTCGACGGCGCCGAGCAGCATCGCCGAATAGCCCACGTTCACCAGGACCTTCGACCAGCGTTCCGCGGAAATCGTCATGTCGTCCTCCATCGGAAAACTTGTCGACACCCAGCCCTGGACGCGAGCCCGGGCCTCTCGGCCGCCGCTGCCGAGCAATCACCGCGCCGCACCCGCTCCAACCCCCAGAGCGAGCAGCGCCGCCTCGACGTCGCGGTCCACCCCGGCGCGCACATCCGCCAGCGTGCGCGCAACCAGGACGTCCGGCTCCAAGCCCTTCCCTTCCAGCCGACGCCCCTTCGGCGCGAGGTAATCCTCCCGGCTCAGCTGCAGCTGTCCGCCGTCGGGCAGTTCGTGGAACCAGCTTGCGAGCACGGCCCCCGCAGTGGGACGTCCGATCACCGTGGCTCGCCCGTGGTCCTGCAGTACCGCCGCGAAGATTTCCGCCGCGCTCGCCGTGCCGCGGTCGACGAGCACGATCACCCGGCCGCCGTACCGGGCGGAGCCCCATTGCCAGGAGGACTTCACCGAGGCTCCCCCGCCCCGCGAAACAAACACCCCGCAGTCGACGGTCTGGCGGAAAAACTCCCCGATCGTGATCCCGAGCGAAAACGTCTCGCCGCCTGAATTGCGGCGCAGGTCGACAACAACACCCGGAGCCTCCGCACGGGCCTTCAGCCGCTCGGAAAGCCAGCGGCGCGCCGGGCCGTCGAACTCGTCGAACCGCAGCAGCGGGATTCCTCCCGGGAGCATCCGTTCCTCCCGTCGCGGAGCGGTCGTCAGCTCACGCGCCGCCGGCGCGACGCGCACCGGCCGGTCATGCTCGTCGAGAAATTCCCATACGGCGGCGTCACCGGCAGCCGGCCGAAAATCGATCTGGCCGCCCAGGGGCCGCCCCTCCCGCGCGACCACGATCCAGCCCGCGCGCACGCCCGCAGCCTCCGCCGGGCTGCCGGGAATCACCTCGCTGACGACCCAACGGTCCTCCAGCCGCTCCATCGCAAAACCCGTGCGCGCCCGCGTACGCGACCGTCTCTCGGCCGCACGGGCCGGCGAAATGGCCCGCGTGTGGCTGTCGCGCAGCGGCTCCAGCATCGCGTTGAGTTCGCGGTACAACGCCTCGTCCTCCGCCGCCGCTACCGCGGCAGGACCGTGCCGGCGGCCCGCGGCGGTCCAGTCCACGCCGCCCAGCGCCGGGTCGTGATGCCGCTCGGCGACAAGCCGCCACACGCGCTCAAACACCTCGAGGTTGCGCGCGGTGCGGGGCGAAGGCTCCGCGGCGATCTCCGGCCGGGCGAAGCGCGAACTCGGGGCGAGCGCGCAACCGGCCAAGACGAGCGCGAGGAGCGCTGCCGCCAGAGGCCCCACGCGGCCCCGCGCGGTTCCAAAGCCCTTCCCGCCTGACCGGAGGCCGGCCATGAGGCGGCTCAGACCTCCACGAGGTCCTTCTCCACGCGAAGGTTGCCGATGATGAAGTCCTGCCGCTCGGGCGTGTTCTTGCCCATGAAGAAAGAGAGCAGGTCGTTGCTGTCGTGGAGGTGGTTCAGCGTGACGGGCTCCAACCGGATGTTCTCGCCGATGAAGTCCTTGAATTCGCCCGCCGAGATCTCGCCGAGGCCCTTGAAGCGCGTGATCTCATGGCCGGCGCCGAGCTTGGCGACGGCGGCCTGCTTCTCCTCCTCGGTGTAGCAATAGATAGTCTCACGCTTGTTGCGCACGCGGAAGAGCGGCGTCTCGAGGATGAAGAGGTGGCCGTTGCGGATCAGGTCCGGGAAGTACTGCAGGAAGAACGAGATCAGCAGCAGCCGGATGTGCATGCCGTCGACGTCGGCGTCGGTCGCGATGACGATGCGGTTGTAGCGTAGGCCGTCCATGCCCTCCTCCACGCTCAAGGCGGACTGCAGGAGATGAAACTCCTCGTTCTCGTAGATGACCTTCTTGGAGAGCCCGTAGGTGTTGAGCGGCTTCCCCTTCAGGGCGAAGACCGCCTGCGTCTGGACATCGCGGGTCGCGGTGAGGGATCCGGCGGCGGAGTCGCCCTCGACGATGAACAGCGTGCTCTCCTCGGAACGCGGGTTGCGGTCGCCCAGGTGCAGGCGGCAGTCGCGCAGCTTGCGGTTGTGGAGCGAGGCCTTCTTGGCGCGCTCGCGGGCGAGGTTGCGGATGCCGGCGAGTTCCTTCCGCTCGAGCTCGCTCTCCTCGATCTTCCGCTTGATCGCCTCGGCGGTCTCACGGTTGCGGTGCAGGTGGGCGTCGAGCGATTGCTGGATGAACTTGCCGACGAATTCACGCAGGGTGGGCCCCTTGGGGCCGACGCTGGTGGAGCCGAGCTTGGTCTTGGTCTGGGACTCGAAGACCGGCTCCATCACGCGCACCGCGACCGCGGCGTCGATCGACTGGCGGATGTCGGCGGCGTCGTACTCCTTCTTGAAGAAGTTGCGCACGGTCTCGACCAGCGCCTCGCGGAACGCAGCAAGGTGGGTGCCGCCCATCGTGGTGTGCTGGCCGTTGACGAACGAGAAGTACTCCTCGCCGTAGTGGGCGCCGTGGGTGAAGGCCACCTCGATGTCCTCTCCCTCGAGGTGGATGATCGGGTACAGCGGCTCTCCCGCCAGGTTTTTCTGCAGGAGGTCGCGCAGGCCGTGCTCCGACTTGAAGGCCTTGCCGTTGAACGTGAGCGTGAGGCCCCGGTTCAGGAACGCGTAGTTCCAGAGCATGTCCTCGATGAACTCGCCGCGGAAGCGGAAGTCGTGCCCGAACAGCGCCGGGTCGGGCGTGAATTCCACCAGCGTGCCGTTGCGCTCCTCGCTGCGCGCCACCTTGTGGTCCTTGCGCAGACGGCCCTTCTCGAACTCCACCCGCCGCGTCTGCCCGTCGCGGAACGCCTGCGCATGGTACTCGACCGACAGCGCGTTCACCGCCTTTTGGCCCACGCCGTTCAGGCCGACGGATTTCTGGAACGTCTCGCTGTCGTACTTCGCGCCCGTGTTGATGATCGAGACGCAGTCGACGAGCTTGCCGAGCGGGATGCCGCGGCCGAAGTCGCGCACCCGCAGCGTGCGCTCCGTGAGCTCGATCTCGATGCGCTTGCCGAAGCCCATCGTGAACTCATCGATCGAGTTATCGATGGTCTCCTTCAGCAGCACGTAGATGCCATCCTCCGCGTGCGTGCCGTTGCCAAGGCGGCCGATGTACATGCCGGGCCGCAGCCGGATGTGCTCGAGGGAGGAAAGGGTCTTGATGCTCGCTTCGGTGTAGTTGGACGCCATCGGGGAAAAGTTTTCGGAAGTCAGGCGCCGCCGGAAAGACTGGCAAGAGCGAAGGCGGACAAGCGGCCCTCGCGAGCGCTTGAATCCCGCCCACCCGGCCGCGAATCTCACGGTGTCCATGCACCTCGAACCGATCAAAGCCGAGTTGCTCGCTTCCTACCGCGAGCTCGGCGGCATCAACCACCTCGACGGGGTCAACCTGCCCTCGCAGGCCTCGGTCAACCAGCTGGCGGCCGACTGCATGCACCTGCTCTTTCCCGGTTACTTCGAGGAGTCCGCCCCCACCGGGGCCACCCTGCCGGGCATCGTGGACCGCCTGCTCGGCGACATCGACCGGCGGCTGGCGGCCGAGGTCGAGAAATGCCTGCGCTTCGCCCGTGTCGCCGACCCGGCCGGGCGCGCGCGGGAGGTCACCACCGCCTTCCTGCGCCAGTTTCCCGGGGTGCGCAGGCTGGCCAAGACCGACGTCGACGCCGCCTACGCCGGCGACCCCGCGGCCCGCAGCGTCGAGGAGATCATCCTCGCCTACCCGTGCGTGCTCGTGATCTCGCTCCAGCGGCTCGCCCACGTCCTGTACCACCTCGGCGTGCCGCTGCTGCCGCGCATGCTCACCGAGTACGGCCATGAACGCACCGGCTGCGACATCCATCCCGGGGCCCAGCTCGGCAGCCACTTCTTCATCGACCACGCCACCGGCGTGGTGATCGGCGAGACCGCGACCGTCGGCTCCCACGTGAAGCTCTACCAGGGCGTCACCCTCGGCGCGAAGTCCTTCGAGCTCGATGCCGAGGGCAACCCGGTGAAGGGCGTGAAGCGCCATCCCGACATCGGGGACCATGTCACCATCTACGCCCACGCCACGATCCTCGGCGGCGAGACCCGGGTGGGCGCCCATTCGATCATCGGCTCGAACGTGTGGCTCATGCGCTCGATCCCGGAGCGCTCGGTGGCGTATTTCCGCGGCGAAAACCTGGTCGTGCGCTCGCGGGCCGACGACGACACGCTGGTCGGCCGCGGCCCCGGGCCGGATCACGCCCACGACTGCGGGCTGTGAGCGCGACAACCGCCACGATCCCGCGGGTGCGGCGGATCTACGTGTCCTCCGGCCACAACTACTTCGGCCGTCACGGACTCGAGCCGCAGACGCATCCGACCGTCGAGGTGGATGCCGTCGAGTGCGTGGCGGGCCAGGGCCTGCGCGGCGACCGGTTCTTCGGGTACCGTAAGGCATACCGCGGGCAAGTGACGTTCTTCGCCGAGGAAACGTTCGCGTTGCTCTGCCGCGAGCTGCAGCTGGACGCGGCCGACCCCGGCGCGTTGCGCCGCAACGTCATCACGGCCGGAGCAGACCTGAACGCGCTCATCGGCCGGCGCTTCATCCTGCAGGGTGTGGAGTTCGAGGGCGTGGAGGAATGCCGCCCCTGCCATTGGATGGACCGCGCGCTCGGCCCGGGCGCGGAAGCATGGCTGCGCTCCCGCGGAGGACTGCGTTGCCGCATCCTGAGCAGCGGCTGGCTGCGCCGCGAAGGCGGTTGAGCGATTCGCTCCGCACCGCGGTCGACCCGCTGCGCGCAAACCAGCAGGCGGCCTCAGGATCAATTTCCCGAGCGGGAGACCACGACTCCGTGGCCGCGTGCGGCATCGCGACGGAGACGGAGGTAAAAAAAGTGGCCAGGCACTCCACGGCACTGGGAGAACGTCGATACCGTTGCTACCTTCCGGTCCTGGCGGAGTTCACGCGCCTGCCCATGCATGGCACCTGGCCGGCGCGAACCATGGGAGCGGCACCCCGTGGCGCAACCCCCATTTTGAATTTCCCGCCGGGATCCGGCGCCGAATCGATCTCCGCTGATTCCGGGCCGCGGGGCTCACTTCACCGCGGGAGGCTTGGGAGACGGGGAAGCTACGGGCGGGCGCAGGGAAATGGATCCCTCCAAAAATGAGTCGGACTTCGCGTCAGCGCCCGCCGCACGAGCCGCGCCCGGCTCGAGGCCCGCAAGCAGCAGTTGAAACCGCTCCCGCTCGGCGGGCTGCCGCGCCAGCTTCACTCCCCGCTCCACCAAGGCCCGGGCCTCGGCGGGAAACCCGCGCCGGATGGCGAGCGTAGCGGCCTGCATCAGCAGCGCCATGTCGCGCGGAAAACGATTGATGCCCTCGATGACGACCGCGAGGTGCTCGGGCAGCGGCGATGCTTCCGACACGGACCACGTTTCGGCGACCAACGAGTAAACCTCGGCAAGGGGCGGCGGCTGCCGCATCGCGGTGAACAGGGGCGTGAGCACGGCGGCGACCTGCGCGGACCCGAGCCTGCCGCCGGCTGCGGCGGGCTCGGCCCGGGCCGCGCGCAAGCGCAGCCGCGACAACTCGAGGTGGGCGCGGGCGCGCACGACCTTGGCCTGCACCGCGGCCTCGAGGAAACGTTCGGCGCGTTCAGGGCGGCCGGCCTGCAACTCATCCAGCCCGAGGGCGGCGAGCAGCCGCGGATCGCGCTCCCCGCGCACATAGGGGGCGATGAGTGCGTTGCGCGCCTCCTCGCCGTGCCGGCCGAGGCGCAACACCTCGCCCTTGATGCGGCCGACGTCGGCGTCGGCGGCGTCGCGGAGTTCGACCGGCGGCGGCTCGGGCAGACCCGCCTGGCCCTTCTTCGCCTCGTAGCGCATCGCGTTGTAGACCGTGAACTGGATATGCCCCCGCAATTCCACCGCCATCTGGCGGTAGGTCTTGCCGAAGCACTCCTTGAAGAGCGCGTCCGACGGCGGCTCGTTGGCGAGGCGGTTCACGAACTGGAGGAACGGCCGCTGGTACTTGCGCCCGTTGCCGTAGAGACACAGGTGCACGAAGGCGTAGCACTGCGCCTTCCACTCCCGGGACCGGGCCCGCGGACCGTCGGGCGCCAGCATCTCGCCGAACGGCATGATCGCGCGCCGGGCCAGGATCTGGTTGAAGTCGCCGATCTTCTCAGCCCCGAAACCGTCCCCGATCTGGCCGAAGGTGATCGACTTCCTCGAGAAATCGACCGCCCCGAACAACTGCACGAGCCCCTCCTCGAACCACGGCGGCGGGGGCGCGTTCAGCTGGCGGCGGATGAGGAACCGGAAGTACTCGATGTAAAACGCCCGGTAAGGATCGGCGTCCTCGACCGTGTCGGCATCGACCCGCAGCTCGGAAAGCGCGAAATCAATGACGATCGCGGCGCGTTCGGGGTCGCGGAAGAAAAGGCTGTTGGTGCCGTAGCGCTCGTCGCTCTGCTCGGCAGGCAGGAACTCGTCGAAGCCCTTGCCGCGACCGCCGCACAGGATCAGCGCGGTCGGCACCGCCACCTGTCCGCGCGTGAGGCCGGGCATGATCACCTCGATCACCTCCTGCAGCAGCAGGAAGTCGCGCACGAAGCGCTTCGTCTCCCGCTCGGAGATCCGCGAGAGGATCTCGAACCCGGGAATCTCGGCGTACTTCCAGGCCTCGGGCGGAGGCAGCAGGCGGCTGTCCTTCACCTCGAACGCAGGCAGCTCCACCACACCCGGCGCCGCGGGCGTCTCCGCCGCGGGTCCACCCGCGGCGGAAGCCGCCAGCCCGAGGATCAGCAGGGCGCGGCGCATGGGCCTCACGTTCCGGGACGGGCCGCCTTCGGCGCCGGCTCCGCGGACGGCGCCGGAGGCAGCGAGGCCTTGAGGGCCTCGAAACGCTGCCGGGCCGCACCCTCCGGCGACCACTTGATGCCATGGTCGGCCAGTGCGTGGGCCGACCGGGCGTCGCCCGTGTCGCGGGCCATCACGCCGGCCTGGAAGATGAGCTTCAACCGCGTCGGGAAGAGCTGGGCGCCCTCGACCATCATCCGCGCGTCGTCCGCACCCGGACTCGCGGCGCTGCGCGCCCAGGTGTCGCCGGCCAGGTCGTAGATGGCGGGCAGCAGGGGCGCCTTGCCGTGGGCGAACGCCAGCGGGGCGATGATCCCCGAAGTCTGCTCGGCGGTGAGGCGACCGTCGGGGCCGGGACGCGCGAGGGCATCGGCGGAACGCAGGCGCGCGAGCTCGAGGCTGGCTTCCGGACGCTTCGCCTTGGCGGTGAAAGCGGCCTCGAGGAACTGGCGCGCCTTGCCGGCGTCGCCCTGGGCGCGTTCGTACAGCCCGAGGGCGGCGAGCAGGTACGGGTCGCGCTCCCCGCGCGCGTACGGCGCGTAGAGCTGGGGGCGCGCCTCGCGGATGTTGCCCGCCAGCACCATGGCCTCGCCCTTGATGCGGCCCACCTCGGCCTCGGTCGCGTCGCGCAGGGCGAGCGGAGCCGGAGCGATGATCACGTCCTCCTTCGAGCGGTACTCGCGGTGCTGATACACGGTGAAGTCGATGTAGCCGCGCAACTCCATCAGCATCTGCTTGTAGGTCTTGCTGAAGACCTGCTTGAACAACTCCTCGCTCGGCGGCTCCTTGGCGATTCGCTGCAGGAAGGTGGCGAACGGCTTCTGGTACCTGCCGTTCAGCCCGTAGAGGCACATGTGCACGAAGGCGTACGCCTGCTTGGCCCAGCGGTTGTTGCCGAGGACATTGGTCGACTCCGGCGAATCGTGCGGCACCGCGAAGAACTTGTCGAAGGGCACGAGCGCCTTGCGCTGGAGGGCGGCATTGAAGTCGCGGTCCTCCGCCGGCGCGCCCGGCAAAGCCATCGCCTCCGCGCCCTCCTCGCCCGCGCCGAGCGCGTTGAGCTGGGCCACCATCGCGGCCTGCGCCGAGACGGTGTTGGGGTCCTCCAGCTTCGCGAAGACGATCCACCGCTTGTCGAATTCCATCCGCATGATGATCTGCGAGAGCCCCTCCTCCACCCAAGCCGGCAGCCGCGGCTCGCTGCGGCTCAGGAGGTAGCGGACGTACTCGCGGTAGAGCTGCTTGTCGTGATCGACCGAGATGAGCCCCGAGTCGGTGCCCGTGGCGGCGTCGTTCGCGCCGTCGACATTGAGGACGTTCAGCGTGGTGGCCTGCAGGTCGATCACGATGGCCGTGCCCTGACCCTTCTTCAGGAAGACGCTCGCGAAGCCGGCATCGGGAACGTAGCGGTCCTTCGGGATGAACGCATCGAACTTGCTGCGCTTCCCGCAGAGGATCAGCGAGGTGGTGTGCGGGTGCCGGTCCGGCTGGGGCCAGACGTGCCCGAGCGCCTGCCGGAACATGTCGAAGTCGCGCAGCAGGCGCTGCGTCGCCTTGTCGGACGCGTTGCTCAGGATCTCGAAGCCCGGGATCGTCGCGTAGCGCCATTGCTCGGGCGGCGGCAATTCCCGGCTGTCGGTCACGACGAACTTCGGCAGCTCGACCACCGGTCCGCCCGCCTCCTGCGCGAGGGCCGGGCCGACCCCGGCCGCGAGGACGGCCGCGAGGACGAGGAATGTTCTCATGCAGGGAAAGACGATCCCGCGGCGGGGAAGTTGCCGAGAGGAAAACAGGCGCAGTCCGGGCTCAAGGGCCGGACGAGCGCTCAGGGCGCCGCCCAGCGGAGAAGGCCCACGAAGAGCAGGACGATCGCGGCCGAGAGCGCGCTGCAGATGAGAAAGCCGATCGTGTCCACGCGGTCCCAGCGGCAGAATTCCCAGTTCGAGCGCGGCCAGAGCTTCGTGTGGTCGAAGCGGGCGGGGTCGCCTCGCGTGGCCTCCAGTGCCTCGGCTTCCAACTCGGGCGTGCGGCCGACGGGCGTCTTCATCTTCCCGTAGAAGAGAGCGACGCGGCGCGGATCGGTCGGACGCGTGACGAGGCTCACGATGATCAGCACCAGAAAGGGGAAGACGCCGTCGAACAGGAACTGGAGGGTGATGCGCTGCGTCCGCGAGAGGGAGTCTACGTCCACGCCGGCGCGGGAAAGCAGCCAACACTCGAGGTTGAGACGGTTGAGACCTGGGCCCGCGACGAGCGGGCTGGCGGGATCGCCGGCCCGCGCGCGCACGACGCGACTGAAGAAGACGGGGGCCGGCGCGCCGCCGGCGGGCGCGCTCACGCGGGTAAGCTCCGGATGATCGCGGAGACCGGGGACGTGAGACGCGGTCCACGGCACGACCAGCACCGCGAGCGTGGTGAGGATGACGCACCACCACACGGCCGCCGAGGTCAGCCGCCGCCAGAAGAAGGCGACCAGCACGGCCGCGCCGAACGGCAGGTTGACCGTGAGCACCAGGTTCATGATCGAGAAGAAGTCCCGCATGAGCCAGGCCGACGCCGTCCCGAGGATGAGCACGGCGACGATGGTGAAGCGCGCGTAGAGGACGCCCCGCTCGGCGCCGAGCCCCGGCCAGAGCTGCCGGTAGACATTGCGCACGAAGAGCGAGGAGATCGCGAGGGCCTTGGCGGCGAGCGTCGACATCGTGCCGGCGAGGACGCCCGCGAGCATCAGGCCGATGAGGCCGGGGCCGAGCAGCCGGTTCGACATCACGCCCCAGGCGGAGTCAGGATCGGAGAGCCCGCCGGGCCCGAAGAGCGCGACGGCGATGAGCCCGGCGAAGGCCCAGAGGATGATCATGAGGCGCTTGAGGTAGGTGCCGGAAACGCCGGTGCGCGCGGCGAACTCGTCGCGGGCGGAGCCGCAGATGCCCATGTTATGGCTGAGACCGGCGTTCTGAACGACGCTCACCAGCAGGATGGCCGCGAGGCCAAGGACGGAGAACTGCTCGGCGGCGCCGGCGCCGAAGAGATCGAACATGCGCGCGGGCACCTTGCGCGCGAGTTCCGACCAGCCGCCGATCGCCTGCAGTCCCGTCGGGATGAGCAGGACGGAGAAGACGATGATCAGGACGCTCTGCAGGCCCTCGTTGACCGCGGCCGCCGCCATGCCCCCCATCACGATGTAGGTCCCCACCACCAGCGTGAAGACGGCGTAGAAGACGAGGTCGTCGAGCACGGTCACGTGGGTGCGCAACTCCCCCCGCGCGTCGCGGTCGCGCAGCGAGGCCAGCTGGGGCCGCTCGGCATCGGTCAGCCCGCCGGCGGCGAGGCGCCTTTCTAGGACCTTGAGCTCCCGGTGCCCCTCGACGGAGGCCCGCTCGGCCGCGCTCCACTCCGCCTCCGGTCGCACGACGAGGGAGGACGCGATCTTGTAGGCGGTGACGTTGCCGAAGCCGAGGAAGACGCAGGCGACCAGGATCTGGAAGGCCGCGTAGAAAAGGCTGAGCCCACGGCTCGCGAAGCGATCCTCGAAGAGATCGGAGAGCGTCGTGAGCCGCACTCGGCGGAACCACACGTTCATGAACCAGAAATACGGGTTCATGAAGACGGTCTGGAATGACAGCCATGAACCCGGCGCACCCTGCTGGTACACGAAGCTCGCCGTGCTCACCGCTCCCTGCGGCTCGGTCGCGTTGCCGAAGTTGAGGAAGAACTGGTACAGCTTGCCGAGCTTGCGTCCGGCGAGGAAGAACCCCTCCTCCGTCGCGGCCCCCCGCGACGCCCGCCGGCCAAGATACAGGACCGCCACCAGGTAGGCCGCGATGATCGCGAGGTCGAGGACGTGCAGGCTGCCGTAGGTCATGGGAGGGGTACCGCGGGACCGGACCTCACCGTGGACGGACCGCCCGCCCCGGACAAGCCTACCGCGCGGGAACACCAGACGTCCGGAGAATCGCTTTGCCAAGCAGCCGCCGAAGGCGTCACTGCTGACAGTCAGAGCCACATGCCCGCGCCGACGCTCCGCTCCCTCGCCCGCGACCTCGGCTTGTCGCGCACCACCGTGTCCGACGCCCTGCGCGGCTCGCCGCGGGTGGATCCGCGGACGGCGGAGCGGGTGCGCCGGGCGGCGGAGGAAGCCGGCTACCGGAGGAATCCGCTCGCCGGCGCGCTCATGTCGGAACTCCGCCGCTCCCGAGGCTCGGCGTTCCGCGGGGTGATCGCCGGAGTCGACTTCACCGAGCCGGACCGGCCCCGGGAAGGCGCACCCTACCACCGCGAGCTCGTCGCGGGCATCAGCGCGCGGGCGGGAGAACTCGGTTTCAAGCTGGAGCGCTTCGACGTCGGCCCCGGCGAACTCACCGTGCCGCGGCTCGACTCGATCCTGCACACGCGCGGGATCACCGGGTTGGTTCTCCTGCCGGCATGGAGCGAGCCGGACCTCGCGGCGCTCGATTGGTCACGGCTCGCGGGCATCTACACGGACTACATCATCGAGCGGCCGAAGCTGCACACGGTGTGCTCCGACCAGTACCGGTCGCTGCTGGGCGCGCTCCAGCACCTGCGGGCGATGGGGTACCGTAGACCGGGTCTGCTGCTGCAGCGGCACCAGGACGAGCGCCTGCAGTTCCGCTGGAGCGCGGCGTTCCGGACCTTCCAGGAAACGGCCGCGCAGGGCGGGATCGTGCCGCCCTTGATCGTTGACCGCTACGACCGGGCCGCCTTCGCACGATGGTTCCGCGCCCACCAGCCCGACGTCGTGCTCGGCCACCAATGCGAAGCGGTGGAATGGATGGAGGCCTGCGGCGCGAAGGTGCCCGCCACCCACGGTTTCGCCTGCCTCAACCTGCACATGAAGTCCCGCCCCTGCGCCGGTCTGGACCTGCAGCCGCGGATCCTCGGGATGCGCGCCGCCGAACTGCTCATCGCGCAGCTGCAGCGCAACGAGACCGGCATCCCGGAGTGGCCGTCGACGACGACCATCTCCGCCCGCTGGACCCACGGGCCCACGGTGCGGGATCACGCGTGATGGCCCGTCGTCCACGGCAGAACGCGCGCATCCTCCGGGGCTCGCCCGCCACCCTGCGCGACCTCGCGGCGGTGCTCCGACACGGCGGCCTCGTCGGCGTACCCACGGAGACCGTCTACGGGCTGGCCGCCAACGCCCTCGACGCGCGGGCCTGCGCGGGCATCTACCGCGCCAAGGGCCGCCCGCCCACCGATCCGCTCATCGTCCACGTGACCTCGGCGGACGAGGCCGCGGGCATCGCCCACCTGAATCCGGCGGCGCGCCGGCTCGCGGCCGCGTTCTGGCCGGGCCCCCTGACCCTCGTGCTGCGCAAACGGGAAAACGTGCCCGCGATCGTGACGGCGGGCCTGGACAGCGTGGCGGTCCGCGTGCCGGCGCACGCCCTCTTCCGCAGGTTGCTGCGCGCCGCGGGCGTGCCGCTCGCGGCGCCGAGCGCCAACCCCTTCGGCTACGTGAGCCCCACCACCGCCGAGCACGTCCGCTCGGGCCTCGGGAAAAAGGTGAGCCATATCCTAGACGGAGGACCCTGCCGCGTGGGCGTGGAGTCGACGATCGTCGACGTGCGCGACCCGCGCCGCCCCCGGCTGCTGCGCCCGGGGGCCATCACCCGAGCGCAACTTGAGGCCGTGTTGGGCCGGGAGGTCGTATCCGGCCGCACCGCCGGATCCGCCCGCCGCGCCCAGCTCGCGCCGGGCATGCTGAAGCGCCACTACAGCCCGCGCACGCCGGTCCTCCTGCACGAACGGCTCACGTTGGCGGAAGTGACGGCGGGCAACCCCCGCGACGCTTGGGTGTTCGCCGCGCGCCCGGGCCGGAAGACCGGCCCCAACGTGCACTGGCTCGACCCGCGCGGCGACCTCCGGGGCGCCGCGCGCCGGCTCTTCGCGCTCCTGCGCCAGCTCGACGCCGCCGGCCACGCGCGCATCCACCTCGAACGGATCCCGGGCCACGCCGGCCTCGCGGATGCCCTCAATGACCGCATGGCGCGCGCCGCGGCGCGAGGCTGAGCTCATTGTCGGCAGGGGACCCGGGGAAGAAGCGCGGACGCCCCCCCCTCCGACCGCACCCGTTGGATTCTCACCCATCCCTGACTCCCCCTTGCATCGACCACCCGCCATGCTGCCGACCACCGGCCCCGCCGCTTGCTCCCGGCCGGCGGCGAATCTCTTCATGAAAACCCCTCATGTCCCCTCGCCTTCCCGCCGCGACTGTCTCGCGGGCGCCGCCGCGCTGCTCGGCCTGATCGCGGCCGGCCCGCTCGCCCGGGCCGCCGCGGCCAAGAAGGAGCGGGCGGCCGGCAGACCCGAGACCCCGCCGCCAAGCCGGCCGCCACTCGAGCCGGCGGATCCTTCCCGGTTGCCGGCCGGTTGCGACCGTTTCGATCTCTTCCTGCTCATCGGGCAATCGAACATGAAGGGCCGCGGCGTGATGCCCGCAGAGCCCCTGCGTGATGAACGGATCCTGATGATGCACCTGCGCGACGACGCCTGGTACCTCGCCCGCCACCCGCTGCACCTCGTGGGCGAGGCCCGGACTTTCGCCGGCCACGACAACGCGGGCGTCGGGCCGGCGCTCGCCTTCGCCACGACCCTCGCGGCGCGGACGCCCAGGGCGCGCCTCGGACTCATCCCGTGCGCCGTCGGAGGTTCCTCCATCGCACTTTGGCAAAGGGGCGCCCGGCTCTACGATCAGGCCGTTCGCCGCGCCAAGCTGGCGGTGCAGCCCGCCGGTTCCGTGCGGCCGAAACTTCGTGGGGCGCTCTGGCTGCAGGGGGAGGCGGATGCGACCGAAACGCGCCTCCCTGGGCATGAGGAGAAACTGCTGCGGCTCGTGGACGACCTACGGGCGGACCTCGCCGAGCCGGCCTTGCCGTTCCTTGCCTGCACCATCGGCGAGATGCGCGCCGACGGCGACGGACGCCGCAACGCCGACATGAACCGCCTCCTGCTCTCGCTGCCGAAAAAGCGTCCGCACACCGCGTGCGTCGACGCCCGCGACCTCAAGAGCCACATCGGTGACAGCGTCCATTTCGACACCACCGCGCAGGAGGAGATCGGCCGCCGCTACGCCGCGCAGTACCTCGCGCTGACCGGAGGCTGAACCTGTCGCGGGCTACGGAACCTCGTAGACCTCGACGAGCACCTGGCCCGCGCCGACACCGCCGCTCGCCTGGGCGGTGTAATTCCCGGGCGCCAGCGTGATCAGGAGGATGGCGTCGGTAGTAGCGGCTCCGCGGGGAGCAAAAGCCCCCACCCCCGTACCCACCGCAGCGAGTTGCGGATCGCCGCCCCAGTTGTCGTTGGCGGCCACCCGCGAGCCGGCGGAGAACAACTCCAGCCGCGGGTCCGCCAGCACGTCGCCGGGCGCCAGACCGAACTGCGTGAGCGAGGGTCCCATCGCGCGAACCAGCACGGTGCGGGCGCTGACGCCGCCGAGCACGAAACCGGCCGTGAGCAGATCACCGGCCGCGACACGCTTGCGCACGGAAACGTTGATCAGGCGCGGCGTCGACGGCCCGGTGGAGCGGGACGGGGTCGCGTCGAACATCTCCGCGAGTACCGACCCCGAGGGCGGCGACGCGCCCGTCACGCGCACCGTGTACGCACCGCGCGCCAGCGCCGGTTGAAACAGCGCGGCGTCGCGCGATCCGCCCGCGAGGGCAAAGGCCCCGACCTGCGCGAACACGTCACCCGCCGAGGGCCCCCAGTCGTCATTGCTGGCCACCGGGGCGGCGGCGATCAGCTCAAAGCGCGGATCCGCCAGCACCTGCGCCGGAGGGAGTCCGAACTGCACGAGCCCGGGACCGATGGCGCGCACCAGCAGCGGCTTTTCGCCCGACGTGCGATCCCCGCCGATGACGGTGCCCACCGTGAACTCCGGATCCTCGGGTTCCACCGTGGTGAGGATGGAAAGGTTGATGAGCCGTCCCGCCTCGGCCGAGGCCGATAGCGTGAGGGTGGCGGGAGGAGAGGTGACGCTTCCGGAGGCGTTGGTCGCCACGCAAGTATAGCTCCCTGCGTCGGAGGCACCGACCCCGCGGAGGATGAGGAGGGGGGCGGTCGCGCCGGCCACGGGCACGCCGTCGCGACGCCACTGGAACGTAGGCGCGGGATCACCGTTCGCCGTCGCTTGGAAGACGACCGTCGAACCGGGTGAGACCGACTGGGAGCGCGGAGCAGCGGAGAAAGCCGGGGCAGACCGCGCGGTCACCCGCAGCAGCGCCTCCGCGCTGGCCACGACTCCGCCGGAATTGCTCACCTCAACCGAGTAGGTGCCGGCGTCGCCGGCCTGGACCTCGTTCAACGTGAGGGAATCGCTGTAGGTGGCGGAGCCCAGCGGCTGGCCGTTCCTCCTCCATTGATAAAGCCGCGGGGTGGACCCGGAGGCGACCACGGAAAACGTGATGGTCTGACCCGGCTGGGCGTCGATCGCCGCCGGCTGGCGCGTGATCAACGGCGCGACCGGCCGGGCGGTGACGTTGAGGTTCATGGTGCTCGTCACCGAGCCGCGGCTGTTCGTCACCGTCACGCTCCAGACGCCACCGCTCACCGAGGACACCCTGCTCAGCGTCCACGTGGCGGTGGAGACGCCCTGCACCACGCCGTTGCGCCGCCACTGATAGGTAAAGGGCGCGGTGCCGGAGACCCCCACGGCGAAATCCACCGCGTCGCCCTCGACGGGACTTTGATCGACCAACGCAAGGGTGATCCGCGGCGCGACCGCGCCCTCGTTGGAGGCGTAGAGGAAGGCGGCGCCCTCACGATCGTCCGCGGTGAGCGCGTCGACGTCGCCTGAGCGGCTGTTCATCACGGCTGAAACAAACTGCCCCGCCTCGTCAGGATGCCCAAGGCCCAGCGCATGGCCGAACTCGTGCAGGGCGACGCGCGAGAACTCCGCCCCGCCGCCGCCTGGCGACCGCAGCGGCCCGCGGTACGAATCCCATGTGTAGCGGGTGTTGAACACCACGTCGGCCTCGGTGCGCCGCGTGCCCACGCGCCAGACCGTCGTCACCGCCAGCGTGGACTCACCGAACGCGCGGCCGAAGATGTCGCCCCGGAAGACGACGTTGTTGACGCCGTTGCCTTCGCCGATCGGCACCGTGGAGTCGGCCACCCACGTGAAGCGCGACCGCACGAGCGAGCGGTTCCATTCGGCCAGCGTGTCGGCGGCGACGGTGTTCCAGGTTCGACCGTCGGCCAGCACCGGCCCCGCTCCGAGTTGCAGGTGCATCACGATGTTGCCGTCGGGCCAAACCGGGCTGCCGCTGATGGTGGTGAAGGCGCCCGCGACCGCCGGCAAGAACGCGGGCAGCGCGAACGCGAGGGAGGCGGCGAGGCGGCGCATGACTCAGGGGAGGCGGGCCCGCAGGGACTCCGCCCGGATGGCTTGGGAGAAATCGGTCGGCGTCAGCGGCCGCGCCTCCGCTGGAATCCGGCGGGCATTGAGCGCGACGAGCGCCGGCGCGGTGAGCGGCAGGGAGACGTCCGCCGTGCTCATCAGCGGCGCACCGTTGTCGCGCGCGACCTGCTCCGCACCGGCGGCGTCGCGAAGCACCCGGTATCGTCCGTAAGCCATCGCGACGAGCGGGCAGATCTGCGGGCCCGCACGCTCGACGAAGACGATCTCCTGAGCACCACGTTCAAAGCGCGGCATGCCGGCCACCTCGAGCGTGAGGTCGCCCACCGTGCCGCCGAGGAACTCCAGAGTGACCTCGGCGGGAAGCGGCTTTCCCCGGATCAGTTCGGTGACCCGGAAGGTCACGTGCGTGAAGATCGCGCGATTCCCAACGCGCTCCACGAGCTCGGCACGCAGCCCCGTCACCTCACCGCGGAAGACGCTGCCCGCGCGGGCGACGAGCGCGGAGAATTCAGGTGGCTCGACGGTGGTGGCCAAGGCGGGAACCGGCCCCGCGAACATCAAACCTAGCAAGGCAAGAGACCACGCGGCGATCCGCCGTCGGAGCGCCTGAAGGCGGAAACCGGGTTTCATCCGCCGAACCCGAGCCCCGATCACGACGAAAGACAAATCTCGACGTCACCCCTTCATCCCGGAGGCACGCTCTTCGTCCGCGAACGGCATGCCCCGACCGTTCCCGGCGCATCAGGCCGTTCCGCGCGGGAACCCTCGCTGTCGCCCCGGCCAACCTCCCCCTGGTTCCTAAGCGCCACGCTGTGGCTGCGCTGGCAGCCCCGGACACTTCCCGCGCCTCCCTCAACTCCGCCCAACTCCCGGAGGCCTTTCCGCCTCTTCCACGGGTGCATCCGCGGATACATCGGCCGATCATGACTCCCCGCACGCTGGACTCGCGCGGCCGCCGGCGTTTGCTCGCCCCATGCGCTGCTCCCCCGCCCTGCTCGTGCCGCTGCTCACTGCCGCGCTCCTGCGACCGCTCGCCGCCGCCGAAAACCCCGAGGAGGCCGCCCTGCGGCACTTCCGCGACCTCGCCGAGACGCGAAACCACACCCTCGGTCGCCCGGTCTCGCCGCAGGTCACGCCCGACGGCCGCCATGTGGTGTTCCTGCGGTCACCGCCGCGCGACCCCACCCTGCGGTTGTTCGAGCTCGAGCTCGCCACCGCCCGCGAGCGCGAACTGCTCACGCCCGCGCAACTGCTCGGCGGGGCCGAGGAAAACCTGAGCGCCGAGGAGAAGGCCCGCCGAGAACGCCAGCGGCAGAGCCTGAAGGGCTTCACGGCTTTTCAGATGTCCCGCGACGGCACCCGGCTGCTGGTCACGTTATCAGGCCGGCTCTACCTGGTCGAACGCGCGTCCCTCAAGGTAACTGCGCTCCCGGGTTCGGGCTGGATCGACCCGCGTTTCTCGCCCGACGGCCGCTTCGTCGCCGCGGCGGGCGCCGACCGCGAACTGCACGTGATCGATCCCGCGGCCGGGACCGAGCGGGCGGTCACCTCGGGAGCCACCGCGACCGTTTCGCACGGCACCGCCGAGTTCGTCGCCCAGGAGGAAATGAGCCGCAACCGCGGCTTCTGGTGGTCGCCGGACGCGAAGACGCTCCTTGTGCAGCAGACCGACGAGACCGGCGTAGAGGTGCGCCACATCGCCGACCCTCTGCACCCCGAGGCGGCGCCGACGCGCTTCTTCTACCCCCGCGCCGGCACCCCCAACGCCGTCGTGAAGCTCTTCCTTGTGCCCCGCGAGGGCGGGACGCCGCGGCCCGTCGTCTGGGATGCCGCCGCCTTCCCGTACCTGGCCCACGTCGACTGGTCGCCCCGCGCGCCGCTGGTGATCCTGGTCCAGAACCGCACGCAGACCGAGCAACGCCTCCTCGCCGTGAACACCGCCACGGGCCGCACGCATGAACTGCTGCGCGAGGCCGATCCCGCGTGGCTCAACCTCGACGACAACAGTTCCGGATCCACCTCGGCGTTCCGTCCGCCGCTCTGGCTGCAGGACGGCACGCGGTTCCTCTGGACAACGGAGCGGGCCGGCGCCTGGCAGGTCGAGCTGCGCGACGCCGCGGGCGCCCTCGTGCACGAGGTCACGCCGGTGACGTTCGGCTACCGCCGGCTGCTGGGCGTCGACGAGGAGTCGGGCACCGTGTGGGTGGCAGGCGGCGACGACCCGCGCGAGGTGCACGTCTGGACCTTTCCCCTCGGGGGCGGCGGACGCGGCCGGCAACTGACGCGCGGCCGCGGATTCCACGGCATGACCTACGCGCAGGAGTCCCGCCTGCTGCTGCGCACGAAGGACCTGTTCGACGGCACCTGGCGGCTCGACGTCGTCTCGGCCGACGACGACCGCGTCGTGGCCACGCTGCCCTCGGTCGCGGAGCCCATCGCGCGCCCGCCCGGCACGGAGCTGACGCGCACGGACGGGGACCCCGCCTTCGATGCGGCGGTGACACGCCCCCGCGACTTCGACGCCAAGCGGAAATACCCCGTGATCCTTGCGGTGTACGCGGGACCGACGAGCAAGACGGTAACGGCCAACCTCCGCGCCTACCTGCCGGACCAATGGATGGCCGACCAAGGCTTCATCGTCGTGCGCTTCGACGGCCGGGGCACGCCCTGGCGCGGCCGCGCGTGGGAGCGGGTGGTCAAAGGCAACCTCATCGACACGGCGCTCGCCGATCAGATCGCGGCGCTGCGTTCACTCGCGAACCGTATGCCCCAACTCGACCTCGAACGTGTGGGTGTGAGCGGCTGGTCCTTCGGCGGGTACTTCGCGGCGATGGCGGCAATCCGGCGGCCCGACGTCTTCCGCTGTGCGGTGGTCGGCGCGCCCGTGGTCACATGGGAGAACTACGACACCCACTACACCGAGCGTTACCTCGGCCTGCCCGCGGAGGCGCCCGAGGCCTACCGCGTCAGTAACGTGACAACCTACGCCGAGCAAGCGATCCGACCGCTGCTGCTGATCCACGGCCTCACCGACGACAACGTATACTTCCAGCACACCCTCCAGCTGGCCGACGCACTCTTCCGCGCCGGTAAGCCTTACGAGCTCCTGCCGATGCTCGGCACCCACATGGTCAGCGACCCGCGGGTCCGCATGCGCCAGCAGGTTCGCGTCATGGACTTCCTGAAGCGCGAACTGCGGCCGTAGGCGGTGTAAACTCCCCGGGAGGATCAGGGCGCAATTCCGCGATCACCCCGGAGCGGCGCCACCACCCTGCGAACGCGGAGCCGCTCACGGCAGCAGGTAAACCTCGACGAGCGCGATTCCCGTGGAGGTGCCCGCGCCGGCGACGCGGCAGGTGTAGGCGCCGGGCTCCAGCGTGAGCACGAGGGCGCTGTCCTTGCTGCCGGCGGTCAACGCGAAGGCACCCGACTCCACGGCGGCGGTGGCGACGGCCGCGCTCACCGCCTGCTCCTGCCAATTGTCATTCGAGGCGATCGCCGCCGATCCGCGGAACACGGTGAGCACCGGATCGGCGAGCGTGCCGGCAACCCCGAACGCAGCGAGGCCGGGACCCACGGCACGTACCAGCACGCGCCGCGGGGTGGTGCCGCTGATGACGAGTCCCGGAATCAGCACGCCGTCACCGGAACCCACGAATGCACGCGTGGACAGGTTCGCCAATTGGCCGGTCGCGCCCGACGTCGGCGCGTTGCCCGTTGAAAGGATTTCCGCCGCGAGCTGGCTGACGTCGAGGTCGGGCGTCGTGTTCCAGCGCTTCACCCAACCCGGCGGGGCCGGGATGGTGGTGCGGAGGACGACGGTGTTGTCGATGTCGAGGTCGGCGGTCCAGATGAAGCGCGCCCCCGTGAAGGCCTCCGCGACGTAGTCACCATCGGGCCGGACGCGGTCGGACGTGTATTCGGTGGCCCGGTCCCAGCCGGAATCGTCGAAGCCGGGCAGGTGCCAGCCGGAAGGGAGCGGTATGCGCTCGATCGTGGGACGATTGACGTCGCGGTTGACGGGCCCGCGGAAGAACGCCTTCGCCTTCCACGTGGCGTTGGTGACGGTGCCGTCACCGAGCTTCAGGATGAAGCCGGCGTCGCCGATCCGGTTGCCATACTCGAGTCCGCCGGCCGGCGTCGCGTTGTCCTTGGCCAGCACCGCGATGGTGAGCGGGTATTCCGGCAGGATACGGACGGAGATCTGGTTGTGCGGGATGAAGTCGATTGAATCGACGGCGACGAGGCGGCCGTTGACAAAGACCGCGCACCAATTGTCGGCGTAGGCATTGAGCGTGAGGGTGTCGCTGAGCGTCGGCTTGACCTGCGCGAGGCCGCCCGGCGTCCCGACGACGAACGCCGCGAGGAATGCGGCCGAACGATATGCGTTCATGCGGCCCTCCGCGCGCCGCCGAGACCCGGCATCGGGGCGGCGCCCTCGCGCGCGGCGCGCACGCTGACGCGCAGGACTACCCGCAGCCGGTGGACGCGCACCTTGAGGGCGTTGAGGCTGATGCCCTCGCGGGCGGCAATCACCCCGTAGCTTTCCCCCGCAATCAGTTGCTGAAGAACGCGGCGCTCGCGGGATCCGAACTGGCGCAGTGCGACCTCGAGTTCCTCGAGGATCTCGGACCGCCGCAGCGGCTGTCGGTCATCCGGCAAGGCGAAGAGCACGGACTCATCCTCGCAGGACACCGGCCGGCAGCGCGCGCGGCGCCGATGGTCGAGGGCGGAGTTACGGGCCAGCGTGAAGAGCCACGTCTCGAAGCGCTCCGGATCCCGGAGGCTACGGATCCGGCGGAACATCTTGATCCAGACCGTCTGGAGCAGGTCCTCCACGTCGTGGGCCAGCGCAACCCTAGGCCGCAGGAAGCCCGCCAGACGGACGCGGTAGCGCCGGATCAGTTCCGCCTGGGCCAACGGGTCCCCGTTCCGCGCACGTGCGACAAGACAAAGCAGCTCGGGATCGGGACCGACGGGTTCGCGGGAGGCGACCATGGGCGAGGAGGCGCCCAGACCTTTGGCGAGGGTGTACATGTTCAGGGAACGTCGTAGACTTCGAGCAGGGCGACACCGGTGGTGCCCCCCACGCCGCTGACCTGCGCCGTGTAGGCCCCGGGCTCAAAGACCATGAGCACGGCCGCGTCCTTGGAGGCATTGGCCAAAGGGAAGGAACCCACCTGCTGGGCCGCCGCGGCGACTGCGGCTCCCCCGCCACCCGCGTTCCAATCGTCGTTCTGCTGAAGCGGCGTCGAGGCACCCTGCCGATAGACGGCGAGCTGCGGATCCGCGAGGGCACCGGAGACCCCGAGGGCCGCAAGTGCCGGACCCACTCCGCGGATCAGCAAACGCTTGGGCTCGGAGCCCGAGATGACGAAGCCCGCGATCAGGACCTCAGCACCGGTTCCAGCCCGGGTCCGCGCGGAAAGGTTGATCAACGGCGCGGTGGCGCCCACCGGGGCCACGTCGTAGGCCTCGATCAGGGCGACGCCGGTTCCGCCCTTGCCGGTGAGCTGAACCGTGTGGGCTCCACCGGAGGGCTGGACCAGCAGCGCGGCGTCGCGGCTGCCCGCGCCGAGCGCGAAGGCCCCGGACTGCACGGCTGCCGCGGAGATGCGAGACGCGTCGGATCCCCAGTCATCGTTTGACCCCACCACTACTCCACCGGCGCGATACATGGTGAGCACGGGGTCGGCGACCGCCCCTCCCACCCCGAAGGCGGAGAGCGTGGGCCCGATCCCGCGTACCAGCAGCGAGGGAGCACTGCCCTGACCGACAAAGAAACCCACGATGAGCGTCTCGCTGTCGGAGCCTGCGGAGGAGCGGATTGAGAGGTTCGCGAGCCGCGCGGTGCCGAGGGCGACGACGGCGTTCGACGTCGTGGCCGTGCCGCCCGCGTTGGTGACGGTGAGCGAGTAGGTGCCGGCGTCGGCGGATCTCAGGGACGAAAGCGCGAGGGTCGCGTTGGTGGCGCCGGAGATCGCAGTACCGTTGCGCCGCCACTGGTAGGAAAGCGGCGCGTCACCCGTCGCCGAAGCCACGAGGATCACGGCGCCTCCCGCGGCGGCGGTCTGGAAGGCGCGCGGCTGTTCGACGATGACCGGCGCGTTGGCCCGTGGCACGGACCGCACCGCGAACACCGGATAGGAGGAAGTCATCCGCTCGTAGCCGATGATGCCCTGCGCTCCCCGCGGAGGACCATTCGCGGCGGGGATGTTGTTGGCTACCCCGAGTTCCAGCAGCCAGGCGCTGACCGGTGTCCCGTTCGCCCGCAGCACGGTCGAGGACCAATAGGCGGTGGCGGGCGTGGTCGCCGCCGGGAAAAGGACCCGGTTCACGCTGGCCTGGGCGTTGTTCGCGGTCGTCGCCGTGGTGAGGGTGTAGTCGGTGAGCGTTTGCAGCTCCTTGATGTTCGGCAGGCGCCAGTCGGAGTAGCCGGCGAACACCAGGTTCTCGGCGTGCGCGAGCGCGGCCTGCCACGTCATCGCCGCCGCCGGGACCTGCGTCCACATCAGTGCCGTGTCGGCGTCGGTGATGGTGCCGTCGAGGTTGTTGACGTAGTTGTGGGCGTTGGACGGCTTGGCGCCGCGGACGTAGCGGGCGTGGTAGCGGAGCGTGCCGCCGGCGCTCAGCGTCTCGGCCTTAGGCTTGGGGCCCAGCCCGCCGCCCGAGTTGACGCACCAGACGCGAGCGGCGTCGGTGCCGTAGATGTCGCTCGTCCACCAGTACTCGGCGGCACCCGCCGGGTTGACCGGAAAGTAGGTGAGGTTCATCGCGGCGGGATTGCCGTTGTTCAGATTCATGATCCCGAACAACTCGGTCGGCGTCGGCAGCCGCCAATCGGAGTAACCGCCGGTGCCGGACGCAGCGGCGCGCGCCACCGCATTGTCCCACGTCATCTCCCCGGCATCGACCTTCTGCCACATCAGGCCCGTGACGAGGTCGGTGATCGTGCCGTCACCGTTGTCCCGATAGGCCGGCGGGTTGAGGTTGTAGTCGGAATCCTCGCCAAAGGTCGGAGTGGCGTCGAGGGTCTGGCCGGTGTCGGGCACACGGGTCACGGACGGGTTCGCCACCGGGTAGGCGGTGAGCCGGTTGTTGCCGTTGTTGTAGGTCGTGGTCGTGGGGTTGATCCCGGGACGGCGCCACGTGATGGTGAGCGTCTTCGGATTGGCCGCGCGGTTGATGCGCCAGCACAAGTCGTAGGTCGCGCCGCCCACCGTGTAGCGCATGAGGTATTCGTCCGGGGACGGCGTGCCGGTGCCGGACTCGACGAGGTTACCGGAGGCGTCGGTCTCCAGGGCGACCGGATTCTTGAAACCCGTGATCCGCGCCCCGCTGATGGCCTGGGCGACGTAGCCACCGGTGTTGTTCTGCCGGATGGCCTGGACCTCGGGCTGGCCGTCGACCTGCCCGCCGAAGTTGATCACCGTGCCGTGGAAGGCGGCCGGCAGGTAGGGCGTCTGCGGGCCGGTGGCGGCGCTGCCGATCGCATGGTAGTGGTACTTCCAAGGGCCGTGGTCATGGCCGCCGTCGGCGTCGAGCGCCTGGCGCGGAGAGCCGTCCGGTTCGGTGTATCCGTAGATCGGATAGCCATCGAGCGCCCAGGCGACGGGCTTGTCGATGCCCAGCACCGCCTGCAGGTGGACGGGCGCGATGTGGTAGTGGTAGTCGTCGGCGAGGCCGCAATGGCCGCCGTAGATGTCGAGTTCGCCGATCTCGTAGGAGAAGACGCCGCGGTTGTTGCGCGGGTTGAAGACGGCGATGCCGTCGGCCGCGACCGCGATGGCGCCGCGCTGGAAGTTGCCGGAGGAAATCGGAATGGGCGAGGCCGACGGGACAGGCACCATCGGCAGGCGCCAGACGTTGGGCTTGCCGAAGCCGATCGAACCCTGGTCGCGCTCCGGGTTGACGGTGCCGGCGAAGTAAGAGACGGGCAGAGGCACCTGCTGCTGCCAGGCGGTGATGCCGACCATGGGGGTGGGCATCAGGGCCGGATCGGGCATCCCGTCGCCCTCCACATAGAACGTGGTGCCGTCGTGGTAGGCGCGGACGTGGGGCTTGAACGCGCCGAAGGACGCGGCCATCGCCGGGCCGTAGCCCGGAGGGGCGACGGGCGCGCCGGCGGTCACCGGATCAGACGCGACGCCCGGCCGCGGAGCGGCCGCGGTGAGAGCGGAGCGCCGCTCGGCGGCGAGCTGGGCCAGCAGTTCGGCGCGGGCGGCGGCGATCTCGGCGCTCACGGACCCCTCATCGTGCCAAGAATGGGCCGGGAGCCGCGCGGCCGGCGCGGCGGCGAGCAGCCCGAAGAGGGCCGCGGACCGAAGGGACAGTTCAGGGCACCTCATAGATCTCGACGAGCGCGACGCCCGTGGCATTGCCCACCCCGCTTACCTGCGCCGTGTACGTCCCCGGCTCGAGCGTCACCAGCAGCGCGGCGTCTCGCGAATTGGGCGGCAGGGAAAAGGCCCCGACCTGGCCCGCCGCGAGGCCGATCTGCGCGGAATTGGAGGCGGCGAGCCAGTTGTCGTTCTGCTCCATCGGGGAAGTGCCGCCCTGCCGGTAGAGGGCGAGCTGCGGATCGGCGAGGAGCCCGCCCACCCCGAACTGCCCCAGCGCGGGACCGACCCCGCGGATCAGCAGGCGCTTCGGGATATTCCCGCTGACGACGAAGCCGGCGATGAGGATGTCGGCCCCGGTGCCCACCTGGGCGCGGGCCGAAAGGTTCACGAGCCGCGCGGCGGACGCCGAGGCCGCGGTGTCGTAGGCCTCCATGAGCGCGATGCCGGTGCCGGCGCCCTTGCCGGTGACCTGGGCGGTGTAGGCCCCCGCACCGAGCGGCGTGAGCAGCGCGGCGTCGCGCCCGTTCGACGGAAGGGCGAACGCGCCCGACCTCGCGGCGGCCGTGGCGACCTCCGCGGCGTTTGCCGCTGAACCCCAATCGTCGTTAGCGCCGACCGTCGCACCGGCGCCGCTGAGCAACGAGAGCACCGGATCCGCGAGCACGCCGTTGACGCCGAAGACCGAGAGCGCAGGCCCGACTCCGCGCACGAGCAGCGGCAGCGCCTCGCCCGCACCGACCACGAAGCCCACGATCAGGGTCTGGTTGCCTGTCCCTGCCCCCGAGCGGATCGACAGATTCACGAGCCGGCTGGAGCCCAGCGTGAGCGCCGCCGTGGAGGACGTCACCGCGCCGGCCGACGTCGAGACGCGCACCGAATAGGCGCCCGTGTTGGCGACGCCGACGCCTGTGACCACAAGCTGGGCGCCAGTGCCGCCGGTGATGACGGTACCGTCCCGCAGCCACTGGTAGGCGATCGGCAGCGTGCTGACGGCGGCGACCGAAAACGTGGCGGTCCCGCCCGCGGCGACGGCCTGGCCTACGGGCTGCTGGGTGATCACGGGCACCGGCGTCGCCTCGACCATCGAGCCGATCGTGTAGGTATGGCTCACCATTGCGTTCCGCCGCCCGCCTGTCTCGTCGGCCGGCAGGAACGCGCGCACGTAGTCGACCTTTACGCCGGTGGGCGCCACCGTGACCCGAGCGTAGCCGGAATTGGGGTGGCGTTCGCCGCTCTGGTAGGCGTCGGCGTTGAACAGCGAGTAATTGGGGTCCGCGGGATTCGGCAACGCCTGGTAGACGACCCCGTCGAGTTGCTGCCGGACCCAGATGTGGTCGTGGGCGCCGAAGAAGATGGTGACCTTGTTGTCGACGAAGAGCTGGTGGATCGGCTTCGGCCAGGTCGGGCGACGCGCGGCGAAGCCCGGCGAACCGTTGGCGTTGAGCCCGCCCCACTCGAAGCGGGTGGCCGGCTCGATGCCGCCGCGGCCGGTGCCCATCACGTGGTGGGCGAAGACAAACTTGAAGCGCGCCTTGCTGCCCTCGAGCGTGCGCCGCAGCCACTGGTACTGCGCCTCGCCGTGGGTGACCAGCCATTGGTCTGACGTCTTCGGTCCACCGTAGAAGTCGTTGTCGACCACAACCGGCGAGCCCCAGTAAGGGTCGATCCCGACGAAGAGCGCGTCGCCCCACGTCCACGCGAAGTAGTTCCGCAAAAGCCCGATGTGCTCCACGACCTCGGGGTTACCCGAGTAAAAGTCGTCGGGCGCGGGTTGCGAATACCAGGCATTGCGCGCGTTCTGGGCCCACACCGCGACGTTGTTCGGCGTGCCGTCGAGCAAGTAGCGCGCCGCCTGCTCATGGTTGCCGTTAACAAGGAAGATCGGCGTCGTGCGGCCGATGACGCCCAGGTAGGGGCGCTGGATCGTATAGCGCTCGACCACCTGGGGCTGCGTGACAGCGCGAGGATTCGCCTGATTGATGGTGTCGACGCTGAAGTCGTCGCCCAACATCAGGAAGAAATCCGGCGTGTCGGCGGAGACGTTCTGCATGGCCCGCACGTAGAGCGCGGGATCAAACATCTGCCGCAGCCGCTCGGGGTGGGAATCGCCCTGGACCCCGAAGGTGAACGACTGGCCCGGCGGGCGCGCCGTCATGAAGGAATACTCCGGGCTGGCCTCGTAGGTCGCGGCAGAAGGCGCCTTGAAGCGCATCCGATAGTAGTGCCGCGTGCCGGCCGCGAGTCCGCGCAGCTCGATCTCGCGGGGCTGGTTGGCCACGAGGTCAACGGGGGTGGTCTGCGAGGGGTAGCTCCCGCGTACCGTCCCATACTCGAGGTAAAACGACTGCGCCGACGGCGCGGCGACGTTCGCCGCGATCAGCCGGTCGGTGGGCCGACCCAGGATCAGCGTACCTGGAAAATCCGCCGCGCCGAGGGCGGCGGGCAGACCCGCGAGGATCGCGGCGAGGACGAGGAGGGAAAACGTCATGGGGCGGCGGGCAGACGATCGCCGAAAAGGATGAAGGGGCGCACGGGATCGGGATGAATTTTCGTTCATCCGGCGGGCCCACCGTGCTCAGCTCAGCGATAGGTCATCGCCGGTCGGAACACTTGGTGCATGAGTCCGCCGGAGGCGCCGCCCTCCATCATGCCGCCACCGGTCAGGTGGATCAGCCCATTGATGAACGAGCAGCCGGTGACGCCGTGCACGGGCATCGGCATCGGCGCCTGCTTCAGCCAGACGTTGCGTGCGGGGTCATAAACGTCGTGGTCGGGGAAGACGCCCGTCGGGGTATCGTCCGTACCCTCACCGCCGAAAGTGTGGATGTAACCGTGCGCCACGATCGCGTTGAGCCCGCCGCGCGGCCTCAGCATGGGCGCGCGGGTCGTCCACTGGTTCGTGGCGGGATCGTAGACCTCGACCACGGCCGTCATCGGACTCTCGAACCCGGCCTCAAGGCGGCCGCCCATCACGTAAAATTTCCCTCCGAGGGCCACGGCCCCGACGTGGTTCCGCTGCGACGGCAGATCGGGCAACGTGCGCCACGAGTTGGCCGTGGGATCGTAGACGGCGAAGTCGTTGCCCCGCGGGGGCCGCCCTCCCGCGACATAGATACGGCCGTCGATCAGGGCCGCCCCGCCGCCGCCGCGCGAGGTGGGCATCGGCGCGCGGGTGGCCCAGGTCTTCCGCTCGGGATCGTACTCGTACACGGTGTTCACGAATGGCCCGTTGCCACCCGTCCCCGTCTGGCCGCCGATCACGTAGATCTTTCCGTTAAAGGGCACGGCGACGGTGTGGTTCAACGCCACGGGCAGCGGCGTTCCCAGGCTCCAGGTGTCGGTCACCGAGTCGTAGACCTGCACGGTGGCGACGCTCAGGCGCGTCGCGGGGTAGCCGCCGAAGATGTAGATCTTCCCGTCGAGCTCCGCGACCGACATCTCCGAGTTGGGCTCCAGCAGGTCGGCCCGCGCGCTCCACTCCCCTTCCTTCATGGCAACAACCCCAGCGGGCACGACGTAGAGCTCGACCAGCGCCGTGCCCGTGGTGCCCCCGACTCCGGACACAACGGCCGAGTAGGCCCCCGGGGTCACCGTCACGATCATGGCGGCGTCCTTACTCGCGGCTCCGAGGGCAAACGCGCCGACCGCCGCTGAGACATTGGCGATTTCCGTCGCCTGGTCCGATGTGGACCAATTGTCGTTCGTCCATACGGCCCGCCCATCGCGGTAGAGGGTGACCGTGGGATCGGCGAGCGCGCCGGTGACCCCGAAGCCTGCCAGCGTCGGCCCGACCGCCCGGATCAGCAGGCGCATCGTGCCTGCGCCTCCCACGACGAAACCCGGTATCAGCACGTTGTCGCCGGTGCCGACGAACGCGCGGGTCGAGGCGTTGATGATGGCGGGACCGCTCTCGGGATCCGTATCATAAACCTCCACGAGCGCCACCCCGGCACCGGAATCAGAAGCGAGGATCGGGGCGGTGAAGGCGCCGGCCGGCAGGGACGAAACGAGGGCGGCGTCGCGGCTTCCGGCGCTGAACGCGAACGCGCCGACACGCGCCATGGCGGCGCCGTCGGCGGCGAGCCAATCCTCATTGCTCGCGAGGCGGTTCGAGCCACCGAAGAGCTCCACCCGGGGATTCGCGAGGGCTCCTGGCACGCCGAAACCCGTCAGGGCGGGACCGGCGGCACGAACGAGGACCGGCTTGGTGCCGGCGCCGGAGAGCACGAAGCCTGGGATGGGGCTGCCGGCCGCTCCCCCGACCTGGGCGCGGGTGGCGATGTTGACGAGCCGGGCGGAGTGGGCCTCGTGAGCGAGGCCAGCGGACGCGAAAGGAGGCAGGAGCAGCAGCAGGAGAATCAGGGTGGCGGCGTTCATGGAGATTGCGGAAGGCGGTCAGTTCGCCGGGGCGATGGTGTAGGTGTGAGAGATCGTGCGATTCCGGAGGGTCGCCGTCTCCTGGGTGGGCAAGGCGGCGCGCACGTACTCGACCTTGGCGTTCGCCGCGGAAACCGTGACCCGCAGGTGGCCCGAGTTCGGCAGGATGACGCCCGTCGTGTATTCACCCTCGCGGGAACTGCCGGTGGAAAAGTTACCGGTGCCGGGCTGCGGGCACTCCTGGTAGACGACCCCGTCGAGCGTCTGGTAGCCGTAGAAGTGATCGTGGCCGTGGAAGACGGCGCTCACCTTGTTCGCGACGAGCATCGCGTGGATCGGCTGGCCCCAACCGGGGCGCTTGTCGGCGAAACCCTCGGTGCCGTCGAGGTTCTTCCCTCCCCACTCGTACCGGTGCGCGGTCTCGACGCCGCCGCGCGCGGAGGTCGTGCCGCCGACGAGATGATGCAGGAACAGGAACTTGTACCTCGCGCGGCTGCCCTCGAGCGTGCGCTTCAGCCAGTCGTACTGCGTGCGTCCCAGCGTCCAACGCCAGTTGTCCTGGGGGTTGGAGTTGGGGTTCTGCACGGTGTTGCCGTAGGGATCGAGGACCACGAAGAGCGCGTCGCCCCATTCCCACGCGTAGTAATTCTCGAGAAGCTCGTCCTTGCCCGAGATCTGCCGGGTCTCGGCGCTCGCGCTGTAGAAGGCGTCGGGCACCGGCGTCGGGTAGTAGAGTTTCCGCGCCAGGAGATTCCACGAGCTGTTGTTGCTGTTCCTCGCCGGGGTGCGGTCGGCCTCGTACACGTAGCGGTACTCAGCCTCGTGGTTGCCCAGCGTGTAGAAGAACGGCACCGAGTGGCAAAACTCCTCGAAGTAGCCGCGCAGCGCCACCGCGCGGTACTCGACCGCGTCGTAATTCAGCTGCACGCCCGGCAGGATCGTCGCGAGTTTGTCGGTCATGAAGATGTCGCCGAGGTCGACATGGAAGTCCGGCGCGTCGGCTCCCATGTTGCGCATCGCGAGGCGCAGCAGGCCGGGATTGGTGACCTCGTCGAGGTGCGGGTCGGCCGTGATGGTGAAGGTGAACGTCTCGCCGCGCGGGCGTTGGGTGCGGAAGCTGCGCTCGCCCCGGCTGCGGTACGTCGTTTCCCCCGGGGAGCGGTAGCGCACGCGGTAATAGTAACGGCGGTTCGGCTGAAACGGGGCCGCGGGGTCCGAAGATTGCAGCACGAGCTCGATCGGGGTGCCGGCCGGGTAAGTGGCGGTCGGCGTGCGGCCCGTGTAGGACCCCGAAGTCGCGCCGTATTCAGCGTAGAGCTCCAGCGTCGTGGAGGCCTCGAGGTTGAGCGTCACGCTGCGTTGGGTCGGGATGCCGAGGAACTCCGACGAGGTGAAGGTCGCGTCGGTGAGCAGGTTGCCGATGAGGTAGGCGCTGGTCGCGGAGTTGCCCGAACCACCCCGGTCATCCTTCGCCGCGACCGAGTAGGTCACGGTGACGCCCGGGCCCTGCGCCGGAACCGTCGCGCCGTAGACCCCGTCGCCGACGGCACCGTCGCCGTGCAGGCCGTCGTCGAACATGGCGAGTGCAGACGCCGCGCCGGAGCCGGCCGACCAATTGAGCTTCACCTCGTTCACCTTCGCACCGGCGGGCGCCTGCACGAGCGCCGTGACCGTCGTCGCGTCGAGGAGCGTCGGCACGGTGGGCGAGGTCGACACGGCGGAGACCGTGAAGCCGGCGGTGCCGGACGCCGGCGCCGCGGGCGTCTCGCTGTAAAGCTCAACCAAGGCAGTGCCGGTGCCGTTGTTCACCCCGCTCACCACGGCCGAGTAGGATCCGGCGGGCAGCGAGACGAGGATCGCGGCGTCGCGGCTGCCGGCGGGGAGGTTGAAGGCGCCGAAGGCGGCGGCGGCCGAGGCGATGTCGGCCGCGTTCGCCGCGGTTGACCAATTGTCGTTGGACCCCAGCACCGCGTTGCCCCGGTAAAGCGTGAGCGTTGGATCGGCCAACGTACCGGTCACGCCGAAGGAACCGAGGGTGGGCCCGACGGCGCGGATCAGCACCCGCACGGCGCCCGGGCCGCTCACGACAAAGCCGGGAATGAGCACGTTGTCGCCGGTGCCGACGAACGCACGGGTGGAGGCGTTGACGAGGTACGACGAACTGGTCGGCGAGGCGTCGTACGTCTCGAGCAGCACGACGCCGCCCGCGCCCTCCGGAGCGGTCACCGGGGCCGTGTACGCGCCGGGAGCCAGCGGGACCACGAGCGCCGCGTCGCGACTGCCGGAAGCAAACGCGAACGCACCCACTGCCCCCATCGCCCCTGCGTCGGAAGCCTGCCAATTGTCGTTGCTGGCGACCGCCGCGCCGCCGTTGCCGACGAGGCTCAGGCGAGGATCCGCCAGCGCCCCCGTCACGCCGAAGCCAGAGAGCGACGGACCGGCCGCGCGGACGATGACCTGCTTCTGTCCCGCTCCGGCAACCACGAAGCCACAGATCGGCGTCCCAGCGCTACCACCGAGCGCGACGCGCGCCGAGATATTCACCAACCGCGCCGAGGGCGGCTCGGCGGCGCGCGATTCGGCCATCAACGGCAGGAGGAGAATCAGAGCAGCGGGGAGACGAGCGGGACGAGCCATTCCCTCAGCGTGCTGCCGAAAGATGACACGCCGGCGGCGATACGAATTAAAATTCTTTCATCGCCTGGACGTCCCAACCTAGGCGACCGCCCTCGATGACCGGCCGCCAAAAGGCGCAAACGGCGCACGCCGCTCGGGCCCAGCCAAGCAAAGCTCTCCCACCCGCCTCTCCTGCGCCTCTTCGCGGCCCAACCCCAGATTCATCAGAGCCCCCCACTCCTCAGCCTATCACCCCGTCACAATCCCCAGAGCCCCAGCGCGCTCTCCCGGACAATTCGCCAGCCCTCAATGATCGGCCGCCAAAAGGCGCAAACGGCGCACGCCGCTCGGGCCCAGCCAAGCAAACCTCTCCCACCCGCCACTCCTGCACCTCTTCACGGCCCAACCACAGATTCACGAGAGCCCCCACTCATCAGCCCTTCACTCCCTCACAATCCCCGGAGCCCCAGCGCGCCCTCCGGTGGAATTCGCCAGCCCTCAATGATCAGCCGCCAAAAGGCGCAAACGGCGCACGCGCTCAGGCCCGGCCAAGCAAACCTCTCCCAACCGCCTCTCCTGCGCCTCCTGCGCCTCTTCGCGGCCCAACCCCAGATTCATGAGCCCCCCCCACTCCTCAGCCTATCACCCCGTCACAATCCCCAGAGCCCCAGCGCGCTCTCCCGGACAATTCGCCAGCCCTCGATGATCAGCCGCCAAAAGTCGTACACGGCGCATGCAGCTCGGGCCCGGCTAAGCAAAGCCCCCCACCCGCCTCTCTTGCGCCTCCTGCGCCTCTTCGCGGCAAATCCGCCGATCCCGGATTCCGAACGGCCCATTCGCGGCGGTTAAAATGTTGTAATGGTCCACGCGCTTGCGCCGGCACGTGCCCGGAGGCTGATTGCTGTCGTGAAAATCCTGGTGCTCGAGGACGACAGGAAGCTCGCCGCGCTGGTCAGGAAAGGACTCGAAGCGCGCGGCTTCGCCATCGATTTCTGCGACAATGGCGACGACGCCTACGCGCTGGCGACGACTCGTGCCTACGACGCCCTCGTCCTCGACATCATGGTGCCCGGCCGCGACGGGCTGAGCATCCTACGCAACCTCCGCGACCGCCGGATCGCCGTGCCCGTTGTCCTCGTGACGGCCCGTAGCGCGCTCAACGAGCGGCTCGAGGGATTGAACCTCGGGGCCGACGACTACCTCACGAAACCCTTCTACGTCGACGAACTGATCGCCCGCCTGCACGCCGTGACCCGGCGCGCCGGCGGCGGCACCCTCACCCTCCTCCAGAACGGCAACGTCTCCGTGAACCTCATCACGCGCGAGGCGTTGCGGGCAGGCCGCTCGGTGGAGCTGACCGCCCGGGAGTTCGCCCTCCTGACGTACCTGATGCGCTCACCAGGGCAGACCTTCACCCGGGCCCAGATCTGCGAACACGTCTGGAACTACCATTTCGACCCCGGCACCAACCTCGTCGACGTCTACGTCCAACGCCTGCGCCGCAAGCTCCAGGACGGCGAGGACAACCCGCTGATCGAGACTGTGCGCGGCGTCGGCTACCGAGCCCGCGCCGTCCCTGCCGCGGCCCGCGCGACCGCCTGAACGCGGAGAGTTCCACAGGGCCCTCGGAACCGCCGACGCGGCATTCCGTCGGAAACCCGCACCGACGCCTCAACCGTTCTTGGGCCGTCCCTTCTTTGCCCGCGGGTCGGCCCCTCCGCGCGTATCGCCGGGCGGCCGCTGGTAGGTGACGCGCAGTTCGGCACTGTCGAGCACCCGGCCCTCGATCTCCGCGAGCAACTCCTCGCGCGTCAGCGGACCTCGGGCGTCACCGCCCTCCGGCGCGGAGGACAGTGCGTAGAGGTGAATTGTGTAGATCTGCTTCGCTCCGCCCGAGGAATGCGGCGGCACATAGGCCTGATCGCGCTTCCAAGTCGCGCCGTTGCGCCCGATCCCACGGGCATTCTTCGGGAGGCCGGTCGTCGCCGCAGGCAGGTCGTGCAGGACCCAGTAAGTCTTCAGGATACCGTCGCGGTCGATGTGGTCCATGATCAGGGCGAAGCTGCCCGTGCCGGCAGGAGCGCCGCTCCAAGCCAGCGGCGGGGTCGCACCCTCGCCGTTGCCGTTGAACTCATCGGGTAAAGGATCGCCGTCGGCGAACGCTGGACTCGTGAGGACCAGCTGGCCGGAACGCGGCGCGGAGAATGGACGCGCCACCGATGCCGCAGGTGCAGACGCGCCGTCGGTGCGTCGTGCGACCTCGCGCTGCCCCTCGGGCCGGCCCTTCCGGCCGGCGTCCCCACCCGCCTCGCGCGGACGCCGATCCCCGCCGCCACTCCGCGAGCGACCGGAGTGTACCTCGGTCGTCACGGCGCCGCGCCCGTCCACGAAGTCGAACTTAACGGACCCGTCGTCCCGCAGGGAGTAGTTCACCGCCCGCTGCTCGCCCCGGACCTCGTAGCGCACGCTGAAATCGTTGCCGGCCGTCCTCGTGAAACCCGTGATCCTCGCACCGGGCAGCGGCGGCAGGTCGGGCCGCACGCCGTTGGTCCTCGGCTGCGGATCCACCTGGCCGTCGCGCTCGACGACTTCCCCGTGGAAGCCACCGTTCACGTACGGGTATTTCCGCGAGGCGTGGTAATGGTAGCCGAGGGCCGGCGACTGGTGACCATTGAAGGCATCGAGGCCTTGCGGCTCCGAGCCGTCCGGCTCGGTAAGCCCGTGGATCGGATAGCCGTCGAGCGCGTAGGCCAGCGGCGAACCGGCCCCGAGCACTTCCTGCAGGTGCAGCGGCGCGATGTGGTAATGGTAATCGTCGGCCCGGCCGCAATGTCCTCCGAACTCATCGAGTTCACCCGCCAGGAAGGTGTCAGTGCGGCCGTTGGTCTTGATCGGATTGAAGATCGGGACGCCGTTCGCGGCGATGGCGATGGCCCCCTTGAAGAAATGAGACTTCGCCGAGAGCGGATTACTGGCCGGTACCGGGCGCAGCGGAATCCGCCACGCGTTATTGCCCGAGTACCGCTGCGGGAGCGGAACCTGCTGCTGCCACGCCGTGATGCCGACCATCATCCGGTGATCCGGCATGCTGTCCGACTCCACATGGACGAACTCACCATCGGAGCGCACCCGCACCTTGGGGGAAAAGCGGGAGAACATCGCCGCCGCGCCGGTGACCGGCGCCGTGCCTCCTCCCGGGGGCTGCGCCGGTTCGGCGAACGGGTAGAGCGCGCCGAATTCCCGGGCGAAACGGGCGGCCTCCCGGTCGTGCGCGGCCTCGCCGATCAGGTGCGCCCGCGCGGCCGGCGCCACGGCAAGGGCGCACAGACACACCCAAACGCGGACAACCTGCCGCGACAGCCCCTCCCTTCGATGCGCGCGGCCAAGGAATGCGGTGTGCCGTCGGAAACGCAGGGAGCTCATGGGCCGGACTGAAGCGGCGGAACATGAACGCCGCGCCGCCCCCTGGGTTAAAACACCTTCATCTTTCCCCGCTTGACCCCTTCGCGCCGACGGCGGCGGATGCAGGGGCGTGAACTTGCCCGCCGTGGAAGCATCCCCCGGGGCCGACCCGGCCCGCCGCTGGTCATGACATCATTCCGGATCCGGCTCGCCCTGCTGGTCGGCGCTTCGACCGCCGCGCTGCTGCTCGCCGCGGCGTTCCTCGCTTGGAACTTCACCTCCGACCTCAACGTGGAGCGCCTCGACCGCGACCTGCAGCAGCTCGCGCGCGCCAATCTGGGCCGGGTCGCCGACGCGAGCCACTGGGGCCGGCTCGACGCCGCCTTCGGCGTCGCCTCGGGGCGCGACAACGCGGCCAGCTACCTCGTCTGGGTGCGCAATTACGACCGCGTCGTCTATCGCTCCGCCGGGTGGCCGGAAGGTCTGAAACCGGAGGATTTTCCGCCGGCGGAAACCTACGAGGGCGGCCGGATCATCACCGAACCGCCCCCGCCCCCACGCCGCGAGGGGTTGTCCGCGCGGAACCGTCCGCTGCCCATCCGGGATCCGCGGTTTCTGGTGAGGTCGGCCGGCGGAAGCGACTGGCGCTTACTGGTGACGGGAAACCCCTACACGACGCTCGTGCTGGCGGCCAACCTCGACGACTCGAAACAGGACCTGCTGAGGCTGAGGCAAAGGTTCATCGCGGTGCTGCCGCTCATCCTCCTGGTCGTGGGGCTCGCGGCGTGGTGGCTGGCCACCCGGGCGCTGCGGCCGGTCGCCGCGCTCACGCGGGCCGCCGAGGGCATCACCGCCCAAGGACTGGACCAGCGCATCTCGGCTCCCGCGCACGACCGCGAGTTCGAGCGCCTCGTGACGGTCTTCAATGGAATGCTCGACCGGCTCGAACAATCGTTCCATCAGGCGCGCCGCTTCAGCGCCGATGCCTCCCACGAGCTCAAGACTCCCCTCGCCCTGCTGCAGGCCGAACTCGAGCAGGCGCTGAACGCCTCTCCCCCGGGATCGTCTCAGCAGCAGCTCTGCTCCAGCCTGCTCGACGAGATCCACCGCCTGAAGGCGATCCTCGAGAAGCTGCTCCTCCTTTCGCTCGCCGACAGCGGCCGGCTCACCCTGGAGCGGTCCGAGACCGACCTCGCGGCCGTGGCCGCCGACGTACTGGAGGACTGCACCGCGCTCGATCCCGGGCTGACGATCGAGCGTGAGCTCGCCAACGGTGTCATCGTCGCCGCCGACCGGGTGCTGCTCGAGCAGGCCCTGCACAACCTCCTCGGCAACGCGGTGAAGTACAACCGCCCGGGTGGCATCATCCGCGTCTCGCTCGCCCGCCGGGGTGAGCTCGCCGAACTGCGCGTCGGCAACACGGGCCCGGGGCTGGGCGAAAACGACCGCCAGAGGCTCTTCGAGCGCTTCTACCGCGGCGATCCCGCCCGCACCCGCGGGCGCGCCGGAGGCACCGGCCTCGGACTCAGCCTTTCCCGTGAAATCCTGCGTGCCCACGGGGGCGACCTGGTCCTCGGGCGATCCGAGTCCGACTACACCGAATTCATCGCCAGCCTGCCCGCCGCTCCGGGCGTGGCGTGACGGAGGCGGCGGGTGGCGGGGACCAAGCGGGCCGGGCGCCGTGAGCGCCGTCAGCCCGGACCAGGCTTCGGACGGAAGAAGCGCAGCGCACGCCCCTCGCCGCCGTAGATCGCCACGACATCCGCCAACGGCTGCAGGACCCACGGGGAGAAAATCATTTGACCGTTCTTGGTGAAGACGATGTCGCCCGCGATGTGCACGCAGGTGTGGTGCACGCTGCCGTCCGCCGTCACGAAGGCGATCACGTCGCCGAGGCGCTCCGCCCGGGGCACCTGCTCGTACTCCTGCGTGAGCGTCAGGAAGGACGTTCGGCCGTCGAGGTAGTAGGTGGACGGCCGGGCGGCGAAGAAGTTGAGCGAGGTCCAGTTGCAGTCGGGCAGGCGCCCGGCAATGGCGTCGTTTAACGTCGGATACGTGTAGAGCCGCTCGCGTGCCAGCGCGGGCAGCAGCAGGGCCAGGTCGATGCCATCCTCGGAGGCCGCCTCAAGGGCGCCGTTGAGGAGCGGGGCGACCGTGGGGTTCATGCCCCCGGCCAGCCAGTAGTCGCGGAACCGGGAGCCGCCTCCGGCGGCGGGCGGCATCACGGTGACCCGAAGCGTACGCATGCGAGTCATGATCCTCCGCGCCTCCTCGACCTCGGCCGCCGAATTCGCCAGGAGCGAGAGCGCCGCAGGGTCGCTGAAGACCCAGGAGCCGTTGCGGCGCCACAGCAGAGCCCGAAGCAGCCCCTGTTGGCGGGCCGAAAGGATCGAGCCCCTGAGCCAATCGTCGACCTCCCCTTGGATTCGGAGCGGCTGCGCATGGTAAGCGTTGAGTCCATTGCCGGCCAGGAGCGAGTAGACTGACTCCCGCTCAGGCTGGCTCATTCCCAAGAGAAACTCGACCGGAGGCAGGAAGGAAACCTTGTCGACCTCCACCGCGAACGCACCGGGGGCCGACAGGGCTGCGAGACCGGCCGCCCCGAGGCCGGCCTGGGCAAGCGCCTCCAAGGCAACCCGCGGATCACGCCCCGGAAACCGCCACACCGGCCGCTGATCGGGCGCCTCGGCCAAGCGCAGCACCTCATCCGGCGCCTCCAGGAAGAAGGAGGATACCTTCAATCGGCCATGGGCGGCCCCGGCCGATTCGGGCAACGCAGGCGCCGGCCCCGACACGACCACCGGCGCCGCCTCGCCAGCGGCAGAGAATCCAGCGGGAAGGCACAGGCCCAGGCCAAGAAGCCGGCGGAAAAAAAGACCGCGGAGGAAGCGTCGCATCACCCTCGATGACGGACTTGTAAGGTTTGAAGTTTCAGGTCGGCGTCGAATTACGAAAAAACGCCCCGCGGAACTCAGAAATCGACCGAAACCGTCGACACCACGTGCCGCGGCTCCGTGTACCTCGTCCAAGTGTAGCTGTTGCCCGAGTCGGTGTCGTCGTTGAGCGCGTTGTTCACGTTCACCTGGAACGTCCAGCCGAGGCGCCCGATCTTCCGTCGGTAACTCACGAAGGGATTCACGACGATGAAGTCGGGGGTCGTGATCGCGGGAAGGGTGGCGACGCCGCCGAGCGCGGCACGCGGACGGCCGGCCGTCCAGCGCGCGGCGGTACCAACGGCGACGCCGCGTAGCCCACCCTGGGAAAAGGTATGGCGCACGACAAGGTTGGCGGTGCGGCGGATGTTCTTCGCGAGGTTGTTTTCCTGGCTCTCGAGGAAGTCCTGCGTGATCTGCGTCGCCAAGTCGGGGTCGAGTCCGCGGGCCCGGGCGGCATCCTGCGCCGCGGCCAGGAAGGGACGCACCAGCGGGAAGAACCGGGTGTTGATCACGCTATTGTACGAGTACGTCGCGCGCACCGTGAGGTTCCGCACCACGTTGCCCACGAGCTCGAACTCGACGCCGCTCGAGGTCTGGTCCCGGTAATCGCCGGTCGCCGGGATCACCGGCTGGCCCACCGACGGGCTCAGCAAATCGTTGAGTTCCGTGCGCGCACCCGCGCTGATCGCCACGGCCTGGTTCTCGGAACGGGTGGAGAACCAGGTCACACTGCCGGCAAGCCGGCCATCGACGGTGTGGAGGCGAAGGCTGTAATCCACGCCTTCACCCGTGCGCTGGGCGCGGGGGCGGTTCAGGAGGTCCGAGGAGTTGCTGTCGGTGAACAGCGAGGACTCGAAATAGCCGGCACCGAGGCTCATCCACGGCAGCAGGCGCCACACCCCGCCGTAGGTCTGGTTGGTGCCATAGAGGCGGGAGAACCGGAAGACCGGCACGTCGGGATCCTCACCGGCCGCGATACGCGCCCCGCCGGCGCCAGTGAAGAAGGTCTCGCCGTTGACGGGGTCAGTGCCGTTCGCCGCGCTGCGGTTGCTGCGGAAATAGTCGCGACTGAGGCCGATGCTGCTGTGGAGGCGGCCGCCGAAGTAGCGGCCCACGGCCGAGAAGCTCGCCGAACCCAGCGTCTGGTCGAACCGGGAGCCGCCGGTTCGGTAGTACGCGAAACGGTCGCCGAGCGGAGTGATCCTCAGCTTCTCCTCCGCGTTGCCGTCCTCGAGGTAGTGGATCGTGACGACCTCGTTGCGGTTGAACGCCGGGCTCATGGCCGGGTTGGCCGCGCGCCGCGCCGCGATCTCGCGCGGAGACAGGCTCCGGTTGTAGTCGTCCGACCCGTAAAGCTCATGCCGGTAGGTGCCGTTGAGGATCATCCGCTGCGAAAAGTCGCCGAGCAGCGGCAGCCGCGCCCGCGCGTCGTAGACGGCCATCGCGCGCCAATTGTCGATGTCGTGGCGCTGGCGGTTGTAGGAGGGGATGTGGGTGACGAAGTATTTTTCGAAACGGGGATTGGGTATCGTGCCCGGGCCGTCGGGGTTGGGGATGACCCGGTTGACGTCGATGAAGACGGCGCGGGAGTTGGTCGCCTGCCAGCCGTTCGACGCGTAGGTCTGCAGCCGCTTGGCGTCGTCGATCTGGTGATTGAGGCCCGCCAGCACGCTGAAGCGGTCTGAAAACGCGTGCTTCAGCTCGATCGTCCAAACGTCGTACACGGAGTCGTGGCGCAGGTTCGGGCCGCCCCAGTCCTCGTAGAGCGGGATGATCGAGTACGGAATCCGCACCGCGAGGATGCGCTCGGGATTCTGCGGATCGGTGCCGGTCGCGGCCGCCGCGTTGAGGTTCGCGAACGAGGTGCGGAACACCACGCCGCCCGCCGGACTCATGTCGAGGAGCCGACCGCCCATATCGAACCACGTGCGGAGGCCATTCGCGTTGACGACGATCTGGCGCATGCCGGGTCCGTTGGCCTGCACACCGGGGAGGTTCGGGTTGCCATCGGGAGCATTGGTGCCGGTGCCGCGGCGGTACACCGAGACGTGGTCGTTCAACTGCAGGTGGCCGAGCCGGTTCACGGTGTCGCCCCGCTCGTAGACCGCGTCGATCTGCGTGCGGCGGTGCGCAAAGGGCTCCCAGCGGAGCGCCCCCGCGAGGCCCGTAAGCGAGCGGTCCTTGCGCTGCGTCACGGTGTCGATCCGGCTCTCGACGGCGTTCAGGCGCACGGAGAGCCGGTCGGTCACCAGCGGCTGCGTGATGTCCAGCGAGGCGCGGCGCGTGCCATAGGTGTCGGTGCGGAACTGCGTGGAGCCGCGCCGCCGGAAGCCGGCCCGCTTGGTGCCGACGTTGATGATGCCGCCCGGGTCTACGTCCCCGTACGCCAGTCCGCCGGCGCCCCGGTTGAACTCGATGCGCTCGGTGTTGTAGACGTCCTGCGGCATGAACCACTCGAAGCCGTCGCGCAGCTGGCGGATCGAGGCGAAGCCGCGGAAACTGATCTGATTGCCACCGCGGTTGCCCACCGGGGAGCCGATCGTCCCCTGGTCGTTGTAGATGTTCTCCGCGCCCACCGCGAAATCCACCGCCCCGAAGTAATCCGTGATCGCGAGGTCCTGCAGCAGGTCCTGCGTCATCACCGAGATCGAGTTCGGCAGGTTCTCCAGCCGCTCGTTGGTGCGCGTGGCGCTCACGGCGCTCGAGGCGAGGTAGCCGCGGTCGGAATCGACGTTAACCTCGAACGCCGAGAGCACGAGGGGAGCCGCCTCGGCCGGCGGCGGGGTCGCGGCCGGCCGCGGGGCGGGCTGCGCGCCCAGGACCGACGGAAGCACGACGGTAAGGGCGAGGAAGGTCGCGGCGAGGCGCGACGAAAGGCACAGGTGCATGAGGGATGGGATGGGGCGCAGGGCTCGACGCTCCGGCAGGCGGAGGGTTACGGCGACACGCTCGTTCGATACCTCCCGCGCATGGACGACACAAAACCTTTGTTCACCTGACGCGTCAGTCAGTCCCGCCATGCGAACCCAATGGGAACGCTCCCAGTTCAAGCGCGACGCGGAGACGCGCGCCGCCGAGGCGCGGGCCCGCGGCGAGGACCCGCGCACCGCGCTCGAACCGTTCTTCCAGCGGGAAATGGAGGCCCATCCCGACGAGGAGGATCTGCTCCTGGAACTCTGGGACCAGCTCACGGGGCGTCAGGTGATCTGACGTGTCAGGGTTCAGGACTTCCGCGGAGGCGCCGAAACTCCCGCCGCGCCCCGCCGTCTTGCCCGCCATGCCCCTCAGCCACCGCGGCCTCCCGGCCCTGCTGATCGCGGTCCTCGCGTGCACGCCGGCCTACGCCGCCAAGCCGAAGGAGGGACCCGAGGTGCTCGTCGTGTCCGACGTGCTCGACCCCGCCGCGCCGGCCCTGCGGCCGACGAAGGAAAAACCCGTCTACTACATCATCCTCGGCGGCTCGGAGCGTACGCTGGGCGATCCCATCGCCGGCGAGAAGATGCCCGACCCGGCGGTCCTTAAGTACGAGATCGCCCGCGCCCTCCACTCGCAGGGATTCCTCCTGACCAAGGTCGGGGGCCCGCGCCCCCACCTCGCGATCCTCTACACCTACGGCACCGCCAACCTCTCCGGCGTCGACCTGCAGGACACCGACCCCTCCTCAGGCGAGACCACGACCTCGACGGTCCTTTTCAACCAGCGCGAGATCGCCGCCCTCGTGGGTGCGCTCAAGGCCGACCGCCGGATGCTGATGCCCGCCGAAGCCGACCGCATCAACCAGGCCGCCCGCGACGATCGCTATTACATCCTGATCGCCGCGTTCGACGTCGACGCCCTCGCCCGCAAGGAGCGGAAGATCGTCTGGCGCACGCGCATCTCGGTCGACTCCCGGCGCCGCACGCTCCCGGAGGAAGTGCGCGTGATGCTGACGAGCGCTGCTCCCTTCTTCGCGACCGAGACCGACCTGCCCCGGTTCATCGAGGACGCCGACCGTCGCAAGGCCGAGGTGCTGATCGGCACGCCCACCGTGGTCGGCGACGGCGCGCCCCCCACCACGCCGCCCTCCGCCGCGAAGCCCGACCAGCGCTAGGCGTCCGTCAGGTTGCCGTCCGCATCGAACGCCGGCTCGCGCCCCTCGCCCGCGAAAGCCAGCCCCGGCCGCGAGGCCACGTCGCCCCAGAGCGCCTCGGAAACGTCCATCTCCGCGACCGAAAGCGTATCGGCCACGCGGACGATGCGCGGCTCCGCGCCGGGCGGCAATGCGAGCGTGACCAACGCCTGCGCGAGCAATTCTCGGTCGTTGGCGAACGCGATGGGCAGCTTGGCGCATTGCGGCGTGAGCGCGGTGAGCGCGTTGACCGCGGTCGCGCGGCGGTCGACCGCGCGGATCAGCCGCTCGGTGGTGAAGTCGGCCAGGCCGATACCGATCGCGTTGCCGCGGGTGCCCGGCGTGAGGCCGAGCACGGCGATGCGGCGGATGAACGGTGAAGGCCGGCCCTCGCGCACCAGCGATGAGGAATAGCCGTGCACCCAGCGGCCGGTGACGTTCGGGTCCATCCCCACGCCGCTCACGTCCTTGCCGATGCGATCCACGATGAGCAGGTCGATCTCATCGAACGGCAACGACGGCATGAGGGCGCGCGCCTCGGCGAGCAGCGCCGGTTCGCGGGCCTCGAATTCCGCCGCGGTGACGGCCTCGATCCGCGCCGTGCGGTGACGCTGGTCCTCGATCACGGCGAGCCCGCCGAGGAGCGGCGTCCCGCCCGTGATCACCCGTGCGATCCCGCGGATCGCCTCCTCGTAACCGATCCGCATCGCGGCCCCATGCATCGCCGTGGCGCCATCCCGCTTGCCGAGCCCGATCACCGCCATCTTCAGCAGACCGCTGCCCACGCTCACGCTGCGGAAATCCGTGTGCGGCTTCACGCGGTTGAGCAGCAGGATGCCGTCGGCCGCGAGCGCCTCGACCGAGCAGTGCACCGGCACGCCCTCGGCGGACGTGCCGATCCGCCGCGTTTCGAGCGAGGCCCGGATCGGTACGCCGAGCGCCTCCTCCGTGACGCCATAGCCGGCCAGGATCGCCTTCTGCCCCTCGGGCGTCGCGCCGCCGTGGCTGCCCATCGTCGGGATGAGGAAAGGCTGGGCACCCGCTTCCCGCAGGAAGCCGACCAATGCGCCCACCATGTCAGCCAGACCCGCTATCCCGCGGCTGCCGACCCCCACCGCGATGCGCGCGCCTGGCCAGATCCGCGCGCGGAAAGCCCCGCAGGCCGCGGCCACGGCCGCGCGCACGTCCAGCGACTCACGCTCCGGATAGCACTGGACCACGCGACGCAGGCGGGGAAGAGGCGTCATGCGTCCATCGCGCCGCAGGCGCCCCGAAGTGGCAAGCCCGCGGGGTTGACGGAGGCCGCGGGCGGGTTGACGTTCTGACACCGCCGACGAACCCCGCATGCCGCTTCCCCACCCCGCCGCCTCCCTGCTGCTCGCCGCGCTCACGGTCTCATCCGCCTTCGCGGCGGAGACGCTCACCTTCAACGAGCACATCCGGCCGATCCTTTCGCAGAACTGCTTCGCGTGCCACGGCACCGACGCCGCCCACCGCAAGGCCGGGCTGCGGCTCGACGAGCCGGAGTCCGCCTACGCCGAGCGCAAGGGCGTGCGTGCCATCGTGCCCGGCAACGTGGAGGCCTCCGAGCTCTGGCAGCGCATCATCAGCCGGCACGAGGACGAGGTGATGCCGCCGCCCGACTCCCACAAGGAACCGCTCTCCGCCGCCCAGCGCGCGCTGATCAGGCGCTGGATCGAGCAAGGCGCCGTTTACCAACGCCACTGGGCCTGGGAGCCCGTGGCCCGTCCGGAGCTGCCGCCCGCGACCGCCGGGCTGACCCACCCCGTCGACCGTTTCATCTCCGAGAGACTCTCTCCCCATCGGCTAACACTCTCACCGGAGGCCACCCGGGAGGCCCTCATCCGCCGCGTCACACTCGACCTCACCGGCCTGCCGCCCACGCCCGCCGAGGTGGACGCGTTCGCGGCCGACCGCGCCCCCGACGCCTACGAGCGGCTCGTCGACCGCCTGCTCGGCTCCCCCCGCTTCGGCGAGAACCTCGCCCGCCACTGGCTCGACGCCGTGCGCTACGCCGACACCCACGGTCTTCACCTCGACAACGTCCGCACGATCTGGCCCTACCGCGATTGGGTCGTATCGGCCTTCAACCGCAACCTGCCCTTCGACCAGTTCACGGTTGAGCAGCTCGCCGGCGACCTGCTGCCCAACCCGCGGATCGACCAGCTCGTCGCCACCGGCTACAACCGCAACATCCTCTCCACGTCCGAGGGCGGCGCGATCGAGGAGGAGGCCGAGGCCCGCAACACCGCCGACCGCGTCGATACCACCGCGGCGGTCTGGCTCGGCCTCACCGCGAGCTGCGCCTCGTGCCACGACCACAAGTTCGATCCCTTCACGACCAAGGACTACTACTCCCTCGGAGCCTTCTTCAAGGGGCTCGCCGACCGCTGCTGGGACGGCAACGTGCGCATCTCCGCGCCGATCGCGATCATTGCGCCCGACGCCGAGAAGCAGCGCCGCGTCGATCAGGTCGTGGCGGAGTCGACCCGGCTCGAGGCCGCGGTGCGCACCCGTTCGGCCGAGTTGGAGGCGCAGGGCCGCAAGGTCACCAAGCCGGGCAAAGACCCCGTTTCCTACGAGGTCGTCTGGGCCGAGGATTCAGACCTTCCCACGCCCGAGACCGTATTCGCCCCGCCGCCTGCGGGCGTGTGGCGCGAGGGCCCGGGCGTGCCCGTCGCGGGCGGCCGCCGTGCCCTCCGGCTCGAGGGAGATGCGGAACGGCCGTTCACCTTCACGGCCGGCGACGTCACGCTCATCGTTCGCAACGAGGCGACCGCATTCGTCCATTACCACGGCGACCCCACGCGCCCGCCGCGCGCGGTGAGCCTCGAGTTCATCAGCGAGGAGAAGACCCGCCGCATGATCTGGGGCGACCCCGCGGCCTTCGGCGCCGATGAGGCCAAGGATGCCTTCCATGCGGGTCCGCTCCCGGCACCCGGCGCCTATGCGCGACTCGAGCTCCCGGCCTGCGATTCGGGCGTCCGCGAGGGCAAGGCCTACACCGGCGTGCGCGTCGCCCAGCGCGGCGGCTCCGCCTGGTGGGATCGCGCCGGCGCCGTGTGCATGACGTCGAACCCGGCGGCCGATCCGCTGCTGTCGAAGGACGCATGGGTGAACAGCCTGCGCACCGGCGCGCGCGCCTTCTCCACGCTCACCCTGCGGCACGACATCAACTTCCTCGTCGGCCTGTCCGGCACCCAGCAGGTGAACGAGGAGAAGCGGAAACTCGAGGAGTTCTACCGCGACTACATCTACGGGCCCCTCCGCGCGGAACTGGAGCCCGAGGTGCATGCGGCCCGCCGCCTGATGGCCGAGCAGGTCCGCTACGAACAGACCTACGCGGTCTCGCCGATCTCGCGCGAACGGGACGAACCCCTGCCCGCGCACATCCTGGTGCGCGGCCAGTACGACAAGCCCGGCGACAAGGTCTCCGCGGCCACGCCGTCGTTCCTGCCGCCGCTCAAACCCCGCGGCGCGCGCCCCGACCGCCTCGACCTCGCCCGTTGGATCACGGATCCCGGCCACCCGTTGACCTCGCGCGTCGCGGTGAACCGGCTCTGGCAGCAGTTCTTCGGCGCCGGCCTCGTCCGCACCCCGGGCGACTTCGGCGCGCAGGGCGAGCCGCCCACCCACCCGCGCCTCCTCGATTGGCTGGCCTCGGAGTACGTGCGCACGGGTTGGGACACCAAGGGCTTCATCCGCCTGCTCCTCACCTCGCGGACGTACCGGCAGGACTCCCGCGTGACGCCCGCCCTGCTTGAGCTCGATCCGGAGAACCGCCTGCTCGCGCGCGCCCCGCGGCTGCGCCTCGACGCCGAGGTGCTGCGCGACCAGGCGCTGGCCCTCGGCGGCCTGCTCGTGCCCGACATCGGCGGCGCGCCGGTGCGCCCCTATCAGCCGGTGAACATCTGGGAGCCGGTGGCCTTCGGCGGCAGCAACACCAAGAATTACGTGCAGGAGAAGGGCGCGGCCCTTTACCGCCGCAGCCTCTACACCTTCTGGAAGCGCACGGCGCCCGCGCCGTCGATGAGCACGTTCGACGCGCCCTCGCGTGAAAACTTCTGCATGGTGCGCCCGCGCTCCAACACGCCGCTGCAGGCCCTCGCGCTGATGAACGACGTGCAGCACTTCGAGGCCGCCCGCGCCTTCGCCGAGCGCCTCCTGCTGCCGACGATGACCGACGCGGACCGCCTCGGCCAAGCCTTCCGATCCGTGACCGCCCGCGCGCCCGACGAGACGGAGCTCCGGCTGCTCTCGACCGCGCTCGCGACCCACCGGGGCCGTTTCAGCCGCGATCCGGAGGCTGCGCAGCGCGTGCTCACCAACGGCGAGTCCAAGCCCTCGGACCGCATTCCCGCGCCCGAGTTCGCCGCGTGGACGATGGTCGCGAACCTCGTGCTGAACCTCGACGAGACGGTGAACCGCAACTGAACCGGCCATGAATCCCGCCTTCGAGTTCCTGCGTCAACAGACGCGCCGCCAGTTCTTCAACGGCGCCGGCCTCGCCCTCGGCGGGGTCGCCCTCGGCCTGCTCGGGCGCCGCGCCCACGCGGCCCCGCCGGGAGGGAATCCGCTCGACGCCCGCGTGCACCCGCCGCTCGCCGGATACCCGCACTTCGCGCCGAAGGCGAAGCGGATCATCTACCTCCACATGAACGGCGGGCCCTCGCAGCTCGACACGTTCGACTACAAGCCCGCCCTCGAGAAGCACTACGACCAGGAGCTGCCCGACTCGATCCGGCAGGGCCAGCGCATCACCACGATGACGAGCGGCCAGAGCCGCTTCCCCGTCGCGCCCTCGATGTTCAAGTTCTCCCAGCACGGCCGGAGCGGCGCCTGGGTGAGCGAGCTGCTGCCGTGGACGGCCAAGGTCGTCGACGACATCGCGATCGTCCGCAGCGTCCACACCAACGCGATCAACCACGATCCCGCGTGCACGTTCCTGATGACGGGCAGCGAAATCCCGGGACGACCCAGCCTGGGCTCGTGGCTGTCGTACGGGCTCGGCAGCGAGAACAACGACCTCCCGGCCTTCGTGGTGCTCACCCCGCGGTTCTCGCCCAAGGTCGCGGCGCAGGCCCTCTTCACCCGCATGTGGAGCAGCGGTTTCCTGCCGACGCGCCACACCGGCGTCGCCCTCCGCGCGCAGGGCGACCCCGTCCTCTTCCTCGACAATCCCGCGGGCGTCGACGCCGGCACCCGCCGCGCTATGCTCGACGCCCTCGCCGGGCTCAATCAACGCAACCACCAGCGCCACGGGGATCCCGAGACCCTCACCCGCATCGCCCAGTACGAGATGGCCTTCCGCATGCAGGCGAGCGTGCCGGAACTCACCGACATCAGCGGCGAGACCGAGGAGACCCTCGACCTGTACGGGCCGGGCGTGAAGGAGCCCGGCACCTTCGCCGCCAGCTGCCTGCTCGCGCGCCGCCTCGTGGAGCGCAACGTGCGCGTCGTCCAGATCAACCACCGCGGCTGGGACCAGCACGGCACGCTCCCCGAGCACCTGCGCATCCAGTGCCTTGATACCGACCACGCCTGCTACGGCCTCATCGCCGACCTGAAGCGGCGCGGCCTGCTCGACGACACGCTTGTCATCTGGGCCGGGGAGTTCGGTCGTACCGTCTACAGTCAGGGCACCCTCACGCGGACGAACTACGGGCGCGACCACCACCCGCGCTGCTTCACGGTCTGGCTGGCCGGCGGCGGGGTCAGGGGCGGCCTCGTCTACGGGGAGACCGACGACTTCTCCTACAACATCACGCGCGATCCCGTGAACCTCCACGATCTGAACGCCACGATCCTCCACTGCCTCGGGATCGACCATCTGAAGTTCAGCTACCGCTCGCAGGGCCTCGACATGCGGCTCACCGGCGTGGAACCGGCCAAGGTCGTCACCGGCATCCTCGCCTGAGCGCGGCGGCCGGCCGCGGGACGGCGCCGCCGCCGGTCTTGCCCTCCGTTTTCCCGCCACCATCGTCGTTCCCGACGCGTCCTCCGCGGCGCGCGAAACTCAACCTCAACCTCCAGACCGCCCCATGCGCTTCGGCATCAACTCGTTCCTCTTCACGTCGCCCTTCACCACCAAGAGCACGTCCCTCTTCCCCATGTTCCGGAAGTGGGGCTTCGACACCGTCGAGATTCCGATCGAGGACCCGTCGCACATCGATCCGGCCAAGGTGAAGGCCGCGGCCGACAAGGCCGGCATCGCCATCGGCTCCGTCTGCGCGTGCATGGGACCCGGCCGCGATTTCCGCGGCAGCAAGGCCGACCAGGCCGCCGCCATGGCCTACTGCAAGGCCCTCATCGACCAGGCCGTGATCCTCGGCTGCCCGTCGCTGATCGGGCCCGTGTACTCGGTCGTGGGCAAGGCCGACGCCGTCGAGCCGAAGCAGCAGAAGGTCGAGTGGGCGCTGGTCGTGAAGAACCTCAAGGTCCTCGCCGCCTACGCCGCCAAGAAGGGAGTCACCATCTGCGTCGAGCCGCTCAACCGCTTCGAGACCGA
>JBBAVH010000033.1:0-55335 GCA_040397825.1 Opitutaceae bacterium
ACGTCACGTATTACACGCGGCTCGTGAAGGAAAACCCCGAGCGCGCGATCGAGACATTTCTTTATCGCGACCAGCAGAAGCACGAGAACGAGATGCGGCTCATCCAGAAGCAGCTCCCGCAGGCCCAGTCGTTCTACAACGCACAGACGGCGGAGGCGAAGGCGCGCATCGACCGCGATTTGGAAGGCGTGAATCCTTACTTCAAGGACAAGGCCTTCGTGAACGCGGCGCTGCGGGAAAAGGACCGGCAGACGCGGCGGGAATTCGCCAACCCGGCCCAGGCGCCGGCGACTCCGCCCCCGGCGGCGGGCGCGAAGATCGCGGCTTAGTCCGATGCCCGTCGATCCGTCCACTCGGTCGCACCTCGACGACCACCTCGGTCAGGCGGAGTTCTCGCTCAAAGTGGCGGCGAACTTCGATTGTCTCAAAGACACGCCCGCGCACGAGGCTGTGCGCGTGGCGCTGGCCCGGGTGGCGGAGGCGCGGGGCTGGGTGCGCGAACGGCTCGCGGTTCAACGCCCGGCCGTGCGGTCTGGGCATGTGCCGTTGGGACAGGGACTGCCGCTGAATCGGAAGGAACGATTGGGCTATCGCTGGCCATGAGTGCGCGCGCGTTGGGCGTCATTGTCACCGGAGGGCGGCACTACGTGCTGAGTGCGGACGACTTTTTGTTGATCGAGGGGACGATGCGCGCGCGTGGCGCGAAGACGATCTACACGGACGGGAGCGCCGGCGTGGCCGACCAGGTCGAGGCTTGGGCGGAACGTCGGGGCATTTCGGTTTTGAAGGTCACGGCGAACTGGATGCACGAAGGCCCCGCCACGCCGGAGGAGCGCAACACTTCGCTCGTCGAACTCGCCCGGACGGTCATCGCGTTTCCCGGCGATGGGCCGACGGACGATTTGCTGGAGAAGGCGCGGCGGCGACGCCTGCGCGTTGTGGAAACTCCGGGCCGGCTCGCGGCCCAACGGCCGATGCTGGCTCGGCCGGTTCTCAACCTGACACGCAGTCCGCGCCAGCGGAGCGGACCATCACCCAGATTATGAATTCACCGACTCCCTCCATCGTCCGGTCCGAAGACCCGGACGCAGTGCAACACCTACAAACCAAGATTGCGGCAGCCGAAAAGCTGCAGGGCACCATGAAGGCCGCGAATGTCATTGTCCGCAACCGGCAGCTGACCGACGACGAAAAGGTCGCGCGGTTGGTCGCGGAATGCGGCCAGCGGGAGCACAGCGCAAGGGAACTGCTCAAGCCCGACTTTGCCGGGCGGGTGGGATTTCCGGACTACGCGCTCACCAATAACGGCGCGAACATCCGGCGGATGCAGGCCCGGTTGAAGGGGCTCGCGGACGAGAGCGGACGTGCTTCGGTCACTTTGCCGTTTGCCGGCGGACGGGTGGAGGACAACGCTGAGGAATGCCGGGTCCGGATTTACCACGACGTGAAACCGCCGGAAGGCACCATCGCGAAACTGCGGACCTACGGGTTCCACTGGACGCCGTCGCTGGGCTGCTGGCAGCGACTGCGGAACGACTCGGCAAGGTATGCGGCGACGCAGATTACCGGTGTGACGTGGCCTCCGGTGCCAGCAGTCGGAGGTGTTGGACCAAGCGTCGCGACCGCGAACAGCGTGGCTGCGGGTCAGGCGCCACGTTCGGGGATCGCGGCATGACCGCGGCCAGCAAAGAGTCTTTGGTCACGCTGCGGCGCATGGCACGCGGACATGCCGGGGCTTCATCGGGCGAATCGGCCGCGTGGGAAATCCTCGCCAATCTGCGCGATGGGGCCGAGGTGGACTTCGCGGGAAATTTCGTGCGGCTGGACAGCTGCGGGAAACGGGCCGTCGTGCAGTTGCTGCTGGATCTCACAACCGGCGGGACCGGCCTGAGCGAATTGAATTGAAGGCATTGCCGTATGACCGAACCCGACAATCCGCTCACTGAGGTGGTTGCTGCCGGCGACAGCCAGAACGGCGTTGAACCCTCTCCAAAAAGCACGACTCTGGACATCACTCCGATGCCCCCTGCGAAACCTCCCTCCGCCTCCAACTACGAGGGCTTGGTCGCGGAATTGAGTCGCTTACTGGAGGATGCTCGCCGCGTCTCCGCCCGCACCGTCAATACCGTGATGACGGCGACCTACTGGGAATTCGGGCGCCGTATCGTCGAATTCGAGCAGGGAGGCGAAAAGCGCGCGGGGTATGGCGAGGAACTCGTGGCCCGGCTTGCCGTCGATTTGACCGCCCGGTTCGGCCGGGGGTTTGGCGCGGTGAATCTCAGCCAGATGAAGCGCTTCTACCTCCTCTGGCCGACTCACACGATTCTTCAGACACCGTCTGAAAAATCGTCCGGAAAAATTATTCAGACACTGTCTGAAAAATCTCCCGCGCAGGCACGTTTCCCTCTGCCTTGGTCGCACTACGTGCGCCTGATGGCGGTTAAGGAGGAGGCCGCCCGTCGCTTCTACGAAACGGAGGCCCTGCGCGGCGGATGGTCGGTGCGGCAGCTGGATCGCCAGATCGCCACCGTGTTTTATGAGCGCACCGCGTTGTCGCGCGATAAGTCCGCCATGCTCACCAAGGGCGCGAAGCCACGGCCTGAGGATCGGGTCAGCGTTGAGGAGGAGGTGAAGGACCCCCTTGTCCTCGAATTCCTCAACCTGAAGGACGAATACTCCGAGTCGGAGCTGGAGGAGACGCTCCTGCGCCACCTCGAAAAGTTCCTGCTCGAACTCGGCGACGACTTTGCGTTCGTCGGCCGGCAGAGGCGGCTGCGAATCGGCGACCAGTGGTATCGCGTCGACCTGCTGTTTTTTCATCGGAAGTTGAAGGCCCTCGTGGTGATCGACCTGAAGGTGGGTAAGCTGACTCATGCCGATGCCGGGCAGATGCACATGTATCTGAATTATGCGCGTCAGCATTGGATGCGGGAGGATGAGAATCCGCCGGTGGGTTTGATCCTCTGCTCCGAGCCGGATGATGCGTTGGCCAAGTATGCTCTGGATGGATTGCCGAACAAAGTGCTGGCCCGGGAATACAAGCTGGCGCTGCCGAATGAGAAGGCCCTGGTGGAGGAACTCGAAAAGACTCGATTGATGATTGAGCGGAAGGCGCGCTAACAACCGAACGGGGCACTAGCCGAATCGGCGACTAGGGCACTGTGGGCAAGCCGGCCCAAACACGTCTTCCGCGGCATTCCGCTTTCAGGTGCGGGCACTCCGCATTTGACAAACTATGCCCAATCCAAGTGCCTATGACGCGTGTCTTTTTCCCGTCGCATCATTGCGGTTGTTCTTCTGGCCCTCTGGTTGCCAGCGACGCAGTATTGCACCCTCATGGCAGCGGGCGTTTTCGCCGATGAGACTCAGGCCTCCGCGCCTGATCATTGCTGTAACACGAACGACCGGTGCTCGCGCGACGCGTGCGATCTCTTTGAAAACGGTGTAACCAAGCCCGTGAGTGAAGCATCCAAGGTGCTCGCGCCTGACCTTTCCGCCTGTCTGTGTTTCATCTTTCTGCAATTTGCTCAGCCGGGTGCGGTGGATGAGTCCACCTTGAGGGTGTCGGCTCCCGAGCATCCGCTCGATTGGGAGTCCAGATGGCAGTTTGTGCGTCGAGCCGCGCCGCTGGCGCGTGCTCCTTCGCTGCTGGGTTGATCGGTCCCTGCGCGGACTGATCGACCGTCCTAGTCCATTCCCATCGCGGGACGCCTTCGCGCGTCCGCTGACCGGGGAGTTCTTCCGTCCATCCACCTTTTCATGAAACCATTTTTTTCTCACCGTCATCTTTTCGTCAGTCCGGTTTATCCGCTGATCTTATTCGGGTTGGTCACAGGCCTGTGCGCCCAACCTGCGCCGGTCGAGGCCGTTCCCGCTGTCTCACTCTCCACGCTCGTCAGCGAAATCATCGCCAAGAATCCCGAGCGTAAGTTCTACCAGGAGGAAATAACTGCCGCCAAAGCCGGCGCACGTCTTTCATCCCGCCTGAACGATCCCGAACTCGCTTTCGACATCGGCAACAAGCGCCTGAAGGACTCCACCGGTGCGCGGATCGACGACGGCGCGGTCTGGTCGGTGTCGGTCACGCAGACTTTCGAGTGGCCCGGTCGCCTGACCCTGCGCAAGGCCATCGCCAATCGACAGGTCGAACTCGCGGAATTGGGCATCGCGCGTTTTGAAAACGCGCTGGCTACCCGCGCCCGCACTCTCGCGTTCGGACTCTATGCGGCGAACGCCAAGGCTGCTGCGATCCGCGAAGTGTCCGACCGCTTCAGCGCACTCAAGGAAACTTTCCTCGCCCGCGATCCAGCGGGCGTCACCCCGCTCTTGGAGACACGGGTGATCGAGGCCAGCGAACTTACCCTCCAGCGCCGCGCCACCGAAGCAGAACTCACCCTTCAGGGTGCCCTTATCGAATTGAACCAGCTCCGTGGCGCGGCGGTCGATGCACCGCTCCGCGTGGCCGCTCCCTCGCTCACGTTTAACACGGCGCCGGCCACGACCGCGCTGCTCGCCGCCGCGCGTGAGAATAATTTCGACTACAAAATGCGTCGCGTGGAGCTGGAGCAGCAAGGTTTCGCGGTGAGCCTCGCCCGCAACGAGCGCTACCCCGGCGTCAGCGTCAGCCCGTTTCTCTCCAAGGATAACGTCGGTGATCGCGAGACCATCGTCGGTATCGGCTTGAGCGTTCCCTTGCCTGTCACCGGCCGCTCGGGAGCGACCGTGGACGTCGCCAACGCCCGCCGTCGGCAGGCCGAAACCGCCGTGCTCATCGCGCAACGCGAGCTTGAGCGCGAGGTGCTCACCGCCGCCTTGGCGTTTTCCACCAAGCTCGGCGAGACCCGGCGATGGTCGCCCGAGTCGATGCAGAAATTCCGGGAAGCCGCCGAACTCGCGGACCGCCACTACCGTCTCGGGGCGGTGCCTATTGCCACCTACGTCGAGATGCAGTCCGCCTATCTCGAAGCCGTCGAAGCTCTCCTCGACACCCAACGCGAGGCGATGGAGGCCGGCCTGCGCGTGCAACTTCTCACCGGTCTCGACTTCAACGCCGTTCAAATCTCCCAACCATGAAAACTCTCTTCGTTTTTTGTCTCCTTTCCGCTCTCTCGTTCGCTCTCACCGGATGCGGTGAGTCTCACGCCAGCGTGACCGCCCCTGAGCCCGTGCATGCCGCCACCTACAAGGCGGGACACGGCTTGCAGCTCACGAAAACGGCACGCGCGTTTGTCGGCCTTGAAACCGGTGAGGTTGCTTCGCGCGCCTTTGCCGGTGCGGCTGAAGTTACCGCGATCCCGGCGGACGCGCTCTTGCGCACCATCAAGGGCGACTTCGTGTATGTCGCCAACGGCGACTGGTTCCTGCGGACTCCGGTGGTCATCGGCGCGACGGATGCTTCCCACGTTGAAATCAAGGACGGCCTCTACGAAGGAGACGCTATCGTCGTGAAAGGCGTGCGCGGCCTGTCGCTCGCGGAAATCCAAGCTCTCAATGGGGGCGTCGGCTGCGCCGACGGACACTGATGCTTTTATGGCTGATCGATTTTTCCCTGCGCAAGCGGGGACTCGTTGTTTGCTGCGCGTTGATCCTTGCGGGCGTTGGGCTCTGGTCCGCCTCACGTCTGGCGGTCGATGCCGTGCCCGACATCACCAACCCGCAGATTCAAATCAATACGGAGGTGGCGGCACTGGCTCCCGAGGAAATCGAATCGCTGGTAACGGTGCCGGTGGAGATAGAAATGGCGGGCCTGCCCGACATGGTGGAACTGCGGTCGCTCTCCAAGTTCGGGCTTTCGCAGATCACGATGACGTTCAAGGACGGCGTGGACATCTACCGCCTGCGGCAACTCGTGACGGAGCGCTTGAACCGGGCCCGCGACCGGCTGCCCGGTGACGTGACCCCGGCGCTCGCGCCGATCAGCACCGGTTTGGGCGAGATCGTTTATTACACGCTGCGCTACGAACCGGGCGCACCCGGAGCGCCCACCGACCACACGGAACAACTGCGTCAGCTTCGCCTGCTTCACGACTACACCATCAAGCCCCTGCTTCGCTCCACGCAGGGCGTGGCCGAGGTGAATGCCATCGGTGGCTACGAAAAGCAGATCGTCATCGCGCCCGACCCCGCGAAGCTCTCGGCGGCCGGCGTGAGCTTTTCGCAGCTTGCCGAAGTGGTGCGCAACAGCACGGACAATGCGGGCGGCGGCATATTGGAAATGGGCGGCGAAGCCGTCGTCGTCCGTGCGGACACGCGCGCCAAAACGGCGGAAGACTTGAGCGGCCTGCCCGTCAAATTTGCCGGCGCGTCGCGTCCGCTGCTCATTCGCGATCTGGCGGAAGTGTCCATCGGCTCCGCCGTGCGCACCGGCGCCTCCACCGAAGACGGCGAGGAAACGGTCACGGGTGCCGCCATCATGCTGGCAGGTGAAAACGCCCGGCTGGTCGCGCAGTCGGTCGTCGCGAAGCTAAAACAAATTCAAGGGAAGCTCCCGCCGGGCGTCGTGATCCGTGTCGTCTATGACCGCTCGGATCTGGTCAACGCGACGATTCGCACCGTCGAGAAGAACCTGTTTGAGGGCGCGATCCTCGTGGCGGTCATCCTGTTTGCCTTCCTGGGCAATTGGCGGGCGGCCTTCATCGTCGCTTTGGCCATTCCGCTCTCTTTTCTTTTCATGCTCACCGGCATGGTGGAGGCGAAGATCAGCGCAAATCTGATGAGTCTCGGAGCGATCGACTTCGGCCTCATTGTCGATGGGGCCATCGTGATGGTCGAAAACATCCTGCGGCACATCGCGGAGAAACAGCATCAGTTGGGGAGAAAGCTCCTGCCCGCCGAGCGGTTGGCGGAAGTGCGCCGTTCCGCCCGTGAAGTGGCGCGGCCCATGTTTTTCGGCGTGCTCATCATCACGCTCGTCTATGTGCCGATCCTCGCGCTCACCGGCATCGAGGGAAAAATGTTCCGCCCGATGGCGGTGGCCGTGATGTTCGCGCTCGTGGGCGCGCTCGTGCTGGCGCTCACCCTGATGCCCGCGCTGTGCTCGTGGTTCCTGCGCGGCAACATCAGCGAAAAGGAAGGCTGGGTCGTGAGAAGCGCGAAGGCACTTTACACGCCCTTGCTGGCCGGAGCCTTGCGGCTGCGGTGGCTGGTGGTGGCGGTCGCCCTTGTCCTCTTCGCCGGCTCCGGGTGGCTGTTCACCAAGCTGGGCGCGGAGTTCATTCCGCAACTCGATGAAGGCTCGATGTCGATCCAGATGATCCGCGGCAACAGCGTTGCTTTGGGCGATTCGGTGGCGCTGCAACGCGCTTCCGAAAAACTGCTCATGGAGAAGTTTCCCGAGGTGAATCATGTTTTCTCCCGCATCGGCACGGCGGAGATCGCCACCGATCCGATGGGGCCGAATGTCTCGGACACCTATGTGTTCTTCGCGCCGCCGGAAAAATGGCGCGAGGTGGACGGCCGCAAGATCACCAAGGCAGAGTTGGCTGAACTCATGCGCCGGGAACTGGTCGCGGCTGCACCCGGTCAGACCTACCTCTTCACGCAGCCGATCCAGATGCGGTTCAACGAAATCATGGCAGGGGCGCGGGCCGACCTATCGTTGAAAATCTACGGCGATGACTACACCGAACTGGAACGCCTTGCCACGGCTGCGCGCGACGTGCTGCGCAGCGTGCCGGGTGGCGGCGACGTGGAGTTTGAAGCTCTCGGTCGCGTGCCCATGCTTGAAATCACGCCGAAGCGGGAGGCTCTCCAACGGCTCAATCTGCACGCGGATGAGATCAACGCCGTCGTCAGCACTGCTCTTGGTGGTGAGAATGCGGGGACGATGATCGACGGCAGCAAGCGTTACCCGGTCGTGGTGCGGCTGCCAGAAACGGAACGGCTGAATCTGGCCGGACTAAAGAAATTGCCCGTGCTCGGCGAAGGTGGCGTGCAGGTTCCGTTGGAACGTGTCGCGGATATCGCCGTGGCTGATCGCATCGGCACGATCAATCGCGAGGATACGCAGCGCCGGGTCGGCATTCTCATCAATGTGCGCGGTCGCGATACCGAGGGCTTCGTCCTCGAAGCGCAGGCAAAGATTCGCGAGCAGGTTAAATTTCCTCCGGGCTACTTTTTTGAGTTTGGCGGACAATTTGAAAACCTTCAGGCCGCGCGCGCGCGTCTGATGATCGTCGTGCCCGCTGCGCTCGCGCTGATCTTCGGATTGATCTACGCGAGCTTCGGCAGTGCGCGTCAGGCGCTGTTGATTTTCCTCTGCGTGCCGCTCGCCGCCACCGGCGGGGTTGTGGCGCTCTGGCTGCGCGGGATGCCGTTTACCATTTCTGCCGGCGTGGGGTTCATCGCGCTCTCCGGCATCGCCGTGCTCAACGGCATCATGCTGATCAGCTTCATCAATCAGCTCCGCGCGGAAGGCAGTGCTGTGCGCAAAGCCGTCATCGAAGGAACCCTGACGCGTCTTCGACCCAAGTTGATGACGGCGCTCGTGGCCTCACTCGGCTTCGTGCCGATGGCAATTTCCACCGGAGCCGGTGCGGAAGTGCAGCGGCCCCTCGCCACCGTGGTCATCGGCGGCGTCATCACTTCCACATTTCTGACGCTCATCCTTCTTCCGGTGCTTTATGACTGGATGGAAACCCGTCGGTCCCGCACTGCTCGAAACGGTGCGTCTCAGCTCGAAGTCGAGCAGCCAAACCCAGCGTCGATCTGATTCAGACCGGGCCTATTTCCCGTTTGTTAACCCATAAAAACCAAATCCAATGAAACTAAAATACATCACGTTTGCAGCGGCTGCACTCTGCGCCGCCGTTGCGCTCCAAGCTGCCGAAAAGATCGTCGCCGGACCTAAGGGCGGCCGGCTCCTCGAGTCGGAGCCGAACAAGGCCGAATTCTTCGTCACCGCCGACCGCAAGGTGGAGATCACCTTCTACAATGCCGCTCTGAAACCGGTCGATGCGGGCGCGCAGGTCGTCACTGTCACCGCCGAGCCGGGCAGCGGAAAAGTTAAACTCGATCTGGAAAAAACCGCGACCGGATTCGTCTCCAAGACGGCATTGCCCGCCGGAGAACCGTATCGCGTGGTGGTGCAGACCCGCGCCAGCGCCGAGGCCAAACCGAAGAACTTCCGCGTCGATCTGAATCTCGAAATGTGCGGCGAGTGCAAAAAAAAGGAGTATGCCTGCACCTGCGCGGCACATTGATAAAACCAGAAAAGTTCCCGTCACCTGATCGACCGTCTACCGTATCTTGGTAGCGGTCGATTTCAGCTCATGGCCTCACCCGATCATTCCCGTGAAGCGCCCGACAAACCGGATCACGGTTGCAACGGCAGCGCACCAAACCCTGACGAACAGAACGGGAACGACCACTGTGGTTGTCACCATGAGGAGACTGATCCGCGGCTGGTCACGTGGAGCCTCGCGATTTCAGGAGTGTTGGTCGGCACTGGCTTGCTGCTCCGCTGGTTGCAGGTCGGTCCGGCAGCTCTCTCCCTTGGAATTTTTGTAGCCGCGATCATCGTCGGCGGATGGATGCTGTTGCCGGGTGCGTGGGCGGCTGTGCGCCAGTTGCGGCCGAATATCAGCTCACTCATGGTCATCGCCGTGGTGGGTGCGTCCGTTGTAGGCGAGTGGGCCGAGGCCGCCACGGTTGTTTTCCTCTTCGGGATAGCTGAGTGGCTGGAGGGCTGGGCGGATCGCCGGGCGCGCCGGGCGACTGCAGCCCTCTTGGAACTTGCTCCCAAGATCGCGTTGGTGAAGCGCGATGGCGCGTTTCTCGAAGTGCCGGTCGATCAAGTCGCGGTCGGCGAAATCATCGCCACGAAATCCGGCATGAGCATTCCGCTCGACGGGGTTGTGATCGTCGGCGAGTCGGCGGTGAATCAGGCACCGATCACGGGAGAATCCGTGCCCGTGGACAAAACGCCCGGCGACACGGTGTTTGCCGGCACGATCAATGGCGAAGGTTCGCTGGAAGTTCGGGTCACCAAGGCCGAAGGTGACACCACGCTGGCGCGGATCATCCGCCTCGTCGCGGAAGCCCAGGAGCAAAAAGCGCCGACGCAGCGTTTCGTGGATGTGTTCGCCCGCTACTACACACCTGCCGTGACGGTCGTAGCCTTGCTGATTTTCCTCGTGCCCCCGCTTTTCATGGGCGGCGAGTGGAGCGTCTGGCTCTACCGCGCCTGCGTGCTGCTTATCATTGCCTGCCCGTGCGCATTGGTCATCTCAACGCCGGTCAGCATCGTCGCGGGGCTGACTGCGCTCGCCCGGCGCGGAGTTCTCGTGAAGGGTGGCGCGCACCTCGAAACCATCGGTCGGTTGAAAGCGCTGGCGGTGGACAAGACCGGGACCATCACGGAAGGAAAACCCAAGGTGCAGGGGGTGGAACTGGTCGATGCGCAGTCGGAAGCGGATGTCCTGCGGATCGCCGCCGCCATCGACGATCACTCGGCCCATCCGCTCGCGAAGGCGGTGGTTGCCTGCGCGAGGGAGCGGAACATTGCATTCACGCGGGCGGAAAATTACCAGAACCGCAGTGGTCGCGGGGCGGAAGGCATGGTTGAGGGTCATCCCCATTTTGTCGGCAATCACCGGTTCGCCCACGAACTCGGCGTGTGCAACGAAGCCATCGAACGCCGCCTCGCGGACTTCGAGGGAAAGGGTCAGTCGGTCGTCGTGGTTGGGCACCGTCCGCACGACGGCTGCAAGGGCGAGGTGCTCGGGGTCATCGCGATTGGCGATACGCTTCGCCCCGATGCCAAGACGGCGATTGCCGGGCTTCACGCAGCGGGTATCACCCAAATCGTGATGCTCAGTGGCGATAACCAGCGCGCCGCGGATTTCATCGCCCGCCACGTCGGCATCGACGAGGCGCGTGGAGATTTATTGCCCGACGACAAAGTCGCCGCCGTGAAAGCGCTGCGCGAGAAGCATGGCGTGGTTGCGATGGTCGGTGACGGCGTGAACGATGCGCCGGCGATGGCGACTGCGAATATCGGTATCGCGATGGGCGCGGCCGGCACCGATGCCGCCATCGAGACGGCGGACATCGCTCTCATGCAGGATGATCTGGTCAAAATCGGCGAGACCGTGCGGCTGGGCCGGCGCACGATGGGTATCATTCGTTTCAACATCACCTTCGCGCTGGGATTAAAAGCGGTATTTCTCGCTCTCACGCTGCTTGGTCACGCCAGCCTTTGGCTGGCCATCATGGCGGATACAGGAGCCACGCTTCTGGTCGTGGCGAATGCGTTGCGTTTGCTACGAAAATCCTGACTGGTCGGAATGCCGGTCAGAGCGTCTCCAGATCGCCTCAAAGCCGACGTTGGTTCAGTCCGTTGCGGTCACGCAACGGTTAAGGCTATCGATGGAAAGAGAATCATCCGAACCACGAAAGAACATATTCCACCAAGCCGTAAGGCCTCGTGCCCGTATTCGCCTCTCGGCTTTGGACGTTGCGGCGTATGGGTGCCAGCCCGTTGAACTCTGGGTGCCGGTGTGGTTCGGATGAAAGTGGGCCTACAAGGCTTCGAGCGCGGCAACTTCGAGCAGTTCTTCGAGGAGTTCCGGATGCCGTTGTTGGAGGAATTTCTTGACCTTGCCGTTTTCGAGCAGCTTCCGGACGTAGCGCTGCGCCGCGCCGAGGTGGAGGGTGTTCTGGCCGAATTGGTCCTGGAAAATCCGAAAGTCCCGCTCCAGTGACTCCATCTCCTTTTCCATCCGGGAGATTTCAACGGCGGTGAGTCCCTTCACCTTTTTGGGCTCGTCCGGCTTCACCAAGTTCTCCTGCGAGGTGCCAACGAGGAGGGCGCGGGCGTAGGCGAAAGTGTAGTTGCTGCCGCTGACCATGAGCTGCGCCATCTCGATTTGCCGGAGTGCCTTTACCTGCTTCAGGATATTGAGTGCGCGGGCGGTGATCGGTTTGTCTTTGAGAATCTGGATCGCCTCGGCGTGCAGGCCTTCGAGGAGGTTTTTCCCGAGGACGATTTTGCGCACGTCGATGTCCAGCGCCTGGGCGATCTGCGCTTCGGTGACGCCGCCTTCCAGCGCCTTCATGATCATCCGGTGCTCTTGGATCAGGGAAAGGCGGTTGACCTTGTCGTTGTAGGTGAAGGCGTCGTCGTCGGCGGAAATCAGGCAGGGCGCGGTGGTGTGCCCGAGTTCGCGCAGGGCTTTCAGTCGGAGATGGCCGTCGAGGAGGAGAAATTTACCCGCCGCTCCCTTGTTCGGATAGACGACGATGGGCTCGACGAGTCCGATGGCCTTGATGGAGGCGAGCACGGCCCGGTATTTTCCGAAGCATTGATCGGCGGGTTTGACTTGGCGGATTGGCAGGATCGCCTCGACGGCGAGGTCGACGCCGCGGCGCTCAAATCCGATCCGGACTTTCGGTGGCGGGTTCATCAGGGGTTCTTGGCGCGGTCGACCAGAAATTTCGGGAGGGTGTCGAGTTCCTCGGCCCGGAGCAGGGTCGTGAAATTCTCATCGGCGAGAAGAGCCCGGAAGACGGCCGCGACGGAGAGGAGCCGGGATTCGCAGGCGCGGGCTTTCCGGACCATGAGCTTCTGGCGTTGGGTTTCCTGCTTGTAGGCGAGGATGAGCCCGTCGGCCGTGGTGCGGCGCCGGGCGCGCAGCCGGGCGTCGTTGGAGTAGGTTTTCCCGAACGCCTTTCGCTGATCCAGCAGTCGACGAAAGGTCGAGAGCGTGGACTGCTTCATCGCCTTCCGTTCGTAGGCTTCGACGAGCATCCGCTGGGCGGCTTCGTCATCGACGCCGGCAATCTGGATCGCGATGGTGATCGGCAGGCGCCCGAGGAGCACCGCATCGAGGATGCGCTCCTCGCCGTGCTCAAGGAGTTTCAGGACGCCTTCGAGGTATTTTTCAGAAAGGCCGGTCTTGCGCGCGATCTCGTCGAGGGTGTTGCCCTGACCGTGCATCCATTGGATCATCTTGATCTGGTCGAGGGCGCGGACGCGGCGCCGGGCGATGTTCTCCACGAGACTGGCCACGAGGCCGTCGGTCTTGGTCATCCGCCGGACGAAGGCGGGGATTTCGGATTGACCAAGTGCGACGAAGGCTTCGAGCCGGCCCTGACCGCAGACCAGATCGTAGACGGGTTGGCCGTCCGGGCCGGGCTTCGATTCCGTGACGGTGATGGGGCGCTTCAACCCCTGATCTGCAATGCTGCGGACGATTTGCTCGAACTTGCGGCGCTCGCGGACGCGGGGGTTGGCGATGCGGATCGCCTGCACCGGGATCATCTGGATTTCTTTTTCGTCGGGGGTCATGCCACGTCCTCGATTGAGACGCGCTCGGCCAGGGCGTAGAAAAAGCCGAGGTCGTCGAACCGGTAGGTGTCGAGCAGCGCATTGTTGCACTCGGCCAGCCGGAGACGGAGAGCCACCTGATCGAGTGCGGGAAAGAGGTAGTAGTCTTTGATGCCGTGATTGGACTCATCCATCCGAGCCACGATGGTGATGTCCGGGCGGTGTGCTTCCTCGAAGCGGACCAGCCAGCGGCTCGCGCCGCCGGGTGTCCGCAGGCAGCGGGAGAGGACGAGCGACACGACGAGTTCGCGGTCGAGCACGAGGAGCTCGTTGGCGGGGTTGCGGTCGACGCGGACGCCGAGGGCCGCCAGTTGCGAAATCACCTCCTGGACAAGCTCGGGATGCTTCTGGCGGAGGAAGCGGTTGACCTCGATAAAGCTGAAATCGGTGTCGGGCGTGTAGCCGATCAGCTGGTAAGCCCGAACCAGACTCCCGAAGCGGTGGCGGAAAGAGGAGCTGGAAGGAAGATCGTCGCATTCGTCGATCAGAAGCCCGGAAATCCGGCCGTGCTGGGCGAGGATCTGCCGGAGGCGTTCGAGCATTTCCTCGTCGGTGAATCGCTTGGCCCGGGCGAGGATGATTTCCTGCACTTTCAGGAAATCCTCGGTCGAAACGATGGCTGGAAATGCCGCCTTCACCCGAATCCACATGTCGGGCGGGTTCTGGACATGCTTCCGTTTCAGTTTGAAGGAGGTTCGGTGATAGACGTTGTGGCCGAGGTATTTTTCGTTGGTCAGTAGCTGGTGCACCGTGCCGCGACTCCACGGCCGGCCGAGATCGGTGCGGACGTTGCGGGCGTTCAGCCGCTCCGCGATGTCGCGTTCGGTGAGGTGCTCGTCGAGGAAAGCGCGGTAAACCCAGCGGACGTTGGCGACCTCCTCGTCCGGTCCCAAGGTCAGGACGACTCGGTCGGTCTGGAGGCTTTTGTGCTCGCCGACGGCGAGGACGCCTTTCGGCTGACCGGACTGATCGATCAGCATCCGGCGGAGCCCGTAGCCTGCAGCACCGCCTTGCTTGAAGCCGAGTTGGATCAGCCGGCAGGCACCTTGGAAAACCTTGGTCGAAAGCTCCCGGGAATATTCGCCGGCCATCGACCGCTTGACGCTCTTGATGATATTTGAGGTCGGCGAGCCGTCGTTCTCAAACTGTTCGGCGCAGTAGTGGACGGTGATGCCGGCGCGCTTGCAGATGTATTCATAGTAGCCGCTTTCGTCGGCGTCCTGAAACCGGCCCCAACGACTGACATCGTAAGCAAGGATGCACTTGAAGTCGGCCGTGCCTTTTTCGACTTCCTCGATCATTCGGCGGAGACTGTCTCGTCCGCGGACGTTGAGGCCGCTCTTGCCGGCATCCTCGAAGATGCGGACGAGCGACATATTGCGGCGCGCGGCGTATTCCTTGATGCGGTCGAGCTGGTTCTCCGTGGAATACTGCTGGTGCTCGGTCGACATGCGGACGTAGGCCGCCGCGGGGACGGCGGTGGCGTCGGGGGAGTGGAGCGGGAGGTGGGGCTGCCCGCTCATAAGTTAGCCGAACGGAAACCCGCGGTCCGGGCCTCCGTTCGGATGGGTGGGGCTACTTTTTTGCGTCCGCGCGCAAGTCGTTGAGAATGGCACGGCCGGCGAACATGATGTCGCGCAGGTCGTCGGCGATGACGTTTTGTAACGCAGTCCCCCGCACCCAAGCGATCACGCCAACCAGCGCAGTGACTTGTGGAGTCCAGGAATCTTGTAACGCAACGCAGGGATCTTGTAACGCAAACGGTGCGAGCAGAGAACTCAGGTCCGCTCTGACTCGGGTGCTTTTCTCTACGGTGGCGGAGCGGCGACGCCAGTAACCGGGATGGGCGACACGCCAAGCTTTCACCCGGTCCGCGGGCGTATCGCCGGTATGGTAGGCGTCGTTGCCCGCCTTAAGGAGCCAGCGTCGCTGGCTTTCGCGGCGACTGGCTTTGCGGCACTCAGGCCGAGCGCAGTATCGCTGGCGACCAGCCGAGCGGTATTCAGGGATAAACAATGCGCCGCACGCGGCGCATCGGGGATGCGAGACAGTTTTTTTTGATGTGAGGATTCACCCGGCCGATCTTGTGGGAAACAAGGAGGCACGTATCGCAGGAAGCGTCATTGAAGGGCCGGCCGATAAGAATGAGACTGTCCGCCACCGAGCGCTTAATGCGGGAAGAAGCACCGAGCCCGGCCCAATCACTGGCGGGCTGCTTTGAACCTCACTTCGTGCGACAGGAACGATGGACGCAACCCATCCTCCTGCTTAGCCTCACTCGCTATGAAAACACCCGAGCGCGACGATCTTTCCCGATTTTTGGTGCACTTGACGCGTGAATTTGGCGGCAAATCGGCGGAGGAAAATCTGCTCTCTATCCTCAGATCTGAAAGGATCGAAGCCCGCAATCCGCACTGCTTGTTTCAACCGAAGTTCAAGCACCTGCGTTTTTCGGACGTGCTCAAGAAGCAATTCAACTCCGTCTGCTTCACCGAGGTGCCGTTCTCACAACTCCGACACCTTGCCGCTGAAATCAAAGGCCGACGAATCAAGCTCCAGCCCTACGGGCTGGTATTCGGCAAAGAAGATCTGCTCACGCGGGGTGCTTCTCCGGCGCTCTACATCAATGCCAAGGGAACATCGCTGCGTGACCACCTCATCGCGCAATTTGACCAGCACTTCTCCACGCGTGCTCAATACAAAAAACTGAAGAACGATTTCGGTGGGCAGGCCGACTCCATCATTCACTACTATTCCCTGATCAATGTCATCAGCGACACCCATGATTTTTCATGGGAGCGCGAATGGCGGCACCCCGGCCACCTCGACTTTGAACTTATTCACTTGTCGGCGATCCTGGTCGAAGACCCGGAGACGTTCGCCAAGCGCTGCGAAAAGGAGTTCTCCGGTAGCATACTCAAAAAGATCTTACGCGTGCCTATCATTTCGCCGCACTGGAATGTGGAGCTGATCATCGAGAAGCTTTCCGTCGCTTTGTGGAATGCCAAGTAAGCCACGTCACTGAAAGCTAACACTTTTTGACAATCTCCCAGCCGCTGATAGCGACGTGCGTCCTCAACCCCGCACTCCACACCGTGCACATTTCCAGCCTCAAGCTCAAAGGCTTCCGTTGCTTTGGTCCGACCGAAGCGCTAATTCCGTTGGAAAAGTTGACCGGCTTGGTGGGTGACAACGGTGCGGGCAAATCGGCTGCCCTCGCCGCTCTTAACCGCTTGTTCGGCATCACCGCTCAGGATCGGACCCTATTGCGAACGGACTTCCACCTCGCGGTAGACGCCGATTGGGCCACGGCAGAAGAGGCCGCGCTGACCATCGAGGCGCGCTTGGAATTTCCCGAGTTGGAGAACCCTGCGGCCGATCCCGCTCCTGCCGCGGCGTGCTTTCGTCACATGACGATCACCGCGCCGGGTGCGCGACCCTATGCCATCATCCGCCTCACCGGCGCGTGGCGCCGTAGCAACCTGCCGGACGGCGAAATCGAACAATCGCTGGTGTGGGTGGTGGGCAATCCTGGCGCCGCAGGCGAACAGACGACGCCGGTCGCCGCGCATGGTCGCGCCCGCATTCACGTCCATTATGTGCCTGCCACTCGCGACCCGGTGCGTCAGATCAAACAGGTCTCCGGCTCAATGCTGCACTCGTTACTTCGCGCGGTGGAGTGGTCCGATGAAGTGAAGCAGACGGTCGTCGATTCATCCGAGGCGATCCGCGAAGCCATCGGCGAGGCTGCGGGTGTGCGCACCATTACTCAGGTGATCGAAACCTGCTGGCAACAACTCCACCGGGAACAAGACCTCGCCAACGTCGTGATCCGCCCGGTCGCCAACCGCATCGAGGACCTCATCGGGCAAGTGGAAGCAGCGTTCAGCCCGACACCCGGCGGCCGTGAGCAGGGAGTCGACAAACTCAGCGACGGCCAGAAGAGCCTGTTCTACCTCGCGCTGACCGCGATGGTCTTTGAGATGCACCGCAAGCTTGCCGAGGACGACGACCATGGCCTTTCGGACGAGCGACTCACGCCTCCAGTGCTGACGTTGATCGCGGTCGAGGAACCCGAGAATCATATTTCCCCGTATTATCTGGGGCGAATCATCACCCTGTTGGCCAAGATCGCGGGCGAAGACTCGGGACAGATCATTCTGACCAGCCATTCCGCCTCGATCCTCAACCGGATCGAGCCCGAGGCCATCCGGCACCTGCGCCTGAACCGCGAGACCCGCGAAACCACGGTGCGACGCCTGCCGTTGCCGAGTGCCGCAGATGAACGCGGCAAGTTCATCCGCGAGGCGGTCCGCGCACATCCTGAAATCTATTTCGCCCGTTTTGTCGTATTGGGCGAGGGTGCCAGTGAAGAAGTGATCCTGCCGCGGGTTGCGAAGGCCCTCGGCGTGGAGATCGATCCCAACTTCGTCGCCATGGTCCCCCTCGGCGGTCGGCATGTAAACCATTTCTGGAAACTCCTCTCCGCTTTGGAGATTCCGTTCATCACAGTGCTCGACCTCGACTTGGAGCGAGAAGGCGGCGGTTGGGGCCGCATCAAGTATGCTTTGGAGCAGTTGCTTGAAACCGGTGTGGCAGAGGCCGACGTCCTCGCTGGCATCACCCGAGCTCAACTCACGGAGATGCACACTTGGCCGGCGAATGACGCCAACCTTGGAAGCTGGATCACGCACCTCGCCGGGCGCGGGGTCATCTTCTCCGCTCCGCTCGACTTGGACTTTCTGATGCTTCGGGCCTTTCCCACCGCTTACCAAGCGTTGCAGCCCGGCGAATTGGGCCCGCGCATTCCACCGGCGGGCCCCGCCTTCACCGCGGCGGCGACCGTCGCCCGAACCACCGTGCTGAGCGAAAGCGCAACGGTGCCGGTCACCTACGGGCCGGTTCCGCCCGAATTGTTCTTCTGGTATCGCTATCTTTTTCTCGGACGGGGCAAGCCGGCCACCCACACACTCGCGCTTCTGCGCCTGACCGATGCCCAGCTTCAGGCCAGTATTCCCGCCTCGCTCCGTGATGTCGTTGAACGGATTCGCGCGGCGGTGCTCCCACCGGCCGCTGAAGACCTGATCTGACCATGCCCAGCGCGCAGAAGGCGGCGGCTTGGCTTCCACACGGCATCGTCCTCGAGGAGGCCGCGTTGCGGGCGGTCAAGACGATGCGCTCAACGCTCGTCGTGGCGGGTCCCGGCGCGGGCAAGACCGAGCTGCTGGCCCAACGCGCGTGTTATCTGCTCCAGACCGGCTTTTGTCCCGCCCCTTTCCGCATCCTCGCGATTAGCTTCAAACGGGACGCCGCCGCCAACCTTCGAGACCGCGTGCTCGCCCGCTGCGGACGGGAGTATACGACGCGCTTCGATTCGCTGACCTTCGATGCCTTCGGCAAGGACCTGGTGGATCGCTTTCGCCTCGCGCTGCCGCCGGACTACCGGCCCACCGCCGATTACCGGGTGCTCACCACCGAGTTCACCGACAAGCTGATCTGGGAAGCGATTCAAGCCTTGCCCGATGCCCGTTGCCCTCTGACCGGGCCGCAACGCCATGCCCTCCGATGGGACGCAGCCACTCGAGGGCTGGTGAGCCAACCGCTGCCGATTGCCAATTGGGACCTCGACCGGCCCGAACTCGCCGCGGGCGCAGGACTATGGATGCATTGGCTCCACGACCACGAGCAGTCTGCTCTGGGGTTTCCGATGATTGGCCGGCTGGCCGATTTTCTCCTGCGCCAGAACCCGACGCTCGTGTCGGCGCTGCGCAGCACCTACCGGTTTGTCTTTTTGGATGAATTTCAAGACACCACCCGGATTCAATATGCCCTCACTTTAACCGCGTTTCGCGGCAGTCCCGCCGTGCTGACGGCTGTCGGCGACAACAAACAGCGGATCATGAAATGGGCCGGCGCCTTCGGGAATATCTTCCAGCAGTTCGTCGCCGATTTCGAGGCCGACACGGAGCGCCTGACCCAAAACCATCGGTCGGTTTCCCGCTTGGTGGGCATCCAGCAGTTTTTTGCGCAGGCGCTGGACCCGGACGCAGCCCAGGTCGTCTCCGCCCGCCCGGAACCGCCGGACGCCGGCGAGTGCCGGGCATTTCAATTCGCCAACGAGCAGGCGGAAGCCGAGCACCTGGCCGGCCTCATCCAAAGCTGGATTCGCGACGAGGGGTTGGCCCCGCGGGATATCTGCATCCTGTGTCGCATGAAGACCGCCGCTTATACGGCCGCACTCATCGAGCGACTCGCCGCCACGGATATTGCCGCCCGGATCGAGGACAATTTCCAGCGGGTGCTGTCCGAGGACATCTGTGCGGCCCTTGTGGATCTGTTCACGCTCGCGACCCAGCGCTCGGCGCCGCTCGCGTGGGAAAGAACGCTCGGCTTTCTGTCGTTCCTCTCCGGCGGATACGATCCTACCGACGCGCACAACCTTGCCAGCCGCCTGCTGGATTTCACGGACGACTTAGCTGGACGGCTCACCGACGCTGTCACCGGCGAGGAGGAAATCCAAGCCTTGTTGCTCGATGCGCTCGCCTTCTTCGGGCACAGCAAAGTCTGCGCGGCCCTTCCGCAGTATGGTCAGGGCAGCTTTCTAGACGACTTGCTCGGCGATCTGACGGATTTTCTCGTGGAGGCCCGCAGCCGCTTCGCTTGGCCCGAGGCTGTCGCGGCCGTCATTGGCACCGGCAGTGTCCCGATCATGACCACTCATAAGAGCAAGGGGCTGGAGTTCCACACCATGGTTTTCATCGGCTTGGAGGACGATGCGCTGTTCAACTTCGCGAAGGACCCCGAGGAAGAAACGTGCGGCATTTTCGTGGCGCTTTCCCGCGCCAAGCAACGCGCCTTCTTCACCTTTTCATCCCAGCGCACCGTCGGTCGCTATACGACCAAATCCCGCCATGCCATCGACGGTCTTTACGACCTCTTCGCCCAAGCCGGCATCGTCGTGGAAGTAGTGCCCTGAACAGTGGGGCGCCGATTTTCAGACAGGCTTCTTGCCCGGGTAGCGGTTAAGCCAGCGCCCCCAAAGTTGGCGATAAAGTGGGTTGGCGCAGGTGGTCATTGCTTGAAGCCGAGTTGGATCAGTCGGCAGGCGCCTTGGAAAACCTTGGTCGAAAGCTCCCGGCTGTATTCGCCGGCCATCGAGCGTTTGACGCTCTTGATGATATTCGAGATCGGCGAGCCGTCGTTCTCAAATTGCTCGGCGCAATATGATGTCGGGAGCGTTTCACTTTAGCTACTGCGGACGTCGACATTCTTGAATCCAGCAGCCAGCGTCGCTGGCTTTCGCAGCGACTGGCTTTGCGGCACTCAGGCCGAGCGCAGTATCGCTGGCGACCGGCCGAGCGGTATTCAGGAATAAACAATGCGCCGCACGCGGCGCATCGGGGATGCGAGACAGTTGTTTTTGATGTGAGGATTCACCTGGCCAGTCTTGTCGGAAACGCGGAGGCACGCATCGCAGGAAGCGCTATGGAAGTATCCGTGAAGCGGTCCGGGCGCAGAAGTCGAAGCGGGACAAAGAACAGGGGTCTGGAATTCGGGGTTGGACGCTAGTTGCTAGTCTGTGATCCGCAGTTTGTAGTCCCGGGGATCAATCGCAGCGACGTGACGGATGACTACGTGTCTGAGGTCCGGATTTAACGCCAGACGGGCCTTTAGAGTATCAGCCAAGCTCGGATCGGCGTAGAGCCCGATGTAAACGACCTTCAGCATTCGCGGAGGATAATACGCGATCGACTGATCGGACCCGGAAAGGTCGTTTGCTCCGCTTCCGATGGATCTCACCAGCCGGACTTCCTCCTCATACTGCCATGGCGCGGACTTTACAAATAGAACGGCTCGTTTGTCGGTATCGATTACCGGTCTAGTAGAGCGGTAGTTCACCGACTGCATGGCGCGATCCGGACGAGAGAGATGGTCTTTGAACCACGGATCGGAGTCGTCGAATTCGAGTGCGATCCCAGCGTGCGGCTTGTTTCGTCGACTTGGATCTTGCGCGTAGTGGCCCCACATTAGTGCTGCGCCGAGCGACTCGGGGGATGCCTTGGACAAACAGAGAACCCGGAAATTTTTGTTTAGGTCGGCGAGGAGCTTGTCCCGGTAGCCTTCGAGGGTCTTGTCTTCGACGATTCGTTGAGCCACCGCAACGCCGGCGGCGAGTTCCGGATCGGCGAGTTGCGCAGGCGTGAAGCTCAAATGGTCCGCGACCATTTGCTTAAAAGCGGCGGACTGAAGAATGGGAGCGGCGGACGAAACGCCATCGAATGGGTCGTTGAACTCGCCCGGAGGGCTGAAACGGAGGGTGCACGGATTGAAATAGTCGATCGCCGTCGCGGGCGCGTATTTGAAAAGAGGCATGCTGTCCGGTCTGACATTCTCGCCTGAATGACGAGGCCAATCCCCGTCGGCCGAGAGTTGCCCGGACTGGACAACATCTGAGCGAGGACCGTGCCTTGGCCCCAACCAAAGACTCCGCCGCTTAGTTTTGAGTGCTCGCCGGCGCACCAGACGCCTTTGATTCGCTTCAAAAGTTCGTGGTTTCATCCACGGCGGTTGAAGCGAATGAAGCGAATTGATGACCTGAAAGTCCGTTGCCGTCCCGTCACGTCGGCGCCATACTTTGACTCGTCTTCGATTTTCCCTGCGGGCCTCCCTCTGAAATCGCCAGATTCGCTTCAAAAGTTCTAGGTTTGATCCATGCCGGGCAGCCATTCGACGCGGCCCTTCGGCGCTGTTTTTGGCCGGCTGGGGGCGCGTCGTTGGCGATGTCAATTCGACTGCGTAGGGGAACGTCGACGAGGCGGGCACCGCGGCCAGCCCGGATTCCGGGGTATCGCGACTCTCGCCTCGGCGCAGAGCGGTCAAACGACTGGGCGACGCCCTTTCCGCCTGTCGAGTTCGCGGTCCGGATCGGCGCTTACGTCTGGAGCTGCATTCTTAAATTTGCGGACGGCGCTCATTACATCGGGCAGTTTCGGTATGTTCGAGAACGCCTGCGGAAACACCGCATGCGGCTCGCGTCGGGCATGTCTTGGAAGCCGCGCTAAACGGAGTGGGGGTGTTTGCCGTCAGGAACGTCAAAAGTTTCGGCGCTTCGCGAACAACGAACGCACCGAACCAATCAGTTCCCTGCCTGGCGGTGGGCCCTTCTCGTCCGCGGTGCCTCTTGGCGGCTTGCTCGGGGGCGATAGAGGTCGACTTATTTTTCCGATTTCGCGGCGGCCGCCCCCTTCCGTTTGCCCTTCTTCTCTCTAGGAAGCTCATTGGCCTTCTCAGCCTTGGGTGGCCGTGGGGCTTGGTCGGAGACGGTATAGTCGGTTGGAGGCAGAAGGATGGGCGTCTCGAGCCGGCCCCGGTGGACTTCCAGCAGGCTGAAGATGTCGTCCTTGTCGTCGGTGTTCACCAAGGCGAAGTCCGCGCCCTTGGAGCCCCCGTGCCTTAGCACGGCGTCGTCGACCGTCACCACCTCGTGGTGCCACTGCTGATCGCCTTTTCCCGTGACGTGGAGCGCGGTCTTCATCCCGGCGGGGCCGGCGTCGTAGTCGAGTCGCCAGGTCGAGCCGGCCGTGCCGTCGTACCACACGACCGTCATCGACATCACCTTCGGCTCGGAGCTTTGGGAAAAACCATCGTGCAGCTTGAAGGAGAGGACGTTCTTGCCCGTCGCGTGTTCGAAGCCGCGGGCGAATCGGGAGTAAATGGAAGACCTCTTCGTGATCGGGCCGCCGACCCGCCAGAGGGGGATCGACGTGGCGTCGGCGTCGATCTGGTGGAGGAAGCGCCCGTAGTTATCCGGCCAGATGTCCCAGCCCACGTCGTTGAAGCCGCGTTGGGTGTCGCGCTGGCGAACCTGGCCCAGGAGGAGGGCGTCCTTGTCGTCGACGGCCGCGCCGTACTTCGCGTACGCGGCGACGATCTTCTCCATGCGCGCGGTGTTGCCGGGCGAGGCCCGACCGAATTCAGCCTCCGGATACGCGGAAGCATCGGCGGCATCCAGGCCCTTGTGCAGGGCGCAGAAGGCCCCGGTGGCGGTCTCCGGCCTGGTCTGCCCGGCGTAGCGGTTGAAGAAGTGGAAAGCGTAGTCGAATCCCTGCTCCTTGCAGACCTCCATCGCGCTGGCGGAGATGTCCCAGATGCTCTGGCCGCCTTGCAGGCCGGTGAGGGCGCCCCAGTAAAAGCTGAGCGGCAGGTTGAGCTGGTACCACGCGCGCTGCCAGGTCTGGTCCATTTCGGAGCGGGCGAACAGCGGAGTGCCCCTCGAGGCGATGAGACGCGGCGCCCAGGTCTGGATCTTGCTCCGCTCGCCGCTCAGGTGATGCCCGCGCCCGCTGCCGGCGATCTTGATCCCGAGGCCGCCCTTCGCGTTGGACATCACCCAGTCCCACTCTTTCGCGAAACCGCGGCCGCCGGCGCCATCCTCACCCGGCGCGACATTATTGAACATCAGGCCGATCTGCGGTTGCCCGGGAGCCCGCTGGAAGGTCTGCACGAAGAGATCGAAGGCCCACAGGCGGAACTCGCGCCACTCGTCCGACCGCATCGGCAGGTCGTATTTGCTCTCGATGACGCTTCCCTTGTAGGCGCATTCATCGCCCGTGCACCCCGTCTTCACCTGTACGAACGCGATGCGCTCCTGCTTTTCCTTCGGATAGCCTCGGATGTGTCGTCCGAATTCCGTGATCAGCCGTTGTAAAAGCGCTTTGTACTCCCGTGAGGGATAGAACGGGTAGGCCGGCCAGCTATCGTGCATCTGGTCGCGCGTCTCCACGCGGGGCACGCCTTGGGAGTAGATCCACGCCGGTGCATCCGGTCCCACGTTGATAGAAAGATAGACGTATTGGTTTTTCCCGACCGCCGAATCCATGGCGTGATCGAGGCTGCTCCAATCAAAGACGCCGGGCTGCTTCTCCAGGTCCGACCACTTCTGGTTGAACGCCAGTCCTCTCAGGAAGGGGTAGTCCTGCGGATCGAAGGCCGATCCGCGGTCCCACACGCCGAAGGAGCTGGCGAGCGGCGCGGCCTGCAGCGCAGACAAGGCTCCGAGACCAAGCAGGACGACGACACGGAGCGTCGCGGCGGAGAGAACGAGGTTTCGGTGAATGAGGCTCATATGCGGGTGGGGCAGTGGGACGGTGAGCATTGGCGTCGCTGGATGCCGGTACGAGGTTAATGACCTCAGGCGTTTCTTCCGATGTGCGCCCCGCCGGGCGCTCTAGTTTTTTGTTGGGATGGCGAGCGATCGTAAGCCGCGTAAAAGGCAACGCGGTCAGGCGGCGCGATGCTGAATCCAGTGGTTTCGAGCCTGGACGAACAAATCACATCCCGCTGTGGTTCCGGGCTGCGTTCGGTAAAATGGAGTCGCTCTTCCGCGGGGATCGCGTTGCTTCGGCGCAGGCGCTACCCCGACGTGTCTCCTACCGACTCAGAAACCGCCCGCTGTCAGTCCGTCGATATCGCGAAATGGTTCGTGGCGGAGGTGCAGCCGCACGAACCGGAGCTTCGGGCTTACCTTCGACGGTCTTTCCCGTCCCTCGCCGACATAGATGACCTGATCCAGGAGACCTACGCTCGTCTGGTGCGCGCGAGGCAGGCGGGAAGGGTGAAGGAGGCCAGACCGTATCTTTTCGTCACCGCTCGCAATGCGGCCCTCGACGTTTTCCGCCGGAGTCGCATTCTTTCCATCACCGGGCTAGCTGAAATCGAGCGGCTGCGCGTGGTGGAGGATAGGCCCGCCGCCGGCGAGGCCCTCGCGCGTGCCCAGGAAATCGAAATTCTTCGCGATGCCATCGCGGCGCTGCCGGCGCGCTGCCGACAGGTTTTCACGCTTTGCAAGCTCTACGGGCGTTCCCACCGGGAGGTGGCGCAGCAACTCGGGATCTCGGAGCACACGGTCAACGCCCAGATCGCGCTCGGCGTCGTGCGGTGTCGCAATTACCTGCGCGGGCGCGGGGTGGTGAAGGACCGCATGCCATGAAGCCGCCGGTCGATCGGGTCGCCGCTGATTGGCTGGCGAGGAGCTTCGCCGGGCTTTCGCCGCAGGAGAAAGCCGCCTTCCATCGCTGGTACCATTCTGACCCCGTCCACGCGGAGACCTACGACGAACTCGAGGCTACGTGGCGCGAGCTGGACCGAATCAGGCTGCCGGAGGCCCGGGCCGGTGATGCTGACCCGGATGCGCTGGCACCTTCCCGGGGGCTGGTTTTCCGGCGCTGGTGGGCTCCGCTTTTGACGGCAGCCGCCTTGGTGCTGGTCGCTTGGATTTCCGAGGGAATGATGGCCCGGAAGGAGCAGGAAGCAGGCCTGCGCACCCCGTTCACCGAGCGCGTCGTCACAGCCGTTGGCGAGTGGAGGCGACTCTCGCTGCCCGATGGATCTTCGCTGCACGTCAATACCGACAGCCACGTCGAAGTCGCCTATTCTCGCACCGAGCGGCGCGTCAGGTTGCAACGCGGCGAGGCCCACTTCGCGGTGAAAAAGGATCCCGCGCGCCCGTTCTTCGTTGAGGCCGATGGAGTGGCGGTGCGGGCGGTCGGCACCGCCTTCAACGTCCGTCTCCGGGCGGACACGGTGGAGGTATTGGTGACCGAAGGCAGGGTTCGGGTCGCCGATACGGTACGCGACGAAAGTCTGGTCGTGCGCCCCCTGGTCGCGGAGAGCCCCAAGCCGCCGCTCCTGGCCGCGGGTGAGAGGGTGCTCATCGCCTCCTCAGTGGGCGCGCAGAGGAGACCCTATCCGGCGACTGCTGAGGTCGTGACCTCGCGGGAGATGGAGCGTGCCCTTGCCTGGCAGGATCGGCGTATCCGGGCGGCCGCGGAGCCGCTGGGGCAGCTCGCCGCCGAGTTCAATCGTTACAACCAGCTGCAGATCGTCGTGGCTGATCCGGTACTGGCCGAGCGCCGCTTCGGCGGCAGCTTCCGCGCTGATGACGCGGAGACTTTCGTGCGGCTGCTGGAAACGCGCTTCGGATTGCGGGTCGAGCGTCTTCAGGGATCGCTCGTTTTGCACCCCTGAAGCTCGCCAAGGTGGTCGCCGCCTTCCTCGTGATCGGATTCGGGGCCTAGTTAGTCGCGTGGCCTCGTTCGTGGTTAGGGAGAGTAGTTTTTCCGCCCTGCCTTCCCCATCCTCCATGAATGCCACGTCCCGGTCACGTTCGCGTTGGTCGCTCAGGTTTGGCCTAACCGCCATCGGCCTTGCTCTCATCTGTGCGGCAACGCCAGGCGCAGCTTCGGAGTCCTCCCGGAGCTTTGACATTCCGGCAGGCGACGCGCTGGACACCCTGAAGCAGTTTGCTGCCCAATCGGGTGCGCAGGTGCTGTACGCGGCGGATGAGGTCGAGGGGGTCAGGACAAAGGCTGCGCAGGGAAGGTTCACGCCGCGCCGCGCGCTGGAAGCGCTGCTGGACGGCACCAAACTGCGCATCGAGCAGGAACCGCGAACCGGCGCGCTCACGATACGAGGGGAGGGTGCGATCGGCCGGAGTCGCGATCCGGCCGGATCCGCGCAGGGTCGTCGCGCGTTCAACCTGCCGGGCGGGCCCGCCGATTCGGCCCTGCAAGACTTCGCGCGCCAGTCCGGTCAAGCCGTGGACTTCGCGCCGGAGGTCGCGCGGGGCGTTAGGACCAACTCACTGCGCGGAGAGTATTCCTCCTCCGAGGCGATCCGCGAGCTGCTCGCCGGGACTGACCTCATGGCGGTGCAGGAGGCGGGCGTCGGTACTTGGACGGTGCGCCGGCGGCCTTCAGTGGAGACGAGCACTGCCGGTGCGGGCGCGGGCCCGGCTCGCAACCCCGTGGGCGTACCGGCGCGGTCGGTTTCGGCGGGCCTCGACGAGGATGTGATCCAGCTGACGCCATTTGCCGTCGAGGTGGCGCGCGACCGAGGTTACGCGGCGACTTCGACGCTCGCGGGCACGCGGATCAGGACGGACCTCAAGGATCTGGGGGCGGCCATCACGGTCGTGACGGCGGAGTTTCTCGCCGATACCGGCGCGACCGATGCCGGCACATTGCTCTCTTATGTGGCGAGTTCCGAGGTGGGTGGTGCCCAGGGAAATTTCTCCGGGGCGGAGAGCGGCGACGCCAACCGGTACCTTCAGACGGATGCCAGGACCAATCCGCAGTTCAACCAGCGGATCCGGGGCATCGGTGACGCCGCACTGACCCGCGGCTACTTCCGCACCGACATCCCTTTCGATTCCTACAATACCGACAGCATCACGGTCAGCCGCGGTCCGAACTCGCTCCTGTTCGGGATCGGCAGTCCTGGCGGCATCATCAACAACGGTCTGAAGGTGCCGGTCTTTGGACGTAATCACCTCGAGGTGACCGGTCGGTACGGCTCGCACGGCAGCTCCCGCATCGAAACCGACATCAACCGCGAACTTGTGAAGGGACGCGTGGCGATGCGACTGGCGACGCTTTTCGAGGATGAGCACTACCAGCAGAAGCCCGCCTTTGAACGGGACCGTAGATTGTACGGGGCCATTGAGGCGGTCCTGGCTAAAAACGCCCGCAGTTCCGTCCTGGGGCCGACCGTGCTGAAGGCGAACATCGAGGCCGGAGGCATGAAGAGTTCCCCGGTGGAAATCATCCCGCCATCGCGCGCCTACGACAACTGGTTCGCGCCGCTTCCCGCCGGGCTCGTCCGCTTCACCGGCATCGCCCCGCCTTCGACCGTGGTTTCATCGGCGGAGGGCGGCACGTGGCAGTTTCAGGCCACCTTTAACCCATTCCTCACCAACCTGGAGTCCGACATCAACACGAACGTTCATCCGTCGTACTTCCGGCGCATCCCGATCGTATACAGCAGCGCCTCGGCCCGTCAGCCTTCGCTCGGATTATCCGGTCCCGATCCCCATGGCCAAGTCGCGGACATGAGGGTGATCGCGGGGATGCTGGGTGCGACGAACTGGAACCCGGCCCGGGACTTCGTGGCGACGGCCGGCCTGACCGGACTGCCGGGAGTACAGGCGTTGGTGGCGGCCGCGGGCGGTAATCCCGCGACCACGCGACTGGGGACCCATCAACTCTACCACGCGAATAGTCCCTATGGGGAGGGTTACACGCCCAGCTTTGCCGTGCCCACCCTGCAGAACCGGAAGGTCTTCGACTACCACAACCTCGTGTACTCCGGCGGGATCGACCGCGTGGAGCGCAACTTCGGCGCCAAGAACATCGCGCTTGAGCAGACCTTTCTTCGCAACCGACTCGGCGTCGAGTTCGCCTACGATCGTCAGAACTACCAGTGGTTTCAGGATTTCCTTTTCAGTGGCGGCGGCGGAACAAGCTCCGCCGGTCCCTACGACATTTACGTCGACATCAACCAGTACCTCCTGAACGGGCTGCCCAACCCCAATTTGGGCCGGGCCTACACGCGGGTCTCCGGCAATCGTGTCCTGCGCGTCCGCTGGGACCGGGCGACCTTCCGTGCGACCGTCTTCGGCGAGTATGACTTCCGCGAGAAAAAGGGCAGCAGGTTGCGGCACCTGGGCAAACACCGCGTCGTCGGCCTGTTCTCACGCGACGTCTTCGATGATTTCCGCGAGGGTTTGGTGGATACGTGGATCAGCGACACCGAGAACATAGCGGGAGTCGCCAACGACAACCTTCTGACCGGCATCCGTCGCCGGCTGAACGTCGGCGTCTACACCTCGCCCTCCCTCCTCGGGGTAAAGTCGCCCGACGACATCCGGCTGGAGCAGATCCGCATCCGGCGGCCGCAGCCGGGTGACACCTTCGAGATCCTCTATGCCGATGTCGGTGCCGCGACCGCCGCCGGACGACGAGTGCAGAGCGGCCCGATGACCCTTGCGCGGGTGATGTCGGAGCAGCGGGTGCTGCAGCAGCGGCTGAACTCGCAGGCCGTGAGCTGGCAGAGCTATCTCTTCGACGATCACTTGGTGGGGTTGCTCGGGGCGCGACGGGACCGGACGCGGTCCTACGATAACCAGAATGCCCAGCAACTCGGTTTCAGCACCACGTTGGCCGACGGCACGTGGAACACCGCGGCCACGCGGCTCACCACGGCGCCGGTTTTCGCGGAGTCGGGCACCACCGTGACCTCGAGCGTGATCGCGCGCTTCCCCGAGAGGTATTTGTTCCCCCTGCGGCTCGGCGCGGACCTGCAGTTCCACTACGCGCAGTCGGAAAACTTCAATCCGATCGGCCTGCGCAACGACACGCTGGGTCGGCCCATCGCGCAGCCGACCGGAAAGACCAAGGAGTACGGACTGCTCCTGGATCTCTTCGACCGGAAGTTGAATGTGCGCGTCAATCTGTTCGAGACCGCCCTGCGGAACGTCGACGCCGGGGCATTCGCCGATGTGGGCGGATTCTTCGTCTCCAACATGAACAAGTACCTGCAGGCGCGGCGTGACGGCGTCCCGTTCAACCAGCATCGGGTGCTGGTAGGGATCGAACCTTGGCCGAGCAGCATCACGACGTACGATCAGTTCTTCGCCGCGTTCGCGGAGACGGTGCCGGAAAGGCTGCGCAGCGCGCTGAGTCCGGTCTTCCGCGATAATAACGGCGACGGGGTGGCCGACCAAGTCGTCGTGAACACCATCACCAACCAGGGCGACACCTCGGATCGCGTCGCGAAGGGACTGGAGGTGGAGATGACGGCGAACCTCACGCGAAACTGGCGGGCCACGCTGAATGTGGGCCGGCAGGAGACCGTGCAGAGCAACACGGCGCCGCTGAACTGGCCGATCGCGGAGGCCTTCCTGAAAAGCATGCAGGAAAAGGGCGTGTTGCCGCTGGTGCTCGATCCCAGCGGCGCGGGTGGGGGCGTCGTGCGGAGCCTGGGTTCGCAGTGGCTGCAGACCAGCATGGGAAGCATCCGCGCGGTCCGGGCCCGGGATGGCGTGAAGGCGAATGAACAGCGGGAGTGGCGCGTCACCGCAGTCTCGAAGTACACCTTCGGGGCCGGTGCGCTCAAAGGCTTCGGCCTCGGAGGTGCGGCCCGCTGGGAGAGCGAGGCGGCCACGGGTTACCAAACCCTCCTGATCGACGGGAACGTCCCCGTACCCGACGTGGCGAAGCCGTTCTTCGACGACGGGCTCTTCAGCGCGGACGTTTTCTGCAGCTATGAGCGCCGCCTGTTTCAGAAGTACGAGTGGCGGATCCAACTCAACGTGCGCAATGCCATCGGCGAGACCGGGGACATCCCGGTGAAGACCAATCCCGACGGACGCGTGGCCGTCGTGCGCATCCCCAACCCGCGCATCTGGTACATCACCAGCTCGATTCGCTATTGATCACTGAATGTCCCGGCCGGCGGTGGCGTGAGGCGCAAGGGCGGGTCAGTCCCACGAGTTTCCCATGAAGAAGTTTATCCTGAGCGGTGTGTCCGCGCTGCGGCTCTGGGCCGTGAGCGTGGCTGCGGGTCTGGGCTCCGCGGGACCTGGTTGCGCCGCCGAGCCGCCGCCGAATTTCATCATCATCCTCGCCGATGATCTCGGGTACGGTGACCTCGGCTGCTACGGCAACGAGGCCAATCGCACCCCGCACCTCGACCGTCTCGCCGCCGAGGGCCTCCGGTTCACGGATTTTCACAGCAACGGGGCCATGTGCTCGCCGACGCGGGCTGCGCTTCTCACGGGGCTTTACCAGCAGCGGTTCGGGAGACAGTTCGAGTCTGCGCTCAGCGGCCGGCGGGGCCGCGACGAGGGCTTGCCGCTTGAGGCGGTAACCGTGGCCGAGTTGCTGCGGGAGCAGGGGTATGCCACCGCGATCCACGGGAAGTGGCACCTCGGTTACCAAGCTCCCTACCTCCCCACGCGGCAGGGATTCGACGAGTTCCGCGGGCTCGTCTCCGGCGACGGCGACCACCATACCCATCGGGACCGGGAAGGACGTCCGGACTGGTGGCATGGAGAGGTGCCCGTGGACGAGAAGGGTTATACCGCTGACGTTATAACCCGGGACAGCATCGCGTTCCTTGAACGCAACCGGGACCGGCCGTTCCTGCTCTACGTGCCGCACCTCGCGATTCATTTCCCGTGGCAGGGGCCCAATGATCCGCCCCATCGGGTCGAGGCGAAGGATTACGAGGATGAAAAATGGGGTGTCATTCCGGATCCGGGAAACGTCGCGCCGCACGTGCAGGCGATGGTCGAGGCGCTCGACGCGAGCGTCGGTTCCATCATGGCCGCGTTGCGACGGCTGCAGCTCGACCGCCGGACCTTCGTCTTCTTCACCTCCGACAACGGCGGCTATCTCAACTACGGCCCCAAGTTTCGGCGGATCTCCAGCAACGGTCCTCTGCGGGGGCAGAAGGCCGAGCTCTACGAGGGCGGACACCGCGTTCCCGGTATCGCGTGGTGGCCGGGCCGGATCACGCCCGGAGTCACCGCCCAGACCGCTCTCACCTTCGATCTGTTTCCCACGATGCTCGCTCTCGCGGGGGCCCGTCCGGCACGCACCGACGGCATTGACCTCGGTCCGCTGCTCTTCGCGGGGCGGGGACTTCCCGAGCGGACGCTCTTCTGGCGTGGCTTGGCACGCAAGGCGGCGCGACGTGGCCCCTGGAAGCTGGTGGAGAACGGCACCGAGGCGCCGCAACTCTTCAACCTCGCGCGAGACGTTGGGGAACAGCACGACGTGGCAGCGCGTCAACCAGCGGTGCTGGCAGAACTCCGGGCGGCGCTCGCGCGCTGGGAAAAGGAAGTCGATCAGGCGAGCCACTCCCCGCAAGGTGCCCGCCTATCGCCTTAATACGATGAGCGCCTTATCGTGGTTCCCCGGGTTTGCCCGCCGGCTCCGATGGACCGGAGCGTGGCTCGCCGCCAGCGCCGGCTTGGCGGCCGCCGACCGCCCCAACGTCCTCCTCATCCTGGCCGATGATCTCGGCTACGGTGACCTCGGCAGTTACGGCCAGCGGCAGATCCAGACTCCGCATCTCGATCGCATGGCCGAGCAGGGGATGCGGTTCACCCAGTTTTACGCCGGATCGCCGGTGTGCGCGCCGTCGCGTTCCTGCCTGATGACCGGGCGCCACAATGGCCGCGGCCGCGTGCGCGACAATGTGCCCCATGGCATCCATCTGCTCGCGGGCGATATGACTGTCACCGAAGTGCTGCGGGCTGCCGGCTACCGGACTGGCGGCTTCGGCAAGTGGAGCCTGGGCGATCACGGCGAGGCAGGCGCGCCGTGGCTGAAGGGATTCGAGGAGTATTACGGTTTCCCGAACCAGGACCACGCACATTTTTACTACCCGGATTTCCTATGGGACACCAACCGGGTGGTTCTTCTTCCTGGCAATCGGCCGGGCCTGCCCGCGAGGCAGCGTCAATATGCGCCGGATCTGTTGCTCGAGCGCGCGCTGCGCTTCCTCGACCGGCAACGGGAGGACCGCCGGCCTTTCTTCCTCTATTTCCCGACTATCCTGCCGCACTGGTCTGAGTTCCCGAAGGACACGCCGGAGTCCCACGCCGTCCCGGACGACGCGCCGTATTCCGCGCGGGATTGGCCCCAGGTGGAAAAGAACTTTGCGGCCATGGTCACGCGGCTGGACCGGGACGTCGGCCGGCTGCTCGCGAAACTTGAGGAGCTCGGACTTGCCCGCGATACGCTCGTGCTGTTCACCAGCGATAACGGCCCGTCCGCCGAGACCATTCATCGCCCGGACTTCTTCCGCAGCGCCGGACCCCTTCGAGGCAATAAACGCCTGCTTTACGAGGGCGGGATCCGGGTGCCTTTCCTGGCCCGCTGGCCGGCCGTGATCGCGCCCGGCTTGGTGTCCACGGAAGTCTCCGCCAATTGGGACCTCCTGCCGACGCTCGCGGAGCTGGCGGGAGCACCGGTGCCGCAGGGGGTGGACGGGCTTTCGCTCGCGCCCGTGCTGCGCGGGCGGCCCCGGCCGCGCGGGCACGAACTGCTGTATTGGGACTACGGACACACCCGCGGGGCATTCCTGCAGGCGGTACGGTCGGGCGATTGGAAGGCGGTGCGTCCATCGCTCGGTGCGCCCATTGAGCTATACGATCTGGCCAACGATCCGGCCGAAAGCCGGGACCTCGCGCCCTCTCGCCCGGAGGTCGTGACCCGGCTCGAGGCACTCATGCGGCGGGCGTACGAGCCCTCGCCGGATTATCCCGTCAAGTCAGCCCCCGCCGCCCGGCGATGAATCACCGCCTCCGCTCGCCGGGATCGTTGCCCACCCGCCGGACGTTTTATCGCAGAAAGAAACTTGTGGGAGCGGCCGCATCAGGGTCCGTTTGCCAAGGGCAGCCTTCGCCCGAGGAGGGACCGCGCTGATGCCCCTGTTACCCCCCCCCCACACACACATACTTGCCCAGTATTACCCAGCCGCCGGTGCTGTCGGCGCTTCGATCATCAACCGGCACCCGAACCTGAGAGGACCACGCCCCATGAATCCCATCCGATCTCACTTCCCACAGCAGTTTCATTTCCAATGCGACCTGCGGCCGTGGCTGCTGGCGGTCGGGCTCCTGGCAGCGTCGCTTGGCTTCGGCCAGGAAACAACCGGAGGTCTGACGGGCTCTGTGAGCAATCGCGCCACCGGGCGTCTGCTCGAGGGCGCCCGGGTTGAAATCACTGCGCTTGGGCGCTTCAGCGAGACCGACGGCGCCGGTCGGTACAGCTTCGCCGGCCTGCCGGCGGGGGAGCAGAGTGTGACTGTAACCTACGCAGGTCTGGATGTCCGGCGGGAGACGGTGCGGATTCCGGCGGGCGGAACGACCACCCGCGACTTCGCCCTCGAGTCCGAGACCTATCAGCTCGAGGCGTTCACCGTTACCGGTGAGCGCGAGGGCAACGCGGTGTCGATCACGCGCCAGCGCAATGCGGATAACGTGATCAACGTCGTCTCTACGGACACGTTTGGGAACGTGGCCGACGGCAACATCGGCAATTTCATGCAGCGCCTGCCGGGCATCGGCGCGATCATTGAGAACGGCGACATCATCGGCTTTGGAGTGCGCGGCACCCCCTCGGAGCTGAACTCCGTCAGCGTCGACGGCGTGCGTTCTTCCAACGCTTACGGTGGCGCCAATCCGCAGGGAGATCGCGCCGTGGTGGTCGATTCGATCCCTTCGGACTTCATCAAGGAGATCGAGCTGGTGAAGGCCCTCACGCCCGACCTGCCGGCAGACTCGGTGGGCGGAGCCACCAACCTTGTCACCAAGTCCGCCCTCGACCTCAGAAACCCGGTTCTGACCTACCGGGCGGGGGCCAACCAGAACACCTACCGCCAGGCTGACCGACATTGGATGCCCACTGGCGCGCTGAGCTACCTCACCAAGGTCGGCCAGGCGCAGAATCTCGGTATAGCGGTTTCCGCTAGCTACACCGAGACCACGAACAGCCGGGATCGTGTGCAGATGGCGCGCAACTTCGCCGACGGCCGCAACACCACCGCGCGCACCCTCAACGACCAAGCCACGCGAACCCGCGCCGGACTCGGGGCTAAGTTCAACTACCGGCCCGACGATCGCACCGATCTCTTCCTCACCACACAGTACACCTACTTCTCGTTCCAGCAGGTGCGCACGGACTGGAGCATCACGGCCGGCAACACCGCCGTGGCCGACTACGGGATCGTAAGCCGCGCGCAGATCGAAGTTGGCGCGGCGCCGCGCACCTCGACGAATGCAGCGGCCGGGTTGGCTCCGGGCTTCACCGATTCATTTACCGAACTCCTGAATGCGACGTTCGTGAACACGGAGGGCGGCACCGCGCGGCACGGGCACACCTACCGGTACGATCTGGGGGGCAGCCGGAAGCTTCCGGGCGAGCAGAAGCTATCTTTCCAGGTGACTCACAATCCCTCGAATTACGACTTTGTCTTCCAGTACATGGAGAACCGCCGCACGGGCGGCTTCGGCGTGGCGGTCGACACGCGGGAGAACCGCGACCGCCCCGTCTACCTGCAGACCTACGGCACGACCATCGGCGTGGGTGCAGACCTGCGGCCCTACACGGCACTGCGCGCCGTTAACCGCGAGAAGAGCGAGGAGGAAATCTCCCAGGGACGCATCGACTACGAAAAGAAGCTCGCGGCAGGTGGCGCCTCCGTTGGGTTCAAGGGCGGGCTAAACTGGCGGCGGCAGCACCGGATCCTGACCGTTTATCAGCCCCGCTGGAACTACGTAGGCCCGGATGGCATCGTTGGTTCGGCCGACGACAACCTGGCACAGTTCCGCCGTCCGGAGCCGGGCTATGGTTTGTTCAACAACCGTTATCCCAGGCGGGACCAGTTCGACTATCCCAAGTTCCTACGGGAGTTTGAGGCCAATCCCGGCTGGTTCCGCGAGTCCGGTACCACCGTGTCCACACCGCCGGCGTTCAACGAAATCACCGAGGATGTCTCCGCCGCCTATGCCTTGGCCCGCGCACGGTGGGGAAAATTCAGCGTGTTGGGCGGCGCCCGGGTCGAGGACACCGACGTGACCGCCACGGGCCGGAATACCGATCCGCGCACCCCGGGGCGAACGCGCGTGACCCGCGACGGAGGTTACCGCGACGTCTTCCCGAGCGTACATCTGCGGTATGAGCCGGCAGGCAGCCTGCTGCTGAGGGCTAGCTACTCGACGGGCAGTGCCCGTCCGGCCTTCGGCGACGTCTACCCGGTGACCACCGTCACCTACAACACGGCGACGGGCCTCGGACAGGTGCGGCAGTCGGACCCCGGATTGCGGCCGCAGTATAGTCGCAACCTCGATGCTTCCGCCGAGTATTATCTCGTACCGGTCGGCGTGTTATCGCTCAGTCTCTTCCACAAGAGGCTCACTGACTTCATCTCAAGCGATACCCGGGTGATAGAGACAGGCGCCGGCAACGGATTTGGCGGCGAGTACGCCGGCTTCGACTGGGTGACGACGCGCAATTTCGGTTCCGCCACGATCAAGGGGTATGAGCTCAATTACAGCCAGCAGCTGCGTCGCCTACCCGGCGTGCTGAGCACGCTCGGAGTGTTCGCGAACTACACGAAGATCACGACCAATGGCACGTACGCCAACGGCACGGCCGAGCTGGTGCGGTTCATCCCCGAGACCGCCAACGCAGGGCTGTCTTGGCGGTGGCGCGGTTTGTCCCTGCGCGCGGCCTGCAACTACAAGAGCGGCTACCTCATGACCTACAACGCCAACGATTTCGCCCGCCAGCGTGTCACCGATGTCGAGACCTGGGACTTTAATGTGCAGTACGGGTTCAGCCCTCGACTTAACCTGTTCGTCGACATTGTGAACGCCTTCAACCGCTGGGCGTCGTGGTACACGGGCAACGATCCGGGGCGTGTGATCATGAGCGAAGTCTACGGTACCCGGCTGAGCGCCGGCGTGAGCGGTCGCTTCTAATCTTCCCTGATTTCCTGCCATGATCCGCCTTGGCACCGTCGGCGCGCTGGCTGCTCTGCTACTGCTCCCGGGGGCCTCGCCGGGATGGGCGTCGGCGGCGGACCGTCGGCTTAACGTCCTGTTCATCGCGTCCGACGATCTCCGGATGAACCTCGGTTGCCTGGGCGATCCGGTGGCGAAGACGCCCCACCTCGACGCCCTTGCGCGCCGCGGCGTGCTCTTCGAGCGAGCCTATTGCCAACAGGCGCTGTGCAATCCTTCGCGCGCATCGCTGCTGACGGGCCGGCGGCCGGATACGCTGCGGGTGTGGAATCTCCCCACGCATTTCCGCGAGACGTTGCCCGACGTCGTTACCTTGCCGCAGCATTTCAAGCAGCAGGGCTATTTCACACAGAATATCGGGAAGATCTTCCATAACTGGCGCACCAAGATCCCGGGGGACCCGATCTCCTGGAGCGTCCCGGCGGAAATGCACTTCGCCTCTCACGGCGCCGACGTCGCGGTCATCGACGGCGGTGTCCCGCCGCCCAATCTCGCCGCGGTGAAGGGCGCCGAATCCCGCGACGTCCCTGACGAAGCGTACTTCGATGGGCGCGTGGCCAAACGGGCGATCGAGTCGCTACAGCAAATCAGCCGCCGACCGGAGCCCTTCTTCCTCGCGGTCGGTTTCTGGAAGCCGCACACGCCCTTCAATCCACCGAAACGCTACTGGGATCTCTACAGGCGCGGTGAGATCCCGCCGGTCAACAATCCGGAGGCTCCGAAGGACGCGCCGCACTTCGCGGTGAAGGGGGCAACCGAATTGGCGGCCGGTACGCGGGAAGCCATCGGCGAACTACGTCATGGTTACTATGCCGCGACCAGTTACCTTGACGCGCAGGTCGGCAAGATCGTCGCCGAACTCGACCGCCTCGGACTCGCGGACCGGACCGTGATCGTGTTCTGGTCCGATCATGGATTTCACCTCGGAGAACATGGTCTTTGGGGCAAGACGTCCAATTACGAACTCGATGCGCGGGTGCCGCTGATCGTGGCTGCTCCCGGCGTGGCAAGGGAAGGGGCGCGCACGCGATCGATGGTCGAATTGCTCGACGTTTATCCCACCCTGGTGGACCTGTGCGGCCTGCCGAAGGTGAACGGGCTCGAAGGAGTCAGCTTCCGACCTGTGCTCGAGAATCCTGCCGTCCGCGTGAAGGATGCCGCGTTTACCCAGACTCCTCGTCCGCCCAACATCCAGGGAGGGCAGAGCGACGTCATGGGCTACTCAATGCGTGATGAACGCTACCGCTACACGGAGTGGCGGGAGTGGTCTACCGGTCGTGTTCACGCGGCCGAGCTTTACGACCACGGGCTCGATCCGGATGAAAACGTGAATCGTGCTGACGATCCTTTGCTCGCTGCCTTGCGTGCCTCCCTCAGCGCTCGACTGGCCCGTCAATTTCCGCCCCGGGCCTTGCCGGTGCCGTAAGAGGGTTGGTGCGCCGGGCCTCGGCAAGCCTCGGTGCGGCCTCTCCCCGAAACCATCTCGGCGTTGACGCGTCCGGCGCCGCGGGCGACCCCTTGCGAGCCCCTCCCCATGATGAAGTCACTTCGTGCCGCCTTGCTCCCGTGGTTGTTCGTCGGGCTGTCCGCGGCGGAACCCGAGGGCGTGTCGTTGGTGGCGAAACTGGCCGCGGGCAACGATTCGCTCATCAGCGCGGCGCTCGCGTCGGGGACGGACCGTCCGGGTGCGGTGCTCAATCATCGCGAGGCGGCGACCAGGCTGCTGGTCTACGCCTGTGGTCTGGTGTCGCCCGCCTCTCGCCATCACCGCGAGCCCGCGTTGCTCGCCGCGATGGCGGATGTGGTGGCGCGGTTGGCGGCCGCGCAGCATCCGTCGGGCCTGTTCGACTCCGGTAATCTCGAGTCCCCGCCCGACACCGCGTTCATCCTGGAGGCTTTGGCGAAGGTGCAGCTGCTCCTGCGCGCGGAGGCGAGGGCCGAAACGGAGGCTTTGCGGGCGGTGTTGCTTCCGGTGCTCCGCCGGGCCGCGGCCGCGGTGGCCGCCGGCGGTGTGCACACTCCCAACCATCGCTGGGGCGTCTGCGCCGCGCTGGCGCTCGTGCATGAGATTGAGCCTGATCCGCGCTATCCCGCGCGGATATCGGAATGGCTGGCGGAGGGCATCGACCAGGATGCCGACGGGCAGTATTCCGAGCGCAGTCCCGCCTACAGCGCCAAGGTCGTTAATCCCGCGCTGCTGACCCTCATTGAGCGCGAAGGCCTCGAGGCCCTTGCTTCAAATGTTCGCCGTAACCTCGAGCTCACGTGGTTGCTGACCGAGCCCGACGGCGAGGTGGTGACGTTGGCCTCGCGGCGGCAAGACCAGCGTCCCGGTGCTCGCGTCAGCATCGCCGAATACCATCTGCCGGCCCGCTGGTTGGCGCGGAAGCGCGGTGATCGACGCATGGCCGGTCTCGCGGCGTGGATCGAGCGCGAGTTCCTCGAGGTGTTGGTGGCCGGCCCCTACGATCCCAATTGGCCGCTGCCCTGGCTCCTGGCGGATCCCGATCTCGCCGGGCCGTTGCCGCCGGCGGAGAAATTGCCCGACGATTTCGCCGCCGAGATTCCGGGAAGCGGCCTGCTCCGGATCCGCCGAGGTGCGGTGAGCATCACCGTGAGCGGCGGTGCGGACCGGCTGGAGGGCGTGGGGCCCGCCTCCGGGCTCGCGACGAATCCGGTATTCCTCACGTACCGCCGGGGGCGGGCGGTGGTGTCAGCGAGAATGACCCCCGCGTTCTTCGGCACGGGCTTCTTCTACGCCCGCGGCGTCGAGCGTGCCGGCTCCGGCTGGATACTGCGCCAGCGTGTCGACGTGCCGTATCACCTCCCGTTGCCACCCCAGCGCCGGCGGCCGGACGGCGACTACGCGCTCACCGACGACGGACGCTTTTTTAGCAAGATGGATTTCGGGAATCGGCCGAAGGACTTCTGCACGCTGGAGACGGAGATTTCGATTTCGGAGCGCGGGGGCGTACTTGAAGTGGCCATCGCGGTGACAGGTCATCTCGGCGTGGCGGTCACCTTGGAATTGGCGGTTCCGGCGGAAGCTGAGGTCAACGGCGTGGTTCCGTTGGCGGAACTGCGCGCTTCCGGCCGCGGCTCTTGGCTGCCTCGGAGCGGAAGCGGGCCACGCGGGCAGTTGGATGCCGGCGACGCGTATATCCTGCGTGAAGGGAACGCGAAGGTGGCGGTGGGAACGGATGCGTTGGAAGTCGGCCCCGGCAGTTTCGTGCAACCTCCGGGCCGCATGGAGGGCGAGGAATACACGTGGATCGGAGGCAGCCTGCGGGCCTCGGGAAAACGGATCTACCTCACGGGCACGACACCGTTCCGACATAGGCTTTCGTTCAGATGAATCGGGCTTTCTTCATTCGGCAGGCGGCCTCAAGGTAGGACCTTCCACCCAGCGGGCTTCCAGTGCGATGGCCTGGGGCTGTTCCGGAACGCCGGCTTCCCGGCGATGCAGCATCGCGACCAGGGTCTCGACCGCGACCGCGCCGAGCCGTTCCGGTCCGAGGTCGAGGCCGGCGCAGGCTCGGGTCGCCTCGGTGAGGTTCAGGTTGACGAACCCGACGTCATCCGGGACCCGGCGTTTCATTTCCCCGAGCCACCGTGGGATCGCGTCGGCGTGTCCAAGGATCGCGTCGGGTCGCTTTGCGCGCACCCAGGCGCGGAAGGTGTCCCGCGTGAGGTTCGGCGTGATCATCGCCATCCCTGCGCCGGGACGGCCGGTGCGGCGCATGAACGCGAGGAAAGCCGCGCTCCACTTGTGGAGTATCCGCTCGTCCTTGCGGGACTCGAGGCAGAGGCCGATCCGGCGGTAACCGCGTGCGGCAAGCCGCTCCAGGGCGCGGGTCATGGAGACGTAGTGGTCGGGCAGCACGGTGTGAAGCCGCGGGCGAACCACGGAGTGGTCCATCTGGACGACCGCAAGCCCTCCAAGGTCGAAGTCCGACAGGTCCCGCGGGCGGTGGAAGGGAAGCAGCACCGCGCCGCCGATGCCGCGCGCCCGCAGCACCCCGGGCAGGCGGGCCGCGGGAAGGCCGCCGGGCTCCTCCCCGAGCCAAAACGGTTCGGTGGCGAAGCCGAGCTCCCGGGCGCGGGCGCGGGCGCCCTTCGAGATCGCCCGGTGGAAGATGAGGTAGTGTTGGGGATCGCGGTCGTCGGCGTCGATCAGCGCCACGGTGCCGCGGAACCGCTGCTGGCGGGAGCGCCTCACGGCCGAGAGGGCTCCCCCGATGAGGGCGTTCGGCACGTACCCTTGGCGCGCCGCTTCGGCCTGGACGCGCTGGCGCGTGGCAGGACGGACGCGCGGACTTTCCCGCAGGGCCTCGGAGACGGTGAAGACCGAGACCCCGAGGTCGGCGGCGAGGGTTCGCAGGGTGGGGGGTGGCCGCTGCATGGTGATCTAACTGTTAGATTTGAAAACGGTGGCGGCGTCCCGCGGATTTTCCAGCAATTCCGGCATGGGCGGCTGCGTCCCCTTCGCCCCACCTCTCCCAACATGAAAAACCCTGCACGTCATCCGAGCCTCCTGTTGCTCGTTTCCGCCCTCCTGGCCTCGCCCTCCGCCCGCGCCGCGCAGGCCGGTCCCGCGACCGCCTCCGGCGACGGAGTCATCCGCCTGGAGGAGTTCAACGTGTCCGACAGCACCGTTTCCGGCTACCGCGCGACCAATTCCATCACCGCCACCGGCATCGGCACGAAGATCAGCGAGACGCCGATCCCGATCTCGGTGGTCACGAGCGAGCTGCTGGCCGACGTGAGTGCCGATAACCTGTCCGAGGCGCTGACCTACGTTTCGGGCGTCGGCACCAGCCCTCGCAACGAGTCGACGTTCCTCGTGCGCGGCTTCAGCGGCCTGATCTCCTACCGCAACGGCCAGTACCGGCGGCAATTGTTCACCACCTACAACGTGGACCGCGTCGAGGTGGCCAAGGGCGCGGCCGGAATCTTCTTCGGCACGGTGCGCCCGGGCGGCGTCATCAACTACATCACCCGCCGGCCCAAGCTCGACGAGAAGGCCTCGTCCGAGGTGCGCGCCGCGGTCGGCAAGGACTCGTACTACAAGGGCGAGTTCTACACCAACCAGCCGCTCAGCCGCCAGTTCGGCTACAGCGTCGGGGTCGGCGTCCTCGATGCCGGCGGCGACCAGCCGTTCGAGTACAATCGTGAGCGCTACTTCAACGTGGGCCTCGCCTGGCGCCCGGCCGACCGCCACTCGATTGTGCTCGAGCTCGAGAGCATCGACCGCGCCCGGTTCTACAACTCGTCCTTCGGCGGCCGCGCGATCACCAATTCCCGCTGGTTGTTCCAGCCCGGTGCGCTCGCTTTCCCCCAGAACCAGGCGACCACGGCGGCCGCGACCGCGATGCGCAATTACCTGAACACGCTCGGCTCGGCCAATCCTCTCGCGGCGAACTTCATCCCCACGTTCGACATCTTCGCCCCGATCTACGGCCCCAACGACCCGCTCGGCCGCACGGTCTCGCTCACCAACGACGCCCGTCAGACCCAGCGTTCCAAGACCGTCGACCTGGATTACTTCTTCCGTCTCACCCCGTCGCTCGTCTGGCAGACCAGCCTCAACTACGCCTACGACAACACCTCCGGCATCCAGCCCAATAACGGCGAGCTCAACCCGTATGCCGACGGCACCGTCCGCTTCCAAACCGAGAGCTTCATCAACAAGCGCTACTCCTACAACATCGACAACAAGGTGAACTGGCGCTTCGACGCCGCGGGCGGGAAGCACGTCTGGATGCTCGGCCAGGAGTTCCAGAGCGTCGACTTCCTGCGGCCGGGGTATCGCGATTCCCTGCAGCGCTACAATAACTCCCCGCTCGGCGCGTTCATCACGAACTACAAGCCGGGCGTCAGCCCCTACGCCAGCGTGTACCAGAGCCTGAACTCCGGGGGTCAGGACTTTAACATCAACCGCTGGACGCTGGAGGAACAGATGGGCGTCTTCTTCGCGGGCCAGAGCAATTTCCTCCAGCAGCGTCTGTTCCTGATCTACGGCGGGCGCTACACGAGCTTCAAGCAGGAGTACACCTATGAGCCGTCCGTCTCCAACCCGCAGCGGGGCGACGCCCGTCCCGGGGTGTCACCCCAGGGTGCCGTCCTGTTCAAGGTGCTGCCCGAGGTTTCGGTCTTCGCCAACATGAGTCGCGCCGTGGAGCCCAACTACAGCATCGACGCCGACGGCAACGGGGCGGAGCCGATCAAGAGCAAGAGCGCCGATTACGGCATCAAGACCGAGCTCATGCGCGGCCGCCTTGTCTCCACCATCACCTACTACGACCTCGAGCGCGGCAACCTTGCCTACAACGACGTCGCCAAGCAGGCCGCCACCGGCCGTTCCCCGTACTTCATCTACGGCAACACCGAGGGCTCGGCCGGGTTCGAAGCCGACCTCAACTTCTCACCGACCGACAACTACCAGCTGATGGTCAGCTACAACCATTTCACCAAGGCGGAGGTCACGAAGAGCAATGACGCCACGCGTGTTGGTCAGCCTCTCAACTACAATCCGGGCACCAGCTACCGGCTTTGGAACCGGTACAATTTCTCGACCGGCGAGCTCAAGGGCCTGGCGGTCGGAGCCGGCTTCCGCCACAGCGACGCCGCGCGGATGTCGGGTGACCCTCTCAATCGCGTGATGATGCCGGCCTTCACGACCTTCGATGCGATGGCCTCCTATGCCTTCACCCTCGGTGGTCGCCGAGTCTCGGCGCAGCTGAACGTGAAGAACGTGGCGGACAAGCTCTACCGCGACGGCACCGACGGGTATTTCGCCAACCGGCGCGAGTGGGTGGTGTCGGTGCGTTCGCGCTTCTGACGTTCTCCCGGGGGCGGGCGCGTCCCGTCCGCTCCCGTCAGGGCTGGGCGGGAGGCAGGAAGTCGGTCGTCATCACACGGTCGACGGAGAGCTTTCCTTTCGCCAGCAGGCCGAGCTCCTCGAGCATCGCGATTTGGCGGGCAAAGCGCTGCGGGTCGAGTCGACCTGCCTTGGCTGGGCCGCCGTCGGCGTCGCGTCCCGTCACCAGGCGGTCCGCGATGATCATGCGGCGGGAGAAGTCCATGAACTCGTCGGTGTTGGAGGGGTTGGCGGCCTTCATGAGCGCGTGGGCGCCGCGGGGGTCGCCTTCCAGGTAGTCCCTCCAGCCGCGCAGATAGGCGCGGGTGAAGGCGCGGAGGTCCTCGGGGCGCTCGCGTGCGACCTTGCGGCTCGTGATGAGCACCGCGTAGCCGCGGTAGCCGGCGTCCCATGTCGCGAGAAAGCGGGGCATCTTGCCCCCGGCCTTGGTGATATGGAAGGGCTCGGCGATGTAGTAGCCCTGCTGCAGCGCCTCCTTGTTCCCGAGGAAGGCCGCGCTGGAGAAGTTCTGGGCCACGACGTTCACCTTCAGGTCGTACTTCCGCTTGAGGAACTCGAGGAAGGGCCAGCTGGGTCGCGCGATGATGGTCTTGCCCTGCAGGTCCTCGAACCGGCGGACGGGGCTGTCGGCGTGCACCAGAATACCCGCCGGGTCGTCCTGGAAGACGGCCGCGAACTGCACGAAGGGCATGCCTTCCGCCTGCTGCAACAGGGCGCCGACGTCATCGGCCTGACCGATGTCGGCCTTGCCCGTCGCGACGCTTGGCATGACGTGCGCGCCCGGTCCGCCGGGGATCAGGGTCACGTCGAGACCCTCCTCGCGGAAGAAGCCGCGGGCCTGCGCCTGATAGAAGCCGCCGTGCTCGGGCTCGGCCATCCAGTCGAGCTGCACGACGAGCTTCCGCGGGGCCTCGGCCGCCGGGGCGGAAACGGTCCAGCTGACCAGGGCGAGGAGGGCGAGGGCGGCGTTCTTCATGGGCTGGGTCGACATGAGCCCAGGAGGATGCGCTTTGCAACGCGCGGTGCCGTCAGCGGTCGGTCCGCTCGTACGAGTCGTGCCAGTGGTGCAGCGACAACCAGGCGACGAGCAGCACGGCTGCGTTGAGGGCGAAGCCGAGTACGCAGGTGGCCGCCGCGGTGGCGAACAGCGCGGCGTACTTCGCCTGGCTGGCGAAGATCACGGCCTGGAAGCCGAGGCCGCCGCCGTCGCCGGCCGACGTCCCCGCGTTCATGTCCGCCACCACCGCGCCGATGGGCGCGATCGTGGCCGCGATGCGCAGGCCGGTGAAGAAGTACGGCAGGGCGGCCGGGCCGCGCAGCAGCAGCAGCTTCTGCCACGGGCGGGCGCCGCAGAGCTCGAATAGCTCCACCAGGTGGCGGTCGGTGGAGATCAGGCCCTGGGTCGTGTTCACCACGAGCGGGAAGAACGCGATGACGAACGTCAGCAGCGCGACGCTCTTCAGCCCGGCTCCCACCCAGATCACGCAGATCGGCGCGAGCACGGGCAGCGGTGTCATCTGCACGGCCATCAGGTACGGGTAGAGCGCGCGGCGCACCCACGGGGAAAGGGACAGGACCACGGAGACAGCGACGCTCACGAAGACCGCGAGTCCGAATCCCAACAGGGCACCTTCGGCGGTGTTCAGCGCCGCCCACAGCAGCGTCACTCGGTGGTCTAGCGCCGCCTGCCAGACCGCGCCCGGCGCGGGCAGCAGGAAGCGCAGGTCCTCGCCGAGCGCCACGTGCGCGGCTTGCCAGAGCGCGAGGAAGGCAACTCCCGCCGCAGCCGGAAGGAGTATGCTGAGCAGCGGCTTCCTCATGGAGGCGTGGTGCCGGCCGTTGCCTCGACCGAGCGTAGCACGCGCGAGACTTGCGCCACGAGTTCGAGGTATTCGCGCGAGAGGCGGGTGTCCGACGTGCGCGGGTAGGGGAGCGGGATGGCGATCTCGGCGTGAATCCGTCCCGGGGTGGCGGCCATGACCACCACGCGGTTCGCGAGGAATACGGCCTCGGCCACCGAGTGCGTCACGAAGAACGCCGTCCAACCCGTCGCCTCGCGGATGCCGAGAAGCTCCTCGTTGAGGTGTTCGCGGGTCATCTCGTCGAGAGCGCCGAACGGCTCGTCGAGCAGCAGGATCCGCGGCGAGACGACGAGCGCCCGCGCGAGCGAGACCCGCATCTTCTGACCGCCGGAGAGCTGGCGCGGATAGGCGTCGGCGCGGTCCGCGAGGCGCACGAGTTCCAGGACGCGACGACGGGCTTCCTCGCGTTGGGACGCGGGCACGCCGCGCAGGCGCAGCGGCACCTCGACGTTGCCCGCGACGGTCAGCCACGGGAGGAGCGTCGCCTCTTGGAAGACGAAGGCCAATTCGCCCGCGGCTTCCCCGGGGCTGCGGCCGTCGACGGTTACCTCTCCCTCCGTCACCGGGCTGAGTCCGGCCACCAAGCGCAGCAGGCTGGACTTACCGCAGCCGCTGGGTCCGATCAGGGCGATCAGGTCGCCCGCCCGCGCCGCCAGATTGATGCCCTGCAGCACCGGCGGGCCGTCGCCGAATCGCTTGGCGACGTCGCGGAACTCGACGGGAATCGGCGCGGACATGGAGCCAGAAGGGGGTGCGGCGCCGCGCAGTGTCGAGTGGGAAAAGCATAGGCGCTCCTCCGAGTTAGACGAGGCGCCCCGCCTCTTGAAACGGGTGGGAACTGCCAGCGCTTTTCGTCGGTGATCTGTTCGAGCGGTTTTAGCCACGGATGGATAGGAATGGACGCGGAGGTTGAGGGGCTGCCGATGGCGCGGCCGTGATGCGCGGCAGATGCTTCAGTCCTAATCCGTAACATCCGTGTGATCCGTGGTTGTCGGCACGTAGAGTTCGAACCGCGGAGTGAGCGACGGCCTTGTGAAGGGTCTATTCCGAGGAGGGAAGATCGCAGGCGGTTGATGGGGTGCGGTTTCCGGAGCGAACGCGGATGTCCGCCAAAGCCTGCAAATACCGGATGCAGTTCTTTTTTCAGAATAAGCCCGGGTTGGTCGCTGTTAACCTTCGCTAACTTTCCGTCGCGGTGAGGAGTCGGGACTCGCTCCGGAAGCCTGGCGTCGATTCCGCTTGGAAGGTGCAACCCGCGTCGGGTTTCGCCTTTAAACATGTCCTCGCCTGACCCGCAGCCCGTATCCAGCGCGCGTTCCCCGCGCGTGTCACTCTACGTGCAGGTCCTGATCGGCATCGTGTTGGGTGGCGCACTGGGCTACCTGCAGCCGGCGTGGGGCGTGTCGATGCGTCCGTTGGGGGATGCTTTCGTCAACCTGGTGAAGATGCTCATCGGGCCGATCATCTTCTCCACGGTGGTGGTCGGCCTCGCGGGGATGGGCGACCTGAAGAAGGTCGGCCGCGTGGGCGCCAAGGCCCTGATCTATTTCGAGATCATCACAACGCTCGCCCTCGTCATCGGGCTCGTCGTCTCCAACGTCTTCACCCCGGGCGCCGGGTTCCACGCCGATCCCGCGTCGCTCGATGCCAAGGGCATCGCCCGCTACGCTGGCGCGGCGAAGGAGATGGGCACGGTGGAGTTCCTGATGCACATCATCCCGAAGACCTTCGTGAGCGCCTTCGCGGAGGGGGAGATCCTCCAGGTCCTGCTGCTCGCGGTGCTCTTCGGGCTCGCCTTGGGGAACATCGGAGAGCACGGCCGGCCGATCCTTAACCTCCTCAACGAGGTCGCACGGGTCTTCTTCGGGATTGTGAGCATGGTCACGCGCCTCGCGCCGCTCGCCGCGGCCGGCGCCATGGCCTACACCATCGGCCAGTTCGGCCTCGGGTCGCTCGCCCGGCTCGGGGCGCTCCTCGCCTGCGTCTACCTCACCTGCGCGGTCTTCATCCTGGTCATCCTCGGCGCCGTCGCACGGCTGGCCGGCTTCCGGATCCTGAGGATCATTCGTTATATCCGCGAGGAACTGCTCCTCGTCATCGGCACCTCGTCATCCGAGTCGGCCCTGCCTGGTCTCATGGACAAGATGGAGCGCGCCGGCTGCGCCCGACCGGTCGTCGGGATCGTCGTCCCTTCCGGCTATTCCTTCAATCTCGATGGCACCTGCATCTACCTGACGATGGCGGCGCTTTTCGTCGCGCAGGCGACCGATACCCCGATGAGTCTATGGGAGCAGCTCGGCCTGCTGGCGGTGCTCCTCGTGACGTCCAAGGGCGCGGCGGGCGTCACCGGCAGTGGCTTCATCACCCTCGCCGCCACACTCGCGGCCACCGGCAAGATTCCGGTCGCCGGCATGGCGCTCATCCTAGGCGTCGACCGGTTCATGTCCGAGGCCCGCGCCATCACCAACTTCATCGGCAACGCCGTCGCCACCCTCGTGGTCGCGAAGTGGGAGGGCGCCCTCGACGAATCGAAGGCCGGCCCCTTGCGCGCGCCCGCGCGGGAGTGAACGTTCGCCGTCCCCGCCCTCCTTGTGAAAACGACGTCCGCCTCGCAACCGCTCTCGAGCAACCAGCATCTTCTCCGCTGGGTGGAGAAGATGGCCGCGCTCTGCCGGCCCGACGCGATCCATTGGGTCGACGGGTCCCAGGCGGAGTACGACGCGCTGTGCGACCAGATGGTGCGCGCCGGCACGTTCACGCGGCTGGACGAGAAGCTCTGGCCGGGCTGCTTCTACGCGCGCAGCGATGCGAGCGACGTCGCCCGGGTCGAGGACCGCACCTACATTTGCTCGCACTCCCGTGAGGCGGCCGGGCCGACCAACAATTGGGTCAACCCCTTCGAGATGCGGCGGAAGCTCCGCGACCTTTTCAGCGGCTGCATGCGCGGGCGCACGATGTACGTGCTGCCTTTCAGCATGGGGCCGGTCGGATCGCCGATGTCGCAGATCGGCGTCGAGCTCACCGACTCCCCCTACGTCGTCGTCAACATGCGCATCATGGCGCGCATCGGGCTGCCGGTCTTCCGCGAGATCGACAAGGGCGAGAAGCGCGTCGTCCCCTGTCTCCACTCGGTGGGTGCCCCGCTCGCCCCCGGTCAGAAGGACGTCGCGTGGCCGTGCAATCCCGAGAAGTACATCGTGCACTTCCCGGAGACGCGCGAGATCTGGAGCTACGGTTCCGGTTACGGCGGCAACGCGCTGCTCGGCAAGAAGTGCTTCGCCCTGCGCATCGCCTCCAACATGGCGCGCGACGAAGGCTGGATGGCCGAGCATATGCTCATCCTCGGCGTCGAGGATCCGCGCGGAGAGAAGACCTACGTCGCGGCCGCTTTCCCCAGCGCCTGCGGCAAGACCAACTTCGCCATGATGGTCCCGCCTGATTCGTTCCGGGAACGCGGGTGGAAGGTCTGGACCGTGGGCGACGACATCGCCTGGATCCGTCCCGACGCCGACGGCCGCCTGCACGCCATCAATCCTGAGGCGGGCTTCTTCGGCGTCGCCCCGGGCACTTCGGAGCGGACGAATCCCAACGCGATGGCCGCGCTGTCGCGGAATACCATCTTCACGAACGTCGGCCTCACGCCGGAGGGCGGGGTCTGGTGGGAGGGTATGACCGAGACGCCTCCCGCGCGTCTCACCGACTGGCAGGGGCGCGAGTGGACGCCCGAGCTCGCCCGCACCACCGGCGCCAAGGCGGCGCATCCCAACGCGCGCTTCACGGCACCGGCGTCGCAATGCCCGACGATCGACCCCGCGTGGGAGAATCCCGAGGGTGTGCCGATCAATGCGATCATCTTCGGCGGCCGGCGCGCCACCACGATGCCGCTCGTCTACCAGGCCTTCAACTGGAGCTCCGGCGTGTACATCGGGGCGACCATGGGCTCCGAGATGACCGCCGCCGCGGCGGGCACGCTCGGCAAGGTGCGCCGTGACCCGATGGCGATGCTGCCTTTCTGCGGGTACCACATGGGTGACTACTTCCGCCACTGGATCACGATGCAGAAGCGCATCCGCGAGACGCCGCGTGTCTTCCATGTGAACTGGTTCCGCAAGGACGCCGACGGCCGTTTCCTCTGGCCGGGCTTTGGCGAGAACATGCGCGTGCTGAAGTGGATCGTCGACCGCGCCCGCGGGCGGGCGCTCGGCCGCGAGACGCCGATCGGCTGGATGCCGCGCTACGATGACCTCGATTGGAACGGCCTGGATTTCCCGCGCGAGCGCTTCGAGGCGCTGCAGGAATTCGACCGCTCCCTCTGGCGAGCCGAGGTGATCGGCCATGAGGAGCTTTTCCTGGATCTCCACGACCGCCTGCCGAAGGAGATGCTCTTTGAGCGCGAGCTCCTGATCTGCCGCATGTGAGCGGCGGCTGGTTCCGCGACGCCCCCTACGCCGTGCCCCCGGTGCCCTCTGGAAACTCCCCGGCTTCGCCGCCGATCACGAAGGCGCGGTCGTTCCGGCTGCTCTGGGTGCTGCTGGTCATCGTCGCCGGCGCCAGCTGGCTCGGGTCGCTCGTGCAGACGTCGGGCGGGCGCGTCGAGGTGGCGGGCTTCACGCTGCCGACGCAGAACGGCCAATGGGTGTCGGCCGACCTCTACCGTCCGCGCAGCGCGACCAAGGACGCGCCGGCGCCGTTGGTGGTGGTCGTGCCTGGGTTTCAGCGCACCAAGGAGACGCTCGCGAACATCGCGATCGAGCTGGCTCGCCGCGGGGTGGTGGCGATCGCGATCGATCCCTACGCGCAGGGGTCCTCGAGCGCGTCGCTCAGCACGCAGGCGGCCACGACCGAGGGCTACGGGATGTTTGCGGTGGTGGAGTACGCGGCCTCCACGCCGGCGCTCAACTACGTCGACAAGACCCGCATCGCGGCCACCGGGCACTCCGCCGGGGGCAACGCGGCCATCCGCGGAGCCAACTTTTTCGGCAAGCAGGCGAAGGCTTCCGGCAAGCCGTCGGTGCTGCACTCGGTGTTCGTTTCGGGATACGTGCTGACGCTCACCGACAATGTGCTGCGCGACGTGCGCTCCAACGTGGGGATCAGTTACGCCCTTTACGACGAGGGGGCCTATCGGAACGAACTCGGCCACGGCGACCTGCGGCGCGCGCCCGAGGCGCTGCGGCTGGTGAATTCGGGCCGAGCAAAGGGGGAGGCGCGGGTGGAGGAGGTTGAGCCCGGACGCTACTACGGTGACCTCGCGCAACGTTCCCTGCGCGTCGTGTTCAACGAGCGGGTGATCCATCCGCTGCAACCTTACCACGCGGAGTCGACCGCCAACCAGTTGGATTACTTCATTCGCGTGTTCGACCTGAAGGGCGTGCCGCCGCCCTCGGATCAGATCTGGCACTGGAAGGACGTATGCGGGTTGGTCGCGTTCGCCGCGGCATTGGTGGCGCTGGTGCCGTTTGCGCGGCTGCTGCTGACGCTCCCGTTCTTCGCTCCGCTGGTCCGTCCGGTGCCGCCGCCGCAGGCTCACCCGCGCGGGGCGGGGAGGGTGTTGTACTGGGTGCTCTTCGTTGCGGGCGCCGCGGTGGCCTGCGCGACCTACATCCCGCTTTCAGAGCTGTCGCAGCAGGTGTTCCGCGCGGCGTCGAACCGCGAGCCGACTTGGTTCTTCCCCCAGCGGATGAACAACGCGGTGATGATGTGGGCGTTCATCAACGGGCTGGTCGGCTTCGCGATTTTCTTCGGGGCGTACCGGTTCTTCGGGCGGGCGCGCGGCGTGAAGGCGGCGAACTGGGGCGCGTCGATCGGCGCGGGGGACCTCGCGCGGACCGTCGTCCTCGCCGTCACGGTGTTCCTTGGATTCTACGGCCTGCTCGCCGTGGTGCACGCGGTTTGGCACGTCGACTACCGCTTCACCTTCCTCGGAGCGCGGCCGCTGCAGCCGGTGGTGATTCCTCAGCTCGCGATGTACGTACCGTGCTTTTTGGTGTTCTTCCTGTCGAACTCGCTCCGCGCGAACAGCGCGATGCGGCTCGAAGGCCAGCCGGAGTGGCGCAGCCGGCTGATGGCGGGCTTCGCCAACTCGCTCGGGTTGCTGCTGATCATCGTGATCCAGTACGCGACCTTCGCGCGCACCGGCACGGTCTTTTGGACCGAAGGCTGGCTCTACGTGAACCTGCTCTTCGGCGTGGTGCCGATGATGTTCGTGCTCCCGTACTTCCACCGAGCGTTCTTCCTCCTGACGGGCCGCATCTACCTCGGTCCCTTCGTGATGGTCATCCTCTTCATCACGATCCTGCTCACGAACTCGGTCACCTACTTGCCGCTTTGAGGCCAGGTACCGGCCGTGGGGACGCGGCCGGCCGGGGACTCCCAGCCCAGTCATGGAAGAGTTCCCAGGGTAGCGCCCACCGTCCTCGCCGAGCCGGGATTCTGGGCGGGCGCCTAATCAGGGAAACTTACTTTGGGCGCCGATCGCATCGGCTCGCACCGAGCCGTCGGCGGCGAGGAGGGGAGCGGGGTTCGCGACTCGGCCGAGTGGGCGGCAGCCGGGACCCATCCCGTCGCGGCCGAGGTCGGCGTCCGTTGCCGCCGCGATTGCGGTGAGGCGGCGGACGACTTCGGGGTTCGCGGCGGCGACATTGCGAGCCTCGCCGATGTCGTCGTCGAGGTGGTACAGCTCGCTCTTGGCGAGGTGGAGTTTCCACGGTCCGGAGCGGACGGCCTCAAGCGTCAGGCCACGGTGATAGAGGAAGGTGTCGCGCGGATGAACCGCGGGGTCGCCCTTGAGGATGGAAGTCTGGTCGACACCGTCGAGGCGGCGTCCGGAGGGCAGTGGGGCGCGGGCCAGGGCGGCGAAGGTCGGCAGCACGTCGCACATGGCGGTGATGGCGCGCGTGGAGGAACCCGCGGGGATGGTGCCGGGCCACCAGGCGATGCCGGGCACGCGGATGCCTCCCTCGAGGGTGGAACCCTTGCTGCCGCGGAGCGGAGTGTTGGTGGCTCCCTGGTTCACGGGCCCGCCGTTGTCGGACACGAAGAGCACGAGCGTGCGCCGGTCTAGGCCGAGTTCGCGGAGGGTGTTGAGGACCTGACCGACGCTCCAGTCGACCTCCTGGATCCAGTCGCCGAGGAGACCGTTGGGCGATTTGCCGCGGAACTCCTCGCTAGGGTAGAGCGGGAAGTGGACGGCGTTGTGGGCAAGGTAGAGGAAGAACGGACTTTCGCGGCGCTCGCGGATGAACGCCACTGCGCGCTCGGTGAAGCGGCGGGTGTAGGCGGGTTGGTCGGCGGCTCGCACCCGGCCGACGACGGTATTGCCGTCGACGAGTGGGAGGGGCGGCTGGTTCATGCGGGTTCCCGTGCCGTCATCCGCGCCGGCGGGGGCGTTCTTCGCGGGAGCCTTGGGGACCGGCAGCGGGGCGCCGAGGTTGCTCTTCACGCCCTCGGATGCGGGGCCCATGTCGTTCGAATAGGGCAGGCCATAGTAGGTGTCGAAGCCCTGTTGGAGCGGCAGGAAGGCACGTTGGTCGCCAAGGTGCCATTTCCCAACGCATCCGGTCGCGTAGCCGGCGCCCTTGAGTACTTCCGCGATCGTCACTTCCTCGGGATTGAGCCCGACGGCGGCGCCCGGGAAGAGCACGTGCGGCGTTGGTAGGGCGCGCTTCGGGTAGGAACCCGTCAACAGGGAGGCGCGGGAGGGCGAACAAACGGGTGCGGCGTAGTGGCTGAGGAGCTTGCGTCCCTCGGCAACCATGCGGTCGAGGTGCGGCGTGAGGTTGTTGGAGCCCCAGCTGCCGAGCTCGCGGTAGCCAAGGTCGTCGATGTTGATGACAATGAAATTGGGGCGCGGCGTCGCCTCGGAGGCTGACGACGTTGAGGCTGCCAAAAGGGTAAAGATGGCGAGGAGCGGGAGTTTCATGGGGCTCAATCCTTCTTCTTGGTTTTGCGGTTGGCGGCCTTGGTGCCCGCCGGCGCGTCGCCGACATCGGGTAACGGCAGGTAGTCCCAGTCGAGGATCATCTTTTCCGCGAGCGCGACCCGCAGGTCGTGCTCGACCTCGTGTAGCTCGGGTGAACCGCTGAGGTTTTTCAGCTCCGATGGGTCGTTCTCGAGGTCGTAGAGCTCGTACACCGGGCGCGGTTGGCTGAAATAAGTCGTCCGTAGGCCGGACGAGAGCGTGCCGGCGGCGTTGGCGGCGGTGATGTCCCGCCACGCGGCGCCGCTGGCGGAGTCGACCGGCGAGTAGGGGATCCATGGCGTGCAATTGTAGATGAACTTGTACCGGTCGGAGCGCACGGCGCGCGAGAGGTCGTATCCGCTGCTGCGCATGGCGGCGGTCACGGGCGCGTTGCCGTGGGGGCCGCGTTCGGTGAAGACGTGTTGGCGCGGCTCCTGGGGCTCACCGCGCAGCAGCGGGAGAAAACTGCGCCCGCTCATCCGCGGTCCGGCGGGCTGTCCCGCGGCAGCCAGCACCGTGGGGGCGATGTCCTCACCGCTCAGCAACGCGCGGGATTCACCGCCGGGCTTCACGACGCCGGGCCAGCGGATGACGAGTGGAACGTTGCAGCCCGGGTCGTAGAGGGAGCCCTTGCCGTGGGGCAGGGCGGCGCCGTTGTCGCCGGCGAAGATCACGAGGGTGTCGCGGGTCAGGCCGCGCCTTTCGAGGGCCGCGAGCACCCGGCCCATCGTCGCGTCGACGCGGTTCACCTCCGCGCAATAATCCGCGAGTTGTTCCCGCATGCCCGGCAGGTCGGGCCAATGCGCGGGCAGCTTCAGGGAAGCGGGTGCCGGCCGGAACTCCGGCGGTGCGTTCCAGACGTGGTGCGGATCGCTGAAGTTGAGCCACATCGCGAAGGGCTTTCCCGCAGGCCGGGTGTCTAGGAATTCCTCGAGTTGCGCGACCGCCTCGGTGTCAGACCCGGTGCGGAGGTAATCCACGCGCTCCGCGAAGGTGCGCAGCCCGTGCCGTTCCATCAGGCGCGAGATCTCGGGGCCAGCGCGCGCAGAGCCGTCGAGGTGATAACTGCGGCCGGCGATGCCGGTGTGGTAGCCGCCCTGCTGGCGCAGCAGCTCGAGGAACGTCACCTCCTCGCGCGGGAGCGCGGCGGAGAAGCGCGTCATGCGGGCCGCGACGGCGGAGCGGCCGGTGAGGTAGCCGGCACGCGACGGGACGCATTGCGGCGCGACGGTGAAGAACCGGTGGAACCGCATGCCCTCGGCCGCGATCCGGTCGAGGTTCGGCGTGCGGACGTTCGTGTCGCCGTAGCACGAGAGAAAGGGGTAGCTGTGGTCGTCGGACAGGACGAACAACACGTTGGGCCGGGCCGGAGCTGCGGCGTGGGTGACGACGGAGAACGCGATGGTCAAAAGAGCGAGACGCGGGAGCACGGCGAGGCGGGGGGGCATGCGGGAAAGTTGCGGCGCGCCGCGCGGGGCGACGAGCGGGAAAAGGCCCCGGCCCGCGCGGCCAGGAGCAAAGAAAAACCCCGCGCCGGTTAAGGCGCGGGGTTTGAAGGGAACGGATCGTACGGCCGGTTTACTTCTTCGCCTCGGCGATGGCCGCCTGGGCGGCGGCGAGGCGGGCGACCGGCACGCGGTACGGCGAGCAGCTGACGTAGCTCAGGCCGATCCGGTGGCAGAACTTGACCGAGTCCGGATCACCGCCGTGCTCGCCGCAGATGCCGAGCTTGATGTCCGGGCGGGTCTGGCGGCCCTTGGAGATCGCGAGCTCCATCAGTTGACCGACGCCGGTCTGGTCGATGGAGGCGAACGGGTTCTTCTTCACGATCTCGGCCTCCGCGTAGGGCGGGAGGAACGATCCGGAGTCGTCGCGCGACATGCCGAGGCAGGTCTGCGTGAGGTCGTTGGTGCCGAAGCTGAAGAACTCGGC
>JBBAVH010000034.1:0-42607 GCA_040397825.1 Opitutaceae bacterium
GCGTTGACCTGCACGAGGATGGCCGGCGAGGCGACGGCGGTGTTGCCGGTGTCGTCGGTGGCCACCGCGTAAAAATTGTAGCGGCCCGGCGTGCTCGCGTTGTAGGTGAAGACACTCTGCCCGAGGACGGGGCTGCCGAGGTTCTGCACCGCCACGCCGTTCGCGAAGAGCGAGATCTGCGTGACCGTGCCGTCGCTGTCGCCGAAGATCGGAGCGAAGAAGATCTGGCTGCCCTGCGTCACCGTGGTGTTCGTGATCGCGGCGAGCGAGAGCGTCGGCGGGGCGCTCGTCGCGGGGTTGATGACCAGGTTGGAGGTGGCCGAGACCGTCTGGTTGTTGTTGCTGTCGCGTGCGATGGCGTACAGCGGCAGGATGTACTGGGACGGGTTGTTGGGATTGAGCGGCGCCGTCGCGAAGTCGATGCGGCTGAAATCGTAGACGAGACGGTAGAGGTTGGTCGCCTGCTCGCGCGCGGCCAGGCCGATGCTCTGGTCGTTCAGGAAGAATTCCACGTTGTTGATCGAGGTGTTCACCCCGTTGGCGAAGGCGTTGGCCAGGAAATTGACCTGCGACAGGGTCTGCAGGCCGGGTCCCGGGATCGGCGACGTGGAGATCGTCACGGTGGGCGGGGTGCCGACGGCGTTGGCGATCACCACGGTGACCGGATTCGAGGTCGCCGACTGCGAGTTCGTGTCGGTGACCCGGGCGGTGAGGACGTGGTTGCCGATGAGCGGGGTCGTCGGGATCCAGGTGGCGGAGTACGTCCCGAGCGCGGCATTCGTCGGCGTGGTGCGGGCCGCGATCTGCTGGCCGTCGAGGAGGAACTCGACCAGGAGGACGGAGGAACCCGCGCCGATCTGCACGGTGGCCGTCGCCGTGAGCGTCACCGGCACGTTGGGCACCAGGCGCGCGGTCGCGTTCGGATTCGGGGCGGAGATCGCGATCGTGGGCACCGTGTAGGCCGCGGTCACCGTGGAGGAGTTGGAGACCGCCGTGTTGCCGCGGTCGTCGGTCGCGATCACGTCGATCACGTAGCTCCCGGGCGTCGTCGGCGTGAAGCTGCTGACGTAGGGTGCCGCGGTGAGACCGTTGCCGCCGTTCACCGGCGTGGGGCTGCCGTTCACGTAGAACTGGACCGAGGAGATGGTCCCGATCAGGGAGGTCGCGGAAGCCGCCAGCGTGATCGCCGTGCCCGGGACCGTGGAAAGGGTGCGGGCCGGCGTGAGGAGGTTGACGACCGGCGGGGCCCCGACGGGCGTGATGACGATCAGAGGGAGCTGCGTGTCGCGCGCCGCACCGGCGTTGTCGGTCGCGCGGGCGGAGACGACGAGGGGCCGCGACAGCTCGCCCGCGGTGAGCTCCGGTGCGGTGTAGCGGAACGTGTAGGGCGCGGTGGTGTCCTCAGCGACCTTCGTGCCGTCGACGAAGAACTCCACCCGCACGACCGCGCGGCCGGACGAGGCGGCGGCATCAGCCACGAAATTCCGCACGGCACCGCTCGGGAGGGTGGCGCTCGCAGCGGCGGCCGCGGTGCGCGGCGAGAGGTTCAGGCTGATCGTCGGCGATTGCGGGTCGACGACGTTCACGCCGACCGCGGGCGAGGCGATCGCATTGCCGGTGGCGTCGGTCGCGATGGCGCTCAACGAGGCGACCCCGAGCGTGGCCGGGGTCCAGTTGATGCTCCAACTGGTGTTGTTGACGGTGGCATTGCCCACCGAGACGCCGTTGGCGAAGACCTGCACCGTGGAGACGGTGGCGTCGGGATCACTCACCACGCCCGTGATGGTGGTCGCCGCGTTGACGCCGACGAAGGCGCCGCTGACCGGCGCCAGGATGCCCACGCTCGGGGGCGCGCCCACGGCGCCGGCGATCACGATCGGCACGTTCGGAGAAGTGGCCACGCCGCCGGTGCCGTCGGTTGCGCGGGCGGTGAGGATCCGGTTGCCCGGCAGAGCGGGCGCGGTGAACAGGATATTGAAGGGCGCGGCGGTGTCCGTGCCGATCGAAACGCCGTCGAGGAAGAACTCCACCTGGGAGATGGCGGCGAGACCCGAGACGGTCGCGTTGAGGTAGCGCGTGGAGCCGACGGGAATGGTCGACGAGCCACCCGTCACGGCCAGCGCAACCCCCAGGGTCGTGGACGACGTGACGCTGACGGTGACGACGTTGGAGGTGTCGACGGCGTTGTTGGAGTCGGTGACGCGGGCGGACAGGTTCAGGACGTTGGTCGCCGTCGTGGGAGTCCAGGTGACGGAATAGACTCCTCCAACGGGAACGAGTGCGGTGCCGATGACCGTCGAACTATTGGAAAGGAAATCGACCCGCGCGACGTTGGCGCCGCTGCCGGAAGTAGCGGTGGCAGTAAGGGTCACGGGCGTTCCCACGACCAGAGCAGTGCCGTTCACGGGGCTGGTCAGAGTGGCGACAGGCGCCGTCGTCGAGACTGTCACACTGACTGTGGCCGACGTCACCACCAGGCCGTTTGAGTCGGTGACTCGGGCAGTCAGGGACTGCGTGCCCGTTGATGTCGGGCTCCAAGATGCCGTATAGACGCCCCCAGCCCCGACGGTGCCGGTACCGATGAACGCGGAGCCAACATAGAAATCGACCTTAGCAACGGTCGCCGGAGCCACTGCCGAGGCCGACGCGGTAAGCGTGACGGGCGATGCCACATTCGCAGCGGAACCCGAGGTTGGACTGGTGATCGCGACGCTGGGCGGGTTGCTCACCGCCGTGACCGTCACGGCGGTCGAGGTTCCGGTGTTTCCGTTTGAATCGGTCACCTTGACGGTCAGCGGGAAGTTACCTGCCGTCGTCGGTGTCCAAGGAGCAGAATAATTGGCGGTGCCCGCCTGGCCGGGCAACGTTGAGATCACAGTAGCGCCAGCCAGGAACTGGACTTGGGTAACCGTCACTCCGACGCCGGAACCGGGAGCAACGGTGGTGCTGATCGTGGCCGCGGTCCCGACCGTGACAACAGCCCCTGGCAAAGGGGCGGTTATGACGGCGGTGGGCGCGGAGTTGCCCACCGTAACGGTGACGCCCGTAGAAGTCACCGAGGTCGCAGCTGAATCGACCGCAACCGCGGTGAGCGTGTACGCGCCGGCCGCAGTCGGCGTCCACGCGGCGGTGTAGGGCGCCGAAGTCACCGGCACCCCGATCTGGACGGGCGCGCCTCCCGAGGGAGCCGCAAAGAAGGTGACCGAGGTAATCGTGGCGCCAGCGGTAGCCGTGGCCGAGGCCGTGAGGGTCGCGGCGGAACCGACGACGGCAGAGGAGTTGTTTGCGGGCGCCGTGATGGCGACCGATGTGGCAGTGACAGCCGTGATCGCGTTGATCGCCGAGGTGGCAGTCGACCCGTTCGAATCCACCACCCGGGCGGTGATGTTCTGCACGCCGGCCGACGTCGGCACCCACGTGATCGAGTACGGGGCCGAGGTATCTACCCCGATCAAGGTCGTGCCAGCGTAGAATTGCACCTGGGAGACTGAAGCGCCCGTCCCGGCCGCGGCGTTGGCCGAAACCGTGACATTACTGCCGACCGTGACCACGACCCCATTGAGGGGAGCGCTCACCGAAACCGTCGGAGCCGCCGCCGCCACGTTCACCGTCACCGTCGACGTCGGCGTCGCGCCGTTCGAATCCGTCGCCGTCGCCGTCAGCGTCGTCGCTCCCACCGCCGTCGGCGTCCACGCGATCGTGTAAGGGGCGGTGTTCACCGTACCCAGCGGCGTGGTGATCCCGCCCACCGTTGATGAGAACGAAACCGACGTGATCGTGGCTCCGGCAATCGGCGAAGCCGACGCCGTCACCGTCGTCGCCGTACCCACCGTCGCCGCAGAGTTGTTGGCCGGAGCAGTCAGCGACACCGAGGTTGAGGTCACCGCCGTCACACTCACTGCGCTGGAAGTTGCCGTGTTGCCGTTCGAGTCCGTGACCCGCGCCGTCAGCGAAGAGTTTCCGGCCGACGTGGTAATCCACGTCGCGGAATAAGAAGTGACGCCGACCGCGCCTGCCACGGTTGCAACCACCGATGTCCCGGCAAGGAATTGCACCTGAGTAATCGTCGCGCCTCCGGAGCCAGGTGCGACGTTGGCCGTCAGCGTGGTTCCCGAGCCCACCGGCACGACCGCACCCAGCGCGGGCGCAGCGAGCGTCGCCGTCGGCAGGGAATTCCCCGCGGTCACCGCCACTCCCGCGGAAGTCACCGTTGTGCCCACGGAATCCAGTGCCACGGCCGTGAGCGTATACGCGCCGGCCGCAGCAGGCGTCCACGCCACCGTGTAGGGCGCCGACGTGACGGCTGCGCCGACCTGCACCGCCGCTCCGCCGGAGGGCGTCGCGAAGAACGTCACCGAGGTGATCGTCGCACCGGCCGTCGCCGTGGCCGAGGCCGTCACCGTCGTGGCCGTACCCACCGTCGCTGTGGAATTGTTGGCCGGCGCAGTGAGCGCCACCGAGGTCGAGGTCACCGCCGTGACCGTAATTGCCGCGGATGTCACGGTGGCGCCATTGGAGTCAAGCACCCGGGCGGTGATGTTCTGCACGCCGGCTGACGTCGGCACCCACGTGATCGAGTACGGGGCCGAGGTATCTACCCCGATCAAGGTCGTGCCAGCGTAGAATTGCACCTGGGAGACTGAAGCGCCCGTCCCGGCCGCGGCGTTGGCCGAAACCGTGACATTACTGCCGACCGTGACCACGACCCCATTGAGGGGAGCGCTCACCGAAACCGTCGGAGCCGCCGCCGCCACGTTCACCGTCACCGTCGACGTCGGCGTCGCGCCGTTCGAATCCGTCGCCGTCGCCGTCAGCGTCGTCGCTCCCACCGCCGTCGGCGTCCACGCGATCGTGTAAGGGGCGGTGTTCACCGTACCCAGCGGCGTGGTGATCCCGCCCACCGTTGATGAGAACGAAACCGACGTGATCGTGGCTCCGGCAATCGGCGAAGCCGACGCCGTCACCGTCGTCGCCGTACCCACCGTCGCCGCAGAGTTGTTGGCCGGAGCAGTCAGCGACACCGAGGTTGAGGTCACCGCCGTCACACTCACTGCGCTGGAAGTTGCCGTGTTGCCGTTCGAGTCCGTGACCCGCGCCGTCAGCGTAAAATTACTAGCGGAAGCAGGCACCCACGTAACCGTGTAGGGGGCACTTATAACCGTTCCTACCACTACCGCAGAGCCCCCGGCCGGCGTTGCGAGGAACTGAACCTGAGCAACCGTCGCTCCGACCCCCGGAGCAGCAGTGGCTGCAATCGATACGCCAGAGCCCACGGTTACCACGCTGCCTACTGTAGGAGACGTTACCGAAACGGCTGGTTGCGCGAATGCAACAGGTAGGAAGGCCAACACGGCGACCCAGGCGGCAGCCGCCGGGATGCGTCGAAGAAACGTGTTCATGGCGGTCGTGGCGCGGGGGTTACTTCGCACCCGTGCGGGTGCGCGGTTCGGAGCTGGCCGGGGTCACGATCGTCGGGTTCTGGAAGAGCGAGTTGGCCGGCGTGCTCTTGAGGTTCTGCTTCTTCGGCGAGCCGCCCGGGCTGACGAGGTTGGCGGTGACGAAGATGAGGAGATTACGCTTCTGGGCGCTCTCGCCCTTGGACCGGAAGAGCCGGCCGAGGAGCGGGATGTCGCCGAAGAACGGCACCTTGTCATTGACCTTCTTGACCTCCTCGCGGGTGAGGCCGCCCATGACGAGGGTGGCGCCGTCCCAGATCGTGACCTTGGTCGCGATGTCGCGCACCGAGAAGATCGGCTGGTAGAAACCCGGGGGTACGGTGACGGTCGTCGTCCCGGAGATGGCCACGCTCGGGCCGCCGTACTCGACGAAGCCTTCGAATTCGGTGACGCGCGGGTTGAGGTCGAGGCTGATGCTGTAGTTGTCCTCCTCGACGGTGGGCGTGACCTTGAGCTCAACGCCGACGTTGCGGCTGGTGAACTCCTGCGGCGTGCCGGCCGTGATCGTGACGCCCGCCGCCCCGGTTCCGGTGGCGGAGGATCCAACCTGGCTCTGGATCTCGCCGTAACTCTGCGGGTAGCGCAGCTCCTGCGCCACGGTGATATTCGCCGGGTTGCCGGAGAGCACCGTCAGCTTCGGGGAGCTCAGCAGCTCGGTCCCCTGCTTCTGCGAGAGGGCGCGGACGGCGGCGTTGACGTCGAACTCACCCACGAAGCCCACGATGCTGGCCAGGGCGTTGGCGGTGGCAGCCAGCTGCACGCTGCCCGGGACGGTGGTGGGGGAAACCGGTACCCGCAGCTGGCCGGCGCTCTGGTTGGGATCGGTCTCGGAGAAGGCGATCGCCGGGTCCTTGATCACCAGGGCGTTGGCGTTCGACGTGCTCGGGAAGGCGCCGACCAGCGGGCGGGTGACACCGCCCGAGGTGTAGATCTCCTGCGCGTCGAAAATCTGGCGGCCGTTGGCGTCGAGCACCGGGGCGCCGGTCGTCGGGTTCACGCGGGGGATGCCGCGGCGGTTCAGGTTCCAGGTCACGCCGAGCTCCTCGAGCGCTCCCTCCTGCACCTCCATGAACTTGGCCTCGATCTCCACTTGGCGGACATCGTTGTAGCGCGCGAGGATGTTGCGGATCTTCTCGTTGTTGCGCGCGGTCTGCGTGACGATGATCGCGGAGCCGTCGTAGGCGAGCGAGCTGCCCTCCACCGTGAAGCTCACTCCGGCCTGCTGGAGGAAGGCCTTCATGGCGGCCGCCTCGCCGCCGAGCACCGTCGCCTCAGGCGAGGCCGGTTCGCCGGAGGAAGCGCCCTCGCGAACGGGGTTGGCCGACATCCCGGTCATGCGGAGCACCGTGGCGCGGGTGATCGGGAAGAACTGCGTCTCGAGGGTGGAGGTCTCACCACCGGGGCGGACGACGACGGCGTCGGCCTGCACTTCGTATTGGTAGCCCACGCCCTCGGTGACAAAATCGAGCACCCGCTTGAGGGTGGTGTTGCGGAGCGTGAGGCTCACCTGCGGGTTCTTGGCCGAAGGATCGATGAGGACGATGTTGACGCCTTTGTTCCCCTCCCCTGTGCGGTCGTACTCCTCGGAAATCGCGCTGAGCGCGGCCACGACGTCGCCGATCGGGGCACGGGTCCAGCTCACGGCGGGAAGGACGATCTCGCCCAGCTTGCGCGCCAGCGGCGCGACGGTGGCGGCGGGATCCGCCTCGCGGGGCCGCTCCTGATAGATGCCGGGACGCTGCCAGCTCTTCGCGACTTCCTCCAACATCTGGGCGCGGGTCTTCTGGCGGTTAAGGGCGCCGGTCTCGGTCTTCTCCTCGGCAATCCTGAGCAGGAAGCCCTTGGCGACGGTATTGTCGGGCTCCTGCGCCTCGATCGAGCGGAAGGTCTCCTGCGCACCGTCGAGGTCGCCGGCGACGTACTGAGCGCGGCCCTTGGCAATCAGCTGGGCGGTGGCGGCGCGGTCGGCGGCGAACGTCACGTCCGATCCGGCGCGGGCGATCTGGCGCTCCAACGCACTGGAACGCGAACTCGCCGGGGCGATCTGGTCGTGGGCGGCGAGCGCGGCGCGGGCGCCGGGCAGGTCATTGGCCTTGATGGCGGCCTGCGCACGATCGAGAAGCGCGGCGGCCTTCTCCTTGCGGAGGTCGGCGATCAGCACCTGGGTGGCGGCATTCACGGGAAGGCCCGCCATCGCGGCCTCCACGGTGGCGACGGCCTCGTCATAGCGACCGGCGCGCAACTGTTCACGCGCCTCGGAAAGTTGCTGGCGACCCGCGGCGATCACCTGCGTCTGGCGCGCGGCCTCGGCGCGGGCGAGCGCCTCGGCCTCCTGTTCCGGTCCGGTCGGGGCCGGGCTGGCGGCCGCGGGCGCGGACTCGGGGATGCGGACATCGACCATCGGCTGAGCGCCGCGCGCGGCCGCGGCCTTCTCGGCGGCCGCCTGGCGCGCGTTGGCCGCCTGCTGGGCCACCGCCTGAGCTTCGACCTCGGAGCGCAGCCGCTGCACGGCGCGATCTTCGGGGGCCAGCGTGGAGAGCTGCGTCAGGGCCCTCTGGGCTCCGGCGAGATCACCGGCGTCGCGGGCCCGCAGGGCCTCCGCCATCAGGCGGATCTTCGCGTCCGTCGCGTTCTGCGCCCGGGCGTCACTCACGGGCGCGGCCGCCAAAAGCAGGGCGACCGCAAGCGCGGCGGGGAAGGTGGCGGTGAGGGGACGAGTTTTCATTGCGGAAATTCGGGGAGTGGGTGGCGGGAAGGGTAAGAGGGATGAACGGAGGCGCGGTTCACGGGCCGGACCCCGGCGCGCCGGCATCCTCGAGCAGGTCAGGATCGCGCGGGGTGAGGACGCGGCGGTCGGGCTGGGTGAGACCGGGCGACTCCTTGGTGATCTCTACGGTCGGCGGCGAAGTCTCGATGCGACCGACGCGGTAGGCGGCCTCGCCGATCTTGAAGGTGTCGCCGGAGCGCACCTCGCGCGCCGCGCTCTGCCCCGGCTGCGCGACGAACGCAAAGACGGTTCCGGTGAAGACGCGTTCGCGATGGGTGAGCGTGACGTCACGGCCCGAGCGCTCGTCGCGCACGACCGCCGTGGCCACGCGCTGGCGCGTCGTCATGCTTTCAGCCACCGCCACCGGCTGCGGACGCACCTCGAGGCTGCGGATGGTGAGCGCGAGGTTGGGAACCCGGCGGCCGCCGCCCGCGATGAAGACCTCACCGGAAAGCGCGTTCTGGAACACCCCCCGCCAGTCGCCCTCGTCCCCCACGTAACCCGTGAGCTGCAGGCGGAACGGTTCCGGGCGCACCGCGACGAGTTCCAGCCCGAATGCCTCCCCGGCCTCGTCCTCGACGAGACTCGAGGGCGGCCGCACGGCGAATTGGCGGGTGCGGGAATTGTAGAAGATCTCCGGCGGCGTGAAGGTATCGTAGATCCATTCGCGCGCGCGGGACTGGGGCGAAGGCGGAGCCCAGGACTCGGTCTTCACGGGCGGCGCCTCCGGGGCCGCCGGCTGGTAGGGGGCGCCGGCCAGCTGCACCTGCCGCATGTCCTCCCGCGGGTCGGATTGATGGCGGACCGCGAGGTAGCCGAAGCCCGCGGCGGAGCCGAGGAGGAGCAGCACGGCCGCGCCGAGCTGGAGCTTTTCGCTGGGGATCGCCGCCATGATCAGACGGGACGCGCGGCGGCGCGGAGGATTGCGATCCGGAGGCTCATGAGGAGGGGGCGGCAGCCGGGGCATCGCCGCCGGCGGACGGTGCGGGGGTGACGAGCTCGATGAGCTCCACCGTCACGGTGAAGCGCGAGAGCGACTTGGGTACGATCGGGGAAACCGCGGGCGAGCGGGGCGCCGCGGCCTTGGGGGCAGCCTTCGCCGCAGGCGCCTTGGTGTCGGTCGCGACCTCGGGCGAAGCGGGCTTGGCGGATTCAGCAAGGAAAGCCGCGGCCTCCTCGCCTCCGACCGGCTCCACCTCGACCTCGCGCACGAGGATGGGCAACTCGAACTCCGCGAGGCGCACGACGAAATTCCGCAATACGGCGGTCTGGCCGGTGAAGGTGATTCGAAACGCCATCGTGTCGATGAAGCCCTTCACGCGAGCGGTCACGCGGGGATCGACCACGAAGAAATCGGGTGAGTCGCCCTCGGAGACCGCGGCGCTCTCGTCGACCGGCGTGCCTGCGGCCTCGGCGGCCGCCCTCGCCTCGCGTTCCGCCTTGGTGAGGGGACGCTCGCGCTTGACGGAGACGAGCGACCGAGGCTTCCCGGCCAGCAAGGCCTCGAGAAGATGCTCGGCGATCTGCCGCTGGCGGAAGACCGGCTCGATGCGGTCGGTCTCCGGGCCCTCATTCGCGTGCTGCAGGAAACCGAAGCGGGAAGCCTCGGGGCGGACCTCGACGCCGTTCTTCTCGGCGAGCTCACGCATGCGCTCCATGTAGGTCGCCAGGTCGAAGAAGGCATCCGTGCGGGCGACGGGAACCTTCGCCGAGCGGATGCGCTCGGCGGCGGGCCCCCTGCCCTTGAGCTCCGCTTGCATCGCCGCGAGCGCGGCCTGCGCCTTGGCGAGGTCGGCCTCGATGGCGGAGGCCACCGCGCGAGTGGGTGGCGGGGTGAGTTGCTCCATCCCGGCCAGCTCGGCCTTGCGCTGCTGCAGGCGCTTCTCCGCGTCGCGCGACGTCGAGAAGCGCTCATACAGGAAGAGCAGCTCGCCGAGCGCGAGCAGCGCGCATACGACGAGGCCCGTCGCGAAGAGCGGGTATTTGCGGAACCAGGTCATGATGGCGGGCGGCGGCTCAAAGCGTACGGTCCGGATTGATCACGAGCGTGAAGTCGAAGAGCAGCAGCCCGTTCTGGTTTGTGTCGAAGCGCTCGTTCTCGACCGCCTTGATGAAGCCCGAACCGGTGAAGCTCGCGAGGAGCTCCTTCACCCGCTGGAGCGACTCGGGACTCACCTTCGACTGGGGATTCCGCACGTCGAGCAGGCGGCCGCTGAGGGTGAGGCGCACGGGCGGGCCCTTCGGCGCGGGCGGCGGGACGGCTCCGGCGGAAGCCTGAGGGTCTCCCGGCGGCGGCTCGGGCGGCGCGGCGTCGGGGCTCCCCGGCTCGGGCAGCGGCGGGCGCGAAACCTGGAGGCGGTCGAGCCAGACATCCTCGATCTTGGCGAGGCGGGCCTGCAGGTCGGCGAAGAAGTTCACCCAGTTCGCCTTGGTCTCGTAGGCGCCGCGGAGGGCCGCGATCTGCCGCGTGGCCTCCGCCATCTGCTGCAGGTTCTGCTCGTTGCGGTTCTGGATGGAACGCAGCGGCATCAACTGCCCCTCGTGGCGTGAGACCATCTCCTGGGTCGTCGCCGCGATCGCGTGGACGTAGTAGACCGGCGGAGCGAGCGAAAGCACCGCGAGCGCGGCCGCGGCGAGGAGCACCGGCTGGCGCTTGCGGAACGCGATCGCCTCCGTGAGCGCGGGAGGCAGGAGACTGGCCTCGCCTTCCTCGGGAACCACGAGGCGCGTCGCCATCCCGACGAGGTCGGCCAGCACGTGGGCGGAGGACTCAGCGCCGGAGGCGCGGGCGTCGGCCGCGACATCGACCGCTTTGAGGCTTTCGTAACGCTCGACGGGAATGCGCAGCTTCTCGGCGAGCACGCCGGGAAGCTCCTCGATCAGCGAGCCGCCGCCCGTGAGGTAGAGCATGACCGCCGCGCCGCTTCCGGTATGGCGGCGGTGGTTGACCGCGGAGCGCGTGACCTCGACCTGCAGCCGCGAGCAGAAGGCGGCGGCGGCCTTCTGGACCGCGGCACGCGAGGTCGAGTTGGCCGGCAGGTCGCTCTGGCCCGAGAGCACCTGGATTTTGAGCATCTCCGCCGAGGCGAAATCGATGCGCAGTTCCTCCGCGATGGCCTGGGTGACCGCGTTGCCCGCCAGCGCGAGGGTGCGGATGTAGAAACGCTCGCCCTCGATGAAGAGCAGGTTGGTGGAACGGGCCCCGACGTTGGCCACGATCACCGGCTCGACGACCTTGGGGTAATTGTAACGGAAGGCGTGCAGCAGGGCGAGGCCCGACGGCGTCGCGCGCTCGGCGGGGAAACCCGCGGCGTCGGTCGCGGTGCAGAGCGCCTGCATCGCGTCGAACTTCACCGCCGTGAGCATGACCTCCAAATCGAAGCCGTCGTCGGCCACGACGTGGTGGTCCCACACGACCTCCTCGAGCGGGTAAGGGATGTTCTCCGCGGCTTCGAAGGAGATGATCTTCATCCGCTTCTCCTTCGCGAGGGAGGGCGTCTTGATGAATTTGGTCAGCGCGAGGTGACCCGGAACCGAGATAGCCGCGCGCCCGGAGATCCGTCGCCGGGCGACGATGGCTCCGAGCGACTGCGTGATCTCGGTCGCCCACCGCCCCTCCTGGGCGGGATCGGAACTATGCGGCTCCAGGGCAAACTGCTGCAAAACGAGGCGCCCCGAGGCCCCTACCCCGAACACACCGCAGGCGACATGACCGGCACCGATGTCGACGGCTAGAATGCGGGGGGCTCGCATGGGTGGTAAAAGTGTAAAGGCGACTTCGAAAGGGCGAGACGCGGCAAGCGTATTATGGTTACGAGGAAGCGATTGCGGCGGTTCCGACCGCTCGGACCCGGCTCAACGCATCTCCCGTCGAACGAACGAAGGCGTCGCCCGCGGATATTCGCCCGCGAACGGGGACAGGTACTGCGGAACCAGCACTCCGTCGTTCACCGCCGCGGCGGGCGCGCGCTTCTGGAACGCCAGACGAGCCTCTGCGCCCGCGAGGTTGGATGAGTAGGCGGCGCGGCCGGAGGGCAAGGGCCGGCCCTCGACGGCGAGCTCAACGCCCCATTGGCGCGGATCCCCGTGCAGCTGATCGCGCTTTACGATCTCCGCCGGCAGGTAGAAGCGCACCTCGGTCCGCCCCGGCTCCAGGGCGACGCACTCGGCCTCCGCGCGATACAGGACCGTACGGCGTTCGCTACCGGCGGTCCCGGCGAACTCGAAGCCCAGCAGCAGGCCAACCTTCACGCGCGAAACCATCTGCGCGGGCGCCCCCGGCGCGGGCCGCACGTTCAGGACGACGGCCGCCTCGTACCAATTGCCCGGCGAGCCGTTGGGAGCGCGGAGGTTCGAAAACTTCGCCATCGCCACCTCGACCGGAACCGCTGGTGCCGAGGCCGATCGAACGTCCGCCGTCCAAACCAGCGCGAGCAGGGCCGACGACAGCAGGCGGCGAAGGAGAAGGTTCATGCCGGGAAGAGCCGAGCAGGGACGCGCGCTGCGCGCCGAAGTCAATCCGCCGTGAGAAACGCGGACTTGCCGGCGAGGCCCGGTCCAGTCGGTGTCGGGGCCGAACGATGGCATCGATCCCCTACAAGCTCGCGGTCCTGGTGTTTCTGGAAAACAAGTCCGGGGATCACCTGCTCCTCCTGCGCGCGAAGCCTCCGAACCTCGGCGTCTGGAGCCCGATCGGCGGCAAGCTGGAGACGGCGACGGGGGAGTCCCCATTCGAGTGCGCCGTCCGCGAGACGTTCGAAGAGACCGGCCTGCGGGTGCGCACCCCCGATCTGCACCTGTTCGCGATGATCGCGGAGAAGGCCTACGAGGGTCAGGCGCATTGGCTGATGTTCCTGTTCCGCTGCAAAGTGCCGCTCGATGCCCTGCCGCCGGCGATCAGCGAGGGGAAATTCGCGTTCTTCTCCCGGGCCGCCATCGACGCACTCCCGATCCCGGAGACCGACCGCAACGCGCTCTGGCCCATCTACGACCGGTACCGTGACGGCTTCGTCGCGCTCAAGGCTGACTGCGCGCCGGGCAAGCCGATCACCGTGGAGGTCGAGGAGACGCTCAACGGGCCGCGCAGCTGAGCGGAGACCGACCGCCCGCCGCGGCCACGCGAGCGGAATCCGCGCTTGATTTCCCCTCGCGCGGACGGAATCTCGCCCCTTCAAGCTCCCGCCGACTTTCCGTGACCAAGAAAACGACCGCTCCGGACACCAAACGCCAACCCGCCCGCGAGGGCGCGCCCGACCACGCCAGGGCCGCCGTCAACGCCCGTCTCTCGAAGGACGACAAGATCGAGCTGCTGCGCAAGATGGTGCGGATCCGCCGGTTCGAGGAACGCAGCCTGCGCGCCTACCAAGCCAAGAAGATCGGCGGCTTCCTGCATCTCTACATCGGGCAGGAGGCGGTCGCGGTCGGCTGCTGCTCGCTCATGGGGCCAAACGACCACGTGATCACCGCCTACCGTGACCACGGCCACGCCATCGCGGTCGGCATGGACACGAAGCCGCTCATGGCCGAGCTGTACGGCAAGGCGACCGGCTGCTCCAAGGGCAAGGGCGGCTCGATGCATTATTTCGACCCGACGCGGAATTTCTGGGGCGGCCACGGCATCGTCGGCGGCCAGATCCCGCTGGGCGTGGGCCTCGCCTACGGGCTGAAGTACCGTGGCTTGAAGGGCGCGGCCATGGCCTTCATGGGTGACGGCGCCGTCAATCAGGGAGCCGTGCACGAGGCCTACAACCTCGCGTCGCTTTGGAACCTGCCGGTCGTGTTCGTCATCGAGAACAACGGCTACTCGATGGGCACAAGCCAGGCCCGCTCCTCGGCCGGCGAACTCGCCCAGCGCGCCGCCGGCTACGACATGCAATGGGGACAATGCGGCGGCCACGACGTCTATGAGGTGCGCGCGATGATGGACAAGTTCCTCACCCTCGCCCGCGAGACCAACCGCCCGAGCACCGTCGAGATCGACACCTACCGCTACCGCGGGCACTCGGTCGCCGACCCCGACAACACCTACCGCAGCAAGACCGAGATCGAGGAATACCGCCGCACGAAGGATCCGATCCAACTGTTCCAGGAAAGGCTTCTGGCCGAGGGCGTGCTCACCCAAGCGGCCGCCGACCAGATCGACACCGAGGCCCGCGCCGAGGCCGACCTCGCCGCCGATTTCTCCGAGGCGAGCCCCTTCCCCACGCCGGACGACATCCAGAAGGATGTCTATTGGGAGACCGACAACCCCTCCGAACGCGCCTCGCAGGGCCGGCTGTTCTTCGACTGAGCCGAGCTGCCCGCACCGCCCAAGCCGCCCGCCCAAGGATCCCATTTCCATGCCCGTCATCACTTACCGCGAAGCCGTCCGTCACGCCCTCGCCGAGGAACTCGCCCGCGACCCCAACGTCGTCGTCATGGGCGAGGAAGTCGGCCAGTTCAACGGCGCCTACAAGGTCACCGAGGGCCTGCTCGCCAAGTTCGGTCCGGACCGCGTCGTCGACACACCGATCAGCGAGGCCGGCTTCATCGGCATGGGCATCGGCGCGTCGATGCTCGGCGTGCGGCCTGTGATGGAGCTCATGTTCTGGTCGTTCTACTCGGTCGCCTTCGACCAGATCCTGAACAACGCCGCCAACGTGCGCTACATGAGCGGTGGCCAGATCAACTGCCCGATCGTCATCCGCGGACCCGCCAACGGCGGCACCAACGTCGGCGCCACCCATTCGCACACCCCGGAAAACGTGCTCGCCAACCACCCGGGCGTGAAGGTCGTCGTGCCGTCCACGCCGCGCGACGCCAAGGGACTGCTCAAGGCCTCGATCCGCGACAACGACCCGGTCTTCTTCCTCGAGAACACGATGCTCTACGGCGAGAAGGGCGAGGTCCCCGAGGGCGAACTCGTCATCCCGCTCGGCTCCGCCGACATCAAACGCGAGGGCAAGGACCTCACCATTGTCACCTACGGCCGCAGCGTTCTCCACTCGCTCGCCGCCGCTGAGCGCCTGCAGCAGGATCACGGAATTTCCGCCGAGATCGTCGACCTGCGCAGCATCCGCCCCCTCGACATCGACACCGTGCTCGCCTCGGTCGCGCGCACGCACCGCGTCCTCATCGTCGAGGAGCAGAAGCCCTTCGCCTCGGTCGGCTCCCAGCTGGCGTACATGATCCAGCGCGAGGCGTTCGACGAGCTCGACGGCCCGATCCACCGGGTAACCACTGTCGACGCCCCGGCGATCTACAGCCCGCCGGTCGAAGTCGAACAGCTCCCGAATCCCGGCCGCGTCCTCAAAGGCGCGCTCGCCGCCCTCGCCTGATCCTCCCCCTCCCCGCTCACCACCATGGCCAATATCATCGAAATGCCGAAGCTCAGCGACACCATGACGGTGGGAACGCTGGCGAAATGGCTGAAGAAAGAAGGCGACGTCGTGAAGTCGGGGGACATGCTCGCCGAGGTCGAGACCGACAAGGCGACGATGGAGCTTGAGTGCTTCTTCGATGGCACGCTGCTCAAGATCTTCTCCCCCGGCGGCTCCAAGGTGGCGATCGGCGCCCCGCTCTGCGCCATCGGCAAGCCCGGCGAAACCGTCGTCGCGCCCGAGCCGAAGTCGGCGCCCGCCGCCGCCGCACCCGCCAAGCCCGCCGCCCCTGCCCCCGCTCCTTCCGCTCCTGCCGCGGCGAAGGCTCCCGCGGCCGCTCCAGCCGTTCAATCTCCCGCCCCGGCCCCCGCCGGTCGCGTCCGCATTTCACCGCTCGCGCGCAAGCTCGCCGAGGAAAAGGGTGTCACGACTGCCGGGATCACCGGCTCCGGTCCCGGAGGCCGAATCGTGCGCGCCGACGTCCTTGCCGCGGCGGCCGCGCCCCGCGCCGCCGCGACGGTTGGCTCCGTGAGCCGTACCGGCCCCGTTCAGGAGGAGCGCACCGTCGCCGTCTCCAGCATGCGCGAGGCGATCGCCCGCCGGCTTGTTGAGTCGAAGACCCAGCTGCCGCACTTCTATCTCGAGATCGTGGTCGACGCCGCGCCGCTCCTCGCCATCCGCGAACAGCTCAACCGCGGCCTCGAGGCCGAAGGCGTGAAGCTCTCCGTCAACGACTTCGTCCTGAAGGCCTCCGCCGAGGCGCTCCGCCATGTGCCGCAGGTCAACGCATCCTGGATGGGCGACTCCATCCGCTACCACGCCGCCGCCCATGTTTCGTTCGCGGTCGCGATCGAGGACGGCCTCATCACGCCGGTCGTGCGCGACGCCCACGCGAAGAGCGTCTTCCAGATCAGCGCGGAGGCCAAGGCCCTCGGCAAACGCGCCAAGGAGAAGAAGCTGAAGCCCGACGAGTTCACCGGCGGCACCTTCTGCGTCTCCAACCTCGGCATGATGGGCATCCCGCGTTTCTCGGCCATCATCAACCCGCCCAACGCCGCCATCCTCGCCGTCGGCGCGATCATCGAGAAGCCCGTCGTGCGCGACGGAGCCCTCGCCATCGGGCGAACAATGACCGTCACCCTCTCCTGCGACCACCGCGTCGTGGACGGGGCCGTCGGTGCCTCTTACCTCAACGCGCTCAAGTCGCTGCTCGAGGGGCCCGCGCTGCTGCTGGTCTGACGACCGCCGCGAGCGACTTGATTCTCCCGCAGGGTCGCCACTCAAGGCGACCAGCCCGGCTCAATTGCCGTAACCGAGGACCGGTGTCACCGGCGTCGGGGGCGGCGGCGGGATGCCGTTCGCGAGCAGTTCCCGGTGGATCGCCGCGATCGTGTCGAAGCAGGGTTTGAAGTTCCCAAAACGGTGACCCTCCGCGATCAGCAGCGGCGTCCAGCCCCGTTGGTTCCTCATATTCCAGACCTGAAGGTGCATCCCACGGGCAGCGAGCAACTGGACAACGCGGGGGAAATTCGCGAAGGCCGCACCGTGCATCGCGGTGTCGCCGTGAGCGGTCACGCCGTTGATGTCGGCCCCCAGGCCCAACAGATACTCCACCGCCGCGACCGCTTCCTCCTCGGTGCCGGCCTCCTCTCCCGCGGCCCGCGTGCCTAAGCCGGCCGCCGCCATCAAGGGCGTCGCCCCATCGGCGTTCGGCAGGAAAGGGTCCGCGCCGAGTTCGATCAGGAGGCGCATGTAGTCGATGTCGGCGGTCTCGGCAGCGAGCAGGAGCGGAGTGGCCCCCTTGCGAGCGATGCGGCCGCCACCCGATGGGCCGCCCACCAGCCGTTCGTTCACCCGTGCTCCGGCCGCGACCAGTCGCCGGATGAGTTGGGTGCTGGTCAGCGGTCCCGTCACGCGCGGTTCCGGAAATCCCTGGTCCTCCCCTTTGTCGGCCTTCCGCACCCACGTCATGACGTGCAGCGGAGTGTATCCGCTGCGCAGATCGTTTGGATCCGCGCCCCGCGCGAGCAGGTCAACCGCGAGCTCAAAATGCCCGTTCTCGATTGCGACCAGCAGAGCGCTCGTACCGCGCCGGGGCATTTTGCCTCCGGTGCGCGCAGGGCTGGTCACCTCGTTCACGCCCACCCCAGCCCGGAGCAGCGTGGCGACGACCGCACGGTGCCCACCGCGCGCCGCGAACAGCATCGCGGTGAATCCCGAGTCCAGCTCACGGCAGGCGTCCGCACCGGCCGCCAGCAATGCCTCGACGATGTCCGCGTGTCCTTCGGCCGCAGCCCACATCAGCGCGGTCTGGCCCGAGGAAGGCAGGCCCACGTTCACGGCCACGCCCCTGGCCAGCAATGCCCGGACGACGTCGAGGCGCCCGCTGCGCGACGCGGCCATGAGCGGCCTCTCGCCACCCGGCCCCGCCCCATCGGGATCGGCACCGGCCGCCAGCAGGCGGGAAACGATCGCCGCATTGCCGTTGCGGCACGCGAGCGTGAGCGGCGCGACCCCGCGACGATTCGCAACGCGGGCGTCGGCGCCGGCCGCCAGGAGATCGGCCACCGCCGCGGCATCATCCCGTACCACCGCCCAATGCAGCGCGGTGGTGCCGTCGGGCTGCGGGGCATTCACGCCGCCGCCCGCGCTGAGCGCCGCCCGCAGCGCCGCGAAGTCTCCGCGTTCCGCGAGATCCGCCACGGAGGCGCCGGCGGCAAAGGCCCCACCAGGGACCGCCATCACCCCCGCCGCAGCGAGGATGATCGAACGGAGACACGCGCCCGGGTTCACAACGTCACCGGTGCGAACAGGTCATCGAGGCGGCCGTTGCTGTCGCCGAAGCGGTCGAGCCGCACGCCCACCTTGTCGAGCAGCGAGAGGTGCAGGTTGGCGAGCGGCGTCGGCGCGGCGTAACGGACGTGACGGCCGCCGCGCATCCCGCCCGCCGCTCCGCCGGCCACGATGATCGGGAGATTGGTATGGTCGTGCAGGTTGGGGTTGCCGATACCGCTGCCGTAAAGGAGCAGGGAGTGATCGAGGAGGCTTCCCGCGCCGTCCGGCGTCGCCCGGAGCCGCTCCAGGTAGTAGGCGAAGAGCGAGACGTGGAAAGCGTTGATCTTCGACATGCGCTCGATCTTGGCGGGGTCGTTGCCGTGGTGCGAAAGCGGATGATGCGGATCCGGTACACCGATCTCCGGGTAGGTGCGGTTGCTGGTCTCGCGCGCGAGCTGGAACGTGCAGACGCGGGTGACATCGCCCTGCATCGCCAGCACCTGCAGGTCGAACATCAGCCGAGCGTGCTCGGCATAGGAGGCGGGCACCCCCGGCGGGCGGTCAAGGTCCGGCAGCGGTTTTTCCCCCACTTCGGATTCAGCCCGCTGGATGCGGCGTTCCACTTCGCGGACGGTGTCGAGATAGCCGTCGACCCGCGCCCGATCCTCAGGCCCCACCGCCCGCCGCAGGCGCGCGATGTCCTCGCCCACCCAGTCGAGCAGGCTGGCCCGCCGCCGCAGCGCGGCGCGGCGCTCGTCGGCGCCGCCGCCCTCGCCGAAGAGGCGCTCGAAGACGACGCGCGGATGCGCCTCCGAGGGCAGCGGCGTCGTGGGTGAGGACCACGAGAGGTTGTTCTGGTAGACGCAGGCGAAGCCGTTGTCGCACTGCCCCGTCGTCTGCATCATGTCGGTCGAAAGCTCGAGCGAGGGCAGCCGCGTCTCATGGCCGATCTGCTGCGCGGCCACCTGATCCACCGTCGTGCCGAGATAGTAGTCGGAGCTCTCGGTCTGCTTGGCCTTGGCCGCGCTCAGGAACGCCGAATTCGAAGTCGCATGGGACCCCGGGTAGGCGTTGCGCAGCTCCATGTTGGTGAGGACAGACACGTGCTGCTTCACCGGCTCCAGCGAGCGCAGGATCGGTGACAACTCGCCGAGGCGGCCGTCCTCGCCAGGGGGCGTCCACCGCGACTGGTCGCAGCCCATCGGCATGAAGACGAAGCCGAGCCGGCGCACGGGTCGGGCGGCGGTGCGGGTGGACGCGGTGGCGGCCGGCACCATGGCGTCAAGCAACGGGAGCGCGAGGGTCGCCCCGGCGCCACGCAGGAACGTGCGCCGCGGCAGGGCCTTCTTCGTGATGATCATAGTGGGGTCCTCCGGTACTGGAAGGGGGTGCTTTCGATGATGGCTACGATGAGGGCGGAGAAGCGATGGTTTTCCGTCGCGGCGCGACGCACGATCTCGCGCAACGCCGGCGCGTCGCGGTGGTCGGTCGGTCGGCCAAGCGCGAAGATCATGAGCTTCTCCGCCAAGGTGCCGGTGAAGAGCTCCGGCCGCCGCAGGATCGCCCGCTCGAGCTCCGCCACGCCGCTGAATTCGCCGCCGCCGGGAATCCCGCCCAAGGCGTCTACGGCCTCGCCGTCCACGAAGGAACGCCAGCGGCCGACGGCATCGTAATTCTCCAACGCGAAACCGACGGGATCCATCACCTGATGACAACCCACGCAGCTCGGGTTATCCCGGTGCGCCGAGAGGCGCTGGCGAATGGGCAGCGACTCCGCGACCCGCTTGCCGTCCAATGCCGGCACGCTCGGAGGCGGCGGGGGCGGCGGCGAGCCGACCAGATTGGCGAGGATCCAATGCCCGCGGATCACGGGAGACGTGCGCGTCGCGTAGGACGTGACCGTGAGCAGGCTCCCATGCCGCAGGAGACCGCCGCGCTGCCGCGCGGGTTCACCGGCGAAGGAGACCCGCCGGAAATGGCTGCCGATCACGCGCGGCACCCCGTAATGCCGCGCGAGCCGCTCGTTGAGGAACGTGTGCTCCGCGCTGATCAGCTCGAGCACGCTGCGGTCGCCCAGGAAAATTTCCTCCAGCAACAGCTCCGTCTCGCGCCGCATCGCCTGCCGCAGGTTGTCGTCGAAATCGATGAACAGCCGCAGGTCCGGCGTGGCCGTTTCCAGCCCCCGCAGGTGCAGCCACTGCGCGCCGAAGTTTGTCACCAGGTTCGCCGCCCGCGGATCCGCCAGCATCCGCCGCACCTCCGCCCGAAGGCCCTCCGGCCGACGCAAGTCGCCGCGTTCCGCCGCCCGCAGCAGAGCTTCGTCGGGCAGGCTGCTCCAGAGGAAGAACGCCAGCCGCGAGGCCAGCTCCGTGTCGCTGATCCGATGGACCGCTCCGGGTGCGGTACCCGTCGGTGCCGACTCGACCCGGATCAGGAAACGCGGACTGACCAACACGGCCGCCAGCGCGTCCTCAATTCCTTCCTCCGGACCTCCGCGCGCCCGACCCTCGCGAAAGAAGCGCAGCGGCCGCTCCAAATCCTCCTCCGTCACCGGGCGCCGGTAAGCCAGCCGCACCAGCGGGACGAGGATCTCCCGCGCCCTGCCCTCCTCCTCGGCGGCGGTCAGCGAGCGCCCCGGCGGGGCGAAGGCGGCCGAGGGACCGAAGATGCGGCGCCGGCTCGCGGTGTCGCCCGGGCCGCGGGCTTCGTGCGGCCCCGTGATCGTCACCTGGTAAAGCGCCGGCGCGGTGCGCGGATGCCGGTGCATGTTGAAGCGCGAGACGGTCGGCTCGCGTTCGGTCTCCAGCAGCGCGGCCGCCACCTCGGGAAACGTGACGCCCACATCCCTTGTGCCCGCCTTGATCGGAATCCGCGCCGTGAGGTGCGCATCGACGGCATCGTGGTTTTTGTCCGCTCCGGGAGGCCGGATGGTGAAGTTCGCGACGCGGTCGCGGTCGATCAGCACCTCGATCTCGTGCGGACGACGCAGCCCCTCGACGTGCTCGTTGCGGTCGCGGGCCAGCCGCAGCCGGAACTCGTACTCGCCATCTTGCGGGAAGTGATGGCGGAGGAGCATCCCGCCCCGCGTGCCCAGCGGCAGCCCGGGCACGTGGGCTTCCTGCGTCACGTCTGGCTTAACGCGGTAGGTGTCGCTCGCGGGCGCACGTCCCGGCGCCCCGATCGCCAGCCGCGCGACCTTGCGCGCGGCGTCGAGTTGCCGGTCGAGGAGCGCGGGCGACAGGGTGCCAAGCGTCACGTTGTCAAAACCCAGGCTGGGCTCGTCCTGCGGCAGCAATGCCGCCGCGTCCACCTCCAGCGCGAGCAAGTCACGGACCGCGTTCTGGTACTCGGTGCGGTTAAGGCGCCGCAACGCGTCGGCCCGGCCCGGGTCCGGCGCGGTCGCCGCGGTCCGGTCAAGCGCGACCGCCAGTTGCGCGACCGCCGCGGCATACGCCGCCTCGGATGGACGCGGCTCGCCCTGCGGGGGCATCTGGCGGTGATGCAGCTTGCGCACCACCTTTTCCCAAAGTTCCGCGGCCGCCTCGGGGCGCGCCGCATCAAGCGCTTCAAGGTCGAGCCCGGCCTTCTTCACCGCCGCGCCGTGACAATCCAGGCAATACTCGCGCACCAGCGCCGTCGCACCTCCGAGCGAGGGCTCCGCCGCCATGGCCGACGACAAAGCCGATGCAAGGAAGACGGCGGCAAAGCGGTGCGGCATAGGGTGGTGGCGCGCGACGGTCGGGGCGACACGAAAGTGCCCCCCTTGCGAGCGGGCGCGAGGAAAAAGCCGGCCTCAGGGGCCCCACCCTACGCGTGCGCAGCCGCGGCACGGAGCGCGACGCGGTTCACCTTGCCCTGCGCGTTCACGGGCCACGGCTCGACCGTCACCCAGCGCTTGGGGCGCTCGTAGGAGGAGAGTCCAGCGAGGCACGGATGCTCAGAGACCGGGATCTGCGTCCCGCGCGGCACGCAGGCCACGACCGCCTCTCCCCAAGTGGCGTCAGGCAGCCCGATCACCGCCACCTCCGATCCACCGAGCGCCTCCCGCAGGAACGCCTCCACGCGCGCCGGCTGCACTTTCTTCCCGCCGGTGATGATGACCGCGTCGCGGCGACCCGCGACGCGCAGCCGCCCCTCGGCGTCGATCGTCCCGGAATCATCCGTAAGGAAAAACTCCCCCGGTCGGCTTCGCGGCCAGTAGCCGCGAAACAGCGAATCTCCGGCCACGGCGACGGCGCCTTCCGCATCCACCGACACGCGGGCGTGAGGCAACGCGCGTCCGCAGGTCCGGTCGCCGTCGCGGAACTCCTCCGGACGTTGAGCTGCCACCATCGCCGCCGTCTCCGTCATCCCGTAGGAAAGCACGACCGGCACGCGCGCCGCCGCCGACGCATCGGCCAACACCGGCCAGACCGGACCTCCGCCGAGGAAAACCACACGAAATCCACGCAGCCACTCGGCCCCACCCGGAGCCGCCAACAGCCGCTGCAATTGGGTGGGCACGAGCGAAATAACCCAACCGTCCGGACGCTCTGCCAACGCGGGACGATCGCCGGCGTCCAGCCGCTTCCACGACCACGGTAGGTGATCGCCCCCGCTCACCGCACACCGCACCCGCGCCATCAGGCCGCTGACGTGATGGGGAGGCAGGACGTCGACCGCGTTCACCCGGCCCAAGCGGAAATGCTCCATGAATCCGCGCACCGCAGAGCCCAGCGTGCGTTCGTCGTGCCGGGCGAAGCGCACCGCGCCACTCGTCCCGCCGGTCGGGACGCCAAGCCAACCTTCGTCCGCGCGTTCCGCTCCCTCACCTTCCGCCATCACCTGTTCAGCCTGCGCACGCAGCGCGTCCGGCCAGCCGGGATCGGTCAGGAAAATCATCCCGCTCCTATCCACCGCGCAGCCCGCGGCGCGGAGCACAGTCTTTAGCTCAGCGCGTTCCACGCCGCCTCCGGGTTGATGGCGTCCACGTCCTCCCGCCGCACGAACGGAGCCGTCCGCGGTCCGTCAAAGCGGGTGTCGGCGAACAGCGGCCACACGCCGAAGCCGAGCGCGCGGGCCTCGCCGCCCCAGCGGAAAGCGAGGCGCAACGCCGACCTAGCACCGACCGCCGTCTCGAGCGCCGAGGAGAAAACGAGCTTCGCCTTCCGCTTCCGCAGCTCCGCCAGCGAGGTTTCGGGAGCACCCAGCAGCACCGGCTTCAGCACGAAGACCCCGGGCCAACCCAGCGCCAGCCACCGCGAAACGTCGGCATCACCCGCGAGCGATTCGTCGAGTGCGACCGGCGTAGGGAAATCGTTCGCCAACCCGAGCAGCAGGTCATCATTGCGCCGTCGTTCGCTTTCACTCGCCCCCGCGCCGGGCAGGCAGGGTTGCTCGACGTGCTCGATCGGGCGTTCCGCGCAACGCTCGAGCCAACGCTCGGCACGGCGACGGTCCCAGGCGCCGTTCGCATCCAACCGCAGTCGCGCCCCCGCGGGCAACGCGCCGCACAAGTCGTCGAGCAAGGAAAGCTCGTCGGACACGTCCTCGACCCCGACCTTCCATTTGAAGACGCGGAACCCCGCCTCGAGACGCGCGGGCAATTCCGCGAGCGCGGCGCGCCCGGCGGGCAGTAGAGCCGCCACCCCGAGGTAGGCGGGAACCGTCTCCGTGGCCGCCAGCGGCGACTCCAAAAGCGCCGAATGCAGCGCCGCGCGGAGGCAATTCAGCCTTGGCGGCAGGGATTCCACGGAGCCATCGGTCACGCGCCCCCCCAACGCACGCACCGCCGCCTCGGTCTCGTCGACATCCGCACCCGCGAAACCCGGTACCGGTGCCGCCTCACCCAGACCCACGGAACCGTCCTCGCGCTCGACGCGCAGCAGGATGCCCTCGCGTTCCGCCCAACGCCCATGCGCCGTGCGCACCGGTGCGCGGAAGGGCAACCGGTAACGGCGGAACTCGAGGCGGCACGGCGAAGGCACGTAGTCATCGAAGCGCATGGCCCGTCGGCCGCAACACCCCTCGGCTCGCTTTTCGGAGGCGGACCAACACGGTCTTGGACCGAAATGTCCTCGACCGAGCTCACGCTGCGCGACGCCACCGAGGCCGACCTACCGGCCATCGTCGCGATCTATAACGCCACGATCCCGGGTCGCATGGTGACCGCGGATCTTGAGCCGGTCACCGTAGACTCGCGGCGCGCGTGGTTCGCCGCCCACCAGCAACCGTCCCGCCCGCTGTGGGTCCTGGCGGACGCGGCGGGCTCGGTGCGGGCTTGGCTGAGCTTCGACACCTTCTACCCCCGGGCCGCCTACGACGGCACCGCGATGATCGCGATCTACGTCGCCCCCGCGCACCGGCGGGAGGGACTCGGCCGACGTCTGCTGGAGGTGGCGATAAAACAGGCCCCCTCCCTCGGGCTGCACACGCTGCTCGGCTACATCTTCGGTCACAATGAACCCAGCCTCCGGCTCTTTGCCGCGCACGGATTCGAACGCTGGGCGCATCTCCCCCGCGTCGCGGTCCTCGACGGCGTGGAGCGCGACCTGATCATCGTCGGCCGCCGCCTCACCGCCTGACTTGACCCCTCCATGAACCTCCATCCTTTCCGCGCCTTCCTTGCGCTGGCGGCCCTCGCACCGGCCGCGGCCCAGACGAACCCGACCTCAACGATGAAACCCTCCCACGGAATCGTGATCCACGGCGGCGCCGGCGTGATCACACGCGAAAAGCTCACGCCCGAGTTGGAGGCACGCTACCGGTCCGACCTAGCGAAGGCGCTCGACGCAGGCCATTCCGTGCTGGCCGCGGGCGGCGCGGCGCTCGACGCGGTCGTCGCGGCGATCCGCGTGCTGGAGGACTCCCCGCTCTTCAACGCCGGCCACGGAGCCGTCATGAACGCCGAAGGACGCTGCGAGCTCGACGCCTCGGTCATGGATGGGCGCACGCAGGCGGCCGGTGCGGTCGCGGGAGTGACGCGGATCAGGAATCCGATCACCCTCGCCCGTGCCGTGATGGAGCGTTCACCGCACGTGATGTTCGCCGGCGCCGGGGCAGAGCGGTTCGCCGAGCAGGTCGGCGGGATCGAGCTGGTGCCGAACGAGTATTTCCAGACCGACCGCCGCCGCGAGGAACTGCGGCGCGCCCAGGAAAAGGAGAAGGAGCAGGCCAACCGCCGCGCCGCCCTCGGCACACCGGCCGGACCGCTCTTCGCCACCATCGACGAGAACGACTCCCTCGACGTGGAGCGGAAGTACGGGACCGTCGGCTGCGTCGCGCTCGACAAAGCGGGCAACCTTGCGGCCGGCACCTCGACCGGCGGCATGACCAACAAGAAATTCGGCCGCGTGGGTGACTCCCCGATCATCGGCGCCGGCACCTACGCCTCGAACGCCACCTGCGCGGTAAGCGCCACCGGCCACGGCGAATTTTTCATCCGCGTCGGTGTGGCCCGCGACATCGCCGCGCAGATGGAATACAAGGGCGCGCCGCTGGCCGAAGCCGCGGCGGCCACCATGGCCAAGGTCGCCAAGCTCGGCGGCGACGGCGGCGTGATCGCGATCGACCGCGACGGCAACGTCGCCCTGCCCTTCAACACGCCGGGCATGTACCGTGCCCACCGGCTCGAAGGTCGGCCGGCCGAGATCGCGATCTTCCGCTAGGCGGGGCCTACGAGGCCAGCAGGCGGTCGAAACGGGCAGTGACCCGTTCGCGGCCAAGCACGCGCATCATCCCGGTGATGCTCGGACCGACGTTGGTCCCGGAAAGCGCGAGGCGCGCCACGCCTTGGTAGTCGCCGAACCCGTGTCCGCCGCGCGCGGCGAGCGCCTTGATCGATTCCTCGATGGCGGCGTCACGGGAGAGATCCAGGGAGGCCAGCTCCGTCCGCAGTTCGCGCAGCCGCTCCTTGGGGTCCCCCTTGGCGAAGAGCTTCTCGCGGACCTTGGCGTCAACCGCGAACTCCTCGGTGAAGAAGTAACCCGCATAGGCCGGAAGCTCTTCCACGCCCTTCAGCTTCGGCTGGCAGAGCAGCATCACCTCGCGGAAATACGCGGCGTCGGCCGCCAGCGCGGCGCGCGCCCCCGGCTCCTCCCGCCTCGCCAAGTGTTCCCGTGCGACCGCAAGGAAGCGCTCCGGCGGCAACTCGAGGAGGTAGGCCATGTTCATGTGCGCGAGCTTCCGGTCGTCGAACCGCGCGTTGCTCTGGTTCACGCCCGGCAGGTCGAACAGGCCGATGATGTCGGCGATGGGCATCTTCTCGCGGTCGTCGCCGGGATTCCAGCCGAGCAGGCAGAGGAAGTTGACCAGCGCCTCCGGGATGTAGCCGCGCCGCTGATACTCCTCGATCAGCGCGCCCTGGTCGCGTTTGGACATCTTCCCGGGGCCGTTCTGCTTCAGAATGAGCGGGATGTGGGCGAAGGCCGGCGGCGTCACGCCGAAGCCTTCGTACAAGCGCACGTGCTTGCTCGTGTTGGAGAGGTGGTCCTCGCCGCGGATGATGTGCGTCACGCCCATCGCGATGTCGTCGACCACGTTCACGAGGTGGAACACCGGGTTCCCGTCGGAGCGCACGATCACGAAGTCCTCGTCCTCGACGCGCTCCACGCGTCCGCGGATGCGGTCCTCGATCACCACCGGAGCGCCTTTCACCTTGGTGACGGTCTTCTTGCGGTGCTCATCAAACACCTCGTGGCGCTCGCCCTCGAGGCGGAACCAGATCGCGCCGTCCTTCTCGTAGGCGCGTCCCGCGTCGCGCAGCCGCTGGACGTACTCGCGATAAAGGTCGCTCCGCTCGCTTTGACGGTACGGTCCGCGTTCGCCCCCGCCGCTCGCGCCGAAGCGCGGGCCTTCGTCCCAGTTCAGGCCGAGCCAGGTAAGGCTCTCGTAGATCAGATTAAGGAACGCCTCGCTGTTGCGCTCCTTGTCGGTGTCCTCGATCCGCAGGATGAATGTTCCGCCCGTGTGGCGGGCGTAGAGCCAGTTGAACAGCGCCGTGCGGGCGCTGCCGATATGGAAGAAGCCGGTGGGACTGGGCGCGAAGCGGACGCGGACGTTGGACATGGAGGAAAGGAAAGACCCGGCGGGCGCGCGGGCGCAATGCAGGCGCGGGAGTTCCGCCCAACCCCGCGCGGCTGTCAAAGACAGTCCTTGCGTGACCGATATTGCGCACGACACTCCGCATTTTAGCAAAATCAACATGACGATCGACTGGCTGAAACTGATCGCGGCGCTCGCGCTGCTCCTGACGCCCGTGGCTTGGTTCCACGGCCGGGGCGTGCACCACCGCGAGCTCAGCCGAGATTGGGACGGCTATTGGAGGGCGACGCTGACCCTCTGGACGCACGCCTTCGACCTCATCCGCGCCCTGCTGGGTGCTTGGCTGCTGCTGCAGGCACTCAACCGTGCGCCGGAAGCGCAGGGACTCATCAAATACGGACACTGGGCCGGCCGCGGGCTGGTGCTCTGCGCCGCCGCGATCCTGCAGACGGTGATCTGCCGTGAGCGGGATGCGATGAACGCGCCTTTCGCGTTCGTCATCGGCCTCGTCGTCAGCCTGCTGCCACCGATGGCCGCCGCACTTGGACTAATTCTCGGCGGGATGGTGGCCTTCGGCACGCATATGCGGACGCTGTTCTTCCCGGTGCTCGCGGTCTCTTCAGCCGGACTCGGCGCCCTTTTCCTAGGTAAGAAACTGCCGCTGGACCTCGCGGGAATCGGCGCCGCAGCGCTGTTGCCCTCGCTGCTCCCGGTCCTCTTTCACCGCCATGCGGTGTGTGCCTACCGCGCTAGGAAACGCGGCAAGGACCTCGATCCCCTCAAGTGATCAGGCGAGGGGACTTAACCTCGCGATTTCCCCGGACCGCTCTGGGGCGTCGGCGAGGTTGACGCGTTCCCCTGGGTCGGATTCGAGGTCGAAGAATAACCACGGCGAGCCGTCGGCGTTCAGCACCAGCTTGCGGCGAAGGGTCCTCACGCCACGCCAAACGCGGTCGCATTGGTGGGGTAACGCAACGACGGAAGGCATCGAGATCCGTGCGTGCGGTCGGTCGATCGTCGGAAACTTTCCCTGGACCAGATCCAGGGTCAGCGCCGGCAGGTCCAACAAGGACACGGCAGACGAATCCATACGCGGCTCGAGTCCCGGCGCGCGTACCAACAGCGGCACGCGCACGCTTTCTTCGTGCGGCCAGCCCTTGCGGAAGAGTCCGTGCGCTCCGTGCATGTCGCCGTGCACCGAAGTCACGACGACGGCGCAACGGTCGCGTCCTACGGCGTGGAGCAGGCGACCGATCGCGCGATCGGTCGCCTCCAGGTGCGCGTGGTAGCCGGCGAGCTCGCGCCGCGCCTTCTCCTCCGCGGCCGGAGGCACATTGGGCGCAAGCCGCAGCGTCTCCGGGCTGCGTGGGGGCACGTCGGAGGCGGGGGCATCGTAGGGCGGATGCGGGGACTCCAGGCTGACGACACAGAACCACGGGCCCTTACCAGCGGAAGCCAACCACTCCCCCGCCCTTCCGCACACTACGTCGCTCTGGTAACCGGGAAATCGCCGTGGCTCCAAGAGGCGCGACCCGTGCAGCCAGGGGTCGTTCAATTGGAAACCGCCCTCGAATCCTTCCCAGAAGCCGAACCCTCCCCGCGCGTCCTCCGGCACGAGGAGGCGCGCGTGCGCCTCACCCACCAGCGGCACGTCGCGCGGACGTTCAGCGAGGTGCCACTTGCCGAAGAACGCCGTCGCGTATCCCGAGGCGCGCAGTTCATGCGCGATCGTGCGGGTACCCGGCGGCAACGGATCAAAGTAGTCGCCCACGCCGTTTTCCGGTGAGGGCATGCCGGTCAGGAGCGCCGCGCGTGCGAAGGGCCCGAAGGGATGCGGCGTGACGGCCTGCGCGAAGTTCACCGCCTCCGCCGCGAGGGCGTCGAGCACCGGCGTGCGGGCGTCCGGATCACCGGCGTACCCGCACGATTGCGCCCGCCACTGCGTGGTCAGGAACCAGAGGATGTTCGGCGGCGTCATGCGACGCCGCCCAGCGAAGGGCCTCCGCCGCGCGGCGTCGAAATCCAATTGCCGCCCTGCTTCGGCGCGGTTCGCCTCGTCGGGCCCCTCCCTGCCCATGAAAATGCACCTCCGTCTCCGTCCGTTGCTTGTCACCGCGGCCCTCGCCGCCCCCGCCTTCGCCGCCGCCCCGGCCGTCGGCCCGGCCTTTTACGGCGATCCCCCGGATGAAACCCACCCGTGGGGAATCCATGACCGCAACCGCCCCCAGCCGCCGCTTGTGGTTCCGGGTACGCCGAGCCTGCCCAACCAGCCTGGGCGGCCTCCGTCCGACGCCGTGGTCTTGTTCGACGGCTCCGAGGCAGCCCTCGCCAACTGGATGGCGGATGGCAAGGAAGGCGGCCCCACGAAGTGGGTCGTGCGGGACGGCGCGCTCGAGTGCGTGCCGAAGTCGGGCTACATCCGCTCCAAGGCCCAGTTCAGCGACTGCCACCTTCACGTGGAGTGGGCCGCGCCGCGTGAAGTGAAGGGCTCGAGCCAGGGCCGCGGCAACAGCGGCATCTTCCTCATGGGCCTCGTGGAAGTGCAGGTCCTGGATAACCACGACAATCCCACCTACGCCGACGGCTTCGCCAACTCGGTCTACGGCACCAACCCGCCGCTCGCCAACCCGCTGCGGCCGCCCGGCGAGTTCCAGACGGTCGACATCATCTTCCGCCGGCCGGTGTATCGCGACGGCAAGGTGATCGACCCCGGCTACCTTACCGTGTTCTGCAATGGTGTCCTCGTGCAGGACCACACGCCCCTCGAGGGCCCCGGCGGCCACATGCGCCGCACCAAGGCCGGCCCGTTCCCGGAATCCGGTCCGCTCAAGTTGCAGGACCACGGCAATCCGGTGCGCTTCCGCAACATCTGGTACCGCCCGCTGCCGCCGCGCGCTTCGCAGGGCGGGACCGACGGCGCCATCTCACCCGCCGCATCGCTCGCCAAGCGCCAGGCTATCGCCGCGGGCATCCGCACCGACGCCGAGGACCTGACCGGCGTCGCCCGCCTCCTGAGATTGGCTGAGTCACTGGTGTACGAAGTCGAGCCCGCGGCGGCCAAGCGCGTCGATCAGCTGGCGGCGGAGTACGTCGCCGGGCTGCGCGCCGCCGCCCCGGCCCAATTGGAGTCCCGCAAGGGCGAGATCCTCGGCGTGCTGCGCGCCTTCCGTTACCTCACGAAGCACGGGATGCTGCCCAAGGGCCACGCGCCCCAGGCCGAGTTGGAGCGGATCGAGCGCGTCCAAGGCTGGGAGGAGAAGAAGAAATAGGCGCTCCGCGCTGCGTGGCAGTATTGATTTGCGGGGCCGGAGGCCGCGAACCACGTTGCGCGGCCTTTCCGGATGCCCTTGCGAATCGTCCATTACAACGAGCCCGTCCTCCGCACGAAGGGAGCGAAGGTCACGGCCTTTGACGCCGCCCTCGCCCGTCTCTCCGCCGACATGGTCGACACCATGCACGAGGCCGAGGGCATCGGCCTGGCAGCACAGCAGGTCGGGCATGCGATCCAATTGTGCGTCGTGGACCTGCGCGGCGCCGACGCCCGCTTCACATGGGAACTCGACGGCGCCAAACCGCCGCTCGAGCTCATCATGCCGATGACCCTGGCCAACCCCGTCATCACCGCGGTGCCCGGCACGGAGGTCACGCGGTATGAGGAGGGTTGCCTCTCGTTTCCCGGCATCCGCGGCGACGTGCTCCGCCCGGACGCGATCCGCGTGTCGTTTCAGGACGAACGCGGCACGCCGCACCAGCTCGCGTGCGACGGACTGTTCGCGCGCTGCATCCAGCACGAAGCCGACCACCTGAACGGCGTGCTCTTCATCGAGCGCATGGAGAAGAAGGTGCGGACCGGCATCGACGACGCGGTCAAGGCGCTCGCCAAGGAAACCAAGGCCGCCGGCCGCAAGTGAAAGCCTCATGAGCCAGACCCAGAAAGCAGACGGCATGAACTACGCGCCGCAGGGCAAACCGAGCCCCGTGGTGAAACCCGGCGAGTTCGTCTTCGCCGCGGCGCATCTCGACCACGGCCACATCTACGGCCAGTGCAACGGCCTGCTGGAGGCCGGCGGCGAGCTCCGCTGGGTGTACGACCCCGATCCGGCGAAGGTGGAGGCGTTCCGCGCCAAGTACCCGCAGGCAAAGGTCGCCCGCTCCCTCGACGAGATCCTCGCCGACTCGTCGGTGCACCTCGTCACCGCCGCCGCCGTCCCCTGCGACCGCGGCCCGATCGGCCTCCGCGTGATGGGGGCCGGCAAGGACTATTTCACCGACAAGACGCCGTTCACCTCGCTCAACCAGCTCGACGCCGCCAAGGCCGCCGTCGCCCGCACGGGCCGGAAGTACATGGTCTACTTCTCCGAACGTCTCCACGTGGAGGCTGCCATGTACGCCACCGACCTCGTCGCCGGCGGAGCCATCGGTCGCGTGATCCAGGTGATCGGCCTCGGCCCGCACCGTCTGGGCAAGGCCAACCGCCCCGCTTGGTTCTTCGAGCGCGCCAAGTACGGCGGCATCCTCACCGATATCGGCAGCCACCAATTCGAGCAGTTCCTCACCTACACCGGCGCGACCGACGCCACCGTCACGCAGGCCGCCGTGGGCAACTTCGCCAACCCCGACAAGCCCGAGTTCGAGGACTTCGGCGAGGCCTCGCTCCTCGGCGACAACGGCTCCTCCAACTACATCCGCGTCGATTGGTTCACGCCGGCCGGCCTTTCCACCTGGGGCGATGGCCGCACCGTCATCCTCGGCACCAAGGGCTACCTCGAACTGCGCAAGTACCTCGACGTCGCGCGGGACCGGGTGGGCGACCAGGTCTATCTGGTCGACGACGCCGGCGAGCATCACCTCAGCGTGGCGGGCAAGGTGGGCTTCCGTTTCTTCGGGCAGCTGATCCTCGACTGCCTCAACCGCACCGAGACGGCCATGACCCAAGCGCACGCGTTCAAGGCGGCCGAACTCTGCCTGCGGGCCCAGCTCGCGGCGCGAAGGATCGCCTGAGCCGACCATGCCCTCCATCGCCACGCGCACCGGGGACGACGGCACCACCGGGCTGCTGTACGGCCAGCGTGTGCTGAAAGACCACCCGCAGGTAGAGACGGTTGGCACCATCGACGAACTCAACACCGCTCTCGGCGCCGCGAAGGCATCCCTCGCCGATCACCCGCGCGCGGCCGAGATTGGCCGCCTCGTCACCACGGTGCAGCATAACCTCGTCGCGTTGATGGGCGAAGTCGCCTGCGCCGAGGCCGACGCGGCGCGGTACGCGGCCTCAAGCTTTGCCAAGGTCGGCGGCGAGGATGTGCGCCGTCTCGATGAGGCCGTGGCGGCACTCGAGGGATGCGGGCTGCGCTTCGACGGCTGGGCCACGCCCGGGGCCAACCCGCTTTCCGCCGCCTTCGACGTCGCGCGCACCACCTGCCGCCGCGCCGAGCGCCGGCTCACCGCGCTCCCCGGGGCCGGACGCTCCGTGCGCCCCGAACTGCGGCAGTTCATCAACCGCCTCGCCGACCTCCTCTGGCTGCTGGCCCGTGAGGCGGAGCAGTGAACGGCAGCCGCTGCCCTGGAAACGGGGTTGAACTGCCCGCGGCTCCGAGCAGCTTGCACGACATGCCCTTCGCCCTCGTCGTCCTCGTCCTCGCCGCCGGTTGGCGCATTGCCGCGATCCACCTGCCCGGCCTCGCCAATGTGACGCCCCTGATGGCGCTCGTGCTCTGCGGCGCCGTGTACTTCCCCGCGCGACGCCTGTGGCTGGCCCCGCTCGCCGCCCTTGTGCTCTCCGACCTGTATCTCGACCAACACTACGCCGCGGCCGGAGACACTTGGGGCTGGACCAGCGCGCTCGTCCGCACGCTTTGCTTCGCCGCGGCCATCCCGTTGGGCCTCGCGGTCGCGCGTCGGCGGAGCTGGGGCTTCCTCCTTGCGGCTACGCTGACGGGCTCCGTGCTGTTCTACCTTGCGACCAACACCGACGCTTGGCTGCGCGACCCCGCTTACCTGAAGACCGCCGCCGGCTGGTGGCAGGCCATGACCGTGGGGCGGCCGGAATTCCCGCCTACCCTGCTGTTCTTCCGCAACACTCTCGCCGGCGACCTCGTGTTCACCGCGCTGTTCGCGGGCGCGATGGAGTTCGCGGCGCGGCGCGCGGGACGCCCCGGCGCCCTCGCCGGGCGTGCCGCCGCCTGAGCGCGCGCAGATTTTAACCGCCGTCGCGGTTGCGCGGATGGAACCGCGCGTGCTGCTCGACGACGCGCCCCGGTTCGACGGCGGTGTAGATCTGTGTGGTGGAGATGCTGGCATGGCCAAGCATCTCCTGGATCGCGCGCAGGTCGGCTCCCCCTCCCAGCAGGTGAGAGGCGAACGAATGCCGCAACGCGTGCGGCTTAACGGTATCTGGCAGACCGGCGCGGCGGGCGTGCTTCTTCACCAGCATCCAGACCGCCACGCGTGAGATCTTCCGTCCGCGGTGGTTGAGGAACACCTCGCTCCCGGTATGCGAACGCACCAACGGGGGACGCCCCGCGGTCAAGTAGGTCGTAAGCGCCTCACAGGCCCGACCGCCAACCGGCACCATGCGTTCCTTGGAGCCCTTGCCCAACACGCGCACCAGCCCCTCCGCGGCGTCAACCTGCTGCAGGCGCAGCGCGACGAGTTCCGAGACACGCAGTCCGCTCGAGTAAAACAACTCGAGGATCGCCCGGTCACGCAACGCGAGCGCCCCTCCGCCCGTCGGGGCTTCCATGAGCTTGGCGACGTCACCGGCCGGCAGGGTCCGCGGAATCCGCCGCCCGGGCCTCGGTCCGGTGAGCAGCGCCGTGAAGTCGTCGTCGCGCCGGTGCTCCCGGACCATGTGCCGCGCCAGCATGCGCAAGGCCGACAGTTTCCGGGAAAGGCTCGTGTTGCGGTAATCGGCGGCGCCGAGCGAACGAATCCACTCCCCCGCGAGGTCCGGAGTCACGGCGTTCCAACCGGACACGCCGCGGTGGTGGAAGAACGACGCAGCCTGGTCGAGGTCGCGCCGGTAGGCGGCAAGAGTGTTGGCCGAAAGCCCACGCTCCAAACCGAGGTAAGCCAGGAACGACTCGGTGTCGGACACGAACGGCGCGGGCGCGCGGCTGGAATCGGACCGCATGGGCGAAAAAAAGACGCCCCCGCGGGAGGGCGTCGAGTGATTCCGATGGCGCGGCTCAGTAATGCCGGCGGCGCGGCATCGGCGGAGGCGGCGGATTGCTCTCCTTCATGCGGAAAGTGATTCGTGCCTTCTCCAGATCGTACGGGCTCATTTCCATCTTCACCATGTCGCCGGCGGCGATCTTGATGAAGTTCTTGCGGAGCTTGCCCGAGATGTGCGCCAGCACCACGTGGCCGTTGGCGAGCTGCACCTTGAACATCGTGCCCGGCAGGACCGCCACCACCTTGCCCTCCACTTCGATCGCGTTCGGGTCAGAGGCCATGGGAGGCGGGGGAAGGCTGGAGGTTTAGCATGAAGGTGCTCGGCAAAAGCCACTTGTAAGCCAGAAGCGCCGCTCTGTAGTCAAGGCTTCCCTCCGCGGAGCGATGCCCGAAGCCCAGCCCGAACTCCCCTGCCCCTTCGAGAAGCGGTTCCCTTCGCAGCTCGTCCGCGACGACGTTTTCTTCATGACCCTCGCCTACAACCAGGCGATCGACGCCTGGCGGCGGGACGAGGTGCCGATAGGGGCGGTGATCGAGGTCGGCGGCGAGGTGGTGGCCTCGGCCCACAACACGGTCGAGGGCGTCCGCGACCCCACCGCGCACGCCGAGATGCTCGCGCTCACGCAGGCATCGGCGCGCCTCGGCGATTGGCGTCTGGAGGGGGCGACCGTCTACGTGACGAAGGAACCGTGCCCGATGTGCTCTGGCGCAATGCTGATGTCGCGGGTGCGGCGCGTTTGCTACGCGGTGCCCGACCCGAAGATGGGTTGCCTCGGCGGCGCCACCAACCTGAACGACCTGCCGCGCGTCAATCATCACGTGGAACTCACCGCCGGCGGCGTGCTGGAAGAGGAATGCCGCGGCCTGCTGCAGGCGTTCTTCCGGTTGAAGCGCGGCGGGCCGGACGGGCAAAGTTGACGCCCTCCGGGGCGGGTGCATGTTCTCGCCTCCCGTTTTCCACCAATCCGATCACCACCGAAACAACCACCATGGCCTACGAACTCCCGAAGCTGTCCTATGCTCCTGCCGCCCTCGAACCGCACATCGATGCGCGCACGATGGAAATCCACCACGGCAAGCACCACAACGCGTACGTCACCAACGCGAACAACCTTCTGAAGGACCACCCGGCTCTCGCCGCCCTCGACGTCAACGCGCTGATCGCCGATCTGTCCACGGTCCCCGAGGCCATCCGCGGCGGCGTGCGCAACAACGCCGGCGGCCATAGCAACCACGCGTTCTTCTGGACGATCATGGGACCGGGCAAAGGTGGCGCCCCCAAGGGCACCCTCGCCGCCGCGATCACCGCCACGTTCGGCGACTTCGACAAGTTCAAGGCCGCCTTCGCGCAGGCCGCCGCCACGCGCTTCGGCTCCGGCTGGGCCTGGCTCTACGTCGGCGCCGACAAGAAGCTCGCGATCGGCTCCACCGCCAACCAGGACAGCCCGCTCATGGGCAAGGCTGTGGCCGGGATCGAGGGCAAGCCGGTCATCGGACTCGATGTCTGGGAGCACGCCTACTACCTGAATTACCAGAACCGCCGTCCCGACTACGTCACCGCCTGGTGGAACGTCGTCGACTGGGACGCCGCCGAGGCGAACTTCAAGGCCGCTTCGGCCTGATTCAGCCCGAGCTTCTCACCTCTCCGGGCCGCGCCAAAAGCGCGGCCCTTTTAATTACCGCCGCCGAGAACCGCCGCTCAGGGCGTCCAGACGTTGGCCTGCATCGCCTGCGAATCGACCCCACCAAGGCGGGTGCTGTTGCCAGTCTCGGTGTCGAGAATGCAGAGGAAACTCGAGCTGCGGTCGCGCGCAGTGTAGACGAGGTGCCGGCCGTCGGCCAACCAACTGGGCTCCACGCCGTCGAAGCTGGCCTTAGATACGACCTTCGCCGCCCCCGCGGCGAAATCATACACCGCGATCTGGTACTGGCGGCCGACGCGCACCGTGCAGGCGATCTTGTTGCGGTCGGTGCGGCACCAGTCGGGCTCGGCGGCGTAAGTGCTCACCCCCAACGAAAGGCGCCGCGGCGCGCCCCCCGCGGCGGACATCACGTAAAGCTGCGGTCCCGGCTCCATCGTGAAGACGATCTGGCTGCCGTCGGGCGACCAGCACGGAGAGGACTTCACCGCGTCGGAGCGCGTCTTGCGCGAGGGCGCGCGGCCCTGGGAATTGGTCACGTAGAGGTCGGGAGCCCCCTCCCCCGTCATGATGACCGCCAACTGCTGCCCGCTCGGGCTGAAGCGCGCGCCGCTGTTGGTGCCGCGAAAGCTGATGAGCGTCTCGCGGGCGCCGGAGGTGACATTCGAGGCGAAGACATCGGGGGCGTTGGAGCGGAAGAAGCTCGTGTAGACCACGCGCGCGCCGTCCGGCGACCACCGCGGCGTGAGCACGTGCGCGCCGTCGCGCGTGAGCTGCTTCGCCTCGCCGAGGAAGAGGTCCGACGTGTAGACCTCGCTGCGCCCGCTGCGTTTGGAAACGAACGCCAGCCGGGCGCTGAAGAATCCCTTGAGGCCGAGTCCATTGGTCTTCTCCACGGCGACGTCGGCGGCCTTGAGCAGGGCCTGGCGCGGCGAGTTGCCCGCGACGACCTGGGAATGGACGGCGGCGCCGGACGCGCGGGCGATGTCGACCTTCACCTGATTGGCGCCCGCCGGGGAAAAGCGAAACTCGAAGGCGTGTCCCGAAGCAACGACGCGGTATCGGCCGTGGGCCTTGAACGCGGACTGCGCGAGCGCCTGCAGGTCGGGGGACGAGGCCGTGACCCGCACCGCGATGGCGGCGTTATTCACGTCGACCCGCACCTCCCCGATGTTGCGAGCGCCTTGGGCCGGCAACGACTGGCAGAGGGCGACGGCGAGAAACGGAGCGAGGAGGACGCGGTGGAGGTTTCGCATGGAGGAGAAGGGCGCGCGGAAGAAACGGGGCATTTCTATTTGCGCCACACTGCGGCGTAACAACCCTTAAATCCTTTCGCCTCCACCGTGACCACCGACCAGATCAAGGAACTCCTCAAGCAGGTGAAGTACCCCGGCTTCAGCCGCGACATCGTGTCGTTCGGACTGGTCAAGTCGGCGGGCTTCCTCGACGGCACGGTGAAGGTCGCGCTGAGCCTGACGACGGCGGACAGCAAGGCTCCCCTGCAGATCAAGGCCGACGTCGAAAGGGTGCTCCGCGGGCAGCCCGGGGTGAAGGACATCCTCGTAGAGGTCGCGGTGTCCGCGGCCCGCGCCGCGGCGGCACCAGCGGCCCCGGCCGGGGGTAACCTCGGCGGCAACGGCAGCGCGCCGAAGGGCATCCGCCACTCCGTGGCCATCGCTTCCGGCAAGGGTGGCGTGGGCAAGAGCACGTTTGCGGTGAACCTCGCATGCGCCGCCGCGCAGTTGCTCACCGCCCAAGGAAAACCGGGCCGCGTGGGCCTGATGGACTGCGACATCTACGGCCCAAGCGTGCCGCTGATGATGGGGCTGAGCGGGCGCCCGGAGGTGGAGGGCGACGGGGCGGAGGCGATGCTCATCCCGATGGAGTCCCACGGGGTGAAGGTCATGAGCATGGGGTTCCTGGTCGACGACAACACCCCGGTCATCTGGCGCGGTCCGATGATCATGAAGACCGTCCAGCAATTCGTGCAGAACGTGAAGTGGGGCGACCTCGACCTCCTGCTGATCGACCTGCCGCCCGGCACCGGCGACGCCCAGCTGTCGCTCGTGCAGACCCTGCCGCTTGACGGCGCGGTGCTCGTCACGACCCCGCAGGCGGCCGCCACCAACGTCGCGCGCAAGGGCGGCCTGATGTTCCAGAAGGTGAACGTGCCCCTCCTCGGGGTGGCGGAAAACATGAGCTACTTCACCGACCCTGCCGGCCATCGCCATGAGTTGTTCGGCGCCGGCGGCGGGCTGGTGACCGCCGAAAAACTCGGCACGGAACTGCTCGGCCAGGTTCCCCTGATGCCGGAGATCCGTTCCGGCGGAGACCGCGGTTCGCCCGTCGTGGTGGAGCACCCCGGCGGAGAGTCCGCGGCCGTTTTCACGGAAATCGCCGGATCGCTGCTTGCCCGGTTGGCCAAGGGCAAGACGCCCTCCGCGTAAGCAGGCCGGCCGGTCGAGTCGGCTCCTACCGCCTTGACGCCCATTTTCGCGCGCCGTTCCCTCAACGTTGATGCCCAACGCCAAGTCATCCGACTCCCGAACCAAGTACAAACGCGTCATCCTCAAGCTTTCCGGAGAGGTCCTGCGCGGCGGTAAGAGCGGTGACCCGATAGACGCTGATACGCTTTTCCACGTCTGCTCGCAGGTGAAGGAGATCCATGCACTCGGGGTCCAGGTCGGGGTGGTGATCGGCGGGGGCAACATCTTCCGCGGACTCAACGGCGAGAAACGTGGCGTGGACCGCACGACCGGAGACTACATGGGGATGCTGGCCACCGTGATCAACGGCTTGGCCCTGATGGACTGCCTCGAGAAACTCGGCGTGAACACCCGCGTGCAGTCGGCGATCCCGATGAACCAGATCGCCGAGCCTTTCATCCTCCGCCGCGCCATGCGCCACTTGGAAAAGGGCCGCGTCGTCATCTTCGTCGCGGGCACCGGTAATCCGTACTTCTCGACCGACACCACGGCGGCGCTGCGAGCCTCCGAGATGCACGCCGACATCATCATGAAGGCCACGAAGGTCGACGGCATCTACGACAAGGACCCGAAGAAGCACCCCGACGCCGTCCGTTACGACCAGCTCACGTTCATCGACGCGCTCAAGCAGCGGCTGAACGTCATGGATTCGACCGCGTTCTCGCTGTGCATGGACAACAACGTCCCGATCCTCGTCTTCGACCTCAACGACGAGCACTCCATCCGCAAGGCGATCGTCGGCGAGAAGATCGGCACGCTCGTGCGCAACTGACGCGCCCCGCATCCTGAATTCCGTCCCAAGCAACCTCCCTCTATCATGTCCCATCCCATCCTCTCCGACGCCCATGCCCGCATGAAGAAGGCCGTGGACCACACGCTGCACGAGTTCAGCTCGATCCACACCGGCAAGGCCACCCCGGCCATGGTGGAGACGGTGATGGTCGAGGCCTACGGCTCGCATGTGCCGCTCAAACAATGCGCCGCCATCTCCACGCCCGATGCCCGGCTGATCCAGATCCAGCCGTGGGACGCCGGGCTGGTGAAGGCCATCACCAAGTCGATCATTGACGCCAACCTCGGCTTCAACCCGATCCCTGACGGCAAGATCGTGCGTGTACCGCTCCCTGAGATGAGCCGCGAACGCCGCCAGGAATTCGTCAAGAACGCCCAGCGCCTCGCCGAGGAGGGTCGCGTCCACGTGCGAAACGTTCGCCGCGACGCGATGGATTCCGCGAAGAAACTAAAGAAGGACGGCAAGCTCTCCGAGGACGACGAGAAGCGGCTGGAGAAGGACGTGCAGGCGGCCACCGACAAGGCGATCGCCGACATCAACTCCCACCTCGCCTCCAAGGAAAAGGACCTGCTCACGGTCTGAGGACCCCGCGCCGCGGGAACGTTCCGAGATGCCCCCTGTCGCCCCGCCCGCCGCGAGCGCGTCGCCCGCCCGGCGCGTCGTTGTCAAGCTCGGCACCGGCGTCCTCACGTCGGGCGTCGGGCGGCTCGACTCCGCCCGCATCGCCGGCGTCGCCGCCGAGATCGCCGACCTGCGGGCCCGCGGCACCGAGGTCATCGTCGTATCCTCCGGCGCGGTCGGACTCGGCATGGGTGCGCTGAAACTCGAGCGACGCCCCCGCGAGCTTTCGCGCAAGCAGGCCTGCGCCGCCATCGGGCAATCCCGCCTCATGGAAACCTGGCAGGCCGCCTTCGCCCCCCACGGCATCACCGTCGCACAGGTGCTCCTCACCCACGAGGACCTGCGCTCCCGCGGCCGTTTCCTCGGGGTCCGTGACACCCTCCGCCAGATCACCGCCTACGGCGCGATTCCAGTGATCAACGAGAACGACACGGTGAGCGCGGCTGAGATCAAGTTCGGCGACAACGACACCCTCTCCGCCCTCGTCGCCAGCCTCACGCAGGCCGATCACCTGATCATCCTCTCCACGGCCCCCGGGCTCATCGACCTCAAGGGCACGGGGATGATCGTCCCGGTCGTCGAGCGTATCACCGCCGAGATCGAGGCGATGGCCGGCGGAACCACCAGCGAAACGGCGGTGGGCGGAATGGTTTCGAAGATCTCCGCCGCGCGCCTCGCGACGAAGTCCGGCTGCGGTGTGTTCATTGCGAGCGGCGCCGAGCCGGGCATCATCCGCCGGCTACTCTCCGGACAAGGCCCGGGTACCTTCTTCGTGCCGAGCGGCCTTCCACTTGAGGCACGCAAACGCTGGCTGGCCTATTTCCAACGCCCAGCCGGCACTCTTCGCGTCAATGCCCGCGCGGTGCCGGCGCTGCGCGAACAAGGCCGCAGCCTGCTGGCGGTGGGTGTCACGGGAGCGCAGGGCGCGTTCGCCGCCGGTGAAATCGTGAACATCGCCGGTCCCGACGGCACGGCGTTCGCCCGGGGCAAGGTGACGTTCTCCAGCGAGGAAATCCCCGCGCTCGCCGGCAAGCAGAGCGGCGACCTCGCCGCCCTGCATCCCGGCCGCCGCCGCCTCGAGGTTATACACCGCAACGATCTCGTGTTGCTCTGAAGGCTACGGGGACCGCCCGTAGTCCATGAAGGCCGCGGCCCAGCCGCTTTCCACTCGCGGAGCCGAGGGCCGAACGCAGGCTCCTCCGTCATGAGGAGTACCCCTGCCCCGTTTGCCCGCCGCCGCTTCCTCACCACCGCCGCCGGAGGCGCGTCCGTGCTCGCGGCGATTCCCCGCACTGCTGCCGCGGCGGGCCGCGCGCCTCCGCTGCCGATGCTGATGAGGGCCGGGCATCAGCACGACCACTCGACCCCCACGTTGCAGACGCTCGCCGCCTTCGGCGTGAACCACATCTGCAGCGGCAAGCTCTCCCGCGAGCCCGAGAAGGACTGGACCGTCGACGCCCTCATTCGTCTCCGTCGCCATGTCGAATCGTTTGGCATCAGGCTGGAATGCGTCCCGCTACCGATGAGCTCCAGCGACATCCTGCATGCCGAGTACCCGGAGATCCTCCTCGCGCGGGAACCGGAGCGGGAACGAGCCCTTGAGTCGATCCGCACCATGATCCGAAACTGCGGCAAGGCCGGCATCCCGATGGTGAAATACAACCTGTCCTTCATCGGCGTCGTGCGTTCCACCCCCACGACCGGCCGAGGCGGCTCAAAACTCAGCACGTTCCGCCACGCCGAGCTGGCTCCGCAGCCGGAGTTTCCGGGCGTCGGCCGCATCACCGAGGAGATCTACTGGGACCGCATCACCCACTTCCTGCGGAAGGTCGTGCCCGTCGCCGAGGAGGCCGGCGTCCGGCTCGCCTGCCACCCGCAGGATCCGGGGTTCCCCAAGGGCGAGGGCTGGCGCGGCGTTGAGACCGTACTCGGTTCACCCGACGGCCTGAGGCGGTTCGTCGAGACCTGCCCAAGCCCAAACCACGGACTCAACTTCTGCCAGGGCACGATCTGCGAGATGCTGCGGAAGCCGAACGAGGAGATCCACGACATCATCCGGGACTTCGGCCGCCGCCGGAAGATTTTCATGGTCCATTTCCGCAACATCCGCGGCGGCTGGCTCGACTTCCGGGAAACGCTCCCCGACGACGGCGACGTGGACATGATGCGCGCCCTGCGCGCATACCGTGAAGTGGGCTTCGATGGCATGGTGATGCCCGACCACGTTCCCGAGGTCGCCGGCGACCCGACCCGACAGAAGTCCTATGCGTTCTGCTTCGGCTACATTCAGGCGCTCCTCGAGCAACTGCGGCGGGAGTCCCTGACCTGATCACGCGGCGGGAAACGCGTCCGAAACTTCTGGAACTCCTCCGGGAAAATAGCAGTTGACGGAACCCGCTGAGCCCCTACTCCTTGCCGCTCTCTCGCGGGCGTAGCTCAGTTGGTAGAGCACCACCTTGCCAAGGTGGACGTCGAGAGTTCGAGTCTCTTCGCCCGCTCCATTTCGCGATAAGCCCC
>JBBAVH010000035.1:0-41551 GCA_040397825.1 Opitutaceae bacterium
CAGCGCCCTCCCGGGGCTCCCAGCGCCCTCCCGGGGCTCCCAGCGCCCTCCCGGGCTCTCCCGGGGCTCCTAGAGGCCGCCGCGACCGTCTTCTTTTTTTCCCTACCTGGGGGACCGTCGGGAGCAGCCCCCCCAGGGGATGCTCCCAGGTCCCCAGAAGGAATTCCTTCTAGGGAATTCCTTCTAGGAGGACTTTTCGAAACCGAATTTCGCAGTGATTTCAAGGGGTATCAAATACCGTGCCCCACAGGCTATGCCGGTTTCTGTCCGGTTTTGCTGCAGGCTATGTCGCTTTTTGTCCGGTTTTGCTGCAGGCTATGTCGCTTTTTGTCCGGTTGGACCCTGCCACGGGCTATGCCGGTTTCTGTCCGGTCCGACTCCGGAGGGGGGGGCGGCCACCCCCTCTGGTGCCTCCCACGGGCTGTGCCGGTTTCTGTCCGGTTTCTTCTCCGCCATCGCCGCTACCGCCGCGATTTTGTGGTGTATTTCCGGCGGTTCGTCTGGATATCCACCGCGGCCCATGCCGGTTTCTGTCCGGTTACTGATTTTGCCCGCTCATCGTCCCGGTCCCGGGGAGCGCGGAGGGTTTTTGGAAGCGACGGAGGGCCTCGCGCACCGGGGTGGTGAGCGGCCGGTCGGAGAGTCCTTCCGCGCGGCGGATGGTTCGTTCGGAGAGCTCGAGCTGCTGGGCCAGTTCGGCCTGGGTGAGCTCGAGCGAGCGTCGCCATTCCGAGAGGTCTGTGCCGGTCAACAGGGTGGTGTGTGAAAGCTCTTCCTTGGGCAACAGGTGATGCACCAGCCGGTCGCGCACCCAGGGCGGCGGTGCGATGCGACATCGCCCGCTCAGCGTGTTGCGCTCTCCCGGCTCCCACTCGACGCTGCCCACGCCGCCGATGTCCTGCAGCACCTGAAGGTTGCGCTCCAGTGTCACCCAGCTGCGTCCGGGGTTGCGCTCCGACCGTTGAATCCCAGCGGTCTCGAGCAGCTTCTCACCCGTCAATACCAGCGGTCCGTGACCGTCGTCGGTCTGGTCCCAACGCCAGCGGATCGGGAGGATGAGCCCGAGCGCGAGGGCGTAGGGGTACATCCGCTCATCGATGTGGGCCAGCTCTGCGGGGGCTGGAGCCCAGAGCGTCCCGAGTTCGCCCGATCCCTTTCGTACGCCTTCGTACAAGATCGGGTGGATCACCAACTCAAGGCCCTCGAGCGCCCATTCCGAACCTCGTAAAGCCTCACCCCGCTGCGTGACCGCGAGGATCGGACCGCGGAGTCGCAGCGAGCCGTCTTGATTGTATACAGCGATCTCCAGCCGGGTCAGGGCCTCGACCTCGTTGGCGATCTTGTTGCGAATCCGCGGCTCCCGCCGGGCCCGGGCCGAGAGCCCGAGCGCGTCGAGGTGGTCGTTGAGCGTCCAGCGGATCGCCCCGGTGCGTCCGGCTCGCGTGAGGAGCCGCTGCAGGGCCGCCCAGTGGCGGAGCCCGTGCCACGAGCGCCAGTGGCGGATGGCCTCGATGAGCCGCATCGGAATCTCTTGCACGTCGAGCCGCAGGGCCACGTTGCCGCTCGCGTCGGGCGTGATGATTTCCGCGAAGCCCTCCCGCGGTGTCACTCGCATCGAGCCGCCCTTCGGCAGGTCGCGCCAGCGGGCCAGGATCGTGTGATGGGTGCGACCCGCGTCGAGGGCGATGAAGGGCCGACGGAGGTCTTGATGGAGGGCCGACCAGGCCCCGTGGACGAGGGTCAGGAACGAAACGTCCTGCAGCGCGTGGACGCGCATCACCGCGTGGAGCAGGGAGAGCGCGTTCGAACGCTCCTCGGGGACGAGCAGGTGCTGTTCGAAGGCCTCCACCAGCAGCTCTTCCGCGCGCTGCCAGTCGAGTCCGCGGGCCATGCCGAACTGCCGCTGCATCGTCGTCGCGGTCTTCTCGTCCGTGATCACCCGCGACCACCGCTCGACCTCGTCGAGCCCCCCGTCGGTCGGCGCAGGCAGCGCGAGGGCGATCGGCGCTTCGGGGCGGCTCTCGCCTCGAAACAAGTCGTCGAGCTCCTCGAGCGGACGACGCGCCGCTGGGAGTGAGGCGCGGGCGAAGACTTCGGCCATTCCCTCCATCACCCGGGCGAGGCGGGTCTCCGCGCCGACCCGCGGACGTGGCTCGGCAGGCGGGGAAACGCTCAACAGACGCTCCCGTACCGGAGTCACCAGGCCGTCTCCGACCAGCAACCGCAGACGCTCGTCGAGCATACCCGGCGCGACGCGGAGGATGGGGACGGAGGCGAACATCGTCGGCGAGGATATCCCCGCCCGCGCATCCGCGCGAAAACCGGCCGAACGCCTCAGCCCTCCAACTCGTCGAGTCGCCGCCGCACGGCCTCGCTCACGAAGGCGCTCAGCTCATGGCTCTCCCGAGCGCAGTGGACGGCGAGTCGGCGGGCGAGCGCGTCGGGCAGGTACAGGGTCATGCGCCGGAGCGTCCGCCCGTCACTCCGAGCCACCACACCGCGAGGGAGGGGACGGGCCGTCGGCTCCTCAGGCACCATCGGCGGATGGAGCTGTTTGGGCGTTTGGACGTTTGAGCGTTTGGACGTTGAAGCGTCTGAACTTTTGAACTTTTGAACTTCTGAATGCTCGGACGTTCGAGTCCGCTCGCTCGTCTCCTCGTCGCCCGGTGCACCGGGTTTACGGACGAAGGCCTCGGCCCGGTCGAGGTCAACGGCCGCGGGGGGCTTTCGCAGGCTTACGGACGGGGGCTTCTTGGGCATGACGCTTCCTCTCGGCGGTGAGCAGCTCGTCGACCAGCGCGCGGATCTCCGCGGCCGCGGCGTCTTTCGGCGCGTACGTCGTCGGGCCCTGGCCTGCCCCGACCGCCTCGGCGAAGGCCACCCGGTAGCCGAGCTCGGTCGCGAGCACCGGGATCCCCGACTGCGCCAGAACATCCCGGGCGCCTTTGCTGATCGCGGTGTGCATCTGCTTGCGGGTGATGAGGATGAACGCGCCGAGTGCGGGGCGGAGCGCGCGGGCCTCGGCGATGAGCTCGACCGAGCTGGCCAGCGCCCAGGCGTCCGCCGCCGAGGGGCCGCATGGGAGCACCACCGCGTCGGCCACCATCAGCGCCGACCGCTGGATCTCGCCATGCCGCGGCGGACAGTCGATGACGACGTGGTCGTACCCGCCCGCGACCCGCGGCAGCTGCTCCGGTCGGTGCATCGTCGCTCCCATCGCCACGATGGTCGGGAGGGGGTGACCCTGCTCCGAAGCCACGTCGCCCCAGGTGCGGGCCGTCCCCTGCGGGTCGGCATCGACCAGGAGCACCTTGAGCTTGCGAGCCACCAGCTCGGCCGCGATCGAGACCGCCACCGTGCTCTTGCCCACCCCGCCCTTCTGACCGGCCAGCGCGAAGATCACGCGGCGACGTCTAGACGATTGGACGTCTGACCGTCCAGACGTTTTGTCACCGTCCGCGGGCGTTTGAACGTCTGGACGTTTGGAGTTGAGAATGTATATTCTCGCAAGTGATGCAGGCCGATGAAGGGGAGGGGCTCTCGGGGGATTGGTCAGCGCTCCTGCCCTCGGTGAGCCTGTCGCCCGATCGCAACCCGGCGCGGGTCTACCTCGCCCGGCTGGCACCGGGCTCGCGGCGGGCGATGGGGCAGGCGCTGCGGGTGGTGGTCGGGCTGGTGCCGGGCGGGGCGGTCGAGCGCTTCTCCTGGCACCTGCTGCGGTATGCCCACACTCAGGCGATCCGCGCGCGGATCGCCGAGCGTTACGCTCCGCCGAGCGCCAACAAGATCCTGTGCGCGCTGCGCGGGGTGCTGCGGGAGTGCGTGCGGCTGGAGCTGATGAGCGCCGAGGAGGGCCTCCGCGCCTCCGATCTCCCGGCGGTTCGCGGCTCGCGCCTCCCGCGTGGTCGGGCGCTGACGACGGGCGAGCTCCGCGCGCTCTTCTGCGCGTGCGATCCCACTACCCCTCGGGGCGCGCGGGACGCTGCGCTCCTGGCGCTGCTGTACGGGGCCGGGCTCCGACGCGCCGAGGTCGTCCAGATCGCCGCCGCCGATCTCGACACCGTCGGCGGCGCGGTGCGGGTGACAGGCAAGGGCGACCGCGAGCGGTCCGTTCCCTTTGCCCCAGGCGTGGGCGAGCGCGTCGCTCGCTGGATTCAACTCCGCGGCGAAGCGCCTGGCCCTCTCCTCCTGCCGGTTCGAAAAGGCGGATCCATCCCCGGTGACGGCCGCGGGCTCAGCGGTCAGGCGGTGCTGACGATCCTGCGGCGGCTCGCGCACCGGAGCGGTGTCTCGCCCTTCTCTCCGCACGACGCGCGGCGGTCATTCATCTCCGACCTGCTCGATGCCGGGGCTGACATCGCGACCGTCCAGCAACTCGCGGGACACGCGCAGGTCACCACCACCGCCCGCTATGACCGACGCGGAGAGCACACCCGCCGCCGGGCCGTCGGGCTGTTGCACCTGCCGGGCTGACGGGCGTCTGGACGTCCGAACGCTCGGGCGTCTGAACGTCCGGGCGTCTGAACGTCCGGGCGTCTGAGACGCTACAGCCCCTTGCGCTTGATCATCTCGACGAGGGTCGTGCGGTTGAGCCCGAGCAGCTGGGCCGCGCGGTTCTTGTTGCCGCTGGCGCGGTCGAGGGCCTGCCGGATCAGGTTGTTCTCGTAGCTTTCCACTGCGGAGCGGAGGTCGATGCCTGACTCCGGCAGCGGACGGCTGCTCTTGGCGACTCGTCGGCTGGATTCCCTGACCTTCGCGGGCAGGTCTTCGAACTGGATCATCGGCCCCTCGCTGAGGAGCACGGCATGCTCGATCGCGTTCTCCAGCGCGCGGATGTTGCCGGGCCAGTCATGCGCCTTGATCGCGCCGAGGGCGTCGTCGGAGAGGCCCACGAGATCGTCGCGGCCGATGCGCTCGGCGTAGGTCTGCAGGAAGGCCCGCGCGAGCACCTCGATGTCTCCGATGCGCTCTCGCAGCGGGGGCAGGTGCACGTGCACGACGTTGAGCCGGTAGTACAGGTCTTCGCGGAATCTCCCCGCCGCGACCTCCTGCTCGAGGTTGCGGTTGGTCGCGGCGACCACGCGGATGTCACAGCGGACGGTGCGGCTCTCGCCGACCGGGGAGTACTCCTTCTGCTGGAGCAGTCGGAGGATCTTCACCTGCATCGCGAGCGAGAGTTCGCCGACCTCGTCGAGGAAGAGCGTGCCGCCCTCCGCCCGCGCGACCCACCCCGCCCGTGCCGCGTGCGCTCCGGTGAAGGCGCCTTTGGCGTGTCCGAAGAGCTCGCTCTCCATGAGGCTCTCGGCGATCGCGCCGCAGTTCACGGACACCAGCGGCTTCTGGCTCCGCGGGGACGCGTCGTGCAGCGCGGCGACCGCAAGCTCCTTGCCCGTGCCGCTCTCCCCTGTCACCAGTACGGTGCAGCTCGAGCGAGCGACGCGATCGATCATCTGGATGACATCGCGGATGCTCGCGTGAACGCCCACGACCTTGCCCCGGCTGGTCGTGCGGAGCGTCGCGCGCTCGGGGCTGAGAACTTCGGCTTCGACGGGCCGAACGGAAAGCCGTGCCGGGTCCGTCATCGGTTCGGTCCTCTGCAGGTGCGGTGGTTCAGGCGACGCGTCATGTCCCTGACATTCAACCTGCACGAAACTTGACGCTACGTCTAGATCACGACGCAACTGTCAGGATAATTTGCCTTCGACAAAGCAATCCGATAGACCGCGCGCGGAAATTATGTTCGGGCGCTATGTTTTCTGCCCGGCTGGATCTTTGGCCTCGGCGGGGAGCCGGGCGATCGCTTCTTTCCATGCTTCGCGGAGCGGACCAAGGACGCGCAAGACCTCGTCGAGCGGGGTGACGTCCTGGTTGATGTTGGCTGTCACGATCCGTGACATGCAGAAGAGATAGAGCCCGTGGAGGTTGTCGCAGAGCTCTGGGGCGTGGGTCGGGTCGAGGGTGGAGTCGAGCAGGTCGAGGATCGCGTGCGACCGGCTGATGCGCTCGCCGGCGCGGGCGCGGTCACGCGTCGTGATGGCGGTGCGCGCTTCGCCGAGGAAGCGGAAGAGGCCGTCGTAGAGCATCACCAGGATCTGCCCTGGCGAGCTCGTCGTCATCTGCACGGTGCCGTAACGGGCGAGGAGGGTGGCTGCGGTCATGTCGTCCTCAGAGCACCACGCCGGAGCTGCTCACCAGACTGCGGATGGAGCCGGCCATAGCGTTGTACCGGCCGGCCTGGGTTTCCATCGCGGCGAATTGTGCGCGGAGGGATTCGGTGTACGTGTCGATGCGGCGTTGCATGTCGCTGATCTCCGTTCCGATCCGGCGAGACCGGGCGCTGAGCGATTCGGAGCGAGTCCGCAGGGGAGCGCCTACGTCCGTCGTCAGCTCGGCCACCGTGGTGTTGAAGGTGCTCATGACGCCGGTTGCGCCGCTGGTTGTGTCGGTGACGAAGAGCCGTGCGACGGAGACCGGGTCGGCGGTCAGGGCGGCGTTGAAGGCGGTCTCGTTCAGCCGCAGGGTGCCATCGTTCTGGAGGTTGATTCCGACGCTGCCGAGCGTGGTGTAGCGACCGGTCGTGCCAGGGACGGGACTCGTCAGGATGCGCGAGAGGCGTTCGGTTGCACCGCGCACCGTGCGGTCGCTGGCGAGCTCGGGGTTGGTTGCTCGCTGCGTCCCGTAGCCGGTCATCGTGTGGGCGGTGTTGACGACGTCGTTGAAGGCGGAGATGAAGCCCTGCACCCGGGTCTTGAGCGCGCTGGTGTCGCTGGACACCGTGATGGTCGTGGGGGTTGTCGTGGTTCGCAGCAGGGTCAGGGTCACGCCCGGCGCGGCGTCGCTCACCCGGTTGGTGCTGCGGGTCATCGCCACGTTGTCCACGGTGAACACCGCGTTTTGCGCGTTCTGGTAGGTGTTGAGCGTGTCGCTCAGCCCGAGGGCGCTTTGGATGGCCGGGTCTTCGGTGAAGGAGATGGCGTTGGTCGCCCCGGTGTCGAGACCTCGCACCTGCATCCGGTAGGTCGTGCCGTCGTAGATCACCCCCGCGCTGACGCGCGCGCCGGAGGAGGAGATGCGGGCGGCGATGTTGGCCAGCGTGTCGCCCGAACTCACGGCGACCGTCACCGGGTCGGCGCTGCCGACGGTGAGGGTGATGGAGCCCGAGAGCCCGAGGGCGGTGGTGCTGGAGGCGAAGGTGTTGCTCTGCGTCCGTTGCTCCCGGGCGAGCTGGGTGACCCGGACATCGTAGGTGCCCAGACTCGCGCCTCCGACCGTGGAGGCGGTGACCGAGGTCGCGTCCGACGAGGTCGCCGTCGTCGCGTTGAACTCTGCGGTCGTGTCGAGGTTTCGGGCGGCGGTGGCGAGCGCGGCGAGCCTTGAGGAGAAGGAAGTGATCGAGCTGGAGGCCTGGTCGATGCTCCGTTGCCGGTTCTGTAGGGCCGTGACGGGCTGTTGCTGAACGGCAACCAGACTTCTCACGAGCGCGTTGGTGTCGAGGCCAGAACCGAGACCCGGGATCGTGATCGTCATGGTCACTCCATGGTGAGAACAGCAGCGCCCCGCGAGTTCGCCTCAGAGAGACGAAACCCGCGGGGCGACGAGGAGCCGTCGTATCAGCGAAGCAGGGAGAGTGCCAGCTGCGGGGCCTGGTTGGCCTGGCCGAGCACCGCCGCACCGGCCTGGAGCAGCACCTGGTTACGGGACAGGGACGCGGTCTCCTCGGCCACGTTCACGTCGCGGATGCGGCTGAGGGACGCCGAGAGGTTCGTGCTCTGCGACTGGAGGTTGTTGATCGTCGTGGTCATGCGGTTGATCGCCGAACCCCAGCCCTCGCGCAGGGTGCTGAGATTGGTGATCGCGGTGTCGATCGTGCCGATCGCGGTGCGCGAGTTCGCCACGCTGCTGACCGAGGCGCCAGTGAGACCGAGGCGGGCGGTGTCGCCGCCGCCGAAGTTGATGTCGAGGCGGTCGGCCGTCGCCACGTTGTTGATGCCGACCTGGAAGGTGACGCTCGCGGCCGCGCCGGAGAGCAGGTTGCGGCCGTTGAAGGTCGCGACCGCCGCGATCCGGTCGATCTCGGAGAACTGCGCCTGGAACTCGACGTTCAGGTTGGCGGAGTCGGTCGCATTCACGGTGCCGTTGGCGCCCTGCACGGCCAGCTCGCGGAGGCGGGTGAGGATGTTGTGAACCTGCTCGGCCGCGCCGTCGGCGGTCGACGCCATCGAGATGCCGTCGTTCGCGTTGCGCTCCGCCACCGCGAGGGAGCGGACCTGGGCGTTGATGCTCTTGCTGATGCCGAGGCCCGCGGCGTCGTCCGCGGAGCTGTTGATGCGGTAGCCGCTGGAGAGGCGCTCGAAGTTCTTTCCGAGGGACTGCTGCGTCCGGTACAGGTTGTTCTGCGCGACCAGCGAGGCGACATTGGTTTGAACGAACAGACCCATCGTGATCCTCCGATATGACTTCGGAACCGCTCAACTCAAGGGTCGCCACCATGGCGTCCGCTGCTCGTCCGCGCGTTCCGTCATTCCGTGGAACGACCACCTCCAGACGGGCTTGAACAAAAAAATCAAGTTCACCTGCCGAGGCCCGGGGGGCGACGCTCTGCGTCAGGCCTCTTCCTGGTCGGGGGCTGCAATCCGGGCAGCGCCGCGGGCCGAACTCGTGGACACGGCGTCGAGCAGGAGCGCGAGCTCCCGGGTGTTGGTGAAGGTGCTACCCGCCTCGGGTGCGCTGGCGCCGCCGGCGCTGGCATCGGGGGTTTCGAGCTCGGGGCGCTCGGGCAGCCCGAGGAGCTGCCGCAGATCGTTGGCGTAGTGCCCTTCCGGCCCGGTGAAGTATCCCCGCTGCTTCAGCGCGTGGGCGTAGCCGTCGACGTCCCCCTGCTCGGCCGCGGCGAGGGCCGAACCGTAGCGCCGGTGCAGGAGCGAGAGGAAATCCGCCGCCCCCTCGTCGAGCGAGTGGTATGCGCGAAAGTGAGCCTGTGTCCGATATCGGACACCATTTTCCCACTCGTGGGTGTTGGCAGTGGTGGTCAGACCGCTCGGGCTGGTGCCTTTGATCCCACCGAAGTTGAAGTTGTACATCCGCCGTCCGCTGGCGGTTTCCAGACTGGCTTGAGCGGTTGCGATCTCGATCAGGCCGGGGCTGGCGGGGCGACCGGTGAGCTGCTCTTCGGCTCGGGCGATTGCGGCTCGCATCTCGGCTCGACTCGCCTGGGTGCGCTCCAGCGGGACTTCGTTTCGGGTCTCGGCGCGGGTGGGGGCGGGGAGGGATTCGATCGCGGGGACACGCATGGGAGCCATAACCCCGCAATGCCTGTGCCTACGATGGCTCAGGCGGGAACGGTCGTCACGACTTTGCGATCGGCTTCGCGGAAGGCGTCGATCACGCGCTGGAAGGCTTCGAAGGTGCGGGTCGCGGTGACGAGCTCGGTCATCGCGCTGACCGCGGTGGCGTTGGATTCCTCGACCGATCCGAGGGTGAGGGCGGCCTGGGTCGGCGTTGCCACGGCGCGGCCGCGGGCCAGCAGCGTCGCGCCTTCCGGCAGAAGCTGGTCAGGGCGGTCGAAGCGGACCAGGCGAAGACGACCCACCGAGGTGTCACCTCGCCGGAGTTCGCCGTCGGCGGTCAGTGTCACGTTGCCGACGCCGGCGGGGATGAGCAGCGGGTTGCCGGCTTCGTCGGCGACGCGGTCGCCCTGGGCCGTGAGCACGCTGCCGTCGGCGGAGACGTTGAGGGAGACCGCGCGGGTGTACCGCTCGCCCCGCGGCGTTGTGACGCCCAGGTAGACCCCTTCGGGAAGCGCGGCGTCGAGCGGGCGACCCGTGGGGCGGATGGCGCCGACGCTGGTGTCGACGGCGGTCGCGGCCACCGTCACGATCGAGCCGCCGCGCGGCGTGCCGGGCCCGGCCGGTCCGCCAGCGCGGGCGAGGACTTCTTGAAAGACCGGCCGCACCCGCTGGTAGCCGTTGGTGGAGGCGTTCGCGAGGTTGTTCGCCGCCGTCTCCAGCAGCGTCGACTGCGCGATGGCGCCGCTCAAGGCTGAATAGATCCCGTCGCTCATGTCATTCCCTTCCGATCGCGGCTCGGAGGCGGTGGATGGCCTCCGTGTGCAGCCGCGAGGCCATGGACTCGCCCACCCCGAGCACCGCGCCCACCTCTCGCAGCGTGCAGCCTTCCTGATAGTACAGCGCGAGCACCAGCTGAAATCGCTCGGGCAGATCTTCGATCGCGGCCACCATCGCGGAGAGAAGCTCGCGTCGGGCGATCTCCTCGTCGGCCGAGGGCTCCTGGGATTCGATCTCGTCCTGGTCGAAGTCCATGAGCTCGAGGCGGGCCATCCCGGCCTCGGCGATGCGCACGAGCAGGGCCTGATAGTTCTCCTCGTCGAGCCCCAGCGACTCGGCGATCTCCCCTTCGGAAGGAGGACGCCCGTGCGACTGCGTCAGTTTTTTGATGGCCCGCGTCAGGTGACGTGACGCATGACGGACGCTGCGCACCGAGGAGTCGAGGCTGCGGAGGTAGTCCAGCATCGCGCCGCGGATCCGGTAGGACGCGTAGGCTTCGAACTCCTCGGGGCTCATTTTCGTGTGTGCCCGCTGCGTCGCCTCCATCAGCCCGAGCCAGCCGCAACTCACGAGGTCGGCCACCTGCACGTGCCGCGGCGCGCGGCGCGCCGCGCGCATTGCGATGCGTCGCACCATGGGAAGGAAACGCTCGTACTCGGCTCGGCTCAGCGTCCGACGGGCCTCCCCCTCGACCTGATGCGATTCCGGGTTGGTCACGCGCTGGCTCCCGGCGACCGCGGCACCAGATGATCGAGAATCGCCCCGGCAGTGGCAGGAGCGACGTGCTCCGGGACGCGCTGCCCGGCGCAGAGCACCGACACGGGGAGACCAGATGCCGCAGGGCCGTGCACCAGACCCGAGGGGGCGCTTGTTTCGTCGAGCTTGGTGATCACCAGCGCGGTGGGGCCAACCCCCGCGTAGGTGTGCGCCATCGTCTGCGCGTCTTGGGCGCGGAGGGCGGCCGGCAAGCACAAGAGCACGTGCCGCGTGAGATTCCGGCTGGTGGCGATTCGGGCGAAGTCCTCGGCCGCCAGGAGCATCTCGACTCCGCCGGACTTCGGCGGGCTCCCGGCGGTGTCGATCAGCACCACGTCGGTGTCGGCCGCCTCGATGCTGCGGGCGAGCTCTTCCGCGGTGTTCGCGGTGTCGAACTCCGCGTCCATGAGCGAGGCGTAGCGGCGGAGTTGCTCGATCGCGCCGACCCGGAAGCCATCGCAGGAGATGAGCGTGACCGAGCGACGGTCCATGCGGGCGCGGGCGGCGAGCTTGGCGATCGTGGTGGTCTTGCCGACGCCCGTCGGGCCGACCATTGCGATGAGCGAGCGGCCCTGATCGGCCAGCGGCCAGGGAGCGACGGAGATGACTTCGGCGAGAGCCTCACGCAGTCGATCGGGAAGAGTCCCCTCGTCCTCACGTCGCAGGAGACGCGCGAGGGTGGAGGCTGCCGGGCCTTCGATTCCGCGTGCGCGCAAGAGCGCGACCGCGCGGTCGCCGGTCGCGGGCTCGAGCGCCACTTCCTCGAGCGCGGTGCGGAGCGCCGCCAGCTCGGCCATCACCACGGGCGGAACCCGCTCGGCCTGGGCGATGACGGTCTTGATCGCGCGGAGCTCGGTGCGGAGCTCGTTGCGAATCGACCCCATCGACGGCCCCGGAGGAGCCGCGGGAGCTGCGGGAACCGCCGGAGCGGTGGATTCGGCGGCGGGGTCGCCCGGGGCGTATGCGCCGAGGGCGAAGAGCGGCGGCGTGCGCTTCGGGGCCGGTGCGCTCGCGGCGGGCGTCGCCTCAGGGAGGGTCGCGACCACTTCCACCTCGGTGGTGCCGAGCAGGCCCGCGATGCCCGGCTGCCGGACCTCCCGCGTGGTCAAGAGCACCGCGCCCCCGCCCAGAGCCTCGACCGCGGCGCGGCGCGCCTCGGTCAGCGTCCGGCCGCGAAACACCTGGCGCGTTGTCATGATGAGAGACCTCCGACGGGCATCATTGCAGGGGTCGGGCCGAGGCGTTCGATCACCCGCAGCGTCGCTGTCGGTTCGATCTCGCGGAACGACGCTACCGCGAGTTGAGGCACTTTCCACTCAAAGATCGCCCGGACGTAGCGTCGGAGGTCAGGCGGCGTCACCAGCAGCGGGGTCGCGTTCTGAGCGTGGAAGGCTCCCAGCGCACGCTCGGCCGATTGGACCACCGACCGCAGGAGGGCGGGATCGAGGGCCCCGCCGGTGCCGGCGGCGATCTCGCGGAGGGAGCGACGGAGGGTCTCCTCCAGCCGCGGGTCGAGGGTCATGGCCGCGACGGATCCGTCGGGGGCCTTGAAGCGCGCGGTGATGTGCGGGGCGAGGCGCTCGCGGAGGAGTTCGGTGAGCTGCTCCGGATCCTTCGTTTGCGCCGCGAGTTCGGCCAGTGATTCGAGGATCGTGCGCATGTCACGGATCGAGATGGACTCGCGGGCGAGGTTGCGGAGGATGCGGACGAGCTCGCCGAGGTTGACCACGCCCGGCACCACGTCGTCGACCAGCTTGGGCGCCGAGCGGGCGAGCACGTCGAGGAGGTGTTGCACTTCCTGGCGGCCAAGCAGTCGGTGGGCGTTGGTCCGGAGGAGCTCTCCGAGGTGGGTCGCGAGGATCGTCGCGTGGTCGACCACGGTGTATCCCAGCGCCTCGGCGAGCTCCTTGTCGCGCGGGGTGATCCACCAGGCGGGCATGCCGAAGGTGGGGTCGATGGTCCGTTCGCCGTCGATGACGGGTGCCATGCCGCTCGGGTCGACCGCGAGGAGTCGACCGCCACGGCACTGACCGAGGCCGATCTCGTTGCCGAGGATGAGCACGCGGTAGCCGCCGGGCGGGAGCGCGAGGTTGTCGCAGACATGGATCGGCGGGATGACCAGCCCCACGTCCCGCGCGAGCTGCTGACGGAGCGATGCGACCCGGTCGAGCAAGGTGCCGCCGCGGGTGGCGTCGACCACCCCGACGAGCTCGTAGCCGATTTCCAGCGAGAGCATGTCCATCGCCAGAGCTGCGTCGACCTCCTCTGCGGAGGTGGGCTTGCGGTCGCCGCCCGCGCGTGCGCCGGCGGCGTTGGCGGCGTTGGCGGCGCTGGCGGACTTCCTGTCGAGGTTGCGGGCGATGAAGAAGAGCGAGGTCGCCAGGGCGAGGCAGGGGAAGGCCGGCATCCCCGGGATCAAGGCCAGGAGCGTCAGGATTCCGGCGGTCATGATGACGGGCTGTCGCCGCCCGAGGAGCTGGCCGCCGAAGGCCCGACCGATGGGCTCGCGGGTGGCGCTCCGCGTGACGACGATGCCTGCCGCTGCCGAGATGAGGAGGGCAGGGATCTGCGAGGAGAGCGCGTCTCCCACGCTCAGCACGGAGAAGGTCTCGCCCGCGCGGGCGATGTCCATGCCGGCGCTCACCCCGAGGATGAGCCCGCCGATGAGGTTGATCGCGGTGATGAGCAGCCCGGCGATGGCGTCGCCGTGGACGAACTTGCTCGCGCCGTCCATCGCGCCGTAAAAATCGGCCTCGCGCTCGAGGTCTTTGCGCCGCTTGCGGGCGGTTTCGGCGTCGAGGGATCCGGAGGAGAGCTCGGCGTCGATGGCCATCTGCTTGCCGGGCATCGCGTCGAGGGTGAAGCGCGCGGCGACCTCGGCGACCCGGCCCGCACCCTTGGTGATCACCACGAAGTTGATCACCGCGAGGATCAGGAAGACTACGAGCCCGACGAGGACGTTGCCCTCGACGACGAAGCGTCCGAAGGCCTCCACGACGTGTCCGGCGGCGCTCGGCCCTTCGGTGCCGTGGAGGAGGATCCGTCGCGTGGTGGCGACGTTGAGGCTCAGGCGCAGCAGCGTCGCGATGAGCACGAAGGCCGGGAAGGCGCTGAATTCCAGCGCCTCCTCGATGAAGAGGGCGGTGAGGAAGACCCCGATGGCGAGGGCCATCGAGAAGGCCAGCAGCACGTCGAGGAGCATGGCCGGAATCGGCATCACCATCATCAGGACGATGCCGATGACGCCGAGGGGGACGACGACGTCCCAGTTGCTCTTCGATTCCGAGGCGACGACGCCGCTGCTCACGCCCTCGCGTTACGCACGCGCCGTGCCGCGGGGCGCACACGGTAGACCCAGGCCAGGACCCGCGCGACCGCGGCGAAATGCTTGCCCGGGACGGTGCGGCCGATGGCGACCTCGGCGTCGAGGGCGCGGGCGAGGGGGCGGTTCTCGAGGATGGGGATGCCGTTGCGTCGGGCTTCGGCGCGGATCTGGAGGGCGAAGTCGTCGTGCCCCTTCGCGATGACCACGGGGGCCGGGTCGGTGGCGGAGTAGCGCAGGGCGACGGCGATGTGGGTGGGGTTGGTCACCACCACGTCGGCCTTCTTCACGTTGGCCAGAGAGCGCTTGCGCAGCATCGCGCGGGCGCGGGAGCGCATCTGCCCCTTGGTCTTCGGGTCGCCCTCCTGAGCCTTGCTCTCCTCGGTGATCTCGCGCCGGGTCATTCTCATTTCCTGCTCGAGCGTCCACCAGTTCCAGGCGTAGTCGATGGCGGCGATGGCCGCGAGGGCGCCGAGGGCGTGGAAGGTGACGCGGGCGAAGGACTCGACGCACCGGCCGAGGGCGGCGTCGAGGGGGACGCGGGAGAGGACTCCGAGGGCCGGGAGATCGCGCTCGAGGGCCCGCCAGGTGACGTAGCCCACGAGCGCGACGCGGAGCATGCCGAGGAGGGTTTCGGACGCGCCGTGCTTGAGGGAGAAGAGCTGGCGGAGACCGTTGAGCGGGTTGAGGCGTTCGGGCTTGAATCCGAGGAGTTCGGGGCGGAGGTCGAGGCCGGACTGGGCGAGCCCGACGGCGGTGGCGGCGAGCGCGGCGGCGAGCGCGGCGGGTGCAGCCATCGCGACGAAGGCGCCGGCGGCGGTAGAGATCGCGGCTTCGCCGCCGACGCGGTTGAGGGCGCCGAGGTCGCCGTGGGTGCCGGCGAAGAGGACGTGGGTCGCGTGGGCGAGCACCTGCCGCGATCCGAGGAGCACCAGGGTGACGGCGGCGGTGGCGGCGAGTCCGCCGAGGTCCTTCGCGCGGGCGAAGCGGCCCTCCTTGCGAAACTGCTCGCGACGATGGGGCGTCGGGTCAAAATTCTTATCGCTGTCGTCCGCTTCGCTCATGGGGACTGCGGGGTGAGCGCGAGGAGGACACGTGCGAGTCGCGGGCCGAGTCCGCCGAGATGCTCACCGAGGCCGAGGGTGATGTCGCCGAGCGAGGCCATCAGGACCATGATGCTGGCGGCGATCAGCACGGCGAGCCCTACGCTGAAGAGCTGGAGCGACGGCGCGGCGCGGGAGATGAGCGCGAGGGCGGTCTGAGTGGCGAGGGAGATGACCACGACGGGCATGGCGAGGCGGAGGCCGACGGCGAGGGACTCCGCGGCGAGGTCGACAAACACCGGGGCCGCCGCGTCCAGAGACACCGAGCTGCCCACCGGCAGCAATCGAAACGACTCGAGGACGGAGGCGATGGCGACGCGGTGAGCGCCGATCGACAGCGCGACGAGCATCGCGAAGAGGGTGAGCGCCTGGCTGAGGGCCGTCTCCTGGGTGTTGAACGTGGGGTTGAAGGTCGAAGGCGCGCCCAGCCCGGAGACCTGAGAGACCGACTGGGAGAGCATTTCCGCAGCGACAAAGACGAAGCGGAAAGCCACCCCGATGGTGAGTCCGATGGCTAGTTCGGAGGCTGCTCCGGTGGCGAGCCGGGCGTCAAGCGAGAGGGGCTCGGCGGGGACGGGCACGAAGAGTCCGGCGACGGCGGCGAGGGCCAGAGCGAATCCCACGCGCTGCGTGGGTCCGGCGTTTTGGCCGGGGAAGGGTGAGGCCGTGGCGAAACCAGCGGTGCGCGAGAACGCGAGTGCGACGGTGAACGCGCGGGGGAGGAATTCGCGCGCGAGATCCATCAGTGGACCACGTGTTCGACCGCGAGCAAACAGGTGCGGGTGTACTGCACCGCGTAGCCGAGGAGAGCCGGGCCCACGACGGCGAGGGTCGCGAGCACCGCGAGGATCTTCACGACGAAGCTCACGCTGACTTCGTTGACCTGGGCCACCGTCTGGGCGAGACCCACCAGCAGGCCGGCGACGAGGGAGACGCCAAGCAGCGGAGCGCCCATGCGGACGCCGGCGGTGAGCATGCCCATGAGCAGGGAGAGGGCCCCTTCGGTGGTCACGCGAAGCTCCGCAGGAGGGATCCGACGAGCATGTGCCATCCGTCGGCCAGCACGAACAGCAGGAGCTTAAGCGGCAGGCTGAGGCTGGACGGTGGCACCATCATCATGCCCATGGACATGAGCAGCGACGAGACGACGAGGTCGATGACGAGGAAGGGGAGAAGCACCATCACGCCCATCTGGAAGGCGGTGGTGAGTTCGCTCACGACGAAGGCAGGCGCGGCGATGCGCAGGGGAACTTCCTCTTCCGTGTGCGGGAGAGGCAGCCGAGCGGCCTCATAAAAGAGGGCGAGGTCGCGCTCGCGCGTCTGTCGGAGCATGAAGCTGCGCAGGGGGACGGTCGCGCGCTCGTAGGCCTGCTCCGCGGTGATCCGATTGGCGTTGTAAGGCGTCCAGGCGTCACGGGCGATGGCCGTGGTGACCGGCGCCATGGTGAAGGCCGTGAGGAAGAGCGAGAGTCCGACGAGCACCTGGGTCGGGGGAGACTGCTGGGTGCCGATTCCCTGACGGACGAAGCCGAGCACGATGACGACGCGGGTGAACGACGTCATCGTCAGTACGATCGCCGGAAGCAGCGACAGGAGCGTGAGGAGCGCGAGGATCTTGAGTTGCGGAGACAGCCCCGTGTCGCTGAGGGGATTCATGCGAGGTTTCCGAGCTCGAGCAAGCCGCGGGCCTGTTCTTCGACCTCGTGGCGCGCGGGGCTCTGGCGGCGGTGCGATGCGACGCGGTGCGGGCGTTCTGCCGTGCGGGCAGCGCTCGCTTCGGCTTCGGGGGCGGGGACCGACTGGCGGGCAGCGTCGATCATCGCGACGAAGCGGGAGCGGACTTCCTCGTTGGCGCTGTCATTCGCGGGCTCTTCGGTCTCCGTCGCGAGGCCCGTCGCGTGGTCGAGGACGGCGATGTGCTGGATGGAAGAGGGCGTCACGCCGAGCAGGAGCCGCTGTCCGCCGACGTCGACCACCAGGAGATCGCTGCGAACGCCCACCGGAGACCGGACCAGGATCTTGAGTTCCGGACCGACGTTCGGTGCCGGTGCCTGCTGACGACGGAGCCAGTAGCCCAGCCCGATCGCTGCTCCGACGAAGAGCGCGAGGAAGAGGCCGCCGGTTCCGGTGTGGCGCTCCGCGGGGATGAGGTTGATGGGGTGGCTCGATCGCAGCGGGAGCGGCGTGCCTCGCGCCGGAGCGGCGGGAGCGGGTTCGGCCACTGCAGGGGCGGGAGGATTCGCGGTCTGCTCGGTAACCGCGGCCGCAGACGCGGGCGGAGCGACCACTGCGGGCGGCGTGACCGACTGCGCCGTGATCGCAGGGGCGGGCGGAGCCACGACCGCCGCGGGCGGCGTCGGAGGCTGCTCGGCGATCGTCGGAGTTGCGACTGTGGTGGGGGCAGCAACGGCCGCGGGGGCAGCAACGGCCGCGGGGGCATGGTCGCTGTTGTGGTGGCGCGAGGACTGGTCGCTGCTGTGGTGCTGCGAGGATTGGTCGCTGCTGTGGTGCTGCGAGGACTGGTCGCTGCTGTGGTGGCGCGAGGACTGGTCGCTGCTGTGGTGGCGCGAGGACTGGTCGCTGCTGTGGTGGCTCTGGGCTGCGGCCTGCGGGAGGGCCGTCAGCGAACCGGCGGTCGCCGCCAATGCCATGACGCCTCCGAGGAGCAGGGAGGACTTCACGCCGGCCTCCCGGCGGTCGGAGCGACCAGTTCGGTAATCCGAACCCCGTAGCGATCGCCCAGCACCACCGCTTCGCCGCGGCCCAGCAGGCGGCCGTTGATGTAGATGTCCAGCGGTTCTCCGGCGGCCTTGGAGAGGGGCAGGATCTGTCCGGGAGCGAGCTTCAGAACATCGGCGATCCGCATGCGGCGGCGGCCGATTTCCAGGGTGATCTCGACCTCGACGTCGCGCAGGAGGTGAAACGCCGCGACCGGGACGTTGCCATCCGAGGGGATTCCGTCCGAGGGGTCGCTGGTCTCGGCAGGGTCGCCGTTCTGCAAGGCAGGGATGTTCATGGGGCCGTCGCCTCTCCTCTTGGGGCGAGGAGGCCTCCCATCAACGATCGTGCCCGCCCTCGATCCGTACCGCGATCCGGCCGCTGGCCGTGGTGGGGCGGCCCTGGAAGATGGGTTTGTCGTCCGCGCGAATGCTGACGGTGCCGCTCACGGGGGCCTCGAGTGGGATCGTGTCCCCCACCTTCAGGGCCATCACCGCGCTGAGCTTCATCGGGAGCCGCGTGAGTTCGATGACCAGCTCGATGTCGACGTCGTGGAGGGCCGCGGTCACCCGCTGGTCAGGCGACTTCGCCGCCGGAACCAGAGGGGCCTGGGCCAGCAGCGCGTCCTTCGGAAGCACCAGGGCGACCCGGCCGGAGTCATCGGTTCCGACGAGGAAGGAGCTCACGATGGGCGTGCCCTCCCCACCCTCGATTTCGGGGCGGCCGACCGCGGACTCGATGCGCACGTCGGCCCGGGCGGAGAGCACCTCGTTGATGGCCCGAACGACCCCGTCGACCGCGCGGGCGACCAGGGCTCCTTGCGGCGCGCTGAGTCCGGCGGGGTTCAGGGTCGGCAGCATCCGACCGTCGCCGCCGAGCACGCCGTCGAGGATTCGGGCGAGCGCGGCGGCGTCGAAGACCAGCGCTCCGGGCGAGCCGCCGGGCTCGACCGTCAGATGGACAACGTGGATGGGCCGGGGGAGGTTGAGGAGGAGCTCGGCCATCGAGATGACGCGGGTCCACTCCATGACCACCGGCACGTCACGGCGGGTGAGGAAGGGGAGGGCCCGGCGTAGCGCCATCGCGAGCCGGGTCTGCTCGCGCTCGAGCACGGCGGCCGCGCGGCGGATGGGCTCTCCCTCGGTCGCGAAGCGCAGCGGTCCTGCGTTCTCGGAAGCGTCTCTCATTGCACGACGAGGTCGGTCACCAGCACCCGCGTGACAGGCGGTGCGCCCGTGGCGCGGACACGCTCGAGGAGCTCGTTCCGCATGCGATCCATGCGGGTGGCATCGGAGGCCATCTCGTACGTCAGGGTGCGCAGGTACGAGAGCACCGAGTCGCGAATCCGGGAGACGAAGAGCCGTGCGTTCGCCTCCGTGACGTTTTGATCGAACTCGATCGCCAGGGCGACTCGCATCGGATGGTTGCGATGCGACGGATCGGAAGACATGACCAAGAAGGGATCGAGCGCCAGAGTGAAGCCGGGAGTGGTCACCGCCGGGGGGTGGGGAGCTTGCGCGGGCGCGCCGTGGGACGGCGCCGCGCTCCGCCCGTTGGCGTAGCGCACCCCGCCGAAGGCCGCGCCCCCAGCGATGACCGCCGTGATGATCGGCAGGATCACGTTCACCCGCCCCGAGGGCTTGGCTTCGTCTTGCTTGGAAGGCGCTTCTTTCTTCTCGCTCATGGTCGACGAACTCATCGGGTGATGTTCATGAGCTCCTGGAGCATCTGGTCAGCGGTGGTGATCGTCTTCGAGCTGGCCTGAAAGGAGCGCTGATGGGAGATGAGATTGACGAACTGCTGGCTCACGTCAATGTTGCTCTGCTCCAGCGCGCCGCCGACGACCGAGGCGCGGCCGCCGGTGCCGGCGACGCCGAGGGCCGGCTCGCCGGAGTCACGCGTCGCCACCCAGAGGCTGTGCCCGGCGTTGGCGAGTCCGTCGTTCGACTGGAATCGCGCGATCGCGAGCCGCGCGATGGGCACGACCTGCCCGTTGGTGTAGACGCCGTTCACCGTGCCGTCGCTGGCGACGCGGACGTTGGTGAGGCTCCCGGAGGCGTACCCGTCCTGGCTCTGCGCGTTGACGTTGCTCGGGGAGCCGAACTGGGTGATCCCGTCGAGGCCCGTGCCGCCAGCACCGATGGGGGTGCCGAAGTTGAACGCGAGGGCCTGACCCGGGCGGGCGCCGTTGAAGTTCACCGTGCCGCCGAAGGTGCTGGCTTGGGTCTGCAGGGCGCCGCTGGTGTTGAAGGTGAGGGTGCCGGTCGCGATCTCCGAGTTGCGTCCGGCGACTCCTCCCGTGACCTCCGAGCCGTTGGCGAGCACGTGGTACTCCCACGCGTTGGCCGCGGTGCGGCGGAAGTACACGTTGACGTTGTGGGCGGTGCCCTGGGAGTCGTAGATGGTCGTCGACGTGGAGAAATTCGAGGTGGCCGCGGGGTTGTTGGGGTCCCACGGAGCCGCTGGGGTCGTGGCCCCCGCATCCAGGTTGGCCCCGACGGTAATCTGCGTGGTCGACCGCGGGGGGATGCCCGTCGTGGGGATCTGGATCGAGGTCGGCGAGGCGGCGAAGGTGCCGTCGCTGTTGGCCGCATAGCCCTGAATCTGCAGGCCTTGCGGGTTCACCAGGAGCCCGTCGTTGTTCACCGTGGTCTGGCCAGCGCGGGAGTAGAAGCTCCCCGTGATGCCGTCGAGGGTGCCCTGCACGACGAAGAAGCCTTCGCCCGAGAGGGCCACGTCGGTGGGCTGTGACGTCGTGAGGAGCGCGCCCTGCGCGAAGAGCTGCTGGACGCGCGCGACGCGCACGCCGGAGCCCTGCGTCCCGAGCCCGCCGACCGCGCCGCCGAGGACGGTCTCGAAGACCGCCCGGGACTCTTTGAACCCGATGGTGTTGACGTTGGCGAGGTTGTCTCCCACCACGCCGAGGGCCCGACCCTCGGCGATGAGACCGGAGACACCTGAATTCATCGCGTTGCGAAGGCTCATGAATCCTCGTTCTTTCAGGGTGTGCGCGGGCGGGTTCCGCCGACGCTGACGAGATCGGAGATGGGGGCCTCGACGCCCGTGTCGAGCGTGAGCTGGGCGTAGCCGCGATCGAAGGACACGCGGGTGACGGTGCCGGTCACGTCCTGAGACACCGCCACCTGACGGCCGTCCTCGGTCGTGCCCGTGACCGACAGCGTGTAATTTCCGCGGGGAACGGCCTGACCGTTGGCGTCTCGCCCATCCCACTGCACCGAGAGAGCCCCGGCCGGGCGGGGGCCGAGTTCCATCGTGCGCACCACGCGACCGTTGGCGTCACGGAGGGTTGCGGTCACGCGCGCCGCGGGAGCCGCGAGGTTGACGCTCGACGAGGTGGCGAGGGTGCCATCGAAGGCGATGCCCGAGCCGCGCACCGTCACCGTCTTCCCCATCAACCCGACGGCCTCGTTGTTCGCCAGCCCACCCACCTGCCGGGAGAGGACGTTGAGGTGGCTCGACTGAGCGATCGCCTGCTCGACCATGGCAAACTGTGAGAGCTGGCTGACGAACTCCGTCCCCTCCATGGGCTTGAGGGGGTCCTGGTTGGAGAGTTGGGCGACGAGGAGCTTCAGAAAGGCCTCGCGGTCGACCGACGGACGCTCCGCGGTGGCCGTCTGCGAAGCGCTCGCGCTCGCTCGGATGGCGTCGAGGGGAGAGGACATGGGAGCAGGTCAGAGCACGAATCGGACCCGGCCCCGTGAGGCCGGCCGGTCGAGGGTCGACACGGGCGACGAGGGCTCGCCGCGGGACCGATCGCCTGTCCCCTCGCGGTGAGCCGTGGAGGGGTCCTGAGAGGGGGTCCACGTCCCGGCACCCTCGAAGGCGAGGCGGGACACCGTGATGTCCGCCGCCCGAATGTCCGCCGCCAACGCCTCGGCCTGCGCGTGGAGCGCGTGGGCGGTCGAGGCCTGGGCGGCGCGAATCTCCACGTCGACGAGGTCGCGGGAGGCGTGAGCCGTGACCGCGACGTGGCCGAGTCCGGGCACCGTCAGTTCGCCGCGGGCCACGTCGCGCAAGGTCCGCTGGTGAACGCTGGAGGTGACGGCGTCCTGCAGGCGCGCCCGGGCCTCCGCGGCGGCCGCGGCATCAGGAGCCGAGGCGTCAGGCGTCAGGGACCTGACGCTCGTCAACGAGTCGGCACTGCGAGGCGGTGCCGCGGTGGCCTCCGCCGGGACTGAAGGTTCGAAGGAGGGCACGATCGACTCCCCCATCGGTGCCGCGGTGGCGACGAGATCCGAAGAAGCGCGCTGATCCTGATCCGGGGGCTGGATGGGGAGGTCTGAAGAGGCTTCCTGCGCGGAAGGGGCCGTCGGCAGGCGGGCGAGGGGCGGGGGGGCGTTCGGGTCACGCGAGGGACCGTCTTCCGACATCGCTGCGAGCGGGCTCGCGGCCTGGGCCTCCGCCGCCGCGTCAGGGTCTTGGGACGGGAGGACCGAGCCCGACTCGGACGGATCACCGACGGCGAACGGCGCAGCGCCGCTGGGATCGTGGGCGGATCCCTCGAGCCTGTCTTCCTGCGCCGGGGAGGGCGTCTGGGCGCCGAGCGGGAGGAGCCACGCGCAGAGCTCGGGGGAGAGCCCGAGGGCGCGGGCCGCAGGGTTGGCATCGTCTCCCGGCGGATCCTCGGCTGGGCCCTCGGGCTTCGCCTTGTGCTCAGGCTCCGCGTCGTCGTCGGGGACGCGGAAGGCTTCTTCCTTCCCAGCGGCGCGCGTGCGGGGAGGCGGTGATGCCCGCTCCGCCACGAGCGACTTCTCCACGTGAGCAACCTTCACGAAGACCTCCTGCTTGCACGGGCCGTGACCTCGTCGGCGGCCAGACGATCCTTGCGATCCTGCTCGGCGCGTGCCGCCGCGACGATGCCGTCGCGCCACAGCTCGATGCGCCGGAGCTCACCGCGCGCGGCGACGAGCGCGTCGAGACAGCCCTGGACGGTCTTCTGCGCTTCCGCCGCGCGAGCCGCGGCCTGATCGGCCCGCACGCGCAGCGACCGCAGCCACGCGCTCAAGGTCGCGAGATCGACGCTGGAAGGGACGCCGTGATCCGCCGCGTCGGTCTCGCTCGTCCACTGGGCCTCGGCCGCCGCCGCGACCGACTCGGCCTCGGCCGCGCGCCGCTGCGCGTCAGCGAGGGCGGCCTGAGCCTCGTCGACCCCGGACTGGCGCAGCTCCACGATCCGCGCGGCGCGACGAACCCGCTCGCTGCTCACCGCGCGGACTCCGCTGTCGCCCGCAGGATCCCGAGCGCATCCGCCCGGCCGACCCCCTCGTCGAGGCGCTGGCGCAGGAGGGACTCGATGCGCGGAAGGGCCGCGCGGGCTTGATCGACGCGCGGGTCGGAGCCGGTCACATAGGCCCCGATCTGGATGAGGTCGGCCGCGTCTTCGTAGGCGGCCAGGAGGCCGCGCACCTTCGCCGCTTCGGCGAGGTGCTGCGGGGTGCAGATGTCCGGAGCAAGTCGCGACACGCTGCGGAGCACGTCGATGGCGGGGAAGAGCCCCCGATCGGCCATCTTGCGGGAGAGCACGATGTGCCCGTCGAGGATGCCGCGCACCGCGTCGGCGATGGGATCGTTGAGGTCGTCGCCCTCGACCAGCACGGTATACACCGCGGTGATCGACCCCTCGCCCGCGCAAGTGCCGGCCCGCTCGAGCAGAGACGGGAGCGAGGCGAACACCGTCGGGGTGTAGCCCTTGGTGAGCGGCGGCTCGCCCGCGGCCAGGGTCGCCTCGCGGAGGGCCATCGCGTAGCGGGTCACCGAGTCCATGAGCAGCAGCACGCGCTTGCCCTGAGCGCGAAAGTGCTCGGCCAGCGCGGTGGCGTAGAGCGCGCCGCGCGCCCGCACGAGCGGCGGCTCGTCGCTGGTGGCGGCGACCACCACCGAGCGGGCGAGCCCCTCCGGGCCGAGGGCGTTGCGGATGAAATCGCCGACCTCGCGACCGCGCTCGCCGATGAGGCCCACGACGATGACGTCCGCCGAGGCATGACGGCAGAGCATGCCGAGCAGGGTGCTCTTGCCCACGCCCGTCCCGGCGAAGAGTCCGACCCGCTGACCGAGCCCGAGCGGGAGCAGGGCGTCGAGCGCACGAACCCCCGTGCCGAGCGGCTCGAGGATGGGTTGACGGGAGAGCGAAGCCGGCGGCGGCGCCCGCACCGGCACCCGCACCGTGTGCTGAATCGCAGGGCCGCCGAGGGGCTTTCCGAAGGCATCGACGACGCGGCCGAGGAGTTCGTCGCCTGCCGGCGCGAGACCGCCCGCGAGGCTCGCTCGGACGCGCATCCCAGGGGCGACGCCGGCGGTGTCACCGAGCGGGGTGGTGAGGACTCGACCATCGCGAAACCCCAAGACCTCGAGAGCGAGCGAGCGCCCGGCGAGCTGGAGCTCGAGCTGCGCGCCCACGGGAACCGAGATCCCCTCGACGCCCACGAGCACCCCCACCACCTCGCGGACTCGCCCCTCCGGCACGACGACGGGCGCCATCTGCGCCCGCTGAATGTAACGCGAGAGGCCGACGCGCGCCGACGCGCTCACGCCCCGTCTCCCGTGACGGCACCGCGCACCGCCGAGAGGCGCGCGTCGAGGCCGGCCTGAGCCGACGCCGGCCCCGCCCGCACCTCGCACGACTGCGGGGGAAGTGACGGGTCGACGACGAGCGTGTGCGGGGTCGCCAGGGAGCGCTCCCAGACCTCCGGAGCCACCTCCGCGGCCACGTCCGCGGAAACGGTCACAACGAGCCCTTCGCGAGAGAGAAGGGTCGCGACGGCCTCGCGCGCCCAGGTCGCGACGAGGGCCGGATCGGTCGAGAGTTCGCGTCCCACCACGCGGGCCGCGACGGCCATCGCGAGCTCGACGAGGTCGGCCTCACCGTCCCGCAGCACCTGCGCACGCAGCGGCTCGAGAGACCGCTCGGCCTCGTCGAGGCGCGACTGCAACGCACGGTGCTGCTGCTGCGCCGACTCGAGCTGCCCACGGAGCGAACTCGCCGCTTCACGCAGCGCGGTGTTCTCGTTCTGGAGCGCGGTCTCCGCCGAGATCTCCGCTGGCGCCGGGGGCGGTTCGGAAAAGCTCTCCGCAACGTCCTCCGGCGGCGTCGAAACTGGAGGCGCGACGATCCCGGCGGGCCCTCGCACGACGGCCACGGCGGACTCCGGAACGAGCGCTGACTGCACCGTCGGCCCCCCACTCCCGGGAGGCTTGCGCACAAGCCAGGAGGGGAGAGAGATCGCGGGGGCGGAGCTGCGGAGCGCGATCCTGGAGTTGCCGTTCGGGGTTTTCGAGCGCACGCAGGTACTTCAGTCCTTCTCGCGTCCGAGGTCAACGCGCCCCTCGGACTCGAGCCGCAGCGCCACCTCGACCACCTCGCGCCGGGCCGCGTCGACGTCCGACCGGCGAACCTTGCCGAGGAGTCCGAGATCGTCGCGAATGAGCTCCGCCGCGCGGGCCGAGAGCCCTGCGAAGAGCGCCTCCGTGACCTCCGTCGACGCGCCCTTGAGCGCGATCACCAGGCGCTCCGAGGGCACCTCCCGCAGGATCTCGCGCATCGCGCGGGCATCGACCCGTCGGAGGTCTTCGAAGGTGAACATCGCCTGACGCACCTGGCTGGCGAGGTTCGAATCCGCGGCCTCGAACTCCTGAAGGATGTTGCTCGACGGAGCGCCGATCGCGTTGAGCATCGCGGCCGCGCGGGCCACGCCGTCCACCGTCACGAGGGTGCTCGCGTCGGCGGTCGGGAGCTCGTTCACCAGGGCGTTGGCAACATCCTCGAGCACCTTCGCGGGCAGCTCCGTCATGCGGCTGACGTGCTCGACGACGGCCACCTGACGGTTGGGCGCCATGGCCAGCAGAATGGCACCCGCGGCGGTCGGATCGAGCCGGGCGAGGATCGCGGCCACCATCTGCGGCGGCTCCTGGGCGAGGAGCCCGGCCACCGCCTCGGGCGGAGCGTGCTCGAGCCGCGCGAAGGGGCTCATCACGCCGTCCTCGAACACCTCGTTGGTTCGCTCCTCGCCGATGGCCACGGTCGAGAGTCGACGGAGGTAGGGGAGGCCGCCGCGAGGCACCGCCACCGCGCTCCGCGACCGCTCGAGAAACTCCTTCCAGGTCTCTTCCATCGCGCCCGCAGGCACCTCGCGCATCGTCGAGGCCACCGCGCGCAGCTTGCGAAGTTCGGCCTCCCCCAACTCGGTCACGATGGGGCGAGCGACCTCCTCATCGAGGGACAGCAGAAACAAGACGGCCTTCTCGGCTCCAGTCGGCATCGAACGATGCGTGGAGCAACGGACGTACCACTTGCGAGGGTGTCAGTTCTTGCGTTCTGCGCCTTCGGCGCCGAGCCAGTAGCGCAGGACGAGAGCAGCAGTCGCCGGGTCGGCGGCAGCGCGCGCATGGGCCGCCGATCGGAGGCTCTCGCGCTCGGCCTCGCTGCTGACCCCGGAGGCCGAAGAGCCTTCGGGCAGCCCCTCGGGCGTCGCCCCGGGGAGCGCCCCCGGAGGAATGTCCGAGAGCACGCGGGGAGACTTCTGTGCAAGCGCTCGACGGCGACGCAGCGCCACCGCGGCGACCATCACCAGAACCAACGCCACGCCGACGACGCCAGCGGTGTGCTTCCACGTCCAGCGGGGACGGGCCGGCGCCGCGCGGGGCCTCTGGCGAGCCGCAGCCGCAGCCGCCACGTTGGCATCGAGGGTCTCGTGAAACGGAATGGACTCCACGGTCACGACATCGCCGCGGGTGGTGTTCGCGCCGATCGCGCCACGGACGAGGGTCACGAGGCGATCGAGCTCGACGCGCTCGCGGGGGACGACCGTCGCGCGGCCGCCCTCGTTGCGCACCACGCCGTCGATGATCACGGCCACGGTGATGCGCTTCACCGACCCTTGGGTGGCGACGCGTCGCTCGCTGACGTGATCGACCTCGTAGTTGCGCGTGTGGTGCTCACGCAGCACCGGCCCGCCAGCATCCGCCGGCGCCGGCGTCGGCGTCGGGTTTCCCCCGAGGTTGCTCTCCGCACCCGGAACCCCCGCGACCGAGATGGTGCCGGTCTGACTGACCATCTCAACGGTCTGGTCCTCGCTCCGCAGCGCGGTCGTCGCGCGGTCGTAGTGGTCCTCCGTGTGCTCGACGCGCGCGAGGTCGAGGTCGACCGACACCCGCACGTCCGCGTGCCCATCGCCCACCACCCGCTCGAGCATCGCGCGCACGCGATCCTCCAGGGTGGTCTCCATCGCTCGGTGCTGCGCCCGACGGTCGTCGTCGAGGCCCGCGGTGGCGTCGTCGCCATCCGTGCGTGACCGATGGAGCATCTCCCCGCTGGTGGTCACCAGGGTCACACGATCGGCCGAGAGCGACGGGACGGACGACGCGACCAGGTGGACGATCCCCGCCACCTCGGCCCCTCCCAGACGGTTGCCCGGTCGCAGCCGGACGACCACCGAGGCACTCGCCGGATCGCTGCGCGAGACGAACACGCTCCGCTCCGGCATCACCAGGTGCACCCGCGCGGACTGCACGGCGCTGAGGCTGCTGATCGAGCGCGCGAGCTCGCCCTCCATCGAGCGGCGGTAGAGCACGCGCTGCTCGAACTCCGTCGCCCCGAGACGCATGCGATCGAAGCTTTCGAAACCGATCCCGCCGCCCCGCGGGAGTCCCGCGCTCGCGAGTTCGAGGCGGAGTTCGTGGACCCGGGCCTCGGGGACATCGATCGCCGCGCCCTCCTCGCGCAGACGATAGGGAACCTTCAGCTCCCGGAGCTTCGCCACCAGGGCGGCGGCGTCGTCGCGCTCGAGTTGCGAGAACAAGACCCCCCAGTTCTCGTTGTTGGCGCGCCAGGTGAGCCAGCCCGCGAGCACCAGGGCCGCGATCCCGGTGGTCGCGAGAAGGATGCGCGCCGGCCGGGAGATGGCGCTGAGCCGCTCGGTCACCCCGGCGAAGACGCGCGAGACCGCGGGCGGGAGCAGCGAAGGCGGAGTCGATTGGGCTGCGTCAGACACCGGTGCGCCAGATCTCGTGGAACGCGTCGAGGAGCTTGCCGCGGATGGAGTTGATCAGCCGCACGCCGATCTCGGCCTCCTTCGCGGCGATCATGGTCCCGTGGATGTCATCAGAAGCGCCCGCGGCGAGCGCCTCAGCACGCGCCGAGGCGTCGAGCTGCGACGTGTTCACCCGCTCGATGGCGCTGCGGAGCGTCGACTCGAAGTCCACGTCGGCGTTGGCCGGAGCCTCTCGCTCCGCGAGCTGGAGCTCGTTGGCGGCGACCTGCGAAGTGAGATCGGTGCGGATGGGCATCATGGCGTCACTGTCCGATCCTGAGGGCCGAGCGGGCCATCGCCTTGATCGACTCGATGCTCGTCACGCCGGCCTCGTAGGCCCGCGAGGCCGTCATGAGATTGACCATCTCGGTCACCACGTTGACGTTCGGGTACTGCACGTACCCCTGAGGGTTCGCGTCCGGGTGCCCGGGCTCGTACAGGAGCTGGCCCGGCGTCGGGTCCGCCCGCACGGTCGCGAGGCGAACCCCCTGAACCTGCTGCAACACCGGGTCGAAGGCGCCTGGAGCCACCGGGTCGGAGACGAACACCGGGTCGAGGCGACGGTACGGCAGGCCGTTGGCCCCGCGCGTCGTATGCACGTTGGCGAGGTTGCTGGAGATGATGTTCATGCGGCCGCGCTGGGCCGTCAGGCCCGAGCCCGCGACCTCGAGGGCGCTGAACACCCCGGCGCTGGTGATGGGCTGGGTCACCCGACCCTCCCGTCGTTGGCGGCCCACTCGAGGCCGTTCAACTGCTGCGAGACCAGCGAGGCGAGGGTGTCGTAGCGCAGCTGGTTGGTCGCGATCTTCACCGCCTCACGGTCCACGCTGACCGCGTTGCCGTCCATGCCCGCAGGGGTCGTCTGATCGATGATCACCTCGAAGCGAGACCCCGACGCTCCCGGCATCGGGAGGTGCCCGGGGTCGGTCCCTGCCATCGCCGTGTCGAGCGCGGCCTCGAAGCCGCTCCGCTGCGCGAGGTCGAGAGGACGAAAGCCCGGCGTGTCGATGTGCGAGAGGTTCGCAGTCAACAGATTGTGGCGCTGGATGTGATAGTCGAGCGCCTGATGGAGATGATTTACGCCGTTGAGGAGATTCATGGAGATTTGGACCGCTTGCGTCCACAATCCGTGCCGAACCCAAACACCGCCCGTGGCCTGGGCGTTGCAGCGGACGCACCGCGTCCCGCGCAGGGACCTTCATGCTGAAATTGACCCGGCTCAACAACCACGTCATCGCGATCAATCCTGACCACATCTGCTGGGTCGAAGAGACCCCGGATACCACCCTCTCGCTGGTCAACGGGGAGAAGCTCCTCGTGCGTGAGTCGCTCGACGATCTCATCAAAGCCATCGTCGAATTCCGTCGGCTGGTGCGGATGGTGGAGCCCGACGGCGCTCCGCTCGGACCGGTGGAGGGCGATCCCCCGCGCATCGGGCTCTACTCCACCCGACGGCTCAGCGACAACGCTCGGCGGGTCTCGCTCCCGTCTCCGCGCCACGGCGAGGACCGCTGATGCAGCCTGGTCCGCTGATCGGAATGCTCGTAGCGCTCGTCGCCATCCTCGGCGGCAACGCCCTCGAGGGAGGCCATCTGGGCTCGGTGGTGGGCGGTCCCGCGGCGCTGATCGTGCTCGGCGGCACCATCGGCGCGGTCATCGTCCAGTACCCCTTCGACACGCTCAAGGCGTCGATCCGGGCCGCGGGCCAGACCTTCAAGAAGCCAACGCACGAGCCCAGCGCGCTGATCGAGGAGATCGTCGGCTACGCCAATCAGGCCCGCCGCGACGGCATCCTCGCGCTGGAGAAGGTCGCCGCCGGCGCGTCTGACCCCTTCCTCGCGAAGGCCCTGATGATGGCCATCGACGGCGCCGACTCCAACGCGCTCCGCGACACGATGGAGATCTCCATCCTCATGCGCGAGGAGCACGGCGAAGACGCCGCCAAGGTGTTCGAAGCCGCCGGCGGGTTCTGTCCGACGATCGGCATCATCGGCGCGGTGCTCGGGCTCATCCACGTGATGAGCAACCTCGCGGACATCAACGCCGTCGGCCACGGCATCGCGGCGGCCTTCGTCGCGACGATCTACGGCGTCGGAGCCGCCAACATCCTCTTTCTCCCGATCGCCGGCCGCATCAAGCTCCAGGTGCGCGAGGAGGTGAACCTCCTGCAACTCTCGCTGATGGGGGTCCTCGCGATCCAGGAGGGCATGAACCCCAAGCTCGTCCGCGAGCGCCTCCAGGCCTTCATCCCGCACGGGCACGGCCAGAGCGAAGCCGCCCCGAAGGCCTGAGAGGCGCATCATGCGCAAGAAGAAGCACCCGGAGCACGTCAATCACGAGCGCTGGCTCATCAGCTACGCCGACTTCATCACCCTGCTCTTCGCCTTCTTCGTGGTGATGTTCGCCTCCTCGCAGGTCGACTCCCGCAAGGTGGCACGATTCACTGAGAGTTTCTCCAGAGCCGTCGGAGTCGGGGTGTTGCCGCACGACGGGCAGACCATCCTCCCCGGCCCTCAGTCCCCATCGAGCCCTCTCGAGATCGACGGCAGCAACGAGCCGCCGCCGCCGGACACCGCGCTCGATGAGCTCCATGCGTCGCTGATAAGCCAGTCAGGCCGCAATCCCGAGATCGCCAAGGTGCAGATGCTTCGACGACGCCATGAGCTCGTCCTGCGTCTGCCGGAAGACATCGTCTTCGCGAGCGGTGACGACTCGGTGAAGGAGGGCGCGATCCGCACGATCCGCGCCCTCGCCGCGACGCTCCGCGCCCGCCGGCTCGACGTGCGCGTCGAGGGACACACTGACAACCGCCCCATCCACACGACCCGCTTCCGCTCCAACTGGGACCTCTCCACCGCCCGCGCCACCACCGTGCTCGATCACCTGATCAACACGGGCGGCATGGATCCCGTTCGCCTCTCCGCGGCAGGCTACGGCGAGTATCACCCGGTCGCGCGCAACGACACCGACGGCAACCGGCAGCTCAATCGTCGCGTCGACCTCGTGGTCACCGTCCCCCCCGAGGAAGCCGGAAGGGCAGACGCCGGCAACGCCGGCGACGCCGGCAATCCCTTCGAAGGACTCGTCGGTGTCGGCGAAACGACCGTCGACGCCTCCGTCGACGGCGCCAGCCCCTCCGTCGACGGCGCCAGCCCCTCCGTCACCGCCGACGACGCCCAGACCATCGCAGTCTCCGACGCCTCCGCGGCCAGCCCGGAGCCTTCGCCCCCCAGCGCCGCGCCCGACGCCGCGCCCCCGGAACCGCAAGCCCCAACCCACCATTCGTCAGCCCACTGACAACCCGTCAAGGCCATGACGGGGCCCCCTCCCTGACGGCCGTCACGCACCCCTGCGTCGATCGGCCACATGCGTGGCACCGCTCTCGCAGGGCGCTTTCACATGTTCCGATCCCTCCACATCGCGGCAACGGGCATGGTCGCGCAAGAGACCACGCTCGACACGATCGCCAACAACCTCGCGAACTCCAACACCGTCGGCTACAAGCGGCAGGAAGCGCAGTTCGAAGACCTGCTCTACCAGAACATCCGCCCGGCGGGGCCGGGGCCGGCAGCCGGCGGCGGAGCGCCCGCTGGGGTCCAGCTCGGTGCGGGGTCTCGGGTCGTGGCCACGTCGCGGTTCTTCTCCCAGGGGTCGATCCAGCAGACGGGCAACCCTCTGGACGTGGCGATCGAGGGCAACGGATTCCTCGCCGTCAACCGACCCAACGGGGAGATTTCCTATACGCGGGCCGGCAACCTCCGGCTCGACGCGCAGGGCCGCATGGTCACCACCGACGGGCTCCCGATCGAGCCGCTGATCACCATCCCCCCCGAAGCGACCAACATCAACATCGCCGCGGACGGAACCATCAGCCTCACCCAACCCGGGCAGACCAACGCCGTCGTGGTCGGGCAGCTCACCCTCGTGACCTTCCCCAACCCCGACGGGCTCCAGGCCATCGGGCACAACCTCTTCAACGCCACCGGCGCGAGCGGTCAGCCCTTGAGCGGAATCCCCGGGCTCGACGGCCGCGGCACCTTCATGCAGGGCGCGCTGGAGAACTCGAACGTCGAGGTCGTGCAGGAAATGATCGGGCTCATCCGCGCGCAGCGCTCGTACGAGCTCAACTCCAAGGTGATCTCGGCCGCCGACGACATGCTCCGCAACGCCACGCAGATGCGGTGACCGGGGATGCCCCTGCGCTTCGCCGTCCTCACCAGCCTGCTCGCGCTCGCCGGCGCCGCGAACGCGTCCCCGACGCGCGTCACGGTCGAAGGGACCCGGGTCCAGGTCGGAGACCTGCTCCACGATGCGCCGCCCGAGGCCGCGGGGATCGATCTCGGCCCGGCCCCCGCCGTCGGCGGCACCCGGCTCATCGCGCGTGACGAGATCGTCGAGGCCCTTCGAGCGCACCAGTCGACCCCGACCGCACGACTCCCCGAATCCGTCCGCGTGACCCGCGCGGCGCGGACGCTCCACCCCGACGAACTCGACCGCATGGTCCGCGCAGCGCTCCCCCGCGAGAGACTCCCGCGCGGGGCCGCCCTCCGGGACGTCCGCCCGCCCCAGTCCGTCACCGTCCCCGCGGGCTGGACGGCCGTGAGCGTCGAGCTCGCCCGCCCGCCGCGACGCGTCGGGCCCTTCTCCGCCACGGCCTACCTCGACCTCCGCCGGGGCGACGAGCTCATCGCGCGGGTCCCGGTCCGCGTCGACCTCACCCTCTCCGCCGAAGCCGCGACGCCCGACCTCGCCCGCGGAGCCGCCGTAACTCTGGTCGTGCGCCACGGTCTGGTGGAAGTCCGAGCCAGCGGGAGCGCGACCGCCGACGCCGACGTCGGCGAGACGCTCCCCGTGATGCTCCGACCCTCCGGCCGGATCATCCGCGCACGGCTCATCGAGCCGGCCCTCGCCGTCGCCCTGGAGGAGCCGTGAAGATCCACGTCCTCGCCATGCTTCTGGTGTGCGCGGTGTCCTGCACGCGCCCGACCCTCTCGACGCATGAGACCCGGCAGCGCAACTACACCTCCGGGGCCTACGCGCAGCGCGATCCCAACTCGCAACCGAGCAACGGATCGATCTTCTCGGACTCCATCGCGGGCTACCTCGAGGACACCCGCGCGGTGCGGGTCGGCGACCTCGTGGTGGTGCGCATCGACGAGCGCGCCGACGCGCGCGGCGGTGCGATCACCGACCTGCGCCGCGAATCCAACACGAACATCAACGTCTCCAGCATGCTCGGGCTCATCCCGGCGATCCGCACGGCCATCCCCGAGCTCGATCCGACGCGCCTCCTGGAGGTGGTCAGCCGTTCGAACTTCCTCGCCAACGGCAACACCGTCCGCAACGGCGAGCTCTCCGGAAGCATCGCGGTGCGAGTCACCCGCGAGATGCCCAACGGCGACCTCTACGTCGAGGGCACGAAGCTCGTCCGCATCAACGCCGAGCAGTATCACCTCTACGTCTCGGGCCTCGTGCGACGCGCTGACATCGCTCAGGACAACTCCGTCCCCTCCTCGCGCATCGCCGACGCGCAGGTGGAGTTCAGCGGCGAGGGAGAGGTCGCCGACAGCAACCGCCGCGGCTGGCTCCTGCGCTTCCTCGACGTCATCAACCCCTTCTGAAAGAAGCCCGTGCGCGCGCTCCACGTCCTCTTCACCGCCCTGCTCGCGCTGGCCCTCGCAGCCCGGCCCACGGCTGCCAGCGCCGAGCACCTGCGCGATCTCGCGGAGGTCTCCGGCGCCCGCACCAATCAACTCATCGGGTACGGCCTGGTCACCGGCCTCGGCGGAACGGGGGACGACACCTCGGTCCCCTTCACCGCCCAGTCGATCCAGGCGTTGCTGCGCCGCCTTGGGATTCAGGTTGATCCCGGATTGCTGCGTCTGCGCAACGTCGCGGCGGTGATGGTCACCGCGACGCTCCCGGCCTTCGCGCGCCAGGGCAACCGCATCGACGTCACGGTGTCGTCCATCGGCAACGCCCGCTCCCTCCGCGGCGGCGTGCTGCTCCAGACGGTCCTCCGCGGCGGTGACCAGCGCGCCTACGCCGTGGCCCAGGGCTCCCTCACCGTCGGCGGCTTCAACGCCCAGGGCAACAGCGGTTCGAGCGTGACCGCCGGCACCACCACCGCCGGCCGCATCGCCGAAGGCGGGCTCATCGAGCGCGAGGTCACCTCCACGCTGGTCACCAACGGCGCCCTCCGGCTCGACCTGCGGACGCCTGGGTTCACCGTCGCATCACGCGTCGTCACGGCCATCAACCAGCGCTTCGGCGAGCGCACGGCCTCCGCCGTCGACGGCGGATCGATCAGCGTCCGCGTGCCCGAGAACGGCGATCTCGTCGAGTTCATCGCCACCCTCGAAGACCTCGACGTCAACCCCCTCCGCCGCGCCCGCGTGGTCATCAACGAGCGCACCGGAACCATCGTCGCCGGGGGAGACGTCCGCCTCGCCCCGGTGGCCGTCGTACACGGCGGATTGACCATCGTGATCCGCGAAACCCCCGCGGCCGCTCAACCCGGGGCCCTCACGCCTGGCGTCACCGCGGTGCTGCCGCGAACCGACATCACGGCCACCGACACCCCCCGCAACGTCGCCTACCTCGCCGCCGCACCGACGCTCGCCGACGTGGCCGCGGCCCTCGGCCGACTCGGCCTCTCCCCCCGCGAGCTCGCCAGCGTCCTCGAAGCCCTCCGCGGCGCCGGCGCGCTGGAAGCCGAGCTGGTGATCCAATGACCCGCGACCTCGTCCGATCGCCCTCAAACCCGCTCCGGAAGGACCTCCCGCGATGATCCCTCGCCTCGCTCCCCTCGGCGCCTCAGCTCCCCTCCCATCCCCGCCAGGAAGCGCCTCCAACGGGATTCCGCGGGATGTGCAACAAATGGCCAGGGAGTTCGAATCCATGCTCCTGCGCCAACTCCTCAACGCGACGACGGTGGGCCAGGAGCACGGGGGTTACGGCGACATGGCCGTCTCCTCGCTAGCGGACGGAATCAGCCGAACCGGTGGCATCGGTCTCGCACAGCAGATCGAGCGCGCCCTCTCGCGACAACTTCCACCCTCCACCCAGACCCCCTCACTTTCTGATTCAAGCTCTGACAGCGGTGGTCGTTCCTCGGAGTAGAGGTGGTTTCCGCCCCCTCGGAGGTTTACCATGCGCATCACCGACGGGTACACGAGAGCAGGGATTCAAGGGATCCAAGGGACCCGATCCGCTCGCCCGGGCAAGACCAACACCAACGCCGAGCCGACGGCAGGCGACGAGGGCGATCGAATCCAGCTTTCCGCCCAGAGCGTCGAGCTGTCCCGCCAGGTCGACGGCGACATCGACACCGCCCGCGTGGCGCGTTTGAAGGACGCCATCCAGAGCGGCACCTTTCAGATCGACGCCTACGCCATCGCCGAGAAGATTCTCCAAGGGAGTTAAACTATGGCGCCTGAGCACGCCCTCGATCGATTCGAACAACTACTCGACGAGGAGCGCAGCGCCCTCCGCCGCCTCGACAGCGCTCGCATCGATCAGTTCGCTGGTGAAAAAGCCGAGCTGATCGAGGCTCTTCAGCAGAGCCTCCGCGACCGACCCGATCTCACGACCCGCTTCCGCGATCTCGCCGCAGGCCTTCGCCGCAACGCCGTGCTTCTGGCCCATGCGCGTGACTGCCTCCGCGACGTGCTCACGACCTTTCAAGACCTCCCCGGCTCCCGGCCGGTCTCGCCACCGCCGTCACGCCTCTCGCTCCGCGGGTAATCATGAGCCTCTTCTCTCTACTCAACATCGCTCGTGACGGCATCCAGGTTCACTCGACCGGCGTCTCCGTCACGGGTCAGAACATCACCAACGTCAACACGCCCGGGTACGTTCAGCGCGGCGCCGTCCTCGTGACGCGTCCCAACGATCAGGGCGGCGTCTCCGTCACCACGGTCGCGCGATCCTTCGATCGACGCACCCATGCTCGGTCCGTCGAAGAGCACGGTCGCCGCGGTGCCGCCGACGCGCGCTCCAACGCGCTCGCCTCGGTCGAAGCCATCCTCGCTCCCAGCTCGACCACCATCGCCGATCGCACCAACGCCTTCTTTCGCTCGCTCGACACGCTCACCGCTTCCCCCGCCGATCCCTCCGCACGTCAGACGGTGCTCCAACAGGCGGGCAACCTCGCGCAGCAGATCTCCGATACGGCCAACGACCTGCAGACCCAGCGTGGCGATCTCTTCAACCGCGCCCGGGGAGTCGCCACCGAAGTCAACGAGCGACTCGTCCGCATCGCATCGCTCAACGGCGCGATCGCCGATGCGACCAACCGCGGCGACCCCGGCAACGATCTCCGCGACCAGCGCGACCAGCTCGTGCAGGAAGTCGGCGACCGCGTCGGCGCACGCGCCGTGGAAGACGAGTTCGGTCGGGTCACTCTCTTTGCCGCAGGCGGCGTCCTCGTCGATGCCGACCGCGCAGCCTCTCTGGGCGTCGACCTCGACCCCGGAGGCAACCTGCGCGTTCAGGTCCAGCGCCCCGGCGCGGCGGCGATCGATGTGACCTCTGCAGTGACTCAGGGCTCTCTGGGCGGGATTCGCGAGGCGCGCGACGCGGACATCCCGCGCGTCAGCGCCGCCCTCGACAGCTTCGCCTTCGACTTCGCGACCGCGCTCAACACCGTGCACTCCAGCGGCGTCGGTCTCGACGGGACCGCCGGCCGCCCGCTCTTCGCCACGACCGCCACCGCCACGGGAGCCGCCCGGGCCCTCACCGTCGATCCGGCCCTCGTGGGTCGGCCCGAACGCCTCGCGGCCGCCACCCGCGCTGCAGGTCTGCCTGGTGACAACTCCGTCGCCCTCCAGCTCGCGGGCCTCGCGGGCCGTCCCCTCGGCGGTGTCGCTCCCCCGGCCGAACGCTTCGGCGCCATTGCTGCCGACCTCGGGAGCCGTGTCGCCGCCGCCGAGGCCGAAAGCACGCTGCGGGCAGACACCGTGACTCAGGCCGACAACCTCCACGCGTCTGCCTCGGGCGTTTCACTCGACGAGGAGATGGTCAACCTCTCACGCTTCCAGCGAGCCTTCGACGCTTCCACCCGCGTGTTGCGGGTGGCGGATGAACTCCTCGACACCCTCATGAAGTCATTCTGATGCGCATCACCGACAGCATGACCTTCAACGTCGTCCTGCAGGGACAGACCCGCGCCAACCGTCGTCTCCTCGACGCCAGCCGAAGCGCGTCGACCGGCGAACGAGTCAGCGCCCCTTCAGACGATCCCGTCGCCTGGGCCACCGCGGTCAATCAAGAGTCCCGGATCAGCCGTCTGGAGTCCCGCAGTGCCACGGTCACCCGGGCCGCCGACGATCTCGCGGGCGCTGAATCCCTGCTTGATCAGGCCGGCTCCTACATCCAGCAGGCCCGTGAGATCGCCCTCGCCGGCGCCAACGGCGCCATCGACCCCAACACCCGCGCCAGCCTCAGCCGCCAGATCAACGACATCCGCACGGGCCTCCTCGGCATCGCCAACTCCCGCGGGGTCAACGGTTTCCTCTTCGCAGGAACCCGCACCGACACCGCCCCCTTCACCGCGGCCGGAGCCTTCGTCGGAAACGACACTGCCCTCTCGGTCGAGATCGCCGACGGCGTCTCCATCCGCGCCAACGCCAGCGGCGCCCGAGCCTTCACCACAGCCGGTGGCCGCGACCTCTTCTCTGACCTCCAGTCTCTCGCCACCGCGTTGAGCACCAACAATCTGACGGACATCCGCAACGCCATCACCAACCTCGACGCGGGTCACCAGCAGATCGTCAGCACCCGCATCGATGCGGGCATCGGCATCGAGCGCCTCCGCTCAGCCGGCGAGGTCGCCGACACCGCGCGCATCAACGCCGCGAACGCCCGCGCCGCCGCCGTCGAAGCAGACTACCCCACCGTCCTGTCCGAGCTCACCAACGCCCGCGGCGCCTACGAGCGCAACATCGCCGTCACCCGCGAGATCCTCCAGGTCTCGACCATCAACCGCTTCTAAAACGTCAAAACGCCTGAACGCTCAAACGTCTGAGCGTCCAAGCGTCCGGCCGGTGCTTGCTTCTCGCGCCCGAAAGGGCAGGAGATGTACAGGCATTCCCTGTGCGTACGTCACCGCTTCGCTCCCGAAGCGATGGCGCTCCCCCTCACCCACCGGAACTGACCGATGCCCCTCCTGCTGCACAGCCTCAAGGAGTTCGACGAGATCATCTTCGCGCTGCTGGCGCGCGTGAAACCCCGCTCGGTGCTGGAGATCGGCTCCGAGACCGGCGCCTTCACCGACCGTCTGATGCGCTTCTGCACGGAGTCCGGCGGCGAGCTGATCACGGTCGAGCCAAAGCCCTCGCCCCACCTCATCGACCTCGCAGTCGAGAGCGAAAGCTTCCACGTCTACCAGGGCATGAGCCTCTCCTACCTCGTCGACCCGGGGTGTCACTCGGAGTTCGTCATCGTCGACGGAGACCACAACTACTTCACGGTCTACAACGAGCTCTCGCTCATCGAACAGGCCTGGCGAGCAGCCGACATCGCAGGCGTAGTCCTGCTGCATGATGTCGGCTGGCCCAACGCTCGCCGGGACTCCTACTACGGTCCCGACGGACTCCCGCCCGAGGCCGTCCATCCGCATCGATTCGACCTCGGAGTGACACTCGACACCCCCTCCCTCATCCGCGGAGGGCTCCGCGGCGAGGGGCACTTCGCCTGGGCCGACCATGAGGGCGGACCGCGCAACGGCGTACGCACCGCGGTGGAAGACTTTATCGCCGAGCACCCGGAGTACAGCTTCCACTCCGTCGACGCCGTCTTCGGACTCGGCGCCGTCGCCCGCAAGGGAAGCGCCGCCGAGCAAGCCGTCCGCGAGGTCTTCGCGCCCTACGACAACGAGCTCGTCCGCCGCCTCGAGCGCAACCGCCTCGAGCTCTACCTCAAGGTCATCGAGCTTCAGGACACCCTCTATCCGCCCGCGGAGTCGCAGACGTGAAACCCGGATCGAGCGCTTCACGGCCCAGCGGCGCAACGCAAGCACGTGTCCGCGCCGACGAGTTGGCAGCGGCCTTCGCCAAACTGGCCTCCGGGCTCCGGGTGCTTTCCCTAGACTGCTTTGACACGATTCTCTGGCGCCAGACCGCGACGCCCATCGACGTCTTCTACGACCTTCAAGAGTCCGAGCCCTTCCGTCGTCTGGGCTACAACGCAAAGCTCCGGGTCACCTCCGAGGCCGCCGCGCGGGAGATGAAGGTCGTCCGCACGAGCCGCTCGGAAGTGACACTCCCAGAGATCTACCGCGCGGCCTTCCCCGACCTGACCGACGCGCAGGTCGCCGAACTCGCCGCAGCGGAAATCGCAGTGGAAGTGCGCACCTGCCACCCCTTCCCACCGGTCGTCGAGCTCATCCGCGCGGCCCGTCAACGTGGGCTCAAGGTCGTGATCGTCAGCGACACCTACCTCGACGAATCACAGCTCCGTCACCTCCTCGCCGCCACGCTCCCGGAAGACGCCTACCGGGCCATCGATCGGGTCTTCTGCTCCTCGGCCCACGGGCACTCCAAGGTGCAGGGCCTGCACCTGCACCTGCTCGAACGAATGAAGCTCCGGCCGCATACCGTGCTCCATGTCGGAGACAGCGAGGCGGCAGATTTCGAAGCCGCCGGACGGTACGGCATTCACGCCTTCCACCTCGTTCACCACGCCCCCTGGCTCGACGGAAACCTACGTCTCCAAGGCACCGCGACGAGCCTCCTCGTGCCCTCGGTGCGGGAGAGCCAGTCGCTCCCGCAGCCCTTCCGCGCAATGCTGGCGACGCATCTCCGCGAAGCCCAACCCTCCCCGGTCGACGTCCTCGGGTACGCCGGCGCGGGGCCGCTGCTCTACGCCTTCGGCCGCTTCATCCTCGATGAAATCTCATCCCTCCGCGCCGCCGGTCATCGGGTCAAGCCGGTCTTCCTCATGCGCGACGGACACCTCCCGCATCGGGTCACAGAAGCCATCGCAGGCGCACCCGTCGGACAGGCCATCGCACTCAGTCGCTTCGTCGCCTACGCGGCTTCCTTTCGCACCGAGGCCGACGTCGAACAGTATATCGCGAAGTCCGTCGGCAGCGGACGCTTCGAGGTGATGGGGCATCAACTCCTGTTCACCACGGAAGAGGCCTCCGCGCTCGCCCGTCAGGCGCAGCAGGCCAAGAATTCCCCGGAAGAGTTCGTCCGCCTGATGCGACGGCCCGAGACGCTTCGAACGATCTTCGAGCGATCCCGCGCGTACCGCGGTCGCTTCTTCCGCTACCTCGAATCGGTCTGCGGCCTCGAACAGGGCGACACCCTGCTCTTCATCGACCTGGGCTACGAGGGCACTGCGCAACGCCTGCTCGAAGGAGTCTTCCGCGACGAGCGCGGCGTCACCGTCCGCGGCTGTTACCTCCTCGCCGCCCGCATCCCCGGTTGGGAGCAGACCCGCCGCGGGCTCTTCGACCCATCCTGGTGCGACGACCGCGCCCTCGGCGCACTGGTAGGCTACATTTCGCTCATCGAAGACCTCTGCACCTCCGACGACAGCAGCGTGATCGGGTACAGCGACGACGGCACCCCGGAGAAGGGACCTCACCTCATCGCCGCCGCCCAGTACGATCGCGTCAAGCCGGTGCAAGCCCGTTGCGTCGACTTCGCCCGCGACGCCACCGCCTTCTTCGCCGCCGTAGGTCGGCAGCCATCCCCCGAGTCGCTCCGCCTCAGTGCGCTCGGTGCGCTCGGCCGCCTGCTCTTTTTCCCCAACGAGCAGGAAGTCTCCTACCTCGACAACTTCCAACTCGACCTCAACCTCGGCACCCAAGATACCTACGCGCTCTTCGACTGCGAAGAAGGGCTCAACGGCCTACGTCGCCGAGGACTTTTCTTCATGGAGCGAGGCCGCCACTCGATCCGCATGAACTACCCCATCGAACTGCGCGCCGCCGGCATCGAACTCTCGCTCTCGCTCCTCAGCCAACATCGGTACGGACTGGAGTTCTCCGTTTCGGACATGAGCCTCCGTCACGAGCCCATCAAGGTGCTCTGCGCCCGGGGTGCGGAGAGCTCACTCCACGTCATCAACGCCCAGGCGACCCATGACGGGTTCTTCTCCCTCATCGTCCCTGTCGGCAAACGAGAATTTCACCTCGGAATGATGTTCGGTCAGCGCTACACTTGGGTGCAGGTCGAGAGCATTCACTTCATCCGGAGTGACGCACTCTTCGGCAAGCGCGAGTCCGAGTTCTCCGACGATGACGCCACCATGCACCTCGAAGGCATGACCGCCCGCGCCCCCGGACTCTTCGAGTGCACCTCGGAAACCGGCTTCCTCCTGGTCACCCCCACCCCCAGACCCGGTGACAACCACCCCTACGTCTGCCGCGTCGTCTTCCGCCCCCTCAGCGTCCGCCCGTCCTGACCATCCCCCGACAGACAGCCTCGGCCCCCGTCCCGTCGACGGCCGGCCGCTGGAGCCCTCCCAGAGCCCCTCCAGCGCCCTCCCGGGGCTCCCAGCGCCCTCCCGGGGCTCCCAGCGCCCTCCCGG
>JBBAVH010000036.1:0-40917 GCA_040397825.1 Opitutaceae bacterium
GCCGCAGCCACACCATGAAAGGCTCAAGGGAGGCGGAAACCCGCGCGGGCCCGCCACCACCTGACCAACCCGGCCCACGCTTGGGCCCGGTGGCTGATGCGGCGCTTCACCGCATCACCCAATTCAGCATAAGTCTGCGAGTAGTCGTCGGGTATGAAGAGCGGATCATAACCGAATCCGTCGCCTCCGCGGGGTTCGTGCCGCAAGCGGCCCAAGCAACGCCCTTCGAAATATTCCTCCACCCCGCCTGGTCCTGCCAGGCAGAGCACGCACAGGAAGGAAGCTCCGCGCCGGCCCTCCGGCACCAGACGCATCACGTCGACTAGTTTCGCCAGGTTCGCGGCGCTGTCGGCCTGCGGCCCAGCGTAGTAGGCCGACTCCACCCCAGGCTCGCCGCCGAGGGCGTCGACGCACACGCCGCTGTCATCGGCCAGCGCCCACGCGCCCGCGGGCAGCACGCCGAGCAGCGCGCGCGCCTTCTTGCCCGCGTTGCCGCGGAAGGTCCGGGTGTCCTCAACCACGGGCGGCATGCCGCCCGCCTCCCTCGCGGAATGAATGCTGACCCCGAGCCCCGAATCCGCCGCGAGGTCGCGCAATTCGGCGACCTTATGGGCGTTGCCCGAGGCGAGGAAGATGCGGATGGGATCGGCGGCGCTCACGCCCCGCAGCAAAGGGATCCGGCGTTCGGCGAAAAGGAGTAATCCTTCGCCGGAAGCCTCAGCCCGCCTTCATCCGCTTCTGCAGCGCGGCCTTGGTGAGACCCAACTCCTTCGCGGCGGCCGCGGCATCGCCCCCGTTCGCGGCCAAGGCCCGCGCGACCAGCTCCCGCTCGACGAACGCGAGCGCGCCCCCCTCGGCGGAACGCGCCGCCGCGTAGACGGCGTCGAACGCAGCCGGGAGGTCAGGCGCGGACCTCACGGCCGCGGCCGCCTCGGCGGAAGCCACGCCCGGCGTGGCGTCGGCCGGAGCGCTGGAGGCGCCCCCGCCGAGCTCGGCCGGCAAGTCCTTCACGAGGATGGCGTCGCCCTGCGCGATGACCGCGCTGCGGTAAACGACGTTTTCCAACTCCCGGACGTTGCCGGGCCAGGTGTGGCGCACGAGCACGGCCATGGCCTCGGGCGAGACCTTCCCGACGCGCGCCTTGCGCTGCTTGACGAGATTCTGAAGGCAGAAGTCGACGATCTGCGGGATGTCCTCACCGCGTTCACGCAGGGCCGGCATGCGGATGCGCACCACGTTGAGACGGTAGTAGAGGTCCTCGCGGAACGTCTTGGCCTTCACCATCGCCTCGAGGTCCTTGTTGGTGGCGGCGAGGATGCGCACGTCGACACGGATGGTCTCGGTGCCGCCCACGCGCTGGATCTCGCCCTGCTGCAGGACGCGGAGGATCTTGGTCTGCGTCGCGAGCGCCATGTCGCCGATCTCGTCGAGGAAGATGGTGCCCCCGTCGCACAGCTCGAACTTGCCGAGCCGCTGCACCGTCGCGCCCGTGAAGGATCCCTTCTCGTGACCGAACAGCTCACTCTCGATCAGGTTGTCGGGGATCGCGGCGCAGTTGACCGCGATGAACGATTTGCCCGAACGGTGGCTGTGCTTCCAGATCGAGCGCGCGACCAGTTCCTTGCCGGTGCCGCTCTCGCCCGTGATCATGACGGTGACGTCGCTCGCGGTCACCTGGCCGATGACCTTGAACACGTCCTGCATCACCGGCGAGCTGCCGACGATGCCCTCGCGGTAGTCGTCGGGGTTGACGGAAGGCTTGTAGTCGCCGACGGCGCGGAGGTCGGCGTGGGCCTGAAGGGCGTTCTGCGCGAGCGAGAGCACCTTCGCGGGATCGAAGGGCTTCATCACGTAGTCGAACGCGCCGTACTTCATCGCCTCGATGGCGGTCTGCGCCGTGCCGAAGGCGGTCATGAGCACCACCAGCTGACGCGGGTTGGCGGAGCGGATGTGCTGCAGCGCCTCGATGCCGCCCATGCCACCCATGCGCACGTCGAGGAAGACCAGGTGCGGGAACGGTCCCTTGCGCACCATCGCGACGCCCTGCTCCCCGCTCCCCGCCTCGATGACCTGGTAGCCGCGCGAGGACAGGACCCGCGAGAGCGAGTAGCGAATCTCGGCGTCGTCATCGACGACGAGGATCGTGGGGGCCTTGTTGGAATCGGGCATGATGCGGGACACCGGAGCAGCAGACTCCGCGCCAATGCGCGCTGGCTTAAACCCGGGGCGCGACTTTGTTGGAACGGATGCTGGGTTGGTCAATTAACCTTTTCCGGATCGGCGGGATCCGGCTCGCGGTGCATTTCTCGTTCGTGCTGCTGCTGGCCGTGAACGCGTTCGATGGCTACGCCGACGCCGGCTGGCCGGGCCTGTGGTGGAGTACGGCCTTGCTGGTCGCGTTCTTCGTCTGCGTGGTGCTGCACGAGCTCGGTCATTGTTTCACGGCGATCCGCTTCGGCGTGCACGTGCCGCGGATCCTGCTCCTGCCGATCGGCGGCATGGCGGAATTCGACGGGATCCCGCGCGAACCGCGGCGGGAGATGCTGATCACCCTCGCCGGTCCGGCGGTGAACTTCGTCCTCGCGGCCCTGCTCTGGGCCGCCCTGCCGCCGGAGGGGGAAGCAGGCCAGACCGCGGTGCCCACGCTGCTGGAGAGCCTGCACCTCCTGCTCCGCTGGAACCTCGCGATGGGGCTATTCAACCTGCTGCCGGCCTTCCCAATGGATGGCGGAAGGCTGCTCCGCGCCGCCCTGGCCACGCGCCTGCCCTACCTGCGCGCGACCTTCTGGGCGGCGACCTGCGGCAAGGTCGTCTGCGCGCTCGGCGTCGGCACAGCGGTGTGGCTCGAGCAGCCCCTCCTCGCCGTCCTCTTTGCGTTCATCTTCTTCGTCGGGGAAATGGAGTACCGCGCGGCGCGGCGGCGCGAATTCGAGGACGCCCACTGGCGGACCGTGCTGGCCCGGCACCTCGCCGCCGCCCCGAACGGTGAGGACGGCGCCATCCCGCGGCCGCCCGCGGCGGGTTAAGGCGGGGCGCTGTGCGGCGCTAGTTCCGCTTCGGAACCCCGAGCGTCGCCCGCGCCTCCTCGAACATCTGGTAAAAATCGGCCAAGGTGACCCCCGTCGCGGTGCCGAACGCAGCGTCGAACGTGCGCCCCTTCGCGACCTCCCGGTAGATGTCGAGGAACCGCTCCATCCCGACCCGCGCCACGAGGAACTCGGTGGCGATGTGCCCCAAGCCGTACGGATCGTAGTTCGGCGGCACATTGGAGACGATCTCCTCCAAGCGCAGCGTGGCGCTGAAGCCCGAGTTGGCCCGGTTCACCATCGTCTGGCGGCTGGTCGCGAGGTACGAGTTGAACCCGAGGTGGTTCGCGGTCTGGTGGCCCACGAACATCGCCGGGCCCTCCCAGAACCACTGCGGGATCAGGCCGGGCATGACGGGGCCGGGACCGGTGGAAGTGACGCGGCCGCTCAGGTAGCGCTGCACGATGTGGAAGAATTCATGCCCGGGCGTCTGCGCCATGCCGGTGGGGTTGTTCTGCAGAGCGTTCGTGCGCCGGACAGCGTCGAGGTTCCAACCGTTGGAGGCCACCGTCGGCGAGTCGGCCCACGCGGGGCTGCCGGCGTCCCAGGCCGTTCCCTGGAACTGGCCCACCGCCGGACCGTAGATGCGCGCGAAGGTCGCCACGAACCACTCGCGATCCACCCCGGCCACCGCCGTGTAGGGCGTAATCAGAGGCGGATACGAGAACGCCCGGGCGACCAGCGTGACTCCCTTTGGAATCCATTCACTCCAGACCGCCTCGGCCCCCGGCTGGATCTCGAACGCGAGGGGCACGTTGGGCGTCCGCACCGTCGCCACGTACCCGGCGAACGCCCGGGTGGCGGCGGTGGCCACCGCCGAGGCCGAGGCGGGCCGGGTCCACCCGTTGCGCGACCAGACGTCCGTCGAAAGCTCGTAGACCTCCACGATGGCGCTGCCCGTGCCTCCGTCGGCACCGGAAACCTAGATCGTGTAACCGCCGGCCGGCAACGAAACCACCAGCGCGGCATCCCGCCCGCCGGCGGTGAGCGGAAACGCGCCCACCGAGGCGAAGGTCGACGCCAGACCAGCGTCAAAGTTGTCGTTCTCCGCCACCTTCACGGCCGCGCCGTCGAAGATCTCGAACTTCGGATCGCGCAACGTGTCCGGAACACCGAGCGCCCCGAGGCTCGGACCCACCGCGCGCACCAGCAGGGCCGCCCGCCCACCGCCGGAGATCGTGATGCCGGCGATCAGGATGTTGCCCCCCGTTCCCACGCGATTAAGGGCCGAAAGGTTGATCAACTTCGCCGGACTGGCCGGGGCCACGTCGTAGACCTCGACGAGCACGTTTCCACCCACGGGGCCCGACACCTGCGCGGTGCGCCCGCCATCGGCCGCCACGAGCAACGCGGCATCCGCGCTGCTCGGGCCCGCGAAGGGGAAGGCCCCAGCCGACCCGAAGGCCGCCGCCAACGCGGCCGTGCCGCCCCAATTGTCGTTCCCATCGACGCGGGTGCCCTCGCGAAAGACGGCGAGCGCCGGATCGGACATGGCATCGCCGACCCCGAGGGCGCCCATGCTTGGTCCAGCGGCGCGCACCAGGAGGGACTTGGCGCCCCCCTGCGCCGTGAAACCGACGGTCAAAACCTGCCGGTCTCCGAGCGTGGTGCGAACCGAGAGGTTGGTGAGCGTCGCCGCCCGCGCGAGGGCCGCAGGCAGCGCCAGCAGCACGAGGAGGCGGACGAAGGAAGACGTGAACCGCATGGCCGAGACCTAGCGCTCCGGACCTCGCAGTCGTCAACCGGCCTTTTCCACCGAGCACCTGGTTCGCTTCGCGAGGATGTATTCTTCCCTCGCGGCTTGCGCGTGCCGGCGGAGCCGAATTGGTTTTCGGGGAATTTCTCCGATCCAAACGTCCGAACCCACCTTCATCATGGAAAACCACCCTGAATCCACCGGCGGCAAATGCCCCTTCCCCCACCTGCACGCGGGCGCCAAGGCGCGCTCCAACCGCGATTGGTGGCCCAATCAGGTCAACCTGAAGATGCTGCACCAGAACTCGTCGCTTTCCGACCCGATGGGGCCGGGCTTCGACTACGCGAAGGAGTTCAAGCAACTCGACCTCGCCGCGGTGAAGCGCGACCTGCACGCGCTGATGACCGATTCGCAGGACTGGTGGCCGGCCGACTTCGGCCACTACGGCCCGCTCTTCATCCGCATGACCTGGCACAGCGCCGGTACCTACCGCACGGGCGACGGCCGCGGCGGCGGGGGCGCCGGCCAGCAGCGTTTCGCGCCGCTCAACAGCTGGCCCGACAACACCAATCTCGACAAGGCCCGCCGCCTGCTCTGGCCCATCAAGCGCAAGTACGGGAAGAAGCTCTCGTGGGCCGACCTCATGATCCTCGCCGGCAACTGCGCCCTCGAGTCGATGGGCTTCAAGACCTTCGGCTTCGGCGGCGGCCGCGCCGACGTGTGGGAACCCGAGGAGGATGTCTACTGGGGCGCCGAGGACACCTGGCTCGGCGACAAGCGTTATTCCGGGGACCGCCAGCTCGAGAACCCGCTCGCCGCGGTGCAGATGGGGCTGATCTACGTCAACCCTGAGGGCCCCAACGGTAACCCCGACCCCGTCGCCGCGGCCCGCGACATCCGCGAGACCTTTGCCCGCATGGCCATGAACGACGAGGAGACGGTCGCCCTGATCGCCGGCGGCCACACCTTCGGCAAGACCCACGGCGCCGCCCCCGCGACGAACGTCGGACCCGAACCCGAAGGCGCCACCATGGCTGAACAGGGCCTCGGCTGGACCAACCGCCACGGCGCCGGCAAGGGCGGCGACACGATCACCAGCGGCCTCGAGGTGACGTGGACCACCACGCCGACCAAGTGGAGCAACAATTACCTCGAGAACCTCTTCAACTACGAGTGGGAGCTCGTGAAGAGCCCGGCCGGCGCCCACCAATGGGTCGCGAAGAATGCGCCGGACAGCGTGCCCGACGCCTTCGATCCGAAGAAGAAGCACCGTCCGTCGATGCTCACCACCGACCTCGCGCTGCGCTTCGACCCGGCCTACGAAAAGGTCGCGCGCCGGTTCCTGCAGCATCCCGAGAAGTTCGCCGACGCCTTCGCCCGCGCCTGGTTCAAGCTCACCCACCGCGACATGGGCCCGAAGGCGCTCTACCTGGGAGCGGACGTTCCCGCGGAGGACCTCATCTGGCAGGACCCGATCCCGAAGGTGAATCACCCGTTGGTCGATGCCGCCGATGTCGCCTCCCTCAAGGCGGAGATCCTCGCGACCGGTCTCTCCGTTCCCGAGCTCGTCACGACCGCCTGGGCCTCGGCCTCGACGTTCCGCGGATCCGACAAGCGCGGCGGCGCCAACGGCGCCCGGATCCGCCTCGCCCCGCAGAAGGACTGGGAGGTCAACCAACCGGCCCGGCTCGCGAAGGTCCTGCAGGCGCTCGGCAAAGTGCAGCAGGAGTTCAACGCCGCCCAGAAGGCCGGGAAGAAGGTTTCCTTGGCCGACTTGATCGTCCTCGGTGGCGGCGTCGCCATCGAGCAGGCCGCGGCCAAGGCCGGCCACCAGGTCGTCGTTCCGTTCGCGCCCGGTCGCACGGACGCCACGGCCGAGCAGACCGATGCCGCTTCGTTCGCCGTCCTCGAGCCGGTGGCCGATGGATTCCGCAATTACCAGAAGACCCGCTACACCCTGCCCGCCGAGCACCTGCTGGTGGACAAGGCGCAGCTGCTTGGCCTCACGGCGCCGGAGATGACCGTCCTCATCGGCGGCCTGCGCGTGCTGAACGCCAACCACGGGAAGTCGCCGCACGGCGTCTTCACCGCTCGCCCCGAGACGCTCACGAACGACTTCTTCGTCAACCTCCTCGACATGCGCCACGTCGTGCGCCCCACGTCGCGTTCGGAGGAGGCCTTCGAGATCTGCGACCGCGCGACCGGCGACGTGAAGTGGACCGGCACGCGCGTCGACCTGATCTTCGGCTCCCACTCGCAGCTGCGGGCGATCGCCGAGGTCTACGCCGAGACGGGCAACGAGCGGAAGTTCGTCGACGACTTCGTCGCCGCCTGGACCAAGGTGATGAACGCCGACCGCTTCGACCTCCGGTCCTGAGCTATCGAACCGCCGCGGCCGGGGATTCACCCCGGCCGCGCGCTTTTTTCCGGCCAGCGCGGCGGGCTGAGATACGACCGTGACGGGAGGGACTTGGTTTTAAACCACTCCGTTTCGCTTCCTGGGACCAGCCAGCCCCTTCTACCAGCCACACCGGGCTGGACCAGGCTAACGTCACGTAAGGTGGTGGACCCTAGCGGGTTCGAACCGCTGACCTCCTCAATGCCATTGAGGCGCTCTACCAACTGAGCTAAGAGCCCTTAACACCTGCGAGCCTCTAGGAAAATCAGTGCTTAACCTCGCAACGCAAGGACTTTTTCAGCCCTCGCTCAGCTCGCGCATCGAGAAGGTGAACTCGACGGTCTCGGCCTTCTTATCGGGGCGCGCGGGCATGCGCATCCGCCGGATCGCCTCGATCACGGCGTCGTCGAACTGTCGGCTCCCCGAGCCCTTGAGCACCCGCGGATTCGTCAGGCTGCCGTCGGGATTGCTCCGCACTTGGAAGGTGGCCTTGAGCGTTTCGGCGAGCCCGGGCGGCGGGTCGAACTTCCGGCGCAACTCCTCCTTGAAGAACTGATCATAGGCCGCGAGCACGTCGTCGCTGTTCGACTTGAGCGCCTTGCCGCCGGCGCCGCCGGACTTGTTGGCGGTCGAACCGCCGACCACGCCCTTGGCGATCCCCTCGGCGTCGACCTTGGCGACGCGCGTGCCGCCCGCCGCGCCCGTCTTGCCCTTCTGCGCGCGGTCGAACTCCTCCTTGCTCATCCGCTTCTTCTCCTCGGCCTGCCGCTTCGCCTCGGCCTCGCGCTCCCGCTTGATCTGCTGCTTGGCCTTCGCGTCGCCGCGGACGATCGCGTAATCGATCTTCTTCTTGAAGTTCGGAGGAGCGTCGTCGGCCTTCACCGCGTCCTTCGATGCCGGCGCCTTGGGCTGCGGCGGAGGGGCCGCCACCGGGGCAGGCGCCGGTTTCACCGGTTCCGGTGCGGGTTCCGTCGGGCGGGTTCGCTCCACCACGGGCTCAGGAGCGGGGGCCGGTGCGGGAGCAACGCGCGGTGCCGGAGACGCCGGCACGGGCACGCTGACGCCGCCGGGCACGCCGAGGGCGGGCGCCTCGCGGGCGGAGAAATTGTCACCCTCCCCCGCGACCAGCTCGATGACCTTGCCCACGTCCTCCTCCCGCGTGGCGCTCCAACCCGCGAACAAGACCAGCAACACGACGGCCGCGTGCAGCGAGGATGAAAGGACGAACGCCCGGAAGGAGGTGGGACTGACGGCTTCGGCGCTCATGCGGCGGCGTGGGCGGCGCCCGCGGTGTTCACTCCGACTTGAAGTCGAACTTCACGCGCGTGAGCCCGGCGCGCTGGACCTCGTTGATGAGGTCGGCGACCCGCTGGTACGGGACCGCGGCGTCGCCGCGGATGCGGATGACCGGCGGCTTGGCCTCGGCGGCGAACGCGCCCAGCCGCGCGCGCAGCTGGGCGAGCGTGAGCGAGGTGCCGGGCGAGTCGACGTAGTAGCCGCGGGCGTCGACGCCGACGGCGACGTGGCGCTCGTCGGGCGTGTTCTTGGGCTGCGCGGACTTCGCGACGCTGGGCAGGTTCACGCCCACCGCCTGCTCCTGCTGCATGAGCGGGGTGGCGACCATGAAGATGACGAGGAGCATGAAGCCCAGGTCGATCAGGTTGGTGACGTTGAGGTCCGCGATCGGATGCGAGCCGCGGTGGCGGCGGAAGTTGCGGGCCATGGCGGGCGGCTCAGTGCATCTCGAGCTCGATGCGGTCGGCCAGGGCGCTGGCGTAGTTCTCCAGCTCGGTGATCATGCGGCGCGTGTGGCCGAGGAGCAGGTTGTAGCCGAACACCGAGGGAATCGCGACCACGAGGCCCGCGATCGTGGCAAGCATGGCGCCGGAGACGCCGGGGGCGAGCTGCTGAATGCCGGCGGTCTGCTGCGTGGCGACGGCGCTGAAGGCCTCCATCACGCCCCAGACCGTGCCGAGCAGGCCGATGAACGGCGCACCGGAGACGATCGACGCGAGGAAGATCATGTTGGATTCGTAGCGGAGCGTCTGGCGGCCGATCGCGCGCTGGATGGCGTTCTCCGCCTGCTCGAGACGGGCGCGGGAATTGAGGGCCTGCCCGCGCTCGCGCTCGAAGGCCGCGGCGCGCTTGTAGCTCTCGAGCGCGTCGGCGAAGATGTCGGCGTACGGGATCGATCGCCGCTGCAGCCAGGACTCAGGCACGTCCACGAGGGCGCGCTGGTCGCGCAGATGCATCTCGAAGGACTGGTTCAGCACCCGCAGCCGCTTGAGCTCGTAGTGCTTTCCGAACATCACCGTCCAGGCCACGAGGCTGCAGACGCCGAGGCCGAGGACGATCACCTTGTCGATCGTGCCGCAGCGCTCGAAGATCTCGATGATGTTGGCGGCGAAGAAGGGAGTGACCGGGAAGGGCGCGGACATGGAGGTGCGCGAACAGTTGCCGGCTTTGGCGGCGGCGTTCAACCCCGATCGCGCCGGGAGCCGCGAATCTGTTTGCCGCTCCCGAGCGGCGACCGTGTCCTCGAAGGGAACGACCCTCGCCATGTTCCGCCAACGCACGCTCCAGCAGGTCTCACGGAACCGCGGCACCCTCGCCGGCCGCCGCGCATTTGTAGGTTTCGACGGCTTCGTCGACACCATCGTCACCCCCGTCGGTCTCCGCCGCGCCTCGGGCGACGCGTTCACGCCGATCGCCACACTCACGGAGCTCGGCCAGCGCATCGTCGCGGCCGCCGGGAAGAGCACCAACATCGAGCTTTACCCGCGCCTCGACAAACTGGGCGGCAACGGCCCGATCATGGCCAACGCCCTCCTCGGCACCGGCCTCGGCGTGACCTACGCCGGAGCGCTCTCCTCGCCGGTGCACCCGGTGTTCGCCGACCTCGCGCGGCGCGCCCGCACCTACCCGCTCTGCGCGGCGGCCAGCACCACGGCGGTCGAGCTGCAGGACGGCAAGCTGATGCTCGGCATGATGCGCAGCCTCGACGAGATCACGTTCGCCCGCATCCGCGAGGTGATCGGCGACGCGCGTCTCGACGAGGAGATCGCCGGCGCCCAGCTGCTCGCATTCGTGAACTGGACGATGATCCCGCACATGACGGCGATCTTCAACGCGCTCGCCGACGAGGTGCTGCCGCGCCTGCCCGCGGTGCCCGACCGCGTGTTTTTCTTCGACCTCGCCGACCCGGAGAAGCGCTCCGCCGACGACCTGCGCGGCGCCCTCACCGCCCTCGCCCGTTTCGGGCGCTTCGGCCGAGTCGTACTCGGCCTCAACCTGAAGGAGGCCCAGCAGGTCGCCGCCGCGCTCGGCCTCGCCCAGCCCGGGCGTGACGAAGCCTCCCTGCGCGCGGCCGCCGCCGCGATCCGCGGCAAGCTGGGCGTCGCCACCGTGGTCATCCACCCGACGGAATCAGCCGCCTGCGCGACGGAGGCTGGTACGGCCTGGGTGCCGGGACCGTTCACCGACCGGCCTCTCATCACCACGGGGGCGGGCGACCATTTCAACGCGGGCTTCGCGACCGGCGCCGTGATGGGCCTCGACCCCGAGGGTTGCCTCACGCTCGGCGTCGCCACCAGCGGCCACTACGTGCGCACCGGGGAAAGCCCGACGCTCGCGCAGTTGGAAACGTTCCTCGCCAACTGGCGCTGACCAGCCATCTTCCAGCCATGCCTCTGAAGCAGAAACCAGCCGGCCGCCTCATCTCGTTCGAAGGCTCCGAGGGCTCCGGCAAATCGACCCAGATCGCCCGCCTCGCGGCGCACTTCCAATCCCTCAAGCGCGAGGTCGTGACCACGCGCGAGCCCGGCGGCACCGAGATCGGGGAGCAGATCCGCAACATCATCGTGCACAACTCCCGCGGCGACGAGATGTGCGCGGAGACCGAACTGCTCCTGTTCACCGCCGCGCGCGCCCAGCTCGTGCGCGAGGTCATCGCCCCCGCCCTGCTCCGCGGCGCGTTCGTGCTCAGCGACCGGTTCCTCGACTCCTCCACGGTTTACCAGGGCATCGGCCGCAACCTGGCCGCCGACCCCGTCAACCAGATCAACCGCTTCGCCGTGGGCAACGTGATGCCCGATCTCACGATCGTGCTCGACGTGCCCGAGGCGGTCAGCCTCGCCCGGCTGAAGCAGCGGGCGTCCGACCTGCCCGACCGCATGGAGCGCGAGAACATCGATTTCTACCGCAAGGTGCGCGAGGGCTACCTGGTCCTCGCGCGCGGCTTGCCCGAGCGCTTCGTCGTGATCGACGGCACCAAGGATCAGGACTGGATCGAGCGGCGGATCCGCGCCGCCGTCGACGAGCGTTTGAAATAGTCCTCCGCCCCGCATGCCCGCCGCCGCCCCCTGGCCGCCCCGTCTCGCCGGCACGCCCGCGGTCGCCGTCATCGAGCAGGCGATCGCGCGCCAGCGGCTCTCCCACAGCCTGCTCCTGCAGGGCGAGGACCTCGGCACGCTCACCCAGGTCGCCCATGCCATCGCCGACCGGCTGCTGAACGCGGCGGGCTCGACGGCGAGCTTTCCGCCCGACGCGCATCCGGACTGCTTCCAGCTGCGCCCCACCGGCAAGGCCCGCATGATCCGCATCGGCGACGACGCGCGCAGCCCCGCGACCATGCGGGAATTCATCTCGCGTCTCACCGTCAGCCCCGCCGTCAGCCGCCGCAAGGTGGGCATCGTGCACGAGGCCGACCGCATGAACACCGAGTCGGCCAACGCCTTCCTCAAGACCCTCGAGGAACCCCCCGGGCACTCGACGCTGCTCCTCCTGACGACGCGCCCCCACGCGCTGCTGCCGACGATCCGCAGCCGCGTGCTCACCTTCCGCTTTCCCGGCGCCGGGGAGCCGATCGCCGCCGACGGCTGGGAGGCTTGGCTGGCCGATTACCGCGCGTGGCTCGGCCGCCTGGTCGAGGGCGTGGGTGGCGACCGCAAGGCGGCGTCCGCCCAGGTGATGGGACTCTACGGCCTCGTGGCGCGGTTCGGCACGGTCCTCGACTTTGCCACCGCGGAAATCTGGAAGGCCCGGAAGGCGAAACTCCCCGAGGAGCTCTCCGAGGATGAGGCCGTGGCGATCGAGACCGGGATCGCCAACGGCCTGCGCTCGCGGCTGTTCGCCGAGGTCGAGCGCGCCACGCGCGACTTCGCCGTTCCCCGGCTCACGGCGGGAGACGAGCCGACGCGGCGCGCCCTCGTCGCCGCGGTCGCCGAGCTGGAGCACCACAGCGGCCTGCTGCGGCTCAATCTGAACGAGTCGACCGCCCTTGAGGGCTTCCTCCTGGCCTCGCTGCGGATCTGGTCGCGCCGCTGACCGCGCTCAGCGGCCGCGTCCCGGGGAGAACTCCATTCCTTCCACCGCGCCGAGCAGCTGGTTGTAGGCCTCGTCGACGAAGCCTTCGCCCATGATCTGCACGTCGACCAGCACGTCGGGCGCGAGGCGCACCTTGCCCACCGACATCACCTTGTAGTTCCCCTTCTCCGTGGGCCGACCGCGGAGCTTCGGGTCGGTGAAGCTGCAATAGAAACCGTAGCCCGTGGTCAGCGCGAACTCCCGGCCGTAGGCCTTTCCCTCGACCGACTCCTGCGCGATCCCGTGGCAATCGGCCTCCACGCGCAGCTTCAGCCGCGCCTTGGTGTCGAAACGGTCCGCCTCCGGAAAGGTCACCGCCAGCGTGAGCGAGGCGTTCACGGCGTCACGCCGCGGATGCACGGTGAGCGTGAGCTCGGAGGCATTTCGCGTGGTCGAGGTCTTCCACTCGCCGGGCAGGTAGAGCGTGAGGCGACCGTGAGGACCGAGATCGAGGCGCTCGACCTGGGCCGCGAGCGGCATCGTCAGCAGGCACAGGAGAATCAGCAGACGCGTCATGAAACCGAGCGAAACGCGCACGCCGAGCTTGGCAACGCCGCGGCGCCGCCGGCGGCGGGATTTCCCTTTGACCGTCATTCCACGCCACCCTTACCTCGACCGCTTATTCCCGCCATGTCCGCCGCGAAACCGACCATCATCTACACCAAGACCGACGAGGCGCCCGCGCTCGCCACCTACTCGCTGCTGCCGATCGTGCAGGCCTTCACCCGCCAGGCGGGGATCGCGGTGGAGACGCGCGACATCTCCCTCGCCGGCCGTGTGCTCTCGGCGTTCGCCGACCGGTTGCCGGCCCACCAGAAGGTCGCCGATCACCTCGCCGAGCTCGGCGCGCTCACCCTCAAGCCGGAGGCGAACATCATCAAGCTGCCCAACATCTCGGCTTCGGTGCCGCAGTTGAAGGAGACCATCGCCGAGCTCCAGTCCCACGGCTACGCGGTGCCGGACTACCCCGAGGCGCCCGCCACCGACGCCGAACGCGATGTGAAGGCGCGCTACGACAAGGTGAAGGGCTCCGCGGTGAACCCCGTCCTCCGCGAGGGCAATTCCGACCGCCGCGCGCCGAAGGCCGTCAAGGACTACGCCCGCGCGCACCCCCATTCGATGGGACGCTGGTCGCCGGAGTCGCGCACCAACGTCGCGACGATGGGCGCCGACGACTTCTTCTGCAACGAACGCTCCGTCACGCTCGGCGCGGCCGCCACGGCCCGCATCGAGTTCGCCGCGGCCGATGGCACGGTGAAGGTGCTGCTGCCCAAGCTCAGCCTCAAGGCCGGTGAAATCCTCGACGCGACGGTCATGCGCCGCCGCGCCCTGCTGGGTTTCTACGAGCGGCAGATCGACCGCGCCCGCCGCGAGGGCCTGCTCTTCTCCCTGCACCTCAAGGCGACGATGATGAAGGTCTCCGACCCGATCCTCTTCGGCCATGCCGTACGGGTCTTCCTGAAGGACTTCATCGCTAAGCACGGCGCCGCCTTCACCAAGCTCGGCGTCGACTTCAACAACGGCCTCGGCGACCTCGTGGAGAAACTCCCGCGCCTGCCCGAGGCCGAGCGCGTCGCGATCGAGGCCGACCTCCGCGCCGCGTTCGCCGCCGGCCCCGCCGTCGCGATGGTCAACTCCGATCAGGGCATCACCAACCTGCACGTGCCCAGCGACGTCATCATCGACGCCTCGATGCCCGCGATGATCCGCGCGGGCGGCAAGATGTACGACGCGCAGGGCAAGCTGGCCGACACCCTCGCGGTCATCCCCGACAGCTGCTACGCCGGCGTCTACCAGACGACCATCGAGTTCTGCCGGCGTCATGGCGCCCTCGATCCGCGCACGATGGGCTCGGTGCCCAACGTCGGCCTCATGGCGCAGGCCGCCGAGGAATACGGCTCGCACAATAAGACCTTCCAGGCGGCGGGCCGCGGCGTGATCCGCATCGTCGATGAGTCGGGCAAGGTGCTCCTCGAGCACGCCGTCGAGGAAGGCGACGTCTGGCGCGCCTGTCAGACCAAGGACGCCGCGGTGCGTGACTGGGTTAAGCTCGCGGTGAACCGCGCCCGCCTTTCCGCCACCCCGGCGATCTTCTGGCTCGACCGCCGCCGCGCCCACGACGCGCAGGTGATCGCCAAGGTCGAGGCGTACCTGAAGGACCACGACACCGCCGGCCTCGATCTGCGTATCCTGCCCCCGGCCGACGCCTGCCACCTCACCCTGGAGCGCATCGTGCGCGGCGAGGACACCATCTCCGTCACCGGCAACGTGCTGCGCGACTACCTCACGGACCTTTTCCCGATCCTCGAGGTCGGCACCAGCGCCAAGATGCTCTCGATCGTGCCGCTGATGAACGGCGGCGGCCTGTTTGAGACGGGCGCCGGCGGCTCCGCCCCGAAGCACGTCGAGCAATTCCAGCAGGAGAACTACCTGCGTTGGGACAGCCTCGGCGAGTTCTTCGCCCTCGCGGCATCGTTTGAGCACCTCGCGATCGTCGCCCGTCATCCGCAGGCGAAGGTCCTGGCCGACACGCTCGACGCCGCCAACGGCCGCTTCCTCGAGCAGGACAAGAGCCCCGGCCGCAAGCTCGGCACGAATGACAACCGCGGCTCGCACTTCTACCTCGCGCTCTACTGGGCGCAGGCGATCGCGGCGCAGGACGCGGACGCGGACCTCAAGCGGAAGTTCGCGCCGGTCGCCTCGGCCCTCGCCGCCAACGAGGCGAAGATCGCGCAGGAGCTCATCGCCGTGCAGGGCAAGCCGGCCGACGTCGGCGGTTACTACCAACCCGACGACACCAAGGCCGCGGCGGCGATGCGCCCCAGCGCGACGTTCAACGCGATCCTCGCCGGTCTCTGATCGCGCGCCGCCCCGGCGGCGCCGCCTTCCGTCCACGAGTTCTCCATGGCCGGCAACCGTCAACCGTGGCCGATGAAGTGGATCGTCGTCGCGATCCTGCTGATGGTCGTGCCGTACACGTTTCTCACGCTCCGCTACCGCAAGGAGGCTCCGGCCTTCCAACCCTACGAGGACATGAAGAGCCGCGCCAACGTGAGCCGGCTGTTGTCCGCCGGTTACCAGCGCGTGACGATCCCCGCGCAACGTCCGGCCGGCCGGACGGGCGCCGCAGGAGGCGCCGTGATCGGCAAGGCGCCGGGCGGCGTCCCGGAGGACCTGCGCTCCACGCTGGTCGAGCCTCCCCGGCTGCCGACCGAGATCACGGCGGTCACCGCCGCCGCCGCCACGAGCACCCTCACCCCTTACCAGATCGAGCTCAACTGCTCCCTGCCCGACGACCGGCACCAGCTCGGCGGCGCCGAACTCTACCTGAAGGGCGATGCGCTCGTGCTCACGCCCATGCTGGAACGTGTCGGAGGCGACCTGCTCACGCGCTCGCGGCAGTCGGCCGTGCTGCTCACCTTGCCGGCGGGAACACTGCGCCCCGGCACCTACCGCGTCACGCTCGCCGCTGAGCTTTCCTCGCGCGCCTGGACGCTCGAGGTGCGCTGAACGGCAGCGCGCCCGCGGCGGCGCGACTATTGACGCGCCGCGCGCGTTGCCCGACAACTCGCGCGCGATGAGCACGAGCAACGGCAACGGCCAGACCCCGCAGGCCCCGGCGACCGCCACCACGATCAAGCCGACGGACCTGCGCGGGATCCTGAAATACGTGCCGCGCTTCCAGGGTCAGATCTTCGTGATCGCCCTCGATGGACCGGTCATAGCGGACGACAACCTCGGCAACCTGCTCGTCGACATCGCCGTGCTACGCTCGCTCGGCATCCGGCTCGTGCTGGTGCACGGGATCAGCCACCAGCTGCGGGAGCTCTCCGCGCTGCGCGGCGTGCCGATCACCAACGCCGACGGCACGGGCATCACCGACGCCGCGACGCTCGACCTCGCGGTGCGCGCCTCGTCGCGGGTCTCGCACGCGCTGTTCGAGGGGCTCACGCAGAACCAGCTGAAGTGCGCCATCACCAACGCGGTGCGCGCCCTGCCCACGGGCATCATCAAGGGAGTGGACCAGCAGTTCACCGGCAAGGTGGACCGCATCGACAAGGACTTCATCCTCGAGCTCATCGACCGGCAGATCGTGCCGATCGTGTCGCCGATCGGCTTCGGTCCCGACGGCAAGTCGCTGCGGATCAATTCCGACCTGCTCGCCGCCGAATTGGCCGAGGCGCTGCACGCGACGAAGGTCGTCTACCTCACCTCCGCCGCCGGGCTGGAGATCGACGGTGAGGTGCGGCGCGAGATCTCGATCGCGGCGCTCAGCCGGCTCATGCAGGAGGAGCCGCAGCGGCTCGCGGAGGATTCGCGCAGCAAGGCGATCCATGCCATCAAGGCCATCGAGACCGGCACTCCGCGGGTGCACATCCTCGACGGACGCATCTTCGACGGCCTGCTCAACGAGGTCTTCTCCAACGAGGGCGTGGGCTCGCTCGTCTACGGCAACGACTACCAGCAGATACGGCGCGCGCGGAAGAGCGATGTGCGCATGATCTACAACCTCACGCGCAACGCCGTGCGCCGCGAGGAACTCGTCAACCGCACCCAGCAGGCGATCGAGAAGAACATCGAGCAGTTCTTCGTGTTTGAGATCGACGAGAACATCATCGCCTGCGTGACGCTGTACTTCTACCCCGACCGCCCGCTGATGGCCGAGGTCGGCTCGCTCTACGTCATGCCGTTCTACAACAACCGCGGCATCGGCCGGAAGATGGTGGAGTACGCCGGCGTGGTGGCGAAGGAAAGAGGTGCCGACACACTGCTCGCGCTCTCCACGCAGAACTTCGGCTTCTTCACCAACGTCTGCGGCTTCGAGGAGACCTCGAAGGAGATCCTGCCCGAGGCGCGGCTGCGCTCCTACGAGGAAAGCGGCCGCAACGCGAAGGTGATGGTCAAGCGACTGTAGACGGACGGTCCTCGGGCCGCTACAGCACGCGGACCGACCTTAGCTTCCCCGCCGCCTTCTCGAAGGTGGCCATGGCGCCTTCCCGCGACGTGTAGGCGCCGTGGATCAAATGGTCGACCAGCCCGGGCTTCGCCCTCGCCAGCCCCGGCAGCGCCAGAACCTCACCCGCGGCCCCGCTCGACTCGATCTCTCCTGCCGCAAACATCTGCCGCAAGGCGGCCTGAGCCTCCGCCTTTGGAACACCATAGTGATGCTGCAGGGCGAAGTAGGTTTCGGCCACGACGAGGTCGGACACCACCGCCCGCGCGCCTGACCTCGCAACCTCGTCGAGGAAAGCCTCGGCGCGCGCCGCCTGATCAGCGGGCACGGCCAGCAGCAGCCGAAGCACCACGGAGGTGTCGAGCCCGACGCTCTTCATCCCGCCGCACGTTTCCGACCGGACGCGATGCTACTGCGAACGGCGGCGAGGGAGTGATCCCTCACTCCAACCCCGAAACGGCCGAGGCTGCCCAACCAGCGTCGGGATCGCGCCGGCTGCGGCCGCAGGATCCATTCGCGACCGCCTTCCACCTCACGGGCCTCGAGTTCAACCGTATCACCCGGTTGCAATCCAAGTTCGCGACAGGTCTCCCGTGGAAAGGTGGCCTGCCGCTTGGAGGTGAGCGTCAGCGTTGGCATGAAGACACTCTCCACCCTCTGCCTTACGAGTCAAACCGTTCGTAAGGCACACCCACCCTCAGTCGCGCACCTCGGCGACGACCTGCACCTCGACGGTGGTGCCGCGCGGCAGGCCGTTAACCGCAACGGCGGCCCGCGCGTGGCGGCCGGCGTCGCCGAAGACCTTGACCAGGAGATCGCTCGCGCCGTTGAGCACCGCGGGGCTCTCGGTGAAGCCGTCGACCGCGTTGACGTAGCCGCTCACGAACACGATGCGCGTCACGCGATCGAGCGAGCCCACGGCCGCGCGGATGTTGGCGAGGGTGTTGAGCACGCAGACCTCCGCCGCCTGGCGGGCGGTCTCCACCGTCTGTTCGCGGCCGACCTGGCCGACGTGCGTCTGCACGCCGTTGAGCACGGCGATCGTGCCGGCGCAGTAAAGCAGGTTGCCGGTGCGGACGGTGGGGACGTAGCTGCCCGCGGCGGCGGGCGGCTGGGGCAGCGTGAGACCGAGTTCGGCGAGGCGGGCTTCAGGATTCATGGAGGAAGGGAGTCGCTGGGATGCGGCTCCCGCCGCCGGCGCGCAACGGGAAACCACCCGGCGCTCTGCCCACTTGCCTCGCGACCACGCGGGCCCGAGCCTCGACGCATGACGTTTGCCGAGTGGCAGTCGCTTTCCCCCGCCGCCGCGGCCCGCGAGGTGCACCGCCGCGCCGACAGCCTGCTCACGCCGCCGCAGCGCCGCGCCGCGATCGCGCTCCTCCTTCCCGAGGCGGAGTTGGCCGCCGCCTTCGAGGCCGCCCGCGGCGCGGGCCCCCTCGCCGGCGTGCCGTTCCTCGCGAAGGACCTGTTCGACTTCAAGGGCACGCCGACATTTGCCGGATCCACCTTCCTGCCCGAGGTGCGGCCGGCGGGCGGGGTCGACGGCGCGTTCGCGCGCGCACTGCGTGCCGCCGGAGCGGTCTTCACCGGCAAGACGCAACTCCACGAGTTCGCGTACGGCATCACGGGCGAAAACCCGCACCACGGCGACTGCGAAGTGCCGGGGCACCCCGGCCGCACCACGGGCGGATCCAGCAGCGGATCGGCGGCGGCGGTCGCGGCGGGCATCGTGCCCTTCGCGCTCGCCTCCGATACCGGCGGCTCCGTACGCGTGCCCGCGGCGTTCTGCGGGCTGCACGGCTTCCGGATGACGCCGGGCCACCCATGGATCGCGGACGCCTTTCCCCTCGCGCCGACCTTCGACACCGCCGGCTGGTTCACCCGCGACGCGGCGGACATGCGGGCAACCCTTGCGGCCCTCGTGCCCGGCGACGAGCGCCGGGAACGAGCTCTGCGCGGACTCTACCTTGATCTACCGGACGTGGATCCCGACGTGGCGGCGGCGTGCCGCACGGCCGCGCTCGCGTTTGCCGAACCGGCGCCGCGGGAGTTGGCCGAGGCGCTGGGCGTCGCGTTCGCGCCGGCCTTGGACGCCTACCACACGATCGTCGCCTGCGAAGCGTGGGAAGTGCACCGAACCTGGGCGGAGGCCAACCGCGCGCGCTACGACCCGCTCGTGTGGCAGCGCCTGCAGCGCCATCGGGAAATCACGTCTCAGCAGCTGGCGACGGCTAGGCGGGTGCTCGCAACGGTGCGGGAAACGTGGGCGAGCTACTTCCGCGAGCACGACTTCCTCGCGATGCCGGGGTGTCCCGCTCCGGCACCAACCAAGGCCGGCTGCACCCTGGAGATGCGCAATCGCCTGATCCGCATCACCGCGCCCGCGAGCCTCGGCGGGATTCCCGTGCTCACGTCGCCCGTCACCCTGGCCTCGGGCCTGAGCGCCGGGTTGCAGATCATCGCACCCCGGGCGGGTTCACCGGCTTTCCCATGGGTGCTCGGCGTGAAGTGACGAACCACGGAAAACTTCAAGGTAAGGCTCGACCGGCGCCGGAGAACCTCCGTAGGAACTTGCTGCGGCCCGACTTTGCGGCCCGCCAACCCGCAACTCCCCCAACGACCTACGTATCCCCAACCTCGTCTCCGCCGTCATCCCAGCGCACTAAATCCTTTCCCCATGAGCGACAAATACGCCTCGAACTCGCACTCCAACTCCCGCCCCGAATACACTTGGGCGTTCCTGATCCTCCGCCTCTGGCTCGGACTGAGGACGGTCCTCGCCGGACTCGAGAAGTTCGAGAGCGGCGGCAGCTACTCTTTCGCCAACTACTACAAGAACATGGCGCGGATGGCGCAGGGCATCACCGGAGCTTCCTTCATGCCGCTGTGGATGACCAAGACCTTCGCCTTCTCGCTGGGCTACCTGCTCCTCGTCTTCGGAACCTGCCTGCTCCTCGGCATCAAGACCCGCGCCACGCTGCTCTTCACCGGCCTGCTCTACTGCGGCCTCTCCTTCGGCCTCATGGCCGTCCAGGAAGGCGAAGGCACCGCTTGGCTCGGCATGCACGTGCTGATGATCGCCACGGCCCTCACGCTCGTTCGCAACAACCGATTTGCGCTCGTGCGCGACTCGGCTAACTGAGCTGCGAAACACACTCCACTCACCATGGCTGATACACCCGCCCTCTCCCGCCGCGACTTCCTCAGCACCGGTGCCAAGCTCGGGGCCGTCGTCGCCGCCGCTCCCTACGTGTCCCGCGCGGCCGACGTCGGCGCCGCCAAGGGCGCCGATACCCTCAACGTGGCCCTCATCGGCTGCGGCGAGGAAGGCCGCATCCTCTCCAACGCCGCCCTGAACATCCCGGGCGTGCGCTTCCAGGCCGTCTGCGACATCTGGCCGTACAACCTCACACGCACCGAGCGGCTCCTGAAGAAATTCAACCACGCCGCCCAGCCGTTCGAGGATTACAAGGAGATGCTCGCGACCGTGAAGGACATCGACGCCGTGCTGATCGCGACGCCGGACTTCATGCACGCCGAGCACACCAACCACGCGCTCAAGCTCGGCAAGCACGTCTACTGCGAGAAGCTGATGTCCAACACGGTGGAGGGCGCCCGCTCCATGGTGCTCGCCGCCCGTGAGGCCAAGAAGCTCCTCCAGGTCGGCCACCAGCGCCGCAGCAACCCGCGCTACCAGCACGCCCGCGACAAGCTGCTCCGCGGTCAGCGCCTGCTCGGCCGCCTCACCAACATCACCGGCCAGTGGAACCGATCCGTCACCGACGACTTCGGCTATCCCAACGGCCAGGCCATCCCCGAGGCGAAGCTGAACAAGTACGGCTACGCCAACATGCACGAGTTCCGGAACTGGCGCTGGTTCAAGAAATACGCCGGCGGCCCGGTCTCCGACCTAGGCGCCCACCAGATCGACATCTACAATTGGATGCTCGGCACGAATCCGCGCCTCTGCATGGCCTCCGGCGGCGTCGACTACTACACCAAGCACGAGTGGTACGACAACGCGTTCATCATCTTCGAGTACGAGACCAAGGACGGCGTCGTGCGCGCCCAGTACCAGGTGCTCACGACCACGAGCGCCGGCGGCGGCTACCACGAGTACTTCATGGGCGATGAGGGTGCCCTCAAGATGTCCGAGAACCCGAAGTACACGAAGATCTACCGCGAGGCGCGCGCCCCCGAATGGGATCCGCTCGTCGCCCAGGGCCTGATCTCCAAGCCCGACTCCGGCGAGGGCGCGCCCGCCCCCGTCAAGCCCTGGGAGAAGCCCGGCGTGAAGAAGCTCGGCGGCCCGTCCCGCGGCGCCACGGTCGACGTCCGCGAGACGGCCGCGCTGTCCGCCTGGGATATCCCCGTCACCCTCGACAAGGCGATCCACCAGCCGCACCTCGAGAACTTCTTCGACGCGATCCGCAAGGGCACTCCGCTCAGCTGCCCGGCCGACGAGGCGTTCGCCTCCGCCGTCACCGTCCTCAAGGTCAACGAGGCCATCGCCGCCCGCAAGGCGCTGACCTTCAAGCCCGAGGACTTCATCGCCTGACCCCGTGGGCTCCGCCGCCCTTCGTCGGAGCCCGCCGCCTTCAAACCTTCGAAATCGCTGTTTCCCGACGCCCCGCCCGGGCGTCTCCAACCGCAATCCCCCTCCTATGCAAAAACGCATCCTTCCCCTCATCGCCTCGGCGCTCGCGCTCACCGCGCACCTCGCCGCCGCCAACGCACCCCTCAAGGTCGAGGTGCCGAAGCCGCTCTTCGCCGGCACCCCGCGCCCGATCTCCCTCGCCAACCTCGAGCCGGCCAACACCAAGCGGCCCGACATCATGGTGGCGCCCGACGTGAAGCTCATCTCCAAGGGCAAGAAGGTCACCAGCAGCGATTCGCTGCCCGTCATCGGAGAGCTCTCGTTCATCACCGACGGCGACAAGACCGGCATCGACGGCGCCTACGTGGAGCTCGGGCCCAACACCCAATGGGTGCAGGTCGACCTCGGTTCCTCCGCGAAGATCGCCGCCGTCGCTGTGTGGCACTTCCACTCCCAGGCCCGCGTCTACCACGACGTGATCATCCAGATCTCCGACGACGCCGAGTTCAAGAAGGGCGTCACCACGATCTTCAACACCGACGACGACAATTCGTCCAAGCTCGGTAAGGGCGCCGACAAGTCGTACGTCGAGACCAACAACGGCCGCGTCGTCGACGCCAAGAACGCCTCCGGCCGCTACGTCCGCCTGTACAGCAACGGCAACACTTCGGACGAGCTGAACCACTACTGCGAAGTAGAGGTCTTCGGCGTCCAGAAGTAATCCGTTCTTCTTCCTCTCCGGGCCGGCCCGCCTTCGCGCGCGCCGGCCCTCTTTTTTGGCGCGGGTCACCGCCCTCCCGACCCCTCAGACCGGAGGTCCATCGCCCCCTCGCCACCCTCCGGGCGGAAGCCGCGGGCACTTTCGTGCTTGTGCCACTTTTTTTTCGCCGAAACCCTCGCGCTCCGCCCGCGTCTCCCCTTTCACCCTATCCCATCATCATGAGCAAAGTGTTCCACTCCTCCGGCCGCCCCCGCGCGGTCCGCGCCTTCACCCTCATCGAGTTGCTCACCGTCATCGCGATCATCGGCATCCTCGCCGCGATCGTGATCCCCACGGTCGGCACCGTGCGCGAGAAGGCCCAACGCGCGGTCGACGCGAACAATCTGCGCGAGGTGCTCAAGGCCGCCCAGATCTACGCCGGCGACAACCAGGACCGCCTGCCCGACCCGCAGAACATCGCCACGACCGTACTGAACGCGCCGCAGCGCGCCTTCCTCTGGGCCGGCATCCTCGCGAAGAACAACATCCTGTCCGACCCGACCTTCTACTTCGCGAAGAACGACCCCGCCTTCAACGGCACCTACCCGCAGTTCATCATCAATCCCTCCGCGCAACGGAACACGCTCCACACCTCGTTCACGACCGGGCGCTCCATGTCGTGGGAGTTCGTCGGCGGCGTGAAGATGGGCGACACACCCACGACGCCGGTCGTTTACACCCGCGGCCTGCAGACCAACGGCCTCTGGAGCGCGACCTCGGGCGTGTACAAGGACACCGGCGGCTACATCGCCTTCCTTGGCGGCGCCGTCTCCTTCTACCCTAACGTGAGCTCCAACTCCCCCTTCTATTCCAACAATCCCAACAGCACGAGCACGACCCGGCCCACCAACATCCTCCAGGCCATCCCGTTCAACACCGCCAACACCAACCTGAGCGGCCGCATCTACGGGCTTCCCCCGAGCTCCGGCGCCGGCGGGATGATCGGCAGCGCCAACGGCACCCTCGCCCAGCGCGGGCCCTGAGCTGCCCGACTCCTCCTCCTCACCAACCCGGCCCGTCGCGGCCGGGTTTTTTGTTTTCCCGCTTTCCCCGCGGACAAAACGACCCAACGTTCCGACCCTTTTTCATGACACCTGACCGCCCGGAAGCCTCCCCCCGGGGCAACTCTTCCGCCCAGCCGACCCCGACCTACGTGGTCGGGCACCGCAACCCTGACGCCGACGCCATCTGCTCGGCCATCGGCTACGCTGCGTTCAAGGAAGCCCGCGGAGAGAAGGGCTACATCGCGGCCCGCTGCGGCAACTCCAACGCCCGCATCGACACCATCCTTTCCCGCTTCCGGCAGCCCCTGCCCCACTACCTCAGCGACGTCTCTCCGCGCGTGCACGACCTCATGACGAGGGACGTCATCTCCGTGCAGGAGGACGCCACTTGCGCCGAGGCCCTCGAGCTCATCGATCGCCATGCCGTGCGGCTCCTCCCCGTCACGACCCGGAGGCGTAAGCCCGTGGGCACCGTGTCCCTCGCCCACCTCGGAGGAGTCTTCATTCCTCGCGTCTCCGAACCCCGCCTGATGCGGCAGGTCCACACGTCCCTCGCCGCGATCTCCCGCGCGCTCAAGGCCCGGCCGCTCGCCCTCTTCCACGAAGACCGCGTGGAGGACCTGTTCGTGCGCCTGGGCACGATGGACATCCGGTCGTTCTGGAGCGTCTCAGTCCGCGAGAACATTCCCGCCGCGCAGTCGATCATTATCGTGGGCGACCGCCGCGACATCCAGCGCCGCGCGATCGAGCTGGGCATCCGCGCCCTCGTCATCACGAGCGGTCTCGAGGTCGCGCCGGAAATCGCGGCCGAGGCGGCCGCCCGCGAGGTCAGCATCATCATCAGCCCCTACGACTCCGCCACGACCGCCTGGGTCGTCCGCACGGCCTCGAACCTCGAACGCGTCATCGAACGCGAATTTGCCACGGTCGACGCCGACGCCCGCATCACCGAGGTACGGAAGCGCTTCACCGTCTCCACCCACGCCCTGCTGGTCACGAACGACGAGGGCGCGCTCAGCGGGATCCTGAGCAAGAGCGACATCTTCAAGCCCGTCCAAACCCGCCTCGTCCTGGTCGACCATAACGAGCTCACCCAGGCGGTGCCGGGAGCCGACGAGGTGACGATCGCCGAGATCATCGACCACCACCGTCTCGGCGCCCTCCACACCTCCCAGCCGATCCTGTTCATCAACGAGCCCGTCGGCTCCACCTGCACCATCGTGGCGGACCTCTTCCGCCGCGAAAACCTGCAGCCGAGGCCCGATATCGCCGGCATCCTGATGTCGGGGCTGATCTCCGACACGTTGCACCTCAACGGCCCTACCACGACGGGGAAGGACGCCCTGATGCTCGCCTGGCTGTCGGAGATCTCCGGCGTGGATTCCAAGAGCCTGGCGGAGGAAATCTTCAATTCCGGATCCGTGATCCTCGCCAATCCGCCGGAGCGGATCGTGCGTTCCGACTTCAAGGTCTACGACGAGGAAGGCGTGCGCTTCGCGGTCTCGCAGGTGGAGGAACTGGGCTTCGGTAACTTCCAGGCGCAGGCGCGGCCGATCGCGCGCGCGGTGGAGGAGCTGCGGGAGTCCGAGAAGCTCGCCTTCGCCTGCCTGCTCGTCACCGACATCAACACCCAGAATTCGCTGCTGCTCGTGAAGGGCGACGCCGCCTACATCAACCGGATCAGCTACCCGCACGTCGAGCAGGACGAGATCTTCGACCTGCCCGGGGTGGTGAGCCGCAAGAAGCAGCTCATCCCCTTCCTCACGACGCTGATCAAGGAGATGGCGGCGGAGGGCGCCCTGCCTGCGGCGGGCGGGAGCAGCGCGCCGTTCCGGCGAAAGCGGAAATAAGCGGCCGCCGCGGGGCGGTCAGATGTGGATCGCCTCGCCGGCCGTGGCGGCCGCGGCCTCCATCAGCGCCTCGCTGAGCGTGGGGTGCGCGTGGATGGCGCGATGCACCTCCTCGGCGGTGCCTTCCATGTTCATCGCGAGGACGTATTCGGCGATGAGCTCGGGCGCCTCGTTGCCGAGGATGTGCACGCCGAGGATTTCTCCGGAGGAGGAATCGGTGATGACCTTGACGAAGCCCTCCGAGTCACCCGCCGCCACGGCCTTGCCCGACGCGGTGAACGGAAACTTGCCCACCTTGACTTTGAGTCCCTTGTCCCGGCACGCCTTCTCGGTGAGGCCGGTGCTCGCGATCTGCGGCTGGCAGTAGGTGCAACCGGGGAAGATCTTCACGCGACCCGCATGGTGATGGCCGAAGATGGCGTTGACCGCGTTGACGGCCTCGAACGTCGCAACGTGGGCGAGCCACGGCGGGCCGATGATGTCGCCGGCGGCATAGATGCCCTTCACGCTCGACTGGTAATTGTCGTCGACCTTCACGTAACCGCGGTCGAGTTCGAGCCGCACCTTCGGGGAGAGCGCACCCTCGAGGTTGGGCGTCACGCCGATGGCCAGCAGCAGGCACTCGGCCTCCACCTCGGTCGAGTTGGGCTCGCCCGCCTTCACCAGGCTGAGCTCCACCTTGGAGCGACCGACGCGGATATTCTCAACCTTGGTCGCGGTGTGAACCGCGATGCCCGACTTCTCGAACGAACGCTGGAGCGACTTCGCGACCTCCTCGTCCTCGACGGGCACGATCTGCGGCAGCATCTCGACCAGAGTCACCTTGCTCCCGAAGGCGTTGAAGAAATAGGCGAACTCCACCCCGATCGCACCCGCGCCCATGATCACGATCGATCGTGGGGCCGCGGCGCGGGGTTCAAGCGCCTCGCGCGAGGTCATCACCCGCACTCCGTCGACCGGCACGTCGGGCAACCGGCGCGGCTTGCACCCCGTGGCGAGGAGGACGTTGCGGGCGCGCAGGAACTGACCCTTCCGCTCACCCTCGGTGATCTCCACCATGCCGGGGACGGTCACCTGCGCCCGGCCCACGATGTAATCGACCTTGTTCTTCCGGAACAGGAACTCAACGCCCTTGGCCATCTGGCCCGCCACCGTGCGCGAGCGTGCCATCACCTTGCCGAAGTCGAAACCGAGACCCTTCGCTTCCAGACCGAAGGCCTCCGCCTTCTGGAATGACCGGTAAAGCTCCGCGCTCTTCAGCAACGCCTTCGTCGGGATGCAGCCCCAGTTGAGGCACGTGCCGCCCGCACGCTCCAATTCGATGCAGGCAACCTTTTTGCCCAGTTGCCCGGCGCGGATCGCACCCGCGTAACCCGCGGGACCACCCCCAATGACGACCAGATCGTATTCGATGGGTTCAGACATCGGGTCACCGTCACGTCGGCCGAAACCACCGTCAAACGCATTCTCGGCCGGAGCTACCCCCAGCCACACCGCGCCGCCACCCCGAGGCAGGCGATCGCGCTCCGGATTCCAAATTCTCGCTTGCGCTCGCCGCGCAATCGCTGCTTCTTCGCCGTCCCTCACGCACCCGTAGCTCAATTGGATAGAGCATCTGACTACGGATCAGAAGGTTTGGGGTTCGACTCCCTACGGGTGCGCCAATTTCCCCCTCGCCGTCGCACGCGAAACCTCCGCGGCAAGGCCAACGGGCATACCCCCGCCTCGTTTCAATACAGTTTCCGAGGATGACGCGGACGGGGGAACGATCGACGTCCGCCAAGTTAAATCCGCTGATCGCAGCTATGAGGCAGGTCGCCTCGTATGCATGGGGAGGCCGATCGGATTCGTGTCTTTGCGCTTCAATTCGTGGATGTCGATGATCCAGCCCGTGCCGTTGCCACGCTCAACTCCGTCATACGTCTCGCTCCGAATGCGTCCGCGTCGCAGCAGTCGCCTTCCTACCCGGCCCGACCAACGATCGCGGCGGAAAGGCCGGGAGAGCGGAAACACGGCGCCCTAAAGGGTCCAGCGTATCAAACGGTGGATGCGGACAATTTTCGCCGCCGGCTTGCGCTTGACGGTAGGCTGGGGCCCCTGTGCCCTTCCTCAGGGGGATGGATCCGCGCTGCTGACAGGCGCGTTAGCTTCATCCCCTGACCCACACCCATGCCACGACCCACCCACCGCCGGAAGATGATTCCGGTTTGCCTGCTGGCGCTGTGCGCCACGGCTCAATCGCTGGCTGCGGCCAACGCGAGCACCATTCAGGTCAACGCGTTCGGTCACGTCGAGGCTTTCGCCAGCCGACCGGCCGAGGAGACCGACACCTCCTTCGCGCTCGGCGAGCACAGCCTTTTCGTAAACTCCGGGCTGAACGAAAGAATCTCCTTCCTCGGTGAGTTCGTGGTGCGCTTCAACACCGCGGGATCCAACTACACTTCGAGCATCGAGCGGGCGTTGGTGAAGTTCAACTACGCGAACAACCACGCCGTCATCGCCGGCAAGGTGCACTCGCCCGTCAACTACTGGAACGACTCCTACCATCACGGCCGTCTCTTTTATCCGGTGATCGACCGGCCCACCTCGTTCTCCTACCTCGTCCCCCTGCACACGCTCGGGATCCAGCTGCAGGGTCAGAATCTCGGCAAGGCCCGCTGGGGCTACGATTTCATGCTGGGCAACGGCATCGACTCGTCGGACGCCCTCCAGGAAGGCCACTCGCCCGCCACGATGATCGCGTTCCACGCCCGTCCGGTCGATGGTCTCCGCGTCGGCGCGTCCTATTTTTACGACCGGCTAGAGACCAACACTCCCGGCGCCCACAGCGGACACGTCATCGCCCCCGGCTTCAGCCGGGCGACCGCCTACAAGGGCCCCCTGAACTTCCACCTCGTCTGCGCCTCCTTCGCCTGGTTCGGACCGCGTCGGGAGTTCCTGAATGAATTCAGCTACAACGCATCCGACACGGACCTGAAGGGCACGGCGCACAACTATTCGAACTTCACCTACGCCGGCTTCCGCATCGACGAGCACTGGGTCGCCTACGGACTCGCGGAGTACTTCCGCACGGCCGACAACGACCTCCACACCTATCCCCTCAAACGCCAGAAGGCCGCCCTCGGCGTGCGCTACGAGTTCAACCACCTGATCAACCTCAAGGCGCAGCTCGAGCACGTCACCGAGCATCACGCGATGATCATGAACGGCGCCGTGCACCACTGGCACGTGGACCGCATCCCGGCGGTCAGGCTCCAGCTCGCCTACGGGTTCTGACCGGCATGAACCCGCGCTATTTCCTGCTGGCCATCCTGCTCGCGCTCTCGGGCACCTCGTGTCCCGGAGTGGCGGAGGCCGGCCCCCCGTCCGCGACGGCCGGCGAGACCGGCTTCGTCGTGATCGGCAACGCGACCGGCCTGCAGACCTGCGATCGCGAAAGGGCGCGGGACATCTTCCGCGGCGGCCAGACACTCTGGCCCACCGGGGAAAGCGCCAAGGTGGTGTTGCCTTCCGCCCGCGCCGATTTCTCCGAGGCGTTCGCTCGCGGCGTGCTCGACCTCTCGCGGACGGCAATGCAGCGCTATTGGCTCGCGCTCGTCTTCCAGGGGCGCGCCCGTCCTCCGGTCTTTCTGAACACCGCCGGCGAAATGGTCGCGTACGTGCGCACAACGCCCGGAGCGATCGCGATGGTTCCTGCCGGCACTCCCGGAATACCGGCCGACTTGGTCATCCCGGCGCGCCGATGAAGCTGGGCCCGATCTTTCGGGGAATCTCGTTCCGCATCTGGCTGCCTTTCGCGGCAGCTCTCACCCTCTCGATCGTCGCGCTCGGACTCTATTACCCCCGGGTGCAGGAGGAACTTTTCCGTCGCACCACGCGGCAGAAATTTGCCGAACTCGCCAAGGCCACCGCGCTCAGCGTGGAACTCGCGATCGACCGCGAGGCGTACGCAGCCCTAGCCAAGTCGATCGAGATCACGACGGCCGCCAACAGCTTCGCCTTCGTGGCGATCATCCAGCGGGATGCCGCGGGAACCGAGACGGTGTTCGCCGCCAATCCACCGGACACCCCGCCCGCTCGCATCCTCTCACGGAACGATCCGGGACTCCTCTACACCGCCGCCCCCTTCCGCAGCGATGCGATGGCCGGCTCCGTTGTGCTCGCCGCATCCGAAGCCCAGCTCGCGGCGGATATCCAGGCGCTCAACCTCCCCGTCTATCGAGCACTCGCCGTCATCCTGGTGCTGTCCCTGGTCGCGGTCACCCTCCTCGCCCGTGCCCTCTCCCAGCCCATCAAGCAACTGACCCAGTTCGCCTCCTCCCTGCGTAGCCACGACTACTCCGTCGCCCCGCCGCCCCCACCCTCCGCCACTGAGCTCTCCCAGCTCAACGCCGCGCTCGTGGAACTGCGGGACTCCCTCTCCGCGGCCCAGCGCGAAAATGCGGAAGCCAACCGCCGGTTGGTCGAGGCCCGTGACGCGGCCCAGTCGGCCGACCGGGCCAAAGGCGCGTTCGTGGCCAACATGAGCCACGAGATCCGCACACCTCTCAACGCCATCCGCGGTCTCTCTCACCTCTGCCAGCAGACGGAGCTGCAACCCAAGCAGCGCGAATACGTGTCGAAGATCGGCCTCGCCGCCCAGACCCTGACCGGGATCGTGAACGACATCCTCGACTTCTCCAAGATCGAGGCCGGCGCGCTTGAGATCGAGGCGGTGCCCTTCCGCATCGGTGAAATTGTGGCGCAACTGGACGCGATCGTCGGCGACGCCGCGCGCCGCAAGGCCCTGCGCTTCGAGGTCACGGGCGTCACCGAGGCCGACATTCCGCTGGTCGGCGACGCCCTGCGGATCCAGCAGGTCCTGCTCAACCTCACGGGCAACGCGGTCAAATTCACTCCCCGCGGCAGTATCCGCGTGAGCGTCTCGGCGCGCGACCTGGGGGATGGTCGCGTCGAGCTGGGGTTCCGCGTGGCCGACACTGGCATCGGCCTATCCGACGCCCAGCGCGAGCGGCTCTTCCAGTCGTTCAGCCAGGCCGACGCGTCGACGACCCGTCTCTACGGAGGCACGGGACTCGGCCTCGTGATCAGCCGCCGCCTCACGCAGGCGATGGGCGGCGACATCACCGTCGAGAGCCGGCAGAACCAAGGCAGCACGTTCAGCTTCCATGTGATCGTTCGGCGCGACTCCCAGCCGGCGCCGGCCCAGGTCGACGGGGTGCGCGCGGCCCCGCCGAACTTCTCCGGGCGCCGGATCCTCGTCGCGGAGGACAACGACTTCAACCAGCAGATCATGCGGGAGCTGCTCGAACGCACGGGCGCCGAGGTACTGCTCGCGGAGAACGGCGCGGAGGCCATCAGTCGCCTCGGAACCAACCCCGGGATCGAACTCGTGCTGATGGACGTGCAGATGCCCGTCATGGACGGCCTGGAGGCATCGCGCCAGATCCGCCGCAACCTGAATCTCCCCTCGGTGATCATCGTGGCCATGACCGCCAATGTGACGGTGGAGGACCGACGGATGTGCGAGGAGGCGGGCATGAACGACTTCCTCGGCAAGCCCCTCGAACCACGCCGCGTCATGGAGGTCCTGGGTCGTTGGCTGAAACCAAACGGCACCGCGGTGGTTGGCGACGGGGCGGAAAATCCCTCCTAAGGAGGAATTTCAGTTCCCCCGGAGCGCTGCCACGAAGCCCGCGGTGATGGCGCGCGGGCGCGTGATCGCCGTTCCCACGCACACGGCCCAAGCCCCGAGCCCGAGGGCCCGGGCGGCTTGCGCCGGCGTCGCGATCCGACCCTCCGCGATCACCGGAACCCGCGTAGTCCGGATGAGTTCCTCCAATAATCCGAAATTGGGACCGTCACCCGAATCGGCCGCCGGCCCTGCCAGCGTCGGCAACACCGCGTCGGCACCCGCCTCCGCCGCCGCCAGCCCCTCCTCCCGCGTGGCGACGTCCGCGAAGACCGGCAGCCGTGTGGCCGCCTTCACCGCCTGAATAAGTTCCGCCGCGCTCCGGCCCCCCGGACGCGGGCGCCCGGTGGCATCCAGAGCGATCGCATCCGCCCCGGCCGCCGCGACCCGCTGGGCGTCCTCCAAGGTGGGCGTGATCCGCACGGCGAAACCGGGCACGTCACGCTTCAGGATGCCGATCACCGGCACGGCGACCACCGCGCGCACGGCCGCGATGTCGGCAGGCGAATCCACCCTCACGGCCACCGCACCGCCCCGCACCGCAGCGGCCGCGAGGGCCGCCATGATTGCCGGCGAGTTCATCGGGTCAGACCTGCGGTCCTCAGACTCAGGCTGGCAGGACACGATCAGGCCGCCGCGCAAGCGGGCGAGCAGCATGGGCGTCGGGTCCATCGTTCGACTCCCGCGCCGGTCGCCCGTGATGTCGAGCCGCGAGTCCAAGCCGAGGCGGGCCGCAAACCGCGCATCCCTTCCCGCAAGATGCGCCGCGCAGAACGGAAGGGATGGGCGAAGTTTCACGCGCCCAGCCACGACCATGAAAAATATCCGCTCCATCCTCAGTCTCCTCGGCGGCGCCGCGCTCCTGCTGACCGCTGCGTGTTCGACCCCCGCTTCCCGCATCAAGGCCAATCCGGAGGCCTTCGCCCGGCTCAGCCGCGACCAGCAGGTTCTCGTGCAGGCCGGGCAGGTCGCGCTCGGCTTCGAGTTCGAGGCCGTGCGCCTGGCGCTCGGAGAGCCCGACCGCGTCACGACGCGCACCGACGAACGCGGCCAAACCACCGTCTGGCACTTCCTGAGCTACGAGATCGAGGGGAGGATCCTGTTTACAGGCCACTATCACAGCGGACGAAACTGGTGGGGCTGGGGCGCCTCGTACCCGTACTACCTAGATTACCCGTCGCGAACCGTGCGCGACCGTTTCCGCGTAGAGTTCAGCGCCGGCCGGGTTACCGCAATCACACGCGAGGAATCGCGTTGAGCCGCGAACCCCCGGAGCGACTGCCCTGCGGGCTAAGCCAGCTGCCGTCGACGGGCCGCGGTGGTCAAACCGGGGAACGACGGTTCCTCCGCGGGGAATTGACAGTCATCGCCCCGCACGCCTTGCTTCGGACGACGCATGTCTCAACGCGCTCCAGAGCCGCCGACGTCCCGCGAGTTCGTGAAGCAATCGACGCTCTACCAGGAGTTCTTGGCGGAACGGGAGGAAATACTCCGGCACAAGTGGCTCGAATCGGAACGACTGGGTTACGACATAGGGTTCGAGCGCGCATTACTCGATTGGATCCGCAAGCACCGCGAGGGATGGAGAGCGGCCCGTAGACAACAGAGCCCGGCCGGTGCCGTGCAATCCGCCTCTCCCTTCACGACGGCCGACGGTTCCGGCGCGGGGTCTCCTACCTGAGTCGGGGCCAGGCGCCCCACGCGCACAAAAAAAGAGCCGGGGAATCCCCGGCTCCATCGTAATCGCCCTGAAACGAAGGGCTTGTTACTTGATCTCCTTGTGGAGCGTATGGCGCTTCAAGTACGGGTTGTACTTCTTCTTCTCGATGCGCTCCGTGACCGTCTTCTTGTTACGGAAAGTGAGGTAACGGGAAACGGGTTTCCCTTCCTTCTTCGCTTCGGTGCACTCCAGCGTGACTTGCTCTTGCATGATGTGGATTGGATGAAACAGCGGAGCAAAGGCCGCCCGCCGGGAGGCGCAACCCCAAACTAGCGCTGCTCCGGGAACGTGGGCACGGCCTCTACCGGCGCCTTCTGCCCGGCTGGAGGTTGGGCCGGACGCACGAAGACCGCATCGTCGATCCCGGGATTAGCCTCCACCTTCAGGATCTTCGTCTGCTGGGTAGCCTTCCCGTCGATCGACAGAGTGATCATGTGCGGAAGCAGTACACCCTCGACGGGGCGGTAGTCGGCATAGTTCGTCGTGACCCGCACGCCCCGACCCCCGGCACTCTCCCGCTGCTCTACGCGCATCAAGATGAGTGTGGTCTCCTCGTCCACCAGCAACGTGAAGGTCTCGACCATGCGGCGCGTGACGAGGATCCGCAGCGTCCGCCGTCCGTCCGCCTCGAATTCGCCCGCGAAATCGAGGGCGTAGCCCCGGGAAGGCCCCGCCACGAGGGGATCGTCGAACTCGGCGTCCGCCATGAACGTGCGCGCCGCGCCAGGGGCGATCTCTCGGTAGCGGGGAGGCTGCGCGCCCGAGTCTAGCTCCCAAGGCGCGGCGTTGCCATCCCATGCCTGCACCAGGGTGCGCCCTCCCCGCTCGGTCTCGAGCCTCACGCGGTTGGGACGCGCCGCGACCAGGGTGAAACGCACGAATCCAGCGGCAGTGGTCACCTGCCCCTCCGCCCGGAACGAACGCAGCGCCTCTATCCGATCCCTTCCCCCCATGACCGCGGCGTGGATCTCCGCGATTTCCGCCGCGCGATCCGCCCGCAGGCCGGAGCCCAAGGCCAAGGCGAACCAGAGGAGAACGAACCGGGACATCCCCCATCCCTGCCCGGTGCGAGTCCACGGCACAAGCCCGCGCCTTCCACGTTCGACACGTGACGCGCGCCGCGTCTGATTCGACCGCATCCCCGTGCCCGCCTCCGTAATCCGCATCCTGTCCGACCTCCACTTCGGCGAGCATGCGAGCCGGGTGCGCCACCTCGGGCAATTGCGGCCGCTCCTGCAAGGGACCGATCAGCTCGTGCTCAACGGCGACACCCTTGATACACGACCCAGCCGCGACGAGGCGCACACCGCCTCGTGCCGCGCCGAGGTGTCGCGCTTCTTCCGGGAAAACGTCCCGTCGGTCACGTTCCTCACCGGCAACCACGACGCCGACATCAGCGGCGAGCACCGGCTCGACCTCGCGGCCGGCCGCGCGCTGGTCACGCACGGCGACATCCTCTTCGACAATATCGTCCCGTGGAGCCGCGACGCCGCCGACGCCGGACGACGCATCGCGGCGCAGCGCGCCCGGGAACCAGGATCTCGAGACGACCTCGACCGACTGCTGGCCATCCACCGTCGCGTCGCGCATGGCATCCCGCAGAGGCACCAAGCCGAGCGCCATCGGCTCCGCTTCATCATGCGATACCTGGCTGACACCGTCTGGCCACCGCACCGGATCGCCCTGGTGCTGGCCGCATGGCGCAGCCTCCCTTCGAGGGCGGCTGAACTGGCTCGGCGTCACAAGCCGGCGGCACGCTTCATCATCACGGGCCACACCCACCACCGCGGGATCTGGCGGCAACCCTGCGGCCGCCACGTGGTCAACACAGGATCCTTCACTCTGCCGTTGAACCCAGCCGCGGTGGACGTTTCAGACGATTGCGTGAAGGTCCGCGCGATCGTGCTCAGCTCCGGCGAGTTCCGGTTGGGACCCACGCTCGGCGAGTTTCCGCTCGCCGCCCCGCCGGCGAAAAACGAGGAACTAGGGCGATGAGCATCGAGTTTGGCTGGTGGAATCGGGACGCGGAAGGCCGCAAATTCGAAGTCAGCGCCGTGATCCACGGCGGGAACATCGAGTGGACGCGCCACCAGGGCCACCACACCTCGTGGGAACCGCATGAGCCCGACGACGACGACCGCGCGCGCCTCGTCGCCGAGGCCGAGCGCCGACTTCCGCGCCGCCTCATCACCCAGAAGCAATTCGACGAGATCAAGCGGCTGAGCGAACGCTCGGGTCCCGGCGGGATCTCCGGCCGCCGCTACCGGCCGTCACCGGACCTCTGAGGCGCCTTCAACGCGCCGCCTTGGCCGCCCGCCGCAGCGCGCGGATAAGCTTGGAAAAATCCTCCGGCAGCGGCGCACGCAGGTCGAGTTCTCGCCCCGTAGCCGGATGCATGAGGACGAGGTGCTCGGCGTGGAGCATGACGCGGGCCGGCTGCTCCTTGAGGCGGGACTCGGGTTTCCAGCCGTAGAGCGCGTCCCCGAGGATCGGGTGACCGAGCGACTTCAGGTGCACGCGGATCTGATGGGTGCGACCGGTGAAGATTCGGCAACGCACCAGCGCCGCCAGGTCGCCGAAAGTCTCCGCTCGCTCCCAATCGGTGCGCGCCGGCTTGCCCCCCTCTCCCACCGTCATCCGGTGGCGGTGAACCGGGTGGCGCCCGATCGCGCGGTCGATCGTGCCGCTCAGCAGCTGTGGAACACCCGAGACGAGCGCGACGTACTCCTTGGTCAGCGTTCGAGTCGCGAACTGGTCGGCCAACGCGCGGTGGGCCTGATCGGTCTTGGCGACGACGATCACGCCGGTGGTCTCCTTGTCGAGGCGGTGGACGATGCCCGGCCGCTCGACGCCGCCGATGCCGCTCAGGGTGCCCGCGCAATGGGACAGCAACGCGTGCACCAAGGTATCCTCACCCGTGGCCGCGCCGGGATGCACGATCATCCCGGAAGCCTTGTTGACCGCGAGCAGGTGCCGGTCCTCGTACAGCACGTCGAGGGGGATGTCAGCCGGCTTCAGCTCCGTAGGCGCCACGCCGGGCAAGGCGAACTCGAGGCGGTCGCCGCCCGCCACCGTGGTGTCGCGAGAGATCACCGCGCCGCCGCGCGTCACCAGGCCGGCGTCGAAGGCCCGCTGCAGGGCGGTGCGGCTGTGCTCCGGAAAGGCCGCGGCCAGCACGCGATCAGCACGGACGGCACGGGCTCCCTCAGCCACGACGAGTTTCTGGGGCGTCTCCATGATCAGGGCGCCGCGACGACGCGTTCGATCGTCGCCAGCATTTCGCGCCGCATGCCGACCGGGACGTCGGCCACTTCCCAGCCGTTGCGCGCGATGGCCGCGAGCTCGGCGCGGGAAAAGGTGAGCGCCTCAGCGAGCGCCTCGTACTCCTCGGTGAGGGTATTGGCGAAGCAGAGCGGATCATCGGTGCTGACCGTGCAGCGCACGCCGGCGGCAAGGAGGCGCCGGATGGGGTGCTCCCGCAGCGACGGCACGACCCGCAGGCCTACGTTGCTCAGCGGACAGACGTCGAAGGACACGCCACGCTCAGCGGCGAGGCGGACCACCGCGGGATCCTCGATGGCCCGCACACCGTGCTGGATGCGCCGTACGCCGAGCGTCTCGATCGCCTCGCGCACCCTGCCGGGACCGTCGAACTCTCCCGCGTGGCACTTGGTCGCCTTGCCCGCGGCCCGGAGGCGGGCCCAGACCGCCGCCGCGTCGGGCGGAGTCGCCTGCGTTTCATGGCCGTGCAGGTCGACGCCGGCGAGCCCGTCCCACTCGTGCAGGGAGTCGATGACCGGCCGCAGTTCACCGGCAAAGTCGGTGCGCAGCATGCCGGCGAAAACCCGCACCTCGAGACCCGCGGGAGCAGCGGAGCGGATGGCAGCGATGATCTCCGGGCCGGGCACGCCGATGAAGCGCGTCACCGGCAGGTGGAAGCTGGTCTCGACGTAGCGGACGTTCTGAGCCGCGTGCTTCGCGAAGATCAGCCGCGCCGCCTCGTGGTAACGATCGGCCGACGTGAACCAAGGCAAGGCATGCTCGAGCAGGATTCGCTCGAATTCGGGGAACGACGCGTAGCGGTAGACACGCGCGCGAAACTCCGGGTCGGGCCGCCAGCGCGCCGGATCAAGCTGCACCAGCAGCTCATAGGGCAGCGCCCCCTCGACGTGCAGGTGCGTCTCGGTCTTGGGCAGCGCCTGAATGAAATCCCGCATCAGGCTCCCGCGCCGAGCAGGTGGTCGGGGTTGAGCTTCTGCAGGGCTTTGGGAACGAAGAGGCCGTCCTTGCGGATGAGCTTACCGTCGAACCAGATCTCGCCGCCGCCGTACTCGGGGCGCTGGATGCACACCATGTCCCAGTGGACCTGCGACTTGTTGCCGTTGCCCGGCTTGTCGTAGGCCTGGCCCGGCGTGAAGTGGAAGGAGCCGGCGATCTTCTCGTCGAACAGGATGTCGCGCATCGGCTCGCGGATGTGTGGGTTAAAGCCGATCGCGAACTCGCCGATGAACCTCGCGCCGGCATCGCTGTCGAGGATCTCATTGAGGCGCCTCGTGTTGTTCGCCGTGGCCTCCACGATGCGGCCCGCCCGGAACGCGAGGCGGATGTTGTCGAAGGAGGTTCCGAGATAGACGGTCGGCGCGTTGTACTGCACATGTCCCTCGACGCTATCCTTCACCGGGCAGGTAAAGACCTCGCCGTCGGGAATGTTGCGCAGTCCGCCGCAGGGCTGCGCGCCGATGCCCTTGATCGAGAAGCGGAGGTCGGTGCCGGGCCCCTTGATGTGCACCCGGTCGGTGCGGCGCATGAGGTCGGCGAGCGCCTTCATGCCGGGCACCATCCGCGAGTAATCGAGCGTGCAGACCTTGAAGTAGAAGTCCTCGAACGCCTCCGTGCTCATGCCCGCTTGCTGCGCCATCGCCGCGCTCGGCCAGCGCAGCACCACCCACTTCGTCTTGCCGACACGGTGATCGAGCACCGGCTTCATCAGGCGCGAGACGAGCTGCACCTTGGGCGCGGGCACGTCGGACGACTCGAAGATGTTGTCGGAGCCGCGCATGGCGATGTACGCGTCCATGCGCTGCATCCTCGCCAGCTCGACGTCGGCGTGCACGGAGAACTGCGCCTCCTCCGCGCCGAGCGCCAACTCCCGCGTGATCCGCGCGCGATGGATCTGCACGTAGGGATGCGCCCCGCGGGCCCGGACCGCGCGGACGAGCGCGATCACCATCGCGTCGGGGATGTCAAACGCGTCAATGAGCACGCGCTCGCCCTTTGCGAGCGAAGTGGAGAAGCCGGTCAGCCCGGCCGCCAGCTGAGCGTAGCGGGGGTCGATGATCATGAGCGCAGATAACGGGCGCGCCCGGAACCGTCCGCAAGGGGAAATCCCGCCGCCTCAGACCGGAGTGCGCGCGGGACGGTTCGCTCCGAAGCAGATGCGCGAAACGGCGTCGTCGAAATCGCCCGCACCACGGAGGATCTCGATCTCCAGGCGCAGGTAATAAAGCGGCAGCGGGCAGGCGACCCGCTCGCTGATGCGCACCGCGTCTTTCTCCGTGGTGACCAGACACTCGGCCCCCTCGCGCCGCGCCAGTTCGAAGAGATCGGCGAGGTCCTCCTCCCCGAAGCGATAGTGATCAAGGAAACGCTCCCGGGCCACGAGAGACGCGCCGAGGTCGCGCAGGAACTTCTCGAAGCTTTCGGGCGTCGCGATGCCGCTGAACGCGACGACGCGGCGGCCCTGGAGGAAGGACAACGGCTGCCGGCAGGAGGGATCGTCGGGCGATGCCCCGAGCCGGCGGAGATACTGCGGACGATGGGCGCACTCGATGACATCGGCGCGCGGATTGTGCTCCGCGATGACCCGCTCGAGTTCGGTGTCGGCCCGGCCATTCGATTTGGTCAGGAAGATGTAGTCGGCGCGCCGCAGGTGCTTCACCGGTTCGCGGAGGATACCGCGCGGCAGCAGGTGGCCGTTGCCGAACGGGTTGGTCTTGTCGACGAGCAGCAGGTTGAGGCTGCCCTTCAGCGGCAGGTACTGGAAGCCATCGTCGAGGACCAGCGTGTCGCACCCGAAGCGCCGGATCGCATGCGCGCCCGCCTTCACCCGGTTCTTATCCACCAGCACCACGACGCCCGGCAGGTTGCGCGCGAGCATGTACGGCTCGTCGCCCGCCTGCTCGCTGTCGAGCAGCACGCGCTCGCCGTCGCTCACCACGCGTGGCGGCGGTGGCTCGGCATGGGTGAGCGCCCACCACGCGCGCCGCCAAAGCGGAGGCGACTTGCTCTTGTAGCCGCGGCTGAGGATCGCGACCTTCCGTCCCCGATCGCGCAGCGCGCGCGCGAGCTTCTCCACGACGGGAGTCTTGCCGGTGCCGCCAACGGTCAGGTTGCCGACGACCACCACGAGGCAGCCGAGCGGCTGGTCATGGAGGATGCGGTGGCGGTACAGCCAGAGACGGGCCTGCGTGATGCCGCTGAACAGCCAGGAGAGCGCCTGCAGGAAGCCGCCGTACAGCGCCGTCCCCGCGCCCGCGCGGCGGCCGTAGATCACGTCCACCGTGAAGAGTTCGAGCTCGTTGAGCCGTCGTTTCAGCCAAAGTTGCAACATGGGTCCCGCGGGAAAAACGTAAGGTTGACGCGCCCGCGGGCGTAAACTGTTTTCCGCCCTTCGGCCCAGCGCCGGAACCATTTAACCATCAGCACCGCGGTCGGGGTCGACCCGCGTGAGCCGCTTCCGCGGCGCGCGGCCAGGCCCGGGCCCGAGCCAAACCAACATGAGCTACAAACTGTTCATCCCCGGCCCGATCGCCGTCTCCGAGAAGACCCTCCGCGCCATGGCGCGGCCCATGATCGGGCACCGCAGCACCGATTTCGTCGCGCTATACCAGTCGATCCAGCCCGACCTGCAGGCTCTGATGGGCACGAAGGACGGAGTCTACCTCTCGACCAGCAGCGCATGGGGAGTGATGGAAGGCGCCATCCGCAACGTCACGCAGCGCAAGGTGCTCAACTGCATGAACGGCGCGTTTTCCGACAAGTGGTACGACGTCGCCCTGCGCGCCGGCAAGCAGGCCACCGCCCTCCGCTTCGACTGGGGCAAACCCGTCGACCCCGAGGCGGTGCGCCGCGAACTCGCGACCGGCGCCTACGATTCGCTGACCCTCATCCACAACGAGACTTCCTGCGGCTGCATGAGCGACCTGCCGGCGATCATGAAGGTCCTGCGCGACTTTCCCGACGTCATCTCGATCGTCGACACCGTCAGTTCGTTCAGCGCGATGCCCATCCCGAAGGATGAGCTCGGAATCGACGTGCTCGTGACCGGCTCGCAGAAGGCCCTCGCCCTGCCCCCCGGCCTGGCGCTCGTCTCCGTCTCCGCCCGCGCCCTCGCCCGCGCCGCCCAGACCGAGGGCCGCGGCTATTACTTCGACTTCGTCGAGTTCCAGAAGAACCACGAGCAGGGCATGACGCCGAGCACGCCGGCGATCTCCCTCATCTACGCTCTGCAGTCGAAGCTTGAGGACATCCGGGCCGAGGGTATCGCCAACCGCCACGCGCGCCACGCCCGCCTGAACCGCACCGTGCGCGATCACGTCCTCGCCAAGGGCTTCACGATGTTCCCGCCCCCGGGCCACGGCTCCGTGACGCTCAACTGCTTCGCCAACAACCTCGGCTACGACCTGGCCGCGCTGAACAAGACCCTTAAGTCGAAGCACGGGCTCGTGATCGACGGAGGGTACGGCAAGCTCAAGGGGAAGACCTTCCGCATCTCGAACATGGGCGACGAGACCGAC
>JBBAVH010000037.1:0-35594 GCA_040397825.1 Opitutaceae bacterium
TTCGGGTCGAAACAACGTTCCGACTACTTCGTGGGCGCGTGCGCGCCCGCGGGGTTCGGGAAGTCGATCCGACCAACGGCGAATCGGTCGGGTGATTCGAAGGGAAGGGCGGCCGGCCGAGGACGGCCAGCCCTACCACGGTCGGTCCTGCCGCGGGATACGCGGATCAAGGTAGGGCCCGCCGTCCCCGGCGGGCCGCTTCGGGTCGAAACAACGTTCCGACTACTTCGTGGGCGCGTGCGCGCCCGCGGGGTCACCAGATCTTCGCGCGGTCGGCCGGGGCCTTCCAGAGCTTGTCGCCTTCCTTGATGCCGAAGGCGTCGTAGAACGGCTGGAAGTTCACCAGCGGGCCGATCGCGCGGAAGTTACCCGGCGCGTGCGGGCCGCGAGCAACCTGCAGCCGCATCGCGTCCTCGCGGTACGCCGTGCGCCACTGCTGCGCCCACGAGATGAAGAACCTCTGTTCCGCCGTGAAGCCGTCGATCTTCGCCGGCGCCGGCTTGCCCTTGAGCGAGCGCTGCAGCGCCTCGAAAGCGATCGAGACGCCGCCGAGGTCGGCGATGTTCTCGCCGAGCGCGAGCTGGCCGTTGATGGCGAGCCCGGGGAGCGCCTGGTAGCCGTTGAACTGCTCCACCACCCGCTGCGCGCGTTCGCGGAACTTTGCCGCGTCCTCGGGCGTCCACCAGTCGACGAGATTGCCGTCGGCGTCGGACCGGCGGCCCTGATCGTCGTAGCCGTGGGTGATTTCATGGCCGATCACGCAGCCGATCGCGCCGTAGTTCACGGCGTCGTCCATCGCCGCGTCGAAAAACGGCGGCTGCAGGATGCCGGCGGGGAACACGATCTGGTTGGTCACGGGTGAGAAGTAGGCGTTCACCGTCGAGGGCGTCATGCCCCACTCGCGCTTGTCGACCTTCGTGCCGGTACGGTCGATCTGGCGCCGGGACTCGGCGCGGATGGCGCGGATCACGTTGCCGTAGTAGTCGTCGCGGCGGATCTCCACCGCCGAGTAGTCGCGCCACTTGTCGGTGTAGCCGATCATCGCTTCGAAGCGGTCGAACTTGGCGACGGCCTTCCGCCGGGTCTCCTCCGACATCCACTCGAGAGTGGTGAGTCGGTCGCGCATCACGGCCTGGATGTTGCGGATCATCTCGAGCATCCGGGCCTTCGATTCGGGCGGGAAATGCTTCGCGACGTAGAGCTGGCCGAGGGCGTCGCCCACGAGGCCGTCGACGCGGCGGGCCGCCCGCTGCCAACGGGGCTCCTGCTTCGGCGTGCCGCTCAGCACCGTGCCCTGGAAGCGGAACCTTTCCTCATCGAGCGCCTCGGTGAGGTAGGCCGCGGAGGCGCTGACGAGGTGCCAGCGTACGTAGGTCTTCCAGTCATCCAGTGGGCGGTCCTGCATCAGCTTGGAAACTCCCTCGAGGAACTTCGGCTGGCCGACGATCACGTCCGTCACGCCGCCAGGCACGCCGAGCCCTTCGATCAGCCGGCGGAGCGGAACCCCCGGATAGGCGGCGACCGCTTCTGCGATCGTCATCTTGTTGTAGTTGGCCAGACGGTCGCGGAGCTCGACGGGCAGCTTGGCGTTCTCCGCCATCGCCTTCTCCAGGCCGAAGACCACCTCCGCCTTTTGGTAAGCGGAGGCCTTGGGCTCACCGGCGAGTTCCAGCATGCGCGCCACGTGGCCGATGAACTCCCAGCGCTCGCGGGCGAATTTCTCCGAGAAATAATACTCCTTCGACGGCAGGCTGAGCCCGCCTTGGCCGAGGTAGAAACCGTAGGTGTCGCTCTTCTTCTGGTCGGCGTAGAACGCCATCCCGAGGAGCGGGTTGCCCAGCTCGAGGTGCATGTCGGCGCAGACTGCGGCCAGCTCCTCCCGCGTGGTCACCGCCGCGATCCGCGCGAGTTTCGGTTCGATGGGCTTGAGTCCGCGGGCGTTGATGGCCGCCACGTCCATCGCCGAGGCGAAGAGATCGCCCACCTTCTGGGTGTTGGAGCCGGGCGCCCCGGGATTGGCCGCGGCCGCCTCAACGAGGGCGCGTACATGGCCCCAATTGCGTTCCGCCAGCTCGTCGAAGCCGCCCCAGCGCGACTTGTCGGCCGGGATCGTGGTCCGGCCGTACCAGCCGCCCGCGGCGAACTTCGCGAAGTCGGCGCCCGGGGCCACCGACAGGTCCATGTGGCGCGCGCTGAAGCCCGGCCCGGGATCGGCGGCTTCGGCGGCGGAGGCGGGAACCGCGAGGAAGGTGAGGAGGGCGGGTAGGGTGAGCCGTCGGATGTGCTGCATGGGAAACCGGCCTTGAATCCTTTTCCCGGAGGAAGGCAAACCGGCCGCCGTGTTTCGTGTTGTGCCGGTTTGCCCTCCAGCCCGGCCTTTACGCGGGGGCACCGCCCAATACGGTCGGCTTCTCCCTGTCCCATGAAAATCCCCCGCCTGCTCCGTGCCCGCTTTTTCCTCCTCGCCGCCGCGGCCGCCGCGCCGGCTCTCCGTGCCGACGAAGGCATGTGGATGCCGCAGCAGGTCCCGGCCTTGGCGGAGCGGCTGGCGGCGCTCGGTTACCAGGGCGACCCGAAGGCGTTCGCCGACCTCACGGGATTCCCGATGGGCGCGATCGTTTCACTCGGTGGCTGCAGTGCGTCGTTCGTCTCTCCCGACGGCCTGATTGTCACCAACCACCACTGCATCCAGGCCGCGCTGCAGTTCAATTCGCGGCCCGACCGCAACCTGATGGTCGACGGCTATCTCGCGGCCGACCGCGCCGGCGAGCTGCCGAGCGGGCCGGGTTCGCGGGTGTTCGTGACGGTGGCGGTGGAGGACGTCACCGCGGCGATCACCGGCGGCATCCCCGCCGGTACGACGGGTCGGGCCTATTACGACCTCATCGAGCGGCGGCAGAAGGAGCTCACCGCGGAGCGCGAGAAGCAGGAAGGCTACCGCTGCACGGTGTCCTCGTTCTTCGAGGGCCTGAAGTACTTCGCGATCACGCAGCTGGAGATCCGCGATGTGCGGCTGGTGTACGCTCCGGCGGCCGGCATCGGCAACTTCGGCGGCGAGACCGACAATTGGCAGTGGCCGCGGCACACCGGCGACTTCTCGTTCCTGCGCGCCTATGTCTCGAAGGACGGCAAGCCCGCCGCGTATTCCGCTGACAACGTCCCGTACCGTCCGCGCCACTGGCTGAAGGTCTCCGGTCGCGGCGCCTCGCCCGGTGAGGTGATCTTCGTCGCCGGCTACCCCGGCCGCACCGCGCGCTTCAACACCTTCGAGGCCGTGCGCGAGACGGTCGAGTTCTCCCTGCCGCGCACGATCCGGAGGAACACCGAGCAGATCGCGCTCCTCGAGAAGGTGGGTGCCGGCGACCCTGAGACCGCGCTGCGGGTGTCCACCCGTATCCGCGGCCTCAACAACTCGCTCACGAAGACCAAGGGCGTGCACGAGGCGATGGTGCGCGGTGGCGTGCTTGGGCAGAAGGAGGACAGCGAGAAGACCCTGCTCGCCTGGATCGCCGCCGATCCCGCGCGGCAGGCGAAGTACGGCCGCGTGATCGCCGACATCGGCGCCCTTAACACGGAGCGTGCCCGCACCCGTGAGCGCAACCTGCTCCTCGCCGAGTTCGCCGGCGGCATGGGTTCCGCCCTCGGCGCCGCCGAGACCCTCCACCGCCTTGCCGTCGAGCGCGCCAAGCCCGACGCGGAGCGCGATCCCTTCTACCAGCAGCGCAACTGGCCGCGCACCCGCGAGAGCCTCGACCGCCTGCAGCGCAGCCTCGATCGCAAGGCCGACCGCGCGATGATGGAGTACAACCTCGCCGCCATCGCCCGGCTCCCCGCCGACGCCCGCATCGGGGTGCTCGACCGCCTCATCGGGCTTGCCGCCGGCCAGTCCGAGGCCGAGTCGGCCGCGAGGATTTCGGCCTGGGTCGAGCGCCAGATCGCCGGCTCGAAGCTGTACGACCGCGACTTCCGCCTCGGGCTGTTCGAGCAGACTCCGGCCGGGCTCGCGGCGACCGCCGACTCCCTGCTCGTGCTCGCCGCCGAACTCTTCCCGTTGCAGGAGGAGATCCGCGAGAAGTCCAAGGACCTCGGCGGCCGGCTCGCGCGGCTCACCCCGGTTTACGCCGAGTCCGTGCTGGCGCAGGCCGGTGGCCTCGTGGCGCCCGACGCCAACTCGACCCTGCGCGTCACTTACGGCACGGTTAAGGGCGTCGAGAGCCGCGATGGCCTGATGTACCTGCCCCAGACCACGCTGCGCGGCGTGGCCGCCAAGGCCACCGGCACCGGCGAGTTCAACGCCCCGGCCGCCCAGCTCGCCGCGATCAAGGCCCTGCGCGGTGGCAAGGCGACGCCGTACCTCGACACCCGCCTCGGCGACGTGCCGGTGAATTTCCTCTCCACGGTCGACACCACCGGCGGCAACTCCGGCTCGGCCACCCTCAACGCCCGCGGAGAACTCGTGGGCCTGCTCTTCGACGGGACCTACGACACCGTGGCGTCGGACTTTTTCTACGACCGCGTGCGCACGCGCAGCATCCACTGCGACACCCGCTACATGCTGTGGGTGATGGCCGAGGTCGATCGTGCGGATCACCTGCTGCGTGAAATGACGATCGCGCCCTGACCCGTCGGCCGGCGCACGCCCCGTTTGACTCGTCCGGAGTCCCTTCGCACGGTCCCGCGTCCCATGGTTACCACCGCCCCGCTGCCGTCCGCGCTCGAGGCCAGGCAGGCCGCCCTCCGCGCCGCCTTGCGCGCGCGGCTGCCCGCGGGACTGATCGTGGCCTACTCCGGCGGGGTCGACAGCGCCTTCCTCCTGTGGTCCGCCGAGCAGGAACGGCGTGCTTCCGGCGGCCGTTTGCTCGCCGTGACCGCGGTCAGCGCGAGCCTCGCGCGCGTGGAGCGCGAGGACGCCGCGCGTTTCGCCGCCTTCGTGGGCGCCGAGCACCGCTGGGAGGAGACGGCCGAGCTGGAGAATCCTGCCTACCTCCGCAACGACCTCGACCGTTGTTACCACTGCAAATCGGAACTTTTCCGCCTCAGTCACGACCTCGCCTCCCGCCTTGGCTACGGCGCGATCGCCTACGGCTACAACGCCTCCGACCGCGGTGACTTCCGTCCCGGCCACCGGGCCGCGAAGGAGAACGACATCATCGCGCCGCTCGATGAGGCCGGGCTCACCAAGGACGATATACGGCAGCTCATGCGCGCCGCCGGCCTCCCGCTGGCCGACAAGCCCGCCAGCCCCTGCCTCAGCTCGCGATTGATGACCGGCGTGGCGGTCACGCCGGCGAAGCTGCGCGATGCCGAGGACCTCGAGGAACTTCTCCGCGGCGCCGGCCTGCGCGTCTTCCGCGTTCGCCTGCACGAGCACGGCGGCGCCCGTTGGCTGCGGGTGGAGGCCGACCCGGCCGAGATGCCGGCCGTGCTTGCCGCGCGCGAAGCCCTGCAGGTCGCGGCCCGCGCCCGCGGTTATGCGTGGGTCACGCTCGACCTCGCCGGTTACCGCACCGGGGGCGGAACCGCGCGTCCCGTTTCCCCATGAGCGAGTCAGAACTTCGCCAACTGCTCGAGGAGGTGCAGTCCGGCGGCCGCACGGCCGACCAGGCTCTCCAACATCTCCGGAGCGGGCCCTTCCGCACCTCCAACCTCGGTTTCGCGCAGGTCGACCATCACCGGCGGCTCCGGCAGGGCCTCGGCGAGGTCATCTTCGGCGAGGGTAAGACCGCCGCGCAGGTCATCGCTATCGCCGCCGAGGCCGGCCAGGCCGGGTCCCCTGTGCTCATCACGCGCCTCCAGCCGGAGAAGTCCGCCGTGGTCGCCGCACGGTTTCCGGATGCGCGCGTCAACGCCGCCGCCCGTACCGTCACGCTGCATGCTCCGGCGCCCGCCGCGCCGCGGGCCGGTGAACCTCATGTCGCGGTGGTCGCGGCCGGCACCAGCGATCTGCCGGTGGCCGAGGAAGCCGCCGAGGTCTGCGTCGCGATGGGCATCCCGCACCACACGATCTACGACGTGGGCGTCGCCGGCATCCACCGGCTCCTCGCCCGCGCCGACACGCTGCAGGAAGCGACGGCGCTGGTCGTCGTCGCCGGCATGGAGGGCGCGTTGCCGAGCGTGGTCGCGGGCCTGCTTGGGCGGCCCGTCTTCGCCGTTCCGACGAGCGTGGGCTACGGCGCCAACTTCGGCGGGCTCAGCGCGCTGCTCGCCATGCTCAACTGCTGCGCGCCCGGCGTCACGGTGACGAACATCGACAACGGCTTCTCCGCCGGTTTCGCCGCCTGTCAGGTCGTGCGCGCCGTGCGGTCCGCCGCGGGCGCTCCGCGATGAGCCGCACCCTCTTCCTCGAGAGCGTCTCCGGGGTGGCGGGCGACATGTTCGCCGCGGCGTTCGTCGACGCGGGTCTCGTTTCCGCGGCGGATCTCACCGGCATCCCGGCCAAGCTGGGGTTCCCTTCGGCACGCGTGGAACTCGCTCCGGTCATCCGCGCCACCATGCGCGCCACGCACCTGAGCGTGGTCGTGCCCTCCGCCCCGGCTCCGGCTGCGGCCGATCCGGCGGAGATGGAAACCCACCTCGTCGTCGACGCCCCCGCGGACCATCAGCACCACCGTTACCTCGACATCGATCGGCGGATTGCGGCGGCCGATCTTCCCGAGGGGGTGCGGCGCCGTGCCCGGGCCATATTCCGGCTGATCGCCGAGGCTGAGTCCGGTGCGCATGGCATGGCGGTCGACGACATCGCTTTCCATGAGGTGGGCGCGGCCGACTCTGTCATCGACGTCGTGCTCGCTGCCTGGTGCGTCGAGCAGGCGGGAGCGGACCGCTTCCTCGCCACGCCGATCCGGCCCGGGCGTGGATTCGTGCGCATGCAGCACGGGCGGCATCCCGTGCCGCCGCCCGCGAGCGCGCGCCTCCTGGTCGGCTTGCCCGTGGCCCCGGTGCCCGCGGGTATCGCGCGGGAAAACATCGAGCTCTCCACGCCCACGGGCATCGCCATCCTCCGCTCCCTCGCGCCGGAATGGGTGGCCGGGATCCCGGCGGGCACGGTGCGCCGGCAGGGCATGGGCGCCGGCTCGCTCGACCTCGGGGAGTTTCCCAACGTCTTCCGCGTGACGCTCCTTGACTCCGCGCCCGTCGTGTCGCTGCCGCCCGCGCTGCCCTACGCGACCGATCGCGTGGTGGAGGTGGCAGCCAACATCGACGACGACACTGGCGAGCACCTCGCATGGCTGGCGGAGCGCCTTCTCGCGCAGGGCGCGCTCGATGTCTGGATGACGCCCGCCGTGGGCAAGAAGGGCCGCCCGCTCACGTGTTTCCAGTTTCTGACCGCGGAGGCCGACTTTGCGCGTCTCACCGACTGGTTCCTTCGCCGCAGCACGACCTTTGGTGTGCGCCACCGTGCTTGGGACCGGCTCAAGCTCGAGCGGCGCTTCGAGCAACGGCCGGGACCCGGCGGACTCGTCACCCACAAGGTCGGACTCACGACGAAGGCGGAGGAACTTAAGGCGAAGCCGGAGTTCGAGGAGCTGCGTGACCGCTGGGAACGCCCGCCCGCCTGAGCGCACTCCGGCCGGACCCGCGGTTTGACACCCCTTCGCGGTGCGCAGACACAAGAGGTGCCGGTCCGGGCCGATAGCTTAACGGTTAAAGCAGAGGACTCATAATCCTTTGAGTCTGGGTTCGAATCCCAGTCGGCCCACCAGCCCGCGGAGATAACCTCCGACGGGCGCGGGGGCTATCTGCTTCCTGCTTCCGGCCCGCCGTTGGCTCACTTGCCGGGCGGCAGGGGGCGGAGTTCGTCGCGGGTTAACTTGCCGTCGCCGTTGGCGTCGAGGGAGCGCAGGCTGGCGGCGGAATTGGCGATCTCCGCCAGGGCGAGGTTGCCGTCGCCGTTGGCGTCGAGAGCGAACATCACCGGATCGGTCAGCGTCGGGCGAGCGTGGCCGGCGGGCGGCGTCGGGCGGGCGGGACGCATCTCGTCGACGGAGATCACGCCGTCGGCATTGAGGTCGAGCGCGGAGAGGACGGACGGCGCGAGGAAGATCTCCTCCGCGGAGACCTCGCGGTTGTGATCGGTGTCGAGAGTGCGGATGACGGGGTTGCCGCGGCCGGCGCCGGGGCCACCGGGTCCGCCCGGTCCTCCGCCGCGGTGTCCCGCACGGGAGGTGGCGTCGGCGGTCTGGGCGAGGAGCGCGTCGGCGACGGCGAAGGCGGCGACGGCGAGGAGGCGATGATGGTATTTCATGGGATGAGTTTCCTTCTTCCGCGGCCGCCGCCGCCCGGGAGGGAGGCGAGGAAACGGCTGCGGTTGATTTCGCCGCCCATGATGCGGCGATCCCGTTCAGGGATTGTTTGGCCCCGCGCCCTTTCGTGTGAGGAAAGTGTAAAAGTCTCGTTAAGGCTGCGGGATTCCGCCGGCGACCCGCAGATGGGCGATGAGCTCGGCTGTCCCCTCGGCCATCGACACGCGCGGGGCGTAGCCGAGCACGCGCCGGGCGGCGGTAAGGTCAAACCAGTGATCCTTGGCCAATTCGGCGGCGACGAACCGCGTGAGGGGCGGCTCGCCGCGAAGGCGCAGCAACCGCCAGGCGAGTTCGCAGGCGGCACCGGCGGCGGTCGCCGCGGGCAGCGGCACGCGGCGGGTGACCGGAGGTTGGCCAAGCCCGGTGAGCAGCGCGTTGATCCACTCCCAGAGAAAGACCGGTTCTCCGTTGGTGATGAAGAATGCGCGGCCGGCCGCGCTCGCGTCCTCCCGAGCAAGGGCGGCTTCGGCCAGCAGGTGGGCATCGACGGCGTTTTCCACGTGCACCATGTCGACGCGGTTACGGCCCGGTCCGATGATCCGCAGACGGCCGGCGCGCGCACGAGCGAGCACGCGCGGGACGAGGTGGGGATCGCCGACGCCCCAGATCAGGTGCGGGCGGAGGGCGGTCACGCGGAGACGGTCGCCGGAGGCGGCGAGCGCCTCGCGTTCGGCGGCGGCCTTGGTGACGGGATAGGGACTCGGGCAGCGGGTCGTGAGCGGCAGGGCTTCGTCGGCGCCGGCCAGGTCGCGGCCGTTGAACACCACGCTCGGCGAGCTGGTGAAGACGAGGCGGGGCACGCCGTGGCGACGACAGCCGTCGATGACGGCGCGTGTGCCGAGCACGTTGGCGCGGAAAAATTCGTCCGCCGGCCCCCACACCCCGACACGGGCGGCGACGTGGAACACAGTGCCGGCGCCGGCGCAGGCGGCGGCTACGGCCGGGGCGTCGTCGAGCGCCGCGCGGACGAAGCGGACGCCGCGGCGCTCGAGGTCGGGCGCGGGATGACGCGCGAGCACGGTGACGAGGCGGCCCTGGGCGAGGAGACGCTCGACGAGTCGCCGTCCCAGGAAGCCGGTGCCGCCCGTGACGAGCACGCTCCGCGCGTCGGTCAGCAGATTTTCATCGGAGGGTTTCATGCTGCCCTCCCGTCGGCAGGTGCGGGCGCATCGCCGTCGAACGCGTGCGCGCGCGCGGCCCAGCGGGCAAGGGTGAGTCGGTGAATCTTCGCGTTGTGCCGCACGTCGACGGGGAAGCGCGGGTGGAAGAAGAAGCGCCGGATCGGGCGGGTATGAGGGTGGCGCCGGCCCAGGACACGGAGCTCGCGGGCGAGGGCTTCGGCCGCGGCGCGACCCGCGGGCTTCGCCTCGACGATGAGGACCGGCTCCTGTCGGGGGCGGGTGCCCAACCCGACCAACGCGCAGCGCGCGACCGCGGGGTGCGCGCGGAAGACCTGCTCGCACGGCTCGGTGTGCAACGTGCCGTCGGTGGTCTCGACCCTCTCGACCTTGCGTCCGCAGAACCACAGCCGGCCGCTGGCATCGAGGAAGCCGCAGTCGCCCATGCGATGCCAGACCTCGGCGCCGTCGGCGATCTTCGCCGCGGCGGTGGCCTCGGGCAGCCCGTCGTACTCCCGCGTCACCATCGGCCCGCGCACGATGATTTCGCCGACCTCGCCGATGGGGAGCGTCTTGGTCTCCGCGAGGGAAGCGAGCGGCCGGTCGTTGATGCTGATGACGCGGACCTCGACCTCCGGCAGCGGCCGGCCGACGCAGGCGCCGCGGACCGAGGCAGCGTCGATGTCGGCGTGCGAAACCGAGGCCACCGGGAGGGCTTCGGTGGCCCCGTAGGGGCTGTGCAGCGCGCCGTTGGGCAGGAAATCGCGGGTCGCGGCCCAGAGGTCGGCGGGCACGGCGGCGCCGGCGCAGAGCACGCGGCGCAGGGAGGGCAGCGTGGTGCCGGTACGGCGGCACTCGGCGGCGATGCGGCGCCAGAGCGTGGGCGAGCCGAAGGAGTTGGTGACTCCCTCCTGGTGGATGGCGCGGATGGCGCGCGCGGGATCGAAGGCGGCGGGCCGCCGCGGGTCGATCTCGGGCACGATGGTCGTCATGCCGAGCGCCGGGTTGAACAACGCGAACACGGGCAGCAGCGGCAGGTCGATCTCCCCGGGTGCGATGTCGTAGGCCTGGCGGATGAGCCGTACCTGCGCCTCGAACATCCCGTGGGTGTAGCGCACGCCCTTGGGCGCGCCGGTCGATCCTGAGGTGAACAGGATCGCCGCGAGGTCTTTGGCGCGGGTGGTGCGGACGGCGGGGGCGGGGCCGGCCCCTCCCGGGGTGGTAAGCCGGCCGGTGAGGGACGAGGAAGCGGGCACGCGCACGGCGACGGTGCGGAACGACGGTCGGAAGAGCCGGCTCACCAGCCGCGCCGCGGGGATGCCCACGAGCCCGCGCGGTCGGGTGGCGGCGACGCAGCGCAGGAAGGCGGCGAGGCCCATGCCGGGATCGATGACGACCGGCACGAGGGCGCGGTTGAACAGCGCGAAGACGCAGGCGATGAGAGGCAGCCCGGGCGGTACCATCACGAGCGTGCGGTCGCCGGGGCGCAGGCCGGCTGCGTCGAGTTGCGCGCACCAGGCGCCGACCTCGGCGTCGAGCTCGCGGAAGGACAGGGCAAGGTAGTCGATGTCGCCCGCGGCGGTGGTGCCGCGCGGCACCTTGAGGGCAGCGGCGCCGGGCCGTGCGGTCGCCATTAGCCCGAGGTGCCGCGCGATGTTGGCGCCTGCGTCCGCGGCGGCGGATGGAGCGGGCGGGGGGGACGACATGGCGCGGGGACGGTGCGGTGCGCGCGTGAGGCGGGCAACAAAAACGCCGCGACGGTGAAGTCGCGGCGCGGGAAAAGTCAGGGCAGGGGCCGCTCAGTAATCGTGGAGCGTGATCAGGCCCCAGAGCAGGGTGACCTTCTTGCCGGAGGGGCCGTTCTTGCCGACGATCTGGGAAGTGTCGGCGTTCACGGTGGCGGGGCTGACCGGCTGGAAGGAATCGCTCGAGTAGGTGACGGCGCCGCCCAGCAGGTTGGTCTCCTTGCCGCCGCTGGCGGTGTTGCGCGTGGCGCAGCCGGAAGCGAGCAGGGCGGGGAGAAGGATCGCGACGAGGGGCAGTTTGGATTTCATGGACGTCTCGGGGGAAGGACGGTGTCGGCCGGGGGGAAGTTTCGCAAGGGTGGGCTTTTCGGCGCCGGTCTCAGGCGAGGTCGCGCAGCGACGGTTCCGGTCGGAGCAGGTCGGCCTGCCAAGGCAGGAGGATGCGCCCGAGTTCGCGGGGCTGGCGGGCGATCTGGCCGAGCTGGGCGCGGTTGGCGATGAGGGTACCCTCGATGCCGAGCTTGGCAGCGATGCGGTCGCGGTCGGCCTTGATGCGGTCCTGCAGCTCGACCTGGGCCTGCGTGAGGGAAACGTGGTTGGGATCGCGGCCCGGCCGGCGGGGGAGCGACTTGGGATCCCGCGCGAGCCCCTCGCGGACGGCGGCGGCGAGCGACGGGAAGATGCGGTCGTGGCGTTTGCCCAGGTGGATTTGGGCAAGGATGGCCGACTCGGTCTCGCCGGCTTCGGCGGCCTCGGCGATTTTCATGATGAGGGCGTTGCCGCAGACCTTGAACGGAGGTGTGTCGATGCGGCGGGCCTGGGCCTCGCGCCAATGCCAGATGGCGTGCAGGACGCCGAGGCCCGGGCCCCGGAGACGCTCACTGCGGCCGATGCGCCAGTCGTGCTCGGTGGGCGGGGCGAATCCCTCGGCGCCGGAGCGGAGCTGGGCGGCGCATTGCTGCTCGAGCCAGCCGAGGCGACCCAGCTTGCGGAGCTCCTTGGCGAGGATGTCGCGCAGCTCGGGCAGGTGCCAGACGTCGAGCGCGGCGTAGTTGAGGAGCTTCGGCGTGATCGGGCGGCGCGACCAGTTGGCCTTCTGGCCGTCCTTGTCGAGCAGCACGCCGAAGTGTTCCTCGAGCAGGGCGGCGAGCCCGAAGCGCTGCCGGCCCAGCAGCTGGGCGGCGAGCATGGTGTCGAAGAGGCTGTCGGGCACGAAGCCGCAGAGGTCGTGCAGCAGGCGGATGTCGAAGTCGCTGCCGTGCATCAGCAGGTGCTTGCCGGCGAGCGCCTGCCAGAGGGGACGGAGGTCGAGGCCGGGCGCGAGCACGTCCACGAGGAACACCTCGCGGCCCACCATGAACTGCAGGAGGCAGACCCGCGTCTTGTAGTGGAACATGTTGTCCGCCTCGGTATCGAGGGTGACCTCGCGCGCCGGCCCGAGGGCCTGGAGCAGCGGCCCGAGCGAGCCGGGCTGGTCGAGGAGGAGGTACGAGGGCGGGCGGGAGGCCACCTTGACGCCGAAGAGCCGGCGGACGGGAGGCGGCAGGAGTCTGGAAATCATTCGGGGTTACGTGCGGTTTTGTCCCACGCGGTGAGGAAGGCATCAATCAGCAAAGGAAGGTCGTCGTGATAACCGCCCTCGAGCACGGCGGCGGCGGGAACGCGGCAGGCGCCGAGCCAGCGGCCCAGTTCCGCGAAGTCCTCCGCCTCGAGCGTCATCGAGGTGATCGGGTCGCGGGCGTAGGCGTCAAAGCCGGCGGAGACCAGGATCAGGTCGGGGTTGAACGCCCGCACGGCGTCAAAGGATTCCCGCAGGGCGGCGAGGTGGCGGGGCCGCGGCGTGCGCGGGGCGACGGGCCAGTTGCGGGCGTTGGGCGGGCGGTCCGCGGTGCCTGTGCCGGGATAAGCCGGGTGTTGGTGCACCGACGTGAAAAGGATGCCATCGCGGCCGAGGAGGATGGCCTCGGTGCCGTTGCCGTGGTGGGCGTCGAAGTCCCACACCGCCACGCGGCGCGCGCCGAGCTTCGCCTGCGCGAACAGCGCCGCGACCGCCACCTGATTGAGGTAGCAGAATCCCATGGCGCGTTCCGCGGTCGCGTGGTGCCCGGGCGGGCGCATCAGGGAAAACGCGGGCCCGGCGGTCGGCTTCGAGAGGGCGTGCCTAGCCGCGCCGACCGCGGCGGCGACCGCGCGGCGGGCGTGATCACCGATCCCGTCGAAGAACGGCGTGTCGGCATCGAAGTCACGCGCCTGCCCGAGTCGTCGCAGGTGCGGCGCAACGTGGGCGGCGAGGAGCGCGGCGTCGTCGGCGTCGGCCGCGTCGGGCACGCGCCACGTCCAGTCCGGATGGGCGTCGCGCAGGTGCGCGGCGGAGCGGGTGACGCGGGCCGGCTGCTCGGGTCGCATCGACGAGCCGTAGCCGGCGCAGCGCGGGTCGTGGAGGATGAGCATCGTGGACGCGCAGTTAGGCGGGCGGCGCCAGGGAAGCCAAGCCGCCGGGAAAAGTCGTTTCCGCGGGTGACTTTGCGGCGGGGCGGCGCCAAGTTGGGCCGCGAATGAAGGTGATCGTGCTCTGTTCCGGCGGGATGGACTCGGTGACCGCGCTGCACTGGGCGCGGCGGGAGCATGACGTCCGGCTGGCGCTGAGCTTCGATTACGGCGCGAAGCACAACGCGCGGGAGTTGCCGATGGCGGCGGAGCAGGCGCGGCGGCTCGGCGTGGCGCACGAGGTGGCGGGGCTCGACTTCGTGCGCCGGCTCTTCCGGTCGGCCCTGCTCGAGGGTGGAAGCGACATCCCCGAGGGGCATTACGCGGACGAGACGATGCGGCAGACGGTGGTGCCCTTCCGCAACGCGATCCTGCTGGCGGTGGCCTGCGGCGTGGCGGAGAGCGCGGGGGCGGAGGGCGTGGTGATCGCGGCGCACACGGGCGACCACACGATCTACCCGGATTGCCGGGAGGACTTCATGCTCGCGATGGCCGACGCGATGCGGCTCGGCACCTACGCCGGCGTCGCGCTGCTGCGTCCGTTCATCGCCCTGGACAAGGGCGGGATCGCGGCGCTGGGGGGACGCCTCGGGGTGGACTTCGCGGCGACGTATTCCTGTTACAAGGGCGGGGCGCGGCATTGCGGCGCCTGCGGGACCTGCGTCGAGCGCCGGGAGGCTTTCCTGCAGGCCGGATTGACGGACCCCACCGACTACGAGGCCTTGCCGCCGCTGCCGGCGCGGCCCGCGGGAGCCCAAGGCTGAGGATGCGGCGATGCTGGTCGCGGAGATCTTTCATTCACTGCAGGGCGAGGGCGAGCTGACCGGCGTGCCCTCGGTCTTCGTGCGCGCGAGCGGCTGCAACCTGCGCTGCGCGTGGTGCGATACCCCTTACGCCTCTTGGAATCCCGAGGGATCGGTGCGCACGGTCGCGCAGGTCATGGCGGCGGTGGAGATGCATCCTTCGACGAGGCACGTGGTGCTCACGGGCGGGGAACCGATGATCGCCAAGGACGCCGCGGAGCTGGCGGCGGCGGTGAAGGCGAGTGGACGTCACCTGACGATCGAGACGGCGGCGACGGTTGAACCGGCGGGCATCGCGTGCGACCTCGCCTCGCTCTCGCCCAAGCTGCTGAATTCGGCGCCCGATGCGGTAGAGCATGCCGCGTGGCGACGGCGGCACGAGGCGACGCGCTGGCAGCCCGAGGTCGTGCGGCGGTGGATCGACGCTTACCCGTACCAGTTCAAGTTCGTGGTCGCCCGGCCGGAGGACATCGATGAACTGGAGACGATGTTGGCCGCGCTGCGGCGGGTTATCCCCCGGCACAAGGTGCTCCTGATGCCTGAGTCCACGACCCCCGAGGCGATGCGGACGAGGTCGGCTTGGCTCGCCGAGGCCTGTAAACGCGGCGGTTACCGTTACGCCCACCGCCTGCACCTGGAACTCTACGGCAACCGCCGTGGTACCTGACTGGACTCCTCATGCGTCCTCCCGACTCCGCTTCCCCCTCGTCCGTCCCGCCCGCCCGGCTTTCGGCGGAGTTGCACCAGCTGGCGGAGACCTTCCGGGAGCGACGGGTGACGTTGCGCGAGCTGATCGCGGCGCTCGGGGAACGGGCGACGGCGCTCCTCGCCGTGATCCTTGCCCTGCCGTTTTGCGCGCCGGTCTCGATCCCGGGGCTTTCCATTCCCTTCGGGGCCGTGATCCTGCTGCTGTCGGCCGGATACGCGGCCGGCCGGCCGCCCTGGCTTCCGGCGCGGCTGCTCGCGGTGGAGCTGCCTCCGCGTTTTTTCCGCGCGGTGCTGGAGGCGACCAGCCGGCTTTTGGGATGGATCGAGAGGCGGATGCGCCCGCGTTGGATCTGGATGACCTCGTCCCGCGGGCTGCTGCGCCTGCACGCGCTGGCGGTGTGCGCGGGTGCGGTGCTCCTGCTGCTCCCGCTTGGCGGCATCCCCCTGACGAACACCCTGCCGGCGCTGGTCGTCGTGGTCGGCACGCTCGGGATGCTCGAGCGCGACGGGGCGGCGGTGGCGGCTGCTTACGGACTGCTGGTAGCGACGGTCGCCTATTTCGCGCTCTTCGCCGGGGCCGCCTTCGAGATCTCGCAGCGCCTCATGAAGCTTTGGTCGGAGTGACCGGCGTCTCCTTCGGCGGGATCAGCCAGGAGGCGGCGACCGAGGCCCCGAGGAGCCCGCCGATGATGCCGAGCGACCACGTGATGGGGAACTTGCCCCCGAAGAGCTCGTTGAGCCACGCCATCTTCAGGCCGACGAAGATGAGCACGAGGCCGAGGCCGTACTTGAGGAAGCGGAACTTGTGCACGATGCCCGCGAGCAGGAAGAACATCGAGCGCAGGCCGAGGATCGCGAAGATGTTCGAGGTGAAGACCACCAGCGGTTCCTTGGTGATGGCGAAGATGGCGGGGACCGAATCGACGGCGAAGATGATGTCGCTGAACTCGATCGCCGCGAGGGCGACCAGCAGGGGGGTACCGTGCTTCACGCCGTTCTCCATCACGAGGAACTTCTGGCCGTCGAAGCGGGTGGTGATCGGCACGATCTTCCGGAGTAGCTTCAGGAGGGGGTTCTTCTCGGGATCCATCGGCTTCTCGGGCGCGAACAAGATCTTCAGGCCGGTCAGGATCAGGAAGCCGCCGAAGACCCAGATCACCCAGTGGAACTTCATCAGCACCGCGCCGAGCGAGATGAAGAGCACGCGGAAGAACAACGCGCCGAGGATTCCGAAGAACAGCACCCGGTGCTGGTACTGCGACGGAATGCCGAAGAACGTGAAGACGACGATGAAGACGAAGATGTTGTCGACCGAGAGGGACAGCTCGACGACGTAGCCGGTCAGGAACTCGAGCGCGGTCTGGCGGGCCAAGCCCGTGGCCTCGGCCGCCGTCATTCCCGCCGCGATCAACCGCGGATCCTGCGGCAGCTTCCACTCCGCGTAGCGCCACAGCCCGAAGCAGAAGGTGAGGGCCAGGATGCTCCAGACAACCGTCCAGGTGAGCGCCTCCCGGAAGGACACTTCATGGGCCTTCCGGTGGAAGACTCCGAGGTCTAGGGCCAGCAGTCCGAACACCCCGAGGGTGAACAGGCCGTAGAACCACCAATAGTCGGCGAACGGGAAGAGCGAGATGGATGGCATGAAAGGGGCGACCGTGCGTAAGCGGGGCCGGCGTGCAAGAGATCACAGGTGGAATTTTCCGCAAAGGTTCGACGTTTTTTTCCGCCTTCCCGGCCGGGGCTCGACTCGCGCGGCCGGCGGGCCTTGATCCGGACGATGGATTCCCCGCTTCTGGCCGCCGTGGACGGCCTTGGTCAGGTCGCCCTCACCGTGCGCGATGTCCCGCAGGCCGTGGGTTTCTACCGGGACATCCTCGGCTTACGGCTGTTGTTTCAGGCTGGGCCAAACCTCGCTTTCCTCGATGCCGGCGGGGTGCGCCTGATGCTTTCCGCGCCGCAGGGCCACGGGGAACCGGGTAAGAACTCGCCGCTCTATTTCCGAGCTCCCGACCTGGCGGCCACCTACTCCGGGATCGTGGCTCGCGGGGCGCGACCGGAGCGGGCGCCGGCTCTCACGGCGCGCATGCCCGACCACGAGTTGTGGATGGCCTTCGTGCGCGATCCCGACGGCAACCTGGTCGGGCTGATGAGCGAGGTGCGGGCCTGAGGACGGCGGTCGGTCGTCAACGCGGTCCGTCGGCGAAGACGACTCCGGTGACCACCGTGGCGGTGACGTGCGTGGCGTACTCGAACGGGTCGCCGTCGAAGAGCGCCAGGTCGGCGTCCTTGCCTTCGGCGAGTGAGCCGGCGCGGCCGTCGATGCCGAGTATGCGGGCCGCGTCGAGCGTGACGCTCGCCAGGGCGCGCTCGAAGCCGAGGCCGCGTGCGGCGGCGAGGGCGGCTTCGAACAGCACGACGCGGGTCTTGGGCACGTAGCCCTCGTAGCCGCTCTGCAGCGCGAAAGGGATGCCTGCGGCGGCGAGCCGGGCGGCGGTGTCCATGGCGAGGTTCTCGGTGTCTTCGCTGGCCCGCGCCATGGTCGGGTGCAGGATCACCGGGAAGCCGGACGCCTTGATCTCGTCGATCGCCAGCGGGGCGTCGGCGCAGCCGTCGAGGACGATCCGGAGGTTGAATTCCCGCGCGAGGCGGAGCGCGGCGAGGATGTCCTGTTGCCGGTGCGCCGTGATGAGGAAACGCTGCGAGCCGTCGAGGCCGCGGGCGAGCGCCTCAAGCCTGAGGTCGCGGGCGGGCCGCTTCGACTCGTCCTTCAGTTCGCGCTTCCGGGCGTAATCCTGCGCCTTGATGAGCTCGGCGCGCAGCATGGCCACGGCCTTGGCGCGCGTGCCGGGCGACTTGGCTGCGCCGCCCGGCGGACCCTCCGCCCGGTTGACGGCGGACCCACCGAGCGAGACGGCGATCATGGCGGCCGGGTTGACCAGGTCGGCCTCCACCGAGCGGCCGGCCGTGCGCACGATCATGGTCTGGCCCGAGATGAGCGCCCCGGGGGCGTGCCCGGTGTTGACGGTGGTGATGCCGAACGAGCGCAGCCATGCGACGAGCGGATCGCGCGCGTTGTAGGCGTCGGTCGCGCGCAGCTCCGGCTGGAGTGGCGCGGAGCGGTCGAGCATGTCCTGGTCCTGCGGCTGGTTGAGGATGCCGGAAAGTCCGACGGTGGCGCGGGCGTCGATCAGGCCGGGCGTGACCACGGCGGCGCGGAGCACGCGGTGGTCGGACGGGATCGCGCGGCCGGCGGCCGGGCCGGCGTAGGTGATGCGGCCGTTGCGCACCAGCACAAGCCCGTCCTTCAAGGCGGGTCCCGCGAGCGTGTGGACGGTTCCACCGAGGATGGCGAGGGGCGCGGCGGCCTCGGCCCCGCGGAGGGCGGCCGAGCCGGCGATGATCAGGGCGAGGGCAGCGGCAAAGGATTTCATTGGAGGGCTCCGTTGGCGGCCGCGATGATGTCCCAGGCGCTGCCGAAGCAGCACAGCGCCGCGCGGCGGCTGTCGCCGGCGCCGGGCCCGCCGCGGGCGTAGAGGCGGTCGGCGGGATTCGAGAGGTCGAACACCTTCGTGCCGTCGATCCAGGTCTGCTCGACCTCGGTGTAGACGCTGAGGGGGTCGCCCGAGAGGATGATGAAGTCGGCATCCTTGCCGGGTTCGAGCGAGCCGACACGGGACTCGAGCCCGAGCATGCGGGCGTTGGCGAGGGTGACGGCTCGAAGGCCCCCGTCGCGGGTCATGCCGGCGCGGACGGCGAGGGCGGCGGAGCGCAGGAAGAGGCGGGAGTCGGTGACGCTGTCGTCGGTGTGGAGCCCGACGGCGGCGCCGGCGCGCTCGAGGGCCGCGCAGTTCTCGAGGGCGAAGTCGCGGGCCTCGAGCTTGCCGCCGGGGGAGTCGAGGATGATGACCGACGAAGGCACGCCGGCGGCGGCGATCTCGGCTGCCACCTTGGCGGCCTCGCTGACATGGTGGAGGACGACCTTGAATCCGAACTCCTGGCGGAGCCGCAGCACGGTGAGGATGTCGTCGTGCCGGTGGGTGTGGTGCTGCACGATGCGGCGTCCCTCGAGGACCTCGACGAGCATCTCAAGGGCGAGGTCGCGCGCGGGCATCTTCTCCGCGTCGCCGTTGGCCCGCTCGCGGCGGGCCTTGTACTCCTGGGCCTTGATGAACTGTTCCCGCACGAGCGCGGCGGACTTGGCGCGCGAGCCCGGGAAGGGGCCGCCCGGCGTGCGGATGGAATTGGTGCCGTTGGCCATCTTGAGGCCGCCGGCGACCGTGCCGTCCGGCAGGCGGATGAGCAGGTCGTCGACGACGCGGCCGTCGCGCAGCTTCAGGTAGAGGGTCTGGCCGCTGATGAGGTGGCCTGAGCCGGGCATGACGTTGACCGTGGTGATGCCGCCGGCCTGGGCCTTTTGGATGCTGGGATGGCGTACGTCGATGGCGTCGAGCACGCGCACGTCGGGCTGGATGGGGCCGGCGCCGTCGGCACCCGAGCTGCCGCCGATGTGGCTGTGGGAGTCGACGAGGCCGGGCATGATGACCTTGCCGCGCGCGTCGCGCACGTCGGCTCCGGCGGGAACAGGGGTGGATGCGGCTGGTCCGACGGCGACGATCCGGCCGCCTTGGACGACGAGGACACCGTCGGCGACGGGATCGCCGGAGATGGTCAGGATGCGTGCACCGGTGAAGGCGACCGGCTTTTCCTGCGCGGCGGTGTGCAGACCGGTGGCGAGGAGCGCCGCCGTGAAGGCGGCGAAGGTGCGGGGAGACATGGGCGCGACGATGGGCCGTACCGCGTGGTCGGCAATCGATTTGGCGGGGAGGCGAAGTGATGATCCGGTTTCGCCGCCGCTACTGGCTGAAATTCAGACGCCGGCCAACCGCTCCTCGGCCACGTCGGAAATCGTACGGCCGAGCCGGCGCGCCGTCTTTCGCAGCCGCCCCACGGTCTTCGGAGTCAGTCGAAGCAGCACGGGCTTGCGGCCGGAAGGCTTGCGGCCGGCGCCGGTGCGCATTCCACCCCATCCGCGCGGCTTGGCCGTGACGCGGGTGAGGTCCGGCAACGGCGTGCTGTTGAGGTCGGCCAGGTTGGTCTGGTATCCCTCGGCGTCGAAGGCCGGAGGTTCATTGCGGATTTTTTTTCCAGTAGTCCTCATAGTAGTTGCGTCCCTCCCTCCAAAAACCCGCTCCGATCAGCCGGATTACTCCGCCGGGGCGGTGGGTGTACCGGACAAGCAACACCCTGTCATCGACTCGTCCCAGCAGCCACCAGCGAAGCTCGCGGCTGCTGCTGTGGGCCGAATCGAGCAGTACCAGCGCCCGGCTGTCGGAAAACGCCCGCTGGGCCGTGGTGAAATCCACGCAGTGCCGCGCGACGTTCGCGCGCTCTTTGGCGGGATCCCACGAAAAGACCATGGAGCGAGGCTGCCGGAAGCCTTTTGAATAGCAATATCCTTAATCAAGAGCGAGCGCGTGGGCTGCGTTTGGCGCAGCCGCAGTCCCCGCCGCAGCCGGGGCGCTGGCGGCGGCGGACGCGCGCCACGAGGATGGTGGCGGCGAGCGCGACGAGCGCGAGCGCGACGATGCGCTGGGTCGATGCGTCCATGTTCAGAAGCCCAGCGCGCGTCCGACCTGGAACACGATCAGGCAGATGAGCCAGGCCGCGCCGGTCATGTAGGCGACCTGGAAGAGCGGCCAACGCCACGAGTTGGTCTCGCGGCGCACCACCGCGACCGTGCTCATGCACTGCATCGCGAAGACGTAGTAGATCATGAGCGTGAGGCAGACGAGGGGGGTGAACAGCGGCGCGCCGTCGGGCCAGGTCGCCTTGAGCATGGCCTCCCGGACCGGGGTCGTGTCGTCATCTTGCGTCTCCACGCCGAAGATGACGCCCATCGAGCTGACGAACACCTCGCGGGCGGCGAAAGAGGTGATCAAGCCGATACCGATCCGCCAGTCGAAGCCCAGCGGCTTGATTACGGGCTCGAGGAGCTGACCGGCGCGTCCGGCGAGGCTGTGTGCGATCTGCACGTCCGGGGCGGCCTGCGGATCGGGGTGCTTCGGGTAGGTCGTGAGGAACCACAGCACGATCGAGATCGCGAGGATGATGGTGCCGGCGTTGCGGAGGAACAGCCACGCCCGCTCCAGCATCTGTCTCGCGATCTCGCCCGCGCGCGGCCGCTGGTAGGGCGGCAGCTCAAGGATCATCAGCGGCTGTCCGCCCTTCAGCAGCGTGCGCTTGAAGAGCCATGCGAACGCGAAGGCTCCGCCGGTGCCGAGCGCGTACATGAGCAGCATCAGGCCGGCCTTCGTCGCTGCCGGAACCTCGCGGCCGGGCAGCAGCGTGGCGATCATCAGCAGATAGACGGGGAGCCGCGCTGAGCAGCTCATCAGGGGTGCCACCAGGATGGTCGCGAGGCGGTCCTTCGCATTCTCGATCGTGCGGGTGGCCATGATGCCCGGGATCGCGCAGGCGTAGGAGCCGAGCAGCGGGATGAACGAGCGGCCGTGCAGGCCCACGCGGCTCATCGGGCGGTCCATCAGGAAGGCGGCGCGCGCCATGTAGCCCGTGCTCTCGAGCAAGCCGACGAAGAGGAACAAGATCAGGATCTGGGGCAGGAAGACCACCACGCCGCCCACGCCGCCCAGCACGCCTTCCGTGAGCAGGTCTCGCAGGTCTCCCGGTGGCATCGACTGCTTGACCAGACCGGAGGCGTCGGCGACCAGGCCCTCGATCACGCCCATCGGGTACTCCGCCAGGGAGAAGATCGACAGGAACATCGCCGCCATGATCACGGCGAAAACGAGCCAGCCCCAGGCAGAGTGCACGAGCAGGGCGTCCACGCGGTCCGCGAGAGATGGGCCGTTTTCCGCGGGTCTACGGATCACCTCGCGGCACATCGCGTTGATGGCGTCGTAGCGGCTCCGGATCAGGTCCCCCGACCAGTCGGTTCCCTCTTTGCTCCAGCGCCCCCGCCAGCCGTCGAGCGATGCGGAGGTGCGGGCGCCCAGCGGCGTCGACCCGGCGACGCTCACCGTGTCGAAGTCCGTCAGGAGCAGCAGCGCCTCCGCGCGGGCCACGAGCGGGGGGCGGCCTTCGTCGACGAGCCCCGCCTGCAGTTCGGCGACGGCGGTGGCGATCGGCGCGGGAACGTCCCAGCGGTGGCGAGCGAGCGGCAGTTCGGCGCGGCTCATGGCGATGCGCAGCTCCACGATGCCGCGGGCGTTCACGGCCTCGCACGGGATGACCGGCACGCCGAGTTGTTCCTCGAGGTGGGCGGCGTCGATGGCAATCCCGGCGCGCCGCGCAAGGTCCATCATGTTAAGCACCACGATGACCGGTCGGCCGAGATCAAGGATTTGGTGCGCGAGGTAGAGGTTCCGCTCGAGGTTGCTCGCGTCGAGGACGCAGATGATGCGGTCGGGCTGCGGGGTGTCGGAGCGCCGGCCCAGCAGCACGTCGCGGGTTACGGCCTCGTCGGGCGAGCGGGCGGCGAGGGAATAGGCTCCGGGCAGATCGATGACGCGCATCGGCTTGCCGTGCTGGGAGTAGGCCTCGCCCACCTTCTTCTCAACGGTGACACCCGGGTAGTTGCCCACCTTTTGTCGGAGTCCGGTGAGGGCGTTGAACAACGTGGTCTTCCCGCAGTTCGGGTTGCCTACCATCGCGTAAACCGGCGCGCGTGCAGCGGCTGGAGTCCGACGCCGACCTGACGCCGGCGTCGTCGAAATGTGAGGGGGCAGGGAAGCGGGGGAGTCCCGGCCGTCGGGCCGATGGCTGGCGTCGTTGCCCATCGACGGGAAGGTCGCGGTCAGCGCGCCCCGGCGGGAAGATGCTCGACGACGATGCTCATCGCGGCGCGGTGATTCAGGGCGACCCGCATGCCCTTGACCAAGCAGAGGCTATTGGTCGTGCCGGAGATCTTGGTCACGAGCGCGGCCTCACCGAAGCCCATTTCCCGGATGCGCTGGCAGAAACTCGCGTCACCGGTCAGCTGGAACACGCGTGCCGTGGCGCCTGCCGGGAGCTGGCATAGCGGGGAAAGGGGCAGCGGCGACGATGGCATCAGAGTGAGACTCGGTATCAGTATCGAACGAAGCGAGCGTCGGTGGATTTGCGAGCGGGAAGTTTGGGATTCTGCGTGCGGCGGCCCACTTTCGATCCGGCGATGGAGCAAAGCGCGCGACCTCCTCGGTTACGGCAGGACGTGCGCGATACAGGAAACATCGGAAACCTATAATGGTGAGATATTAAAGAGACGGATTAGGGCAGCCTCGCCCAAGGACAGGCTATTGCCGCGCATTCGGCTGAACCCTTGGGAATAGTCTGTTGAGCCAAAGGGACAGGCTAGTCGACCGGAGGGTTAGGGACACAGGCTTCCCAATGGGTAAGGGGAACCGGTTCTCGCTCCCTCCAAACGAGGGACAGGCTACTTAGGTACCCCTTTCGTCGCGTCGACTGCGCAGCCTGTCCCTCGACGGTGCGGCGGACCGTACCACGGAGAATCAGGTTGGTTTTCGCCAAGCTTCGGTTTCTAACTTTCGTTTCTCTCCTCTGCCATGGCCAAAACGCACTCCGACATCGGACTCATCGGGCTCGCCGTGATGGGTCAGAACCTCGCCCTCAACATCGCCGACCACGGCTTCCGCATCTCGGTTTACAACCGCACCACCGAGAAGACCGAGAAGTTCGTCGCGGAAAACCCCGCCACGCCCGGCGGGTTGTTCGGCGCCAAGACCCTCGAGGAGTTCGTCGCCTCGATCGCCAAGCCCCGGAAGATCATCATCCTGGTCCAGGCTGGCAAGGGCACCGACGCCGTCATCGATAGCCTCGTGCCGTTGCTCGACAAGAACGACATCGTGATCGACGGCGGTAACGCGCTTTGGACCGACACTATCCGTCGCGAGCGCACGCTCCGCGAAAAGGGCCTGCGCTTCATCGGTTCCGGCGTGTCCGGCGGTGAGGAAGGCGCGCGCTTCGGCCCGGCCCTCATGCCCGGTGGCGACCCCGCGGCTTACAAGGAGCTCGAGCCGATCTGGAACGCCGTCGCCGCCAAGGTGGACGCGAAGACCGGTCGTCCGCTCACCGGTGCCACGCCGGGCAAGCCCATCATCGGCGGCGTGCCCTGCTCCACGTACATCGGCGAGAACGGCGCCGGCCACTACGTGAAGATGGTCCACAACGGCATCGAGTACGGCGACATGCAGATGATCTGCGAGGCCTACGCGCTGATGAAGGGCCTCCTTGGTCTGAAGGCGCCCGAGATGGGCGCCATCTTCTCCGAGTGGAACGAGGGCATGCTCGGCAGCTTCCTGATCGAGATCACCGCCGACATCCTCAAGCAGAAGGACCCCGTCACCCGTAAGCCGATCGTCGACGTCATCCTCGACACCGCCGGCCAGAAGGGCACGGGCAAGTGGACTTCGGTCAACGCCCTCGACATGGGCGTGCCCGCGCCGACGATCGCCGAATCGGTCTTCGCGCGCTGCCTGAGCGCGATCAAGGAGGAGCGCGTGGCCGCCTCGAAGATCCTGAAGGGCCCCTCGAAGAAGTACCGCGGTTCGCGCAAGGCCCTCGTGGCGGCGATCCACGACGCGCTGTACTGCTCCAAGATCTGCTCCTACGCGCAGGGTTTCCAGCTGATGCGGGAGGCGCAGAAGGAGTACAAATGGAAGCTCAACTTCGGTGAGATCGCGCAGATCTGGCGCGGCGGCTGCATCATCCGCGCGGTCTTCCTGCAGAAGATCACCGAGGCCTACGCGCGGAACCCGAACCTCGCGAACCTCCTCCTCGACCCGTACTTCAACAAGACGGTGAAGCAGGCGCAGGCCAACTGGCGCAAGGTCGTCGCCCTCGCGGTTGAGTGCGGCGTGCCCGTGCCGACGTTCAGCTCGGCGCTCGCCTACTACGACAGCTACCGGTCGGCCCGCCTGCCGGCCAACCTGCTGCAGGGCCAGCGCGACTACTTCGGCGCCCACACCTACGAGCGCACCGACAAGCCGCGCGGCAAGTTCTTCCACATCGACTGGCCCGAGCCGTCCCGCCCGCAGCTGGAGATCAAGTGAGCGCCTGAGCGCCCGCGTTTTCCAAGGCCCGCCGCGCGCGGGCCTTTTTCTTTTATCCGCTACGCGGTCATCCGCTCCGCGAGGGCGAACGCGGACGTCGCGGCTCCTTCGACCTTGGGTCCGCCCAAGCCGTCGCCGGCGAGACCAAGCCCGTCTTCCGGCAGCCACACGCAAGGCTCGCGGTGCCGGGACTTCGGCTCGCTGTAGCGCCAGCGGTGCAAGGCGGTGTCGGTGATTTCCGATCCCAGCCATTCGTCGATCACCGGTCTGGACCTGGCGAGGACCTCGACTTCGGTGAGACCGTAATTCTCCTCCGAGAACGCCGGCGAAAAATGCACTGTGATCGCCGCGGGCTCCCGGGGTGAGACGCCCTTGGCGGTGTTGTCGGCGATCCAGCGCACGGGGCCGCCGTCCTCGGGTGCGAATCCTCCCGCGGGAACCGCGCCCGGTCCGGCCAGCGTCAGCATCAGCGCGATACAGGGATGATAATCGAGCGCGGCGAGTTCCGCCGCGAGCGGACTTGGCAGCGTGAAACCACCGGCCGCGAGCAGCGCGAGAGACTGCGGCACCGGCGCGGTCAGCACGAGTTCCCGGGCGCGCAGCGGAGCGCTGTTCTCGAGGGTGATATCCCAGGCGCCGGCGCGCCGCGCGACCGACAGCACCTTCGCCTCGCGGCGCACGTCGAGTCCGGCGGCTAGGTGCTTCCCGACCGCGTTCATCGAAGGGCTGCCGATGAAACGGTGCGGCGCGCCCCCCGGCCAGGGCGCGGCCACGCCGGCTGCCCGCCACGATTCGACCTCGGCGGCGAAACGCGGCGTGCGCGCGGTGAAGAACTGCGCGCCTTGATCGAAGACGGCCGCGCCCACGCGCTTCGTCGCAAGTCTACCGCCGGGGCCGCGGCTTTTCTCGAGCAGCACGGGCCGGCGCCCGTGTGCGCGCAATTCCCGCGCGAGCAGCAGGCCCGCGAGGCCCGCGCCGACGATGACGACGTCCTCCGCCGTGGTTTCCATCATGAGCCGGAGGCAAAATCCGCCGCGGCACCCGTCTCAGCCCAGGCGTCGAGTTCGCGGCTTGCCGAGGCGAGCCGGCGGCGCGCCTTGTCGACCGCGTATTTCCCGAGGACCAGGCGCAGGGGCGGGCGTTCCGCGTCCACCGCGGTGAGGATGGCGCGGGCCGCGCCGACCGGGTCGCCCGGCTGCCGGCCGGCGATCGACTCAAGGTACTTCAGGAACTTGCCGCTGGTCGCATCGTAGGCGTCGAGGCGTGCTGCCGCCCGGGTCGTCGAGCGCCCGAGGAATTCGGTGCGGAATGGTCCCGGTTGCACGAGCGTGACCGCGATGCCGAACGGCCGCGCCTCCTGCGCGAGCGACTCCATGGCGCCTTCGAGCGCGAGCTTGGCGGCACCGTAGGCCGAAAAGCCGGGATAGTTGCCCAACGCGGCGCCCGCGGATATCGATACGACATGGCCCCGGCGTTGCGCGCGCATCAGCGGGAGCACGGCGCGCGTCAGCCGCAGCGGCGCAATGAAGTTGAGCTCAAGGTTCCGCTCGACCTCCGCGTCGTCCAGTTCCTCGAGGGCCCCGAACACGGCGCCGCCAGCGTTGTGCACGAGGATGTCGATCCCGCCGAAGGCCGCGCGGGCTGACTCCACCGCAGCCAGTACGGCGGCGGGGTCGGTGAGATCGAGAGCGACCGGCCGGCAGGTTTCCGGATGAGAGGCGGCGAGCTCAGCCAGTTGCCCGGGGTGGCGGCTGGCGGCGACGACGCGGTCGCCCCGGGCGAGTGCCGCGCCGGCGAGGGCGCGGCCGAGGCCGCCGGAAGAACCGGTGATGAACCAGACGCGGGACGACGGTGCGGCGGGCGAGGACATTCTGGCGACCACCATTCCCGTCGGTTTGCGGGAGGCAAACCGGCCCGTTGGAAAAACGAAATCAGGCCGCGAGCGGAGAGGCCGCCGTTGTGCCCCAGCCGCGGCCTCCGGCGATACGCGTCGCGGTCATTTCGCCGACGGCGGCGCGCAGGTAGGGCCTCACGCGGTGGAGGCGCACCTTCACCGAAGCGAGCGAGATCCCCGCGCGGCGCGCGATCTCGCCGTAGCTGTCGCCATTCACGAAACGGGTCACGAGCCCGCGGTCCAAGGGGTTCAGGCGCGCCAGCGCCCGGTCCAGGGCGGCGAGGATCTCGGGCACGGCGCCTTCGTTGCGCGGATCAGCGATCTGGTTCACCTGCTCGTCGAGGGCGACGGTGGCAGGTCGGCAATTGCGGCGGCGGATGAAGTCGAGCGCGGTGTTGCGCGCGAGGGTGAAGAGCCAGGACTCGAACACCTGAGGTTCGCGCAGCCGGGAAAGTCGGCGGAACATCTTGATGAAGACCAGCTGGGTCACGTCCTCGACCGCGTCGGGTTGGCGGATGATGCCGCGCACGAAGCCGGCGAGGCGGCGGGTGTAGCGCCGCACTAGTTCCGCCTGCGCCTCGGGTTCACCCCGGCGGGCGCGGTTGACGAGCCCTATGAGCTCCGCGCGGGCCTCCGAGATCACGGCGGCCGCGGGCTTTCCCGCCCCGACCTTGCGGGGCGAACCTGAGGTGGAGGTGAACTCACTGGTGGGGCGGTACATGCCCCTATGAAACCACGGCCTTGTTAGGCTTTCATTTCGGCGCGCCGCGAAATTGTTAAGGAATCGTAAAGGCCTGGGGCGCCCTCAGGCGGCCGGCAGGCGAATCTCCGCGCGAAAACCACGGGGCTCGCGGTTGGCGAACCGCACCTCTCCGCCGCAGGACGCGACGCTGGCGCGGACGATCGCAAGACCGAGACCGACTCCTCCGCCCTCGCGGGTGCGGGCGAGTTCCGGGCGGAAGAAAGGCTCGCCGAGCCGGTCCACGTCGGAAGGCGGCACGCCAGGCCCCTCGTCGTCGACTCGGATCACCACGTTTGCGCCCTCGCGGGCGGCCGTGACGGTCACTGGTCCGGCCTCGCCCGCGTAGCGCACGGCGTTGCGCACAAGGTTGGAAAGCGCGCGGTTCAGGAGAGCGGCATCGGCGCGCACGGTGGTCTCGGCCGGAATCTCGAGGCCGACCCGCCCGGCGGCGTCTTCCCGGGCGAGCACCTCGCCGGCAAGGGCCGGCAGGCCGATCGTGGCAAGGCTGACCTCGCGCGGCTGCAGGCCGGCCTTGGTGAAGGCGAGCAGCTCGTTCACCAGCGCGCTCATCTGCTGCACCTCGTCGCGCACGTCTGTCACGGTGTCGCGCAGGTCGGCGGGCGCGCGCTCGGCGAGGATGCCCGTCGCAAGTTGCAGGCGCGCGATCGGTGAGCAGAGCTCGTGTGCGACGTCGCCGAGGAAGCGCTTCTGCCCCTTCATCTGGGCGTCGAGCCGCGCGGCCATAAGGTTGACGGACTCACCGAGCCGGCCGAGCTCGTCGCGGCGGCTGGCGTCGACGCGGGTGTCGAGCCGGCCCTGGGCGATCTGCCCGGTGGCGGCGGTGAGCTGGGCGAGTGGCCGGGTGATGCTGCGGACCAGGGGAAGCCAGAACAGGACGGAGAGAACGAGGACGCCCCCAGCGGCGAGAAACCAAGCCTCAAGACCGATCAAGCGGAGGAGATTCCAGAAGGAGTCCACCCGGGAGACCAGGAGGACCGGCGGCATGCGACCGCCCCGTTCCGGGGAGATGAAGGGCACCCGCATCCCCACCCAGTATGCGGAGGGTTGTTCGACCCTCAGAATGAACCGGCCCGCACGCCATTCGCCCGGCGGACCACCGAGTCCCGGATCGGGCCTTCGCACCATCTCCGATGGACGCGGGCGATCGCCTGCCTCCCGAGGATCGAGACCGGACGGATCCCGCCCTTCCCGCTTCGTGCGCTCCAGTGCCTCGCGCCGCCGCATCGGATCGGAATCGCCCTCTCGCGGAGGCGTGAACCCACCGATTCCGGGTCGCCCGCCGAACCCACGCGGTCCGCCGCGCAGGCCGAGCCGCTCGCGCACCGCGAGGGGCAGTTCCGCGACCCTGCCCGCGAGCTGGGCGTCGCCGAGGCCGAAGAGGAAAAACTCGACGCCGTAGGCTTCGCCGAAGCGCTTGAGCACGGCGTGACGCGCGTCGCCGCTGGCTGCGGCCGCCTCGCCCGCGATGGCGCTGAAGAGCGCTTGGGCCCTTTCACCCGACGGGCCGGCCACCAACGCGCTGAGTCCCAGGCCGCCCTGCGCAATGAAGAAGCCGACGCCGACGCCCGCCAGGAGAAGCAGGTTCAGCACGAGCCACAGCGAGACCTTCAGCGAGAGCGGATAGGAAACCTTCATCGGTCGGCGGACGGGACGCGCCGGGGGGTGCGGAGTTAAGGGTAAAAGTCTGGCTTGGGCCGAAGCGTAGCTATTCCGGGCCGACCATCATGTAGCCGGCGGAGCGCACGGTTCGGATGTAGCGCGGTTCCTTGGCGTCGTCGCCGAGTTTCCGGCGCAGCGACGAGATGTGCACGTCGATCGAACGGTCGAAGACCTCGTAGTTGCGGTCGCGGCACTCGTCGAGGAGGGCCTCGCGCGTCTTCACGCGCCCGCGGGCGCGGGCGAGGCTTGCGAGCAGGTCGAACTCCACCGGCGTGAGCAGGAGGGGTGACGCGCCCAGGACCGCGGCGCGGGCGTCGAGGTTCACGCGCAGCGGACCGACGACGATCTCGGTCGGCGGAGGGGCGGCCGCGGGAGCGGAGGGTGCGGCGCTGCGGCGCAGCACGGCGCGCAGCCGCGCGAGCAGCTCGCGGGTGGAAAACGTCTTCGGCAGGTAGTCGTCGGCGCCCACCTCCAGCCCCACGATCCGGTCGGTCTCCTCGCCCCGCGCGGTGAGCATGAGAACCGGCACGGTTGATCGCTGGCGGATCCGCCGCAGCACTTCGAAGCCGTCGATCCCGGGCAGCATCACGTCGAGGATCACCGCATGCCAGCGGGCGTCGGCCGCAGTGGCGCGCTCGGCGCCTTCGGGTCCGGTGTGGACGGCGGTCACGGCGAAACCCAGCGGCTCCAGGTAGGTGGAGACGAGCCGGCACAACTTGCGGTCGTCATCGATCATGAGAATCAGCGTGCGGCCGTCGGGGCGGTCTGCCATGGCGGCAGGTGTGTTGGAATTGATCCCGCGGCGCAATCACCCTGTCGGATTAGGCCGCGTGGTGCTCGCCGCTTACTCCCGTCCCATGAAAACCCTCCGCTGGTTTGCGCCTGCCTTGCTCTCCCTCGTGTCCGGTTTCGCCCACCCGGCGCACGATTCGCTGCCCGCCATCGACTGGTCCGGCGAGGCGCCGCAGGTCAGCATCACGGTCGAGGGCGGGGTCCGGATCATCCGGGCGAACGGCATCCCCGATCATCCGACGGGACGCTTCCCGGGCCGCGGCAACCCGAACCGCATCGCACCGCAGCGGCATGAGTTTCGCGTGGCTCTGCTGCCGCGGGCGGGCGAAGCGCCGTCGCCACTCGGCATGAGTCCGTTCGGCGTGGCGGTGAACGGCGTGGTGCTCGATCCGGGCGCGGCGGAGTGGTGGCGCGATGATCGTTCGAGCGGTTGGCAATACGAAGCGTTGGGCGGCGGGCGCGATCTCGGCCTCGACCGCGAGCACGCACACGTCCAGCCGACCGGGGCCTACCATTATCATGGCCTGCCCGCGGCGCTGGTGGATCGGCTCACGGGCGGAAAACCCGCGACGGTGCTCGTCGGCTGGGCGGCCGACGGCTTCCCGATCTACGGACCTTGGATTCCGGCTGATTCCGCGGGCCCCGCAGGCTCGCTGAAACGCGCGGCTTCCAGCTACCGGCTGAAGGCCGGCACGCGGTCCGATGGCCCCGGCGGCGCGCACGATGGCACCTATGTGCGGGATTGGGAATTCGTTCCCGGGGCAGGGGACCTCGACGCTTGCAACGGCCGCACCGGTCCCACGCCCGAGTTTCCCGGTGGCACGTATCATTACATCCTCACCGATGCCTTTCCGTTCATTCCGCGCCTGTGGCATGGCACGCCCGACCCCAGTTTCATCCGGCGTGGTCCGCCGCCGGGCGGACCCGGCGGAAAAAAGGGCAAGCGCCCGAAGCAGGAGTGACGGCCGCGGATGCGGGTAAAATCCGTTGCGGGTGCGGCGGCGTCTGGTCTAGTCGCGAATGTCCCCTCCAAAAAACATGACCCCGTTTCCCCGCCGTGAATTCCTGAAGACGGGCGCCGCCGCCGGCCTCGCCGCGTTGTCCGCCCCCGTGATCGCCCGCGCCGCCGCCCCGAACCCGCTCGGCCGCGCCGGGCGCCCCGTGCTTCGCCTGAGCCTCGCGGCCTACTCGTTCCGCGACACGTTCCCGATCATGCGCGGCAAGCCGAATGCGAAGGTGCCGGCGGGGAAGGCCACCGACATGTTCCGCTTCATCGACTATTGCGCCGAGCACGGCTGCGACGCGGAGCCGACGACCTACTTCTTCGCCGAGGAAACCGAGGCGTACATGGTGAAGCTGCGGCGCCACGCGTTCCTGCGCGGCGTGGCCATCAGCGGCACCGCGATCGGTAACAACTTCTCCCACCCGAAGGGTCCGAAGCGCGACGCGGAGATCGCCGCGACCAAGCGGTGGATCGACCTCGCGGCCGCCCTCGGCGCGCCGCACATCCGGGTGTTCGCGGGCGTTACGAAGGAGATCCCCCGCGATGAGGCCGACAAGCTGGTGATAAGCGCGCTCGAGGAATGCTGCGAGTACGCCGGTCGCCGGGGCGTCTTCCTCGGCCTCGAGAACCACGATTCGATCGGTAGCGCGGCGACGCTCGTGCCGATGGTGAAGGCCGTGAAAAGCCCGTGGATCGGGATCAACCTTGATTCCGGAAACTTCCGTACGGCCGATCCCTACCGTGACTTCGCGGAGTGCGTGCCCTACGCCGTCAACGTGCAGTTCAAGACCGAGCTGCAGCCGGCCGGCGGCGCCCGGCGGACCGCCGACTTCAAGCGACTCGCCCGGCTCCTGCGCGACGGCGGCTATCAGGGTTGGGTCGCCTTGGAGTTCGAGGGCAAGGAGGACCCGGCGACCGCCGTCCCTCGGCACCTCGAGGAGATGCGGAAGGCCTTTGGCTGAGGGCGGGGGCAGCCCTGCCGGTAAGCGGGTTTAGCGGCGAGTGGGTCTGGGTTTGCGCCGGGACGCTTCCCGCGCTGACTTCCCGTCATGATGCTTCGACTCACTCGCTTCGCCGCCAGTCTGCTGGGCGCGTTCGCGCTGGCCGCATCCGCCGCGGCGCAGACGCAGGTCAAAGCCTCGTTGGTTGCCGCCGATGCCTCGGTGCAGCCGGGGCGGCCGCTCACCGTGGCCCTGCGGCTGCAGCACAAGGAGCATTGGCACACGTACTGGATCAATCCGGGCACGGGCCTGCCAACGTCACTGTCGTGGAAACTGCCCGCGGGCTGGAAGGCGGGGGAAATCCTGTGGCCCGCACCGATGGTCCTGCGCGACACGCGGGGCAACGTCACCGGGCACGGCTACGAGGGCGACCTGCTCCTGCCCGTGACCCTGACGCCGCCCGCCGACGTCGCGCCGGGGGGCCGCGTCGATTTGAAGGCCGCGGCCGAGTGGCTGATGTGCGAGGAGGTGTGCATCCCCGGGAGTGCCGAGGTTTCGCTTTCCCTTCCGATCGCGGCCGCTACGCCGGCTCCCGACGCGGAGTGGGGCGAGCGGATCCGCGCGGTGCTGTCGCGGTTGCCGCGTCCTGATCCCGCGTGGACGGCCACGGCTTCACGCAGCGGGGCCGACATCAGCCTGACCCTTGTTCCGACCGCGGGAACACCCGCGCATGTCCCGGATGGCCTGCACTTCTTCTCCGCCGACGCCCTGGTCGCCTACGACGTGGCGCAGACGGCGAAGCCGAACGGCAAGGGTGGCTTCGTGCTCGCGCTCAAGGCCGATGCCGCGGCGCCGGCCGACGCAAAGCGACTCGTTGGCGTCGTCACCGCGCGGAACGGCTGGAAGCCCGACGGCTCGCTGTCGGGCCTGGCGATCGATGTCGCCTTCGCCGCCGCGCCTTCACCGGCGGCCGCGGTCGCGCAGTCCGGCGCGAAGGTAGCCGCAGGGAAGCCTGCGGCCGCGCCGGCTTCGCTCGCGGGCACGCTGCTGCTCGCGTTCCTAGGCGGGCTGATCCTGAACCTGATGCCCTGCGTGTTTCCGGTGCTGGGGATCAAGATCCTGGGCTTCGTAAACCAAGCGGGCCACCAGCGAGGGCGGATCGTGGCGCACGGCCTGGTCTTCACCGGCGGGGTGCTGGCCTCGTTCTGGGCGCTGGCGGGAGCGCTCGCCGTCCTGCGGGCGGGGGGAGACCAGCTTGGCTGGGGATTCCAGCTGCAATCGGCGCCGTTCGTCTACGGGCTGGCGGTGCTATTGCTGGTGTTCGGGATGAACATGAGCGGGGTGTTTGAGTTCGGCCTTTCGGCGACCGCGGTAGGTGGCGACCTGCAGATGAAGTCGGGTTACGCGGGATCCTTCTTCACCGGCGTGCTCGCGACGGTGGTGGCCACGCCCTGCAGCGCGCCGTTCCTCGCGCCCGCGCTAGGGGCGGCGCTCGCCGTACCCCCCGCCGAGTCATTCGCGATCTTCACCGCAATCGCGCTCGGTCTATCGACGCCGTACCTGCTGCTCTCGATCTTCCCCGGGGCGGTGAAGGTGCTGCCGCGGCCCGGAGCCTGGATGGAGACCTTCAAGCAGTTCATGGCGTTCCCGCTCTACGGCACGGTGGGTTACCTCGTGTGGGTGCTCGCGGCCCAGACCTCCGAGGAGGGTTTCCTGTGGACGCTGCTCAGTTTCGCCGTGATCGCGCTCGCGGTGTGGATCTACGGACGTTGGAACGCCCCCGGCGCTTCGGCGGGCCGTGCCCGCTTCGGCGTCGCCGGGCTGGCGGTGGTCGGGGCGGCCGGCCTGTGGCTCGGCTGGCCGCGGCCGGTGAACGCGAGCGCGACCCCGGCGGCGGGACAGCCACCTTCCGTCGTGTGGGAGGCTTGGAGCCCCGAGGCGGTGGCGAAGCTGCGTGCGGAAGGCCGCATCATCTACGTCGACTTCACCGCCCGCTGGTGCGCCACCTGCCAGACGAACAAGAAGATCGTCTTCGCTTCCGACGAGGTGCTGCGCCACTTCGCCGAAAACCGGATCGCGACGCTCCGCGCCGACTGGACGAACAAGGACCCGCGAATCACGGCCGAGCTCGCCCGCTACCAGCGCTCGGCGGTCCCGTTCAACGTCATCTGGAGGCCCGGCCGCGACCAACCCGAGATCCTGCCCGAGCTGCTTACGCCCGGCCTCGTGCTCGAGGCCCTGCGGAAGTAGGGGGCGGCTGGGCGGCCTGCAGCGGCCGGTGACCCAAAGTTTTTCCGTTTCTCGGTCGGAGAAGCTCTTGATCACGACGTGACCTTCACCTGCCGCGAGCATCCCTCAATCGGATATTATCCGTCATACGGATAATATCCGGTCCTTCTTTTGCCAATCGGCCCAGGGCGTTTGTGCCGGGAGCCGGGGGCGGTTATCGTTCCCTGTTCCCGGGGGCGCCGGCGCCGCGTCGCGGCCGGCGGCTTCGGTCATCCCACCGCGGCGCGCATGATCGACCAAGGAGGATGTATGGCTGCCAACCGGATGTTCCATTACCTCGACGAGCACGGGATCAAGTACGTGACCACGAGCCACTCGCCCGCGTTCACCGCGGCCGAGGTCGCGGTGTCGGCGCACGTCGCCACCCGAAGATTCGCCAAGACCGTGATCATCAAGGTGGATGACGTGCCCGCCATGCTGGTGCTGCCCGCCAACCGCCGGATCCTGATCCACGATCTCCGCGAGATGCTCGAGAACGAGAACGTGAAGCTCGCGACCGAACGGGAGATGCAGGAACTCTTCCCCGACTGCGAGGTGGGGGCGATGTCGCCGCTCGGCCCGCTCTACGGGTTAAAGGTCTATGTCACCGCCGGTCTCACGCACGAGCACGACATCACGTTCAACGCCGGCTCCCATACCGAGACGATCACGATGGCCTACGCCGACTTCGAGCGGCTCGTCCACCCCGCCGTCATCGATCTGGTGACGGCCTGAGCGGACACGGGGCCGGGCTGGGCGCGGTCAGCGCTTGATCGGCCCCGGGGGAGGGGGCGGCAGGGTGCGGCCCTTCGTGCGGAGCTCGTCGAGGATCACCTCGATGGCCTTGTCGAGCTGCTGGTCCTCCCCGCGGAATTCGCGGGCGGGATCGTTGTCCACGACGATGTCGGGCTCCACGCCCTGCCCCTCGATGATCCAGTTGCGTCCGTCCTTGGAATAGGGGGCGAACTCCGGCTTGCGCAGTTCGCCGCCGTCGATGAACGGCAGGGAGTTGCTGATGCCCACGACGCCGCCCCAGGAGCGCT
>JBBAVH010000038.1:0-34084 GCA_040397825.1 Opitutaceae bacterium
TGGCGGGCTGGGCGAGCCGGAACAAATACTCGCTCCTCGCCGCGATGCGCGCGCTGGCGCAGCTGATCAGTTACGAGCTGCCGCTCCTGCTCTCGATCGTTCCCGTCGTGCTGATCGCCGGTTCGCTGTCGACCAGCGTGATCGTCGAGCGGCAAGGAGTCTGGCTGTTCGGCGTCCTGCCGCAGTGGAACGTGTTCACGCCCTGGGGTCTCGCCGGATTCCTGATCTACTTCGTCTCCGCACTCGCGGAATCCAACCGTTCACCCTTCGACCTGCCGGAAGCGGAGAGCGAACTGATCGCCGGGCACCTGACGGAATACTCCGGCTTCAAGTATGCCCTGTTCTTCATGGCCGAGTACTTCGGGATGTGCGCGCTGAGCGGGATGGGCGTGACCCTGTTCCTCGGCGGCTGGCAGGCACCGTTCCCCGCGCTGGAGTTCATTCCGTCGTACTGCTGGTTCGCCGCGAAGCTGCTCGGCCTGCTCTTCGTCTTCATCTGGATCCGAGCGACTTTTCCCCGGCTGCGCATCGACCAACTCACGCGCCTGGCGTGGAAGTTCCTCGTGCCGCTCGCGCTCGTGAACCTCGGCACCGCCGCGTTCTGGTCCCTCTCCGCCGGCTGGACTGGGCCGCTGGCGTTTGCCCGCTGGATGATCGGCGGCGCGCTGGTCGCCGTTCCCTTCCTCGTGCTCGGACGCCGGCTGAGCGCCGGCCTGGGACCGCGCACTTATCGGTACGCCTGAACCGTCCGCCGTGAGCCTCGCCTTCCTCGCCATCGCGTTTGTCACCGTCGCCGCCGCGGCGGTCGCGATGTCGCTGCGCAACCTCATCCGCAGTACGCTGCTGCTGATCGCGAGCTGGGCTGGAATTGCCGCGTTCTATCTGTGGGCCGGCGCCGAGTTCGTCGCCTTCGCTCAGGTGCTCGTCTACGTGGGCGCCATCTCGATGGTAGTCCTGTTCGCGGTGCTGCTCACGCGCCCGTCCCGCGACGAGGTTGAAACGCCGCTGGCTTCCACCGCGCGTGTCCTGCCCGCCCTGATCGCGGGAGGCGCGGTCCTCGGCATCCTCGTCGGGGCGATCGCCGGCACGCCGCTGCGCTCCGCGGCCGCCGCCCCCGCACCGGTGACCGTCAAGGAGATCGGCATGCAGCTGATGGGTCCGCACGCGGCGGCCCTGCTCGTGACCGGCGTGCTGCTGACCGTGGCGCTGCTCGGCGCGATCGTGATCGCCGCGACGGACCGGAGGGATTCGCCGTGAACCTTTCGCCGCTGCACCTGTGCCTGCTCTTCTCGAGCGCGCTTTTCTGCGTGGGGCTCATCGGCGCCCTCGCGCGCAACAACACCATCCTCGTCCTGCTCGGTGTCGAATTGATGCTCAACGCCGGCAACCTCAACCTGATCGCGTTCTGGCGCTACGGCCCCGCGCCCGCGGCCGGCACGGGCGTCCTGTTCGTGATCTTCGCCATCGCCGTCGCCGCCGCCGAGGCGGCGGTGGGGCTCGCGCTGGTCATCGCCGTGTACCGCCACCAGCGGAACATCCGGCTGGAGGAGACCAGCCGGCTCCGGGGCTGAACCACCATGGGCCTTCCCGTCCACCTGCTCTGGCTCATCCCGCTCCTGCCGCTCCTGACGGCGGGCGTCACTGCCCTGCTCCCCGGCACGGCGCGGAAACCGGCGGCGAGCATGGCGATATCGGCCCTAGGCGTGTCGTTCCTACTTTCATGCGGCGCGCTGGTGACCGCCCTGCGCGATCCCGCTGCCCACGCGTTCCACAATTTCACCTGGCTTGAGGTCGGGTCTGGCGCCCTGCGGCTCGGCTGGCTCCTCGACCCGCTGACCGCGTTGATGTGCGTGATGGTCACGTTCGTCGGCCTGCTGATCTTCATCTTCAGCGCGGGCTACCTGGCCGAGGACGCGAACTTCAAGCAGTTCTTCTGCTTCCTCAGCCTGTTCGCCGCGGCGATGCTCGGGTTGCTCGTCGCGAACAGCCTCTTGTTGCTCTTCGTCTGCTGGGAACTGGTCGGCCTGGCCTCCTACCTGCTGATCGGATTCTGGTTCCACAAGCCCTCCGCCGCCGCGGCCGCCAAGAAGGCCTTCATCACGACCCGGATCGGCGACCTTGGGCTGCTCCTCGGACTGCTGTGGCTCCAGGACGCCACGGGCTCCCTCCTCCTCTATGACGCCGGCAAGGGCGTGCTGGAAGACGGCCAGCTCGCAGCGCTCACGGCCCAGACCACGGTCGGCGGACTCGCCGTATCAACCGCGATCGGTCTGCTCATCTTCTGCGGCGCGGTCGGCAAGTCGGGCCAGTTCCCGCTGCACGTCTGGCTACCCGACGCGATGGAGGGCCCCACGCCCGTCTCCGCCCTCATCCATGCCGCCACGATGGTGGCCGCTGGCGTCTTTCTCATCGCCCGCGTCTATCCCCTGATGGCCGCCGACCTCACGTTGCCGGACGTCCCCCTGCACGCGCTGTCCGTGGTCGCGACCATCGGCGCCATCACCGCGCTGCTCGGCGCGGTCATCGCGGTCGGGCAGGACGACATCAAGCGGATCCTAGCCTTCTCCACGGTCTCCCAGCTCGGCTACATGATGCTCGCGCTCGGCGTGGGTTCATGGGTGGCGGCCATCTTCCACCTGCTCACGCACGCCTTCTTCAAGGCGCTGCTCTTCCTCGGAGCCGGGTCCGTCATCCATGCCGCCCATCACGAACAGGACATCCGCCGGCTGGGCGGACTGCGGACGCCGCTGCGGGTAACGTTCGCCACGTTTGCGATCGGCATGATGGCGCTGGCCGGCGTTCCGTTCCTCTTCTCCGGCTTCTGGAGCAAGGAGGCCATCCTCCACGCCGCCCACGGCTGGAACGTTTCCCAACTGCCTTTCCTCGCCGGCCTAGCCGGCGTCGTGCTCACCGCCTTCTACATGACCCGGCTCGTGGCGGAGACCTTCCTCGGCCGCCCGCGCACCGACGGAGCGGCAAACGCCCACGAGAGTCCGGCGGTGATGACCGTGCCGCTCATCCTGCTCGCCGCCTGCGCCGTGCTGCTGGGATTCCTCGGCACGCCCTGGTGGCCTTGGCTGCAACGGACCCTCGATCCGACCTTCGTGTCGCAGCCGGGCGGCTTCGGGTTGATGGCGCTCTCGATCGTACTCGTCGCGCTCGGCCTCGGTGCCGGCTGGGCGATCTACACGCGGCCACTGCGGGAACGCGCAAGCGAGGCCGACCCGCTGCAACGCCGGAACCCGCGCCTTTTCGCGGCGCTCGCCGGCCGGCTCGGATTCGACGAACTCTACACTGCCACCGTCGGACGACTAAACGCCTTCACCGCCGCGCTCGCCGACGCCCTCGACCGGCGCGTCTGGGACGGCGCCGTGCGGCTGCTCGCCGGCTTGGGAGCTTTCACCGGACTCGTCACCCGCGAGACTGACGAAAACCTGCTCAACAGCGGGTTCGACTCTGCCAGCGTCGGGCTCCGCGCAGGCGGTCGCGCCTATTCCCGAGCCCAGACGGGCGACACGCATGCTTACCTGCGGTACCTCGCGATCGGCTTCACGCTCATCGCCCTGGCCGTGTTGCTGGGAGGACGCCGATGAGCTCCCTGCCCCTGCTTTCCCTGCTCGTCTTCCTACCTTGGCTCGGAGCAGCCCTGATCGCCCTGCTTGGAACTGCGCCGCCGTCCACCCATCGGCGCATCGCGTTTGCGGCAAGCCTCTCGACGCTGGCCGTCTCGCTGGCGCTGCTGGCGGGCTTCGATTCGGCCCGAACGACTCCGCAATTTGTGGAAAAGCACGCCTGGATCGGCGCGCTGAATGTCAGCTACCACCTCGGTCTCGACGGTCTGAGCCTGATCCTGGTGCTCCTGACCGGACTCGTCGCGCCGGCCGGACTCTTCGCCGCGTTCCGGACCCTAGGTGGCCTCCGCGGTTTCGCCGCTTTCTTCCTTCTGCTGCAGGGAGCGGCGCTCGGCGTGTTTGTGGCGCTCGATTTCTTCCATTGGTTCATCTTCTGGGAGCTGAGCCTATTCCCCGCCTACTTCCTGATGAAGCTGTGGGGCGGGCCCGGTGCGACCCGGGCGGCCTACCAATTCGTCATCTACACGATCGGCGGCAGCGCGTTCATGCTGCTCGCCTTCGCGTCGCTCTTCGGCGCCGCCGGCACCTTCGACTTCCAGCAACTCGCGCAACTCGGGGCGGACGGCACCCTCGCCCGCAAGTTGGGCGGCGAGGGCTCATTCTGGGCAAATGCAGTCTTCCTCGGCGTGCTGCTGGGACTCGCCGTCAAAGTCCCTCTCTGGCCCTTCCACACGTGGCTGCCGCCGGCCTACGCCGAGTCGCCGACGGGCGTCTCCATGTTTCTCACGGGGGTGATGTCGAAGATGGGAATGTACGGCTTCCTGCGGATCCTCTGGCCGATCTTTCCTCAAGAACTGCACGCGGCAGCCCCGTGGCTCCTCGGATTGGCGCTAGGCGGCGTGGTGCTCGGGGCGTGGGCCGCGATGCGGCAGACCGATCTCAAGCGGATGGTCGCCTACTCCTCGATCAATCACCTGAGCTATTGCCTCCTGGCCCTCTTCGCGGTCGCGCACGCGTCGGGACGTTCCACGCCGACCGCCGAGGCAGCCGCAGCCGCGCTGAGCGGCACGCTCCTGCAGATGTTCAACCACGGTCTGTCCGCCGCGGCGCTCTTCTACTGCGTCGGCGTGCTGGAGACGAGGTCCGGCGGCCGCCGCGGACTCAACGATTTCGGCGGCGTGCGGACCGTCGCGCCGCTCTTCGCGGGGCTCACCGGCATCGCGATGTTCTCGTCGCTCGGGTTGCCGGGACTGAACGGATTCGTCGGCGAGTTCCTGATCTTCCGCGGCGTGTTCGGGCTCGCCCCATGGGCCGCCGCGATCGCGACGCTCGGCCTGCTGGCGACGGCGACCTTCCTCCTCACCTTCTGGCAGCGGGTCTTTCATGGTCCGACGACCGGCGCAGCCGTGGGATTGCGTGACCTCGACCTCGCGGAGGCGGCGCCGTTGCTGCCGGCCGCATTGCTCATGATCATCCTTGGCGTTTATCCGCAGCTGCTCGCGGGACTGATCAATCCCTTGGTGACCGCCTGGGCCGGCCACCTCCCGACGCCATGAACGCCCTGCCCTGGACCATCGTCTTCTCGTTCACCGGCGCGGCCCTGGCGCTTGTGGCGGGCACGCATTCTGCGGCGCTGGCGCGCCGGGTCGGGTTGGTAACAGCGTTGGCCGGACTGGCGGCGGCGCTGCTGGCAGCGGCTAGATTCACGCCCGGCCCGGGCCTGCAGACCCTGCTCGATGTCCCGTGGATCCCGCAGCTCGGAATCCGATGCACGCTCGCGGCGGACGGCATCAGTCTGACCCTGGTGGTGCTCACCGGGATCGCGGCGACGGCCGGGGTACTCTTCTCGTGGAACGTCGAGGAGAGGGCCGGCGAGTTCTTCGCGCTCTATTTCGCCCTGATCGGCGGGGTCTACGGCGTGTTCCTGAGTGCGGACGCCTTCCTGCTCTTCGTCTTCTACGAGATCGCGATCGTTCCCAAGTACTTCCTCATCGCGAACTGGGGTTCCACGAACCGCGAGTACGGCGCGATGAAGCTCGTGCTGTACTCGTTCGCGGGCAGCGCGCTCGTGCTCGCCGGGATGCTGTGGGCGTTCGCCGCGGGCGGTGGCAAGAGCTTCGCCCTCGCCGACCTCGCGGCCGCGGCGACCCGTTTCACACCGGGCGACCAACTGGCGATGTTCGCTCTCCTGTTCCTCGGATTCGCGGTGTTGGCGGGCATGTTTCCCTTCCACACGTGGGCGCCCACCGGACACGTCGCCGCGCCCACCGCCGCCTCGATGCTGCTGGCCGGCGTGGTGATGAAACTCGGCGCGTACGGCTGCCTTCGCGTGGCGATGCCGCTCTTCCCGGCCGCCCTCGCATGGTGGCAGCCGGTGATCGCCTGGCTGGCGGTGGCGGGAATCCTTTACGCGGGTCTCGTCGCCCTGGTGCAGGATGACTTCAAGTTCGTGATCGGCTATTCGAGCGTGAGCCACATGGGCTTCGTGCTTCTCGGGCTGGCCGCGGCGAATCCGCAGGCGGTCGCCGGCGCCGTCCTCCAGATGTTCTCGCACGGGGTGATTGCCGGACTCCTCTTCGCTGTCGTCGGCCGGATCGTCTACGAACGCACGCACACCCGCCGGCTGGAGGCCCTGCAGGCGATGCCACTGCACCGGCTTCTGCCCTTCGGAGCCACCATCTTCGTGATCGCCGGCATGGCTTCGATGGGCATGCCGGGTTTCAGCGGCTTCCCGGCGGAGCTCGCGATCCTCATCGGCACCTGGAAAACCTCGCCGCTCTGGGCGGTTTTCGCCGCGGCAGGTATCCTCATCGCGGCGGCCTTCACGCTGCGCGTCATCCAAGTGTCGTTCTTCGGAAAGACCGGGACTGGAACGGCGGCTGCGCCCTCGGAAGACCATCGTATCGAGCCGGTGACCTGGCCTGAGAAAGTGGGCGCCACGCTCCTCGTAGGCTCCACGGTCATCATCGGACTGAAGCCCGACCTCCTCCTTAACTGGATCAACCCCGCCCTCCAGTCGCCGCTGATGCAGGCCGTCCTGAAGGGAGGACAGCCATGAACGCCCTCAGCTACCTCGAACTCTGGCGGGCATTGCTCCCCGAGGCATGCCTCACTTTCGGCGCATTGCTCCTGCTGGGCCTCGATCTCGCCGCGCCGGCGGGACGTGACGCCGCGACCCGGCGCAGCCTCGCGACGGTCCTCGCCCTCCTTGCGGTCGCCGCGGCGGCTTGGGCGGCCGTGAGGGCCGGCACCGCGGGACCTGTGTTTGGCGGCGTACTCACCCTCGACCGCCTCACGCTCTTCACCCGTCTCGGGGTGTTCGCGCTCGCGCTGCTGACCATTGCGTTGGCGGGAAACCTCTCCCGTCTGCCGAACCCCGCGGAGTACGTCGCTCTTCTGCTCTTCGCCACCGTCGGTTTCAGTCTCATGGCGGCTTCGAACCAGCTTCTCCTCGCCTTCCTGGCGGTGGAGCTCGCCAGCCTCTCCCTGTACGTGCTCGCCGGTTTCGACAAATCCCGACCGGAATCAGCTGAGGCCGGGTTGAAGTACTTCCTCTTCGGCGGCGTATCGGCCGCCTTCCTGTTGTTTGGCTTCAGCCTGCTCTACGGCCTCACGGGCTCAATCGCCCTTCCGGAAATCGCCCGTGAGTTGGCAATTCAACCGCCGTCCGCATTGCTGGTGGTGGCGCTGGTCATGATCTTCGTGGCCTTCGGCTTCAAGGCGGCCGCGGCACCTTTCCACCTCTGGGCCCCCGATGTCTACGAGGGCGCCCCGGCCGGCTCGGCCGCCCTGATCGCCTCCGCCTCCAAGCTCGCCGGCATCGCGCTGTTCGCCCGCCTCCTCTGGTCGGGGGTCGGCGCCGTCCAGGCGCCCTACTGGTTCCCGATCCTCGCCATCCTCGCCGCCGTGTCGCTGATCCTCGGCAACATCGCGGCGCTGGCGCAGTCGAACGTCCGCCGGCTCCTCGCGTACTCCGCGATCTCGCACGCCGGGGCCCTGCTGCTCGGCGTGATGGTCGCGGGCCGCTCCCCCGGCCCCGTCCTCTACTACGCCCTCACCTACGGACTCGCGACCGTCGGGGCCTTCGGCGTGATCGCCGCGCTCGAGAGCGACGGACGCTGCCAGCGTCTCGAGGACCTCGCCGGCCTCCACCGGCGCTCGCCGTTTCTCGCCGGCTGTCTCGCGGTCTACATCCTCTCGCTCGCGGGCATTCCGCCGCTGGCCGGCTTCGTGGGAAAATTCGTGGTCTTCGCCGAGGCACTGCGGATCGGCGGGCTCTCCGCCTCGGCCGGCTGGCTCGCTTTCCTCGCCATCGCGATGAGCGCCGTGGGGCTTTACTATTACCTGCTGATCCTGAAGCAGGCGTTCGTGGCCGCGCCCCCGGCCGGTGCATCCCGCCCGGCGCCTCCGCCAGCCGCCCGACTCGCGCTGGGCCTCGCGGCCCTCGGCATCCTCGCCGTGGGCCTGGCCCCGGGACTGGTGCTAGGCGCGTTCTGAGTCCGAGCCGCCCCCGGCTGGCTGCGGTTCCGCCGAGATCACCTCGACGCTTCCGTCCGTCTCCACCCGCCAGCGCACGTTCCAACCGGCCACTGTGACCCCATGGACGCGCTCCCCGGCCGCGCGGTAGGCGGGCTGGAGGTCGAACGATAATATTTGCCGGATGAGCTCCGTGGTCGCGGCACCGAGCCTTTCCCCGATCAACGGCGGAACGCGCACGGCCTCGGCCGGACGCGCCGGCGGCGCCGCCAACGCCCAATCCGCGCGCGCCTCGGGCACAGCCTCGCACCAAGGGAGGTAGGGCTTCACGTCGTAGACCGGCGTGCCATCGACCGCGTCGACCCCCGCCACGCGCAGAAGTCCCGGTTCGACCGCCACCAGACGCACCAACGTGAGACCGAGCCCGTTGGGCCGGTTGGGTGAGCGCGAGGCGAAGACTCCGACCCGATCGTTGCCACCCAGCCGCGGCGGACGCACGACCGCGCTGCCGGTCCAAGGCGGATTCTCGTGAAACCCCGTCACGAGCCAGACGTGCGAGAAGGCCTCCAGTCCGCGGGTAAACTCGGGAGCCGTAAACGCGGGCAGGAACTCCACTCGGCCCTCGGCCGCCGGCACCAGCCCACCCTGCCGAGGAACGCCGAATTTCTCCGCGAAGGGCGTGCGCAGGACGGCGACCGGACTGATCCGGACGTCGTCCACTACGCGAGGATACCCTTCACCACGTGACCGTGCACGTCGGTGAGGCGGTAATTACGACCCTGGAACTTGTAGGTGAGCCGCTCGTGGTCGATCCCGAGCAGGTGCAGGATCGTCGCCTGCAAGTCATGGACGTGGACCTTGTTCTCGACCGCGTTGAAGCCGAACTCATCCGAAGCTCCATAGCTGAGACCGGGCTTCACGCCGGCGCCCGTCATCCAGAGTGAAAAGGCATAAGGGTGATGGTCCCGGCCCCATTGCTTGGTTTCCTCGATCTTACCCTGAAGGAACGGCGTACGGCCGAATTCGCCACCCCAGATGACGAGCGTGTCTTCCAGCAGCCCGCGTTGCTTGAGGTCGCGCACCAAGGCGGCCGAGGGGGCGTCGGTGTCCTGACACTGGATCTTCAGCTGGGAGTTGAGGTTCCGATGCTGGTCCCAGCCGGCGTGCATGACCTGAATGAAGCGCACGCCGCGCTCGGCGAGACGCCGCGCCATGAGGCAATTGTAGGCGAAGCTGCCCTGCTTGCGCACATCGGGCCCGTACATCTCGAGGGTGGCGGGCGACTCCTTGGAAAAGTCGGTCAGCTCCGGCACGCTCGTCTGCATCCGGTAGGCCATCTCGTACTGGGCGATGCGCGTCGCGATCTCGGGGTCGCCGAAGTCCTGCCGCTTGATCTCGTTGAGCCGCGCCAGATCGTCCAGCACGCCCCGCCGCACCTCGCGGCTCATCCCCGCGGGATTCGAAAGGTAAAGCACCGGGTCACCGCTCCCGCGGAAGGCCACTCCTTGATACTTCGAGGGCAGGAAGCCGCTGCCCCAGTAGAAGTCATAGAAGATCTGCCCGCAGCTGGCCTCCTTGTCGCGCGAGGTCATCACCACGAAGGCCGGCAGGTCCTCGGTCTCGCTGCCGAGCCCGTAGGTGAGCCAAGCACCCATCGAGGGGCGGCCGGCCATCTCCGAACCTGTCATGAAGAACGTGATCGCCGGGGCATGATTCACCGCCTCGGTGTGCATCGACTTGATGAAGCAAAGGTCGTCGGCGATCTCCGCGGTCTTGGGCAGGAAATCCGAGACCCACGCGCCGCTACGCCCGTGCTGCGCGAACTTCGTGATCTCGCTGAGCACGGGTCGCGCGGTCTGGTTGCCCGTCATCGTGGAGAAACGCTTCCCGCCGGCCACCGAGTCGGGGATCTGCTTTCCGTGCCATTCGCGCAGGGCGGGTTTGTAATCGAACAGGTCGACGTGCGAGGGCGCGCCGTTCTGGAACAGATAGATCACCCGCTTCACCTTCGCCGGGAAATGCGGCAGCTGGGGCAGGCCGGGAACGCCTCGGCGACGCACCGCCGCCCGGCCCTCCAAGCCTAGGAGCGAGGCCAGCGCCGCGGTGCCGATACCCATCACCGAGCGGGAGAAGAACTGACGGCGGGTGTGGTGGGCGCTCGCCTCGGCGAGCGGATCAAGCGGCGTCATGGCGTTCACTCCTTGGAAAGAACCTCGTCGAGGTTGAGCAGCAGCGAGCACAGCGCCGTCCAAGCAGCGTGCTCCACCGGATCCACACCCGCCGCGCGGGGGGCCTCGCCTGCCACCGTCAGCATCTCCGCCGACGGCCGGTCGGACGCGAATTGCGCGCGGACCGCCTTCAGCCGGCCCGTCAAAATGCCGGCTTCCACGGCCGTGGGGGGACGCGCCGTGGCGAGCCGGAAGGCCCGCGCCAACCGGGCCGAGTCGTCGCCTTCGGCGGAGAGCACCCGCTGCGCCATCACGCGGGCAGCCTCGACATAGGCGGGGTCGTTCAACGTCACCAGAGCGTGGAGCGGGGTGTTGGTGATAGGCACCTTGAGTGTGCAGACTTGCCTCGCTCCGGAATCGAAGAACGTCGTGGGCCCGACGATGCGCCGCCAGAACACGTAAAGGCTGCGGCGATAGAGCGTGTCGCCGTGGTCCTGCGCGTAGGTCTTCTTGCCGAAGGTCGCTTCCTCCCAGATCCCGGCGGGCTGATACGGCCGGACCGAGGGCCCGCCCATGGAGAGGTTCACCAGACCGGCCACGGTGAGCGCCTGGTCTCGGATCATCCACGAAGGCAGGCGGTGCCGCGGGCCGCGCGCGAACAATCGGTTCTCCGGGTCGCGCTCCCGGAGCTCGGCGCCGGTCCGCGACGATTGGCGGTAGGTGGCGCTCGTGACGATCAGCCGATGCAGGCGCTTCATGTCCCAGCCGGAAGCCACGAATTCCGTCGCAAGCCAATCGAGGAGCTCAGGATGCGAGGGCGGCTCACCCTGCACGCCGAAATCCTCGGATGTCTTGACGAATCCGGTGCCGAAGAACGCCTGCCAGGCACGGTTGACCGTCACGCGGGCGGCGAGCGGATTCTCCGCCGAGACCAGCCAACGCGCGAGGTCGAGGCGGTTGAGCCGGTTGGACGGGCCCGGCTCAGCGCTTCCCGGCCGGAACAACGCGGGCACGGCGCCGTAAGCGCGCACGTCGGTCTTAGCCTCGTAGTTGCCACGGGTCAGGAGAACCGTCTCCCGCGGCTCGGCGAGTTGGTCCATGATCATCACGCGCGTGATATTGTCGGCCGCGCGGTCCCGGGCACGGATCGCGGCGATATGGCGCTGCAGGAGCTTCGCGTAGGCCGGGTCCGGTTCGGTATCGCGAAAGTGGGGCAAGGCCTCGAGCAGCCCATCAAGGCTGCGGCGCCGTACCTCGGTGCGCGCGTGGGTCGCGGGCAGGTTGCCCGGCAACCGCTGCGCCTCGGGGGAATCGATGACGGGCTTGCCCTCAGGACGGGGAAACTTCGTGAGCTCGAACTTATCGATCTCCACGGCGATGGCCTCAATCCCCGCCTGCGCCTTCTTCACCGCCTCGGACTCGGCCGGCGTGGAAAGATCGAGCACCGGCGCGATGGCCCCGCTCCGCCCCCCCGCCGCCCGCCCGGTCTCCGACATCTGGTTGAAGACGTCGAAGAGCGCATAGTAGTCCTTCTGCGATACCGGGTCGTACTTGTGGTCATGGCAGCGGGCGCACGCGAACGTGATCCCCATCCAGATCGCCCCCGTGGTCTCGACGCGGTCGAAGACGTTTTCCACCCGCGTCTCTTCGGCGATGCGTCCGCCCTCGCCGTTGAACATGTTGTTCCGGTGAAAACCGCTCGCGATCTTCTGCTCGCGCGTCGCCTCCGGCAGCATGTCACCCGCGAGCTGCTCGATCGAGAAACGATCGAACGGCATGTTCGCATTGAGCGCGTTCACCACCCAGTCGCGCCATGGCCACATCGTGCGCTCGGGATCACCTTGGAAGCCGTTGGTGTCGGCATACCGCGCCGCGTCGAGCCAGTCCCAAGCCCAACGTTCCCCGTAGCGCGGCGAAGCCAGCAGCCGGTCGACGGCCCGCTCGTAGGCGCCAAGCGTCCGGTCCGCGAGAAAGGCCGCGAGTTCCTCCTCGGTGGGCGGCACGCCGGTCAGGTCGAGCGACACCCGCCGCAGCAGCGTGGCGGGCGACGCCTGGGGCGACGGATCCAATTTCTCCCGCGCCAGCCGCGCGCGGACGAAGGCGTCGATCGGGTGCGCGCCGTGTCCGGCCGGCACCTCGGGGCGACGCGGAGCCTCGAACGCCCAATGGCCGCCCCAAGGTGCCCCCGCCTCAATCCAGCGCCGTAGCAGGGTGATCTCCTCCGGCTTCAGTTGCCGCGCCGCCTTGGGCGGCGGCATCACCTCGTCCTCGTGGCGGCTCGTGATCCGCTGGAAAAGCTCGCTCGCGGCGACATCGCCGGGCTTCACGACCGTCACACCTTCGCGGGTGCGGAACAGTCCGTCGCGGGCATCGAGTCGGAGCTTGGCCTCCCGGGTGGCCGCATCCGGACCGTGGCAGTGGAAGCAGGCGTCGGAAAGAATCGGCAGAATTTCGCGGTTGAAGTCCACCGCGGTCGCGGCCGCCACCGGCGCGGCAAAGCCGAGCACGGCGAGGAGCGGCAGGACGGGGCGGAGGGGCGACATGCGGCTAGGTGACGATCCCCGCGCGCAATTCCTAGTCAAACCCGCAGCGCCGGAAGTCCCCTCAATAACCCGCGGCGGCGTTCGTGCGGCGCGGGTCGGCGTAGCCGGTGAGCGTGCCATCGGCATTAAACTCGATCGCATTGATCCCGCCGAAGTGCTTCCCGGTGCCGGCCGGCTCCCGCAGGACGACGTTCCAACCGCGTTCCTTGAGCGTGGTCGCCACGGCGGCCGGCAGCGACTGCTCGGCCTCGAGCGCCTCCTGCTCGTTGCTCCGCACCGCGGCTTGAAAATGGACCCGGGTATCACCGATCGCCTCGGCCACCGGCCGGCCCAGGGCCAGCCGGTCATAGAGGACCTGCAGCAACGCGGTGGGGATGCGAGAGGAGCCGGGCACGCCCACGGCGAGGACCGGCTTGCCGTCGCGCAGGACGATCGTCGGCCCGATCGTGCTGGTGGGACGCTTGCCCGCGGCGACGTAGTTGGGACCGCGGGCATTGGTCGTGCTGAAGTTCATCATGGTGTTGTTCATGACGACCCCCGTGCCGGGCGGCACGACGCCGGCGCCGAAATGCAGGCTTTGCGACTGCGTCGCGCACACGATGTTGCCGTGGCGGTCCGCCACCGCGAAGTGCGTCGTCGCGGCCATCGCACTCTCGAAATAAGGATTTTCCTCCGCGGGCGGCTGCCAGGAGGCCAGCTTACGCTTGGCCCCGGCCGGACCGAACGCCTTCGTCCGCAGTTCACCGATCGCATCCGGCGCGAGCAGCTTTTCCACCAGGAACGCCGACTCCGGCACGTCACCCACCGTGCGGGAGATCGCCGGCTGCGCGGCCCGCCACACGCGGCCGAGACGGTCGAGATGTTCCGCAGTGCGCAGCGGCGCGAGGGGCGAGGCCTCCGTTTCCAGGACCTTCAGGATCGGCAGGAAAAGCGCCGCGCCGCTCGTCGGCGGCGGTCCCGAGTGCACGACGTAGCCGCGAAACTGGGCCGAGACCGTGCTCGTCACCCGCGGCTCGTAACCCTCGAGGTCGGACAGCGTGATCCAGCCGCCGCCGGCGCGCGAAGCCTGTGCGATCGCCCGTGCGACCGCTCCTTTGTAGAAACCATCGCGCCCGTCGCGGGCCAGCGCCTCCATCGTGCGGGCGAGGTCCTCGTTGGGCAGCAGCGAGCCCACGGCTGGGAGTTGTCCGCCCGGCAGGTAAAGCAGCGCAATCTCGGCATCGCCGCGCCTAAGCTTCTTTTCCTGCTCGGCGAACTGCTCGCGGGACTTCGGCAGGATCTCGAATCCCTTCCGGGCCAGGTCGATGGCGGGCCGCACGGCCTCCGCCCACGAACGCGCCCCCCAGCGCTGGTGCGCCGTCCACAGCCCGGCGGCTAATCCGGGCACGCACACCGACGGATAACCCGTCGAGCGCTCCTCGGACGGCATGCCCACCCAACGCGCCACGTTCACCGCACCCGCGGCGTCCATGCCGTCGATCGCGGTGACCTTTCCCGTCTTCGCCTCGAAGTGCAGCAGCATCAGCTTGCCGCCCAATCCCGAGCCGTACGGTTCGGCCACCCCAAGCGCGAGGGAGGTCGCCACCGCAGCATCCACGGCGTTGCCACCGGCGCGCAGGACCTCGAGCCCTGCCGCAGCAGCCTGGGGATGCCCCGCGACGACCATTCCGGAACGTCCGTGGACCGGATTCACCGCCACGGGAACCTCGGCACGGAGGTGGAGGGAAACGATCAGGGTCAGGGCAACAAACCGCGCGGGGCTCATGATTGAGCCCTCAGCGTGACGCGACCCGAGCCCGCGGCGCGAGCGCGGATTCCGAAGCATTCACCCGCCCTGAAGGCGGCGCAGCACTTCGCCAAGCAGGTAGATTGATCCGGTCACGACGACGACATCGTCCGGCCCTCCCGCGGCACACACGCCGGAGCGCGGAAAGAGATTCGCCACGTCGGCCCGATACAGGCGGCCGCGGAAACCCGCCGGCACCAGCGCCTCGAGTTCCGCGTGCGTGCAGGCGCGCGCCTGGTGTGGAACCGTGAAGTGGATCTCGCGGGCGTGCCGGGCGATCGCCTCGATCAACGGCCGCGCGCGGGCGACGCCGAGAACGCCGGTGATCACGACTGGCGCGCGGCCCGTTTCAGCCGCAAGCCGTGAGAGATTCGATTCGAGGATGGCGGCTCCCTCGGGGTTATGGGAGGCGTCGAGGACGAGCAGTCGACCGCCGACCGTCGTACGCTGCCAGCGCCCGGGCCAATCGACGTGGGCCAGCCCACGTTCGATCACCTCAGGCGTGATCCGCCAGCGTGCGCCCAGCAGACGGGCCACCAAGGTCGCGGTCGCGGCGTTCCACCGCTGGTAATCACCCTCGAGGTTGGTCCGCGGATAGGCATCCACCGCCGCGCCGAACTCCGCGGCGACGGAGACCAGGGGCGCCCCGCGCGCGGCGGCGATCTCCCGGATCACGCGTTCCGCCTCGGGCGGCACGCGTCCCAGCACCACCGGCCGGCCGGGCTTGATGATACCCGCCTTCTCCGCCGCGATCTTACCCAGCGTGTCCCCTAGGATCTCGCAGTGATCCATCGCGATGGACGTGATCACGCTGACTTCCGGTGTAACGACGTTGGTGGCGTCGAGCCTTCCACCGAGGCCGACCTCGATCACCGCGACGTCGCAGCGTTTCCGCGCGAACTGCAGGAAGGCCATCGCGGTGAGGTATTCGAAGAAACTGGGTGCCATGTCGGGGTCCGCCCCGATCCGCGCCGCCACCGGCGCAAGTTCCTCCGCGTACCGCACGATCTCACCCTCGGTCAGCCGCACGCGGTCGACCTGCACGCGCTCCCCGAGGTGCACGAGGTGGGGAGAAGTGTAGAGCCCGGTGCGCCAGCCCGCCGCGTGCAGGATCGCCTCGACCATCGCGGACACGGACCCCTTGCCGTTCGTTCCGGCCACGTGCACGCACGGCAGGGAGCGCTCGGGACGGCCGATTTCGCCGCAGAGCCGGCGCATGCGGTCGATGCCGAAACTCCGGCCGACGGGCTTCAGTTCAAAAAGGCGGTCCACGACCGCCTGATAAGCGGGCTCAGCGCTCATCCCATCACCACACCAAGGGCGAACCTACGGGCCCGCTCAGGCCGGCGCCGGCTTCCGGCGGAGATGCAGGGCGGCAAGGATTTCCCGCAGCCGGTCGCGCATCTCGATCCGGCTCACAATCTGGTCGATCAGGCCGTGTTTGAGGAGGAACTCGGCCGTCTGGAATCCCGCCGGTAACGTCTGCTTGGTGGTGTCCTTGATCACCCGGGCGCCCGCGAAGCCCACCAGCGCCCCCGGTTCGGCGAGGATCACGTCGCCCAAGGTGGCGAAACTGGCCGTGACGCCGCCCATGGTCGGATGGGTGAGGATCGAGATGAACGGCAAGCCCGCCTCCGCGAGCCGACCCAGCGCCGCGCTGGTCTTGGCCATCTGCATGAGGGAGTAGATGCCTTCCTGCATGCGGGCGCCGCCGGAAGCGCTGAAGATCAGGCAGGGGGTTTTCCGATTGATCGCCAACTCGACTGCCCGGGTGATCTTTTCCCCTGCCGCCGCTCCCATCGCGCCGCCGCAGAAGCGGAAATCCATCACCGCCAGCGCCACGTCGATACCATGGATCTTGCCGTGACCCGAGATCACCGCCTCGGGCAGGCCGCTGTCCTTCTCGTAACGCTTGATCCGCTCGGGATAAGGCTGGGAATCGACGAACTTCAGGGGGTCGGTCGAGCGCACCGACGCGTCGGCTTCCACGAAGCTGCCTTCATCCAGAAGGGCGGCGATGCGTTGGCGGGCACCGATCGGGAAATGGTGGCCGCTCTTGGGCGACACCATCTGGTTATCCTCGATCTCCTTGTTGAAGATGATGTCCCCAGTGGCCGGATCCTTGGTGTATAAACCCTTGGGGATGTCCTTCTTGCGCGTCCGGCGGACCGTATAGGTAGGCTTGTCGAAATGCATGATGGTTCAGCCGTGGGCCAGGGTTACCACGTCGAGAGTCTCGACGCCGGCGTCGCGGAGGACACCAGCGCAACTGTTGAGCGTGGAACCAGTCGTGAAGACGTCGTCGACAAGCACATGAAGCTGGCCGCGAGTAAGCGTGGCGCCGGGGTCGAGTGCAAAGGCATTCTTGAGGTTCCGGCGCCGCTCCGTCCGATCAAAGGCGGTCTGGGTTTCGGTGTCGACCACCCGCCGTAGCACCGTCGCGACCGTCGTCCCGTGGCCGGCCACCTCCGCCAGCCGACCCGCAATCAATTCCGCCTGGTTGTAGGAACGGTCGCGGGCCTTCCGCGAGTGCAGCGGCACCGGCACCAGCCGCGCCCCACGCACCGCCTCGATGATGTGCGGCGAGCGCCGGAAGATCTCCGCGACATCCTCCAGTACGTGGAGTCCGCGGTGATACTTGAGTTCGATCACCAGCGAACGCACCGGACCTTTAAACAGCGTCGCCGTGCGGCCGGCGCGGAACTCCGGCGCCAGCCCGTCGCATTTCACGCACACTCTTTCGCCTTCCAGGGCACCGAAGAAGGGGTGTCCGCAGGTGCAGCAGTGCGGAGGTGAGACGAACGCCACCTGAGAGGCGCAGAGGCGGCACAGGTGACGGAATCCTTCGGCGCCTTCCTCCGGCTCCTCCACCAATTCCCGGCAATGCACGCAGAGCGGTGGAAACACCACGTCCCGCAGCCCCCGCCACCACCTGCGCCAGGAGGGCGGCATGGGCCGTCCTCAATAGAAGACCTTCATCAGAAACAGCCCCTGCGGCGGGGCCGTCTGTACCAGCGGCGTACGCGTCCGGGCGTCGAGCAGGGCCTTCACCGCCTCCGGAGTCATCCTGCCCTCCCCGACCGCGACCAGCGCGCCGACGAGGCTCCGCACCATCTTGTACAGAAAGCCGGCCGACTCCGCCGTGATGCGCACCCGGCGGCCGCGTACCGCGATGTCCAGCCGGCTCAGGTCGCGCACCGTGTCCTCACGTTCGGGCCCGTTCAGCGCCGTGAACGCCCGGAAATCATGCCGGCCCCTGAGGAGGCCCGCGGCCCGCTCCATCATCTTGAAGTCCATGGGGCGATGGATCGCCCAGCAATACGGCCGCGTGAAGGGATCCGGATCCCCAAGATACAGGTGATAAACGTATCGCTTTCCCTTGGCGCTGAACCGCGCGTGGAAATCGTCGCCCACCGTCCGCGCGTCCTTCACCTGGATTCCAGGCGGCAACCCCGTGCGGAACGCCGCAAGCAGCTTGTCCGCGCCGTGCCGCCACTCCGCGTCGAAATGAAACACCTGCCCGTGCGCATGCACGCCGGCGTCGGTGCGGCCACTGCCGTGGATGCGCACTGGCGCGTGCAGGATCGCCGCGAGGCGCGCCTCGATGGCGTCCTGAATCGCGACCCCACCCGCCTGGCTCTGCCAGCCGGCAAACGTCGTGCCGTCATACGCGCAGGTGCATTTCCAACGCATGGGATCAGGAGGCTCCCTCTTCGTCGGACACGACGGGCGGGAATCGCTGGTTGAGGAAATCCTGGAGAATCAGCGTCGCCGCCCGCGAATCGACGATGCCGCTTGCCCGAAGCTCGCGTCGCCGTGACTTCGCGATCGTCGCCTCGGCCTCGTGGCTGGTCAGCCGCTCATCCACGAGGTGCACCGGTAGCCCGAGTTCGGCCCCGAGCCGCGCGGCAAAGGCCTCCGTCTCCCGCGCCTTGGGGCCGGGGGTATCGTCCATATTGAGCGGATGGCCCACCACGAGGTCGGTCACGCGCCGGCGCCGCGCGACGTCGAGCAGGGCGGACCAACGATTAGCGGCATCGGCATCGGTCAGCGCCGGCAACGGCGTCGCCACGCCCAGCTCGTCTCCGTAGCTGAGTCCGATCCGCCGGGTGCCGTAGTCGATGCCGAGGCAACGCACGCGACGAGTCGGGCGCCGGGGCCGCAGCGGCGCAATTTCATTTGCGGGCGGAAGGCTTCGGGCTGTCCTTCGCCCCGATGCCGCCCGAGCCCTCCCTGCCGCCCGCCGCCCTCGCGCGGTACAGCCGGCAGGTCATGCTCCCCGGGTTCGGCATCGAGGGTCAGCAGAAGCTCGCCGCTGCCCGCGTGCTCGTCATCGGGGCCGGTGGGCTCGGCAGCCCCGCGGCGCTCTACCTCGCCGCGGCGGGCATCGGCACCCTTGGGATCGCCGACCACGACCGCGTGGAACTGCACAACCTCCACCGGCAACTGCTCCACGACGATTCCTCCATCGGCCAGCCCAAGGTAGCCTCGGCCGCCAAGCGCCTCGCCGCGACCAATCCCGCGATTCGCATCGTACCTCACCCCGAGGGCGTGCACGCGGAAAACGCCGTCGCGCTGTTCTCACACTACGACGTCATCGTCGACGGCACGGACAACTTCACCTCGCGTTATATCAACAACGACGCGGCCTTCCTCGCCGGAAAGCCGCTCGTATACGGCAGTGTCTACACCTTTGACGGACAGGTGACGGTCTTTGATCCGGCGCGCGGCGGCGGCTGCTACCGGTGCCTCTTCCCGGAGCCGCCGGCGCCCGGCAGCGTGCCGGGCTGCGGAGAAGCGGGTGTGATGGGCGCCCTGTGCGGCCTGATCGGCAGCCTCCAGGCGATGGAGGCGATCAAACTGGTCACCGGGATCGGAGAGCCCCTGCGCGGCCGGCTACTCACCCACCATGCGCTGGACGCCACGTTTCAGGAACTAAACCTGCCGCGGAATGCCGGTTGCCCGCTGTGCGGCGAACGTCCCGTGATCACCTCCGTCCACGCGAGCCACACCACCCCCGCCTGCACCCGCCCCCTTCCCATGAGTTCAGAAGAAATCCCCTTGGAAATCTCCGCCCGCGAGGCCCACGCGCTGCATCAGGCCAACCCGGCTGGAACGATGATCATCGACGTGCGCGAGGCGTTCGAGTTGGCGATCTGCCGGCTCGCCGACGCCGAGCACATCCCGATGCGCCAGATCCCGGAGCGGCTCGGGGAACTGCCGCGCGATCGGCATCTCCTGATCCTGTGCCACGCCGGTGGACGCAGCCTGCGGGTCACGGAGTTCCTGAGGGCAAGCGGATTGAATTCCGTGACCAATATCGCCGGCGGCATCTCCGCCTGGGCCGATGAAGTTGATCCATCGTTGGCTAGGTATTGAGCTGCTGCCCCGCATAAATCGGATCGAGCCGGTCTCCGGATAGCGGCATTCCATGCGACAGGCGGGTTGCGGAAACCCTACCTACATCGAACGAAGGAGCAGCCAAGCGCGCCGACCAGGGCGGCAGTGCGGGCCGAAACGTTCAAAATTTGTTTGGGCAAACGGCGGATTTTAATCCCAGATTCCGCTGGCCCACCCCGGCCCGGGCGATTCCATCGCCCGCCAGATTCCCGAAGTTACCCACCCACCCCTTCACTGGCATGATGCTGCTCATCGCCACCTTCTCCGTGATCGTGCTCCTCCTCTGCTGGCTTTGCTACAGCGGGGAGAATAACAGCTGATCCGGCGCGCCGTCAGGAACCGCGCGCGGCGGCGACGTAGCCGTCGATGATACCATCGAAGCTGCCGTTGGTGAAGAAGACCACGAGCCGGTGGCCCGGACATGCCAGAAGGGTACCGGTCTTCAGCAGTTCAAGCAGTCCGGCGTTGGTGGCGGCAAAGCGGGCGACGCGTCCCCGGCCCGCGAGGGCCTCGGAAACCGCCGCCGGGTCGAACCGCTCCGCGGCTGGAATCCGGTCGGCCCGGCTCACCGCGCCGAGGTAGACCTCATCGGCCAAGGCCAGCGCCTCCTGGAAGTCGCCCTGGAGCGACTTCGTGCGGGACGTGTTGCTGCGAGCCTCGAAGACCGCCGTGAGCGTCGAACCCGGGTGGCGGGCGCGCAGCGAGCGCAGCGTTTCCGCGAGCGCGGTCGGATGATGCCCGAAATCCTCGATCACCGTCACCGGACCGCCGGCGAGCCGGATCTCCTGCCGCCGTTTCACGCCGCGGAAGCGCGCGAGCGCGGAGAGGTCGAGCGCGGAAGGTCGATCCGGATGCAGGGCGAGGCCGGCGGCGGTCGCGGCCATCGCGGCGTTGCGCGCGTTGAACTCTCCGCCGAGCCCCCAGCGCACCCGCGCCCACGACGACCCCCGCCACGAAAGTTCGAATGAGGCACCGTCGGGTGATTCGGCGAATCCCCCGATGCGCACGTCGTTGCCCTCGCCCGTACCCACGCGGACCACCCGGGTCCAGGCCATGGGCCCGAGCGCGCGCAGGTTGGCGTCGTCGCCGTTGAGCACGACCCAGCCGTTGCGCGGTACGATGCGGGAAAGGTGGATGAACGTGCGCTGCACGTCGGCGACGTCGCGGAAGATGTCGGCGTGGTCGAACTCGAGGTTGTTCAGCACGGCGACGTGCGGCGCGTAATGGATGAACTTGCTGCGCTTGTCGAAGAACGCGCTGTCGTACTCATCACCCTCGATGACGAAGGGGTCGGCGGCGGCGCCGAGATGCGAGCCCGTCGGAGGGTCCTGCGGGACGCCGCCGATGAGGAAACCGGGATCGCGCCCGGCGGCGCGCAGGAGGAAGGCCGTGAGCGCGGTGGTGGTGGTCTTCCCGTGGGTGCCGCAGATCACGAGGTTACGGCGGGCACGGAGGATGAAGTCGTGCAGGAAGGCCGGCAACGACGTGAACGCCAGCCCGCGCGTGTCGAGCAGCCACTCCACCTCGGGGTTACCCCGGCTCATGGCGTTGCCGACCACCACGAGGTCGGGCGCGAGCGCCGCGAGCCGCGCGGCGTCGTACCCCTCGTGCAGCGCGACCCCCGCCGCGGCCAGCACGGTGCTCATCGGAGGATAGACGCCCGCGTCGGCCCCGAGCACCTCGTGGCCCGCGGCCCGCGCGAGCAGGGCGGCGTTGCCCATCGCCGTGCCGCAGACTCCCATGAAGTAGATCCTCATCGTGCAAGCCGCAGGAAAGGGCAGCGGCGCACGGAAGGAAACAGGAATTCGGGCTTTTCACCGCCACGATCCCACCCAAACCTCCGGACCGTTTTTTCCAGAAAACGCCTGTTCCCCAATCCGTTCGCGGGCGTCTTTGTGGATCCGAACCCCCTCCCCGTGAAGTCCTCCCGCTGGCCCAAGACCCTCCTCCGCACCGTCGTCGTCCTCGTCGTCCTAGGCGGCCTCGGCTGGGGAGGACGCATCGTCTGGAAGGCCGTCAGCCCGACCTTGTTCGGCAACAAGCGCGAGGAGGTCGTGCCGGTCACCAAGGTGCGCACCGCGAACATCGCCGAGGAGATCGTCGCCGTCGGCCGCCTGCGCGCCGTCTTCTCCACCGATCTCCGCTCCGAGATCAACGGCCGCATCGTCAAGATCCTCGCCACCGACGGGCAGAAGCTGAAGCGCAACGACGAGATCCTGCGCCTCGACCAGCAGGATATCCTCACGCAGATCCAGGAGATGGAGCGGAGCATCGAGGCCGCCAAGCTCCGCACCCAGCGCGCCAAGCGCGACTACGAGCGACTGGTCGACCTCCAGAAGCGGGGCGTCGTCACCGCCAAGGATTTTGAGGACGCCCGCATCACCCTTTCCCTGAGCGAGAACGACGCCGCGATCGCCGAGGCCCGCGCCGCCAACCTCCGCGACAAGCTCGCCAAGACCATCATCCGCGCCCCCCACGACGGCACGCTCCTCCTCCGCGACCTCACCGAGGGTCAGGTCATCACCAGCGCCGCCGCCCAGAACGGCGGAACACCCTTGGGCGAGGTAGCCGACCTCTCCGCCCTCATGGTCCGCACCAACATCAACGAGATCGACGTCGCGCGCCTCAAGGTGGGCGACCACGCGCGCGTCCGCGTCGACGCCATGCGCAGCGTGCAGATGACGGGCACCGTGAAGCGCATCGCCACCAGCGCGCTCGAGAGCAGCGTAGACCGCACGCGGGTGTTTCCGGTCGACGTCTTCCTCGACGAACCCGACGAGCGCCTGCGCCCCGGCATGTCGGCCACCGTGATGTTCACGCTCGCCAAGGTCGAAGATGCCGCGGCGGTCGCGCTCTCCGCGGTGTTCGCCACCGCGGAGGCGCTGCGCTACGTCTTCCTGAAGACGGAGAACGGCTTCGAGATCCGCCAGGTGGAGACCGGCATCGCCGACACCCGCTACGTCGAGATCCTCTCCGGCGTGAAGGTCGGCGAAGAGGTGGCGCGCACGCGACCCCTCGAGTTCGAAGGGGAGCCGCCCGTGCTGTCCCCGGGGAACGGCCCGCAGTCACCGAAGGCGCGCGAGGCCAGCCCTGCGAAGGGCAAGGAGCCCGCGCCTCCACCGCGCGGTTCCGGCTCGAGCTCGGGCAGCAAGCGCCGCGGCGGGACCTGAGTCACCTCCCCCGATGAGGCTGCTTTTCATGGGCATCGCCAGCGGATGGCGCGAGGTCCTCGCGCACAAGCTGCGCTCATTCCTCACCCTCTTCGGGATCGTCCTCGGAGCCGCCGCCCTTGTGGGCATGCTCGGCGTCGTGAAGGGCCTCCTGCGCGGCTGGGAGGCCATGATCTACGAGACCGGCGGCATCGAACGCATCAGCGTGCAGGTGAAGCGGCCGCCGGACGTGCAGCGGGAGAAGGCCGCCCTCTCGCCCGGACGCACCCTCCGCGACGTCGAGGCCATCCTCGCGGCCGTGCCCCTCGCCCGCCGCGTGACGGCGGAGGTCGTCATCTCCAGCGGTGCGCGCCTCTACTTCCAGGGCCGCGCCAGCAGCCAGTACGTGCGCGGCGTGCTGCCGGCCTCGTTCGTGATGGACCGCTTCGACGTCGAATCGGGCCGCTTGATCGGCGAGCTCGATAACGAACTGCAGACCCAGGTCGTGGTCCTCGGCGCGTCGGTGGCCGAACAGCTCATCCCCCGCGGCCTCGACCCGATCGGTCAGAACATCACCATCAACGGCCAACCTTTCACCGTGGTCGGCGTCCTCAAGGAGTACCAGTTCGCCATGGGCGGCGGGCGCTACAACAGCAAGAACTCCGCGGTCTTCATCCCGCTCACCACCTGCCAGACGCTCTTCCGCCTGGACGAGAACATCGACGTGCTGAACGTGCAGCTCGCCGACATCGCCGACATGCCGCACGCGCTGGAACAGATCTCCAACGTGCTGAACCAGACCCACCGCGGCATCCAGGACACCCGCCTCGAGACGCGCGAGGATCTGCTCCAGCGTTTCGAGGAGACCCGCAAGAGCTACGTCTACTCCCTCGGCGGCGTCGCCGGCATCGGCCTCATCGTCGGCGGCATCGGCATCATGAACGTCATGCTCGCCTCCATCAGCGAGCGGGTCCGCGAGATCGGCGTGCGTCGCGCGCTCGGCGCGAAGCGGGCCGACATCCTCGTGCAGATCCTCGCCGAATCCCTCACGATCGCCGTCGCCGGCGGGCTCGTCGGCATGGTCGCGAGCATCGGCCTGATCGCCATCCTGCAGAAGGTGGTCGTGGCATCGAACCGACCCGAGCTCTCGCCCGCCGCGCTCGTGATCGGCGTCGCGTTCAGCGGCCTTGTCGGGGTGCTTGCCGGGCTTTATCCGGCGATCCGCGCCTCCCGGCTCAGTCCGGTCGAGGCGCTGCGCACGAACTGAGCCGCGGCCGGCTCAGCCCTTCGCGCCGAGGTTGGCATCGGCCGAGAACCTGCCCGCCCCGGCGAGGAAAAGCACCGCGCAAGCGCCGAGGTAGAGGAAGGCCATCTCGCCGTTGCCCTGCCCCATCAGCTTCCCGCCGTGGGCCACCCAGAAGGCCACGCCCATCGCGAAACCGAGGATCAGCGCACAGAGGCGCGTCCAGAGCCCGATCACGAGGCACACCGCGCAGGCCAGCTCGGCCACGACCGTGAGCGCCAGGCTAGGCCCCTTGCCGAGGCCCATGAAGTCCATGAACTGCGGGGACATCGCCGTGAAGCCGGTGAGCTTGCCCCAGCCGTGCAGGGCGGCCATCGACGCGCCGAACCAGATCCGGAGCAAAAGCAGCGCGAGGTCGGCGCTGCGCGGGATGAAGTTGAGCTGGAGGAATTTCATCGTGGTCAGCCTGCGGCGCGCCGCGGGCCGCGGCAAATCCTTTGCCGGCTCGCCTGCCGCGCCTCGATCTGCGTTCCTCGGTGGTATCCGATGCCCGAGCCCGTCGCCACGCCCGCCCACGACCCCTACTCGGCGCTGCGCGTGCCCCACTACCGCGCCTACCTCATCGGTAACTCCCTCGCGCTGCTGGGCCGCCAGGCCGTCCTCGCGGCCGCCACTTGGCAGGTCTACGAATGGACGCGGTCCGCGACCGCCCTTGGCCTCGTGGGCGCGGTCAACGTGCTGCCGCTGCTCGCGCTCTCCCTGCCCGCGGGCGCCGTCGCCGACCGCCACGACCGGCGGCGCCTGATCGCGCTCGGGACCGCGGCCATCGCCGTCGTCACCGCCGCCCTCGCGGCCCTCGCCTTCTGGAGCCGCTCGGTCCCCGACCTCCCCGCGCTGCGCTGGGCCAACGGCCTCCTGCGCGAGACCGCCCTGCTCTTCGAGCGCTCCGGCGACGCCGGCGCGCTGCGGTTTGACGAGCCCGCGTTGCCGGTTGTCTTCCTCCTGCTCCTCGCCCTCGCCTGCGCCCGGATCCTCATCTGGCCCGCCCGCGCCAGCATCACACCGCTCCTCGTGCCGCCCGCGGCCATGAGCAACGCGATCACCTGGAACACCAGCGCGTTCGAGGTTGCGACGGTCGCCGGTCCCGCGCTGGGTGGCGTCCTCATCGCGTTCGCCGGCACTTCGACCGTCTACGCGCTCAGCGCCGTCCTCGAGCTCGTCTTCCTCGTGACCCTCGGCCGGGTTCGTTACCTGCAGGCTCCGGCGCCCCCGCCCGCGCGGCGCGGCTGGGGCGACATGCTGGCCGGCGCCGCGTTCATCTGGCGCCGCCGGGTCATCCTCGGCGCCAGCGGCCTCGATCTCCTCGCCGTGCTCCTCGGCGGCGCCACGGCGCTCCTCCCCGTCTTCGCGGACCGCATCCTCCACGTCGGTCCCATCGGCTTCGGCTGGCTGCGCGCGGCGCCTTCCCTCGGCGCCATCGGCATGGCGCTCTGGATCGCCCACCGCCCGCCTCTCGCCCAACCCGGACGCGCCCTGCTGTGGTCGGTCGCGGCCTTCGGCGCCGCCGTGATCGCCTTCGGCCTCTCCACTTCGTTTTGGCTCTCTCTCGTGGCCCTGATGCTCACCGGCGCTTTCGACAACATCAGCGTCGTTGTCCGTCAGTCACTCATCCAGCTGCTCACCCCCGACGAACTGCGCGGGCGCGTCACGGCGGTGAACCAGATCTTCATCGGCTCCTCGAATGAGATCGGCGCGCTGCGGGCCGGCCTGATGTCCGCCGCCCTCGGGCCGGTCGCCGCCGTCGTCTGGGGCGGAGTCGGCACGCTCGTCGTGACCGGCCTCATCGCACGCGCCGTTCCCGCCCTGCGGCGGTTGCCGCCCCTGCACACGCTCAAGCCAGAGGCGTGATCCCGCCGGGCCGGCGTACCCAGAGCCCGATTAAATCCTACCCGGCCGCCGCCACGGGGGACCGGACAAAAGATTCACCCCGCGCGCGACGCGCCTCATCACGGTAGCTCGTAGACCTCGACCAGGACCATGCCCGTGGCATCGCCGGTCTCCACCTTGACCGTGTAATTCCCGGCGGACAGGGACGCCAGCAAGGCGGCATCCCGTGAGTTCGGCGTGAGGCCGAAGGCGCCCGACTGGGCAAACGCAGTGACCAGTTCCGCTCCGCCTCCCCAATTATCGTTGGCACCCACTTCCCTCCCACCCGCGTAAAGGTTGAGCCGGGGATCCGCCGCGGCTCCGACGACCCCGAACGCCGTCAGGGTCGGGCCCACCGCGCGGACCAGGACCCGCTTCTCGCCTCCACCGGCCACCACGAAACCCACGGTGATGCCCCCGGCGGAATCCTTGAGCAGGGACAGGTTGATCAGGCGTGGGGTGCTCGCAGTCCAAGCCGCCTCCGGCGTCGCGTCGTAGACCTCCGCCAGGACCAGACCGGTGCCGCCGCCCACTCCGGATACCGTCATCGATTGATCTCCCGCCGGAACTGCGACGCTTGCCGCGGCATCCCGGGAGGACGGACCCGAAAACGCGAAAGCACCCACAGATGTCATCGCGGCAGCCAGGGAGGCGGATCCGCCCCAGTTGTCATTCTCACCGGTCCTCGTGCTACCGGCGAAGCGCTCCAGCTTGGGATCCGCCAGTACACCCGACACGCCCAGCGGGGAAAGCGAGGGTCCAACGGCCCGCAGTACCACCGGCTTGGTTCCGGACGTTCCGCTGCCACCCACCACATAACCAACGGTGAAGGAATCCCCTGCCCCGAGGATGGGCGCGAGGACCGACAAGTTCGTCAACCGGCCGAAAGATCCGGCCGGCCGGTCCGCGGAGACCAGCGATGCGCTCACCGTGGCGGCGGGGACGCTTTCATTGTGTAATCGGTCCAGCGCGGTGACGGTGTAGTGATAGGTGCCGGGTGCCAGGCCGGTGTCGTTGAAACTTGTTTCGCTCTCGTTGGCGGTGATGCGCGCGATGTGGGCGGCATCGTCGCGGTTGATCGCGCCGCTCGTGGAGCGGTAGACCACGAACTGGCGCACCTGGTCCAAGGCCGTACCGGCGGCGGGGGGCGCCACCCAGCGCAGCCGGATCTCGCTGCCGCTCACCCGGGCGGTCAAATCTCTGACGGGAGACGGCGGCTGTTCGTCCTTCCACGGCATCAAGGGAAGAAGGGCCGGCGTCCGGAAAAGGTCATCGCGCAACCCGTCACGCAGACCCAGGGGGTTGCCCAACAGGCTCCTGGCGCTGAAGAACGTCTGGCCCCGCACGTTCACCTGCTGCCGGTTCAGACGAATCTGGTCGGGGATCTGCGTCGGCTGGCTCCAGTTGGCGTCGGTTCCGCCGTTGTTCACCTTGTAGGCCGCGACGCCGCTGTAGATGTGACGACTGCCGCCCAAGGCATTCCACCAGGGAAGAAGCACGCCGTAGTTGGCGACGCTGAATCCCACCGACCAATAGATTTGCGGCGTAAGGTAATCCACCCACGCCTGCTGAATCCATTTCCTGCTGTCGGCGTAGATGTCGCTGTAGCTCTGCAGCCCGTTGGTGGCGGATCCGCCGGGATCGCTGCTCTGGTTGCGCCAGATGCCGAAGGGAGAAACGCCGAACTTGACCCACGGCTTCACCGCGCGGATCGCGTCGTGGCTCCGCTGGATGAAGAGGTTGATGTTGTCCCGCCGCCAATCCTGCCGGTTGGTGAAGCCGCGCGGATCGGCCGCGAAGGTGGCGTCATCGTTGAACGCGGGCCCCGAGCTGGGAGGATAGGGGTAGAAGTAATCGTCGAAGTGGATGCCATCCACGTCGTACCGGCGCAGCACGTCCATCAACACGCTGATCACATGCTCCCGCACCTGCGGGATGCCGGGATCCAGGATGCGCAGATTGCCCTGCGCCAGCAGCCACTCGGGTCTGGTCCTCGCGATATGATCGGGGGCGAATGATGCGAGGTTGCCGACGTTGCTGACCGCTCGGAACGGATTGAACCAGGCATGGACCTCGAGACCCCGCTGCCGGCAGGCCGCGATGATGAATTCCAAGGGATCGTAGGCGGGCGATGGCGCCCGACCCTGCCGTCCAGTGAGATCCGCGCTCCACGGTTCAAGCTGACTGGCATACATGGCGTCGCACTGGCTGCGCACCTGGAAGTATACCGCGTTGATACCGGTGGCCTGCAGCCGATCGAGCAGGGAGATGAGCTCAGACTGCTGGGTGGCCACGGGCAGATTGCCGCTGCTGGGCCAGTCGATGTTGCCAAAAGTGGCGATCCACGCGCCTCGCAACTCACGCTTGGGAGCGCTTTGTCCGTGAAGGGACAACGGAAGCAACGACAGGGAAACGCAGAGAAGAGTTCGGATCGAAAGCGGATTTGCCCTCATCGGTGCCGCGGAAAAGCAGATCGGTCACGAGGATCGGATCCCCGGAGGAGTCAAGGGGACGCCTGATGGTAGCCGACCGCAGACCCGTCGCCGCCGTGGTGTAGAGCGAAGTCGCACCCCCCGGCCACCCGGATCATCGCCCGCACCGATCCCGGCCGGCGGCGACTACCGCGGCCGTACACGCCTGGCTCGGACGAGTGATCCCGCAGCGCCGGCAACCGGAAAACCTCACATGAATCCTCCCCCGCGGCAGACGCGGTTGCTGGGAGGAGGGAGAACCCGCGCCGTGTAAGTTGCGCCGCGCTGGAGCTGCCGCGAGGCGCGGAATCCTCGATTCACAGGCGCCGCCAAGAGCGGTGCCTTTTGGCCGCGGAAGCCAGACTCAGAGGAAACCCAGATTGGGACGCGCGAAGCGTCCGATGTTCGGGAGGACGACCGGCAGGTTGGACGCGCTTACCCCGAACCAGGTGGCGAGTGTCGCGTTGTACTCGTCGACGCTGGTAGTGGGAATCCAACGGCCGCGGCCCGTGTCGTCCGGGCCGTTCACGACCAGGCTCGGCATGCGGCCGTAGATATCGCCGCCTTGGACGGCCCCGCCCATGACGAGCTGCTGATTGCCCCAGCCGTGGTCAGTGCCACTCGCATTCGGGATGTAGGTGCGACCAAAGTCGGACGCCGTGAACGTTGTGACCTGATTGGCCACGCCCAACTCCACCGTTGCGTCGTAGAAAGCCTTCATGGCTCCGCTGAGTTCGGCGAGGAGGGGGCCATAGGCGGAGGCTTGGGATCCGTGCATGTCCCAGCCGCCGAGCTGAACAAAAAAGACCTGCCGCTTCAGGCCGAGCCCCTGCGAGATCGAAATGAGCTTCGCCACCATCGCGAGCCGTGAGGCGGTTCCCGTGTCCGGAAAACGGGTCGACAAGGTCGGGGCTGCGCGCAGCGCATTTCCAAGGTACTCGCCGTCCTCCATTGCCTCCTTGGCGATGCCACCGAAGGCAGCCGCAAGGGCGTTGGTCTGCTGATTAGCCATGATCGCCTTGAACCCGTTGGAGCGTGCGTTGAACACCCCGGGCGACATGCTGGGCTGCGTGAAATAGTTCACCTGGGTCACGCCGAAGGGACTGACGGCGAAGGGCACGACGCTCTTCCCACGCTGGAAAGAATTGGCCCCGTCGAGCGTGATGGACATCGAAATCTGGTTATTCGAGTTCATCGCGTCGAGTAGGTCGGCGAGGCGACCACCCCAGCCGGTATCGAAGGAGCGGTCCGGCACGCTGCTCTGCCACTGCAGCAACTGATCACTGTGGGAGAACAGCTGGGGAGGCAGGTTGTTGCCGGCGCGGTAGTCGGCGAGCGTCGTCGGCCGTACCAACATTCCCACGTTCGCGAGGACCGCGACCTTGCCCTGATTAAACAAGCCGTGAAGGTCCGATGCCGCTGAGTTGATGGCGTAGGACCGGCCGTCGGAGTAGCGCCGCGGCGCAAGAGGGAGGAGATTATTTTGGCCGACCGCCAGGTCGCCACGGGCGGCGGCATAGGCCGCGTAGTCCGATCCGGAGGGGACGATGAGACTGGTACCGTCATTGCCACCCTGCAGGAAGAGGCAGACTAGGGCCTTGTAGTCTGAGGCCACGGCGGCCGCGCGGGGCAAGCCGTCGCCCGCGACAGCGGCCATCACGCGGAGCTGGCCGAGGGCGGAAAGTACTCCGGTGGTACCGACGGCGGCGCAGCACGCCTGCCGGACGAAGGCGCGACGGGAGAGATCGGAAGGATGAGGCTTCATGGCTTACTTTTGGAGGGCGCCGTCGGGGGAATTCACGGTGAACTGAATCGCGGTTTGGACGCGTTCGAGGTCCGTCGCGGTGGAGGCGAAGGAGTTAAGGGTGGTGACGATCTGCGCGCGGGTGGCTACGGTCATCTGACCGGCGCAGATCAACAGATCGAGCTGGTCGACAAGCGCGGCAGGGTTGCGCGCGTTGGCCAGGAGCGGGGCGTAATCGATCCGCATGAAGGGCGACGCTCCGGAGGGCGGCTCCTTGAGTATCGCCGGATTGCGATACATGAAATCAGTGAGGAAGTTCGCAGCTTGGATCACATAGTAAGAGTCGGTCAGCTCGAGCTCCGGAGCGACCAGTCCGGCTGCCGCCATCGCTCCCGGCGGACTGTACGAGGCTGAATAGAAGTTGAAGACCGTGCGAGCGTCGAGCGGTTGCTGCCCGGTGCCCCAGCCGGGGGCAGCGAGGACGCCGACCGGCCAAAACTGGGAACCATAGCGATTTTCATTGAAGTAGCTGTCCATGAAGCGGCCATTGGGGGCGGCGACATTAAAGGCCCTGATGAAACCAGAGAGGCGCAGGAGCGGCTCCTTGATCTTACCGTAGCCGGCGTTGTTCAGAACGTCCGGAGAGCGGGCTTCGTAATCAGTGAGGATGGCTCGGATCACCGCTCCTAGGTCGCCGCGAACACCGGCGCCGTTATCGGCGAACTTCTGAGCGACCCGGTAGATATAGCCCGGACTGGGGTTGCTCGTCACCAGGCGCTGAATCAGCTGACGGGAAAGGAACGGTCCGACATTGGGGTGGTTGAACAACGTATCCAGGAGTATCTTAAGGTCCTCCGGGCCGGACCGACCGGCAGGAACGATCGTGGGCTCGGCTTGGACGAGGGGAACTTGGCGCAGGCCGATGATCCTTTTCTCGGTTTTGTCATGAAAATTGTCGTAATAGGCCATCGGCACGAGCCACGGGGCAGTGTCAGGCAAAGGCGATGGGTAGATGAGCTTCGTATTGAGAGGCGGATAGAAATTGGTGAACTGGGTCTCGTTGGAGAGAGTCAACGGATGGCCCGCGTAGGTCCATCCGGTGAGGATCTTGGCGGTTTCGGAGATGATGTTCTGGTCGTAGGTGGGAATTGGCTGACCGGCGGCGTCTAGCATGAGGGTGCCGTCGGGCTGCAACTGCACGAGGCCGATGGTGAACAGCTGCTGCAATTCGCGGGCGTAGTTTTCGTCAGGGGCAGTGCCCTTGACGGGGTTGGCCTTGGGGTTGCCTCGGTGGCTCAGCCAAAGTCCCATCGCGGGGTTTAGTGTGACCTTCTCGAGCAGCGTGCGGTAATTCCCAAAGGCGCCGTCGACCAGGATGTCGTAGTACTTAACCTTGGATTCGAGGTTGAAATCGAGGTCGTCCTGCTGACCCAGCACGAGAATTTGACTGAGGGCGAAGGCGACCCGATGGCGGAGCTGGTCGCGGGCGGTGACAGCGAGTTTCCACCAGGCGGCGTGCCAGTTTGCCTTCCACGCGAAACGCTCGTCTCCCATCAACGCGGAGATCGGCGGATTCGGGAAAGCCGCCAGGTCCGCCCGAAGGGCCGCGAGTGCGGAGGACGCCGGCAGGGCGATCTGGTCATCAATCCATCCGGAAACGCCACGGGCACGAACCTCGGCGATGGCGGCAGTGCTGGGCCCGAACGAAGCCTGTAAGAGAAAGCGGGCGGCATCCACTGCCGAGGGCGAAGTCAGGGCCCCCGCAGAGAGCGCCGGTGCCGGCGCGGGGGGCGCGAAGGCCTGCGATCCGGAAGACGGCACGAAGTTTCCGCGAACCTCACCACCGGGAAACCGAGAGGAACTTAGGGTGACGAAGATATTTCCGCGATTGAGGGCATTGATAATGTCGTTGCTGGTGAACGCGCCAGCAGCGGTGAAATTCCACGGGCGACCCGCCACCTGGCCGAGCGGGAGATTGAGGACATAGTCGCGGGAAGAGGACCCGATCTGCAGGTTGCCGGCTGTCTGGGCCGAGGTAAGGTTGGTGAAAGAGACGTTGACGGTGGCGCTTCCGTCGGGCGCCACGATGACCGTCGCGTAACCGGAAGCACCGGATCCCGCGGCGGACGGATCGGGCCGCAGCTGGGCAACGTAGAGGGAGGATGTAGGGATGGCGCCCGTCTGGTTGGCGGGAGTGAGGTCGTAGATCTCGACGAGAGCGGCGCCGCTGGTTTCGCCGACGCCGCTGACCTGGAGTGTGTAGCTGCCGGCGCCGACGTTGATCAACAAGGCGGCGTCACGGCTTCCGCTTGCGAGGGCGAAAGCTCCGTTGGCGGCGAAGGCGGCCGAGAGCGTCGCGGCATCGGCGGCGGCGGGCCCGACCGGAGCACCCCAGTTGTCGTTTTCCGCGATCTTGTTACTGCCGGAGTAGAGTTCGAGTTTCGGATCCGCGAGCGTGCCGGGCACGCCGAAGGAGCCGAGGGTCGGACCGACGGCACGTAAAAGGAGTCGCCGAACACCTGATCCGTTGGCGACGGTGATTCCGGGGATCAGGATGTTGCTGCCGGTCCCGACCTCAGCGCGGGTGGAGAGATTCACGAGGCGCGTGATACCGCCGCTGACCTCGTAGACCTCGACCAAGGCGACGCCGCTGACGCCGCCGACGCCGGTCACCTGGGCGGTGTAGCTGCCCGAGGGTAGCGTGGCGACGAGGGCGGCATCCTTGGCCCCTGCTCCTAGCGCGAAGGCGCCGACGGATGCGAACGTCGCGGCGTCCGACGGATTGAAGTTATCGTTTTCCGCGATCTTGGCCCCGGCGGAATTGTAAAGTTCGAGTTTGGGATCGGCGATCACCCCCGGGACCCCGAAGACGCCAAGCGTGGGCCCCACCGCTCGAACCAGCACCTGCTTACTCGGGCCGGGGCCGATGGTGAAACCTGTGATCAGGGTATCGGCTCCGCCGGCCGAGGTGCGGACTGAGACGTTGGAGAGCCGAGATTCCTGAGCGGTGAGCAAAGGGGCGGCGATGAGGAGCAGCCCGGCGGATAAGCGAAAAAGGCGGGCGAAATTCGGCGCCGAAAAACGGTCGATCATAAAAAACACAAAGGGTTGCCCGTCCCTAGCATGGCTTATTCGCAATTGACTAGGAGAAACTACCGGAATCCGCGGGAGGAGCGCGAAGCGGGGCGCCCCCCAGAGAAGTGTCGCAGCACTTGATATATCTAACTCCAAAAGTGCACAGGAACGGCATGATCGAGCTAGTGCTGCGGAAAACGGACAGCTACCAGCCCAGACCTTGCGCCTCCTGCGCCCCTTCGCGGCCAATCTCCGAACGCCACAGCTTCCGCCGCAAAATGGCTCAAGATGCGCAGACGCGATCAACAGCCACCAAGCCGATCGCCACCCCACGAAGACCGTGGCCACCTGAGAATCTGGGCTCGCGCACGAACTTAACCTTCAAACCGGATCCGGATCGGTTCCGCGCCCTTCACACGTCCCGACAGCTCCCTGCTCCACCCTTGCGCCTCCTGCGCCTCTTCGCGGCCATTCTCCGAAAGCCAAAGCTTCAGCCGCAAAATGGCTCAAGATGCGCAGACGCGATCAACA
>JBBAVH010000039.1:0-33246 GCA_040397825.1 Opitutaceae bacterium
AGATCACAATCCCCGCAAGGGGTGAAGGGTCCGGGTAGACCACCCGGTTGATAGGACGGAAATGTAAGCAGGGTAACCTGTTGAGTTTACCGTTACTAATGACCCTTCCGGTTTATGCATCCTCGCCTCATTTTTCTAGGCGTTTATCTTACCAACTTCGTTTAGCTGCCCTAAGCTTTTATTTTCTCGGCCTTGGCCGAGTACGATTTTCTGGTGACCATATGCCGGGGGTCCCACCCGTTCCCATCCCGAACACGGCCGTTAAGCCCCGAGCAGCCAATGGTAGTAGGACGTTAGGTCCCGCGAGAGTAGGTCGTTGCCAGGATTATGGCCCGATTCTTCCAAAAGAGGAATCGGGCCTTTTTTTTACCAGTTTCAGGGCGTGCTCCCGGCCATGACCGTTAGCATCTTGTCCGGGTCGAGCCGCTTTCGAAGGCTGGAATTAACTTCGGCAAGTCCAAGTGCCTGCAGCCGCTTCGGGTATTCATCCAGCCACACCGGATCGTAGCCGCGCTGCAACGCGTTGAGCAGCGAGGAGGCAAGTCCGGACGTGGTTGCGAGACCCACTTTGTGGGCGCCGGCCAGCGTCACCTTGAAATTGGCCAGTTCCTCGGCCGTGACGCCCTCGGCGAACAGACGACGCAGTTCTCGCTGGGTCGAGGATAGCCCCTTCTCCAGCAACTCAGGCGCAAAAGTCCCCTTTATGGCCCAGGAACCGTCGGAGAATGTGTCTGCCCGGAGGCTCGCACCGATCCCGTAGGTGAGTCCCTCCCTGTTCCGGATGATATCAAGCAACCGCGCCGAGAAGAATCCGCTGCCGAAGACTGATGTACCGAGGCTGCATGCCAGGTAGTCCGGATCGTGGTGCCGCAGGCTGGATGGCTGCCCGATGAGCACGGAGACGCTCGTCTTCCCGGGCATGGCAACCTTCTCCACGCCTCCTGACGCGAGGGAAGGTGCGCGCGGGGAGGAAGGGATGGCCTTGCCGCCTTTCCAGCCGCTGAAGGCGTCCACAAGCGCCGCACCGAACGCGGCTTCGTCGACGTCACCCACCGCGACGATGCGCATCGAGATCGGCCCGTAGTGGGCAGCATGGAAGGCACGAAGGTCGTCGAGCGTGGCCGACTCGAGGTCAGCGAGATAACGTTCATCCGCCGGCGGCCGGTTGGGATGGCTCTCGGGGAAGATCGCGCGATTGAACGCAGCTTCGGCTCGGAAGTCGGTGTCCTCGAGCGACCTCCGGAAGCGCCCCGCGAGCTGTTTCTTCACCTTCGCGAACTCCGCTGGGTCGAAGCGCGGTGTCCGCAGCTGTTCAGCGAGAAGCGAAACGACAGTCGTTGCGTCGCGCCGCAGACACTTAGCGCTGAAATTAAGCGTGTGCGAAGAAGTCCCGAAGCTGAGGGTCGCGCCCGTACGCTCGAGCAGTTCCGCAACGGCGAATTTGTCGCGCTGCACCGTGCCTTGGTCCAGCATGCTGGCCGTCAGATCTGCGATGGCGGAATTACCCGGAGGGTTGAACACATCGCCCGCGCCCAGCGCGCCGCGGATCGTGACCACGTCCTTGATGCCCGTCCGGAGAGTCGTGACGTCGATTCCCGCGATCTGCTGCCGCTTGACCTGGGCGGCGATTGAGGCCGAGCCCGCCGAGGAACCTCCCGCGGCCGTTGGCTGCCCGGATGCGGCGATGTCCCGGGCGGTCATCGTCGAGGGCAACTCCGGATCGCGGTAATGATGCGGTGAGCGATGGACCGAGCGGGCGAAGCCTGTCCCTTCTTTCCCGGCGTCCGATTGCCCGACGGCTTTCCCTGGCGCTTCTGCCTGTGGGACGAACCAACCGGTCGTGCTCTGGTCCTCGTTGAAATACGCCTTGGCGACCCGCTGAACGTCGGCGGGCTTCACGGACGCGATCTTGTCGAGCAGCGTCGAATAGATCGTCCATTCGCCGACGGCGATGGCCTCGTTGAGCTGGCCGGCGATAGCGAACGAGCCGTCGCGGCCGTAGGCGATGCCGGCGAGGATTTTGTTAATAGCGGTGGTCACCTCGGTGTCGGAGACGCCCCCCGTCTTGATGCTCTCCAGCTCCGCCAGCACGGCTTTCTCGGCCTGATCGTGAGTGACCCCCGGCGCGAGCATCACAGTCGTGCTGAACAGGAACGGGTCGCGGAAGAACCCCTTCGACGCCTCGACGCCGATGGCGAGGTTCTTGTCGATAAGCGCTCGGTACAGGCGGCTGGTCTTACCGGTGCTGAGGATCGCGGAGGCGACCTCCAGCGGCGCATGGTCGGGGTGGGTGGCAGCTGGCGTCTTGTGGGCGATCTGGACGACGCCAACCTCGCCCGGGCGCTTCACAACGACGCGGCGGGGGCCGGTCTGCAGGGGCTCTTCCGTGTAGACCTGCGGGATCGGCTTGGGCGATCGGGGGATGGCGCCGAAATGGCGCCGGATCAATTCGAGGGCCTGTGCCGGCTGGAAGTCGCCGATGACAGTCACGGTGGCGTTGTTGGGCCAGTAGAACGTGTCGTAGAACTCGCGGAGTTTCTCGATCGATACCTTCTCGATGTCGCTCCGCCAGCCGATCGTGGAGTGGTGGTACGGGTGGGCGACGATGGCGGCAGCGGTGACCTCCTTGTCGAGGGCAGAGGCCGGGTCGTTCTCGCCACGCTCGAACTCATTGCGCACGACCGTCATCTCGGGCCGGCGATCCTCCTCGCGCAGGAGCAGGTTGCGCATGCGGTCGGCCTCGAGTTCGACGGCCAGTTGGAGGTGATCGCTGGGCAGGTTTTCGTAGTAGTTGGTGCGGTCGAGCCAGGTGGTGGCGTTGTTGATGCCTCCAACGCGGTCCATGAGGGTGTCGAAGCCCTTGCCGATTCCCGGGTGAAAGTTGCGCGAACCCTTGAACATCAGGTGCTCGAGCAGGTGGGTCGCTCCGGTCGTGCCCGTGACTTCGTCGCGTGAGCCGACGCGGTAGGTCACCATGAAGGTCAGCACGGGCGCCGAGTGGTCCTCCAGCAGGAGGATGTTAAGGTCGTTGGCGGGGAGCCGGTACTCGGAGATGCCGGCGACGGTCTTCACATGCTCGACGCCCTCGACGGAGGGCGTGGCGGCTGTAACGGCGCCCGCGAGCAGCAGGCCGAGGGCGGGAAGGAGGAGCGTTCGCATGGGGAGTCGAAGTGCCGCGGACATTGCGCCGAAGCGAAGGTGCCGCAAGGGGATTGGCCGGCGAGGCGGAGCCGGTCGGAGAATCTGGAAGGAGGGAATGCGGCCATCGGTCCTCCCAGCGTAGCAGAGCAGGGATTCAACGGCGTTTCCCCAAACAGCCCGGTTCCGGCCCGGAGGAATCGCTTGGCGCGGCGGCGGGGCGTGGGTTATCGGGTGGCGGATGTCTCCGCAGATTGTCGGACAACGTTGTGTGAGCGAACGCGAACCTGAGCTTGGCCTCGGGGTGGTCACCGCGGTGGACGCCGGGGCGAAGCGGATCGCGGTGGGGTTTCCCGCGACCGGCGAGAAGCGTCTCTACGCGCTCGGCACCCCGGTGCTGAAGCGGGTTCAGTTTCGCGCTGGGGAAACGGTCGCGGGGCGCGACGGTGCGCCGTTCGTCGTGGAGTCGGTGGTGGAGAAGGCGGGTCTGCTAACCTATGAGGGCGGCGGTCGGCGACTGTGCGAGGACGCGATCTCCGACGTGACGAGTGTCGATTTGCCCGACAAGCGGCTGCTCGCGGCGCAGACGGACCCAGGCGAGATCTTCGACCTGCGCCTTCGCGCCTGGCGGGCCCAGGAGCGTTTCCGACGCTCGCCGGTGCGTGGTTTTCTCGGAGGGCGAATCGACCTGATCCCGCATCAATTTCATATCCTGCAGCGGGTCGCGGAGCGCCGGATCCCGCGCGTGCTTCTGGCGGATGAAGTGGGTTTGGGAAAGACGATCGAGGCCTGCCTTATCATCCAGCGGCTGCTGGCCGTGGGCCAGGCGAGGCGGGTGCTGGTCCTCGTTCCGGAGTCGCTGACGCACCAGTGGTTCGTCGAGCTGCTGCGGCGCTTCAACCTTTGGTTCGGCATCTTCGATGAGGAGCGTTGTGCGGCGAGCGAGCAGGGCGAATCCGGCGGCAATCCCTTCCTCTCCGCGCAGCTCATCCTCGCGGGCGTCGGATACCTCGGCGGCAATTCAGCGCGACGCGAGCAGGCTGTCGCGGCCGGCTGGGACCTGGTCGTAGTCGATGAGGCGCATCACCTCGGGTGGACGCCGGAGCAGGCGAGTCCGGAGTACCTGCTGGTGGAGGAACTGGCGCGGCGCACCCCTGGCCTCCTGTTGTTGACGGCGACGCCGACCCAGCTCGGGCTGCCCGGGCATTTCGCGCGGTTGCGGCTGCTAGATCCCGACCGCTATTCCGACCTCGGACGTTTCCTCGCTGAAGCGGAGGATTACGGGACCGTGGCGGAGGTCGCCGGCCGGATCATCGAGGGCAAGCGACTCTCCGCGAAGGATTACACGGCGATGAAGCGCATCTTCACCCGCGACCCCGAGGGCCTCGCCCGGCACCTCGCGGACCTGGAGGCTGGCCGGCCCGACGCGCGCGAGTCCCTGCTGCGGGCGCTCCTCGACCAGCACGGCACGGGCCGGGTGATGTTCCGCAACACCCGCGCAGCGATGACGGGCTTCCCGGGTCGGAAGCTCTGCTCCGTACCCTTGCGGTGCGAGGATGCGGCCGTGCGCGCGCGGATCGCCCGCGAGCTCCGCGCGGAGGAAGCCGGCGAGGAGTCGGCGGTGCGCTACTCGTTCAAGGACGATCCGCGGCTCCACTGGCTCGTGGACTTCCTGCGGCGCGAGCGGACCGCGAAGGTTTTGTTAATCTGCCGTTCGCAGCGAAAGGTCGCGGCCCTGGCCGCCGCCATCCAGGAGCGGATCAACCTGAACTTCGGCCAATTCCACGAAGGCCTGCCGCTCGTGCAGCGCGATCGGCAAGCGGCTTGGTTTGCCGAGCCGGAAGGCGCCCGGCTTCTCCTTTGCTCCGAGATCGGCAGCGAGGGCCGCAACTTCCAGTTCGCTCATCACCTCGTGCTCTTCGACCTGCCGCTCAATCCCGGGTTGCTCGAACAGCGCATCGGCCGCCTCGACCGCATCGGTCAAACGGAAACCATACGAATTCATGTGCCGCACGTCGAGGGTGGGGCAGACGAGGTGATCTTCCAGTGGTACCACCGCGGGCTAGATGCCTTCGAGCACCCGCTCCACGGCGGCGCCGAATTCGAGGCCCGTTTCCGCACGCGCGTGCTCGAAGTTGCGACGGCCGCCGGCTCGAAGGATGCCGCGGGCCGGCTCGACGCCCTCGTGGCGGAGGCGGCGGCATTCCGCGAGGAGTTGGCCGAGCGGCTGCGCAAGGGCCGTGACCGATTGCTGGAGCTGAACTCCTTCCACCGCGAGGCGGCGGAGGCCGTGCTGGCGCGCGTCCGCGCGGCCGACTCGGATCCGCTGCCGCGTGCCTTGCTACTCCAGTTGCTCGACCACTTCGGAGTGGGGGTGCGGGAGCACGAGGACGGCGACCTCTTCCTGGATCCCAGCCACGCTTACATCGAGGGATTCCCTTCCATTCCGGCCGACGGAATGCTGGCGACGTTCAGCCGCGCGCGGGCCATTATTCGCGAGGACATCCGTTTCCTCTCCGCGGATCACCCGCTGATCCAGGATGCCATCGACCTGCTCGTGGAGTCGAAGGCGGGCACAACGGCCCTGGGCAACATCCCGTCTGAGGAACCTAACCTCCTCCTCGAGGCGGTCTTCATCCTCGAGCCGGTCGCTGATCCGCGCTGGCAGGTGGACCGCTTCCTCCCGCCGACCCCGGTACGTGTGCTCGTCGACCTGCGTGGCGAGGAGGCGGGCGCGGAATTCGGTGAGCAGGTCGTTTCGGCCGGCTTCGAGGACATGGATCCGCATCGGTTTCTCGAAGGCGGCGGTTTCGGTGCCGAACAGCTCAAGGAGCTGATCGCAGCGGCCACTTCGGCTGCCGAGGAGCAGGCCACCGCCGCCCGCACGGTGGCGCGCGTCGCGGCGGAGAAGGCTCTGGGGGAGGACATCACCCGCCTCGAGTCCCTGCGGAGGATCAACGACCACGTGCGGCCGGAGGAGATTGCGCTCGCGCGGGAGCAGCGGGAGCAGACGACCAAGGCGATCGGGGTCGCGCGCCTCCGGCTCGACGCCCTCCGGGTCGTCGTCGCGGGAGCGCTCGACGTCGGCTGATCGCGCGGGGCGCGTTTCAGCCGCCGATGACCCGGTTCGCCGTGCCGAGGTATTCCCCCGCGAGGCGCAGGACCTGCAACGCCATGAAGATCAGCACGACGAAGTACACGAGGCGCGGCACCCAGCCGGCGATGGATCGCAGGCGCTCCTTGCAGCTTTCGCCGTAGTTGGCGCTGATCCGGCGGAACGTTTCTTCGAGCCTTCCGGTCTGCTCCGCGGTGCGCCACTCCGCGACGACGTCCGCCGGCAGCAGCTGGGTGCGGGTTACAAGCGGTCCCACGGGGGCGCCGCGCGCCCCGGCTTCCGCCGCCGCCGTGGCGAGTCCGTCGCGCATTTTGGATCCGCGGCAGAGGCCGGCGGCTAAGGTTACCGAGTCCACCATCCCCAGGCTCGTGCGAGTCAGAAGCGCGAGCGTGCGGAAAAAGCGCCAGCACTCGAGCTCGTGCCAGATGCGCCCCACCACGGGCAGGGGCCGCAGCCAGCGGTCGAGCGCCTCGCCGGAGGCGCCGCGAACCACCTGCGCCAGGCCTAAGCCGAGGGCGGTAAACAGGATCGGAGGCGTAAGCGCGCTCGCGAGGTAACGCGCCGTGCTTCCGCCCAAGACAAGCGCGGGAAGCGGCAGGATGAAACAGGCGGAAAACAGGTTGAACGCCGGCAAGGCTAGACCGGCGAGGATGTGGCGCCGCAGGGCCAGTGTTTCATCGGCAAGGTCGGCGAGGTCACGAAGCACTTCCGGCAGGGCGCCGCTGCGCTCGCCGACGGTGAGTAATGCGAGGTCAGGTCCGGGCAGGATCGCGGTCTCGGCGAGCGCGCGGCTCAGGGTTTCACCGCGGGCGAGTGCTGCGAGGAACCTTTCCGTATCCGGCTTCCGCCGCGAAGGGACGATGGCGACGGCCGCCCTGGCCGCGGTGAGGGGATCGACTCCGGCCGCGAGCTGGCCCGCGAGGGTGCGGCAGAAGGCCGCGCGTTTTTTCAGCGAAAGCACGGTGAAGCACGGATCCGTGCGGACGGTGAGAACCCGCCGGTGGCGGTCAGGCCTCGTCGAACTTGCGCGCGAACAGCGCCTCGAGCTCGGAGAGCATCGTGGCGGCGTCCTCGCCGGTGGCGATGAAGCGCACCTTCGAGCCCTTGGCGGCGGCCAGCATCATGAGCCCCATGATGCTCTTGCCGTTCACCTGCTCGTCGTCCTTTTCCACCATTACCTCGGCTCGGAATCGATTGGTGATGCGGACCACCATCGCGGCGGGCCTCGCGTGGATGCCCATCTTATTCTGCACGACAAGCTCCCGGGTGAGGGTCTGGGAGTTCGCGGTGGCCTCGCTTTTGCTCATGACGGTGAAACCGACCTCGGAAAATCCCGAGCGCGCCGCCGGCTTGCAACGCAAAAACCGGAGCGCACGCTGCGCGGCCATGCCAAAGGTCGCGATCATCGTCCCGTGCCGCCTCGAATCGACGCGGTTCCCGCGCAAGCTCCTGCACCCGATCCGTGGTAAGCCGCTCCTCCTTTGGGTGGCCGAGCGCATCGCGCGGGAGGCGCCGGAATTTCCGCTTTGGTTCGCGGTCGACGACGAGCTGCTTCGCGCCTGCGTGGCCGGGGGCGGCTTCAAGGCGATCCTGACCAGCACCGCGCACCAGAGCGGCACCGACCGCCTGGCCGAGGCCAACCGGACGGTGGGAGCCGAGCAGATCATCAACGTGCAAGCGGATGAACCTTTGGTGACGGGCGGGCAGATCCGCGCGCTGGCGGCGCTCCTGGCGGGGGGCGCGCCCATGGCGACCCTCGGCACGCCCTTCCGCACGGCTGCCGACTTCCTGAATCCGAATCAGGTGAAGGTGGTCCTCGCGCCGGCGGCTCGCCGCGCCCTGTACTTTTCCCGTTCGCCGATGCCCTACGCGCGCGACCTGCAGGGTAGGGTGGACGACGCGTGGGTGGCGGCCAACCCCTGCTTCAAGCACCTCGGCCTCTACGGCTACCGCGCGGATCTGCTGGAGCGCTTCGCCTCTCTTCCGCCTGGGCGGCTCGAGCGCATTGAGAAGCTCGAGCAGCTGCGGGTGCTGGAGAACGGACTGGAGATCGCTTGTGACATCACCGCCGATCCGACCATCGGGGTCGACACCCCGGAGGACGCGGTGAAGTTCGACGAGTGGCTCGGCCGCTGATGGGCGGCGCGTTTCAGACCTTCCCGGCCTTGCGGGCCTCCACCATCCGGTAGAAGTCTACGAACAGCGGATCGGCGTCGTTGGGGCCCGGCGCGGCCTCGGGGTGGTACTGGACGCTGAAGACCGGCAGCTCGTTGTGGCGCAGGCCCTCGACCGTCTGGTCGTTGAGGTTGATCTCCGTGATACGGGCGCTGCGCTTCTCGAGCGACTTCGGGTCGGTGGCGAAGCCGTGGTTTTGCGCGGTGATGGAAACTCGCCCGGTCTCAAGGTTCTTCACCGGCTGATTACCGCCGCGGTGGCCGAACTTGAGCTTGAACGTCGTGCCGCCGAGGGCGTGCGTCAGCATCTGGTGGCCGAGGCAGATGCCGAACATCGGGAAGTCGGGCAGCAGGTCCGTCACGGTCCGGTGGATGTAGGGCAGGGCGGAGGGATCGCCGGGGCCGTTGGAAAGGAAGACGGCATCCGGCCGATGCTCACGGACCTGCGCGGCCTCGGCGGTGGCGGGGAACACCTGCACCTCGAACCCGTGGTTCACCAGCTTTCGGTAGATGCTGAACTTCGCGCCGTAGTCGAAGGCGGCGACGCGGAACTTCCTGCCAGGGACGCCGGGCGCGTTCATCGTCGTGCCGACGGGCAAGTAGGGCGCGTTGTGGTTCGCCGGTTCGTCCGCCCGCCACACGTACGGCTCCTTCGTGGTGACCTCGCGGACGTAGTCGGAACCGGCCATGTCGCGCCAGGAGCGCGCGAGGCGCACGGCCTCGTCGTCGCTGATCGGCAGGGTGCTCAGGCAGCACTTCATCGCGCCGTCCACTCGGAGCTTCTTGGTGAGGGCGCGGGTGTCGATGTCGCTGATGCCCGGAATCCCGTGCCGCGCGAGGTAGTCGCCGAGCGAAAGCGTGCTCCGCCAATTGCTGACCACGGGGGACAGTTCGCGCACGACGAACCCGCTGGCCTTCGGTCCGGCGGCCTCGTTGTCGGCCTCGTTGATGCCGTAGTTGCCGATCTGCACCGCCGTCATCGTGACGATCTGGCCGAAGTAGGAGGGATCGGTGAGGATCTCCTGATAGCCCGTCATCGAGGTGTTGAACACGCACTCTCCCGAGACGGTCGCGGCGCTGCCGAAGGCCCGACCCCGGAAGATCGAGCCGTCTTCGAGGGCGAGGAGGGCGGGCTTGGGCGTGGACATTAAAGCCGAACGAAAAAGCGTCGGTCCTCCCCTGCCAAGTGGTTTTCCGGAAATCTTCTCAGGCCGGCCCCTCGGCGCCGTCTGGACGTCCGTTTGACACGTCGGGGAGCTTCCCCACGCTTCTGCCTCCGCCAATGCCCTATACCGAAGACCGCGCCGCCTGGCCCGAGGGCCAGGGTCTCTGGCCACACATTCCGGAGGGCAGCTGGAACGACTGGACCTGGCAGCTGCAGCACCGGATCACGAGCTTGGCGCAGCTGGAGAGCCTCATGACGCTCACGCCGGCGGAGAAGGCGGGTTGCGAGCAAGCCAATCACAAGCTGGCGCTGGCAATCACACCCCACTTCTTCAACCTGATCGACCGCGACGACCCCGACTGCCCGATCCGGAAGCAGGTCGTGCCGCGGGTCGACGAGATGGTCGTCTCCGAAGGGGAGATGCTCGACTCACTCGGCGAGGACGAACACTCGCCGGTGCCGGGCCTGGTGCACCGCTATCCCGACCGCGTGCTTTTCCTCGTGACAGACCGCTGCGCGGCTTATTGCCGCTACTGCACGCGCAGCCGGCTCGTCTCCAACGCGCAGGACTACAATTTCCACCCGGAATACGAGCAGGGGCTGCGCTACATCGCTGAACATCCCGAGATTCGGGATGTGTTGCTCTCCGGCGGCGACCCGCTGCTGCTTTCCGACCGCAAGCTGGAACATCTGATTTCGCGGCTCCGGGCGATCCCGCACGTCGAGTTCATCCGCATCGGGTCACGGATTCCGGTCTTCCTGCCACAGCGGATCACGCCGGAGCTGTGCGACATCTTCCGTCGCCACGGGCCGGTGTGGATGAGCATCCACGTCAACCACCCCCGCGAGTGCACCGCGGAGCTGAAGGCCGCGTGCGAAAGGCTCTCTTTTGCCGGTGTGCCGCTGGGCAACCAGAGCGTGCTGCTGCGCGGGATCAACGACGACGCCGACGTGATGAAGGCGCTGATGCACCGGCTGCTGCGCATGCGGGTACGGCCGTATTACCTGTACCAGATGGACCTCATCACGGGCGGCGCGCACTTCAAGTCCGACGTCCTGAAGGGCATCGAGATCATTCGCGCGCTGCGGGGCCATACGACCGGCTATGCGGTGCCGCAGTTCGTGATCGATGCGCCCGGAGGCGGCGGGAAGGTGCCGATCAATCCCGACTACGTCGAGGAAGTGCGCGACGACGGCATCATCATGCGTAATTACGAGGGACGACTTTTCCGTTACCCGCTGGGCTCAGCCCCGACGGCGGAAGGCGAGGGTGCGCCCTTGCCGGAACTGGCGCCGGCTTGCCTCGACCGCTGACCCGCGTGGCGCCCTGCGGCCGATGTGGCTGCGGCTGTAGCCGCGGAGAATCCACGAAAGACCTTCAGCCGTCTTCGGCCCCGAAGAGTGTTCCGATGGAGCGACCGCGGACAGTGATGCCGTGAGTTGCCCCTCGGGAATCCGTCGAAGGCTGCGTCGACAAGTCCGCGGGAGCACCCGCAGCCACAGGTGGGTGCTGCGCTTCCGATCGAAGACCGCCTTCGGGCTAAACGGGGAGCATGTCCCGTTCGGCCGCTCCTACGAGGTGGCTGCGACTGTAGCCGCGGAGAATCCACGAAAGACCTTCGGCCGTCTTCGGCCCCGGAGGGTGTTTCGATGGAGCGACCGCGGACAGTGATGCCGTGAGTTGCCGCTCGGGAATCCGCCGAAGGCTGCGTCGACAAGTCCGCGGGAACACCCGCAGCCACAGGTAGGTGCTGCGCTTCCGATCGAAGACCGCCTTCGGGCTGACCGGGGAGCATGTCCCGTTCGGCCGCTCCCACGATGTGGCTGCGGCTGTAGCCGCGGAGAATCCACGAAAGACCTTCAGCCGTCTTCGGTCCCGAGGAGTGTTCCGATGGAGCGACTGCGGACAGTGATGCCGTGAGTTGCCCCTCAGGCAGCCGCAGGTCCCGCAGCGCCGAGGCTCAGGGCACGTCGTAGATCTCCAGCAGCGCGACCCCCTCCGTGGCGTCCTTCCCCTTCACTTCGACCGTGTAGGCGCCGGGGGCGACTGAGATCAGCAGCGCGGCATCGTTGCTCCCCAAGGGAAACTCAAAGGCGCCGACGATGCGCGCGGCCGCGGCCAGCGTCGCGGCGTCGGCGCCGCCCCAGCCGGCGTTCGTCGCAACTGCGCCTTGTCGAGAATCGTAGACCGTGAGCATCGGTTCGCGCAGGAAGTCGCTGATGCCGAAGGCCGCGAGGGCGGGTCCAGCGGCCCGGACGAGGATGCGTTTCACCGAGGTCCCCCGTACGACGAAGCCTCCGAAGAGCGCGCCGCTGCCGGAGGCTACGCGGGCGCGGGCCGACAGGTTCACGCAGCGGCCGAGTGCGTCGAGTTCGTACACCTCAGCCAGGCCGATGCCGGGTTCCGTCGCGGCTGAGGTCACATGCAACGTGTAGGCGCCGGCGGCCAACTCGCTGATCAGCGCGGAGTCACGGCTGCCGATCGGCAACGGGAAGGCTCCGACCGATTTCGCGAGGCCCGGCACGACCGTGGCATCCGGACCGTTTCCCCAACCCGCGTTGGTCGCGATCAGCCGTCCCTCCCGGAACAACGTCATCGTCGGCTCGCGCACGCCGTCGTTGAGCCCGAAGGCGCTGAGCGCCGGTCCCACGCCCCTCAGGAGGTATCGCTTGGCCGTCGTATCGGCGATCGCCAGCCCGATGATCAACGCATCCTCGCCGCGGCCGACGACGGCTCGGCAGGACATGTTCACCACGCGGGACGCCGTTCCGATCGGAGTGGAGGAGGGTCCGCCAACCGCGGAGCTCCACGGGCTGCCGGGAAACACGCCCTCGCTCGTTGCCGCGTAGGAGCGCGCCGCCACGTTCGTGGAGGCCGGGACGGTGAGGGCCGCGGTGGAGCGGCGTGCGTTCGGCGCGAGGAGGCCGCCAAGGGAACGCGGGTCGGAGCCGTCCATCGTGTAGACCAGCTCGGCGCCGGCCGGTGCCGTGAACACCACGTTGTCTCCGGCCGCGTTTACCAGGGGCGGCAGCGTGAATTGCCGGTCGATCCAATCGGCGCGTGCGCGAATCCAGTCTTTCAACTGCCCGAGTTGCCCGGCGTAGCCACCCTCGGGGCTGAGGTTTTCGGGCCAGCGGGCGGCGTCGCGATCGGCGGCGGATCCCACCGCCGCCGTCAATTCGGCGACGAGTTGGACGAGCTCGGACGTCGCGAGGCGCGAGCGTCGGAGCCCCTGCCAGCGGTCGATCCAATCCTGCATGAACTCGGGATCCCGGGTAAGGAGGCGCCACCACCCGGTCTGCCACGCGTCCGTCGCGCCGACTCCGAACCAGATGTCGGGCCAAAAAGAACGTTCGTCGCGGCGGGAACCCAGCGCACGGTCAAAGTCCCAGGCTGGTCCCGCCACCAGCCGCCCGCCGCGGTCCTTCGTGAAATAGGTGCTGCGGACGAGGGCGTCGGGATTCGCGGTGAACACTTGCAGCAGGTGTTGATCGACCCAGGAGGCTCGATCGATGAAATCGAGGTAGGGACGCTGCTTCCATCCGGAGTCGCGGCTCGCGACCAAGGCATCCTCCATGCGCTGCACATAGTCCTTGAGGTGGACCACTTGCTCCGCCGCGGCTTCGTGCGCCGCGGGGGCGACGAGCACGAGCGAAGAGCCGGGTGTTTCCGGATAACCTCCGCGGGTCGTCCAGCTGATCTCCCCGGGTTCCGCCGGATCGATCTTCAGGATGTAGCCGCCGGTCACGTCGATACCCGTGAGCTCCTCCTCGCGGAGAACGTCGATGTCGACGCGCTTGGCGGCCACTTCGATGCGATCAGTGATGACGTGGATTCCCGCGTAGTCGGCCGCGTCGATTTCCCCGCCGTCGGTGCTGAGGTAGAGTTCGGCGAGCCTCGTCCGGGGCGCCCATCGTCCAAGCCGGTTGGACAGGGCGTAGACGTAGGCGTTGTTGATGAAGTTCAGGTCGTAGAACCAAGGCGCGCCCAGCACCCACTTTTCATGTGCCCCCAAATCGAGCCAGGCGGGTGCGTCGCCGTCGCCGAATTGATCGGTGAACGAGAGCGAGTAACTCTTCTTCGGAAACTCCGCCGAGCTGGAGCCGCGGACGTGGATGAGCAGCGGGCTGGTCAATTCCGGCGGGGCTGAGAACACCGGCGTGCCGGCCGGCCGGGGTGAATAAGCGGACAGCCATGCAGGTCGCTCCAGGCCGTCCTTCACAAGTGGGCCGGACCCGAGCGAGTCGATCACCAGGACGGGTAGTCCGCTCGTCGCTCCCGCGAGACTTGAGCCGATCCGCGAATAATGGACGGCGCGCGCGGGTCCCCGGCTGGCCCCGTCCATCGAAAAGACCGCTGCCTTCACGAGCGTGGGCCCGTCGATCATGATTGGTTCTGAGTAACGAGGTGCCGCGGCGTCGGGATCGCGTAGCCCGGCGCCTTCGCTGGCCGGAGCCAGTACGTACCGGATCACCTGACCCGGGGCGGCGCCGGTGAGGGTCAATTCGAAGGCGGTGTTCGCGGGTCCGGACCCGCGCGAGAAGGTAACCGTTTGCGCGATGCCGTTTGGGTGTGCGGCGGAATTGCCCGCGCCGGGCGTGGCGCGCTCGAGGTACATCGCCACGCCGTTGGGTGGTGAGCCGGCAGGCCCGAATGACACGTCCACTCTCTGCGGCGGGAATCGTGGAGTGAATTCGGTCAGTGGCGCGCCACCCTCAGGCGGCACCAACGCGAGGTATTCGCCCTCGGCGTCGAGGGAGAAGTCGGCATGCATTTGCAAGGTGGGGTCGCGCCGATCCTTCCCGGAGGCGAAGATGAGGAGATAGCCCCTCGGAGGCAGAATCACTTCCGGAAACCGCCATTTCATCCGGTTCGCCGGGCTGTCCGTCAGAAACCAACCTCCGAGGCTGATGCTGACCGGATCCGGGTTGTGGATCTCGATCCAGTCGGACGTGTCACCGTCCTCGTCGACGATCCCCGCTCGATTGGAGGCGAGAAACTCGCTGATCACCGGACCGGCGCGGCTCGTGACGGGGAGCGTCGCGAGCATCAGTACGGCTCCCACCCAACTGATCCCGAGGCCCGTTGTCGGTTTCGCCATTCCCTACGGTCGCTCGGGCGAGCCCGGTTCCAAGCCGGGTGGGTCGGTCATTCGACGGATCAGCGAAGTAAACCGCCCCTAACCGCCCCGGCGGGCGCAAGCGGACGCTAACGCGAACCGGCCCTGCGCGTCCGGCCTGGGCGCTTGGCGGCGCCGGTGTTTTCCCTGCGGTCCAACTCCTCCAGGTAAAGCAGGATCTTCTCCTGAACCTCCCGCGTCAGCCGCGAATCCGGCTGTGCAAGATCCTCGCGAATAAGCGCTTGAACATAACCGGAGACCGAAAGCCCCTTGGCTGAAGCCCGGTCCTTGGCCTGGGCCAGGAGTTCGGGATGGAAGGAGATTCCTTGGGTCGTGTTTTCGCGAGGCATGAAGGTCGTAAGTAGCAGTTAGGGCGCGCGGTCGCAAAAATAATATTCCTTGACCACTCTGCCAACGGTCAGCAACCCGAGTTGCAAAATGCCTGGAAAATTGAATCTCGCGGCGCCGGCCGATGGCCGGGTAGCGCTGCCCGCCCGCTTGGCGGAAATCGCTGAACTCAAGGCCGCCGCGACCGATGCCGATCTGGCAGGCTACGTGCACCAATTGGTGAAGCGGGACCTGTCCCGTCCCGTAAAAGCGGCTAAGACGACACGATCGGATCGCGTGCAGAGCTAGCACCTCGTCGCGTTCGTGCTCGGGCATAGAAGCGAAGTCCAGCCGGCGCCCAGGATGTGGCTGCGGCTTTAGCCGCGGAGAATTCACGAAAGTCCGTCGGCCGTCTTCGGACCCGGAGGAAGACTCGGCTGAGCCGTCGCGTACGCCGAAACGGCGAAACGCCCCACGAGCTTCCGCCGAAGGCTGCGTCGACAAGTCCGCGGGAGCACCCGCAGCCGTATGAGCCTTGGTTCCGTTCGACAGGATGAGTCCGGCTCAACGCAGCGACTTTAGATGCGCGAACAGGTCGCTTACCTGCTCCGCGGGCAGTGCCTCCAGCAGGCCATCAGGCATCAGTGAACGCCGCAGGTAAGCGGCCTCGCGGATCGCGCTGCGCGGCACGACACGATCCGTGGAGCCCGGCATCCGCAGCACGATCGCATCCGGTCTTTCCTCCGCCAAGAATCCCTCCTGCACGGCGCCGTCCATCGTGACGACGCGGTGGACGCGGTAGGCGCTTTCCATCGCCGCGCTCGGCGTGAGGAGATTTCGCAGGAGCGCCTCGACGCCCGTGAGTCCAACACCGTCCAGCGCCGGGCCGATCTGGCCGCCCTTGCCGGCCTGTTGATGGCAAGCGAGGCACGTCGCGGTGAAGATCTCGCGTCCGCGGGCGGCGTCGCCGCGAGCGTTGGCGATCGTGCGGTAGCGCCGGAACTTGTCCTCCTGCGCGGAGGCTTCCGCTGGCGTGAGCAGCGGGGGAGCGTCGGTCGAGAACTCCACCCGGGCGCCGCCGTGCAGCGATCCCCAGTCGCTGCCCGCGAATACTTGGGCGAGAGCCGAGGGCCGCGCCGGGTCGTTCGCGTGCGTGCGATCGAAGCCCGCGCGGATCTCAGTCGCCGAGCGCGCCTCATTCCAAACGCGGAACTCCGCGATCCAGCCCGCCGTGCCGCCGTCACGGGGCGTTGTGCGGCCCACGTCGAGCCCGAGGTAATCACCCGTGTCCGTCTTCGTCCCCGTCGCGTCCAGTTCGCCGTTCAGGTAGAGGCGGAAGACTCCGCTGCTGTCGCGGGAGAGCGCGAGATGCGTCCAGACGCCGGGCGTGATCTTGCGGCGCGCCGCGACGACGTCGCGCAGCGTGCCGCCCAACCAGAGCCGCGGCTGACCGCCGTGGAAGTTGAGGTCGAAGCGCCCCGGCGCGGCGAGCAGACCGTCGTGATTGGAGATCGGGGCCTCGAGCTTGAACCAGCACTCGACCGTGAAGGCGCCGCGCAGCGCGATCTGCGTTGTCGCGTAATCGGCGTCGGCGCCGCCCAGCCGCAGCGCCCGCAGACCCTCCGCGCCCAGCTTAGCGGCCAACGCTGCCAGTCCGGCGTCGTCGGGCCGCAGGACGCGCAGGCGATCGAGTGTGACCGGGCCGATGTCGCCGGCCGGCAGGCGTCCGGCGGCGAGCTGGGCCGCGATCGCCGCCGCGCCGGCGGGCGTGCGGGAGAGGTGCTCGAGGGCCCGGCCGCGCCCGCCGACGCTGAGGGCGGGCAGGATCCGGGCCAGGGTCGCCGGGCCGGCGGGATCGCGCGTCGCGGCGAGGGTGGCGATGAGTTCGTCGCCGATCAGGGCCGAGGGGCTGCGGGCCAGCAGGGCAGCCAGCTGGCCCGCCAGCCCCTCGCCCATCTCGCGCAGCGCCCGCAGTGCGGCGAGCGAGGCGGGCGTGGCGCCGCCTTCCCGTTCCACGAGGCGCTGCAGCGGGTCGGCCAAGGTCCGCAACCGGAAGGCGCCCGCAACCTCCGCGCCGAGCACAACGTCCTCCGCCCCGGGCGCGGCAAGCAGCGGGCCGGCGGCGGCGGCGAGGTCCGCGGCGAGCGGTGTGGGGTCGATGCTCGTGCGGAGCGCGAGCAGCGCCCGCAACACGCCGGATCGGGAGCCGGCGTCTGCCAGGGCACCGGCAAGGACCCCGCGCACGGCCGGCTCGCCGAAGTTGCCCGCGAGGATGCGAATCTCCTCGTCGCTGAGCGGACGGCTCAAGTTGCCGGCGAGCCGCGCTAGCCCGAGGGCCGATTCGCGGCCTCCGAGCGCGAGGGTCGCTAGCATGCGGTTTTCTACGGGCAACGCCGCGCCGGCCGGTGAACCCAGCATCTCGCGGGTGGCGGCGGGATTCCGTTCCATCGCCCAACGCGCGAGGTAGCGTTCGAAGTCGCGCTCGTACTTCACCCAGACGTCGGCCTCCGCCCCGAGCGGAGCCGCGCCGAGCCTGGCCGCCACCGCCATGACGCGCGGGCCGGCGCCGGCCACGCGGCGGAGCGCGTCGCCCACAGCGGCGCGCACGGTGGGATGGGGGTCCGCGGCGAGCGGTGTCGCTAGGGAAAGAAAGTTTTCCTCGTCGCCTGCCTGCGGCGCGAGCCGAGCGGCCTCACGGCGAAGAGCCGGATGGGCATCCGCCGCTAGCTTTGCGAGGAGCGCCGGTGCGGGTGCGTTAAGGCCTTCCAAGGCCCAGAGAGCCGCCAGGCGGCGATCGAGGTTGGCAGTCCGGTCGGCCGCGATGGCGGCCAGTTGTGGGGCAAGTCCGGCGGCGCGGCGGTCGGTGATCTCGAGCCAGGCGAGTCGCGAAACGAGCGCATTGGCGTGCCCCAGCTGGGCCAGCAGCGCGTCGTCGGCCAGTCGCGTGAGGTCAGGCGGCGCGATTCGCGGCTGGTCACGGTGTCGCACGCGCCAGATGCGGCCGCGGGCCTTGTCGCGGTCCGGATGCGTGCGGGGCACTTCGTTGTGCGAGATGATCTTGTTGTACCAGTCGACGATGTAGAGGGCGCCGTCGGGTCCGAACGCCATCGCGACCGGTCGGAACCAACGATCGTCGGTGGTGAGGAAGTCGGGCGCCTTCGCGTAGCGGTAACGCGGCCCGTCGGGCGAGGCGGTCACGAGCTGGATCGCGTTGGTGATCGGGTTGGCGAGGTAGAAGACGCGGGTCCCGGGCGCGATGGCGCCGGCCGGCGTGCGAAAAAGGCCGTCGGCGTCCTCCGCCAGTGCGAGGCCGCTCAGGCCGGTGCCGCCCATCTGGGCGGGTGCGAGCGGCGCTGGCATGAGCGGCTGGTACGGGCGGAGCAGGTCCTTGGAACCGGTGCGTACCCAGATCCCGGGTGCGTAGGGAATGACCGGATACCCCTGGTCGTTGGCTTCCTGGAGGAAGGTCTCCCCCTCGCGGCCGGTGACGAGTCCCCAGATGTTGTTCGGCCCCGCGGTGAGGTTCTCGAAGGCCGAGCCGTCGGGCCGGAAACGCCCGAGCTTGCACTGGACGAAGGGCACCTCGGACGAGCCGTCGGCGAACGTCTTGCCGTCGGGGCGGCGCACCTTGGAGGTGTTGAAGAGTCCCTGCGCCACGAAGATCCAGCCGCCCGGCTGGCGCAGGAACTGGTGGGGAAACAGGTGCGAGTCCTGCGTGCCGAATCCCGTGAGCACCACTTCGTGGCGGTCGGCCCGACCGTCGCCGTCGGTGTCGCGGTAGAGGCGGATGTCGGGGCCGTACTGGACCAGCGCTCCGTCGCGGAAGGGCTGCACGCCGAGCGGCATCACGAGGCCGTCCGCAAAGACCCGCGGCGGTCCCGGCGACGCCGCGTGCGGTTCGTCGAAGACGAGCACCCGGTCACGGCCGCCGCGGGCGAAGAGCGCGTCTGACTCCGCCTTGTTCTCGTTGGCGTCGACCGGGTATTCGAACGCGGTCATCGTCCAGAGGCGCATGCGCGCGTCCCACGCGAGACCGATGAACTTGCCCGCGCCCGGGGATTCGGCGGCGACGAGTTCCACCTCGAAGCCCGCCGGTACGCGGAACGAGGCCCGTTGCTGCTCGGGGGAAAGCGGTTCCGAGGTGATGGCGTTGTAGCTGATGTCGCGCCCGGTCTTCGTCGTGGCCGGCGCGGCTTTGGAGGCAGGGGAGGCGGGTGCGGCGGGCTGGGCGGGCGAGACGGAGGCGGATTTCTTCTTGGCGTTCTTCTCCTTGGGCGGCGGCGGGGGAGGAAGTCCGACCTGCGCCCACGTGACGGCGCCGGGCGTGGGCGGCAGTTCCTCGATGACGACGTCCTTCACCTGGACCAGGGCCATGCCGCCGCTGTGGATCTGGATGCCGATGAGGCCGTCGGCGGCGATGCGCGGCTCAGCCTCGGTGTAGTCGAGGGCGGGCACGCCGTTGATCCAGGAGCGGATGCGCGGGCCCTCGGCGCGGATGCGGTATTCGTTCCAGTCGCCCTTGCGCACGGCCGTGTTCACGGCGGCGGGGTCGGCGGGCTCGGCGATGACGCGCCGGCGGCGGGACTCGTCGTAGAGCTTGCCCCACCAACCTTCGCCGGCGTCGACCTGGTAGCCGGCCATCTCGGTGTGGTTGGGCACGCGCAGGCTGCGGATCTGGACGCCGCTGTTGATCATGCCGGTGTTCGGCACGCCGGTGAGCTTGAGGCGGAGGCGCAGCTCGAAGTTCTGGAACGAGCGCGCGTGGGTGAGGAAAAAGTTCCTGGGCACCTTCTCGGTGAGGGAACCGCCGGTGAGGCAGCCGTCCTGGACGCGCCACCACTGCAGGTCGCCGTCCCAGCCGGCGAGGGTCTTGCCGTCGAACAACGCTTCAGGCGCGGCGCGGAGCGCCGTCGTGAGCAAAAGCAGGGCCGTGAGGCCGCGGAGGGGTCTGGTCTTCATGGGGTGCGGCGAGCGTGGGCGACGCTTCGAAGGGGTGAAGACGGAAATCGCGCCGCGCGGTGGCCGCCAAGTTTTTGGTGGAAATGCCGCCCGCCGTGGGCTTATTCGCCCACTTCGAAAAAAAGTGAGAGACCTTTCCGTTCCCTCCCGCGACGCGGCCGCCGGCCGCGCGTCCTGACCGCCGATGAACATCGCCGAAGTCACCGCCAAGGCCCGCGTGCTCATCGAGGCGCTTCCCTACATCCAGGATTTCCGCGGCTCCACGTTCGTCGTGAAGTACGGCGGCAGCTTCATGGATGATCCCGACCCGAAGGCGCGGTCGCGCGTCGCCTACGACATCGCGTTCCTCGCGGCCTGCGGGATCAATGTCGTCGTCGTGCACGGCGGCGGCAAGGCCATCACCCGCGCGATGGAGGGGTCGGGCCTCAAGGCGTCGTTCGTCAACGGCCTGCGCGTCACCGACGAGGCGACCATCGCGGTGGTGAAGCGCACGCTCGATGAGGTGGTGAACAAGGACGTCTGCGCCGCGCTTGCCTCCGCCGGCGCCAATCCGCACGGCCTGCCGGGCGACTCGGTGCTCGTCTGTCAGAAACTCACCGTCGACGACGACGGCAACCCGGTCGATCTCGGCTACGTCGGCGACGTCACCGAGGTGAAGGTGAAGCTGATCAAGAAGGACATCGCCGAGGGCCTGATGCCGGTGATCTCGCCGGTGGCGGAAGGGCTCGACGGCAAACCCTACAACGTGAACGCGGACCTCGCGGCCGGCCGCGTGGCCAGCGCGTTGCGCGCCCGCCGGCTGGTCTACATGAGCGACGTGCCCGGCCTGCTCGCCAACCCGTCGGATCCCGAGTCTCTCATCTCGACGCTTAAGACCGGTCAGGTGGAGGAGCTGAAGCGTCGCGGCGTGATCGACAAGGGCATGCGGCCCAAGGTGCAGAGCGCGGTGCGCGCGCTGCAGGAGGGGGTGCAGCGGGTGCACTTCATCGACGGGCGGCTGCCGCACTCTCTGCTCCTCGAGATGTTCACCGACCGCGGCATCGGCACCGAGATCGTGCAGGGCTGAGCCGCCCGCCCCGCCACGCCATGAGCGAGCCCTCCCTCGTGCGGACCAGCACGGCCGAACTCTACGACGCGCACGTGATGCGCAATTACGCGCGCGCGGCCCTCACCCTCGTGCGCGGCGCCGGCAGCCGCGTGTGGGACGACGCCGGCACGGCCTATCTCGACTTCACCTCGGGCATCGCGGTCAACGCGCTCGGCCACGCGCATCCCCGCTGGGTTGCCGCCGTGCAGCGCCAGGCGGCTGAGCTTGCCCACGTCAGCAACCTCTTCCGCCACCCCAACCAGGGCGAGCTGGCGCGGCGGATCATCGGCCATGCCGGTCCGGGGCGGGTCTTCCTCTGCAACAGCGGAGCCGAGGCCAACGAGGGCCTGATCAAGCTCGCGCGGCTGCACGGCCGGCGGAAGTCGGGCGGCGAGGAGGCGCGGCGCTACAAGGTGATCTGCGCGAAGAACGCGTTCCACGGCCGGACGTTCGGCGGCATGAGCGCCACGCCGCAGGAGAAGATCCAGGGTGGCTTCCGCCCGCTGGTGCCCGGCTTCGCGTTCGGCGACCTCAACGACCTCGCCTCCTTCGAGGCCCTGGTCGACGACTCCACCGCGGCTATCTTCGTCGAGACCATTCAGGGCGAGGGCGGGATCATGCCCTGCACCCCGGAATTCCTCCGGGGCCTGCGCCGGCTCTGCGACGAACGCGGCCTCCTGCTCATGCTCGACGAGGTCCAGTGCGGCATCGGCCGCACGGGCAAGTTCTACGCCTTCGAGCACGCGGGCGTCACGCCCGACGCCATCGGCATGGCCAAGGGCCTCGGGGGCGGGTTCCCGATCGGAGCGATCTGGGCTCGCGAGCCGCATGCGGACCTCTTCCAGCCCGGCAGCCACGGCACGACTTTCGGCGGCACCCCGCTGGCCTGCGCCGCCGCCCTCGCCACCCTCGACGTCATCGAGCACGAACGGCTCATGGAGCACGTCGCCGCCTCCAGCGGGGTGTGGATCGAATCGCTGCGCGCCCTCGCGCGCGAATTCCCCTCCCATGTCGCCGGCATCCGCGGCCTCGGCTTCATGGTCGGTGTCCAGATGATTTCCGAGCCGGGCCCATGGCTGGCGCGTCTGCGCGAGCGAGGACTGCTCGCGGTGGCCTCGGGCCACAACGTCATCCGCCTACTGCCGCCGCTCAACGCGAGCGCCGCCGACCTCGCCCGGTCCGTCGAGATCTTCCGCGACTCCCTGCTCGCCGTGCCGGCGGCCTGACCCGACAGGGCCGGGTTGGGCGGCAGGGCGGGTGAACCGTTCCGCGGCTCCCGCCCGCCTCCCTCGGCAATCCAGCTCAGACGCGCGGGCCGCCCTGCGCGAGGTGACGCGCGCGGAGCCGCAGGCCGTTGAGGCGGATGAAGCCGCCGGCATCGCTTTGGTTGTACCAGCTTTTCACGCCCTCCATGGACGCCACGTTCATGTCGTAGAGCGAGTACTTCGACTTCCGGCCGCAGGTGATGATGTTCCCCTTGTAGAGCTTGAGGCGCACCGTGCCCGAGACGTGGCGCTGGCTCTCGTCGACCAGCGCCTGCAGGGCCTCGCGCTCCGGGGCAAACCAGAACCCGTAATAGACCAACTCGGCGTACTTCGGGATCAGCGAGTCACGCAGGTGCATCACCTCGCGGTCCATCGTCAGCGACTCCACCTGCCGGTGGCCGTGCATCAGGATGGTGCCGCCCGGGGTCTCGTACACGCCGCGCGACTTCATGCCGACGAAGCGGTTCTCGACGAGGTCGACGCGGCCGATGCCGTGCTTGCCGCCGAGCTTGTTGAGCACCTTCAGCACACCGGCGGGCGAGAGCCGCTTGCCGTTCACGGCGACGCAGTTGCCCTTTTCGAACTCGAGCTCGACGTACTCGGCCTTGTTGGGCGCATCCTCCGGCGAGACCGAAAGCTTGAACATCCCCTTGTTGGCCTTGGTCGTCGGGTCGAACCACGGATCCTCGAGGATTCCCGCCTCGTACGAGATATGGAGGAGGTTGCGGTCCATCGAGTACGGCTTCTTCAGCGACGCCTCGACCGGGATGCGGTGCTTCCGGCAGTAATCGATCATCTCCGCGCGGCCCGGGAACTCATCCCGGAACTCCTCGATTTTCCACGGCGCGAGGATCTGCAGGCGCGGGTTCAGCGCCATGTACGTGAGCTCGAAGCGGCATTGATCGTTGCCCTTGCCCGTCGCGCCGTGCGCCACGGTGTCGGCCTTCTCCTTGCGGGCGATGTCCACCTGCGCCTTCGCGATCAGCGGCCGCGCGATCGAGGTGCCGAGGTAGTACTGGCCTTCGTAGACCGCGTTCGCCCGCACCATCGGGTAGATGAAGTCGCGCGCGAACTCCTCCGTGAGGTCGAGCGTGTAGTGCCGGGCCGCGCCGGTCGCCCGCGCCTTGGCCGGAAGCCCCTTCAGCTCCTCTTCCTGGCCGATGTCGGCCGCGAACGTGATGATCTCCGCGTCGTAGGTCTCGCGGAGCCACTTGACGATGACGGACGTGTCGAGTCCGCCCGAGTAAGCCAGGACGATCTTCATGGTATGGGGAAACGTGCGGTGGGCAGAGGCTTCAGCGGCGGGCTGATTCCGCCAGCGCGGCGAGGATGGCCTTCTGCATGTGGAGGCGGTTCTCGGCCTGGTCGAAGATGATCGAGCGCGGGCCTTCCAGCACCTGTTCGGTGACCTCCTGGCCCGCGTGCGCCGGCAGGCAATGCATGAACAAAGCGCCCGGCTTGGCGGCCGCGCAGAGCTCCTCGGTGACGCGGAACGGCGTCATCACCCGGATGCGTTCCTCGGTCTCCTCCTCCTTGCCCATGCTCACCCAGACGTCGGTGTAGATCACGTCGGCGTCCTTCACCGCCGCCCAGGCGTCGGTGGTGAACTCGTAACCGTTGGCGAAGCCCTCGTCCTTGAGCAGCTGGTTGAACTCCGGCGCGGCGTCGAAGCCCGGCGGACCCGCGAGCGAGATCTTCATCCCGAACAGGTTGGCGCCCATGATCCAGGAGTTGGCCACGTTGCAGCCGCGGTCGCCCACGAAGGCGATCTTGCGGCCCCGGAGCGAGGCGGTGAGGTCGTCGCCCGGCTTGGTCCAGCGTTCCGCCAGCGTGAGGGCGTCGGCGAAGATCTGACAGGGATGGAGCAGGTCGGTGAGGGCGTTGACGACCGGGATGCTGCCGCGGGCCGCCAGCTCCCGCACCTCGCCGTGGTCGTGGGTGCGGATGACGAGCCCGTGGATGTAGCGCGAAAGGACGCGCGCGGTGTCGGCCACGGTCTCGCCGCGGCCGAGCTGGATGTCGTTGCGGTTCAGGAAGAGCGGGTTGCCGCCCAGCTCATGGATGCCGACCTCGAAGGAGACGCGGGTGCGGGTGGAGGACTTTGAGAACAGCAGCGCCCAGGTCTGCCCCTCGAGCGGCCGCGCGTGCCGGCCGCGGGTCGCCTTGAACTCGCGCGCCCGCTGGAACAGCGCCTCGAGTTCGGAGCGACCGAAGTCGGTCTCCTTGAGGAAATGTTTCATGGAAACCGGCCAAGGAAGGCCAAAACCCGCCTCGGAACGAGTGAAAAATCGCCTCCCGGCAGGCCCGGTCACGGCTCCTCAAGCCAGCCAGCGGTCGAGGTGCCGTGCCACGAAGGCGTCGTCGACCAGCCAGGGATAGGCGGCGGAGACGCGGGTGATTTCCCCCGCTTGTCCGGGCGAGAGCCGTTCGTGTGGATCGAGGCAGGCGTGCGTCGCGAACAGGCCCTGCCGCCGCAGCACCTCGTGGATGCCCGGCAGGCAACCGGCGAAGCCGTGGGCGGCGTCGAAGATCGCGGCATTCGCATCGGTGAGCGCGGCATTCCGCCCGAGCCAGGCCGCCGGCAGGGTGGCGCGGCGACGGGCTCGCTTCACCTCTCCTAGCAGCGCCACCGCGCGCTCGGTCCAAACGCCCCATTGGCCGAGCAGGCCGCCGGTGATGTGCCGCGTGCGGCCGCCGAACGTGAAGGGCGTCAGCAGGTCACCGAGGATGTTGTCGTCGTTCCCCGTGTAGAGCGCGACGTCGTCCCGTCCGGTCTCCAGCACGGCCCGCACCACGTCGATCGTCCGGTAGCGGTGGAACGGTGCGATCTTGATCGCGACGACCTCCGGGATCTCCGCGAACCGCCGCCAGAAGTCATGCGTGAGCACACGGCCGCCCACCGCGGGCTGCAGGTAGAAGCCGACCAGCGGGATCTCCCGCGCCACCGCGCGGCAATGCGCCAGCACCGCGCGCTCGTCGTCGCGCGCCCAGGCGCCGAGGCTCAGCAGGCCGGCGTCATAACCCAGGGCGGCGGCGGTTCCCGCCTCCCGCACCGCCTGCGGGGTTCGCCCGCACAGTCCGGCGATCAGGGCGAAAGAAGCCGCCGCGCGCGGCGCCCGCCACGCGCGGACCGTCTCGGCGGCGAGGGCCAGCACCGGCTCGTACAGGCCGTGGCGCGGGTCGCGGATGGCGAACTGCGTCGAATGCACGCCGACCGCCAGGCCGCCGGCCCCGGCGTCGACGTAGTAGCGCGTGACCGCCCGCTGCCGGCGTTCATCCCACCGGCGCCCGCGTACGAGCGCGAGCGGCAGCGCCGGGATCACCTGGCCTTCGAGGAGATGGGCGCGGAGCGCGGGTTTCATGGCCGTTTCAGAAGTTGCCGTCGCGGCGTTCGAAACCGGTGGGCTTGCCCCAGTCGCCGCCGCCGGCCAAGAGCCACCCCGCGATCCAGCGCTGCATCTGTTCGACCGTGGTCGGCGGAGCGCCAAGCCGGCGGTGCAGGGCCGAGGCATCGTTCAGCCAGGCCGTCGCGGCCTCCGTGCCGGTGATCAACGCCGGGCGGCCGAGCAGCTCGCCGAAACGCGCCGCGAGGTGGCGCACCGCAAGGGTGCCGGGGCCGGTGACGTTCACCGGCGCCGCGGGCGCCGCGGCGAGGTCGAGCGTGCGGATGACATGGTCGAGCGCGTCACGCTGCCAGATTGCGTTCACGTGGCCCGTGGTGACGTCGACGGGTTCGCCGCGGAAGACGCGGCGGGCGATGTCCGTGAGGATGCCGTAGCGGAACTCGACGGAGTAGTTGAGCCGGATCAACGCCACGCGGGTGCCGTGCCGGCGCGCCACCTCGGCGAACGACTCCTCGCGGCCGAGGCAAGACAGCGCGTAGTCGCCCACCGGGGCCGGCGGGGTCGATTCGGTCGACCCTCCGGTTTCCGGCGCGACGAAGGGATAAACGCAGCCGGTGGAGAAGGCCACGATGCGCGCGGACCGGAATCGTTCCCCCACCCGCCGCGGCAGCTCGACGTTGACGCGGCGCAGGAGTTCCGGCGCCGCCGCGGTGCCGAACTTCACCCCGGCGAGGAAAAAGACCGTGGGCGCGTCGGGCAGCGCGGCGAGCGCCGCGTCGTCGCAGAGGTCGGCCGCGAGCGTCGTGATGCCGTGGCGGGCGAAGTCCTCGCGGTCGCGCAGCGTGCTGAATCGGGAGACTGCCCGCACGTCGCCGGCCCGGCCAAGTGGGGCGAGCGCCTTGCGCAGCATCAGCGAGAGGTGGAGTCCCATCTTCCCGCCCGCGCCAAGGACGAGGATCGGTCCCGTCGTCCGATCCAGCAGCGCCATCGCCTCCGGACCGGGCTCGCTCAGGAAGTCGTCGATGGCTTCCGGCGGGCACGGCAGCATGGGAAGTTGGGCGGCTGACATCATGGCGGGGAAACGCTCGGGCACGCGGTGCACGTCGACGACGGCCCGCGGGCTCCGGGTTTCAAGCCGGTTTTTACAGCCCGGATCGGACGGCTCCGGCTTCCGGAGGCGAAGGCCCTCGCCTGCCGCGGGTGTTTTCAGCACGTTGAAGGTCATGGTCCGCCTCCCCGCTTCGCCCCCCGCTCTCCTCGCCGAGATGGTCGCCGTGCCGAGCGTGAACCCCGAGGGCGATCCCGGCGGATCGGTCGCGGGCGAGGCGGCCTACGGTGCCTGGATGGAGAACCATCTCCGCGCTCTGGGCGCCGACGTGGAGATCCGCCCGCTCGCTCCGGGGCGGCCCAACCTCGTGGCCGTCCTCGAGCCCCCGCGTCCCGCGGTCGCGACCGTCGCGTTCGTGCCGCACCTCGACACCGTGGGCGTCGCGGGGATGACGGTGCCGCCTTTCACGCTCACGCGCCGCGCGGGGCGCCTCCACGGGCGCGGCGCGTGCGACACCAAGGGCCCGACGGCCGCTTTGCTCTCTGCCCTCCGCCGCTGGACGCGCCTGCCTGCCGCGCGCCGGCCGGCGGTGCGCTGGATCGTCGCCGCCACTTCCGGCGAGGAGGAGGGCGGGGCCGGAGCGCGGGCGCTCGCCGAGGACGGCTTCGCCGTCGATTTCGCCGTGGCGCTCGAGCCGACCTCGCTGCGCGTTGTGCACGCCGCGAAGGGCATCCTGCGGGTCTGGCTCGAGACCCCGGGCCGCGCGTGCCACGGGGCGCGGCCGGAACGCGGGGACAATGCGGTCTACCGGATGCTCCCGCTCGCGCTGGCGCTGCGCGATGAACTCGCCCCGTGGCTGGCCTCGCGCCGCCACGCGGTCCTCGGCCGCGCCAGCCTCAACCTCGGGGTGCTGCAGGGCGGCCGCGACCTCAACGTCGTGCCCGACCTTTGCCGCGCGGGTTTGGACATCCGCCTGCACCCGGGAGTCGCGGCGGAGGAAGTCCTCGCCCGCCTGCGGGCGCTGGCGCATAAGCACGCCCCGCGCGCGCGGCTGCGGATCCACCGCGCCGGCCCGAGCTTCGTCACGCCGCGGGAGCAGCCGTGGGCGCGGACGTTGCGCGCGGCGGGGCGAGGCTGGGCGGCGGCCGACTGGTTCTGCGACGCCAACGTCCTCGCGGCGGCGGGCGTGCCGGCGGTGGCGTTCGGGCCGGGAGACATCGCGCAGGCGCATACGCGCGACGAATTCATCCGCGCGGCCGACCTCGCGGCGGGGGAGGACGCGTTTTTCCGGTTCCTCACGTCACCGCCTCCGTGCGGGATCGGGCCGGGACTCTGCCGCAATCCGCGCTTGGGAACCGGGGGCCGGTCAGCGTGAGTGCGCCCATGCCGGAACCGGAGCCCAAGTCCGCCCCCGCGACTTCCGCCAAGCCGCCCGTGCCGGTGGTCGCCGCGGTGATCACCGATGACCGCGGCCACGTGTTGATCGCTCGTCGGCCGCCCCACAAGTCGCTCGGGTTGAAATGGGAGTTTCCCGGCGGCAAGGTCGAGCCGGGCGAGGCCCCGGAGGCGGCGCTGGCGCGCGAGTTGCGGGAGGAACTGGGGATCGACGTCGAGGCGCTCGAGCCGCTGCCGCGGTTCCGCCACGACTACGGCTTCGTCGTCATCGACATGATCCCGTTCCGCTGCCGGCTGGCTCCGGGCAGCGCCGAGCCGCGGGCGCACGAGCACGTGGGGCTGGCCTGGGTGGAGCTGGCCGGGCTCGATGCCTACGAGCTGGCGCCCGCCGACCTGCCGGTGGTGGCGGCGTTGCGCGCGGGAGGCTGAAGGGCCGCGTATCGGCGGGGTTCGCGCGCCTCGTCTAGGCCAGTTCCCAACCGGGGCGGTAGGTCCCGCGGATGATGGCGTCGGCGTCGGGCACACCGGGAACGCGCAGGTTGGCGGCGTCCCACTCGATCGGCCGCTTGAGCCGCAGCGAGAGGTTGCCGAGGTGCGCGAGCTCCGTGAGGTGCGCGCCGTAGGCGAAATGGCTGCTCGCGGGTTCGCCGCCCTTGCACGCGTCGATCCAGTCGCGGTGATGGCCGTTGGAGCGTTTCAGCGTGGCGGGGGGCTTCGGCGCGGTCCGCAGGGATTCGGGGAACAACCGCGGGGCGCCGCCGGCGCCGTCGCATTGGATCACGCCCTTTTCCCCCACGAAGATCACGCCGCGGCCCGGCAGCGGGAAAGAACCCATCGCCGCCGGCACCGCCGGCTTGAGGCCGCCGTCGTACCACGTGAGCCGCACCGGCGGCAGCGCGCCGCGCGCGGGGAATTCGTAATGGGCCATCATGCCGTGGGGCGCGATCTCCGCATCCATCGGCCCGGCGCCCATGGCGTGGACGCGGGTGGGCGCGGGCAGGTCGAGCGCCCAGGTCGCACAGTCGAGGTCATGGCAGCCGAAGTCGCCGAGGCTGGAGCCGCCGAAGGCCCAGAAATCGCGCCACGCGACCGGATGATAGACCGGGTGGAAGGCCCGCGGCTCGCGGGGCCCGAGCCAGAGGTCCCAATTCAACCCTTCGGGCACGGGAGGCGTGCCGTCGGGGCGCGTCGTGAGCGCGGGGTTCCAGCGCCTCGTGCCGACCCAGGCGTGCACTTCGCGCACCGCGCCGATCGTGCCCGCGCGGATGTGCTCGACGGTCTCGCGCATGCCCACGGTGGAGTGGCCCTGGTTGCCGGTCTGGGTGGCGACGCCGGTCTCCCGCGCGACGCGCGCGACTTCGCGGGCCTCCCAGAGGCTGTGCGTCAGGGGCTTCTCGCAATAGACGTGCTTGCCGGCGCGCATCGCCCGCACCGAGACGCAGGCGTGCAGGTGGTCGGGCGTCGCGCAGAGGACCGCGTCGACCGCCTTCTCCTGTTCCAGCATCACGCGGAAGTCCTCGTACTCGGCGCAGCTGAAGCCGGGGGATTGCTCACCGTGGCGTTTCTCGACCGCGGCCCGGGCGGGGGCCCGGCCACCCATGCCCTTGTAGTAGAAGGCCTCGAGGCTGTATTCCCGCGCCGGGTCGGCCACCGCGACCACGCGGACGTCGGGCAGGTCGAGCAGCGCCTTGAGGTTCTGCAACCCGCGGCCGCCCACGCCGACGACGGCGACGTTGACCCGCTCGCTCGGCGGCACGAAGCGCGGCCCGCCCAGCACGTGACGGGGCAGGAAGGTGAATGCGGTCGCGGCGGCGGAGGCCGTTCGCACGAACTCCCGGCGGGTGGAGGGCGTGACTTTCATATTCGGGGCGCGGGGTGGTGCGGAGCGGGCGGCGTCACTTCCGCGCGATGCAGTACAGGTGCGTGGCGGTGCGGATGAACAGCTCGCCGTCCACGGCCGCGGGGGTCGTCAGCGTGTAGGTGCCGTCGAGCGCGTTGCGCGCGATGAGCCGGAACTCCGGCCCCGCCGCGACGACGGCGGTTTCGGCCGACTCGCCGGTGATGTAGAGCTTGCCGTCGGCGAGGGTGGGCGAACCGCTGGTGCGGCCGATGCCGGTCGCGGTCGGGCCGTAGATCTTGTTCCCGGTGCGCGCGTCGACGCACGTCACCGCGCCCTGGTCGTCGATGAGGTAGAGGCGGGTGCCGTCGGAGACCGGTGTGGGCACATCGGGCGCCCCCTTGTCGGTCCACTTCCAGGCGAGGTGCGTCGTCGTGACGTCGCCGCGGCCGTCGGCGCGGAACGCGAGGAAGGGCGTGACGCGGGTCGGGAGGTACACGAGGTCGCCGTTCACGAGCGGGGAGGCGATGGTGCGGAAGACGCGCGAACCGGTCGGATTGGAGCCGCCGGCGCGCCAGATTTCCTCACCCGTGGCCGGATCATGGGCGGTCACGGCGGCGCCGCCGCCGATGATCACCTGCGTGCGGCCGCCGTGCTCGAGGAGCGAGGGCGTGGTGTAGGCGTCGCGGGTCTCGTGCTCGGCGTCGGTGCGGCGTTCCTTCCGCCACGCGAGGGTGCCGTCGGCCGCGCGGAGGGCGACCACCCACGACGGGCCTTCGGTGAAGAAGCCGTGCAGCACCGGGAAGATGAGCTTGTCGCCGACCAGCAGCGGTGAGGAGCCGTAGCCGAATTGCAGGCCGAGCTTCCCGGCGTGGGTCGCGAGGTCGAAGGTCCAGCGCGGCTTGCCCTCCAGGTCAAAGCACGCGACGACGCCGTTGCCCGAGGTGACCCACACGAGGCGGCCGTCGGTGACGGGCGACGGCGAGGTCATGTTGTGCTTCATCTTGATGCTGTTCCCCTGGTCGTACTGGCGACGCCAGAGCTCGCGGCCGGTGGCGCGGTCGAGGCAGAGCAGCAGCAGTTCCTGTCCGCCGGGGCCGCGTCCGCCGGCCGGAGCGGGCCGCGCCTTCTTGCCCGGCGCCGGGGCGGGCGGCGGCGGGGGCGGCGCGGTTTCCTTGGAGGGCGTGTTGAGGAAGATGCGGTCGCCCCAGATCACCGGGGTCGAGCCGCTCCATGCGGGCATCTCCTGTTTCCACCGGATGTTCTCGGTGGCGCTCCACGTTTCCGGCAGGCCGCGGGCGGCGGGAGCGGTGCCGTTGCCGGCGGGGCCGCGCCAGGAAGGCCAATTGCCGGCGGCGCTCGCGAGAGCCGAGGCGCAGGAGAGGAGGGCGAGGAGCAGGGCGGAGTGGAACGTGCGGGACTTGGGGTTCATGGCGGGTGACGGAATCGAGGCGCAAGGTGCGGCGGACGCGACTTCGGATTTCATGGAACGTGCTGAGGCGGTCCCGCGCGGAGCCGCTGAGCGGCCAGGCTGCTTGGGTTGGCTGCCAAGAGGCGCAAGAGGCGCAGGAGGAGGTGGGGTTCGATCCTGTAAGAAGGGCGGCCGGCGGTGGAGGAGCGAACCAGGGATGGTAATGAAGTGGTTCGATCTCTCCCTGAGCGTTTTGCGCCCTATCGCGGCTGAATGGGCTGGATGCCGCCAAGAGGCGCAAAACCGCCGAGCTTTGGGCGGGGGAGTATGTCGGAGCGGTCCGAGGTGGGTGAATCTTGGACCGATTCGGCCGCGCGAACCATGTCGCCCTGGCCGTGGAGGCTCCTTTGGCGCTCACGCTTCCGCGCTGGCGGAGGCGGGGAAACAAAAAGGGACGCCGTTTGGCGTCCCTTGGGAATCAGGCCTTGGCGGCGGCTTCGCGTCGCGACCGGCGGCGGCGCCAGCTGATCAACCCCGCGCATCCGGCAGCCATGAGGGCTCCGTAGGTGGAGGGTTCAGGGACAGGATAGAGTTGATTCGCGGTTACGCCGCTCGAAGTCCACGAGGTGGTCAGTCCGGAGTAATTGGTGAAATTCACTCCTGTTACCGTGCCTCCGGATGCGATCGTGGAGCCGTTCACCGAAGGGGCATTCGTTGATTTCCAAAGGTCCGTGCCGGCGACCCAGTTGTTTACCGTGACGATGGCGTTGTTTTGAATGACCAGGTTCGTCGACTGGAGGGTGGATCCGATGCTGCCGCCGAAATCCAACGTCGTATTACCGGTGATTGTGATAGTGTTGAAAGTGTAGGTTCCGGCCGTCGCTAAGAAGAGCGTTCCTCCGTTCAGGGTCAGGCTGGCATTCGTGGTCGACCCCGTGTTGATGGTCAGATTGTTGCTGTTATTCGCAATTGTCCACGAGCCAGTCCCAGATTGAGCGGTGATGGAACCCACACTGATGGCAGCCCCTAGGGTCAATGTGAGGGCGCTGGTCGTGGAAACGAGGATGGCGTTGGTGGGAGCTGCGGTTGTCCAATTAACCCACCTAGCGCTCCTTGTTGATCCAACATTGTCGCCGGTTGAATTCGTGTTCCAAATGGATGCCGTCGTGTTCCAATTGAAACTAGCGGGCGTCCCGAATCCATTGCCGGCGCTACCGTTGCCTACTGCATTGTCAGGTCCATAGTAGGTTGTTTGCCCAGCCACACGCCCAACGAGTCCCCCGAACACGAACAGCGCGAGCAGCGCCCGGGTCAGCCGCGGAAACGCAGGCTGCAGCGTGGAGGCGAGTGGTGATTGTTGCGGGGAGTTCAACTTCGGGCGGATTCGGTGGCGTTCAGATGGGAAGGATTCAGGCGTGTCGGCCTGGGGTCAAACTCGGAATAGGGTTTTTACCCTATTTTTTGGTTCGGGGAATTGTCGGTGGCCCCGCCCCTGCAGATCCCTCCGCCACTTTGGTTTTCCTCCGGTTCAACCCAGACGGCCCTTAGCTGAGGACAGGGCGTAGCGCAGCGGACGGAGGGTATGAAGGAAGGGGATTGAGCCCTCACTGCTTTTCGTGCGCGTTTTGTGCCTTATCGCGGCTGAACCGAGTTGGGATGGCCGCGAAGAGGCGCAAGAGGCGCAAGAGAGGGTGGGGTTCGATGCGGAGGAGGGTTCGGTGGTGGAGGAACGATCCGGGCTTGGAGATGAAGTGGCTTGAGTGCTCGCCGCACGTTTTGCGCGTTTTGCGCCTTATCGCGGCTGAACCGAGTTGGGATGGCCGCGAAGAGGCGCAAGAGGCGCAGGAGGGGGTGGAGTTCG
>JBBAVH010000040.1:0-31588 GCA_040397825.1 Opitutaceae bacterium
ACTTTGGAGCCCTTTTCGGTGCCGCGGTAGCGGTTGACGGTGAGAATGTCCCCCTCGGAAACAGTGAACTGCTGTCCCTGGGTCTTGATGGTCGCTTTCATGGAATAAAAGTTTGGATAAAGCGTTTCGTGGAAAGTGAATGCAAGGCTTATTTCCGCGCGGGAACGCGGGTTGGTTTTCCGGCCGCTTTCCAGCAGGATTCGACGGCTAGAACTGCTCCGCGAGGGCGACCGCCTTGAACAGGGCGGTGGCCTTGCTGATGGTCTCCTGATACTCGGAAGCGGGGACGGAGTCGGCGACAACGCCGGCGCCGGACTGGATGTGAACCCGGCCTTCCTTGAGCAGGGCGGTGCGCAACATGATGCAGGTGTCCATGTTGCCGTCGTAGCCGAAGTAGCCGAGCGCGCCGGCGTAGAAGCCGCGCTGGACGGGTTCGTGCTGGGCGATGATCTGCATCGCGCGGATCTTCGGCGCGCCGGAAACCGTGCCGGCCGGGAAGGTGGCGCGCATCAGGTCGTAGGCGGTGCGGCCGGGGGCGATGCGACCCTCCACCTGCGACACGATGTGCATCACGTGCGAGTAGCGCTCGATGACCATCATCTCGGGCACCGTGACCGAACCGTGTTCGCAGACACGGCCGATGTCGTTGCGGGCGAGGTCGACGAGCATCAGGTGCTCGGCGCGCTCCTTCTCGTCGGCGAGCAATTCCCGCTCCAGCGCGACGTCTTCCGCCGGGGTGGCGCCGCGGCGGCGGGTGCCGGCGATGGGGCGGATCTCTACGCGGCCGTCGGTGAGCCGCACATGGACCTCGGGCGACGCGCCCACGATCGCGAAGTCACCGGCCTCGAGGATGAACAGGTAGGGCGACGGGTTGACGGTGCGGAGCGCGCGATAGAGATCGAGGGCCGGCCGGTCGAACGGGCGCGAGAAACGCTGCGAGGGGACGAATTGGATGATGTCGCCCGCGCGGATCAACTCCTTGCCCTCCTCGACGACGCGCTCAAAGGCCGGCTGGGTGAAATTGCCGGGCGGAACCCGGATCCCGCCCACGTCGGCGAGCGGGGCGGGGGCCAGCGCCCGCGGCTGGCGGAGCAGCGCGTGCAGCTCCCGTAATTCGGCGACCGCGGCGTCGTAGGCCGCGCCGGCCTCGGAGGGGGAGCGGACGTGGGCGTTGACGCACAGCCGGAGCGTCTGCTTCGCGCGGTCGAAGATCAGCAGCGAGTCGGCCAGCATGAAGTACAGCATCGGCAGGCCCAGTTCGTCGCGCGCGGCGGCGGGCACCTTGGGCTCAATGCGGGTGACGTACTCGTAGCCGATGAAACCCACGGCGCCGCCGGTGAACCGCGGCAGCCCCGGCAGCGTCACGGGACGAAAGCCGCGCAGTTCCTCCTCGATCAACTGGAGCGGGTCCGCCGGCGTGGGGACGGTGCGGTCGGGCTGGCCCGGCACCCGGACGAGCGTGGTCTGCGGACCGCAGGCGAGGACCTTGCGCGGCCGGCAGCCGATGAAGCTGTAGCGGGAGAGGGTTTCTCCGCCTTCGACCGACTCCAGGAGGAATGACGGTCCCGCGGCGCGGAGCTTCGCGTAGGCCGACACCGGTGTCTCAAAGTCCGCCATCAGGTCGGTCGTGACCGGGATGACGTTGCCCTGCGCGGCAAGGCTGGCGAACGCTTCGCGGGTCGGGTGGATGTTCATCGGCGGGCCGGTTTAAATGCGTCCGGCCCCCGCCCCCCGCAAGGCGAATGACGGCCGCGGGGCCGCCGGTGTTGGGCTACTGCTTACGGTCCGCGCGGCGGCCGCTGGGCTTGGCGGGATCGTAGGCGGGATTGGGGGTCGGGAACTTGGCGCCGACGTCGCGCTGCCAAGCGCGGAGTTCGGCGCGGAGGCGTTCCACCCGCGCGGTTTCGCGCGCGGAGAGATCGGTCTGCTCGCCGAGGTCGGCGGCGAGGTTGAACAACTCCACGCGGTTGTCCTCCATCCACTCGATGAGCTTCCAATCGCCGCGGCGGACGGCGGCCGCCGGGGCGCCGCCCTGGTTGCCGTAGTGCGGGTAATGCCAGAACAGCGGGCGCTCGGGCTCGCGCTCGCCGCGAAGCGCCGGGGCCAGGCTGCGGCCGTCGAGCACCTGACCGGGCGCGGGCGCCAAGCCCGCCGCCTCGAGAAACGTCGGGAAGAAATCAGGGCTGCTCACCGGCGTGGAAATCACGCTGCCCGGCCGGGAGACGCCGGGCCACCGGACCAGCAGCGGCTCGCGGATGCCGCCCTCGTACATCCAGCCCTTCCCGGCGCGCAGCGGGAGATTGGACGTGGGCCAGCCCTCGCTGGTGGAAAGGCCGCCGTTGTCGCTGGTGAACACCACGACCGTGTTCTCGCGCAGGCCGAGGTCGTCGATCCCGGCGAGCACCTTGCCCACGGCGAGGTCCATCGCCTCGATCATCCCGGCGTACACGGCGTGGTTCTGCACGAGCCGCACGTCGCGCTCGCCCGCGGCCTCGCGGCCCCATTTGTCCTCCAGGCCGAGCCGGCGGCGCTTCTCCTCATACTTCACCCGCAGGTCCTCTCGCGCCATCAACGGCGTGTGGACGGAATAGAACGGGAACCAGACGAGGAACGGACGGTCCCGCCGCGCGCGCATGAACTTCACCGCCTCGGTGGCGAGCCGGTCCGGGAGGTGCTCGCCCTCGGGACCATCGGTGAGGCGCGGGTTGCCGTAGGGGGAGAAGTACCTTTTCCCGCCATAGGGGCCGCCCTTCTCGTTGCCGCCCATGTTGACGTCGAAGCCCTGGTTCTCCGGCCACCAGCCCTCGGGACCGAGGTGCCACTTGCCCGCGAAGAACGTGGCGTAGCCGGCGGCCTTGAGGGATTTCGCGACCGTGGGTCGGTCGAGCGCGAGGCGGTCCTCGTAGGGGGCGGGTAACGAGCGGGTGTTGCGCTTCCAGTCCGCCGGCCGGCGGGGTGCGCCGATGTAGTCGGTGATGCCGGTGCGCTGCGGCCACTGCCCGGTGATGGCGCTCGCGCGGGTGGGGGAGCAGACCGGGCAGGCCGCGTAGGCGTCGGTGAACCGGGCTCCCTCGCGGGCGAGGCGGTCGAGGTTCGGCGTCTCGTAAAACGTGCTGCCGTACGCGCCGAGGTCGCGCTGGCCGAGATCATCGGCGAGGAAGAACACGATGTTCATCGGACGCGGGCCGGCCGCTCCGGCGCTGGAAGCGAGGGCGAGCACGGCAAGGATCAGGAGGTACGGGCGCATGGCGGTGTCGGGTTGAGGGGGTTGGCGGGCGATGAAGGACGCGGGCGTCACTGGCCCGGGGTGTTGACGCCGGGGATCGCGACCGGGAAAGCCGCGTTGGCGTCGACCTCGCGGCGCAGCAGGTCCTCGGTGCGGCGGATGAGGTCGGCCTGCGCCGCCGCGACGTCGCGGGTCTCTCCCGGGTCGGTCGCAAGGTCGTAGACCTGCCACGGGCCAGGCGTCTTCGTCGCGAGGTCCTGGCGCACCAGCTTCCAGTCGCCCCATTGCACGGCCACCTGCCCGCGGTATTCGGGGAAGACCCAGATCATCGGTCGCGTGCGCGCGGTGGTCCTTCCCGACGTGAGGGCGGGCCAGAGGCTCTCGCCGTCGAGCCCGGGTGGACGCGGCAGGCCGGCGGCCTCGCAGAGGGTAGGGAACCAATCCGCGAAGTAACCCGGGGTGGCGTTGACCACGCCGGCGGGGATGCGGCCGGGCAGGCGGGCGATCATCGGCACGCGGATGCCACCCTCGTACACGCTGCCCTTGAAGCCGCGCAGACCGGCGGTGCTGTTGAAGAAGGCGGGGTCGGCGCCGCCGACGTGGAACTTCGTGCCGGCAGGTCCGGCATGCGTCGTGCCGTTGTCGCTGGAGAAGACGACGAGCGTGCGTTCGGCCACGCCGGCGCGGTCGAGCGCGGCGAGCACCTGGCCGACGTGGTGGTCGAGCAGGGCGATCATCGCGGCGTAACCGGCGCGCGGCCGCGGGTGCGGCAGGTAGCCTGATTCGCCGCGGTACGGCACCGGGTCCCAGTCGCGCGGGAACTTCTCCACCCACTCGCGCGGCGGCTGCATCGCGACGTGCGGCTCCGTGAAGGGCAGGTACAGGAAGAACGGCCGTGAGCGGTGGGCGTCGATGAAGCGCTCCGCCTCGGCCATCATCGCGAGCGATGAGTGGTTCTCGCCCTGCCAATCCTCGAGGCGCACCTCGCCCGCGGGTTGCTTCGCGTGCCCCGGCACCGCCTTGCGGTTGAGCGGCACGCGCTCGGCGTTGCGCCAGAGCGTCGCCGGGAAGAAGCTGTGCGCGACCGCCTGGCAATTGTAGCCGAAGAACAGGTCGAAGCCCTTCGCGTTCGGGTCCCCCGTGCTGCCGACCGGGCCGAGTCCCCACTTGCCCATCGCGCCCGTCGCGTAGCCGGCTTGGCGGAAAACCTGCGCGATCGTGACCGCCCCCGTCGAAAGCGGCAGCTGGCCCTCGGTGAAGCGCGGATCGGCGACCTTGGCCTGGCGGTTGCCGCGAACCTCCGCGTGCCCGAGGTGCTTGCCGGTCATCAGCACGCAACGCGACGGCGCGCAGACCGGCGCACCGCTGTAATGACGCGTGAACCGCGTGCCCTGCGCCGCGAGCCGGTCGAGGTGCGGGGTCGGGATCTTTTTCTGGCCGTAGCTGCCGAGTTCGCCCCAACCGAGATCGTCGGCGAGGATGAAGACCACGTTGAGCTTTTCGGCGGCGGTGGCGGCGCAGGCGGCGAGGAGGGCGGACGCGAGGAATCGTCGAAGGCGCATGAACGGGTTGGGGTGAGGAGAGGTTGGAAACGGCCTCGGAGCGCGCCAGCCTGATGTTGGTACCGCGCGCTCAGGATGCGGGCATCTGGAAGACATTGCGCCGGCGGGCGCCGCTGCGGCCGCGCGGCAGGACGCGTTCCGACGGAGGCTTGTAGCGTCCGCGCCGGTAACCGGCGAGGGCCGGATCGCACGCGCAGCGGAGCTGGTAATCCTGCATCCGCTGGAAGAGTGACAGCAACTGATCGGGTAGCGGGTAGTCGTCGAGACCGGCCGCCTGCAGGGCGAGGAGCAGTTCGTGCGTGGCCTCGAGCGTCGAAAGGCAGGAAGGGTGGGGCTGCTGCTTGATGATGTAACGGCTCGGGGCGGAGGGCGTGAACATCACCCGCGGCAGCGCCTGCAGGGTCGGGCTCAGGCGGAGCATCTTGCGGCCGAGCGCCCACGTGGCGTCGAGGAGGAACACCGTAAGCGTGCGGGTGCCGAGCGCCGCGCGGAAGGGCGCGAGCGGCGATTCGATCGAGGGAGCGGATGTCGGCGTCAGGTTGACCGCCTCCCTCCCGGGGTAGAGCAGCACGGGGAAATTCGCCGGGTCGCGGATGATCGCCTGCACCTCTTCGTTTTGATCGAAGCCCACGCCCGGTATGATGCGGCTGTTGGCGAGGCACAGGTGAGTGAGGCGGCCGGTGGCGGCCTTCTCGTGCTTGTGCTCCTTCGGGTGCATCAGCAGCACGAGCCGCGTACGCGTCGCCATGGGCGTGATCGACCGGCACCAGCACAGCGGCTCGGGCCAGAAGCAGCGGTAGCACATCACGCGGCTCATGGCGTGTGGCGGGGCAGGATGTGATGACGGCGAGGCACGGGTCGACTTGTGTTCAGCTTCGGCCTGGCTTTTTCCGAGGCAACGGGGCGGTCTTCGGTTCCGGAGGAACGGGCAGGTTGTCGCTCGGTTGATCCCAGAGTCGGAACGGGTCGTCGTGCCTTCGCATCTCGGCGAGCAGCAGGGCCTGCATCTCCCGGAGTTTCGCGGCGTGGCGCGGGTCGCCGGCGAGGTTGACCTGCTCGACGGAGGGCGTGTGGCCGGTGAGCGCGATGACTTCCGGCGCGCGGTGCTGGGCGAGCAGTTCCTCGGGATTGTCGCGCAGGTTGAAGAGCTGCGTCTCGCGCACGCGGCCCCCGTGCACGTCGTACTGGATGAGCTTCCAGTCGCCTTGGCGCACGGCGCGGATGCCGGGTCGGGTGCCGCCGCAATAGACGCCGTAGACGGCGTCGCGGATCGTGGCGGTGCGGCCCTCGAGCACGGGGCGGAGGCTACGACCCTCGTTGGTGGCGGGAGCGGGGATGCCGGCCAGGTCGCAGAGCGTGGCGAGCACGTCCAGGAGGTAGATGTTACCCGGGGCGCGGGAGCCGGGCTTTATCCCCGGACCGCGCGCGATGAACGGCACGCGCCAGGAGTGCTCGTAGAGGTTCTGCTTCCCCTGCATGCCGTGGCGGCCGATCGCGATGCCGTTGTCGGCGGTGTAGAAGATGTAGGTGTTCTCGAGTTCACCCATCGCCTCGAGGCGCCGCAGGACGCGGTCGATCTGCGCGTCGATGTTCTCGGCGCAGGCGAACTCGCGCCCGAGCTCGTTGCGGATCGTGCGTTCGTCGCGGCGCTCCCAGACGCCGCTCGCCTGGGTCTCGTCGCGCTGGCCGGGCGGATTGCCCTGATCGAACGGATGCGCGGGCAGGTACGCGGCCGGCAGGCGCGGCTGGTTCGGGTGCGCGGGTGGCGGTGTACCGCGGTCGGTATGGTTCGTGGCGCCGTACTTCGCGAGGTACTCGGGCTTCCCGTCGCGCGTGTCGTGCGGGTGGGAGAACCCGAAGTGGATCAGGAACGGCCGCTGATCCTTTTTATTCTCCCGTTCCTTGAGGTAATCGAGCACGCGCTCGGCGTGCCAGGCGCTGCCGGTCTCGTCGGTGCCGCCGCGCTTGTCGGCGTCGTGCCTGACCTGGAAGAGCCGGTTCGCGGCCTGGTAGCTGTTGCCCGGCTTGCAGGTGCGCATGGTCGCGTAGCCGGCCCGGTTGAAGACGGCGGGCATCGTGTGGTCGGCGAGGTCGGGTGGCACGAGACGCGGATTATCGTGGTGCGGGTTCTGGCCCCGGCCGCTCTCGTCGGGCGCGTGCCAGATCGTGCGGCCGCTCATCATCATCGTGCGCGAGGGCGTGCAGACGCCCCCGACCCAGCCGCCCATGTAGTAGGCCCCGTCGATCACCATGCCCTGGCGGGCGAGGCGATCGAGCGTGGGGGAGTTCAACTCGGAGCGCGGATGGTAGAACTTGAAGTCGAAGGGCGATTGGTCGTCGACGAGGATGATGAGGAAGTTGGGGCGCCGTGCCTCGGCGGCCGCGGCGTCGGACGGGAACGCGGCGCTCAGCAGTGCGGCGGTGAGAAAGGTCGCGAGGAGGGTGGGGTGAAATCGCATGGTGGACGGGGACGCGCTCGATCAACGGGCAGCGGCGGATGCTCCGCAAGCACGGGTCCTGCGCGGGGTGCGCCGCCCAGGGAGAGGGCCGGCGTTAATCCACGCTTGGTTCCACGCGCCGGGGCGGCCACGGTGGATGCATGGATCCCTTACGCCCCTTCTGGTCCCTTCTTCTTGGCATGGTGTTCGCGGCGGGATCTGCCGCCGGTTCCACGAAGCCCGTCGATCTGCCGGGCTGGCGGCCCGACGGGTCGGTGCTGCTGCCCAACCAGTGGGCGCTCAAGCCCGTCGGGCGACAGGTCCCCGTGGGCGACTTTCCGCTCAATATCGCGCCGCATCCGGACGGCCGCCATGCCGCCGTCCTGCACTGCGGCTGGGGCCAGCACGAGGTGCGCGTCGTCGAGGTGAAGTCGGGCAAGCTCATCTCGCAGGCCGCGCTTGACGAGGCGTTCTACGGGCTGGCGTGGAGCGCCGACGGCACGTCGCTGCATGTGAGCGGTGCGGGCTCGGAAGTCGTGCATGTGTTCCGTTTCGCGGACGGCTACCTGTCCGGGCGCCGGGAGCTCCGTCTTCGCCCCGCCAAGGAGCGGGGCGTGCCGGCGGGGATCGCCGTCTCCGCCGACGGTGCTGCGCTCTTCGTCGCGGAGGTCTGGGGCCAGCGGGTGTCGCGGATCGCGACGGCCGACGGGGCCGTCGCCTGGGCGCGCACCTTCGCCGCGCCGCAGGGCACGCGACAGATGTCCCACGAGGAGAACCGCGTGGCGAGCGATGCTAGCGCCACGGCGCCCTTTCCCTACGCCTGCGTCGCCGACGAGGCGCGCGGCCGGCTTTACGTCAGCCTCTGGTCGCAGGCGGCGGTGCTGGTGCTGGACGCCCGCACGGGCGCCGACGTCGCGCGCTGGCCGGTCGGGCCGCACCCGAACGAGATGGTCCTTTCTTCCGACGGCCGCCTTTTCGTCGCGGAGGCGAACGCGAACACCGTGAGCGTGATCGACGTGGCCGAGGGGCGCCCGCTCGAGCGGCTCTCCGCCTCTTTGTATCCGAACGCGCCGCCGGGCTCGATGCCCAACTCGCTCGCGCTTTCGCCCGACGGCGAACTGCTGTTCGTCGCCAACGCGACCAACAACAACGTGGCCGTCTTCGACGTGGAGGAGCGGGGGAAGGCGCGCTCGCTCGGCTATATCCCGGTGGGCTGGTTTCCGACGAGCGTGCGCGTCTCGGCCGACGGCCGCACGCTGCTGGTGGCGAACGGCAAGGGCGCCGCCTCGGCGCCGAACCCCCGCGGGCCTTATCCGGGCTCGCCGGCGCCGCGCAACCTGGAGGAGTACATCGGCGGGTTGTTCAAGGGCACGCTCTCGGTGATCGACCTGCCCGAGGAAAAGCGGCGCGAGGCGCAGTTCGGTGCGTGGGCGCGCGCCGCGAAGGCCTGTTCGCCGCTCACGGCCGACGGTGGCCCGCGCGGGGAGCGTCCCGCCGGCAGCCCGATTCCGGCCAAGGTGGGGGATTCCTCGCCGATCCGGAACGTGATCTATGTCGTCCGCGAGAACCGCACCTACGACCAGGTGCTGGGCGACCTGGAGAAGGGCAAGGGCGACCGGCGGCTCTGCCTGTTCGGGGAGAAGGTGACGCCCAACGCCCACGCGCTCGCGCGCGAGTTCGTGCTGTTCGACAACCTGTACGCCGACGGGGAGGTGAGCGCCGACGGCCATGAGTGGACGATGGGCGCCTACGCGACGGACTTCGTGGAGAAGTCCTGGCCGCTGAGCTACGGGCACAACTCGGCGCGGAAGTACGATTATCCCTCCGAAGGCGCTTATCCGATCGCGACGCCGGCCGGCGGCTACCTGTGGGACCGCGCGGCGGCGGCGGGCGTGAGCTACCGCAGCTACGGCGAGTTCTGCTTCACGCCGACGAAGCCCGGGGCGGTGCAGTCGGTCGCCTCGCTGCCGGTGCTCGTCGGTCATATCGACGAGCAGTACCGGGCCTGGGACATGGATTACACCGACGTGAAGCGCGCCGAACGCTTCATCGCCGAGTTGCGCCGCTTCGAGCGCGAAGGCGGCATGCCCCGCCTGCAGGTGCTGCGGCTGGGCAACGACCACACCCAGGGCACGCGCGCCGGGAAGCCCACGCCGGTCGCGATGGTGGCGGACAACGACCTCGCGCTGGGCATGATCATCGAGGCGCTGAGCCGGTCGAAGTTCTGGACCGACACGGCGGTGTTCGTCCTGGAGGACGACACGCAGAACGGCGCCGACCACGTCGACGCGCACCGCATGCCCGGCTTCGTGCTCGGGGCCTGGGTGAAGCGCGGCGCGGTCGACTCCACGATGTATTCGACGAGCAGCATGCTGCGGACGATCGAGCTGATCCTCGGGTTGCAGCCGATGTCGCAGTACGATGCCGCCGCGATGCCGATGTGGAACGCGTTCGCGGACCGCCCGGATCCCACGCCGTATTCCGCGCGACCGGCGCAGGTGGACCTCAATGCGAAGAACACGTCCCTCGCCTGGGGCGGTACGGAGTCGGAGCGCATGGATTTCTCCGGGCCCGACAAGGCCGACGACATCCGCCTGAACGAGATCGTCTGGCGCAGCGTGCGCGGTGCCGATTCCCCGATGCCGGCGCCGATCCGTGCCGCCTTCTACAAGGCGCACGAACGCGACGAAGACTGATCGCTCCGCGGCGAGCCTAGGCGGGATTGCTCAACGAGGCAGGCTGGCGATGCCGTTTGGCAGGGCATGGACCGCGGCCGCCTCGCGGTCGTCCAACTCGCGATTGAAGACCGCGAGGTCGTCGATCAAGCCGACGTAGGCGAGGCCGACCGTCAGGGCGGATTGGCTGACGTCCCAGTTGAACGTGTTGTTCCAACCGCTGAAGGCCCCCTGTTTCCGGCCATCTAGGTAGAGCGTACCGCGGCCGTCGGGTGAGCCCGAATTGATCCGGGAAAAGGTCACGAGCACATGCGTCCAGCGGTCGCGGCCGAAGGGAGGGCGGTGCACGGCGATCATCGGTCGCTCGGGCTCCGGCATTTCCTCCCACTTGCGGTTCTGAGGATTCCAGAAGCGCGTCACGGCCATGATCGCGAACCGGAAATGGCGGGGCGTGTGATCCTTGCTGAACTCGACGAACAGGTTGCCCTCGTTCCAGGCCTGGCCGACGAACTGGACGGGATCACAGTAGCCCGGCTCCAGATCGCGGTCGGGGTCGAGCCGGAGCCAGAAGGAGATCGAGCCCTCCCAATTCTTGGGTTGGTAGCCCAGGTTCTCGCCGCCGCGATAGAAGACCTGAGACTTGAGCTTGCGTCGGAACTCGAGAGCGCCGCCGAAGCGTCCCGCCCCCGCTACGATCCGGGTGTCCTCCGCCGGCGGCAGACCGGGGGTGGCGTTGGCCCGTTTCGCGCGATCCGCCGCGGTATAGACACGCGGGTCGCCCTTGGCGATGGCAGCGTCAGCCGTGGTGTCGTAGGGAGCGTGGAACACGAGGGCCGAGGCCAGGGATGGCGCGGGTGCGGCGGACAGCGAGGCGGCGGCGGTGGGAATGATTAAGGCGGTGAATAGGCGGGGCAGCGTCATTGTGGGAAAGCGTCGCGGAGGCGTTCGAAGGGCCTTGGGGAAGGCTGCGGGAGTCCGGTGAAAACTCAAACCAGCGGGAAAGGACGCGCCTCACGTGCGGATTGCCTGCCCTCCGCCCTTGCGCGTTGTTTGTAAGCGTGAGCAGCACGATTCCCTTCCGCCCCCTGCTATCTCTGCTGCTTGCGTACGCCGTTTCACCCCTCGAGGCCGCCGAGGGGCCGCGCCTGCCGGCGTGGCGCGCGCGCATGGTCGGAATTTCACCCGCAGAATATGTCGCGCAGCGGGCTTCCACTCCCGTGGTCATTGACGGCAGGCTCGACGAGCCGGCTTGGGCCTCCGCGCCCTGGACGGCCGATTTCGTCGACATCGAAGGGGATGCCAGGCCGCGTCCGAGCCTGCGCACCCGGGCGAAGATCCTCTGGGACGAGCGGTTCCTCTACGTCGCGGCCGAACTCGAGGAGCCGCATCTTTGGGCGACGCTCACCGAGCATGATTCCGTGATATTTCAGGATCCCGACTTCGAGGTCTTCATGGATCCCGACGGCGACACCCATGAGTACTACGAGTTCGAGATCAACGCGCTGAACACCGGTTGGGACCTCTTCCTGCCCAAGCCCTACATCGACGGAGGGAAGGCCCGCAACGAGTGGGAGATTCCCGGACTCAGGACCGCGGTTCACCTGCGGGGCACCCTCAACGATCCGCGCGATACCGACATCGGCTGGACCGTGGAGATGGCCTTTCCGTGGGCCGCGTTCCGGCCGCCCGGCAGCGGCTCCGGCGCGGTCGCTCCGGCCCCCGCCGACGGAGACATCTGGCGGATGAACTTCTCGCGGGTGCAATGGCAGGTGGTGACGAGTTCGGGCCGTTACGAAAAGGTTCCGAACACTCCCGAGGATAACTGGGTGTGGTCACCCCAGGGCGTGATCGACATGCACCGCCCGGAGATGTGGGGCCGCGTGCTGTTTTCGGGAAAGCCGGCCTCCGTCGCCGTCGTGCTGCCGCCGGTCCCGGGTTCGGACGCGCGTCGCCGCGCGGTGGAGCTCTATTACGCCCAACTCGACCATCGCCGTGCGCAAGGTCGCTGGGGCCAGACGTTGGACGAGTTGAAGTGGAGTGCGTCGGCGGGTGTTCCTGCTCCGGAGCTGCAGGCGACGGCCGACGGTTATCGCTTCGCCGTGCCCTTTCGCGAGGCGGAGCGCACCGGCCGCTGGGTGATCCGGCAGGACCGGCTGCTCACTCTCGAGGGAAGCAACGAGTAGCGAAGGGGTGCAGGAAGGCGGTTCCGGGTTCAGGGTGGCGGGCGGCGGTGGCGCCGAAGCGCGCGAGTGGCGCTGGGTCGACCCGAGTGTGGTGAGCGTGGCTGCATCCACAACTGAGAGGTCTGCGGCCGCAACGGGTCGGGCCGCAGACGCCACGAGGAGCAGGGACAGGCAGGCGACGGCCTTTCGGAGGGTGAGGGGCGGCGGCATTTCCTGGTGAAAACGCCGGCGCGTTGGCCACCGAAAACCGGAGAGGCCGCTCCAACCTGCGTCGGCCCTGCGCCCGGGGCGGGTTCAGCGCATGCTCGTGACCGTGACCGCGGCGAGGTGCTGGTGGAGTTGGCGGGCGAGTTGCTCGAGGAGCTTTGCCTGCGCGGGATCGCCGGCGAGGTTGCGCAGCTCGTGCGGATCGGTCGCGTGGTCGTAGAGCTGGCGGCCGGCGCGGCCACCGTCCCACTCGATGTAGCGGTGGCGGTCGGTGCGGATGCTGTGGCCGATGACTGCCTTGGCGCCTCCTTTTGCCGTCACGCCCGTGAAATCTTCCAGCGCTTCGGCGCCGGCAGTCGCGCCCGGAGCGGACCGAGGGGCCAGCATCGTGCTGAAGACGGCGGCTTTCCCCGGAGTGGAGGGCTCGGCGAGCAGCCGTGCGAGCGACGCGCCTTGCACGGTGGCGGGGATCGGAAGACCGGCGAGGCCGGCCAGCGTCGGGAAAATGTCCACTTGTTCAACGAGGCCGCGGCTCACTCCGGGCCGGATTCCCGGCGCCGCCACGATCAATGGCACCCGGGTTCCTTCCTCAAACAAAGTCTGCTTCGCCCAAAGCCCGTGCTCCCCGAGCTGGTAACCATGGTCGCCGGTCAGGAGCACGATCGTGTTTCTGTCCAGTCCCAGCTCGGCGAGCTTGGCGAGCACCCGGCCCACCTGAGCGTCCACGAAGGCGGTCGAGGCCAGGTAGGCGCGCCTTGCCTCCCGGGCGTGCGCGACACTCGCCGCCTCGAAGACGAAGACGTTGTTGTTCGGCCGCAGCGCGGCGCGGGGGATCTCCGCCAAGCTCTCACCGCCGGGCCGGTAGAACGCCGGCAGCGTGACGGTCTGCGGCTCGATCAGGTCGAAGAAGGCCTGAGGCGCGACGTAGGGTGTGTGCGGCCGGATAAAGCCCACCGCGAGGAAGAAGGGTTGATCTTTGAACGTCTCGAGGGCCGCGATCGCATCGTCCGCAATCTGGTAATCCGTGAAGTCGCGGGCGGGACGCTTGGACGATGCGTAGTTGCGGTTGTATTGCTTGGACTTTCCGCGGATCCGCGGCGGATCCGAGAGGTCGCCTTCGCTTGCCGCGGCCAGCTTGGCCTCGTTGAGGATCCCTTGGTCTTTGGCCAGCGCGGACGCCTTCTGGATGTCATTCTTCGTCTGCGCATCCGGGACGTGGAAGACCTTGCCGATGCGGCCGGTCTTGTAGCCCGCCGCGCTGAAGACCTGCGGCAACGTGACGGCCTCCGGCACGGCGGCCCGGAAGCTGGTGGCTAGGTCCAGGACCTTGATGCGTTCCGGGTAACAGCCGGTGAGGAAGGAGGACCGGGACGGATTGCACAGTGCGAACTGGGTGTAGGCGCGGTCGAACCTCACCCCGCGTGCGGCCAAAGCGTCCATGTGAGGGGTCCTCGCCGCGCGGTCGCCGTAGCAGCTCAACGTCGTGGTGAGGTCGTCGATGATCAGGAAAAGCACGTTGGGGGCCCGTCGCGGCGCCGGACTTTCGGCGGCTCCGCAAGTCGTGCCGAGCCCGGTCAGGAGAGAGGCGGCGAGAAGAAGTGTGCTCGTTTTCATGTTTGGGAGTGGGAGTGGGCGCGCCGGGACCAGCGCGTCGGTTCGGGAGAAACGAGGCCGTTGGGTGGACCCCGTCGTTTCCAGGATGCGGTGTCTACATCGCGACCTTCAGGGCGAAGATCAGCTGCCGCGGGGTCATGTGGCGGTAAACCTTGGGGCTGCCGTCGGTGCGGACCTCGACGACGTTGAAGCCGCCAGCGTCGAGCAGGTTCCGCACATTCAGCTGCGCTTGTACGCGCACGCGCTCGCTCAGCCACGGAATTTTCCGGAACGCATACCGGGCGAACGCATCGACGTAGAACTCCTGGTCGCCCTGCACCGGGCGGGCGATGTCGAGGATCTCCTGGCCGCCGGGTAGCTTGGTCAGCGGATATCCGACGTAGGCCGCGCTGCGGTAGCGGGCGCCGCCGCCGAGCGTGAGGCCCCGCAGGAGGCCGCCGCGGAACTGCCGAGAAAGCACGAGGTTCGCCCGCCACTTCCGCTGGCTATCGGCGATCTCACCGTTGCTGGCCCGCAGCGGGTCGCGGGTGATGGCCACCCATTGGTTGTAGCGCGCGCGGATGGTCTCCGAGCTGGTCTCGTTGATCGTCTCCACGTCCCACCCGCGGCCGAAGGTCTTCCACACGGGCAGTCTCTGCTCCACCCAATCAAACCACGTGTTATCGAGGCTCAGCTTCGAAACTTGGCGTCCAGCGGTGAACAGCACCCGCCAGTCTGGCGTCGGATTGCCGATGATCTCGACGTCCATGCCCTGGCTGGCGCGGGTGTTGGTGACCTGGTAGTCGAACTCGTGGTAACGCCGAAGGTCCATCCCCAGCGGTTTGATCTCCGGCGCCACGATCAGGATGCGGTTCTCGATCGACTGCGGGTAGTCGCGGACCTGGCCGATGACGACGTTGGTGGGGCTGCCGTTGATGACGTCCGTGTCCCAGAAATTCACCCGCACCATCAGGCGGCCCTCCGCGAGGTGCATGCCGGCGCCGTAGTCGCGGCCCACGCCGTTCGATCCGGGGATCGGCACACCGAAGGGCGTGAACGACGTGGAGGGTTGGACGGCGAAATTCTCCGATTCGGAGTAATGCAATTGAAGCCCCTTCCAGACCCGCACCACGGTGCCCCAGTTTAGGGAGCGGCCGGTCTCCGCGAAGTCCCAGTCGACGTACTCCGTCCGGTCCATGTGTTTGTAAGGCCCGAGATTGCTCACGGCGCCGGTGTTCAGCTTCCAGGGCAGCCGGGCGACACTGTCCGCCGTCAAGGACTGGGCGCGGCGCACGTCGTCTTCCCGGTAGCCCGCGTAGACCACGACGCGATCGCGGAGGTAGTGTCCCTGTACGCTGAGGACCTTCGATGCCGTCCGTTGCTTGCTGCCGCCCGGCAAACCGTAGGCTCCCTCGCCGTTCCACATCGCGTAGGTGAGTGCGCGGCCGTCGGGCAGGGTCACCCTCACCGGTTCCTGGAAATCGATGATGCCCGAGGCGAACGACGGCCGGGTGCGCTGCTTGGAATCGCCGAGGTAGTAGCGGACGGCCAGCAGGCGATCGGCGACGAGTCCGTTGTTGTACTGCGCCGCGGTCATCCAGCTCTGCTGGTCATAGGTGCTGAGGCGGAAGTTCTGGGCCTTGCTCTCGGAACTCCAGACCTCGTAGAGGCCGGCCACCGTATAGCGTCCGAGGTGGCGCTGCCAGCCGGCGCGTCGGGTGAGATCGGGTGACCATGCGACGGTTGCTCGCGCGCTCCGTTGGTTGACGCGGCTGCGGGCGCCGAAGGCGTCGGTCTGGACGAAGAGCCGTCCGAAGTCCGGGTTGGGCCTGCCGTTGCCGAGGAAAAGATTGGGGTCGGCCTGGATGTTGAGGATGTCGGGCCGCCAGAAGCTGCCCTTTTTTTCGACGAACCGCTCCTGCATCGCCGCGAACTCGACGGAGAGGTCGCGAAGGATCCTCTGCTCAATCGAGGCGTTGATGATGCCGCCCTCGTGGCGCACGGCCATGCCGCCGGCGAAGGCGTTGAACCGCGTTTCAACGATCTCCGGCCGCCGCAGGCTCCACGGCGGCAGCGCCTGATCCTGGGCCTTCACGCCCGGCTGCAGCCGGGGTTCCTGCGTGGTGGCCTGGAGGCTCAGGTCGAGGTAAGATCCCGCATTGGCGCCGTTTCCTCCCCAGACGAAGGCGGCGAGCCGGGAAGTCGTGGGCGTGAGCAGGTTGTTAAGTCCCTGGGAGGCGATCTGCGTGGCTACCTGGGTCCGAGTCGTGACAGCGGCGTTGTTGAAGCCCCTGCGGCCAGCGTCCCACCAAGGCGTCACCTGATCCCGAGGCAGCAGCATCGAGGCGAGGGAAGCTTCCCGCCAGATCCTTTCCCCCGCGACGCGTATCTCGGTGCCCTCCCACGGACGGAAGGTCGCGGTGCCGAACACGCGCCGGTTCTCGTCGGTCGTGCCGGCGAGGAATCCCTTGGCATCCGACCAGAGGCCGGTGAAGCGGACCGCGAGCCGTTGCCGCCACAGGACGCGGTTGAGGTCCACCTCGTTGCGGTAGCCCTCCCAGTTGTCGCGGCGCACTTCGGCCGAAAAACTGTCACGGAAGCCGGCCCGTTTGAGCGACGTGTCGACGACGCCCGCCGGGCTACCGAGGCCGAAGAGCAGGGAGTTGGGGCCGCTGGCGACGGTGAAGCGCTCCGAGTTGTAGGTGTCGGTGGCGAAACTCGAGGTGAAGAACTCGCGGGTGTTGGTCAGCACGCCGACGCCGCGTGAGCGATTGCCATTGTTGAGGAACGCGGAGCCACGGGTCGCGCCGTTGTCGCCGCCCTCCTCGACGAAGCCTTCCGCGAAGGTATCGACGTTCGTCGAGTACATGAAGGCTTGGTCGATTCCTGTGACCGCGAGGTCGGCGAGCATCTCCCGGGTGAATACCGAAATCTGGGCGGCGGTGTCGGCGAGCGGCTGGCTGAGCCTAGTGCCGGCCAACGACGAGCGCGCGAGATAGCCCACGTCATCGGTGCCCTGCACCGTGAACGGAGAGAGCTCCACGATTTCCGGGTTGGGGGAGCCTGGCGCCGGCGACGGCTGAGCCGCGGCGGTCTCCTGGCCGGCACCCGCGAGAAAAAAACCGAGGCAGCCGGCGAGCGCGCGAAGGGCGGGCGAGTGCGTGCGGCGCCCGGTCAAGGGTGTGAGGCGGGCTGTTTGCCGGGGGAGTTGGGAAGCGAGGTCGAATGTTGACGGAGGGGGTAATTCCATGGGCGGGGGGCAATCGGTTGGATGCGCGTCGATCCTGAGGGGTCGCGGTCTGAAGCCGAAGGCGTTGCGCGGTTAGAGACCATTCGGGAACAGTTGAGGTCAATCGCAGGTTATTCGCCTGCGCCTCCGGCGCTTGCTCACCAAGTTCGACCCGTTGGATCACGATGAAGTCCCTGCCGGTAGCCGAAGGTAAATGAGGTTCGGGAAGGTCTGGCTTCCGGTCGCGGCGCGGCTCACGGTGCCGCATGCGGATTATTCCACTGCTCCCGTTGCTGCTCTGCCTCCGCGCGTTCGCGCAGGATGGATTCGTCCCGCTCTTCAATGGTCGTGATCTCACCGGCTGGGATGGCGAGCCCGGGCTCTGGAAGGTGGAGGAGGGCGTCATCGTCGGCACGAGCGAGCCGGGCAAGCCGAAGACCAACTCGTTCCTGATCTGGAAGGGTACGGTGAAGGACTTCGAGTTGCGCGCCACGGTGAAGGTGATCGGCGATAACAATTCGGGGGTGCAGTACCGCAGCCGGCGGCTGCCGGAGGTCACGTCGTGGACGATCGCCGGCTACCAGTGCGACGTTCACCCGGTCGAGGTCCACACCGCCATGACGTACGAGGAGCGCGGCCGCGGGATCTTCGGCTACAACGGGGTCGACGTCGTGATGGATCCGGCGGGCCAGCGCTGGCAGGTCGGGGAGCGTCCGCGGGTCGCTGCCGACATTTCGCAGTGGAACGAGTTCACGGTGATCGCCCGGGGCAACCGTCTCGAGCACCGGGTGAACGGGCGCACGACCTCGGTCTTCGTCGATCATGATCCTAATAGCCGCGCGCTTGAGGGCTTGATCGCGATCCAGCTCCACGCCGGCAACCCGCACCGCACCTACGTGAAGCAGGTGCTTTTGAAGGTGCTCGATCCGGTCCCGATGACGCCGTTCGACGCGGCCGCCTTGCCGCCCGGCTCCAGGAAGATCGACAAGCCGAAGGTGGTCAGCGCGCAGGGCATCAATCCGGTGGTAAAGAAGAAATCGCTGCCTTGAGCGGCCGCCCGCGGGGCTGCTGGCTAAAGGTTGGGCGAGGAGTCGCCTACCCGGGGCGGACCATCGGGAAAAGGGCGCACGAAAGCGCTGGTAAACTTCCCGCCGGGCGAGTTTGCCGCGAGATGAGCGAAATGCTTCGCAGTTCCCGGATCGCGGGCGCGGATTCGCCTTGGCGACTCAGCGAGATGCGAGATCGCTCGCCCGCACTTCGGCCATTTTCGTGGCGAGTTTGCTCCGGTAGCCGGCGACGATCCCGGAGTAACCAGGCAGGCTGGCGAGGTTCGTGAATTGCCCTGGATCCTTCACGGCATCGAAGAGCTCGATCCCGCCGGCAGCGTCCTCGCCGTACTGAAGGTAGGCGTAGCGCTCGTCGCGCAGGAGGAATCCCTTGCTGGAAGGCGCGACGCTGAAGGCGACGTCGCGCACGCGATGCCGAGGGTCGTCAAGCATCCGCGCGATGCTCTTCCCCTGAAGTCTCGCTGGAACATCGAGCGAGCACAGTTCGGCCAGCGTCGGATAGAGGTCGAGTAGTTCCACGAATGAGTCGCTCACCGCCGGGCGCTTGCCCGGGACGCGGATGATCAGCGGCACGCCGGAGGATTCGTCGCGCAGGCTGACCTTCGCCCAGAAATCGTGTTCCCCGAGGTGGTAGCCGTGGTCGCTCGTGAAGATGACGATCGTGTCCTCTTCGAAGCCGCTCTCCTTCAACGCCGCGAGCACCTTGCCGACCTGCGCGTCCATGAAGGAAACGCAGGCGTAATAAGCGCCGATCGCCTTCCGCTGGCGGCGTTCGTCCATCTTCATGTTCACGCTCGTCTTGTAGTTGATGCCGGCCTTCGGGATGTCGTCCCAGTCGCCGGCCCGCTTTTCCGGCAGAGGCATCTTGTCGTAGGGTAGGTAGGGCTCAAAGTACTTGCGGGGGGCCACGAACGGCACGTGCGGGCGCACGAACCCGACGGCGAGGAACCACGGGCGATCCTTCCCGCGCTGGGCACGGATCAGTTCCACCGCCTTCGCCGCCGCCTTGCCGTCGGCGTGCTCCTCATCATCGCCATCGGCCTCGACCACGACGAAGGTGTTGCCCCCCACCACGGGTTTTTTCCCATCGGGATTTCCCTCGAGCGTCTCACCGGTGCCAGGGGCCCGCCACTCTGGTCCGGGGGTATTGAACCGTTCGTGCCACGAGGCGGGGTCGTCGGCGCCGTTGTAGTCGCGGCCGGAGCCGAGGTCCTCTACGCCGCCCGGCACTCCCATGTGGTAGATCTTGCTGACCCGCGCGGCGTGGTAGCCGGCCTTCATGAAGTGCTGCGACCAGGTCGCGCGGTCGCCGATCGCCGGACGGGGGTTGTTGTATCCGAGCGCTCCGGTGGCGTGGGGGTAGTAGCCCGACATGAAGGAGGCGCGTGAGGGCCCGCAGTAGGTGCCCTGGCAATACGCGCGCGTGAAGCGGGTTCCCTGCGCGGCTAGGCGGTCGAGGTTCGGCGTGCGGCAGATTGTATTACCGTAGGCTCCGAGCGCGGTGTAGGTGAGATCGTCGGCGATGATGAAAAGCACGTTGGGGCGGCGCGCGCCTTCCGCCGCGAGCGCGGTGACGAGCGGCAATAGGAGCGCGAGGGCGGCGGCGGGCAGGGTAAGTTTCATGGAAGGGCGGGGGATCGCCCTCCGGCTTACTCGGGGCCGGCCGGAGTACGAATCGAAACTCCGTACCTCATCTGATCCCGCGGATCGTTGGATAGCCGAGCAATCCGATCGCCGCCGACGTGCTCGTCGTGTGCTGGGTTGACCGCGCGAAAGCCGGCGACAACCTCCGGTGCGCATCGGGGCTCTTTGAGGTTGGTCCGCTGGGGTTTCGGCCGGTTCCGCGCCGTCGGAAGGCTCCGGGTATCGGCCGCCATTGCCGGGCGGTGAGTTCGCGGTGGTAGCTCAGGTGGATAGAGCAACGGTTTTCTAAACCGTCGGTCCCGGGTTCGAGTCCCGGCCACCGCGCCAACTCCTGCTCAGGCCGTTCATCGGCCGGTCGACCGATCGGGCGGTGCGCTCCCCGAAATCGGGTTGGCAACCGTGCAGTCGGCGCTGTTTTCTCCGACGGCATGTCACGCAACGACCTCGAACCCAGCATTTCGGCCGCGGTGGAAGCGGGCCGGCTTCGGCCGGACGCCGCCGAGAATCTCCGCGCCTTCCTTTCGGCCGGCCTGCCGGAATGGGCGGATGCGGCCATCGCTGAACTCGTCGACGCGGGCGCTTGGGGCGAGCTCAACGATCGTTTCTACCGCTTCCTCGAGTTCGGCACGGGCGGGATGCGTGGGCGCACCATCGGGGTGACCTCAGCCGCCGTCGAACGTGGCGCGGGCGGCGCCTCGCCGGCGCACGCGGCGGTGGGCAGCAACATGCTGAACGACTTCACCCTCATCCGTGCGGTCATCGGTCTTTATCGCCACACCGCTGCGCACCAGGCCGGCCGTGGATTGAAGGGGCCGGTGCGCCTTGTGGTCGCGCACGACGTCAGGCATTTCTCGCGGCATTTCTCGGATCTTGCGGCGGCAACCTGGACGCGACTCGGCGGCCAGGCCTTCGTCTTCGATGGTCCGCGGCCGACGCCGCAGCTGAGCTTCTCCGTACGCTGGCTGAAGGCCCATGCGGGGGTGGTCATCACGGCGAGCCACAACCCGCCCCACGACAACGGCTTCAAGGCCTGCTTCGACGACGGCGCGCAGGTGGTGCCGCCCCATGACCGCGGAATCGTCGATCAGGTGAACAGGGTGCCGCTGGCGGAGACCGTCGACTATCTCGCGGCGGAGGCCAAGGGCGTGACCACGCTGGGCCGCGACGCCGATGAGGCCTACCTCGCGGTCGCCGCGCAGGCGGTGCTGGACCCGGATGTCTTCGCGCGTTCGGGCCTGAAGGTGGTGTTCACGAACATCCACGGAACGGGTGCGATCCACTCGCTGCCGTTGCTGCGCAAGGCGGGTTGCGACGTGACGGCGGTGCCCGAGCAATTGGAACCGGATGCGCGCTTCCCGACGGTGAAGTCGCCGAATCCTGAGAATGCCGAGGCGCTGTCGCGTGCGGTGGCGTTGGCGGAAAAGACCGGAGCCGACCTGGTCCTGGCGACGGATCCCGACTGCGACCGGATGGGCTGTGCGGTGCGCGGGCGCGACGGCCGGATGGAACTCCTCACCGGTAATCAGATCGGCGCGCTGCTGGCCGACTACCGGCTCATGCGTTACAAGGAGATGGGCTGGATCCCGGCGGCCGGCTCGTCACGAGCGGCGATCATCAAGACGTTCGTCACCACCGGACTGCAGGACGCGGTTGGCCGAGCCCACGGGGTGAAGGTCATCAACACGCTGACCGGCTTCAAGTGGATCGCCGCGAAGATCCGCGGCTACGAGGAACGATTGAAGGCGGCGATGGGGCCCGGGTTCGACTATGATGCAACTCCCTTCGCGGAGCGCGCGCGCCTGCTGCTGCAGCACAGCACCTTCTACGCGTTCGGATGCGAGGAGAGCTATGGCTACTTGGCGAACGACCTCGTGCGCGACAAGGACGGCAATTCGGCCTGCGTGATGTTCGCCGAGCTGTGCGCGTGGGTAAAATCGCGTGGCCTCACGGTGGCCGAGCACCTCGACCAGGTTTACCTGCGCTGCGGGTTCTACCTCGAGGGCGTGATCAACCTCTTCTACGAAGGCGCCAGCGGTAATGCGCGCATCCGGCGCATCCTTGATTCGTATCGTGAGTCGCCGCCGCGGGCCTTCGGCGACGTCGCGGTGACGCGCTTCCAGGATTTCGGACGCGAACGCTTCGAGGACGCCGACGGCGAGGTGATCCCATCGCAGGACCTCTACCTCGTGACGCTCGCCAACGGCTATTCGTTCGCCGCGCGTGGCAGCGGCACGGAGCCCAAGATGAAGTTCTACCTCTTTGCCAACGAGCGCGTCGCTTCGGCGGCCGAGCTGCCGGCGGTGAAGGCGCGCGTCCGTGCGACGCTGGAGCGGCTGAGTTCCCTGATCGAGGCCGACGCCAAGGCGCGGGCGGGGGCGTGAAGCGATGAAGTCGGCCGTCACCGTCACGCTGGTGCCTGAAACGCGCGGCGGCCCCTTCGTCTTTTCGGAAGGGTTGGCCGACGCTTTCGCGCGGGCGGCTGCGCTGGGTTTCGATGCGGTGGAGGTTTTTCCGTCGTCGGCGGAGGAGACCGACGCCGCGGAGCTTTCCGCGCTGTGCGGCCGTCACGGGCTCAAGGTTGCGGCGATCGGAACCGGGGCGGGCTGGGTGCGGCATCGCCTGCGGCTTACGGATCCGGATCCTGCGGTGCGGCGGCGGGCGATTGAGTTCGTAGCGGCGGTGATCGACCTAGCGGCCGGTTGCGGCGCGCCGGCGATCATCGGCTCGATGCAGGGCCGCTTCGACGCGCCCGTCACCCGGCCGCAGTCGCTGGGCTGGCTGCGGGAGGCGTTGGAGGAACTGGGCCCGCGGGCGCACGCGCGCGGGACGTTCCTGCTCTATGAATTCCTGAATCGCTACGAGACGAACCTCTGCGTGAACGTCGCCGAGGCGGTGGAGCTCGTCGACTCTCTCCGCATGCCCGGCGTGCGGCTGCTCTGCGATTTCTTCCACATGAACATCGAGGAGGCTGACCTCGCGGCGGCGATCCGAGTGGCGGGTCCCCGGATCGGCCACGTGCACCTCGCCGACTCGAACCGCCGGGCGGCGGGCTTCGGTCACACGGATTTCGCGCCCGTCGTGGCGGCGCTGCGCGACGTCGGTTACACGGGCTATCTCTCGGCGGAGGTCCTCGCGTTACCCGACCCGCGGCGGGCGGCTGAGCAGACGATCGCCAGCTTCCGACGGCTGACCGGCCGCGCCTGATCTTTCCCATGCTCAAGCACACGCTCATCCACCCCGAGATTTCCGAGGTCCTTGCCCGCGCCGGCCATCACGCGAAGGTGCTCCTCGCGGACGGCAATTATCCCGCCTCGACCAAGAAGGGGCCGAACGCCCGCGTTGTCTCGATGAACCTGTCCCCGGGTGTGATCACCGTCTCACAGGCCCTGCGTGCGGTGCTGAGTGCGCTCCCGGTCGACGAGGTCAACACCATGGGCATCCCGCCCGACGATCCGTATGCGGCGCACGGCGAGCCGAAAGCCTGGGCCGATTACCGGGAGATCGCGCGCGCGGCCGGGGTGAAGGCCGCGATCACGCCGATTTCAAAGTGGGATTTCTATCAAGCGGTCGAGTCTCCCGACCATGTCCTCACCATCCAGACCGCGGATCAGGCCCTTTGGGCGAACGTGCTGCTGACGATCGGTTGTCGCACTTCGTAGCCGGCCGCCGCCCTCCGGCGCGTTCGGATCTCCTCTCTTGTTCGGGCGGGTTCGTGACGGAGGAGGGCGCGGGATCAAGGGACCGATTCAAGGCGTGCGCGGGGCGCAGGGGGTGATTTGACGGAAAGGCGCCCCTTCCGGCGTCTGCGCTTCCGAGAGGGCGATTTCTCCGCGATCGACGGTTCGGGAAAGGGACTAGGCAAACGCCGCTGGGCCCGTACGCTGCGGGCCATGCCTAGCGTGTCCCGTGCGCTCCGAGCCGCCGTTTTTTTCCTCATCGCCTTTGCCCCCTGCCCGGCCTCAGCGGCCGATAAGGCGACCGAACCTCTCGGTGCCTCCGGTCATCCTCACGACATCCGAGCGCTGGGCATCGGCGACCCGGCGCCGGACTTTGCGCTGCCGGGCGTCGACGGACGTACCTGGCGGCTCGCGGACTTCGCGGGGACGGACGTGCTGATGGTGCTGTTCACGTCGAACCACTGTCCGACCTCCCACGGAATTGAAGGTAGACTGACGAAGCTGCGGGAAAGCCTGCGCGGACGAAGCGTGTCGATTGTCGCGATCAATCCCAATCACCCCGACGGCCTGAGCGTGAACGAACTCGGCTACGGCGAGTACGGAGACTCATTCGAGGAGATGAGGCCCTACGCTGCCAAGCTGGGGTGGGATTTTCCGTACCTTTACGATGGTGAGAAGCAGATGACGGCGCGCGCGTACGGCTGCCTGGCGACGCCGCATGTGTTCATCTTCGATCGCACGCGGCGGCTACGCTACGCGGGGGCCTTCGACGATTCGCGGTATCCGCAGGAGGAAACGGTGCAGAAGCACTACGTGCGCGACGCGATCGACGCCCTGCTCGCGGGCCGGCCGGTTCCGGTGGAAATGACCAAGGCATTCGGCTGCTCCACGAAGTGGCGTGAAAAGCGGGGGAAGAACTCCGCCAATGAGGCGGCGTGGGCGAAGATTCCCGTAAATCTGGATCCGGTCGACGCGGCCGGCGTGGCCGCGCTGAGCTCCAACCCGACCGGGCGGTACCGCCTGATCAACGTCTGGGCCACGTGGTGTCCACCCTGCGTGCGGGAGTTCCCCGACCTCGTGGCCTTGGCCCGCAAATTCGACCTGAGGGAATTCGACTTCATCACGCTCAGCCTCGACGAGCCGGCGCAGGCGGCGAAGGCCAAGGCCTTCCTCGAGCGGCAAGGCGCGGGCATGACGGCCCGCAGCGTCAACAACGCCAAACGTGAGGGTCGGGCGACGAATCACTACCTGTTCTCCGGCGCCCGCCCGGAGGACCTCTTGAATGCTTTGGATCCGAAGGCGCCGGGCCAGATCCCGCACACGGTGTTCATCGCGCCGGGAGGTGAGATCCTGTGGCGGCATACGGGAGTCATCGACCGCTCGACGGCGATCGAGCGCATTCTCGCGGCGATGAGCCCGTATTACCTGCCCGAGGCTGGAAAAGCTCCGGCGAAGAAATAGCGAACTCCTTTCGTCGGGGCCGCACCGGCTCTTACGTGGCAGCAATGGCAGTGATGTGGCCGCGGCTGCAGCCGCGGACAGGTCGACCTGACCTTTGGTGGATTCTTTTCCCGGGAATCCGGCGGTGAGGTTTTCGTGTTGGCTGACGCTTTACCGGAGTCGGCGGGGAATCAGGTAAAGGCCCATTCGCTCCGCGTGAAATTTCCGCGCCGGCAGGCGCTGCTACCTTGGAGGTTGAGCGCAAGAAACACCCGCGCGGCGAGGCGTTCGAAAACGCAGCCGGATAGGCGGTGGCCACGGCCGCGGAGATTGCACGGCCGACCCGAGCCGGGTTGCTCAGCGCACCACGCGCGCGCCGCCGCCCTGGATCTGCTTCTCGACTTCCTTCCGGGTGGCCATCGAGGTGTCGCCCGGAGTGGTGGAGGCCAGCGCCCCGTGGGCCGCGCCGTAATCGACCGCCTTCTGCGGATCGTTGAATTCGAGGAAGCCGAACTGCAGGCCGGACGCGAAGCTGTCGCCGCCGCCCACACGGTCGAGAATCTCGAGTTCCGGGTATTGGCGGCTCTCGAAGAACCGGCCGTCGTGCCACAGCACGGCCGACCAGTCGTTCTTGGTGGCGGTGACGACGCGGCGCAGCGTGGTGGCCGCGACCTTGAAGTTCGGGAACTCGCGCACCGCGGTCCCGATCATGTCCTTGAACGCGTCGAGCTCGATGCGGGACAGATTGTGGTCGGCGCCCTTCACCTCGAAGCCGAGCGAGGCGGTGAAGTCCTCCTCGTTGCCGATCATCACGTCGACGTGCTTCGCGATCTCGCGGTTCACTTCCCGGGCCTTCTTCTGGCCGCCGATGCTCTTCCACAACGACGGACGGTAATTGAGATCGTAGCTGACGATCGTCCCGTGGCGCTTCGCGGCCTGCACCGCCTCGATCGCGAGCGCGGCCGTGGTTTCCGAGAGGGCGGCGAAGATGCCGCCGGTGTGGAACCAGCGGGCGCCGATCCGGCCGAAGATGTGGTCCCAATCGAAGTCGCCCGGCTTCAGCTGCGACGCGGCGGTGTTGCCGCGGTCCGGCACGCCGACGGCGCCGCGGATGCCGAAGCCTCGCTCGGTGAAGTTCAGCCCGTTGCGCACGGTGCGGCCGATGCCGTCGTCGTCGCGCCAGCGGATGAAGTCGGTGGCGACGCCGCCCTGCATGATGAAGTCCTCGACGAGGTGGCCGACCTCGTTGTCGACGAAGGCGGTGCAGACCGCGGTCTTCAGACGGAAGCACTTCCGGAGTCCGCGCGAGGTGTTGTATTCGCCGCCGCCCTCCCAGGCGCGGAACTCGCGCGCGGTGCGGATGCGGCCCTCGCCGGGATCGAGACGGAGCATCACTTCCCCGAGGGAAATCTGGTCGAAGCCGCAGGCCGCGGCGGGCTTGATCGGAAGGCTCATGGTGGACGGCGGTGGAGCGAACGAGGAAGCCCGCCGGCCCGCAAGGCGCTTCCCCGTTCGCGCGATCGGAGCGTCCGGCGCAGATTGACGACGTGTTCGCGTGACAGGCCTCCTCCCGCAGCGCGGCGGAGGCGGTTCCCTAGAACGTTCCCTTAAGTCCGATGGTCCAAAGCGCGCCCAGGTCGAAGCGCTGGCGGAGCTTGGCATAGCCGGGCGTGACAGCTCCGTAGGCTTCCTGCTCGTCGGGGACGACCGTGGCGTTCCGCAGGTTGATGAAGAGGGTGGTGCGCGCCGTGAGTCGCCGCTCGGCGGAGACGTCGAGGTACAACCGTTCGACTTCCCAGAAGAAGGCGTCCGCCGGCAGGCTGGCTCCCGCGGCGATGCGGGCCGAGCGCTGGCGGGCGCGGTAGTTCCAGTTCAGACGTAGGTTGTAGGTGGGGCGGGAGAGGCTGGCGCCCCAGTTGGCGGAGAACGGCACCATGCCGGCGAAGTCGCCGTTGTCGTCGCCGAGGACGCGTTGGGCGGTCACGTTGGCGAAGACCTGTACGCCGCGCGCCCACGAAGGCAGGAATCGAGGCGCGTGCTTGTAGTCTGCGCTCCAACCTTCCATCCGCACCCGGCCGGGGAGGTTGTACTGGGTGGAAACGTCGTACGATCCGAACACCCCGGGCTCGAGGCCGTAGAGATTGAGGAAGTCGGGCGTCGCCGCCTGGACGGTGCTGCCGAAGAAGTTGCGGATTTCGCGCCGGAAGGCGCCCACTGAAATTTGGCCGACCCCCTCGAGATAATACTCGAGGCGCACCTTCAGGCTTCCGGCCTGCCAGGCCTTGATGCCGGCGTTGTTCACGATGATACGGTTGCCCGGCGAAGGGGGACTTTCGGTATCGGGCAGGGTCACGCCGCCGGTGTATTGGTTGAAGTCGGGGCGCCCCACGGACTGATAGGCGGCGAGTCGCAGGATGAGATCATCGCGAAATGACCAGCTGGCGTTCAGGCTGGGAAAGAGACGCAGATACTCCTTTTCAACCCGGGCGCCGCGGTCGAGGTAGGTCCTTTGCGACACCCCCAGGGCATTCGTCGCCGGTATTACCGTGAGGGGCCTTCCGTTGGCGCCCAGCACCGCGCGCCCGGTGGAGTCCCGCTGGTAATTGCGGGTCGGGTCGTTGAGCGGGCCCTGCGCCTCGATGTTGGTCTGTTCGGCGCGCACGCCGCCGACCAGCCTCAGCCGTCGCCCGAGACCCACGAGGTCGCCGCGAACATATGCCGAGGTGACGCGCTCCACGACGTATTTGGAAAGGCTGACGGCGGAACGGTAGTCGCCGTCGGGGTTGAGGCTGAAGTAGGTCGGATTCGCCTGATAGAGACGCCAGAGCTTCTCGTTGCTCGTCCATTGGGCCGCCGGGTGGCCAAACGGCAGAATGCGCTGGGAAAATGCCGGGTCCAGGTAGGGTAGGGCTGCGTCGTCGCCTCCCGCGGGGGCCGTGCTGCCGCGGCCGTCGGCCCCGAGGAAGGCGAACACGCGTGTTCCGCCCCGCAGGTCCCGGCTCCAATCGCGGAGGTCGAAGCCCGCCTTCAGGCTGAGCGGCAGGGCACCGGCGAGAACGCGCTGGACGTTGCCGTACGCGCTGCGGCGGACGTCGATCGTGTTGCTCTGGACGCTGTTTGACTGCGTGTAGGCATAGGATGAGAGACGGAAGGGGTCCACGGGGGAGCCTGCCGCGTCGGTCACCACGATCCGGCCGGGTCGTAGGTACTGGACGTCCTCGAAAGCGACCGTGACGCCCGTCCTTCGCACCTGGGTGTTGTTGAAGAAGCCGCGGTCGATGTCGCGCACCCGGTCCGAGCCCTTGGATAGACCCATCCCCGCCTCCATCTTCCAGATCGGGCCGTCATGCCGCCAGGTCAGGGAGGGCATCCAGGTGCGGTTGATGCGGTCGCGGCCGCCCTGGGCGAGCGTGAGATCCCCCGCTCCCAGGGCGCCTCGGGTGAAGGTCGTTCCGAAATCAGACGCGCCCACCCGGTTCACGTTGATGGTCATCTGCCGGTTGGTGGTGTCGGCATTGAAGGAGAAGAATTGGAAGGAGAACGCGAAGCGGTCACGGGGCGTTAGCCGGAAGTCGACCGTGGCGGAGAGCGAGCGGCGGATGGTGTCCTTCGGCGCATCTCGTACTACGTAGGTGGAAAGGTAGGGTCGCTCGGGCGTGGTATGGGGAAAAGCGATCCCGTTGGTGGCGACGTTGACGCCGCGCCACGTGTTCTGGGTGAAGTCCTCGGCTGTGTACTGCCGGGCGGTGCCGCCGGACAGGGAGAAGCCGAAGCGCGGTGACACCGGGCGCACGTAGGTGAAGTCGAGGCTCGGGTGCGCCTTGCGGGTCAGGGCCTCGCGCGGCCCGGGGGTCCGATGGAAATCGCGCGCGTTGTCCCGCATCACGAGCGAGGTCGTGAGCTGCAGCTGGGGACGGACCCGTTCGAAGGAGCTGCGCGGGACGAGGTTGACGGAGCCGGCCAGCGCGGAGCCCATCGACTCCGGTGTAGGCGAGAACGCGATCTCCACGCGCGATACGCTGTTGATCGAGGCCATGTCGACCTGGACGGAGCGGTTCGTGCTGTTGGGTCCGCCCGTGCTGGCGAGGCTGAAGCCGTCGACCGTGATCGGCGTGTAATTCGAGGGCACTCCGTCGACCACGATTCCGCGCGCGTAGCCGCCGCCGTATTCGACCGTAACGCCCGGGAGGAACTTCACGAATTCGCCCACGTTGCCCTCCGCCACGTGGCCGAACTCCTCCGTGGAAACCACCTGGCGGACGTTTGCCGAGTACTTCTGGTCGTTGATCGCGAGGGCGGCGGCGTCCATTTCGCGGGAGGCGCCGACGATGAATTCCGAAAGGCGCACGGTGCCGCTCCCTGCGGAGCCTTGCTCGAGCGCCAATTCCAGCGTGATCACCTCGCCGGCGCGCACGGATGCGGTGGCTTGGCCCGGCGTCAGGCCGGTGAAGACCGCTCGCACCTCGACGGAGCCGGCAGGCACCCGCGGAAAACGGAACCGGCCGTCGGCATCGGTGAACGCCTCGAGGGTGCCGTCGCCGAGGGTGACTCTCGCGTTGCCCAGGTAGCCCCCGGTGCGGACGTTGAGGACCCTTCCCTCGATCGAGCCCTCGGCGGGAACCGCGGCCGGCATGAGATGGCAGGCGATCAATGAGGAGATGAAAAGCAGGAGCCGGGGCGTCGGGGTCGTGGCCATGCGGAATGGGGCCCCGGGCCTGCGCGGGCTTCAAGCGTTGAGTACGGTTGAACCAACGCAAAGGGCGGCCCCGGGTGGGAGCCGCCCTTGTTCGGATCCGCGGGATCTCAGCGGGAGGCGGTTTCCTTCTTGGTCCGCGGCTTCCGCTTCGGGGTGAACTCCTCGTGGGACAGGTAGCCGTCCTTGTTCTTGTCGAGCTCGGCGAACTTCGCCTTCGCGGCGGTAGCGTCGAGGGCGGGCTTCTGCGCCGCGCCGAATTCCCGGAGCGAGATCCGGCCGTCGTGGTCGGAGTCGACCCCGCCGAAGGTGAGCTTCGGGGCGGTCTTGTCGGCCGCGGTGGCGACGGCGGCAAGGCTTAGGAAGGCGGCGAGGGCCGCGGGGATCAGTTTCTTTTTCATGTGGGTTGTTTTCGTGATGTTGCCCGGCCGCCGGGAGTGGGGCTTGGGGCGGCTGCGACGATCGCGCGCGGGGCGGACGGCGCGATGGCCGCCAAGCCCCGAAATCGGGGTGATCGTCGTCGCCTACGGGGCCCGATCCGAGGGCGGTGTTGCCGGCCCAGCCGCGGACGGCTCCCATGCGGGATGGCCAAGAAAGTCCCGTCTGTGCTCTCCAAGGATTCGGCGCTCGCCCCGGTGATCCGGCGGATCGGGACCTTGACCCTGCGTCCGCGCCGGCTCGCGCCCTACGAGTCGTTGGTGCGGGCGGTGATCCACCAGCAGCTCAGCGGCAAGGCGGCCGCGACGATCGCGGGGCGCTTCGAGGAGCGCGTCGGAGACGGAGTATTTCCCGCGCCGGAGACGGTGGCCGCGGCGACCGACGCTCACCTGCGCGCGGTCGGGTTATCCGGCCAGAAGGTGACTTATATCCGCGGCTTGGCGCAGGCGGCGCTCGAGGGCACGCTGCCGACGCTGCGCGAGTGCGGCCGGATGGACGACGAGGCGATCATCGAAACGCTGACAGGTCTGAAGGGGGTCGGCCGCTGGACGGTGGAGATGTTTCTGATCTTCAACCTCGGCCGTCCGGACGTGCTTCCCGTGCATGACCTCGGCGTGCGGCGTGGGTTTCAGCTCTCCCACGGGCGCCGCTCCCTGCCCGAGCCGAAGGCGCTGGCGAGGCATGGCGAGCGCTGGGCCCCGCACCGCACGCTGGCGACGCTTTATCTCTGGAAGGCGGCCGATGGCGCGGCGGCGCCTGCGGCCTGATCGGCCCTTCGCTGAGAAATGAAAAAGGGCGGGCCGACGCCCGCCCTTCGCGCCTCAACCCGTTGGCCTGCTCAGCTGAGCGTGACGCCCTTGGACTTGGCGGCGCGGAGCAGGGCCTCGGCCATGTCGCTGGGCGTGGCGGCGACCTCGATGCCGCACTCGCGGAAGATCGCGATCTTGGCGGCGGCGGTGTCCTCGGCTCCGCCGATGACGGCTCCGGCGTGACCCATGCGGCGGCCCGCGGGGGCGGTGGCGCCGGCGATGAAGCCGGCGACCGGCTTCTTGCAGTTGTCCTTGATCCAGCGAGCGGCCTCGACCTCGGCGCTGCCGCCGATCTCGCCGATCATGATGATGCCATGGGTCTCGGGGTCGTCGTTGAACAACTTGACGACATCGAGGTGCGACGTGCCGTTGACGGGGTCGCCGCCGATGCCGACGCAAGTCGTCTGGCCGATATGGCGGGAGGTGAGCTGGTAGACGGCCTCGTAGGTGAGGGTGCCGGAACGGGAGACAACGCCGACGTGGCCCTTGCGGTGGATGTAACCCGGGGCGATGCCGATGCGGCAGCCGCCCTTGGAGCCCTCTCCGGTGCCGGGCGTGACGAGGCCGGGGCAGTTGGGTCCCACGAGCCGCGTGCGACGGCCGGCCATGGCGCGCTTCACGCGCACCATGTCGCGGATCGGAATGCCCTCGGTGATGGCGACGGCGAGGTCGAGATCGGCGTCGACGCACTCGAGGATGGCGTCGCC
>JBBAVH010000041.1:0-28463 GCA_040397825.1 Opitutaceae bacterium
CAGCCGTCTTGCGCGTGAAGTAGACGACGTTGCCGACAGCCTCCGCGTCCCATCCACCCGCCGCGTTGGCGTAGTTGCCGGCTGCGATCTCCGCTGCCGTCACGCTGGTGTTCGCCCCGTTCGTCACCGGCACCGTGACCGGCGTACCCGCGTCAAGCGTGATGGTCACGTTCGTGGCGCTGCTCGCCTTGGTCGTGATGGTCAGGGTCTGCACCTCGACCGTCGCGGACTCGGTGTACAAGATGCCGAACTGGGCGCCGTCGTACCCGATCTGATAGCCCGACTCGATGTTGTACAGGCCCGCCATCTGTCGGTTCCCCGACGACCCCGTGGCGAACCGCGCCGTCCAGCGCGCCAGCGTGGCCTGCCCCGCACGGTACTTGGCGACCTTCTTGCTAGTCAGACGCGCATAGCCGTCCGTCGAGGTGCCACTCGCCATCGTCGCTTCGCCGTTGACGGTCGTCACGCTCGCGCCCGTGCCGTACACGTCCGACGTTACGAGAAGCGGGTTGAGCGTGTAGACGAACGCCACCTGGCTGGTCGGCGTCGGACTGATGGACTGCACCTCACCAAAGCCAGACGAGGGCGACCCCACCGTGATGTTCGGCAGAGCCGGAACGGCAGGGTAGCGAGTCTGGCTGGTGACGGGCATCATTTTACCGGGAGTGCGAGCAGCTTAGCGTAGATCGAGGTGTCCTGCGTCGAGAGGATCGCCGGTACGCGCGCGACATCGACGCCCAGCGCCTGGGCGAGCGCCTGGTTCGTCTTGAGCCCGGCGATGCCGTCGATCTTGCCGAGGTCGTACCCGGCGCGAGAGAGCATGGCCTGCACCGCGGCGGCGAACGTGACGAGGTCGCCGTGCCCGACGAGGATCGCACCGCAGAGCGCCCATTGCTCGTACCCGAGGCGCGACATCACGCCCGCGAGCTCGCCGGGGTAGTCCAGATGCCACGCTTCGGAGGCCGATTCGTCCGCCGTGCGGATGATCGGCTTCCAGCCGAGTGGAAGCGCACACTCCCACAGTACGTCGAGCTGCTTGTCGGCGGGCACCGGGAAGGCGAGCGCGCCGAGGTGAACGTCGATGCTGCGGCCGGCGTTGTGCCCGCTGCGGCCTGGCTGCGCCACGACGGCGGCTTTCATCGTCGCGGCATCAAACCCCGGCGTGCCCGGCCTCGGCTTCCCAGCGGCTACCCACTTCTCGTACTTGGCCCGCGCTGCACGCTGCACGCCCACATCGCGATGGCACTCGGTGATGCGGAGGTCGCCACCTCGAGCGGTGACCGCCTGGTGCAGCGCGAGGAGGGCGGGCGCCGTCTCGGGATGCGCGATCCCGGCCTTCCCGAGCTTGGCGAGCGGCGTCAGGTTCGCGCGCGGCCCGCCGGTCTTCCCGGCGCGATCATAGCTCGAGGCGATGCACGGATCGACGGAGACGAGGGCGACGGGCGCGGTCACTTGGTCACCGCCTTCTTCGCCGTAATGGCCTTCACCGCGCGCTCCAGCTTCACGAGGCGCTCGTCCAGCTCGTCCGAGCTGGGACCGTCCACCGACATCCCGGCCGTCTTGCTCTCGACCTTCCCGAGCTTGGCTTCGACGGCTGCGACCTTGGCGTCCAGCTCACCATGCTTGACGATGCACGGCGGCGGGCTCTGGCTCGGCGTCTGCGACTTCAGCTCGAGCTCCTTCAGCTTTAGCTCGTGCGTCTGCGCGCTCTTCTGGTTGTAGAACTTCCACGCCGCACCGCCGCCCAGCACCGCCACGAGCGCGAGGACGATAGCGAGCATGGAATCCCCGCCAGCCGCGCCGACGAGGCCCTGGAGCTCGCTCGCGGCCGTCGTCGGGTCAGGAGCCAGCGTCTGCGCCTCGGCCACCGGAGCGGCGGGGGCGGGCGCGACAGGAGCTACGGGCGCCTCGACCGGGGCCGCAGCCTCGATGGGTGCCGCAAGAGAAGGAGAAGGCTCCGCGATCACAGGAGCAGCAGGTTCAACTTCAGGCATCGGAGCCTCCTCGGAATCGTAGTGGAATCGAAAGGCGGATCCTTCTTCCCAGCCCATCTCCGCGAGCGGGCAGATGGTGCCGCTGGGCACCTCGAAGTACCCGCCGCCGAGCATCTCCGCGACCTCGCCGGCCCGGACGAAGCAGGGACTAAGGGGCGACGGGTCCACCGAGAACCGCCGGCACCGCAGAGGCAGGCACCGTAGGATCGATGCCCTTCATCGCCGCCACGATGGCGACGAGGAACACGATCAGCCCGAGCGTCTGCCACCTGAAGATCCGCAGCTCCTTGATGGTGTCTGCGTGCAGGTTCTGGAGCGTGTCGATCAAGGCCTTCTCCAGAGGAGACAGCCCGTCAGGCAGCGGCGCCGGGGCAGGCATCACGCGCCCTTCAGCGTGGCGTCGATGGCGGGCACGGCCTCTGCGGCGGCCTTCGCCGCCTGCTCCTGCTCGTACCGGATGGCGTTGCTCGCGAGGCCGGCGATCACCGACTTCCCGATCTCAACGACCGTCTCTTGCGCGCTCGGAACGACGGGCGCTCCATCGTCGCCGGGCTTCGTGAACAGCGCCGAATACGCCGCGAGGATGCGCGCCACATCCGCGTCCGCGACGGTGAAGGAGACGGCGTTTCCGCCGATGGACATGGAAATATCGGCCATGGTGGCTCCTTATGCGGCAACAGACTTGATGACGGCGAAGTTGAACACGGGCTGCTCGGTCGTTGTCCCGCCCGTAGTCGCGAAGGTGATGCGAAACGACCCTGCCCCAACGGCAGTAACGTGGATCATGTAGAGGTCGGTCCCCGACTTCTGGTTGACGACCACCGTATCGGTCGCGACAACCGTGTTGTTCGTGACCGTGAACGACTGCCACGTAGCAGAGCCGGCAGCAGAGACGAGCGTAATGGCCCCCGCCGCCTTGTCCAGCGTCACGCCCGTGGTGCGGCTGATCGTCTGCGTGACGGCACCACCCGCACCGGTCCCGTAGCCGATGACCGCCGTGCTCCCCGTCGCGAGGATCCGCGTCCCTGCGTAGACGCTACGCGGGCGAGTCGCCGTAGCCCCGCCGATGTCGTAGAGGTTGTCCGTCGAGCCCATAAAATGCCCGTTGGCATCTACAGTCCACCGAGCACTTCCGGTGGTCTGGAGCTGGACAGTCCCAGCCGTACTGGAGACGATGACGTTGGCCTTTCCGATAACGCTTACGCCCCGGTTGCTGCCCGTCCCGGCGTTTTCGGCCTGGATGGTAAAGACGTTGCCGACCCACCCGAGCGATGCGCGCTCGTAGTTGCTCGCGTCGGTGTACGTGTTGTAGACCCGGAAGGTCTGCGCGGCCGTACCGACGCGCTGCGCCAGCGTGCTCGCCGCATCGCGGAAGAGGGATACGTCCGCCGCCACGAGGGCGCTGGTCGCGTTGCTGCTGAAGCCGAACGTGCCGTTCCCGGCGCTGAGGAGCCCGCCGCCGCTGTTGAACTTGTTGACGTTGCCCGTCGCGTTGCTCATGTACGGCTCGTTGCCGTTCGACCACAGGTTCGTTCCGTTCAGATTGACGGCGGTGTGGACGTACACCACGCCGTCCTTCCGGACGCTGAACCGCATCGCACCACCGAGCTGCACATTGAGGCTGTACGAAACAGCTTGGCTCGCCGTATCGGTGATGTTGAGCACCATGCCGGTGAACGAGACAGCGCCGTTGTTCCACGTCTGCGACAGGTCCAGTACGGGCGTCGAGGCCGTGGCGGTCCCGGCCGCGATGAGCAGCTTCTTGCCGACGGTCAGCGTGTCGGTGGTCTTGTTGTAGACCAGTCCGGCGTCGGCGCCGAACGCGGTGCCGCCGTCGTTGAACTGAACCTGCGTATCGCTACCGGCAGGGTTGCCCGCGCCCGTAGCCGGAGGAACCGGAGACGAAGTCTGGCCGGAGACAGGCATGCCGCCCTCCTACCCGTAGACGAGGAAGCGAAGCGCGTACTCGAACTGGTTGTCGGCGCCCGCGTTCGGTCCAGGGAAGAAGTACAGCTTCCCGTTCTCGTCCGCCTGCATGACGACCGGCGCGTCCGCGAGCTGGGGGTCGAACAGGTTCGCCACCAGCGTGGTGGAACCCGCGTACTCCTGGCTGATGTCGCCCGCAGTGCCCACGCCGGACTCCGAGAAGATGAGCGGCGTGAAGCTCGCGGCCGAGCCGGCGACGTGCTTGATCTTGAAACGGACCAGCCCCACCTTGACGAAGGGCCTACCGAAATCAATATCGAACACCGTGCCGGCATCGACCGTCGCGGAGGTCGAGATGAACAGCGCCGGGCTGTTAGGCCCAGCCGGCGGCACTGTCGCCAGTGCCGGGTAGACCATCGACGCGCCCATTAGGCCACCCGGATCGCGTCAACGACCAGGATTGCCGCGTTGTTGCCGCCCGCCCGAACCGTCACAGCGCGGAGCGTAGCTCCGGCCGCGACCGTCGTGAACGCATCATCCAGGGTCGCCGCGTAGTCGGTCCCCGTATCGGCGGCGTTGTTCAGGCCGTCCGTGATGGCGTTGCCGGTGATGCCGTTGTGCAGCGTGATGCTGTTGCCGGCATTCCCCGCACCGCCCGTCTTGATGTAGCTGACGCCCGTGATGAGCACCTTGTACGGAACGCCGGTAAAGTCCGCGTTCCCGCTGGCCGCATCCGCAACCTGGAGCACGAAACGGACGGGCGCACCGAACTCGGCGGCGCTCAGCGCACGAGAAGCCCCGCCCGGCGTGACGGCCGCGCCGACCGTGGTGTTGGCGAAGCTCGAGCCGGCGAGGTTGCCCTCAGCCACCACCGGGTTCGACGTGAGGTTGTAGACGATGATGCCGACCGTGGCCGACTTGACCGCCACGTAGCCCACGATCTGCACGTTCCCGAGCGTCGGGACAGTCGGGGTGGACGCGCCGGCCGTGGTGCTCAGATACACCGGGTCGCCCACGGTGGTGTAGGAGCTCGTGTTGACGCCGCGCGCGACGAGGTACTTGCCGACCTTGCCGAATGCGTTGCTCGCCATCGCCTTGGTGACCACGTAGGTCGCGGTCTTGGCCGCGCCGGCCGCATCCGCGTCGGCCTTCGCCACGGTCGCCACCGGGTCGGTGCCGGTCGCCGGGGAGGTCGTGGTGCCGCTCACGTAGACGAGGTCGCCCACCGCGAGGGAGCCGCCCGAGGTGTTCTTGACGGTGAGGCCCTCCTGGTAGGGCTCGACCGCCTGGTACGCGAGATCCTTGGTTCCGATGGGACCGGCCATGTGAGCCCTCCTGGTGGCGTTTTACGCCTCGATTCAGAGACAGTTGATGGAGCGGTAAGAGACTACCGCGTAACGGATGGTGCTGCAATAGCGCGCTGAACATCCTGGCCGGATGCGCGGGTCTTCGCCACGCCCCGCACGGCCGCATCGTTCATGGCGTACACGTCCTCGGGGCTCGAGCCCGTCTGGATGAGGAAGGCCCGGAGCGCCACCGTTCCGCGCAGGCTCTCGCTTTTTCCGGCCAGCAGGTTGGCTACGTCGAGCTGCACGAGACGGCGCTGTTCTTCGGCGGGGAGATTCTGGAACGCGCGCACGTCGCGCTCGATGACCTGTTCGCCCGACTGAATCGGCCGGCGCTGCTCGGAAGGCAGCAGACCCACGTACTGTTCGACCTTCTTCTCGACTTCTTTCTGCGCGAACAGAGACTCCGCCGTCGGGGAGAACTCGTACATCCGCAAGCCGCTGCTGAACTCCGCGAGTGCCGCGAACCGGTCGTTGAAGTCCTGCGGACCTACGTAGCGCGGGTTTCCTACCATCCGCTCTGCCAAGGTGGCGCCCGTCACGAGCGTGAAGACCGGAGCTCCGACAGGCCGCAGCACGTACAGCACGTTGGCGGTGCTGCGCGGAATGGACCACTTGAAGCCCCGCAGCGTTTCCGGACCTTGCAGGATATCGGCACCGCGCACATCCACCACGTCTCGCTCCGCGAGGCCGAGGTCGCGGAGGAACGGGCCGATGCTGCTCGGCACGTACATCGGGCCCTGGTCTTCCGTGGGCGCGCCGGCCAAGCGCATGCCGAGCTGAATGGCCGGTGTCTCGATGCCCTGCGCGAAAATGTCCGACGAGAACGAACCAGCCGGGAACTTCTCGACTTGATCGGAAGACACGAGCGCAGCGCCAGAATGGTACGCCAGCCACGCCACGCTGCTCGCGATGCCGCTAATCGCGGCGACATCGGTGAGTCCACCCACCACCGGGTCTTGCGGCAGCATCGCCAGCCGGACTTGATCTGCGCGCGGCGCCGCGCCGAACGCCCTGTACCATGACATGGTCTTCTGGGTACGGGCCTCCTGCAAAGCAACAGCCGTGCGGTCGTCCGCCCAGAGCGGCAGCATGTCGTTGCTGGGGTTCGGAGCGTAGTAGGCGAACAGCACGCGGGCGTCCGTCGGAACAGCGCCCGTCTGCTGCATGTCTCGATCTACGGCGAGCCGCGCCTCGGCATACCCGCGCTCTTCGCCAATCGCGCGATAGCGCGCGATCATCTGCTGGTAGCGCGTGATGGCCTTGCGCGGCGCGTTTGGCGCACCCGCCAGGTAGAGTTCCTCGGCGGTGTTCTCCACGAGCTGACCGAACTCGGACGAGTCGCGGCCCATCTGCGGGTTCTCTGCGGCCAGACGGTCGCGCAGGTTCGCCATGTCCTCGGGATCGAACTCCTCGGACATGCCGTCCGGGTGGAAGCCGAACTCGTCGGAGCCGTCCAGCACCCACGTCGCGATGTCGGAAAGCTGCTCTGCGGTCTTGTACCGAATACGGAACCACCGGGCACCCGACGAGATGGTCTTCAGAGCCCGACGCGCGGCGAACTTGCGGTACGACCAGAAGGGGAACGCATACTGCGTGTACATCTGGTCGATGGGGTGGAGCTCCCCCGCGAAGTTACCCGCGATGTCCGTCGTCATCCGCATGGCTTCGCGGAGCGGAACACCACTCTCCATCAGCGTGTAGGCGACCGCCAAGCGGCGGCGAGTGGCGAACAGGTTGGAGTTGTCCTGCAAGTTCTGCCGGAAACCCTCGTACACCTGCCGCGCGAACTTCGCGACCGGATTGCCGTACGTCACGCGCGCCACGGAGAGCGCCACGTCCGGTAGCGACCGAGCCCAGAAGGACTCGAACACGCCGGCACCGATGGCGGCCTTGCGGACCTCGCTCGCTGGCCCACGGAAGCCCGGCGTGTCGATGATGACCGCTGGATCTCCGGTAAACATCGCGTCGATCTCTCGCGTCCAGCTCGTGGCCGTAATGAAATCGCGCGCCGTCTGGCCCCGTCGCGTGTTGCCGTTCAACACGCTTCGGAGAACGTCTCCCATCAGCGTGCCGAGGGAAACAAGCGGCTGTCCCAGAAGGTACGCCATCATCGAACGACGAGCGACACGCGCGGCGGCGAGGGGTCCGACGGCGTCGTTTACGTTGCAGATCTCCGAGTAAAAGTCCGTAGTAAACTGGCTCGACCTCGGGAACGGCCCCGCTCCGAGGACCACGATCTGCTTGTAGTACGCGAAGGCACCCCCCGCTCCGGCTTTCCAACTGTCGTCAGAAGCACGAGCCGCCTCGGCCACCTGGTCCATCGCGCGAGCGAAAGCGTTCCGCACCGCGCGCGGGATGTATACGTTCGACTCCGTCAGCGCCTCGAACTGTTCCATCAGCGCGGCGAGCTCGTCCACCGCCGCATCGCGGACGCGCATCTCGTCCACGTTATCCGGGATGTCGAGGTTCGTGGGCCGCACCCCGGCTGTTCCGAACGCAGACGTAACAGGCTCGAACGCCGGGCCCTTCGGCTGCTGCGGCAAGAAGTCCATCACGCTGCGAAGTGGCGGGCGATAGGCCTCGGGGATCAAAAGCCCCGCGACGTGGCGCCGCGCACGAGCGGCAGCCGCGCTACCGTTCGGGTCTTTGGGGTCGAGCGTGCCGTATAGGTAGCCGTTGATGTCCTTGGCCTGCTCGCGCGTCCACGTCAGACCGCGCATGGAGGCCTTCCCGATCTCGTCGTACCACGCGCCCTGCAACGCGAGAGCCGCGGAGAACTGCACGTCCCCGTCCTGCCGCGCGCGCGTCAGCGCAGGGTTCGCTTCTACGAGGCGCCCAGACACCTCGAACAGGCGCTGCGAAAGCACCCCGATGTCATCCTCGCCCAGCGCCCATTCCGCGACGATGCGATGCAGACCCTTCATATCTGCGGGCGCCAAGTACTGGATGTTCCGCAGGTACGCCGTCGCAATACGACGGAGTGCCGAGGGTTCGGCGTGCTTGTTGCGAAGCGCCGCACGGACGGACGGCGAGAAGTTCTTCGCCACGTCCATCGCGTACGTGTTCGGGGCATCCGTCGCGATGTCGATGTTGATACCCGCGTGCGCCAAGTCTTCCGCGGCGCCCTGCATGGTCCCCTCGAAACCCTCGGCTACTTCGCGCCACGCATCGCTCAGGCTGGCGAGCTGGCTCTCATTCGCAGGCAGCACGTAGTCCTTCAGCCGGCGCCACGTATAGCCGAGGCTTCCAAGCATAGACCGCTTGGCCGCAAGCTCAAGCGTCCGACGCGCGGAGGCCAGGTCTTGCCCGATGACCTCGACGGACGGGAACAGCGGCTGCATGGCCGGCGGGACAGCCGCCGCAGGTGGTGGTGCCGGGGGCGGAGCGGCCGGCGGGACAGCCGCTGGGGGGGGGGGTGTCGGGGGGGGTGGTGCCGGGGGCGGAGCGGCCGCTGCGGGGGGAGGTGCCGGCGGCGGAGCGGCCGGGCGCACGGGTGGCACGCCGGGCGCCGCCGGGGCGACCGGGCGCACGGGCGGAACGGCACCGGTCGGGGGCAGAGCGGCGGGGCGCACAGGGGGCACACCCTCCATCACCGGGGTTCCGAACGCGCGCAGCCACTCAATCGCGCGCTTGCGCCGGTCTACGGGCGTTACGGGGCGCAGGCTGGGCGGCAAGATCTGAGACACCGCGTCCGAATCGAATGTGGCGCGTGCCTCCGGCGGAACCCCGAAAGCCTCTGCATCCGGCTCGACAGAGAGCTGTTCCGCGAGCTGCGAAACCTGCTCTTCCGGAACCTCGAGCGGCTTGTCCTCGGGCGCACCGATCTGCGCCACCTCCTCCGGGTCTTTGTTTCGGAGGACGGCCTCGACCACTTCCTCCGGCACCTCGGCGCGCGTAGGCGCCGGCACCTCAGCGCGCGTGGGCGCCGGCACCTCGACGCGCGCAGCATCCTCAATGGAGGCGCGAACGGCCTCGATGTCGAGGTCGGAGAAGTAGTTCCGTGCCGCGTCGGGGTTGATGTTGAAGTCGCCGGGCGCCGGGCGCGTCGGCGGCGCCAGCTTGATGAAACGATCCGTGTTCTTGTAGCGCAGCGAGAGCGCCCCATTCTTCGTGCCGACGCTCTTCTCTCGAGCGCGGATGTCCTTCCACTCAGCATCCGTCAGCGGGCGGCGCTCTGCTTCACCAAACGACCGACCGCGCTCCTTGTAGAGAAGCGTCTCCGGGTTGGCCAGCACGGGCTCCTTCACCGGACTGAACCGCCCAGGCATAGCGCCCGCCGGCTCTATCGCGCCGCCTCGCCACTGTAGCGGTTGCACCAAGGGCTTGCCGTCCTTGAAGCCGACCACGATTGCGGTGAAGCCACCCGTCTCCGCAACGCGCGGGGCGCCACTCATCCCGACAGGCTGCGAGTGTTCCCCGACTACCTTGGAGAGCTCCGGGTCATCTACGAACACGATGTCTTCAAGTCGGATGATGTCTACGTCTTCCGGCTTGGCCAGCGGATCGGACCACGGCAGTAGGGACGACAAGTAGTCGTTCAGCGACCGCGCACGAGGAAGTTCCGGGTGTGCGGCTGCTACGGAATCCGCCCAGTTCCAGAAGTCGTTTCCGTCCTTCGTCCACGTCACCTCTGGATTCCAGTCGCGCTGCACAGGAAGCTTCTCCGCAGCGCCGGGGCGGACGGGCTCCACCGGCTCCTTGTCCTTCTGGACGTACGTCTGCGGCACGCTGTCGGGCGTTTCGCGGACGCGGAACTTGGAGAACTGCGAGTCGGTGACGCCGTCGGCGTAGAGCGGAAGCTCCGAACCGACGTGGTCCACGTTCGCCATGCGGTTGGCGAAGTCTTCCGACACCTCGGACCCGAGGTACTTACGGATGGCCTCCACCTCTCGCTTCAGCGCCAAGTACAGAAGATGCGCGCGCTTGCCTACTGCAAACTGCATCGGCGGGCGGATCGCATAGCCGCGCCCGTACACGGGCTCGCCCTCGTACGCATAGTGGTTCCGAGCGGTATCCGAAACCGGAGACAACGGGCGCGTGGGTTCAATAGACCGGAACAGGTCACCCTGGGCCAGCATCTGCTGCGACACGAAGGTGCCGTCACCTGCGAGAACCGCGTTGAGCCCACGGATGAGCGGCGCGTCGGACGAAAGACCAAAGAAGCCCTTGACCTTCTGCGCGAACTCGGTGAGCCACCGCTTTGCCTTGGCGGTCAGACCACCCTTGAACGCCTCGTATCGGCCGGCGACAATGTTGCTCGCGTTGACCGCCCAGAACTCCGACGGGTTAGAGAACTGGTAGTACGCGCCCGGCAGCGTGCCGTCCTCGAAGGCCTTCTGCACGCGCGCGGTATCCGTGCCCGTCAGCATGGACAGAAGAAGCTCGCGCTGCTCGGGGCTGGCCGTCTTGATCTGCTTCTTGAGCCGGGCCCCCCATTCCTTCCGAATGGCCTTCTGGAGATCTTCAGGCAACATCCGCTCGGTGTGGTGCAACACCTCGTGCGTTGCGGTCAGCTCAGCGCCGCGCTCCTTGAACAGCGTAGCCAGGCGCTCCAACGTCTCATAAAAACCCGCCACGCCGCCCTGCTCGGAGGCGCGAATAGAAATCGCCAAATCGTCGGCCAAACGCGGGTTCTGCTGGATGAACCAGTCCGCCAGATCTACGCCCGTCTCATCCAGAGCGCCGCGCGCCTTCTCCGCCAAGAGTCGAGAACGCACCCAGTCGGCACCGCGTGCGCGACCCCTCGCAGCCCTTGCACGCTCAATCTCCGCCTTGATGGTCAACTCCTCCGTTATCCGGCCGACTTCCTCAATGAAATCAGTCTCCGTGATCTTCTTGTTCGCCAAGTTTTGCTGCGCCTTGGTGAGGCGCCGCCGCGCATCCACGCGGAACTGGGTGGGTACCTGCTCCCACTCCGTAGCGATGCCGCGGCCAGACAACTCCGCGAGCAGAAGCTCTGCCTGTCGCATGCGCTGGCGCTGGACAACATCTGCTCCGCGCTCGATGGACGGAAACTCTGTAGGGCCACCCACACCCCTCAAGTCAGCGTATTCGTTGCTTGCGTCTGCCCACGCTTCGTATGCGGCTTCCAGCCGAGCGCGCGCTTGCTCGCCGGTCTGGGTCGCAAGCGCCCGCTTTGCCCGCTCTACAAGGCTATTCCTTACAGCAAAAAACTCCTTTTCTGCTGCCTCCGCCTTTTCGCGCGCCTCCGTCAACTGTTCGCGCGTAACGACCGGTGCTGCCTTCGGCGCCTCTGCTTCGACCTTGTTCCGCAGGGCTTCGATCACATCCGTAGGCGTCATGTCTCCGCGAATCTGAACGCCGTTGTCGCGAGCGATACGCTCCAGATTCTTGGAGATGAACGCCGGCACCGCACCGCCCGCGTCGATCTGGGCGATCAAGTCGCGCGCCTCGTCGGCGGGGACGCGCGCGGCGGCCGGCGTAGGAGCGGCCGGCGCACTGGGTTCTGAAATAGCGCGTTTGCGAAGCGTGCTGGCCTCGTCCTCCAGGCGCCGTGCAGCTTCAAAAGCAGGATGTGTGTTTACATCCACCAGCTTAGATACAATGAGGCGCGCGTCCCCTGTCGGAAGCCCTGAAGGAAGCATTTGCCGCGCCAACAAATCAAGTGCTCGGCCGTTTTCCTCCGTCGCGCGCTGCGAAAGCTCATCCGCGCGGCGCAGCAGATCGGCGTCAGCCGCAGGCCCGCTTGGCAACACCGCGCGCTCGTCTACCGCACGCGGCGCGACTGACGGACGAGCGAGATCGGCGGAAGTCGCCTCCATGAACGTGGTGCGGAACCCTTCAGGAGAAGTAGCGACGGGAAAGTCCAGCCCATATCGATCAACGAAAGGTGCGCGCTCCTTGAACCCACGCCGCTCAAGCATCTGCTTCATCAACGGCGACACGACCTCCGCGCTGATCGTGAGCCCGGGACGCACCGCTTCTGCATCAAGATAGTCCGCGATCACCTGGTCCAACAGACGTGCGCCAATGCCCGTACCTTGTGCCTTCGGCGCGACGATGATGTCGAACCTATACGAGCCCCCTGCGCTACCAACGTAGGCTGCTCCCGCTACTTCTCCCCCGATCTCGGCAACTACCCAGGGCGGATAGGACGCACTAACATCCGAGTAAAAGGCAAGACGCTCCGCGTCCATGACCTTCTTTGAGCCAGGAAAGACTTCCGTGAATGTGGGCTCCCCGATGGACGGAGCGGCGGCCGGCGTAGGAGCGGCCGCCGCCGGGGGGATCGAGGGCGCCATCGGTGGCGTCGGCGCAGCGGGCACCGGGGTAGTGCTCACAGGCCCCGTCGGCGCAGGAGGGGGCGGGGGCGTGCCTCCGGCCGGGGGCGGCGCCACGGGCTTCGCGGTCGGGGTAGCCAGGAACTGCCGGCTCACCTCGGTAGCCGCGTCCAGATACGCCTGCGCGTACTTCTCCTGACCACGCTGCGCTGCGGCCAAGTCATCCGCCGACACCGTACCCGCGCCGAGAATGGGGGCGTTCTCGAGGTCCGCGCGTGGCGGCTTGGCGGAACCGCCCGACAGCTCGAGGAACTTCTGTACGTCCGCGTCCTGCGAGAGCACGAGCTGGATCTGATCTCGGAGCAGCTTCCTCGTCGCCGCATCCACCCTCTTCGAGTCAAGGGTCGCCTCGATATCGCCGCCGTTACGGGCGAGCTCCTTCGAGTACTGGTCGATGGCGCGAAGCGCGTCCGCGCGCGGCTCCGACGCGATGACCGATGCCTGCTGCTGCATCGCGCGCGAGGCCGCATCCCGAATAGCCGCGTTCGCCACCTTCAGTCGATCTGCGCGCGGGGCCGCCACGATCTGCCGTGCGATCAAGGGCGTCTGCCCGACAAACCGCGCGCCGATGCCCGTCGCGTTCGCAGACGCGAGGATCGGCTTGGACAACGGCCGAGCAGTAGCAAGCCCGACCTCCGCGGTCGAGGGCGTCAGGATGAGCATCGAAATGTAGGGACTCAACGTCCCCAGACCCGACAGTACGCGGTCGATGTCCCCGGACTGAAGGTCGGCTTGCAGGTCGGGATCTTGCTCCAGGCGCCAAGTGACCACGTCCTTCCGCTCATCCACCGCCTTGATGAAGTCTTGGTAGAACCCCTTCCGGTCTTCCTCGTGGGTGGCGCGGACAAAGGCCGTGACCGCGTAGTCCGGAATCCCCAAGGCCACATTCAACAACCAGCCCGGAACACTCTCGGCGCGTGCGACCTGGCCCGTCGCCATCAGACGGCGCTGGGGCAGCAGCGAGCGCACGGTATCGGACTCCCATGCGTTGAGCAGACCGATAGCCGCGTTCTTTGCCGCGCTCGGCGCGCGCGACTTCTCGATGTCCTCGCGGGTGAAGCCGAGCAGGTTCGCGGGTGCGCGTGCCACGTCGCCCGCGAGCACGCTGCCTGGAACGAAGCGCCCACCGCTCACGGTGCTCCAGTAGACAAGGTCAGCACGCGCCCGCAGCCGAGCGCGGCGTTCCATGTCCTTGAGCACCTCGGGATCTCGAACCTTGTCCGCTTCCCACAGGTTCAACAGGTCTTGTGTACGACGACTGACGTAGTTCGAGAAGACGGTCTTCTCGTCCGCCTCCTTCCGAACGACCTCTTCGTAGAGCTTGCGCGCCTCCTCCGAATCTCGCACGCCGGCCGCCTCGAGCTTCTCCCACTCGGCGCGCTGCTCGGCTTCCGCCGCCTTACGGTTCTTGTCCGCGTTCTCCTTGAACGCACGCGCGGCGATCCGCTCCGCACCCTCGCTGTTGATGTACGGAACCCGCGTGACGACCGCCGATGTGCCCAAGAAGATGCTCTTCCCGAGCGAAGCCAAGTCCTCAGCGCCTTCGCGTAGCAAAAGCATCTCCGGCAGATCTCGAAGTACGGAGACTTCCTGTAGACCGGGGCGAGCTACCACGACACTCGGACGCGGTGCCTCGTATGTTCTCGCAGCCTGTAGAGCTCGCTCATCAAGCGGCAGATTCCGCTCAAGCTGTTGCTTCTTGAACTCCTCCGGGGTCAGAGGGCCGAGCGGCTTCTCCGCCACGCTCGGGGCCGTGTACAGACGGGGAGCGTCCCGCACTTCCTGCGCCACGCCCTTGAAGAACTCGGACTCCTCTTTCTTACCGAGTGTGCGGTAGTTGTCGGAGAGCTGCTTGTAGAAGCCCTCCACCTGCTCGTAGGTGTTGTTCGGCCGCTGAAGCAGCGTCTCGAGCTCCGTGATGCGCTGCCGGGCGTACGCCTCCACCTCGTACGCCTCGGGAGGGCCAAGCTTAGGCGGCTCCGCCTTCTTCCTGCCCGTTTCAGCAGCAAAGACAACCGACGGAGCTTCGATAAGCTGCTCGGACAACGCCGCGGTAGAAGTGGGTAGAAACTCCGTAGCACGCGACAACGACGGAGTAGGCTCCGGAAGTACTCCAGGGAACGTGGGTAGCGCAGCCTTGGTCTTCTGGCGCTTCGGGGGCGTAGGTGTCGGGGGCTTCGGAGCGGCGGCCTTTACCGCGGGTGGCGGCTTCGGCGCGGGCGGAGCGGGGGCCTCCGGCGGCTTCGGCGCGGGCGGAGCGGGCGGGGCAGCAGCCGTCGGCGCGGCCAGCGGCTTCGGCGCGGGAGGCGGCGTTTCGGCGGCTTGGGTCGGCGTTTCGATGGTAGAAGGCGCCGGCTTTCCGGCCTTCATAATCTCATCGAACGCCTTCTTCGCGGGAGTCGCCATGGCTCGACCTCAATACGAGGTCAAGCCATAACAGGACTTCCGGGCGTCGTCGCGGGTGCGCCGGGCGCCAGCGAACGCCTGCGACGAAACGCGGCCGCCTGCGGGGTCTGCGGAATCTGTTCGACCTGAACGGGGGCTTCCGGCAGGGCGGAGGGGAGAGCCTCGGGAGGGGGTGTTCCGCTGCGCTTTGGGGCAGGCTCGGCCGGCGCTTCAGGTGCTGGCGCTTCTGGAGACAGCGCCTTGGCAAACGACGGAATCATCGTCGCCGGAATCTCGCCAGGCTTCCGCATAGCGGGCTTTACCCCTTCACCCTCCAAAACCCCCAACTTCTGAAGAGCCGGAGACTCGACGGGGCCGGTGATGCCCTTCTCCTCCAACAGTTCTCCGGGCTCCGTAGAAACGGCGGCGGGGAGCTCCTGCATGCGCTTGGCCGTCTCGGCCCGCTCGCGGACAGCAGCGCGAGACGCCTTGGGCCCGATCAACTCCCGCTCCTCTGCCTGGCGCTCTGCCTCGCGGCGCTGCGCCAGCCGGAGGTCCATCTTCTCGGCCAACGTAGGACGAACCCGCTCGAGGCCGATGCGCTCGCGCGACACCACGCGCTCCTTCGGGAAGCTGACGCGCTGACCGAACGTCGGACTACCCGGCGTGCGGTCGATGCCCGTAGCGGTGCCGAGGTCACGACCGTAAATCCAGCCCTGCTCCTCGACGGTGTAGGTCTTGGAGCGAAGGCCTCGCAGCATCTGCGGATCTGGCGGCGGAGCCAGTTCCAGCTTCTGGGTAGAAACGATTGCGTCCCCACCTGCCTGCGGAAGCTCAAACCAGTTGTCCCCGTCCGTAGAAGCCGCATACGACCCGTCCGCCAAACGGACCAGCACCCCTTCTTTGTCGTCTTCTGTCTTGTATCGGGATGCCCCCTCTACGGCGGGCGTCTCGTCTACGGTGATCTCCGCCGTACCACGACGGGTTCGATCTCCACGCAGGCCCAGACGGTACAGCACGTCCTCCTGCGGCTTCATCTTCATCTGCCGCTCCGCAAAGCGAACGGCCTGCATGTCATCCGGAGACGGGTTGTAGACCATGCCCTTGACGAGGTAATCCCGCGGCAGCTTACCTGCCTCGATGTCCGCCAGCTCCTTGGCGGTGGGCTCGCGCACCGTCCCCAGGCGGAAGCCGTGCGACTGGGCCCAGTCGCGCGTGTCCTCCTGCTGAAGCCACCCAACGAGCTTCTCGCGCTCGGTGAGCTCGGGCTCCACGGGCACCGGCTCCTCACCCTTCACGCCGATGGGCTTCCGCATCTCGCCCAGAAGGCCCTCGCGCTCCGCCTTCAGTTCCTTCACGCGCGTGTCGATGTCGCCAAAGAAAGCCGGATTCTCTTCCGGATTCTTCGCCACACCCTGCAAGAAGTTGTTGAACGTAGGATCGGAAGCCGGCAACTCGTCAACGCTGATCTGCTTTGCGTTCATGTACTGACGAATCGTGTCTTCGGACTCCGGGTCCAAACCCGGATTCTCACTAAGAAACTGCTCCCAGCTATCCGAAAACCCCTTGGTGGCAGCTTCAAAGGCTTTCACATTCGATTCAGCACGATTTCGCACGTCCTGAATACGCTGAGAGCGGTCGTAAAACGCTTCGCCAGAGGAAAACAAACCCTTTGGATTACCAAACCTACGGTACATCTCCTCGATATTGCCCAATACGTCTGCGCCTTCTGCGCCTACCGCGTTGAAATACGCAGCCCAAGCACGGCGGGCAATCTCTGCACTGGAACCTGAAACAGAACCCTTTTCGTATTCGGGAATCTGGTTCAGGATTCCACGAAACAAAGCCTGGTCCGGTGTGTACGCAGCCTTCGCAAAGTCGATTCGATCTCGCTTTGCGGCACGGGAGAGATCAACGAACGCCCGAATACGCGCCGCGTCCGTGCCCGCCGTCTGTGAGCGCAGGTACTGACTCGCAAGCTGGCCAGCCTTGGACGCGCGCTCTGCGCGCTGCTGCGAGAGCTTGCTCTCTTCCTTTCGCGACTCGGTAATCTGGGCGCCGAGCGCATCCAGAACCGACTGAGTCTGTATCTCCGTCAGCTTCTGCTCAGAAGCGAACTTCTTCAACTCTCGAGCTTCTTCCGCCTTCTGGCTCTGAAGCTTGCTCTGCTCTCTGAACGTCCGCGCCATGGCTAAACCCCCCCGCCCTTAGCCGGCGTCCCATACACAGGACTTCCACCACCGTTCTGCTTACCGCTCGGCGTTACCTCTGCGGCTGCGAACTGCTGTACTGCACCGGAAATAAGACCCGCCTGCTGCTGCGCCATCTGGCGACGACGCGCGGCCTCGGCGTCGATACGTCCGATGTCCTCGGCGTACTGCTGCTGGGCCAAGAGATTCGACCGAGCCTGCACGTCCCGCGCGACCTGTGCGGTGCCGGCGGCGGCCTGTCCTGCCTGCGCCTTCGCGATGTCGGCTACTTGGCCCCCGCTGACCATGTCGCCGGCCTGTGCGCGCTGAAGACCCGCCTGCTGTGCGGCAAGCTGCGCGGAAAGCTGCATCGAACCCTCGGCCCGCTCCTGCGCCTTCTGCGCCTTCGTCGCGCCGTAGCCCTCTCCCGTGCGGAGGCGCTGCATCGCCTTGGCGAACTGCATCTTCTGCGCCGCGACTTCTGGGGAGCTCTCGCCCGCACTAAGAGCGCCGGCCGCAGCCAGGCTGCCCATCGCTCCCGCTGCCGCTCCGAACGGCGTCATGGATTCCGCCATGCGAACCTCTGGTCGGAACCAGACTACCGCGTAACGACCTTCAGAGCAAACCCATCACGGTGGCGTTCCGGACGTAGGTCCGCACGCGGTGAATGCCCGCGTAGTACGAGGACGGACGGGCATCGTTGCTACCGTCGATTCGCAAGTCCATGCGGTAGTTCGCGTCGTTCGTGTCCTGCCCGTTCCGGTTCTGCGAGACGAACACCGCGAGGCCGAACGTAGCGAAGCCCTTGGTGAGCTGGGCGTTCGGGCCCGCGCCGCCGGCCACGCGCGTGTGGACGAGGTTGTAGTGGTGGCAGGTGTACTGCTCGACCATCCCCACATTCGCGACGGGCGCTCCACCTGAGTCGAAGAACACCGTCTGCGGCAGCTCACGGCGCGTGTACGTGACGCCGTCGTTGTTGCCAATGAACGTCTGGATGAGCACGTTCGGGGACGCGAGCCGCGTATTGAACGGCGTACCGGCGCTCGGGTCAGGAGGTCCGAACTGCCGCCAGACGGTCAGGAACACGCTCGCGCTGAACATCGCGAAGGTCATGTCGTAGGGGACGTACAGGGTGATGCACGCGCCGCCCACGGGCGTGTACGGCTTGGAGTCCCGACCCGACCAGATGTCGGAGAAGTAGTCCGCAGAGAACACGCGCCCGTCGCTTCGCGCGATGCCGGTCTGCCCCGGCCGGATGATGTGCGACTGCACCTGGAACGCGGCGTCCAGGTTCGGGTACGTGACGTTGCCGTTGAGCGTCTCGAACAGCGACCGGCCAGCGGTCTGCTGGTACAAGTCCTTGTTGTAGTTGTCGGGCTGGAGGACGGCTCCGGTCGTCGGCACGTAGTCGAAAGTGATGTCCGGCATGCCTGCTCCTACGACGGGAAGACGTTCTTGAGGACGAAGGCGCTGATCATACCCCGCTGCGTGCGGACCTCGACGCTGTCCGTGTTGGAGTTCGCCGCGTCGTAGCCCGAAACGAGCACCTCGATCTTCGTGATGCGCTTGTCGTCCGCACTCAAGGTGCTCGAGTCCACGACCCACATCAGCGGTAGATCGTCCCCGATGGGCTCCATGCCGGTGACGACCGGATTCGGATTGTGCCCGTTGACCGTCACCTCGGTCTGTCCGATGACCGTTCTGGTGCCGAGGTGGTTCGTGAACGCGAGGCATACCAGCGCCAAGCACCGCCCATCCTCGGCCGTTACGCTCGTGGTAGTCGTCCACGAGACTTTCCAGATCTGAAGGTTCGCCAGCACCACCAGCGTGCCGGGGTTCTGGTCAAGCCGCCAGCCTCCCGCCGGCCCGGTAATCTCAAGGTTCGTGCCGGCTCCGTTGTTCGCCGTCGTCCAGCCCGCACCGTCCACACCCCAGCCGGGGTAGACGGTCGTCACCGCAACGGACGAGGCCGGGGCGATGGTTTCAACATCCGCGCCGTAAATCAAAGAAGGCAGATGCTCGTTGCGAAGCGCGGCGCGCTCGATGTGCTGCGTGTTCAGCGCGTTGATCGTAGTCCGCAACGACTCGATGCTGTTGGTGAACACGTTGCCGAGCGTCAGCGTCTGGCCGTCCTCGACCGCTGCCACGGTCACGTCCGGCACCCCGCCCGCGTAGCCGCTCTGCCCCTTGATGCGAAGTACGAACAGGCGACGGTTGTAGGTGTAGACCTCGACCCCCTCGCCGTCGTTGTCGATCTTGTAGTTATTCCTCGGCACCCGGCGCGCGACGACCTCCACGGTGTGCGAGCCCGCCGATACGGGCATGGCCCGAATCAATCGGTTGCCGTGCGTGGCGTTGTTGATGCCGACCGTGTTCTGGATGTACTGGATGTGCCGGTAGTCGAAGTCGGCCGTAGAGCTCGCCGCCGTTGCCCGATACCACTGCTGCGGCGGCGGGTCCGGAAAGAAGAACGCGCCCGTCACCGTGTCGTCCAGCAGGATGCCGTCTACGCGCAGCGCATACTGGATGCGGAGCGGGTCACCAAAGCTCGGCGCGACGGTCGCGTCCCCGTACTCGTACCCGGCGTGCTGCATCTGGGCGAAGATGACGATTAGATCGTCCCCCGAGGTAAACGTCACCTCGACCGGGTTGGCGTTCGCCGTATCAAGAATGCGCTGCCAGTCCACGCCCTCGTACACCTGGGCGATGGCGCTGCCCGTCGGCCCGGCGTCCAGCCAGTCCCCCCACCTCGGGTTTGAGGCGCGCACGAGGTGGTGGCAGGCGTAGTACGCGCCACTTGCCACGGCCACGCTGGACTTGAGCGTAGCCGCGTCGATGTCCTGCTCGTTCAACCGTCCCGACAGCTTGCCGGCGACGGCTTGGAACGTCTCGTTGAAGACATCGGGATCTACAGGCTCACCGTCGCGGATACGCCGGGGAGGAAAGCTGTGCGGCATGGTCTACCCTCATCATGGCGGCTAACACCCGAGCCGCTGTGCGTGCGTCGTCAAGAGCTCGATGGCTTCGTGCCGGCTCCTCCCCAAGGAAGTGCCGAGCGGCCTCGATCAAGGGCGGGTCTTTCGGACGGCGCGGCATACGGGCTCGAGCCTCGCGCATCACGCAGCCCGCCCACGGGAGCTCAAACCCCGAACGCAGCAACATTCCCTCATCGAAGCTGCGGTTGTACGCCCATACGGCGCTGACGTTCATCTCCGCGCACCACAAGCGAAAGTCCTCGCGGACGACATCCGCCGCGGCTGCGATGCTCAAGTCCTCGCGCGTGATACCGCAGTACGCCAGCGCGCGGTCGCATCGCTCGTCCAGGATGTCCGGGTAGATCAAAGACTGGAACGCGGCGATCTCGACGCCAACGTCGTCCACGATCACCGCGGCCAGCTCGACTACGCGCGCCCACTGCGCGCTCGGAAGACCCGTCGTCTCCGTATCGACTACGCATCTCACCGGAAGACTCGTGCGCCCATCTCATCGGTGATGTGGCTGTCGAACGTAAAGCTCGCCAGGTTGAGGTACGTAGGCTCGTCGCAGGACAGGTCGAACGCGAAGCTCTGCGCGTCCTTGAGGCGCGCGTCGAACTTGAACCACGTCAGGCGCGGGTTGCGGTACTTCCCCGTCCCGATGACCACGGTGTTCATCAAGTCCGTCGTCGCGGGGTCCACCATCACCAGCGTTCCCGAGGAAACCAAGCTGTCGCGAGAGCCGTCGCGCCAAAGCTCCCACGTCACCGGGCGATTGCTGGCCTCGACCACGCCGATGTAGACCGTGTCGAGGTTGAAGCGCAGGCGCCCCGTGGGATCGCGCCGAATCCACGCCGACCGATACCGGTAGGTCTTGGTCGGGGGCGTGTAGCCGAACACCTCGTGGTCCAGCACCCACACGTTGTTCTCGGACGTACCGGTCACGCGACCCGCCGCCAGCACGTACTGACGCCAGTCCCGCGTCGAGCAGATGCTGGTGACGGCGATGCCGAGGCGCTGTCTACGCCAGCCGCGTCCGTCCCATGCCATGACCAACGTGTTCCCGAACGCGCCGGCCTGCGGGACCGCGCACAGGTACTCCTTGGTGCGCGTGTTGAACGTAGCCACCGCGCGCGACAGGGCGGCCGGGTTCAGCCGCTTGAACAGCGGCGCCTCTGCGTCCCCGATGGCTACCGGCTGCTCGTCCAGCCCCATGGCGTACCAGTTGAGATTGCTCATCCACACGAGCTGGCCGAGCTCGGTGGCGATGACCGTCGCCGGCCCGACTGCGCCCGACACGCCCTGCACGGGCTGCTTCCGCAGGCCCTCGGCGTCGAACTCGATGCGGAATACCGTGCGCTCGGTGAAGGCGTACAGGAAGTTCCCAAAGCTCGCCAGAGCCGTAGGCTCGGAGCCGTCCGCGTCGATGTCGATGTACAGGTTCGCGGGGAACGTGCCGGGGAAGCCGGGCTCAGACAGGCGCACCTTGCGCCCGTCGAACACCGCGAGCCGCCCTTGGTAGCTGCACGCGATGTGGAACTTCGGGGTCGGTACGATCTCCTCGACCGGCGCACCCAGCAGCGCGTCGGAGGCATTGTCCGGCCAGACCGTGGTGAAGCGGTCGGGGATGCGACAGAGAAAGCGTGGCGTCGGATCGTTCGCCGCCGTGCGATACAGCACGCGCGCGACCGTCCCATCGGGTCCGGCCGGAAGCCCGGACAGGCAGAACTGCCGGGTCAAGTCGTCCAGCGAGACGGAGAGCAGCCCGAGGTTACTCGACGTACCGTTGGGATAGTCGGCGTAGTTTGCCCAGTACAGCCCCGACGACAACTCTTGGCGCGTGGTCACCTGCGCGAACGACGAGAGCGCGGACCTGTCGCCAAACACGTCCTCGAATTGCACCTGGTACTTCCAGGTCGCCTCCAAGAGTGAGCCGGACTGCACGTCGAAGAAGTCTCCGACGAGCCCGATCTGACCCGGATGGCTGTAGCCATTCTTGTTCGTGAACACCGGGTTGTCGCCCTGCGCCGGACCCAGCGTCGAGAACGAGCTCGGGGCCTGCACGAACCCAAGCGGCTTGATGACGTAGCCGTCGTAAATGTACGCTTGGTCGATGCCGTTGGACCAGATGACCTTGTTGCCTACCTCAACGAACACGTCGGGATACTTCGGAGCCGGGTCGGACGACAGGCCCGTCACCAGCGTCTCCAGACCCCGGTTCCAGCCAGCCTGCGCGTAGAGCGTGGTGCCCGCCCGGATGAGGGTCACATCGCGTGCGCCCCCGTCCAGCCGAGCGTGGTACACGCCGAACACACGGCCGGGGTACGGATACCCCGAGCCGTAGTCGGGAATCAGGGGAGCCGGCCCGCGCACCGAACGCAGCGTTCCCTCCGGCGTGAGCTGGAGGTTCTCGATGCGCCATGCGAGCGAGGCGGGGGCGTAAACCTGCCCGCTCTCGACCGCTGGAAGTGGGACGTTGATCGACTCCCCAGGCATGGACTACCCCACGCTGCGAGACGGCCGAGCAGGAGCAGACGAGCCCCCGCTCGACTCGAGGGCGGCAACGCGCGCCTCGAGGGCGTTGAGACGGAGAGCCATTCCGGCCGGGGCCGGATGCCAATCTTCCGTCGTGGAGTAGTGCGTGTCGGAGCGGATGATGTCGCGGAAATCCACCCAGCCGTTCGACAGGTGCGCGAGCCAATCCGACCGCTCCGACCCATCAGCCGACTTCACCTTCGTCTCGCGGAGGCCTACGATCTGGCCGTACTCCCAGCGGCCGTCCTGCTGCTCACGCTGGTAAATGTCCCCGATGTTCGGACGCGGAAACTTGTGGGGGTAGCCTTGGATGACAGACATGCTCTCCTCTACGGTACGACGCTCTTGAACGGCCCGTACCGATACCAGTCGCTGTAGTCCACCATGGTCCACGGAACCGGTACGATCACGGCGGAAGGGTTTGCGTCCTTGCCCCTCCACTTCGCCAGCTTGTCGAGGAACTGACGCTCGTACTCCTGCGCCTCCGCAGGCTGCTTGTCCAGCATCGCCGCATACTTGAGACACAGAAGCAGAAGCATGTCCTCGTAGTCAGGATGCACCTGCGGAGCGTCGTTGTCGTTCAGCAGTGGCGCCGGCCGGCGATACACCCGGAAGTCCACCGTGTACTCATCGTTCTGGTGCGGATGCAGCGCCCAGCGAAAGTACCCGTGCGGCTCAGGCATGCGGCGGCTGTAGTCCGGCGTGACCTGGCCCCGGTCGGTGTACGTCGTCACCGCGCCGTCCACCTCGTCCAGGAAGAAGTACACGTCCTCCGGGTACTCGATGTCGTTCTGCATTCCGCCCGTCGGCACGATGGCCGACCGAGCACGGTAGATGCGCTTCCGCCAACCAGAGTGCGTGTTCCGCAGCGGGGCAGACGCCGAGTCGAAGTTCTGGATGTAGTCAATGTTCACCAAGTTCGTCAGTACGACGGCGTTGGCTGCATTGACCATCACCACGGCGCTCGACTCCGGAGACGGACTCGACTCCAGCATCGGGTCTTCCTTGCCGCCCGGTGCCACGAGGTCCGTGTCCTTCTTGCCCCACACGTAGGTGTAGCGGTACTTGAACGTGCCCGGCGGCTCCGGACCCAGCCACGCTACGGGCGGGTCTTGGTTCGGCACAGCCGCCGTGGGCGTGCGGTTCGGTGCGGGAAGCTGCTCGTGCCCCCAGCGGGACAGGCGCTCTGGACGGCCAACGACCGTCCCGTTGTAGTCCTCTTGACAAAAGATCCGCATCGCGCCAGCGGGCACCGTGAACAGAACCTGCTGCGTGGAGTCGTAGACCCGCCCGTCCACAACCGCCGTCACGTCGTCGCGCGTGTAGAAGTACGGCTGGTACAGCCGGAACTCAAGATTGGTGTCGGTGTTGTTCGGCCACGGACGGTCGATGCTGACGTAGGCATTCTGCGGAGGATTGCCTGCGACGAAGAACTCACGGCACCTGCGGCGCACGAGCTCGCCGCTGGAGAGTGTGATCTCCAAGTAGTACACGCAGTCCCACGTCCCATCCGTGACGATGGGGGTCGCGCTCGGATCTGCCGCCACGCCGAGGTTCAACACGTACGGGTCGGCCGTCGCAGAAATCTTCCGGTTCATCGACGCGGACGTGTAGTCCTTGTAGATGACGATGGTTTCCTCGTCCGGGATGAACGCCTCGGGAACGTCCGAGGAGAGCTGCTTGAGCGCCGGAGCAACCACCGAACGGCGGAACTCCGTAGCAAACGTCTCCCCCGAGATGTGGCGCGAGCGGAGGTCCGCTACTTTCTGCCTCAGTTCTCCAAGGTTCATCGCGCCCTCCTACCCGGAAAACGAACCCGCCGACCACGGGAGCATAGCGCATCTCGCAGTCGGCGGGTAGGGAAGCCCCGAGGTAGACTCGGAGAGCATGTCAGAAGTGTCCGGAGAAGACCCCAGGGGCCCCCCTACACTTACAGGCAGCGAATGATGGCCTTGAACTTGCCAGCAGCGCCAGCCGGGCTCTCCGTCTCGAGCGCGTAGACGGGAAGCTCGTCGGTGCCGATGGTTCCATCCGAGAACTGCCCGCTCGCCACGGCCTTCTGCGCGGTGTTGGCGGTGGTGGAGCCGTCCGACACGCAGACGCCGACACCATCGCAGAGCACGAAGCCGTAGTACCCGTTGGTGATGGTGTGCTGGGCAACACCGAGCATACGGGCGTTCGGGGTCGCAGCACCGGAGAGGTTCGCCTCATAGAGGTCGGTGCCGTTCTCCTGCATGACGCCAAGGCCTTGGGTGAAGTCGCTGCCAGACTTGTTCTGGACGTAGCGCCAGATCTGATGTCCGTAGGTCGCATCCCACACGCCGTACAGATCGCCAAGGCGCGTACGGGCGGACGCCGAGTTGTCGGTGAGGGCGCAGGGAAGGCCGGTAGAAGCGAGAGCCATGAGAACTCCAAATGGAAGATGTAGAAGGGGGACAGCGCCGGGGGCGTCTCCGCCCCCGGCTCTGGTACGGTCTTAGGGGTTCGCGCCGCCCGTGACCGCACCCTGCACCGCGAGGTTGGGGCAAACGAGGGCGAACTGGCCGAGGGCCTTCGCAACCACGTTGTCCTGGTTCGCGATCCGATCCTCGAAGTTCGAGATGTCGAACTTCTTGTAGTCGATCTTCTCGAACCCGCTGGAGGTCAGGAGGTACATGAGGCCGTTGACCGCGTCACCCGTGAAGTCGGTGAGCACGAGGTTCTGGGCCGCGACCAGCGTCCCGCCGAGGTACGGCAGGGTGAGGGAGGCGAGCTTCTCGTCCGCATCCTTCTGCACGATCTCGGTGCGAACGCGGGTGGCCAGCTCGGCCTCGATGTTCGCGTAGGTGTCGTCGTCCGCGAACATCATGTCGGGACCAACGTCCGGGCCCGCGACGTTGAAGCGCGCGCACTGACGGTAGGTCTTCATGATCGTGCGGCGACCGTTGGCGGCGTAGCCGCCCACGATCTGGCCGTACTGGTTCACGTAGTTGTAGGACGTGGACTTCGCCAGATCCTGCACCGTGTCCGTCTGCGAAGAGGTCGCGACGAAGTCGATGAGGCCGTTGGTGACGCCCGTGACGCCCTTGGAGAACACCTTCTCGCCGTTGAGCGTGTTCCAGCCCTGGCACTCGCTGGTGGCGAGAACCTTGCCGTTGGACACGCCGGTCAGGAAGAACCGGTCGAGGTCAATCGCCATGGCGGCGATGACCGAGGCCGGGTACTCCTTGATGAGCTTGATGGCGCCGAGCGAGCCGTTGTTCGTCTCAAGGTCGAGGCCGGGGATGGCGATGGCGCCACCGAACCGGTGGGTGCCGACCTTGATGATCTTCACCTGCTCGGTACGGGTGGTGTCGAACGTCTCGCCACCGTTGTAGAGGCCGATCATGCTGGACGGCGAGCCGCCCATCAGCATCCGCTGGATCCAGGTGCCCTTCTCGGAAGAGGTGCGGCCAGTCTTCTCAAGCCAACGGAAGAGCGGGGTCTTCTCGTTGAAGGACATGAGGAGCGGACCCTTCAGATCCTGGAGGGTGCTGTTGAGCACGTCGAGAGAAACGGCCATTGTAAACCTCGGTTATTGTGGATGCAGTCGAGCGCGGCTGCAAAACCGCTGGCCCGTATGCACGAGGTTACTGCAAAGGCTGTTAGCGTGCAAGGCGGTAGCCCTAAAAAAGGCTACGCCTTCTTCGCCTTCGGCTTGTTGGCTGCCTCTGCCTTCTCCACGATGTACAACGCTACGGCGCGAGCAATCGGGCCATCCGCAATCTCAAGGGCCGCACCAATCGGGCCGGGCACCAAGATGGCCCACGGAATCAACGCATCAATGATGCGTATGATCTCCAGCACCACCGCTTCCTTGTCCCGCCCCGTCTTCAACAGCTTCTGAGCAGAAGATACGAGACTCGGAATGTCCAGCTTCGCGAGGACACGCTTCTCAACCGGCTTCATCCCTCACGCTCCCGCGCTTCCGCCATCATGCGGCGGACGCGCTGCTCAAACGACTCGTTCGCCTCGGCCGCGTTGACCGTCGAGGATGGGTTGTTTCCGCCCTTACTGGCCGCACGGACGGAAGGCGGAAGCTGCACCTCGCGCTTCGTGGTCGAGGGCGCCGTGGCGGTCGAGGATGCCGTGGCTGGCGCGGCGGTCTGCGTCGGCAGGAGGGCACGCGCCAGCTTGGCCGCCGTCTCCTCGTCGTAGCCCCGCACCGCCAGGTCGAGGAACATCGGCCACGCGCCCGTGTAGTTGTCCGGGTTCTTCTCGTCCGGCCGGCAGTCCTCGTAGATGTCCGGATAGGCGTTCTTGAGGCGGTCGAACTCCCGGTCGTCCTCGACCTCGAGAATGCGCGTCTCGTACTCGGAGGCCTTGCCCCGCCACTCGTCGCGCTCCCTGCTCGCCGCGTCCATGGCCTGCCGCAGGCTGTCCAGCTCCTTGGCGAGCTCGGCCGTACGGTCGTCCGCCTCGAACATGCGATGCAGGAAGTCCGCCCGCGTGCGGGTGGTGCTGTAGTCGTCCAGGTGCCGCTCAAGATGCTGCCGGGCGCTCTCGGGCACCCAGGGCTGGCTCACCAGCGAGTCGATGCTGCCGTCCCACTCCGCAGCCGGCGCTTCCGCAGGCTCAGACGCAGGGCTCTCCATAGGCGTATCGGTAGACGCCTCGGTGACTTCGGGTTCCATGACATGCTCCTTACCACTTCTTGCAGGACCAGTACCGCGCCGTCGTCTTGTCGGTCGCGGTGTCGCAGTTGTGCCTCGCGCGGAAGGCCTTTCGCCGCTCCGCGTCGTAGGACTTGTCGGGCATGCTCGGATCGCCAAACCGCACGGTCTTGACATTCCCCGTGTCGGGGTTCTTCACGTACACCTTCCACGACCGGTCTTCTCCGGGCGTGGCGATGGGCTTGTTCAGCGGCTTGGCGTCCGGCATCTCAATCTTCCTCGAGAATCATCCCGAGCTTGTCCATCAGCTTCTTCTCGACCTCAGGATTCCACTCGTGCTTCATCCCGACAACGTCGTTCACGGCGTCGAAAATCATCTTGGCCTTGGAGCCGTAGCCCTCCGGGCCACTCGGCATGTCTCCGGTGTCCTCTTCCTCGGACTCGTACCCACCCTTCGACGGCATCTTCAGCTTGATGATGAGCATCTTCGGGGAGCCGGAGCCCTCCTCGTTCATCTTCTCCATCGCCGCCTTCTCGAAACAGCCCATCGGGTGCATGGCTACTTCTCCTTCATGCTGGCGTACTTCTTCATCGCCTTGCCGCGCTCTTCTTCCTTCATGGCCGCGATACGCGCAGAGCTTCCGATCTCGCTGATCGAACGCATGGCCGCAGCCTTCTTGGCCGCCGCCTCGTCTTCCTTCTTCTTCACCGCGTCTTCAAACGCACCCATGGGATACCTCCGAACGCCCTTATAGCAGATCGTCATCCTGCGTGTACTTCGGATTATCCGCACGGCCCGTTCGCTTCTTCCGTAGGAAGGCGTTGACGCGCGCCATGCCCCACTGCTCTCGACTCTGCACTTTCGGGCTGTGGCTTGAACTGAACGCCCCCATGCCCCGGCGCATGACGGCCTTGAGCGCACCGAGCGTCACCTTCTTCTCGCCCTCGTCGTTGAAGGCATCGACCTTTTCCGCGAGCGCCTTGATCGTACGCTCGCCAAGCTCGATACCCTCGCCCTGCTTCGCGGAGGACGCGGAGCCCTTCGGATTCCGCGACGAGCCCCGCACCCGCTCGGACTTCTTCGCTGGGGTGTCCGAGGCAGGCGCCTTGCCTTCGTAGGGCGGGGTCGCCCTACGCTCGGCATCCTTCGCGGCCCGCTCGAACACGCCCATGGCTAC
>JBBAVH010000041.1:28563-30216 GCA_040397825.1 Opitutaceae bacterium
TCGCGCTTCATCTTCTCCATCTTCCCGGAGGCGAGCGCCTCGAGGTCGTCGTAGAGCGCGTCGTCCGCACGCAGCATGTCGGCCAGCTCGGCCGGCGACTTGCCCGCCGTGCGGTCGTCCTTCTGCGCGACGATGATGAGCTCCTCGGGCTTCATGGTGAAGCCCATCTCGTCCACCACGGCCTTGAGAGGCTCAAGCTTGGTCTGGCCCTCCGGAGAGAGCATCGCGTCCACCATCGCCTCGGGCTCGCCCGACATCTTCGCCATCGGAACCTGCGGGCCGATGCTGCCCTTGTCGCCCATCATGTCTGCCACGGCTACCTCCCCGCGCGGCGCGCGGCTTCCTCTGCGTTGATACGATTGCGCTCGGCCCTGTAGTCGGCCCAGGTACGTTCATCGAACCCGTTCTCGCGACGGGTCGTAATCGCGCGGTGTCGGAGCTCCTCGACGCGCTCCTTCACGTTCCCACGCGAGTTCAGCACCACCTGATCGGGCGAGACGCCGGCCCGCGCCGCACGGTACTGCTTGTACCGCTCGAGGCCCTCGGGGCTGTTGATCTTCACCCCGTCGTCCACCTCGAACTCCTTGAACGTGTGGACGCCACCCATCGACTCGTAGTGCTTCGCCGCCTCCATCTCGCGCGTGGCGTAGAAGGTCTGGCTCGGCGCACCACAGGTAGAGCAAGGTGGCGGCCCGTCCACTACCCGAAACCACACACCCACTTCATAGTGGTCCGGGCTCGCCGTACACCGCGTATCACGAACGGTATGACTCATGCTTCCTCCATCGGGGGAGGGGCCGCAGGGCCTGCCGCCGCGTTCGGGTTCGCAGGCTCTGCCATGGCCACCACCCGGTTCGGTAGGGGCGGAGCTTCGTTGATCGCCGCGCCCGGCATCGTCGGGGCCGGCGGCGCTTCCACGCCCTGCTGCGGCGGCGGACTGGTCGCCATCTGCTGCTTGGCGATCTCCTCGTCCGACAACATCAGCGTCAGCGGAAGCTCCTGGGCACGCAGGAGCTCCTCCAAGAGGCGCTTCTGCGAGATGAGCGGGTTCGCGGACAGGATCGGATACGCCATCCGCAGGCTCTCCGCACGCACCGCAGGATTCGACTCGGTGGCGCTGTACGTCGCCATCTCGAAGACGGCCTCGATCTGCTCGAGCGTGTTCGGGGCGACCGTCAACCACTCCCCGCCCGTCACCTCGACCACCTTCTCCGACGCCATGTACTTCTGCGCCAGCAGGTACTGCTTCTCCCCCACGCGCGCGGTGAGCTCGAAGATCTCACGCTGGCGAGAAGACAGTCGATCTTGGATCTGACCCTTGATGAAGGCCAGCTCCGTCGCCGTCTTGGCCCCGATGACCTGACCACGCTGCGCCGCCGCCAGGCTCGAGACGAACGCGATGGCGTCCCGCTTGCCCGCCATCATCTGGTCCGCCAAGGGCGGCACCTGCGGCAGAGGCTTCGGGAAGAAGAGCTCGCCTACCGTCCGGTTCGACGGCACCTTCACGGGCGCCATCCCGCCGATGGGCATGATGAGCCGCTTCTGCTCCTCGTCCGTGCTGGACATCGAAGCGTCGTAGTACGTGCCCGGAATGGAGTGCCGCAGGAGCGTGAGCAGGTAGCTCTCCGTCCAGTTGTACTCCTTCTGGTTGTC
>JBBAVH010000042.1:0-29906 GCA_040397825.1 Opitutaceae bacterium
ATGTGCCCCGGCGGCTACCCGATCCAGGAGTCGCAGAACTGGCAGAGCGCCTTCCTGCCCGGCATCTACCAGGGGAGCTACATCGACACCAAGAACACCGACTTCGAAAAGCTCATCGAGCACGTCCGCAGCCCGGTGACCGCGCCCGACCGCCAGCGCGCCCAGCTCGACCTGCTCGCGCGTCTCAACGCCCGCCATGCCGCCCGCCGCGCCGCCGACCCCCAGCTCGAGGCGCGCATCCAATCCTTCGAGCTCGCCTACCGCATGCAGCTGGAGGCCAGCGATGCCTTCGACGTCGCTCGCGAGCCGGCCCCGATCCGCGAGCTCTATGGCGACACCCGCCAGGGCCGGCAGATGCTCATCGCCCGCCGCCTGCTCGAACGGGGCGTGCGGTTCGTCCAGGTCTGGCACGGTCAGGGCCAGCCGTGGGACAACCACGACGACCTCGAGGTCAACCACCGCAAGCTCGCCGGCGAGAGCGACCAGGCGATCGGCGCCCTCCTCAAGGACCTCAGGCAGCGCGGCATGCTGGACGACACGCTCGTCATCTGGGGCGGCGAATTCGGGCGTACTCCCGTGGTGGAATTGCCGGCGGCGGGCGCCAATGCGGGCAAGGTCAACGGCCGCGACCACAACCACCATGGGTTCACGATGTGGATGGCGGGCGGCGGCGTCCGCGGCGGGATGGTCCACGGCGCGACCGACGAATTCGGCTTCAAGGCCGTCGAGAAACGCGTGCACGTCCACGACCTGCACGCGACGATCCTGGCGCTGCTCGGTTTCGACCATGAGCGGCTCACCTACCGCCACGCCGGCCGCGACTACCGGCTCACCGACGTGCACGGCCGCGTGGTGCGGGAGCTGATCGCGTGAACGCGCGGGCGGCACTCACTACGGCCTTGCTGCTCGTAGCGGCCCTTTCCGGGCGAGCGGCGGAGCTTTCGGCGGATCAGCTGGAATTCTTCGAGGCCAAGGTGCGCCCCGTCTTGGCGGAGCATTGCTACAAATGTCACAGCGCTGCCCGCGGTAAGTCCAAGGGCGGGCTGCAGCTCGACACCCGAGAGGCGTTGCTGCGCGGCGGTGCCTCGGGCCCGGCGATCGTCGCGGGCGACCCGGCGAAGGGCCTGCTCCTCGAGGCAGTGCGCTACCGCAACGAGGACCTGCGGATGCCGCCGGCCGACGAAGGTGGCCGTTTGCCGGACGAGGCGATTGCCGCTCTGGAGGAGTGGGTGCGTATGGGTGCGCCGGATCCGCGGGACGGGACGCCGCCGGCAGTAACGAACCAGGAAATCGCGCGGCGGCATTGGGCGTTCCAGCCGGTGCGAACGCCGGAGATTCCGCCCGGAGGCGGTGCGGGTGAATCGCCCGTGGACGCGTTCGTCCGCGCGGGTCAGGCGGCGCGGAAGCTCACGTTCGCCGCGGAGGCCGACGCCCGCACGCTGGTGCGGCGCGTAACCTACGGCCTGACGGGACTGCCGCCCTCGGCGGAGGAGACGGACGACTTCGTGCGCGAACATGCCCGCGATCCTTCGGCCTACGAGCGGCTGGTCGACCGGCTGCTGGCCTCGCCCGCCTATGGCGAACGCTGGGGACGCTACTGGCTCGATGTGGCGCGTTACGCCGACACCAAGGGCTACCTCGCGGGCAACGAGGAGCGTCGCTTCGCCTTCTCCCATACCTACCGCGACTACGTGATCCGCGCGTTCAACGACGACCTGCCCTACGACCGCTTCGTCGTGGAGCAGTTGGCGGCGGATCGCCTGCCGCTGGGGGACGATAAGTCGCCCCTCGCCGCGCTGGGTTTCCTCACGCTCGGCCGGCGTTTCCTGAACAACCAGAACGACATCATCGACGATCGCATCGATGTCGTCACCCGCGGCCTGATGGGTCTCACGGTGACGTGCGCCCGCTGCCACGATCACAAGTTCGAACCCGTCTCGATGCAGGACTACTACGGCCTGCATGGCGTCTTCGCTTCATCGGAGGAACCTGCCGAGAAGCCGTTGCTCGGTCCGCTGGACGATTCGCCCGCCTACCGCGATTTCCTCCGCAAGCGCGCCGAGGGTGAGGAGCGCATAAGGGAACGGGAACGTTCCGAAGTCGCGCGGTTCATTGAGGGCCTGCGGCTGAAGACCGGCGACTATCTCCTCGGGGCGCACGACGCGGCCCGTCTGCCCGCGGGGGAGAAGCTCGAGCTGTTCGCCGGTACGCGGAAGCTCAACCTCGAGGTGCTGCGCCGCTGGCAGGCGTTCCTCGCGACGGAGGCGGCCCTTTCCCACCCGGCGCTCGGGCCTTGGTGGAGCCTTGCCGCCGTGTCGGGGGAAAACTTCGCCGCCGCCGCGGCCGAGCGGATCGCCTCGTGGCGTACCACTCCGCCCGCCGGTTGGGACCCTGCCTTGTTGGCCGCGCTCACCGGACCTGACTTCTCCCCGTCGTCTCTCGCGGCCGTGGCTGCGGCGTACAACGGAGTCTTCGCGGCGGCGTTTCCGGACGCGGCCAAGGACGAAAAAACGGCGAAGTCGGCCAAGGGCGGGAAGGGAAAGGCCGCGCCGGTCAAACCCGCCGAGCCGCCGCCTGCGCCTGCGGCGAGGGCCGATCTCACGGGCGTGCGGGGCTGGGCGTTGGCGGCGGATTTCCCTGCCAACCTGGGCTTCGAGACGGGTGCAGGACTCATCCGCCGCCAACTCAACGACAAGACGGCTCCGCTCCGCCGCGAACTGGAGGCGTTGAACTGGACGGAGCCGGGCGCGCCGCTGCGCGCGATGGCGTTGGTCGACCGTGACAAGCCACGCGACTCCGCGGTACTGCTGCGCGGCAACCCCGCCAACCGCGGGCCCGAGGCGCCCCGCCGCTTCCTCGAGATCCTTGATGGTACCGAGCGCCCGCGTTTCCGGGATGGCAGCGGCCGGCTCGAGTTGGCGCGCGCCATCACGAATCCGGCCAACCCGCTCACCGCCCGCGTGCTCGTGAACCGCGTCTGGGGTTGGCATTTCGGCCAAGGGTTGGTCAGGACCCCGAGCGACTTCGGCGTCCGCACGGAGTCGCCCGAACTGCGCGGGCTGCTCGACTGGCTGGCCGCGGACTTCATGGCGGGCGGCTGGTCGGTGAAACGCCTGCAGCGGGCGATCGTGCTGTCGCGGACGTATCGGCAGTCCAGCGCTGTCCCGGCCGACATCGTGGCGGCCGATCCCGATAACCTCCTCCTCACGCGCTTCAATCGCCGACGGCTGGAGTTCGAGGCCCTGCGCGACAGCCTGCTTGCGGCGGCGGGGCGGCTGGAGCCGCGGCGGGGTGGTCTTCCGGTCGATCTGTTCGCGGAGCCGTTCTCGGGTCGCCGCACGGTCTACGGATTCATCGACCGGCAGAATCTGCCCGGGGTGCTCCGCACCTTCGACCATCCCAATCCGGATGTTTCCACCGCGCAGCGCTTTGCGACCACGGTGCCGCAGCAGGCGCTCTTCCTGCTCAACGGACCTTTCGTGCTGGAGATGGCGCGCGCGGTGGCGGCGCGGGCGGAGGCGGCTTCCGGCGGCGACGGATCGGCTGCGGCCGCCGAGATCTTCCGTATCGTGCGCCAACGCCCGCCGGAGTCCTGGGAGTTGTCGCTCACGCGCGAGTTTGTCGCCGGTCCGGTTGCTGAGGGCGACGGGGCCGATTCCTCCCGGCAGAAGGGTTCCGCGGCCCCATTGAGCCGCCTGGCGGAACTCGCGCAGGTGCTGCTGCTCTCGAACGAGGTTGCGTTCGTCGATTGAGACCGCGCTGTTCCGCGGCGCGGAAGCGGCAGCGGCGGTTGACACGTTCCGCCGGTGGAGAGGAAGTTCGCCCCGCGCATGAACACGCTTCGCTCCGCCCTCCTCGCGCTTTGCCCCACCGTCGCCGCCTTCGGCGCCGAGACCATCCAGCACCGCAACTCCTACGCCCAGGCCTACGGCGAGACGAAGGGCGCGACGGACGTCGATCCCGCGCGCGACCTGCCGCGTTACCCGCCGGTGGAGCCGAAAGACGCGGTCGCGACCTGGAAGGTGAAGCCCGGCTTCAAGGCGCAGCTCGTGACGCACGAGCCGATGGTGCGCGACCCGATCGCGATCAGCTTCGACGAGAACGGCCGGATGTTCGTCTGCGAGATGATCGATTACTCCGAGGAGCGCGATCGTACCCCGCACCTCGGGCGCGTCTCGGTGCTCGAGGACCGCGACGGCGACGGCCTCTATGAGACCAGCCGCGTGTTCGCGGACAACCTGCCTTGGCCGACCGGCCTGATCTGGGCCAACGGCGGACTCTACGTGGGCGCGACGCCCGACATCTGGCGATTCGAGGACCGTGACGGCGATGGCCGCGCCGAGTTCCGCGAGAAGGTCTTCACCGGCTTCGGCACCGGCCTGCAGCGCATCAACGTCCAGGCGATGTTCAACAGCTTCGCCTGGGGGCAGGACAACCGCATCCACGTCCAGGGCGGAACCGGCAACCGCGGCGTGATTTCCAGCCCGAAGCGGCCTGACCTGCCCGGCGAGGAGCTTGGCGGGCGGAACTTCTGGTTCGACCCGCGCACGCATGAATTCGGCTTCTCGGTCGGCGGCGCGCAGTTCGGGATGAGCTTCGACGATTTCGGCCGGCGCTTCGCCTGCTCCAACTCCGACCACCTGCAGTTCTGGGTCTATGACGGTAAATACGCCGCCCGGAATCCGTTCTATCAGATGCCGCCGACCCGCCAGAGCATCGCGGCCGACGGCGGTGCGGCCGAGGTCTACCGCCTGAGTCCGGACGAACCGTGGCGCATCATCCGTACCCGCTGGCGCATCGGTGGCGTAGTGAAGGGCGCCGTCGAGGGCGGCGGTCGCGTGAGCGGCTATTTCACCGGTGCCTCCGGCACGACGATCTATCGGGGTGACGCCTACGGCGAAGACTTCGTGAACAATGCCTTCGCCGGCGACTCCGGCGGCCAGCTGGTGCACCGCAAAAAGATATATCCCGAAGGCGCCAGCCTCATCGGGCGCCGGCCGGACGACGAGCCGAACTACGAGTTTGCCGCCAGCACCGACACCTGGGTGCGCGTGGTCAACTTTGCGAATGCCCCCGACGGCACGCTGCACATCTGCGATATGTACCGTGAGGTGATCGAGCACCCGTGGAGCATCCCCGAGGAGATCAAGCGGCACCTCGACCTCAACTCGGGCAACAACCGCGGCCGCATCTTCCGTTTGGTCCCCGAATCACCGGCTTGGCGCCGGCGCGGTAACCCTGCCCTGGGCAAGGCCTCCACCGCGGAACTCGTCGCCACGCTCGCGCACCCCAACGGCTGGCATCGCGACACCGCCTCGCGGCTCCTGTACGAGCGGCAGGACAAGTCGGCCGTGCCGCTGCTGGCTACGCTGGTGCGCGAGTCGGCTTCCGCGGTCGGTCGGCACCACGCGCTCGGCGTGCTCGAAGGCCTCGGTGGGCTTGATGCCGCGGTCCTTACCGCCGCGCTCGGTGACCGCGACGCGCGCGTGCGCGAGCGGGCGGTTCTCCTGGCCGAGATCCTCGTGCAGCGGGGAGTTGCGCCCGAGCGGCTGGCCGCTGCCATGGCCCCGCTGGCGGACGACGCCGATGCCCGCGTGCGGCTGCAGCTGGCGTTTTCGGCTTCGGTGATCCCCGGACTTTCCGGCGCCTATGCGCGGCTGGCCGAGCGTGACCATGCGGACAAGTGGATCTCGGCTGCATTGCTCAGCGGTCCCGCCAAGGCGGTGAACGAAGTGTTGTTTCCGGCGATCACGCGCGATGCGGCGCAGGCGCGGGCCGCGGCCCCCTTCGTGGCTTCGCTGATCGAGATCCAGGCGGCGTCGGCGCCGGCGGGCGGTTACGGCGCGCTCCTTGATTTCATCTCACGACCCGGGACGAGCGTCCTGTGGCTCCGAGCCTTTGGCGAAGGCCTGCGCCGGGCGGGCACCTCGGTCGAGAAGGTCGATACCGGACGCCGGCTCGACGCCGTCTTCGCGCGCGCTTCCGCCACGGCGGCGGATGCCAAGGCCGCGGCGGCGGTCCGGCGTGAGGCGATCGAATTGCTGGCGGTGGGACCGCTGGAAAAGAGTCGGGCCGCCCTGAAGGCCTGCCTGGCGGCGGGACAGCCCGATGAGGTGCAGGCGGCGGCGGTGCGGGCGATGGCGACCCACAACACGGCTGAAGTCGCGCCCGTGTTGCTGTCCCACTGGAGCTACGGACCGAAGGCGAAGGAGGCGGCCGTGGCCGCGCTACTGACCCGTGAGGACCGGGCCGCGGCACTGCTGGAGGCGGTAGGGGCGGGGAAGGTGAAGCCGGCCGATTTCAGCGCTGCGCAGGTGGAGAGTCTCGCTCGGCACAAGAACGCGAAGCTCAAGGCCCGGGCGGTGGCGGTGCTGGCGAGCGTCATCCCGCCCTCCCGCGAGGAAGTGGCGGCGAAGTTCCAGCCGGCCATCGGCCTCACCGGCGATGCCGCGCGGGGAAAGCTGCAGTTTCAGGGTCGTTGCGCTGTGTGCCACAAGGCGGGCGGCGAGGGCATTGAGGTCGGTCCCGACCTTATCACCACGAAGACGCGCGGGCGCGATTCATTGCTGGCGGCCATCATCGACCCGCACCGTGAGGTGGCCCCGCAGTACATCGCTTACGAAGTGAACACGAAGGACGGTAACGGGTACCTCGGCATCATTGCGCGGGACGATGCGACTGGTCTCGGATTACGTGTGATGGGCGGCGCCGACGTCGCGATCGTGCGCGCCAACATCCGGGGCAGCAGTTCCTCTGGCAAGAGCCTCATGCCCGAGGGACTGGAAGCCGGGATGGCCGTGCAGGACATGGCCGACCTCCTTGCCTTCATCGAGCAGCTGAAGTGATGGGCGTTTGGTTAACCGCCCAGGCACGCGAACAAGGCGGGGACAACCACGGATGGACTCTGATGGCAGCAGTCGCCGATCGATGTGGCCGCGGCTGAAGCCGCGGAGAATTCACGCCTTACTTTCCCGCCGAAGGCCCGTCCCCGGTCATTCCCGAACGACTTTCCGTATTCTCCGCGGCTACAGCCGCAGCCACATCGGAGCGTGAATCCTCCGCGGTAGCACCCGCGCCCACATCAGGCGTGTCGTTCGATTTGAAGGTGACGCGAAGCCGAAGTCGGTGCCTGAGCTGGTGAATCTGCGCGTGGACGGGGCGTCTCGCCCCGTGGTTGGGGAGGGAACAACCACGGATTGACACTGATGGATACGGATCGGAGGCCGGCGCCGATCGATGTGGCTGCGGCTGAAGCCGCGGAGAACTCACGCCCGACTTTTCCGCCGAAGGCCCTTCCGCGGTCATTCCCGAAGGACTTTCCGTATTTTCCGCGGCTACAGCCGCAGCCACATCGGAGCGTGAATCTTCCGCGGGAGCACTAGCGCCCACATTGGAGTAGGCTCCGGCAAGTTCGCGGCGGTGGTTTGCTCCCGTCGCCACGGTATCCTGAAAACGGACCGGCCGCGGCGCACCCACTGCACCGCGGCCGGCTTTTTTGGGGTAACGAAGTTTCCTACAGGCCGTACTCGATCGCCAGGTAGCCCAGCGGGCCGCGGAAGTTGGTGTTGCCCCCCGTGGTCTCATTGCGGCTGTCGAGGTAGCCTGCCCGCGCATGGCCGAGCAGTTTCGGAGAGAACTTTCGCTTCAGTCCGAGGTAGGCCGCGACGTCGCGCGCGCCGGCCCCGAGGGGGTCTGAGGCAACGATCGCCGGGTTGTAGTTGTCGGCCTTGTAGTAGGTGACCGTGAGCTGGGCGTCGGTGACCTTGTCGACCGCGAAGCCGGTGATGAGGCTGCCGTTCCAGTAATTGTTGTCGGCGTTGCGCAGGACGTCGTTGGCCGAGCCGCCGGCGCGCGGATAGGCCGTGCTCGTCTTGTCGAAGACCACGTTCACGTTGGCCTGCACGTAGACCGACTTGCCTGGATTCCAGTCGATCGTCTCCGCGATCTGGTGCCGCTTTGAATCGTTCGAGTCGCCCTCGAGGTAGCCGTCGGAGGCGATCGCCGCCTTACCGCGTTGGTAAACATAACGGGTCTTACACGAAAGCCCCGGCGCCGGCTTCACCTCGGCGGTGAGGCGCGCCCCGCGGATGTCGTAGTCGAGCACGTAGTATCCCCCGAGATTGGCTCCCGTGCCGGTGAAGCGGTTCTCGTGATCCTTGGTGAAGGCCTCGGCCCGGAACGTGAGGACGCGCGTGGCGTTCCACGTGGTGCCGGCGAGCGCGTTGTGGTGCCGCTCCTTCACCCGGTCGGTCGCGATCACCGGTGAGGCGAGAACGACCGGGCCGCCAGAGGAGGTCGTGATTCCGCCGTAGCGGAGGTACTCGTCGCCCGGAGCGCGGCGGTAGTTCCATGAGCCGTAGAACGTGCCGTTGCGGAAGCCCGTGTAGCGCACCTCGACCTCCGGCACCCAGACCGTCTCGTCGATGGACGACTCATGCTGGCCCGTGAGCGGGACCGGGGTCGTTACGCCGGTGGCCTGGACGACCATCGTGCTGATGTAATTCGCAGTGGCCTTGCCGCGGGAGGAGTAGTCCTCGGCCTTCACGGCGGCACTCAGGCGGAGGCCCGGCGCAGGCGTAGCCTCCACTCCGGCGACGCCGGTAAGCACGGTGGACTCCACGGTGCCGGTGCTGGTGTAAGAGTAGGGGGGGCGTCCGCCGGGTGTGAAGAGGCCGATCTCGTTCTTCACGCCGACCGGTGTCTGCAGCTTCGCGGAAATCAGCCGGGAGGCGACGATATCGCCGTCGGTGGTGAAGCGGCTGGCCTCGGCGAACAGCTTCAGGCTGTCGCCCAAGGGCTTCTCGACCTTGCCCATGAAGGTCAGGCGCTCCTGCTCCAAACCCTGCTGGTCGAAGCCCTGGTTCTCGTTGTTGGCGAGCCCCGGCGGTATGAGGACGGGCGGATTCGCCGCGATCGCGGGAAACGGCCTGAGCTCACCCGGATAGCGGTCGATCGAGCGGGTGTTCAGGTTGTTGATCCTGCCGCCTCCCACCGAGAGGAACACCCGCGTCGTGCCGATGAGATGGCGGACGGAAGCCTCCCAGCTTTCATGGCGTTCGCCGAGCTGGAGGTAGGCCGGGATGATCTTACGGTTGGCTGACACCGGATTGAGCGAGGACAGCGAGTAGATCGGCACCCCGGTGAAGTCGGTGTCGCCCCAAATGGTGGAGTCCTTCCGGCCGCTGCGCGTCTCGTTCGTGTAGCGGAACGTGAATACGGGCTGCTTCGGCAATGCCACCGTGGCGGTGGCGAAGAATCTTCCGCGGTCGACGAAAAGCGCCCGCGGATGGATGGGCAGCCACGCGTTATTCAGCGGGAAGAATCCGCCTGCGCCGTCGTAGAAGGTCCGGAAGCGCTTGTAGCCGGCCTCGAACGAACCGACCTCGGTGCGCGTGAGCCGGAACTGAGCGAGGTAGTCCTCGGCGCCCGGCAACGCGCGGCCGTCGATCTGGAGGGTCGTGGTCTTGTCGAGCTCCCGTCCGATGGATAGCTCCTCAATGCCGCCGGAAAGGTTCCGGAAGACCTGGGTACGGGCTTGGGACGATGCGCGGTGGCCGCTGAAGTCGGTCGCTTGGGCGGACACCTTGATGAGGTTGTCGCCCTCGATCTTCACGTCATCCGCGGGGGGTTGCGCGGCGCGGGCGGCGGTGACGAGGCAGGCCGCGGAAAGCAGGCCGGCGGTGCGGAACAGGAGGAAGGATTTCATGTTCATGGCGTCTCGGTTGCCGGGTTAGTAGCGCAGGGGTTTGCTCGCGTGGGAGCCGTGGACCGCCTCGTGGCAGCCGGCGACCCAGCAGGTGCCGTTCTGTAGGCGGGTGCGGTGGTCCTCGCCGCCGACGAAGATGACGCCGTTCCGGTCGGTCGTCTGCAGGTGGCAGCGCAGGCAGAGGTTGGCGTCGCGGGCGACGAGCATCTTGGCGTTCACCGAGCCGTGCGGACTGTGGCAGGACGTGCAGCCCTCCTTCATGGCGTTGTGCTTGAAGATGAACGGCCCCTCCTGCGCGCTGTGGCACTTGGTGCAGGTCTCGTTCTCGGCCTCGAGCGACGCGCCGCGGCCCTTGGTGGCCTTGCCCTCGTGCGGATCATGGCAGTCGCCGCAGCTCATCTTGCCGTTCATGACCTGGTGGCTGTGGGGCAGGGCAAATTCGCCCCGCTTGTCCAGGTGGCATTGGAAGCAGGCCTCCGGTGACTTCAGCGGATTCACGATCGTGCCCTTCGAGCCGCCGGCCTTCACGTGGATGCTGCCGGGACCATGGCAGGCCTCGCAGCTGGTGTCGCCCAGTTTCGCGTCGGCCACCGCGATGCGCGCATGGGCGGCGCCCCCGAAGTGGGAAGTCGTCTCCTCGTGGCACTCGACGCAGCCCTTGTTACCCACGAACGCCGCCCCCGGGATGGCCGGCGGCGCCACGAGCGTGCGGTTCACCGCAACGCAGGAGATGAGGAGCAGGCCCCAGGCGCCTACCCCGCCGAAGATCAGCGCGGATCTGGTCAGACGCAGTCGTGGTTTCATGGTTGGCTTCTTGGTTCTGGTTCGCTGGTTCGGCCTCGGTCAGGGGCGTGGGGAAAACCAAGGCGGTTCAAAAATCGGGGCGGTACGTGGTGGGTGACGGTCGTGGCCGGGGGGCCTTTTCGCAGCGCGCCCTTTATGCCTGAAACCGCGGCCGACGGCTCCGCATGCGTTGCGGACTTCCGAGCAGGGTTTGCGCGGTGGATCTTCTCCCGGAAAAGGAGCCGGCCGCGGCGCACCCACTTGCACCGCGGCCGGCATTACTTGGGGTAACTCTCGTTACCGCTCCCTTGATCGCATGATTTTCTCGCCGGGTCTGCGCACCGGCTGTCCGAAGGCGCGCAGGAATTGCGGTTTCAGTGGAGGATGGGCGGGCGCCGCCGAGCTTCCGTCAATCCGTGCGCAGCCATCTCGGAGAAGCGGGTTATCTTGCACGAGGAGTCCGCACCATGTCCTCCCTGCATCTCCCGAGGCGGCGCCTCGCCCCGCGTCTCATGGTCCTGACCGTCGGCCTGATGTCGGGCAGCGCGGGCGCGGAGTCGGCCGTCCCGGGTGCGGCCGCCGATGCAGCGTGCCTCGACTGCCACTCCGACCCGGCGCTGACCATGCGGCGCGGGGGGCGGGTTGTCTCCCTCTTCGTCGACGGCAAGGCTGCTGCCGGATCGGTTCACGCCGCGCTGGCCTGCGCCGACTGCCACGAGAAGTTCGACGGCGATGCTATCCCCCATCGGCAGCCGATGACGCCCGTCGATTGCGCCGGCTGCCACGAGGGGACCGGCGCGCGGCGGCACGTGTTTCACCGTCGCCTGGCGGGGCCCGACGTGCCCGCGGCGCCCGACACCGACTGCGTCGAGTGCCATGGCAAGCACGACGTCGTCGCGGTGAAATCCCGCGCCTTCGCGTTCGCCGCCGGCCGGCAGGCGGAGGCCTGCGGGAAATGTCACACCACGGCGAGAGACCATTTCCTGTCCTCGGCCCACGGGCGCACCCTCGCCGCGGCGGGGAAGGATGCCCCTGATTGCCTTACGTGCCACCGCGAGCCCGTCGCGCTCCCGGCCGCCGGCGGCGCAGCTCTGGTGCTGAAGCTGGCGCAGACGCGGCAATGCGAGTCCTGCCATGTGGGCCGCGAGGCGGTGGCGGCGCGGGCGCTGCGCGGACCGCGTTTCGTGGAGTCCTTCGAACATGGCGTGCACGGCGCCGCACTGCGGGCCGGCAGGGCCGACGCCGCGAACTGCGTCGACTGCCACGGCGCGCACGAGATGAACCTGGGACCGGCTGCCGGGACGCGCACCGACAAGCCGCACGTCGCCGCCACCTGCGCGCGTTGCCACGAACAGGCCGGGCAGGATTTTGCGGTCAGCGTGCACGCGACCGCGCTGGCGCGGGGCAACGCCGACTCGGCGACCTGCACCGACTGCCATGGCGAGCATGAGATCCGGGCCCGCGGAGACCCCGCCTCCCGGGTGCACAAGGCGAGCGTGTCGCAGCAGGTCTGCGCCGACTGCCACGCGTCACTCCGACTCACCCGAAAATACGGCATCGCGTCGCACGCCTTTCAGACGTTCGCCGACAGCTTCCACGGCCTTGCGGTGCGCGGCGGCTCCGTCGAGGTCGTGAACTGCGCGAGTTGCCACGGCTCGCACGCGATCCTGGCCCACGATGATCCCGGCGCGTCGATTCATCCCGCCAACCTCGCCCGCACCTGCGGACAATGCCACCCAGGCGCGAACGCCCGCTTCAGCGTCGGTAAGGTCCACGTGAGCCCGGAGGCGCCGGCCGGAGAGGCGGGCGGGGAATTCGTGCTGCACCTGATCGCGACCGTGTACGTCTTCCTGATCGTCGCGGTCACGGGCGGAATGCTGGTGCACAACGGCCTCGATTTCCTCCGCAAGATCCGGCGTAAGCTTGCGGTTCAGCAGGGGCAAATCACCGAGGAACCCGTGCCCCACCGGCTTTACCTGCGGATGACGCTCCACGAGCGGCTGCAGCACGGGGTGCTGGTGCTGAGCTTCGGCCTCCTGGTCGTGACCGGCTTCATGCTGCGCTTTCCCGAGGCCTGGTGGGTGGTCGCCATCCGGAACCTGAGTGCCGGGACGTTCGAGTTGCGCGGCCTCATCCACCGGTTCGCCGGCATCGTCCTGCTCGGCGCCGGGGTGTGGCATGCTTGGTACCTCGCGGGAACGGCCACAGGCCGGCGGCTGTTCCGCGACCTGCTGCCCCGTCGGAACGACTTCACCGATCCGCTGCGCGTGCTGCGTTACAACCTCGGGCTGGCGCGCACCAAGCCGGCCTTCGGCCGCTTCAGTTACGTCGAGAAGACCGAGTATTGGGCCATGATGTGGGGCTCCGTGGTCATGGGCGTCACCGGCCTGATCCTCTGGTTCGACAACACGTCGATGGGGCTGCTGACGAAGCTCGGCTTCGACATCTCGCGCACCGTGCACTTCTACGAGGCGGTATTGGCCACGCTCGCGATCATCGTCTGGCACTTCTACTTCGTGATCTTCAACCCCGACGTCTACCCGATGAACCTTGCCTGGCTCACGGGCAGGATGTCGGAGCGCGAGATGCTCGAGGAGCACCCGTTGGAATTGGCCCGCCTGCTCCCGCCCGAGCCGCCGCCCGCCCCGCCTCCGGGGTCGCCGGCGCCCGGGGAAAAGCCGCCCGAGCCGGGCCCGCCGCCTGCGCCGCCGATGTGAGCGGAGGTCCTGGGATGGTCGGGAAATGGTATCGCCCGAACGAGTCATCGTGAGTCTTCCACGGCAACGGCCGTGGTCACAGCGGGCGTTGCTTCCGCAAAGGCGTTGTGCGCCCTCTACAAGGGTTTTCTTCGGCCCTGCAATCGTCACAATGTGGCTGCGGCTGCAGCCGCGGAGAATTCACGCCTTCGTGTGTGTTCGTGTCTCTTCGTGGTCCTCCGTCTGTAAGGTTCCGCCTTCACATCACCTGCGCGTGGCCACGGAAAAGCTACCTGCGCCGGGCCCACCGCCTTCGCCGCCGATGTGGGCGGAGGTCCTGGGATGATCGGGAAATGGTATCGCCCGAACGGGTCATCATGAATCGTCCACGGCAACGGCCGTGGCCACAGCGGGCGCTGCCTCCGCGAGGGCGTTGTGCGCCCTCAACGAGGGTTTCCGTCGGCCCTGCGATCGTCACAATGTGGCTGCGGCTGCAGCCGCGGAGAATTCACGCCTTCGCGTGTCTTAGTGGTCTTCCGTCTGTAAGGTTCCGCCTTCAGAACGCCTGCGCGTGTCGGCGGGGACCCGCGGTGAAGAGCGGGTCGAAGCGCATCGCGATCACGCGCAACAGGGGGATTCCGGTGGGCGTGACTTCCACCAGGCCGCGGTGGATCCGCACGAGTCCGTCGGCCCGCAGATCCTCCAGGCCGGCAAGCTCCGTCGCGTAGGTTCGCGTGAAGTCCAGCCCGAGCTCCCGCGACAGGACCGATGGATCCAGCCGCCGGTCGCACATCAGGCGCATGATGACCGTACGCCGCCGACGGTCCTCCGGCGTTAGTCGCAGCCCGCGCTCCACCGGTAGCCTCCCGGCGGCGAGCGACGCTCGCCACTCCGCGAGGTCCTTGTGGTTCTGTCGGTAGGTGGCCTCGGTGGCGGAGATCGATGAGATGCCGAAGGCGTAGAGCGAGGCGCCGGCCTGGGTCGTGTAGCCTTGGAAGTTGCGGTGCAGCGTCCCGGCCCGCTGTGCCACCGAGAGCGAATCGTATGGCCGCGCGAAGTGGTCCAGCCCGATGTCGACGTACCCGGCCGCGGTCAGGCGCTCGTGCGCGACGGCGAACATCGCCAGCTTCTCCTCGGCCGAGGGCAGCTGCGCGCGGTCCTCGAAGATACGCTGCGCCGGCTTGATCCAAGGCACATGGGCATAGCTGAAGACTGAAAAGCGGTCGGGCCCGAGCGCGAGCACGTCGCCGATGGTACGTGCGAAGCCCGCGGCGGTCTGGAGCGGCAGGCCGAAGATCAGGTCGACGTTGACGGACCCGATGCCGGCCTCCCGCAGCCAGGCGAAGGCGCGTTCGTTGCAGGCCTGAGGCTGGACGCGATGGACCGCCAGCTGCACCGCCGGGTCGGTGTCCTGCACGCCGAGCGAGGCGCGGTTCGCGCCGATCGCTCGCAGCGCCGCCACGTGCTCCGCCGTGAGCCTGCGCGGGTCGAGCTCGACGCTGAATTCTGACTCCGGTCCCACGGAGAAGTTTTCCCGGATGATTCCGCCCAGCCGGCGCAGGTCGTCGGGCGTGAGGAAGGTCGGTGTCCCGCCGCCGAGGTGGATCTGCGTGACGGGGCGCCCGCGGTTGATCAGCGCCGCGGTGAGGCGCACCTCGCGCGCGAGGTCATCGAGGTATTCGGCAGCGGCGTCGCGGCGGCGGGTGATGACGGTGTTGCAGCCGCAGAACCAGCAGCGCGTCTCGCAGAAGGGCAGGTGGAAATAAATGGAGACCGGCCCGGCGCCGGGCGCGTTGTCGTCCGCGATCGCCTCCTCAAGCTGCAGCGTATCGAGGGCAGTGGTGAACTGGGTGGCCGGGGGGTAGGACGTGTAGCGCGGTCCCGGGACCGAGTACTTGCGGATCAGGTCGAGCGCGAGCGGCGCGGGGCTCGGGGCGGCGGCGGGTTCGGAGGGCGAGATCATGGCGGTGGGTGGCCACCGCCATCTTGGACCCGAGGGGCCCGGGCCGGCTGCGCGCGGATTGCCGACCCGCGCGCAACGCTTGCGCGGTCTCAGGTCCGACCAGCGCGGGCGCGCTCCTCGCGGTCGGCGGCTACCTTCGAGAGGCGCGTCCAAGGTAGGGCGCGCAGGCGTGCCGCGGCGATCGGCACCCCGGTTTCCTCGCAGATTCCATAGGTGCCGGCATCGATGCGTCGCAGGGCGGCCTCCACCTCGGCGAGTTCGACTTCCTCATGGGCGAGGACGGCGCGCAGCGCCTGCAACTCCAGCTCGTCTTCGGTGAAGTCCGCCGGGTCCGAACCTCCGCGTTCGTGCGGGGAGCGGGCGGCTTCGCCGTGCTCCGTGCGTGCCTCCCGCAGCGCGTCGCGCAGGCGGAGCAGCGCTGTCCGGTGCCAGTTCCAGTGGGAAGGGGAATGGGTAGGGTAGGTCTTCATGATCACCTACTCTAGGCCCGATGGGGCTGCGCGCTGCGCGTGGATTGGCGCCCTGCGCGCAGGAATTGCCCGCCCTCAGGCCGCCGCGGTTCCGGGAGCCGCCGCGGCCGTTCCAGCCGGGGCGGGGCGCGGTACCCCCGCGCTGCGCCAGAGCGCCTCTGGCACGGCGGCGCACGACGCGATGAGCACCTGGGAGCCGGCAAACGCGAGCAGCCACCAGAACGCGGCGCCCATGAACCCGTAGCTGTGCAGGCCGATGCCGAGCATGTTCACGCCGAACCAGCTCCAGGCGGTGACGATATTCCCGAGCACGGCGAGGACCGCGAGGCCCCGGCCCCGCACGAGGCCGCCGGCGCGGGCGTGCAGTGTGATCGCGTTCCACAGCACGATCAGCAGGGCGCCGTTTTCCTTCGGATCCCAACCCCAGAAGCGGCCCCAGGATTGATCGGCCCAGATGCCGCCCAGCACCGTGCCGGTCACGTTGAACAGCAGCGCGAAGCAGGTCACCCCGTAGGTCATCCGCGTGAGGGCCGACGCGGTCGCCGCGTCGAGCGAGCGCGTGAACACGCCGCGCACGATGTGCAGGAGGCCGAGGAATCCCGCGAGGAAGACGGCCGAGTAGCCCGCGGTGATCGTGACGACATGGGTCGCGAGCCAGAAGTTCGAGTCGAGCACGGCCCGCATCATCTCGAGCGTGTCGCCGCCCAGGGATAGGTGGTGCGCGATCAGCAGCGTCGCGAAGCCGATGACGCCGGCCGCCACGCTGCCCAGGCCGCGCCGGTGCAGGGCCTCCAACACAAGGCAGAGAGCGACCGCACCCCAGCCGACGAAGAGCGCCGATGAATACAGGTTCGTCACTGGCGGCCGCGACTCGAGCCACATGCGCGTGACCATGCCCGCGGTCGTGAGCAGGAAGGCGATCGCCACTAACCCGAAGGCGATGCGCCCGAGGGCCTCCGGCCACCGCAGCCAGGAAAGAACGCCCGCGAGGAACGCGCCCACGAACAGCACCATGCTCGTGTGGAACGGCTGCGTGGCGTTGAAGCGCGTCTCGACCATGACCTTGCGCATCTGGACCGGCTGGGCGGCCGTGAACGCCGAATGCAGGGTGAGCACCGCGGCGTTGAAGCCGGCGTGATCGCCGTCCCGCCATGCGCGGCCGAGCAGCGCGTAGGCATGCGCCGCCGGGTCGGCCCGGCCGGAGGCGAGTCCCTCCCGCCAGGCGGCCGACGCCTTACGCCAGGCTTCCGGCGCGGTTCCTTCCGACGGAGGAACGAGGTGCAGGTGCCCTAGTTCACCCATCACACCGAGGGTGCGGGCCAGCGTCTCCGCCTCGCGGGGGGTGAGCGGGGCGGACGCGTCGAGGGGAACGGCGATGCGCGCTACCGCGTCGAGGAATCCCGCGTCGCCGGGTGCATCGAGGCTGGCTTGCAGGCGTTGATGGAGCGCGACGGCGTTCCGCAGCTGGATCGCCGCGGTCTGGAATGAAGTTCGCAGCGCGGGTTCGACGTCGTCGGCCAGGCGCGCCTGCCGGTCGGCCTCGGCCAAGCGCGGCCGAAGCTGCTCCAGCGAGAAGCGTTTGCCGCCGCTGCCGGCGGCCGGCTCCAGCCCGAGCAACGCGAGCAGGTCCGGATGGACGACCTCGAAGACCGGTGCCCGTTCGGCGCGCGCGGGGACGAAGAGGACGTCCAGCAGCCAGGCCACCGGTTCAAGCTCGCGGCCCTCGGCGTCCACGGCGCGCTGCCGGCCTTGCAGGAGCAGCAGGGAATGGCGGGCGACCGTGTCCAGCGGCTTCACGCGTCCGTTCACGAGGGTAGGGAGTCGGCCGAATCCGGCGAGGTCCCACGGGCCGGACGGCGCCGGCGCGCGCAGGGTGAGCACGACCGCTGCGGCCGCGGCGACCAGACCGGCGCTGGCGAGCCGGGAGGGCGCGCGGGGGAACGAGGGATTTGTCGCCGCGGCGGCGCGCCGGCTCTGCGCGAAGCCGGCCAGCCCGAGGCCGAATTGCCACAGGAGCCCGGCCCCCATCAAGGCGCAGGCGACGTAGGGCAGCGTCCACGCCGGGTTCCGGACCACCTGCAGGATGCTGGTGCGGTCGTTGTCCGCGAAGCCTGCCTGGTAATGCGCGAGCCCGCCCTCGCGCAGCGGCTCGTTCATCGAGATCAGCACCTCCCGCTCGCCGCCCGAGTTTCCGCGAAGGAGCAGGCGGCTGGAGAAGTTCCGGGGAATCTCCGTCCCGGGGTAGCGGTCGTGGCTGAAGCGGAGCAGTTGGAGCGAGTGCGGCAGGGGCAGGCGGCGCGGGCGCAGCGCGATCCGCCAGGTTCGGCCGTCGTGGGTGAATTCCTGCGGCTCGGCCAGGAGCGGCGAGACGAGCCAGATGCCGAGTGTGCGGTCGGGTGCGATCAGTTCCACGTAGGCCGCCGGCGCGTTGGCCTCGTTCGGGCGCGCCGTGAAGGGCCGGGGGGCAGCCGCGACGCTCAGTCCGACGCCCTGCGTGGCCGCGCCCCGCTCCCCGGGGTGCAGCGAGGAATTGGGGTAATGGATCCGCGGGAGGACGCGGAACGGCAGGCGCGGGTGCTGCAGGTCGCGCTTGGCCGTCAGTCGGTCACCGGGGATCGCCACGACTTCGTCGAAGGCCGGGTCGGTGGCGTCGATGAGCGCCAGCTCGTGCTCCCGCGGGCTTTCCGCGAAGGCGCGCGTTTCGCCTTCGGTGATGCGCACGTGGAAGTCCCGTTGGAGAAGTCCCGTGAGCAGTTCCCCCAAGAGCAGGAGGATGAGCCCGAAGTGCGCGAGCAGGAGCCCGCCCTTCCGCCACGTGAGCGCGAACCGCACCGCGAACGCCGCGGTGAGGTTGAGCAGCAGCAGGCCGCCGACCGTGTATCCTCCGGGGAACAGCGGCAGCGTGAACGGGCCCGCCGGCGTGTACACGACGAAGGCCCGGAAATATTTCTCCTGCACCGTCCAGATCCCGAGGTTCACCTGGTCGAGCGTGCCCGCGAGGACCAGCCCGAGGCTGAAAGCGAGCAGCACGAGCGTGAGCTGCAGGGAGGCGAGCGAAGCGGCGGCGGACCGGAGGAGGGTGCCCACCCGGGAGGTCGGTGGCGGTGGGGCGGGTGGGTTCACGGGCGCCATCCTCGCAGATCACGGCCGTTCCCCGCTCCGCGTATCTTGCGGAGCGTTGCGCCCGGCTTGGGTCACCCGCGCTTTCCGCCGCCCCGCGACGCCACCACGCAAGCCCTGCGTGCAAGATCGCAAGCTCTGCACAGCCGGCGCGGCGCCGTTCGGGCATGCTCGTCGCGCGGTTCATTACCCGCTCCTCGCATGAAACACGAAATCAAGCTCATCCTCGCCGGCTTCGCCCTCGTCGCCGGAGCCGCCCTCGTCCTCGCCGCCCCCGTGGCTGAGAACTGGGAGAACCACTGCGCCAAGTGCCACGGCGCCGACGGCAAGGGCCAGACCAAGGTCGGCAAGAAGCTCGGCGTGCTCGACTACACGAGTGCGACCGACCAAGCGAAGTTCAACGACGAGCAGGCGACCAAGGCCATCGCCGAGGGAGCCAAGGACAAGGCCGGCAAGGAGCGCATGAAGGGTTACAAGGACGAGCTCTCGCCGCAGGAGATTACGGACCTCGTCGCGATGGTGAGGAAGTTCAAGGCCTGAGGGCCTGGGTCCCCGCCGCCAGTCCCGGCCCGCGCCGCCGGGCCGGCGCCCTCCCGCCGAGCGTCCTCCTGTTTCCACCCCGCCCGCCATGCTTCCCGATCCTCCCGACGAGAGCCCCGCGCCCCGGACGCGCTCCAACTTCAACAATTGGATCAGCGCCATCGGTGCCGTCATCGCCCTCGGCGCGCTCTTCTCGTTCGCGCTGCTGGTCTGGATGGATTTCACGCAGGGCGAGAAAAACCCGTACCTCGGGATCTTCACCTACCTCGTCGCGCCCGCCTTCCTCGTGTTGGGGCTCGGCCTCGCGGCCTTCGGTGCGTGGGCGCAACGGCGCTGGATGCTCCGCAACGTCGACGCGCCCGACCGCTGGCGGCTTGATTTCCGCAGCAGGGCGCAGCGCCGCGGCATGGTCGCGCTGGGAGCGGGCTGCCTCGGGTTCGTCATCCTCAGCGCCTTCGGCAGTTACCAGACCTACCACTACGCCGAGTCCAACGAGTTCTGCGGCCGCGTCTGCCACGAGGCGATGAACCCCGAGTGGGTCGCCTACAAGCAGGGCGCCCACGCGCGCGTCGACTGCGTCGAGTGCCACATCGGGTCCGGCGCCCGCTGGTTCATCGAGGCCAAGCTCAACGGCGCCCATCAGCTCGTCGCCTACACCCTCGACAACTACCAGCGTCCGATCGCCACGCCGGTGAAGAACCTGCGGCCCGCGCAGGACACCTGCGAGCAATGCCACTGGCCCGAGAAGTTCGCCGGCAACGTCGAGATGGTCTTCGACCACTTCCTTTCGGACAAAAAGAACACCCCGTACACCGCGCGGATGCTGATGCATGTGAACACGCGCACGCCGGGCCATCCGCCCGGCGGGATCCACTGGCACGTGAGCAAGGACGAGCGTGTGGAATACTACGCTTCCGACGACAAGCGGCAGGTCATCCCGTGGATGCGGGTCGTGAACCGGAAGGACGGCACGGCGCGCGTCTTCCGCACCGACGATTTCAAGGGCGAGCCGCCCGCTGACCGCATCCGGGTCATGGACTGCATGGATTGCCACAACCGCCCCGCGCACGGGTTCCCGACCGCCAACGACGCGGTGGAAAAGGCGATGTTCGCGGGCACGCTCTCGACCACGCTCCCCAACATCAAGCGGGTCGCCGTGCAGGCCATGACGCAGCAGGAGATCTCCTCCGATGCGGAGGCTCCGCAGCGCATCGCCGACTTCCTCCGTTCCAAGTACCGGGAACCCGCGCAGCAGGCCGAGCTTCCCGGCGCCATCGCCGAGGTGCAGCGGCTCTTCGGCCAGACGATCTTTGTGGAGCGCAAGGCCGACTGGCGCGTCTATCCCAACAACATCGGCCACAAGGATTGGCCCGGTTGCTTCCGCTGCCACGACGACAAGCACAAGACCGCGCAGGGCCAGAAGGTGCGCTCCAGCGAGTGCTCCTCGTGCCACACCATCCTCGCCCAGGGCAACGGCACGCAGCTCGATGCCCTTTCAGCCAGGGGACTGGAGTTCAAGCACCCCAGCGGTGACCTCGACCCCGAGCTGAGCTGCTCCGACTGCCATAACGGCGGAATCCAGAAGTGACGCGCGTCCGACCGTGGAGGACGGTCTGCGCAGCGCGAATCCGTGTGAACTACGGGCGATGCGAAGTGAGCCCTCGATGTGGCCGCGGCTGCAGCCGCGGAAAATCCACGAACGTCGTTACGATGGTTCACATCCGGCAGCGGCCGTGGATGGCCCCGACACGAATGCAACTCGAACGAATCACGCGAAAAGCGCTAGAGAGCGTTACAGGCGGGTATGAGAATCCGGGAAGCAGGCCTCCCGATCGGGATCGCCCGCTTCAGCATGACCCTCTCAAGCAACCACACCTTGGATTTTCGTTTCTTCCGCGTGTTTCGTGGTGAAGCCGAATCCTCGGTCTTTCCGTGCTTTCCGTGGTCACCCTCGCGCCGTCGTCCCCATCATCCTGAAGGCCCCTTCTCACCCCCGACGTACTTACTCGGCTCCGGTTCATCGTCGGCCTTGCCCTCGTAGGCGTGCACCGACCACGCCGAGTCGGCCCAGAGCGGCAGGTTGTGCCTCTTTCCTTCCCAAGTATCGCGCACCTCGGTTCCGAGTCCCGGATCGCGCGTCGCCAGCATGAGTCGATTGAGTGCGGTGTAGGCCACCGCCTCGGGCTTCACGCCCATGCGCGTGGCGAGGCGTTCCACCGCGTCGGATTCCGCTGCTTCGAGGTGAATCTTGATCGCTGCCATGGGTACCTCCGTTGGTTGCTGGGTGTGGGCGCCGGCGCGCCCTTATTCCCGCAACCTACTCCCCCAAGCGCCGGCGCGCCCTGCATCCTTTGCTTAACTCACGGCGCGGGTTGTCGACCCGCGAGGTGCGTCGCGGCCTCGCGGGCGAGGCGCCGGCCCGCACCGATGCAGTTGGCAAGCGAGATGCCGTCGCGGCAGTTGCCACCCAGGAAGAGACCTGGCACGCCGCGTTCCGCCGCCATCATCGCCTCCTTGAAGCGCTCGTAGCCCGGGGCGTACTGTGGGATCGCCCGCGGCCACCGCTGCACGCGGAATATCGCCGATTCCCCGCGCACCCCCAGCAGCCGCCCGAGTTCCTCCGCGACCAGCGCGCGCAGACCCGCGTCGTCGAGCGAGGCCAGTTTGGGCGAGCGCATGCCGCCGACGAACGTCGTCAGCGCCACGTGGCCTTCCGGCGCCCGACCGGGGAAGAGCGTGCTTGAGAAGAGCGTGCCGAGGATCCGGCCGCCCTCGACCTCCGGCATCAGCAGGCCGAAGCCGTCCAGCGCGTGCGCCACCTGCTCCCGCCGGTATCCGGTGAAGACCGAGGCGACCGGCGGGTGCGCGATCTCCCGCAGCACCGCGAGGCCCTCCGTCCCGGGCACGCGGTCAAACGGCAGCGCCGCGAGCGCGTCCGCCGGCAGCGCGCACACCACCGCGTCGAAGTCCGCCGTCTCCATGCGGTCCGCCACCATCACCGTGAGCCGCCAGCCTCCGCCTTCGCGCGTGACGTTGCGCACGTCATGGCCGAGCCGCAGCGCGGCGCCGAGTTGCGCCGCCGCGGCCTCGGCGATCTCGCCGAGCCCGCCGGGAAACGAGAAGATCCGGCCCTTGGGTCCACCGCTCGCGTTGCGCCGGGCCAGTGCGCCGCGGATCAGCGAGCCGTGTTCCTGCTCGAGCGCGAAGAGCTTGGGGAAGGCCTGCGGCACCGAAAGCCGCCGCGGGTCGCCCGCGTAGACGCCCGCCACGAAGGGGTTGATCGCGTAGTCGAGGAATTCCGGCCCAAGCCGGCGCGTCACGAAGTCCGCGACCGTTTCCTCCACGTCGGTCCGGCCCCGCGGACGCCAGGGTTCACCCAGCAGCCGCAGCTTGGCGCGCCACGAGAAGAGCGGCGTCGTGAGGAAGGCCAAGGGTGAGGAGGGCAAGGGCAACGGACGCCCCCCGCGCACGATGTAGCGGCGTTTCGCTTCCGGTGCGGCGTACAGGCGCCGCGGGCCCAGCCCGAGTCCGTCGATGAAGTCCGCGATCTCCGTCGATCCTTCGAGGAGCGAATTCGGCCCCAGTTCGCGCAGCCAGCCGTCCTCCCGTTCCGCCGCGACTACCCCGCCCGGCCGCGCCGCGCGTTCAAACACCGTCACGTCGACACCCGCCCTCCGCAGCTCCACGGCCGCGGTAAGGCCCGTCACGCCGCCCCCGATCACGGCCACCCGCGCGGTCTTGGTCTCGGATCTCATGCCGGCCAGCGTGCACCCGCGCGCGGATGCCGGCAACGTCGGTGCTGTGGTTCGACGTTCATTTCTTGCGACGCCCGGCGTTCACATCAGCCCGAGCCGCCCGCGCACGATCGCCAGCGCCGCCACGCAGGCGGATTCGACGCGCAAGACCCGCGCCCCGAGGTGGCGCAGGCCGAATCCCGCGGCCCGCAGCTTCGCGCGGTCAGCCGGCCCCCAGCCGCGCTCTCCACCCACTGCCAGGACGACGTGGCTTCCGATGGGCAGTGCCGTTTCTCCCAGCGCGCCCGTGGCCTCGTAATTGTCCAGTGCCACGCGGTGCGCATCGGCTGGCGCTGCCGCGAGAGCCTCCGTCAAGGGCCGTCCCCAAGTGACCTCCGGCAAACGGGTGTCGAACGCCTGCTCCGCTCCGGCGACGACGTGGCGCCGCCATTCGCCCGACGACCAGAGGCTGCTCTGCGCGTAGCCGGGATCAGAGCGTTCGGTCGCAACGAAGTGCAGCGCCGCCACGCCGAGGGTCGTCGCTTCGCGCAAGACGTCGCGCGCCGTCTGCGGACGAGGCAGCCCCACCACGAGCATAAGCGCGGGAGGAGGCGCGGGTGGATGCGTCGGCTCGAATGCCAGAATCACCGTTTCCTCCGTCACCGTTGAAAACTGCGCCTTGCCGCGCGAGCCATTGATGACGCCTGCGTCAAACGGTTCGCCCTGCTGCCGCTTGAGCACGTCCAGCACGTGCGCGACGCGTCGGTCGGAGCGGGGCAGGGGGCGGCCGATCTCGTCGGCCTCGAGCAGGACGAGGTTCACGGGTGCGGTCTGAGAGCTTGACCACCGCAGGCTCCGGGGAAAGCTCTCCCTGCTTCGCCTCGCGGGCGTAGTTTAGTGGTAAAACTCCTGCCTTCCAAGCAGGCCTCGTCGGTTCGATTCCGTCCGCCCGCACCATTTGTCCTCCGGGAAATATCGAGTGATCTCCGCTCGTTGAGGTTGCCGGGGTGGGGCGAATCTCATCGGGTGCCTTTGATCTCCGCGGGCGTGTTCCAATTCTCGAACCAGCGGGTTTCGGCGACCGTGATCGGCCGCGCGTGGAGCAGGCCGGCGGTCACGGCCTCGTTCACGAGCGGCTGCAGGGCGAGATCGCCGCGGGCGAGCGCGGCCCGGGCGAGCAGCAGGAAGCGGCGAGGGTAGATGGCGGCGAGCGGCTCGAAGCGCCCAGCGCGGATGCCGACCGCGCCGGTGTCGGGTCCGCAGCTGGCGATCAGCTTTCGGAACCACGGCACCGGCAGTCGTGGAAGATCGATGGCGAGCACCATCAGGTGGTCATGGGCGGCATGCTCCAACGCGGCCGCGATGCCGGCGAGCGGCCCGAGGCCGGGTGCGGAGTCAGTGACGACGAGGTCGCAGACGTCGGCCCGCCGGGCCCAGGCCTGGTCCGGGCGCGCGGACAGCAGTAACTCTTCGGCCCCCGCGATGCGCAGGACGTCGCGCTGCCGCCGCCAGATCCGCCGTCCCTTGAGGGTGAGCAGCGCCTTGTCGCGGCCCATCCGGCTTGAGCGTCCCGCGACGAGAAGCACTCCGGAGAGAGGCGTGGGAGGCTGCGGCGGGTGTCGCATCCGGGGAACTTGGTTCCGTGCAACCGCGCGGTCAGCTCGAAAGGCGGTGCTTGTGGGAAAGGCTTCCTCCAAAGCCGCGACCCTCCTCCATTCCCGCCGCGCCCGTCGGGCCGATAAGCCGTTGGACAACCCGGCGAGGCGGCTTCACGGTGCTGTTCTTAAGACTTTCCCCCATGTCGAGCCCCTCCGATCCCAAACTCGCCAATCGCATCCTGCGCGGCCTCGCCCTCGGCTTGGTCGCGGGTCTCCTCACGCTTGGTCTGGGCAAGTTCTGGCCGCCGGCGCTCGCGTGGGCGCAGACGCTGGCGACGCAAGTGCTGGAGCCGTTCGGTCAGGTGTTCCTGCGGCTGCTGTTCTTCGTGATCATCCCGCTGGTGTTCGCGTCGCTGGCCTCGGGGGTGGTGCAGCTGGGCCGCCCGGAGAAACTCGGGCCGCTGGCGGGGCGCACCTTCTTTTTCTTCTTCCTGAACATGGGCATCGCGGTGGCCCTGGGGCTGGTCGTGATGAACCTCGTCCAGCCCGGTGACTTCATCTCGAAGGAAACGAAGGAGAGCGTGATGGCCGCCTACGGCGGCGCGGCGCAGAAGCACGTGGCCAACCAGCAGCAGGCCGGCCTCACGCTGATGGGCATCGTGGAGATGTTCATGCCGCGGAACCTTTTCGGAGCGTTCGTCGGCAACACCCGCACGAGCCTCGGCGACGTGCTGCCGCTGATCCTCTTCGCCATCCTGGTGGGCGCGGCGGGGACGATGCTGGCGGAGCAGCGACGGGCGCGGCTGCTCGACGCGCTGGAGACGGCCAACGAGCTCATGACCACGATCGTGCAGTTCGCGCTGCGGCTCGCGCCCTACGCGGTGCCGGCGATGATCTACAGCGTGGTCGTGCGTGTGGGTATCGACATCGTGATCGCACTCGCTGTGTTCGTGATCTCCTGCGTGGCTGTCATGGCCGTGCACCTTTTCGGCGTGATGTCGATCTGGCTGCGGGTTTGGACGAATTGGCGGCCGCGCGAATACTTCGCGGCGATCAAGGAGGTGGTCGTCACGGCGTTTTCCACCAGTTCGAGCGCGGCGGCCCTGCCGGCCGCCCTGCGCAACGCGACCGAGAAGCTGAAGCTCAACCCTAGCACGGCCGGCTTCGTGCTGCCGCTGGGCACCACGATGAACATGAGCGGCACCGCCTTGTACGAGGGCTGCGTCGTGCTGTTCGTGGCGCAGGTCTTCGGCGTCGACCTCGGCGTGGGCCAGCAACTCACGCTGCTGCTCCTCTCGGTGCTCAGCGCGGTGGCGGTCGCCGCGATCCCCGGCGGCTCGCTGCCGCTGATCGCCGGCCTGCTCGCCACCTTCGGCATCGATCCCGCCGGCATCGGCATCATCCTCGGCGTCGACCGCATCCTCGACATGTGCCGCACCGCCACGAACGTCGGCTGTGACGTCACCACCGCCGTCGTGGTCGACGCGCTGGTGAAGAAGGAGGAAGCCCGGGCGGCCGGCGGCGGCGCGTCGGCGGGCTGAGGTGTCTTAGTTGGGCGGCGGCTCGTCCGAGCCCGCATCCACCTTTCGCGTGATCCGCGCCCCGCAGCGCGGGCACGCGCCTTCGATCACGAGCTTCCCAGCCTCGGCGCGGCCCGACCAGCCGGGCGCGAGCGCCACGCGGTCGCGGCAATCCCGGCACCACGCGTGATTGACGGCGCGTTCGCGGATCTCGGCCGGCAGGATCGCCCAGAGCAGGCCGGCCTCGGGCGTGATTCGTTTCGCGTCCATCGTCGGGGACTTCTTCCCGCAACACGCCAGCATGGGGCGTGGCGGTCAAACGCGGATTTCGTCAGTGTCACGTGTGCCGCCACGAAGGAGAAAAGGGGACGCCCTGTTGTTGTCGCGCCTGGGTGAAAACATCCAGGCCGCGCGGGTGGCGCATGGGTTCACGCAGGAGCGCCTCGCCGAATTGATCGACCTGCACCCGCGCGCGGTGCAGAAGATCGAGGCCGGCGAGCTCAACCCCAAGTCCACGACGCTGATGCGCATCCAGGCGGCGATGCGCTGCCCGTGGGACGCCCTGCTCCGGGCGCTGCCGGGCGGAGACCGCGACTCGTTGCCAGGCACCCCCGTCGAACCGCCATCGGCCGGCCGGCGCCCGGTGGAATTGGTTGCCGCCACGCGCGCGCGGCGTACCTGATCGGGTCCGGGTAGGGGTGCGCCGTACCGCCTCCGTCGCGGGCGGAGAATGGAATCGACATCACGGGCGCGCGCGGACGAATCCTAACCCGCCCGCATGCCGCCGATCCCGCGCCGCCGCCTACCCGTCCTCTTCGCCGGTGCCGCGCTCGCCCTGACGGGTTGCGGCGGGCGGGAACGGGCGCGCGTGATCAAGCTCGCGCACGGCCTGGATGAGAAGCACAGCGTGCACCTCGGCATGGTGCGGCTGGGGGAATTGCTCGCCGCCAAGTCAGGCGGCCGGCTGCGGGTCGAGGTCTACGCGAACGGCCAGCTGGGCAGCGAGCGGGAGTGCTTGGAGTTGGTACAGCTGGGGGGACTCGGGATGACGAAGGTCTCGGCCAGCGTGCTCGAGGGATTCGCGCCCGAGTTCAAGGTCTACGGGCTGCCCTACCTCTTCCGGGACCGGGCTCACCGGGATGCGGTCCTCGACGGCCCGATCGGCCGGGAAATTCTGGCGGCGCCGGCGCGGAAGTTCCTCCGCGGGCTCTGCTATTACGACTCTGGGAGCCGCAGCTTCTACACCAAGGTCCCGGTCCGGTCCGCGGCGGACCTGAAGGGACTCAAGATCCGCGTGCAGGAGAGCCCGATGGCGTTCGCGCTGATCCGGGCCTTCGGGGCCTCGGCGACGCCCATTGCCTTCGGCGAACTCTACACGGCGCTGCAGCAGGGCGTGGTCGACGGGGCCGAGAACAACCCGCCTTCCTTCCACCTCGCGCGGCACTACGAGGTGTGCCGGTTCTACACGCTCAACGAGCACACCTCCGTGCCCGATGTCCTCGTCGTCGGCACCGACCTTTGGGATCGCCTCGACGCGCGCGAGCGCGGCTGGCTGCAGGAAGCGGCGGCCGAGTCCGCCGTCTACCAGCGTACCCTATGGTCCCGCTCCGAGGAGGAGTCGTTGGCGGCCGTGCGCGCGGCGGGCGTCGAGGTGATCCGTCCGGATCGCGCGGCGTTCCGGGCGGCGGCGGCGGGCCTGCGCGAGTCGGCGTTGAAGGATCCGCTGATCGGTCCTCTGGCCCGGAGGATCGGGGAGGTGGCGCCATGAGGAAGCTGCATCAGTTCCTCGACCGGGCGCTGGGTGCGACGCTCGCCGTGCTCATGGCGGCGATGGTGGTGAACGTGCTGTGGCAGGTCTTCACCCGCTTCGTGCTCCGCACGCCGTCGAGCTTCACCGAGGAGCTCGCGCGTTACCTCATGATCTGGGTCGGGCTGCTCGGCGCCGCCTACGCCTCGGGCCGGCGCGCGCACCTCGCGCTCGACCTGCTGACGGCGCGCCTGCAGGGCGCGACCCGGCTGTGGTCGGAGCGCCTCATCCACGCCGTGGTGCTCGCGTTTGCCCTGGGCGTGATGGTCGGCGGGGGCGGCCGGCTCGTCTGGGTGCAGCTGACGCTCGGCCAGCGTTCCGCCGCCCTCGGGATCAACATCGGCTTCGTCTACCTGGCCGTGCCCGTGGCGGGCGCGTGCATCGTCATCCACTGCGTCGCGGCCCTGCTCGATTCCCGCCGGGAGGCGGAGGCCGCGCAGCCCTCTTCGGGTCTGAACTGAGATGAACGAAGCGCTCGTCCTCGCCCTGGTCTTTGCCGCCCTGCTGCTGGCGGGCGTGCCGATCTCCTTCGCCATCGGCTGCTCGGCGGTGGCGGCGCTCGCGCTGGCCCTCGACCCGACGCCCGCGGCCACCGTGATCGCGCAGCGCCTCGCCTCGGGAATCGACAGCTTCGCGCTGCTGGCGATCCCGTTCTTCATCCTCTCCGGGCAGCTGATGAACCGCGGGGGCATCGCGCGCCGGCTGGTGGACCTCGCCAAGGTGGTCGTGGGCCGCCTGCCCGGTGGGCTGGCCTACGTGAACATCCTTGGGAGCATGCTCTTCGGGGCAATCTCCGGCTCGGCGGTCGCCGCGGCCGCCGCGATCGGCGGCACGATGACGCCCCTCATGCGGCGCGAAGGCTACGACCGCGATTTCAGTGCGGCGGTGAACATCACCTCGGCTCCGATCGGGCTGTTGATTCCGCCCAGCAACATCATGGTGGTCTATTCGCTGGCGAGCGGGGGCGTCTCGATCGCGGCGCTCTTCCTGGCCGGCTACCTGCCGGGCATCCTGCTCGGGCTCGCCCTGATGGCGGTGGTCGCGATCCGGGCCCGCGGGGGGGGATTTCCCGCCGGTGAGCGCGTGACCGCCGGCGAGGCCGGCCTGATCATCTTCCGGTCGCTGCCCAGCCTGCTCCTCATCGTGCTGGTCATGGGTGGAATCATCCTCGGCTGGTTCACGCCCACGGAGGCGAGCGCCATCGCCGTCGCCTACACTTTCGTCCTCTCCGTCCTGGTCTACCGCGAGGTGCCGTGGCGGGAAGTGCCGGGCATCCTCACCGATTCCGCCCTCACGACGGCCGTCGTGCTTCTGCTCATCGGCACCTCGATGGGCATGTCGTGGGTCATGTCGATGGCCGGAATCCCGCAGGCCGTCACCGCCGGCCTGCTGGCCGTGACCGAGGACAAGGTGATGCTGCTCCTCATCATCAACCTCCTCCTGCTGGTGGTGGGCACGTTCATGGACATGACGCCGGCGGTGCTGATCTTCACGCCGATCCTGCTGCCGGTCGTGACGAAGCTCGGGATGTCTCCCCTGCACTTCGGCCTCGTGCTGATCTTCAACCTCTGCATCGGCCTGTGCACGCCGCCGGTCGGCAATTGCCTCTTCGTCGGGTGTGGGGTGGCGCAGACCACGATCGCGCGGGTCTGGCGCCCGCTGCTGCCCTTCTTCGCGGCGATGCTCGTGGTGCTGATGCTCGTGACCTTCTGGCCGGCTCTGTCCCTCGCGTTGCCGCGGGCGCTGGGCTTTTGAAGCCGTCGGGCGGGCGGGAGGTTGGTGCCCCCGCCGAGAATCGAACTCGGATTAGTCGTTTAGGAAACGACGGTTCTATCCATTGAACTACGGGGACCCGGGGCGGAGCTTGGCGGCCGCCTTCCCTCGGTCAACCTTCGGCCCGCAGTGCCGCGTGCAGCTCCGGGAGTCCGCCGAAGATCCGCTCGGCTCCGGCCTCCCGCAGCGGCTCCGC
>JBBAVH010000043.1:0-29165 GCA_040397825.1 Opitutaceae bacterium
CGTTCGAATCGGCTCTTTTCTCCCAGGGGAGATGTCGACCAAAGCGCGGGACTTCTTGCGTAGGGGACGAAGCAAGATGCCTCGTCTACGTCGGCGGCGGAGGCGTTTGCGGTGGGAACGTCGCGGGGTGTGATAGGAAGGGGGATGATGTGGCTGCGGGTGCACCCGCGGAAATTTCCCGGAGAGCCTTCGGCTGCCTCGGTCCGGGCCGAAGCAGTCGGCCGAAGCCCGCGTTCGAATCGGCTTTCTTCTCCCGCCGGAGATGTCGGCCAAAGCGCGGGGCTTCGTGCCGAAGGAGACGATACAAGATGCCTCGTCTCCTGCGGAGGAGGCGCGTCCGCAGACGGTGTATTTGCCCGGGCAGAGAGCCGAGCGGAGAAGCCCGATCAGGATTTTCCGCCGAGGGTCGCGATGAGGTAGGCCGTGGCGTTGGCGTGCTTCACGTTGGGGGCCCCGGGGTAGACCAGGTCGCAGCGCACGCCCTTTGACGCGCAGTGTTCCTGCAGCTTCACGCCGAAATTGGAAGTGTGGGTGGGGTCCTTCTGCTCCTGCCCCAGCGCGGGTGGCGCCGTGTAGAAGAGGTACACCGGTGGATCGTCCGTGCTCACAAGCGCGTACGGCGAATATTCATTGATCCAAGGCAGGATCCGCTCCCGCGCGGCGAGGAACTCGGGAAAAGCCCCGACGCCGAATGCGTGGCCGCCGTAACGGCTGTTGGGCGTCCATTCCTTCATCTGCTGCGGATCGAGCGTCGTCTGCGCCCCGTTGACCGCGGCGCAGAATAGGCGCGTCGACTCGCGTGCCACGGGATCGGCGCTGCGCGGGTCGGCGAGGTCATCGTGGAAGGCCAGCCACAGGCTCGAGCAAGCACCGGCCGAGCCGCCGGTGGCGCCGATGCGCGCCTTGTTGAGATTCCATTCGCGGGCCTTGCCGCGCACGAACTGGAGCGCGCGGGCGGCGTCGTGCAATGGCGCCTTCACCGGCGGCGTGACGCCCTCGGCCTCGGCGTGCCGGATGAGCCGGTAGTTGATGGAGACGACTGAGATCCCGGACCGCAGCAGCTCGGCGACGTCGACGAACCGGTCGACGCGTTCCTTTTCGCCGCCCTGCCAGCCGCCGCCGTGGATGACGAAGACCAGGGGCGTGGGCGCGGTCGACTCGGCCTTCCAGAAGTCGAGGACGTGGCGTTCGTGGGCGCCGTAGCGGACCTCGGCAAGGGTCGGCTTGGGGACGGAAGCGGCGTAGGCGGCGGGTTGCGGTGACTTGGCCGCCTTGGACTTGGCGGGTGCGGCCGCCGAAAGCGGAGCAGTGATGAAACCCAGGGAGAGGAGCAGGCTGAGGATACGCATAAGGGGTGGCCCTAGCTACTTCCCGTTGCCGGCGGCGGCCGAGCTTTTTCGCCCGGGCTTGCGGACCGCGTTACTTGGCCGCGCCTGCCAGCCGCGGAGCGCTGTGGCCCTGCTCACGGATCTTGCGCAGCAAAGCCTGCAATTCGGCGACTTTATCGGGATGGGCGGCGGCGACGTTGTGCTTCTGCGCGAGATCGGTCCGCAGGTTGTAGAGCTCGACCGGCGCCCCGTCGTCGGGCGCGTAGCCGCGCCGGGCCTCCCAAGCGGCGTTGCGGGCGGACACGTAGCCGTCCTTGGCGTTGATCAGGACCCAGTCGCCGTGGCGGATGGCGTAGCCGTTGGCGTTGGTGTTGTGGACGTGCGTGGAGCGGACGGACTCTACCTCGCCTTTCAGGAGCGGCAGCAGGTCGTGCGAATCGGCCGCGGCGTCAGCGGGAAGCCGGTGGCCGACGATGGAGGCGAAGGTCGCGATCAGGTCGATTTGGGAGACGAGGGCTTCGGAAACGCGGCCGGCGCGGGCGACCCCTGGCCATTTCATTAGGAATGGAACGCGGTGTCCGCCCTCGTAGAGGTCGCGCTTGAGGCCGCGCAGCGGCTGGGCGGACCAATGGCCATGCTTCAGGTCGCGCGCGTAGGCGTATTGCTCGGGGCCGTTGTCGGCGGAGAAGACAACGATCGTGTTCGCGGCATGGCCGGAGTCCTCGAGGGCGCGGAGCAACTGCCCCACGGCGTCGTCGGTCTCGTGCACGAAGTCGCCGAAGGCGCCGGCGCCGGACTTCCCGTCGAAGGCGTCGTTGGGGATGATCGGCGCGTGCGGGGAGGGGAAGGCGAAGTAGAGGAAGAAGGGATCGGTCTTGTCCTTCCTCGACCGCAGGTAGTCGACGCCGCGACGCGTGAGCGTCGGCAGGTTCTGGTAAGGGTCCCAGCCGCTCACCATCGGACCGGGCCGGCTCTCCCAGTTCCCCTCCTTGATCGGCCTCCACTTCGTGGTGTCCATCTGCACGTCGGGCGCCGCGACGACCCGGTCGTCGAGAATCCAGCAATAGGGTGGGAAGTTGATGACATCGTCGCCGAAGTAGTGGTCGAACCCCCGCGCGAGCGGGCCTCCGGGGATGGGTTTCGACCAGTCGAAGGCGTCGGGCCCCCACGTGGATCCGGCCTTGGCGGAGGAGACGGGCTTCGCGCCCGGACGGCGGATCGCGTCCCAGTCCCAGCCGAGGTGCCACTTGCCGATGGCGGCGGTGGCGTAGCCGTTCCGGCGCAGCATCTCCGGCAGCGTGAGTTGCCCGGGCTTGAAGACGGGTGCGCCGAACGCGTTCACGATCGAGTGGAAGTCGCGCCAGTGGTGCCGCCCGGTGAGCAACGCGTAGCGGCTGGGCGTGCAGACGCCGGAGGAGCTGTGCGCGTCGGTGAAGCGGATGCCCTGCGCGGCGAGCCGGTCGAGGTGCGGCGTCGGGATCCGCGAGGCCGGTTGGTAGCAGCCAAGGTCGCCGTAGCCGAGGTCGTCGGCGTAGAGGATGAGGACGTTGGGTCGCGTCGAGGCGAGGGAGGCCGGGACGAAGGCAAGGAGGAGGGCCGCGAGCGGGGCGCGGAGGCGGGCGAGGTGCATCGGGGGTTGCGGAGACGGCCAGAAGACGCTGAACGCTCCGGCACCACAAGGTCGGGATGCCGGGAACGTGACTCTCATCCGCGCGCGATGGCGCGGGAACGTCGCTCAGCGTGGCGCCAGGCGGGCCAGCGCGGAAGACAGGCGGTGGTCGTCGTCGCCCAGGTATCCGACCATTCCCTCCACGATGCGCCCGTCGGGACCGATGACGTAGAGGGTGGGAATGCCGGTGACGCGGTAGAGCCGCGATGCGATGCTGGTCGCGCGATCCTTGGCGGCGGGATCGAAGACCTTCACGAACGGGTATCGGGTATCGTTGGCGGGTACCCAGCGGTCGAAGGACGCACGGTCATCCCAAACGCAGACTCCGAGCCAGACCACATCGTCGCGCCCCGACTTGGCGATCGCCTTCTGCACGTGCGGCATCGCGCGGATGCAGGGGATGCACCAGGTCGCCCAGAAATCGAGGACGACGGTGCGGCCGCGGAAATCGGAGAGACGCGTGGTGCCCCCGCCGAATTTATCGACGGTGAAATCCGGCGCGGGTGTTCCGGGTGCCAGAACGCCGGAGTCCTTGGCGGCCGTCCTTACCGGGACCTTCACCTCCTGGGCGGGTTCAGTCGTCGGCGTCAGCGTCACGCGCGACCCGTCCGGGGGCGCGCTCGCCCGGTAAGTCACGCCGGCGGCGGCGAGGGGCAGGCAGGCGTCGAAGACCTCGCGGGCGCCGAACTCCCCGTCGCCGTCGACGTCGAGCAGCAGCGTCATGGTGCGGAGACCGCGGGTGGCGAAGTTGCGCGGATCGGCGGGCGCTGCCTGCGAAATGTCGAAGATGCCGTCGGCGCGTGTCTCCATGAGGGCAATGCGACGGGCGCGGCCAGCGAGCGTGATCATGCCGGTGCGGACGGCGGCGGTGCGGAGCAGCAGCATCTGCTGCGGTGAATCCCGCTCCGCGCCGATCAGGCACATGAACCCGTATTCCCCGGAGGAGGCCTCACGTTGCGCGTCCCCCCAAGACGCGCGAGCCGTGTCGAAGTGAGGCCCGACCCGCGCCCCGGACAGGTTCTTGCCGACGCTCTGCAGGGTGCCGTCGCCATCGTCGGTCAGGTCCCCGTTCTGGTTCCGGTCCACGTAGAGCCGGTTCTCCTCACGCCGGGAGTCGGGCGCGCGGTCGACGGCCACCCAGGTCGCGGCCCGCGGGCCGTCGCCGAAGCGCACCTGCGCGTAAAGCGGCGTACCCCGGTAGGCGGGCTCGCGCCGGATTTCGGCCGGCTTCCCGGGTTGCAGGGGAATCTCCAGTCCGGAGCGCGGCATGAGACGGCCCGAGAGGGAGCCGGTTAGGGTCAGGGCCTCGTTGTCGAGGACGAGGGGATCCGAAGTGACGGCTGGTTCCGCCGCCGGAAGCAGCGGCGCGAGGCAAAGGGCGAGGCCGAGCCGGAGCGCGCGTGGCGGGAGGTGAAGCGCGGTGGCGGACGTTGCAGAGGGCATGGGCGGGGTCAGAGGGTCTTCCGGACCGTGAGCTGAACGAAACGCATGCGCGGGTCGGAAAAACGGCTGTAGAAGCCGGCCGAATTCCACGGAGGGAGGCGGTCGAGTACGTTTTGGACGTTCAGGGTCCACTGGGTCCCCATGGTCCAGCGCTCCCAGCCCCGAGCGGTGTTCCGGTAGGGCACCTTGCGCGAGACCTGCAGGTCCCAGACCGTCTCGCTCGCGATGCGGATTCCGTCCACGCCCGTGCCGGTGGGGAATTGGGACGAGGCCAGCGTGGTGTTGGTCTTGTAGCTGTGCGTGTAGCGCGCGGTCGCTCCGACCGTCCAGTCCCCGCGGGTCCAGAAGAGCGATGACCGCCCGCGCCATTTGAGCCCGCCCGAGGTCGTCTCGACGGCGTTCGTCGGCGCGGTGGCCGGCGTGATCGTGGTCAGGAAGCTGTTCGTGTAGGTCGCGTTGGCCCGCAGGGTGAACTCGCCGATGCCGTCCACGCGGATCGGATACGCGATCTGCTGGTCGAAGCCGTCGGTCTCGATGGCGGCGATGTTGATGAAACGGGTGTCGACCCCGGTCACGGGCCCGGCCCAGCCCGCGGGATCCGTGGAGAGCCGCTGGCCCCGGTTCACGCGATCGGGGAAGAAGGCCTCGTTGTCCAGCAGCTGCTGCAGGGTGGGTGTGCGGATGGCGTCGACCTTGCGCGTGTTCCAGTAGTCGACCGATAGCCGCAGCCCGGGGGCGAAGCCCGGCGTGAGGATGAGGCCGAAGTTGCGGGAGGTGGAGGTTTCCGGGCGGAGCCCGGGATTGGGGCCGGCGGAGTTGGTGAGCGGCGCGGTGACGGCGAGGTTGCCGCGCCGGGGATCGACGAAGGTGAACGTGTTGGAGATGGTGGTGGCGAACGTGTAGTCGGAGAGATGGAGGTTGTTCTGCTCCGGCGGGAAGAATCCCTCGGTATGCGAGGCGCGCAGGGCGATGTGGCGGGAGACGGAGAGCTTGGCGGCGGCCGCGCCGGTGGTGGCCGACTTGGAGTCGTTGGTGCCCTCGTGACGGCCGCTGAAGTTGAGATCGAGCGATTCGAGTGGCAGGGGACGCCAGCGGCGGCTGATCACCGGGACGGTCGCCTCGGCGAACACGGAATCGGTGCGGCGACCCTGCTTCGAGAACGCGATGTCGCGGGCGAGGTTTTCGCGGCTGCCCATCAGCGCGACCAAGGGAGCGGCGATCCGGTAGGGGCGCTTGCCCTCGTACTGCCACCAATAGAGCTCGCCGCCGACCGACGCCTTGACGGTGCCGGCCCGCCATTCGGCCACTTCTCCGGTCGCGCGGGCGATCAGGTTCGAGGCGTACTGCCAGTAGCGCTGCTCACCGACGGCGTTGAAGTAATCGTCGTTCAGGGTCGCGGGCGCCGGCGTGGCCCGGCGATCGACGAACAGGTTGTACAGCGCCCAGCGCTGGGGAAACGTGGAGGGGTTGGTGGTCGTCGCGTAGACGGACGCGAGGATGATGTTGTCGGCGCCGACCTGAGAATCGCCGGCCGTGGTGTTGAGCTCGCTGGTGCCGTCGAGCGTCCAGTCCCAGCGTTCCCCGAAGCGTCCCTTCAGGCCAAGCACGGCCCGGTAAGAGTCGCGCAGCATGTCGGTCCGGCTCTCGCGCAGGTCGGTGGGCAGCACGTTCAGGATGACCGCGCGGCCGGTGAAGCCGGGCGTGACGTTGGTGCGGAAGGGATTGAACGGATGCGTGGCCGAAAGGGTGTAACTCGTGCCGGTTCCGAAGAACTTGGGGTTGCGGATGTCCTGCTGGTTCCGGGTCACGGTGACCTCCGAGTAAAGCGTCAGGCGGTCGCGGATGAGCGAGTGCTCGGCGGTCACCCCGAGGGAAAGCATCCGCGACGGGGTGTAGATGAAGTTGTCCTCATACCGCTCGTAGGAGGGGATGAAGCGGCCGGCGGTGGCTGCGAAAGATGCGGGGGTAAGCGCGCCCGCGGAGGCGTCCGTCAGGCCCGCCGGCACCGTGGCGTACCGCGCGCCGGGGACGCCGGGGATACCGAGGTCTCCGGTCGCCGCGGAGGCCCGGATGACGCCCGGCATCTGGGTGAAGGAGCCGATCTGGTTCTCGACTGAGAGCCGCTGGAGGGCGCGGTCGAGAAGGGCGGTGCGCTGCGCGAAGCTGAGCGGGCCGCGGTTTCGGTAGCTCACGGTGAGGGAGCCGTTCGTGCGGCCCCCGAAGGCGGAGAAGCCGTGCAGGTAGCTGCCGCTCCACTCCGTCGCGCCGCCGCGCGTGCTGGTGCCCGCGGAGAGGGATAATTCGCGGCCGCGGTAGTCCCGGCGGAGGATGACGTTGATGACTCCGCCGATGGCGCCGCCGCCGTACATGGCCGAACCCGAGGTCGGGAGGATCTCGATGCGTTCGATCGCGGCGAGCGGGATGCGGGTGAGGTCGCCGCTGGAGGCGCCGACGAGATTGGGAAACGAGGAGCGCGCGATGCGGCGGCCGTTGATCAGCACCGTCGTCTGCTGCGCGTCGAACCCCCGCATCTGGAGGTTGGAGGAGAGGCTGCTCGATCCGACGATCTGCACCACCGATGCCTCCTGGTTCGGCGTGCCGTAGGTGGTGATCTCGGGCGTGTTGCGGAAGACCTCCTCAAGGTTGGTCGCTCCCATCCGCTCGATCTCCTGGCGGGTGACGATGTTGAAGGGGAGGGGCGCATCGATGTCCACGGGCAGCAGCCCCTGATTGATCAGGCCGTCGACCCGCTTCTCCCTGACCTCAATCGAGGCGAGTTGCACGGCCTGGCCCGCCGGAGCCGGGCTCGGGGCCGCCGGCTCCGCGGGGACGGCAGCGCTCAGGAGGGCCGGGAGGACGATGAGCAGAGGAATCCGCGGGGTGAACGAGCTCGAGGACATCGGTAGGTTGATCACGGCTTCCCGTCTGGGCGGTCGGCTCCTCGCAGTCAGCCCTATTCGCCGAGCCGGGAAGAATCCCTTCGAGCTCCCGGCGTCCTCTCGGAATCTCCCGATCCACGGGATTGCCAGCCGCGTTCGAGATTGGCAAAAGAGGTGCCCCGTCGGTTCTGCGCCGGAGCATACTGGTCGGTTCCGCCGTCACCCCAGACCCCATGCGCTGCTTCTTGCCCGTTTGGATCCCGATTGCGGTCCCGCTGCTTGCTCCGTCCATCGTATTTGCGGCGGCGGCGCCGGTCGTCTCATCTGGTGTCGTCGCCGGCCGCGTCGAGCACGCGGCGACGGGTCATTACCTGAATAACGCGCGGGTCGCCTTGCGTGGTTCGGACCTGGTGGCTTTCACCGATCAGACCGGCACGTATCACCTTGCACCGGTGCCGGCGGGCGCCGCGGTGCTGCAGGTGCTCTACACCGGGCTGCCGCCGCGTGAACTGGCGATCAACGTGCCCGCCGGCGGCACGCTGCGTCAGGACGTCAGCCTCGGTGAGGCCGGCGAGGCTTCGGCCACGGTGAGGCTGGGCAAGTTCATCGTCGCCGCCGGGGAGATGGACGCCGAGGCGGTCGCCACGAACGAACAGCGGTTCTCGCCCAACCTGAAGAACGTGGTCGCCGCCGGATCCTTCGGCGACATCGCTGAGGGCAATGTCGGCGAGTTCATGAAGTACCTGCCGGGCGTCACGGCCGACTTCGCCGACCCGACGATCCTCTCGATCTCCGTCCGGGGCCTGAACAGCAACCTCACCACGGTCACTTCCGACGGCGCGCAGATGTCGAACGCCCATTACGGAGGCTCGACCCGCGTGTTCCAGTTCGAGCAGGTCTCGATCAACAACCTCGCGCGGGTGGAGCTCACCAAGTCGCCCACGCCCAGCCAGCCGGCCGACACCCTCGGCGGCACGGTGAACATGGTCAGCAAGAGCGCGTTCGAGCGGAGACGCGCCCAGCTCTCCTACCGGGTTCATCTTTCCGCCAATGAAGGGGATTTCACGCTGCGGGCGCAGCCGCACTCCTTCGAGCTGCTCCGGCGGCGGGTGCAGCCCAGTGCGGATTTCAGCTACACCCTGCCGTTGAACGAGCGTTTCGGCCTCGTGCTCTCCGGACTGACCTCCAACCAATTCAACGACGCGTTCGTGTCGGCCCGGGTCTACAATGCGAGCGCCGCGGGTTCGGGCGCCTCGTTCGCCCGGCCTTATCTCCAGCAGCACATCCTGCAGGATTCGCCCCGTTACACGAATCGGGATTCGCTCAGCCTCCGGGCCGACTGGCGCGTGACGCGCGACGGCGTGCTCTCCGTGACCGGGCAAACCAGCAAGTTCTGGCAGTATTACGGCATGCACCAGCTCACCTCGAACGCCGGCACGCTGGCGACTCCGAGCGTGACCGGCGGGGTGCCGCTGACCTTCGGGCCCGACTTCACGCAGGGTGCGACCGGACGCGGGGGCCTGACGCTCAACGGCCAGTTCTTCAACATCCGCGGCGCCACCGACGCGGTGAACGCGCGTTACCGGCATGACGACGGCAGGTGGCGCATCGAGGCGGGGGGGAGCTATTCGCGTTCCAACACCCATTTCCGCGACACCGACGCGGGGCATTTCTTCAGTACGACCTCCACACTGGTCGCACCTGTGCGCATCGCTTATTCGGGCATCGCCGCCGAGGGCCCGGGTGGGATGGCGGCCTACAACAACGCGGGCCAGGCCGTGGACTGGCATAAGATCGAAAACTACCGGATCACCGGCGCCTCCAGCTCGCTGCGCACGGTCGGCGACCAGGTTGCCACGGCGGACCTGAGCGTGCGCCGGCAGTTCAATGTCGCCGGTACGACCGTGGGGGTGCAGGCCGGCGGCGCGCATCGCTGGCAGCAGCGGGACACGCGCCGGGCCGACATCAACTGGACCCACAATGGACCCGACGGAAACCCGGCCACGGCCGAGGCGCCGACGCCCTACGCCGCGCAAGTCTACGCGCGCCGGCCCACGGTGTTCGGCTTCGAAGACATTCCCTGGGTCTCACCCCACCGCGCGTGGCAGGCGTTCCAGGCGGACCCGCGCCTGTTTTCGAAGACGCCCGCGCAGCTCGTCACCGAGGAGACGTTCCGCATCACCAACTCCGAGGTCTTCGACGAGACGGTCAACGCGCTGTTCGTCCAGGGAGAGGCGAGGGTGCTGCGCAACCGCCTGCAGATCGTCACGGGCGTGCGCTACGAGGATACCCTCGGCAAGGGCCGCGGAGCGCTCGTCGAACCAGCCAACGTCTGGGTGCGCAACCGCGACGGCAGCTTCGCGCGCAACGCGGCCGGCCAGCGCATCCGCCGCCCGGAGGCCGGGGCCGTGGGCTCGATCGAGGAACTGCGGCTGGTCCGCACCGAACGAGGAGCGCGCGCGGAACGCGGCTACGATGGATTCTACCCCAGCCTGCACCTGAACTACGGACACACGGAGAACTCCCTCGTGCGCTTCTCCTATGCGCGCACGTACGGCCGGCCGAATTTCAACCAGATCATCCCGAACGCCACCGTGAACGAGTTCGACGCACCCGACGGCGCCGGGGCCGACGCCGTGCCCGGCACCATCAGCCTGCGCAACCCGGGCCTCCGGCCTTGGACGGCGGACAACTTCGACCTGAGCCTTGAGTACTATCCGTCCACCGGGGGCGTGCTCAGCCTCGGGGTGTTCCGCAAGGACGTCCGTGATTTCTTCGGCAGCTCGGTGCGGATCGCGGGCGAGGCGGATCTCGCGGAGCTCGACCTCGATCCGCGCTACCTCGGGTGGCAGCTCACCACGCAGCGCAATTTCGGCCGCGCGCGGATGTCGGGAATCGAAGTCAACGTGAAGCACGGACTCGGCTTCCTCGGACGTTGGGGCCGCGGTGTGGAGGTCTTTGCCAACGGAACCAAGCTGGACCTCGACGCGGAGACGCAGCCGAGCTTCGGCAATGTCATCTCCGGCAGCGCCAACTGGGGTTTCACCTTCACGCGTCGCCCCGTCGTGCTGATGGCGAAGTGGAACTACCGAGGTCTCACGCGCGGGACGCGCATCCCCGGGGTGGGCGCCGACGACGGCTACCAGTGGGACGGGGCGCGCACGACGCTCGACCTGAACCTTGATTGGCGGCTCACGGCGCGCCTCGGTCTGTTTGCCTCGGCCCGCAACGCCCTGGGTACCGATCCCGTGGCCTTGCGTTACGGTGGTGAGACGCCCGCGTATGCGCGGCAGTTCCGCGTGCAGGAACACGGCGGACAGTACTCCTTCGGCCTGAAGGGGACCTTTTGAACGAATGCGCACCACCATGAAACTCCTTGCCCGCGTCTTCGCAGTCCTGTGGCTGGCGACGGTCCCGTTGCGCTCCGCGCAACCTGCTCCTTCCGCCGAACCCGCCTCCGTGTGGCGCGACCTCGCGGTTCTTCCGCTGGAAGGCAAGGGCTGGCCCGACGCCGCGACGAAACACCGTTACGACCGCCTGCCGGCCAAGGCCGAGGGCGTGGTGCGGGAGCCGGTCTGGAACCTCGCGCTCGATTCGGCGGGCATGGCCTACCGCTTCGTGACCGACGCGCCGTTGATCCGCGTCCGCTGGAAACTGCGGAAACCGGCACGCACCGCGTTGCCGCACATGCCCGCCACCGGCGTCAGCGGCGTCGACCTCTACGTGCGCGATGCGGGCGAGTGGCGCTTCCTCGCCAACGGCCGGCCCGAGGCTGTCTTGAATGAAAAGACGCTCGTCCGTGGCCTGCCGCGCGCTTCCCGCGAGTACCTGCTCTATCTGCCGCTCTACAACGGCGTCGAAAGCGTCGAGCTCGGCCTGCCTGCCGACGCGGCCTTCGCCCCGGCTCCGGCGCGGCCGGAGGCGCGCAAACCGATCGTTTTCTACGGCACCTCGATCCTGCAGGGCGGCTGCGCGTCGCGGCCGGGGATGGCTTATCCGGCGATCATCGGCCGCCGCCTGGACTGGCCGACGATCAACCTGGGCTTCAGCGGCAATGGTAAGACCGAACCCGAGGTCGCCGCGTTGCTGGCCGAGCTCGACCCCGCCGCCTACGTGCTCGACAGCCTGCCCAACCTCGACGTCGAGCAAGTGAAGGAACGCGTCGAGCCGCTTCTGCGCGCCTTGCGCGCCCGCCATCCGAAGGTGCCGATCGTCCTGGTTGATAACGTCAACTACACCGATGCCGGCTTCCTTGAGTCGAGGCGAGTGAAGGTCGCCGACGCCAACCGGTTCCTGCGTGCCCTGCATGATCGGCTCCGGGCCGCGGGCGACGCCCAGCTTCACTACGTGCACTCAGCCCATCTCCTCGGCGGGGACGGGGAGGACACCGTGGACGGCACGCATCCGACGGATCTCGGCTTCATGCGCATGGCCGAGGGCATCACGCCGGTGTTGCGCCGGGCGTTGCAGACGGCCGGACATGTCGCCGCGGAGGACGAGGGCTTCAGGCCGCTGTTCAACGGCAAGAACCTCGACGGGTGGAGGCCGCACGACGGCATGCCGCCCATCCATCAGGCTGGCAAGTGGTGGGTCGAGGAGGGCGTCCTGCACGGCGCGCAGGAGCCGGCCGGCAAGGGCGGCCTGTTGTGGCACGAGGGTCCTTTCACCAACTTCGTGCTGAAGCTCGACGCGCAGTTGTCGTATCCGATGGACAGCGGGGTGTTCCTGCGGGTGGGGCCCGATGGCCGCAGCCATCAAGTGAACCTCGATTACCGGCCGGGCGGCGACATCGGGGCGATCTTCATCCCGTTCATCGGCCACGCGCACGTGTACCGCAACCCGGAGGGCGCGAAGCTCTTCCGCAACGAGGCCTGGAACGAGCTCACGATCCGGATGGAGGGAGAGCCGGCTCGGATCCGGGTCTGGCTCAACGGCCGCCTGCTCACCGATTTCCAGCATACCGAGAAGACGACTTCGGGGGTGCCCTTCACGGGCGGCATCGCCCTGCAGGTGCATCCCGACATCCCTAACCAGACGGTCTGGAAGCCGGGCGGCGTGGTGAAGTTCCGCAACATCCGCATCAAGGAGCTGCCGTGAGTGACATCGAACGACTAAGCCGAGCCGGGTTCGCGCGGCGGCGGGCAAACTCGGCGGTGAATCACGCCGCTCGTATCACCGTCGTCGCGCTGATGTTCGCGTCGCTTCCGGTTCGGGCGGACGTGTTTCGCCTCGGGCACGCCGCGGTCGATATCACGCCGCCGCCGCAGATGCCCTTCCAGGTGCCCATGCGGCCGCCGTTCCAGGTTGTTCCTGCCACGGGCAAGCATGATCCCCTGCAGGCGAAGGCGGTGGTGATCGAGGGCGGAGGCGTGAGGGCGGCGATCGTCGCCTGCGACCTCACCAGCATTCCCGTGCACATCATCCAGGAGGCGCGCGCGCGGGTGGCGAGGATCTGCTCCGTTCCCCCCGAGAACGTGATGATTTCCGCGACGCACACGCATACCGGTCCGAATATCCGCCCGCGTTTCTTTCAGAACGCCTCCGCCGAGCAGAAGAGGGTGGCCGCTGAGTACCTCGCACGATTGCCGGAGCTGATGGCTGAGAGCGTACGTCGCGCCGAGCAGGCGCTGACGGAGGCGAAGCTCAGCGCGGCGATCGGCGAGGTCCCCGGCGTCGCCTTCAACCGCCGCTTCGTGATGAAGGACGGCACCGTCGTCTCCAATCCGCACAAGGGGCGCGACGACCTGCTCGTCAACGTGGCGCGGCCCGCGGGACCGACGGATCCGGCGCTCCCCGTCCTTTACGCGGAGTCCGCCGCGGGCCAGCCGCTCGCCACGATGCTCAACTTCGCGATCCACCTCGATACCACCGGCGGCACCGAGTACTCGGCGGATTTCCCGCATCAGGTCGCACGGCTGTTGGCCGACGTGAAGGGCGCGGGAATGCTGACCCATTTCACGATGGGGGCGGCGGGTAACATCAACCACTATTACCTGCTCGATCCGGCGCGCGTCCGCCGCACCAAGGGCTTTGATGAGGCCGCGCGGATCGGGACGCTGGTGGCCGCGGAGGTGATCCGCGCGTACGAGCGGCTTCAGCCGCTGAGACCGGTGCCGATCAAGGTGTCCCGCGAGGTGCTCACGTTGCGGATCCTCGAGGAGAAGGCTCCCGCGCTGGCGAAGCAGTTCGGCAACGGGCCCGAGTTCCACGACGGGGAAATGATGGTCCGCCTCCGGGACGGGAAATACACCTTTGAGGGTGAGGTGATGGTGATCACCGTGGGCGACGAACTCGCGTTCGTGGGGCTGCCGGGAGAGATGTTCGTCGAGCTCGGCTTGGCCATCAAACAGAACTCCCCGTACCGGTTCACCTTCATCAACACGCTGGCCAATGGCGCCATCGGCTACGTCGCGAACCGCAAGGCCTACGGGGAGGGTTCCTACGGTGCCGCGGCCGCCAGCACCCGCAGCCATCCCGGGACGGGTGAGGTCCTGGTGGACTCGGCCGTTCGCCAGCTGATCGCCCTGCGCGCCATGAAACCTACTCCCTGATTTTCCATGAGACTCCCGATTCTCCTCGTTTCCCTGGCCGTCGCCCTGGGCGCGGCCGAACGCCCGAACATTGTCTTCATCCTCGCGGACGACGTCCGCTGGGACGACCTCGGCGTCACCGGCTCGTTCGCGCGGACGCCGAACTTGGATCGCATCGCGCGTGAGGGCGTGATGTTCCGGAACGCGTTCGCGACGACGGTCATCTGCTCGCCGAGCCGGGCCAACATCCTGACCGGTTTGCACACCCACGCGCACGGGATCGTGGACAACACGGATCGCAGCCCGCAGAGCCACCGTCTCGCGACGTTCCCCCAGTGGCTGCAGCGCGCGGGGTACGAAACGGCGTTCATCGGCAAGTGGCACATGGGAAACGATGATTCACGCCGCCCCGGCTTCGACCACTGGGTCTGCCTGAAGGGGCAGGGTTCGACGTTTGATCCGGAACTCAACGTGAACGGCGCCGCGCGCACCGTCCGCGGCTATGTCACCGACATCCTGCATGAACAGGCGCTCACGTTCCTCCGTGCGCCGCGGTCGAAGCCGTTCCTGCTCTACCTGGCGCACAAGGCGGTGCACCCGGAGACGGTCCAGCGCGCCGACGGATCGCTGTCGGATCCGACGCTCTCGAACTTCATTCCCGCCGAGCGTCACCGCGCGTTGTATGCCGACGCGAAGGTGCCGCGGCGCCCGAACGCCGTGGCAGCGCCGACCGGCAAGCCGGCACTGCTGCGCCCCATCGACGGGTTGCCGCCGCTTGGACCCGCGACCGGCTCGAGCGACGAGGTCATCCGGAACCGGCTGCGGATGCTGGCCGCGATCGACGAGGGCGCCGGGGAGATCCTTCGCGCGCTCGAGTCTGCCGGCCGGCTCGAGGACACCCTGATCGTCTTCACCAGCGACCACGGCTACTTCTACGGCGAGCATGGGCTGAGCGTGGAGCGGCGGCTCGCCTATGAGGAAGGCATTCGGATCCCGCTCTTTGCCCGTTATCCGAAGCGGATCGCCGCGGGCACGCGCCGCAACCAGATCGTGCTCACGCTCGATTTCGCCCCGACCATGGCCGAACTGGCCGGCGCCCAGGTTCCGGCTGGTCTGCATGGCCGCTCGTTCGTTCCGCTCCTGGCGGGCAACCCGGCGGGTTGGCGTGAGTCGTTCCTCATCGAGCATTTCTCCGACAATGTCTTCCCGCGCACGCGCGGGCTGGGTTACCAGGCGGTGCGCACGGAGCACTGGAAGTACATCCACTACGTGGAGGTCCCGGGGGCCGATGAGCTCTATGACCTCAACCGCGACCTCTTTGAGATGCGGAATCTCGCCGGCGCCGCCGGAGCCCAGGCCGAACTCAGCCGACTGAAGGCGGAACTGGCGCGTCTCGTGGCAGAGTCGGGCGGCAAGCTGCGGTGAGGAGGCCGCGAGGTCGGCCCAACGGCCCGGGCCGGGCTACCGGGTGGCCGAAGCCGGCCGGAGCGGCACGTGGACCTCGTAGCGCTTCACGAACCACGGGGTGAAGGGGCCGCTCCAGAACACGGCGTAGGGCTCCCCGGCGGGCTCGAGTCCCGGCTGCGCGGCCACCCAGGCGAGCAATTCGTCGCGGGTGCGTTCGTAGTTGGAGCGCGAGTAGGAACCGCGGGCCCCGCGGCTGGCGACGCGGCGCTCGGGGATGCGCTCCACCACCACGGCGCCCTCGTTACCGGCGACCTTGGCGTGCTGGCTCTCGGCGACCCAGAAGCACATCGCGGCCTCCCGCACCCTGGCCTCCACCGGCACCGTCATCGCGATGTCGTGGCGCGAGATGTAGCGGAAGAGTGGCATGAAGAGGTTGTCGGCCGCGTCGAAGTACTCCCCCTGGCCGCGCACGCTCAGGAGGACCCCGGCCGGGAGGACCTTGACCTCGCTGGTGCCGACGGCGGTCGGCGGGAATGCCTCTTCGTAAGCCATGGCGGCAAGAGGAAGCTGGAGGAGCAGCAGGGCGAGCGGGAACGGGCGAAGCATCAACAGAGGTACGCGTCCGCGCCGCGGCCGGATGCGGGGAGTTGCCCTCTCATGGGTATCAGGGCACCTCGTAGACCTCCACAAGTGCCACACCGGTGGTGCCACCCGCGCCGGAGACCTGCACCGTGTAGTTGCCGGGCTCCAGGGTAACGAGCAGGGCGGCGTCACGGGAGTCGGGGGCCAGCGCGAAGGCGCCCACCTGCGTGAACGCGGCGGCGAGCGAGGAGCCGCCGCCCCAATTGTCGTTGCCGCCGCGCTCCGTCGGCCCGGCGAACAACGTCATCCGCGGATCGGCCACCGTGCCCTCGACGCCAAACGCGCCGAGGGTCGGTCCAATGGCACGGATCAGGACGCGTCGGGCGGACGATCCGCCGATGACGAACCCGGCGGTGACGCCGGAGCCGATATGCTTCAGCACGGAGACGTTCACGAGCCGGGGCGTCGAGGCGGTGAATTGCGAGGTGGGCGTCGCATCGTAGAGTTCCGCCAGGACCTGGCCGGCTCCCGTGCCGTAAATGCGGGCGGAGTTGGCGCCGCTGGCGAGGCTGGGGAATGAGATCGCGGCGTCGCGGGAGTTGGCCGGCGCGAGGGGAAATGCCCCGACCGAGGCCATCGCCCCGGCGATCGGGGCGCTGCCACCCCAATTATCGTTCTCACCGACCTTTGTCGTGCCCGTGAAGAACTCCATCTTAGGGTCGGCGAGGGCGTCGCCGACGCCGAATGCGGCGAGGGAAGGCCCCACGGCCCGGACCAGAAGCGCCTTGCCTCCGGCGGTACCGCTCCCACCGACGACCACACCGAAGCGGAAATCATCTTCGGCCGAGGCCAGGGACGTGAGGATGGAAAGGTTCACCAGCCGTCCCGGATTGGCGGGTTGTCCAAAGGAAAGGCTCGCAGCCGTGCTAGTGACCGAGCCGCTCGCGGTGGTAACCGTGACCGCGTATGTTCCCGCGTCCTTCGCGGCGACGGCGGGCAGGTTGATGACCGGGCTGTTGGCGCCGGGGATAGGATCGCCGTCCTTCATCCACTGGTAAACGGCACCGCCGGCGTTTTGGGCAACGACGCTGAACCGGATCGAGTCGCCAATCGCGGCCGCCCGCGCGACGGGCTGCGTGGAGATCACCGGCGCGGGAAGGTTAGTGCCGGTGTCGAACGCGAGTACGGATCCGCCATCGCCGGCTGCGATGAGCGTCGATTGGCCGAAGGCGAGGGCGCGCACGGTCTTGTCGGCGGGCAGCGAGGTGATGGCCCAGCTGATACCGTCGAGCGACACGAGCATGGTGCCCTGCGTGCCGCCGGCCGCGACGAAACCGAAAGGCGTGCGCGTGATCGCACCAAGGCTTTCGCCCACGCCTGACTCCAGTTGCCGCCACACGAGGCCGTCCGTGGAACCGAGGATCGCGCCTCCGCTGCCGGTCGCAATGAACCCGACGTCATCCCACCAGCCGATCGCGAGCAGGTTTGTCGTCACGCCGCTCGCGGCCGCGGTCCACGCGATGCCGTCTGAGGAGTGACGGATGTTGCCCCCGTCGCCGACGGCCACGAACCGGCCGGCGCCGTGGGCGACGCCGCGGACGGCTCCCCCGAAGTTACCGATGCGCTGCGACCAGGCGAGCCCATCAGTGGACGAGTAAAGGGCCTGCCCCGTTGATCCCGCGACGAACGCCGCGGGTCCCGCCGCGACGCACGAGAGCGCGGCGGTGGCGTTGACGGCGCCCTTTGTCCAAGTAAGGCCGTCGTTCGAGACGAACACGGCGGAATTCGGGCCCACCGCGACGAAGCGCGACTGGCCGAAGGTAACGGCGGAGAGGGCAGAGAACCCGGCGTTGGCGTTGGCCCGCCGCCACGTGAGTCCGTCGCTTGAAACCTGCACGGGCACGAGGGCGGCCTTCGTGACCGGGTCAGCGATCGCACCGACTGCGACGAACCGGCCGTTGGCGTAGGTCAGTCCCTGCACCGCCTCGATCGTCCCCCGCGTTCGCCGCTGCCAGTTGGCGCCACCGCTGCCGGTGTAGACGTCGCCGCTCCTCCCGAGCAGGAGGGCGTCGGTGCCGCTTGAGGCCAGGAAGAGCGTGCCGGTGGCATTTCCGCCCAGTGAAGCGTTGGACCAGGTCGTGCCGCCCGCGGAGGATAGCAAGGTGCCTCCGTCACCGCCGGTGACGAACGCGCCCTGCACCCGCGCGACCGAATATAGGTTGGCTGTGACCCCCGAGACCGCGCGGGACCAAGTTGCCCCGCTGCTTGAGGTCAGGATGACGCCGTTGAGGCCGACCGCGACGAAGGTCCCTTCGGCGAAGGTCACCGCCCGAAGGTCGGTGGTCACCCCGCTGGTGCGCTCCGTCCAGATGAGGCCGTCGGTCGAGGTGATGATCTTGCCGCCGCCGGCCACGGCCACGATCAGGCCGCCTCCGGTGGTGACGCCGTAGATCGAGTTGCTGATGCCGCTCGAGGTGCGGGGCCAGCTCACGCCGTCGGTGGACGTGACGATCACGCCGCCGTTCCCGAGCGCGATCCAGCGGTCGGCCGCATGGAGGGCGGTGTTGAGGTTCGCGGAATCGAGAACGCCGGTGAGGAAGGGCGTCCACGCGTATCCGTCGGAGGAAGTCCACAGTCCGCCGATGTCCTCCTTCGTGCCGCCATCAAGATCGGTCGTCGCGATGACAAAGCGGCCGTTGGCGTAGGCGATGGCGTTGAGGGACTGGGTCGTGGGGAAATCAACCGAGGAGAAATTCCCGCCGTCATCGAGCGTGAGCAGGGTCCCGCCGCCTCCGACGATCCACCACTTGTCGTCGACGCGAACGGCGCCACGCAGGTCGGCGCCCACGGGCCCGGGGTTGAGCCAGCGCCAATTGGCGAAGGCCGCAACCGCCGGATAGGCGGCGGACACCACGCTGTTTCCCGCGGCATCAACCCCGCGCACGGTGAGCAGGTAGTTGCCGACGGTCGGCGGCGTCCACGGCAGCGCGCCGGCGCTGCCCGCGATCTCGCTCACCTTGGCACCGTTGACGTAGAGCTCCAAGCCCGTGAAGCCGGTGCCCGAAGCCGCCAGGACGTTCTTCCGTCCGACGTCGACCTTGATCGAGTCCGCTTCGAGCCGCAGCGACGGGGCCGGAAGAATGGGGGAGGCCGGAACTGACGCGGTCGTATAGATCAGTCCGCGCACCCCCACGACGACGATCTGACCGGCACCTTCGGCCAGACCGTAGAGCGTCGTGCTCGCCGTCGAGTTGATCTGATGCTCGCTCCAGTTACGCGGATCCTCGGCGAACGTGATGCCGCCGGCGTTGGTGGAGGATAGCAGCACGCCGGCGGCCGATATCAGCCGTTGGCCATTGTTACTGTTGGTGCGTCCCGCGGTGGAAACGCGCGACCAGCTCGATCCGTCGGTCGAAATGAAGCATTCGAAGGCCGAGACGGCGGCGTACCAGCTTCCCTTATGCCGGGTCACCGAGTTGATGGTGTTGCCGGTGGTGACGGACCGGTTGGTCCAGCTCGCTCCGTCGGCGGATGTCAGGATCCGGCCGCTCGTTCCCGTCGCGACGAACAGGTTGTCGGCGAAGGCGACCGCACTGAGGTTGGTCGTCACGGGAGAGGTGACCTCGGACCAAGAGGCTCCGTCGACTGAGTTGTAGATCCGTCCGCTTTCGCCCACTGCCACGAAGCGCCCCGCGCCGTAGGTCACGGCACTCAATGAACCCGTGTTGGCCGGCAACGTCGTCGCGGTCCAAGTGACGCCATCAGCGGAGTGCGCCGCGGTGGCCCGGACGGCGGCGCCTACGGCCGGAACACCCACCGTGACGAAACGCGTGCCGCTGTGGGCGATGGCGCGCGGGAAATGATTGGTTGGTATTCCTGAACCTCGGGACCAGGAGATTCCGTCGATCGACGAGAACGTGAGGCCATTGTCGCCAGCGACGACAAACTTTCCCCCCGCGTAAATGGCGGCGTAGAGGTTGTTGGAGACGCCGGTCGTGCGCTGCGTCCACGCCGTGAGGGGGTCGGTGACGGTCAGCGGGATCGTCTTCACATCGATGCCGCCCTTGCCGTCGTGCGCGGAGACGCGCAGGGAATAGCTTCCGCCCTTGGGAAAGCGCCGGCTGATGGCGGCGAGGTTGGGCTGGATCGATCCGTCCCCGAAATCCCAGCGGTAGTAGACGGCGTCGCCGTCGGGATCACTGGCGTTGGCCCTGAGCGCGACGTTGGTGCGGGCGGCGATGCCGGAGGCGGGTGCTTCCGCGGTGAGCACGGGGTTTCGGTTTCCGTCCACGGCGCCGAATCCAATCTGCACGTCGATGTATTCGTGGGGTGCGGTCCCGCCGACGGCGACAGGCTTGAAGGTAATACCGGAGTCCGGATCGACGAACGACTCCCCGATCCGCAGCGGGGCGTCATTGGCGCCGCCGGCCGAGCCGGGCGTGGCGTCGAGGAGGTAGGAGCCCTGTCCGCTCGTGAAGGAGGGGGATTTCTCCGGACCCCAGCGGACGAGCACGCCATTCCGCAGCCGTTCCTGCTGTGCCGCGTTGAAGGAGGTTGGTGCGACTCGACGATGCTCCACCCAGTACTCAAAACCCAATCCGGCCGGAGCGACCCTGAGTGCCCGCACACCGGCCGCCGCGCCGTCGTCGTGTCGCGCGATACGGTAGGTGCCCGAACTTGTGATCGTCGTGATCGCCGCCGCCTCAAGATAGCCGAGCTTGGCTTTCTGGGCGACGTTCAGGTGCTGGATGGAGCCGCCTCCGCCCATGATGTCGAAGATGTCGCCGTATTCGACGTGTGAGCCCGCGCCGACCGGCGACGTGCCCGAGGGCAGCCAGTAATGGGAGTGCGCGAGGCTTTGGGTGTGACCGAGCTCGTGGCCGGTGGTGCCGGCGCCTACGGTGTTGTTCAATCCGACGCGCGCGCCGCCGAGCTGGGCCACGCCGCCGTAGAGGTAAACGGAGATGCGCTTGTGGACGATGATGTAGCGGTCGAATTTGTCCGGGTCCCACGCTCCCGATCCGCCGTTGGCCGTATCGTAGGCCTTCGCCGCGTCGCGCGCCGCCGTGTAGAGTTCGCCGCTCGTGGAGCCGGAGGTCTCGTAATACGCCTTGGGCTTCGGCATCCGGAGGGTCGCGGGAAGGATGCTGGCGACGAAGGTCGTCTTCCCCTGGGAGTTGGCCACGAAGTAGTCGTTGGTCGCGGCCGCCCCCGTCTGGATCTCCGCATCGGTGAACGCGGCTCCCGCGTCGTCGGAAAAGTCGATCTTCAGGTAGAGCACGCGCTTGGTGCCGTTGATCCAGGAGGGCGGCGACGTGAGCGCGGCGGTCGCGGGCGTGCTCGGGTCGGCCGTTACGGAGGGGGCTTTCGCCACCCGCGGCCCCGGGTTTGACTCGCCGGCGATCAGGCCTGCCGTAAGCGCGGTTAACTCGGCGCCGTCGGTCGGGGAGGCCAACTCGGAGCCGACCAGCAGAGCGAGGGTATCAAGGGCGAGGCCACGCTCAGCCTTATCCGCGTCATCGAGCATCCGGTAAGGCAACTCATCCACGGCCAGTGCGTCGTCGACCGCGATGCCGTGCATCGGCAGCCCGGACTTGGTGGCCTGCGTCGCGCGGCGGCCAAAAACGAAGGCGCGGTAGGTCCGGCCATCGATCCGCGCGACGCGGTCGTACTGAGCCGAAGCACCGCGGTGCCAGACGGAGACCTCGAGTTCGCCGCGGTTATCCACCCGATCCTCCAAGTGCGCGGCCACGGCCGGCGGAAGTTCACGGCGCAGTCCGACCGGCACCGCTAGTTCCAGGGCGCGTTTCGGGTCCAGCTCGATCAGCTCCTTGAGCGCCGCTCGTCGCTCGGACGCGAGTATTCCGCCGGCCGCGGCGAGCGCGTCTTGCCCAGCGGCGTCGGCGCGACGCCAGGATGTCAGCCAACTGTCAAAGGCTCGCGACTTCTCGATCGCCGAGGCTAGGCGGCGCTGCGCCGTGACGCGTTCGGCGAAGTCCCCCGGGCCGGGCTGCGGATCGCAGGCGACGTCGGAGGGAACGGTGGAAAGCGAGTCGGAAGCTTTCGAGGCAGGCGGTAGGGCGGTCTTTCGACTGGAGCCGGCGGATGCAGCTGAATGAAGGGACCTTTCCGCGGGGAAATCTTGCGTGATTACCAAGACACCGAGGGTGAAGAGCAGCAGAGCGGCGATCCGAAGGTGCGATGGGGTGGGCATGGAGGAGTGGGTCTGAGCGAAACAACAGCGTCGGTATGGCTGAGCCAGAAAAATGCCGAAAGGTACGCCTTGGGGAGGACGGTCCCGTCATGGCGGGACGGCGCGGCTTTTGCCTCGTCGCGGGGAACTCCTCCGCCTCACTTGCAGGCATGATCACCCATTGGGCACGGCTCCTTGCAGGTTCCTCGTTCGCGGCCGGCTTCATGCTCCTTGGCGCGGCCCCACGGGCGGCGGCCGCCGACGGCGATTGGCCCGAGTTCCGCGGGCCGGGCGGGCAGGGGATTTCGACCGCTGCGGGACTGCCCCTGCACTGGTCGCGGACCGACGGGGTGGCGTGGCGCACGGAGGTGGCGGGCGTCGGCTGGTCCTCGCCGGTCATCGGAGGCGGCCGCGTCTTCCTCACCACCGGCGTGGCGGCCGAGGGCGAGCCGCCGTCGTTGCGCGTGCTGGCGCTCGACCTCGCGACGGGGGCGATCCTCTGGGACACGGAGGTGTTCGCCGCCGCGGAGAACGGCAGGGCGTCGATGCACCGCAAGAATTCACCCGCGAGCCCGACTCCCGTGCTGCACGAGGGTCGGCTGTACGTGCATTTCGGTCACTTCGGGACGGCCTGCCTCGACACAGGTGGCCGTGTGATCTGGCGCAACAACCGCCTGCGCTACGAGCCGGAGCATGGCAACGGCGGCTCCCCGATCGTCGTCGGCGACCTGCTGGTCTTCAGCGCGGACGCGCGGACCGAGCCTGCCTTGGTGGCCCTGAACCGGAAGTCCGGTGAACTCGCGTGGCGGGTGGCCCGGGAGATCGAGGTGCGCCAGAAATTTTCCTTCGCCACACCCCTCTTGGCGGAAATCGGCGGCCGGCCTCAGATCATCAGTCCGGCGAGTGGGGCGGTGCTTGCGCACGACCCCGCAGATGGCCGCGAACTCTGGCGCGTACGGTATGGTCAAGGCTACTCGCTCGTGCCCCGTCCGGTGTTGGCCCACGGGCTCATCTTCGTGGGCACGGGTTACAACAAGGCCGACCTGCTCGCGATCCGCGCCGATGGCGCGACCGGCGACCTGACCGACACGCACGTCGCCTGGAAGATGTCGAAAGGTGCGCCGCTCACGCCTTCGGTGGTCGTCGTTGGCGATGAACTTTACGCCGTCAGCGACATGGGCGTGGCCACGTGCGTCGACGCGCGCACGGGTGGCGTGCACTGGCAGGAAAAGCTGGAGGGTGGCTATTCGGCCTCGCCGCTCGCGGCCGGCGACCGGATCTACTTCCAGAACGAACAGGGCCTCGGCACGGTGCTCGCAGCGGGCAAGACCTTCTCCAAGCTGGCCACCAACGACCTCGGCGAGCGCACCTTGGCCAGCTATGCGGTGGCCGGGGCCACGTTCCTGATCCGCTCGGAGAAGGCCCTGTATCGCATCGGAGCCGGTCCAGCTTCCGGCCGCGGAAAGTGAGCCGCCTCCGGGACCGCCGGTGATGAGGGCCGCCAGGAGGCGCAAAAGGCGCAGGAAAAGTCATTGGCATAAAGACGAGAGGCGCGGGCGCGGCCGGCTGCATCAGTTATGGCTGCGGTGGCAGCCTCGGAATCGGTCGGGAGCAGCATGCCCGATGTGGCTGCGGCAGTAGCCGCGGACACGAGCGAAGGCATTTCGGCTATGGGCTGGCGAACAGCCTTCAGTCCCTAAGTCGGGCGTGAGAAGTCCGCACCTGAAGGTGCTGCCACATCGGTGGTGGAGTTGCGTCGAGAGTGGGTCAGACGGTGCGGTGTGGCTGCGGCCGCTTCGGCCCTTACATTTGCGTGTTTGCTGACGGGCCTTACCGTCCGGAAAATACCTTATTACTTCCCAGCCCTTTGAAACAGACCATGACATTTCCCGAAGTTTTCCGCGACGCCCGGTCCTTTTCGGTCCTCTTTGCCTTCGTCGCTTCGGCCGCCTTCGCCCAGGTGGTCCCGCCGCCCCGGCCGCTCGACGCCCCGGCCCGTGATACCGTGCTGTTGGAAGCCTTCACCGTCACCGGTTCCAACATTCGGCGGCTCGACGAAGAGAAGACACTGCCGGTCACGGTCCTGAACATGGAGGATCTCGATCTCCGCGGCGCGCCCACTCCGGCGGAACTGTTCGAGAACCTCGCCATCGGCGGCCCGCTGGAATTGGACGAGGGCAACACCCTCGGCGCCGACGCCCGCGGCGACAACACCGCCATCAACCTGCGCGGTATCGGCTCGGGCAACACGCTCGTGCTCCTCAACGGCCGGCGCATGCCGCCACACCCGATCAGCATGGCGGAGGGCAGCGTCCCTTCGCTCTCCACCAACATCAACAACCTGCCCTCGGCCGCCCTGTCGCGCGTGGAGGTCCTGCGCGACGGTGCTTCAGCCGTCTACGGCACCGACGCCGCGGCGGGCGTCGTGAACAACATCACCCGCAGTCGTTTTGACGGCCGCAGCGTTCGCCTGCGCGGCAGCGTCAGCCAGCACGGCGGCGGCAATGACTGGAACGTTGAATTCACCGAAGGCATCCGGCTCAACCGCGGCCGCGGCAACCTGCTGCTCACGCTCGACTACTACCACCGTGACTTCCTCTGGCTGGGTCAGCGCAAATTCTCCCGTGATCAGGACATCCGCGTGACGCGGAACGTACCCGCTCCTTGGGACGGGCTGCCGATCACCGACACCGCGGGCGTGGTCTCCCGCGACAACGACTTCGATAACCGCCTGAGCACCGACTCGAGCTACTACGGGGGCTTTGTGCGCGGGAATTACGATGCGTCCGGTGCCTTCGTGGGCGCGCGCCCCACCGCGAACCGCGGCATCATCACGACCTCCGGCACCACGGCCGCGACGCTCGCGACGAACGGCACCTTCTACATCATCCCCCTCGCGGATGGGAACCTCGGTTGGCGGCAGACGCTGCCCTCGCACAACATCGACGATTACACGGTCAATTGGTACCAGAACCCCAACGACCATAAGCCGATCCTGCCGAAGACCGACCGCATGAATCTCACGGCGATGTTCCGGCACAAGCTGCAGGGAGACCTCGAGGTCTTCGGCGAGATGCTGGGCTACCGGGCGCTCTCCGTCACCGGCCGACTGCCGACCAGCTTCGACGTGGCGACCGACCACAACATCTACATGAGCGCGGGCAACCCGTTCAACCCGTTCGGCTCGCGCTTCTACCACCCGACGGGGGCGCCCAACCCCGACGGTTCCCCGCGTCTCGTGGGCGATCCGGCGCAGGTGCAGTTCCTCACGGGCGTCGGTGTCATCCCGCGCGACTTCAAGCCGCGCCGGATCTACGTTCACTCGCAGGCGCTGCGCCTCGTCGGCGGCCTGCGCGGCCGGATCGGGCGCGATTGGGAGTGGGAGTCGGGCGTCCTCTACGGTCGCAACAAGACCCGGGACGAGGAGCACTTCGCCGTCCGCGAGAGCCGCCTGCGCGCCGCGCTCACGTCCTCCGATCCGGCGAAGGCGTTCAATCCCTTCAGCTACACCTTCAAGCTGGTCGCCCAGCCGGGGAACACCGCCAACCCGTACCTGCTGATGGTCGACCGGCCCTACAGCAACCCGGAGGCGATCACGAATTCCCTTTATGAAAACTTCATCCGCGAGGGGCGCACGCAGCTCGCGACCTGGGACCTCAAGGTGAACGGGTCGGTCTGGGATCGGTTCTGGGGCGGTCCCGTCGGCCTGGCCTTTGGCGCCGAGATGCGCTGGGAGGATTACCGCGACTACCGCCCGCCTTACGCCGGGCGGAATCCGGCCGACGCCCCCTTCAATGGCAACGCGAGCGATCCGACCAACCTGTTCTTCGGTCCCAACGAAAACGACTTCATCGCCCTCAGCCCGAACGTGAACCTCTATGCTTCGCGCACCGTGGCCTCGGTCTTCGGTGAGTCGCTGCTCCCGATCGTCGGCAAGGCCAACCGCCAGCCCTGGGCGCGCGCGATGGAGTTTTCGGCCGCCGGGCGCGTCGAGCGCTTCTCCCGCGGCGGCACCAGCGCCAAGCCCAAGTTCGGTTTCAATTACCGGCCCAACGACTGGATCTTCCTGCGGACGAGCGCCGCCGGGTCCTTCCGCGCGCCGAACCTGGTCCAGACCAACACCACGCCGCTCCAGCGCTCCGGCAGCACCTACAACGACCTCTACCGCTCCGAGGTCACGGGGCTGAACCGGGACTCCAGCGCGATGCCGGTCGTTCTGCGCCAGGGCAACGAGGCGTTGAAGCCGGAGACCGCGCGCTCGCTCTCGGCCGGCCTCGCGGTCTCGGTGCCGTTCTACCGCGACCTCACCTTCACGGTGGACTACTGGCGCATCCGTCAGCGCGACGTCATCGCCTCGGTCACCGTCGCCTCGCAGCTGCTCTACGACGAGGAACTGCTCGACGGTGCGGTGCGGAAGGCCGTGACGGGCGGCACGCCTATCGCTCAGGTCAACCTCGGCAGCGGCACGCCCGCCTACGTGGGCAATCCCAAGGTGGTGCGCGATCCGATCACCCCGGCCGACATCGCCGATTACCTGGCTTACAACGCGACCCGCCCCGCCGACCAGCAGCGCGCCCCCGTCGGGGCGGTTCGTTCGGTCGTCACCGATTACGTCAATCTCGCCGGCCGCGAGACCGAGGGCCTCGACTTCGGCGTGGAGCTGCGGCTGCCGCGCACCGCCTTCGGACAGGGCACGATCCGGGGCGATGCCGGCTACCTGCTCACCGCCGAGACCCAGGCCGATGCCGGGGCTCCGCGCGTGAACAACATCAACCGCGACGGCCGCACCCGTTTCCGCGGCAACATCGGCGGCACTTGGCGGGTTGGGCGCTGGAGCGCGGGTTGGATCACCTACTACTACGGCACCTACGTCGACACGGGTGCCTCCACGACCAAGGAGATCTACGATGCCCTCGGCCGGCCGGATTACATCTCAAGCTACGTCGATTCCGGCGGTGTGCGACGCTACCGCTATCTCGTCACCGCCTTCGCAACCCACAGCGCCTACCTGAACTACGCTTTTCCCGCCAAGCGGGGCAGCCTGCTCAGCGACACGTCGGTGCGCTTCCGCGTGAACAACTTGGCTGATGCCGAGCCGCCGCTGGCCGACGAGGATTCCGGCTACCGCCGCGGCGCGGGCACCAACCCGCGCGGGCGCGTTTTCGAGGCGCAGGTGAGCCGCCGGTTCTAGGTGGTGGCGCGGGGGTACTTCGTGCGGCGGCCCGTCGGGGAAACGGAATCGCTTCGGGAGGGGTAGGGAATGAGCCTCGACGTAATGGTCGGGCATGATCCCCCCGCGCTTGCAGGCATAGCCTCATAAGAGGCGGTAGCGCCGTGAATGCGGACGGCGCTAACTCGGACTCCTTTTGCGTGATCTGGTTTGCACGTGGCCATGGCGCGCGTTGACTCGCGCGCCATGACAAAAACCGGCGTCCTGCCCAAGGAGGAGGTCCGCACCGAGCTGGCCCTCGGCGGGCAGTGGCGCGTCGTCGTGCTGAATGATCCGGTGAACCTGATGTCCTACGTGGTGCTGGTCTTCAAGAAGGTGTTCGGCTTCGACGACCAAACGGCCCGGCGCCGCATGCTCGAGGTGCACGAGCAGGGCAGGTCGGTCGTCTGGCGCGGGCTCCGGGAAAAGGCCGAGGCATATGCCTTCACCCTGCAGCAATGGCACCTGACCGCCGTGCTCGAGCCCGATGAAGCGAATTGAGGTCAAGCTCGCGGTGCCGATCGTGGCGCCGCTCCTCGATGTCATCCGTGAACAGGCCGCCGGCCTGCGCGACGGGCCGGTGTCTTCGGCCGGGTTGCCGGACGCCGATCCGGAGCTTCGGGAGGCGTGGACCGACGAACTTCTGCAGGCGCAACGGACGGAGGTCGACGCCCTCCTGGGACTGTTTGGGGACGAGTTTTTCCGCGAGGGCATCGTGGCCCTCGATGGCGACAACGCCGAGGTCATCCTGCGCGCCTGCGCGGCGGTGCGCTTGCGTCTGCGGGAGAACGCCCTGCAAGGCCTGGGTGACGACGTGCTGGAGACGGGGGAGTTGGAGGTTTCTCGCCTCTCACCGGCGGTGAACCGTGCCTTCCGCTGCTACATCTTCCTCGCGACGGTGCAGGAGGTCATCATCCAGCACCTCGACGAGAGCATCCTCGGCGGTTGACCTTCGGCGGCGGCGGCGGCGTCCGGTCAAAACCTTGGACATTTAAGGGGCGCGCGCTTTCTTTGGCCGGTTCACGCATGAAGCCCTTCTACATCACGACCGCGATCGACTACGCGAACGGTTCGCCCCACCTCGGGCACGCGTACGAGAAGGTGCTGACCGACGTGATCGCGCGCTTCCGGCGGCAACAGGGCGACCAGGTCCACTTCCTCACCGGCACGGATGAGCACGGTCAGAAGGTGCAGGCGAGCGCCCGCCGCCGCGGGGTCGAGCCCCAGGCGTTCTGCGACGAGGTCTCGGGCGAATTCCGCGCGATGCTGCCGCGTCTGCAGATCACCAACGACGACTTCATCCGCACCACCGAGGAGCGGCACAAGCGGGTGGTGCGTGACCTGCTCCAGCGGCTCTTCGATCAGGGTGACATCTACCGGGCCGAGTACCGCGGCTATTACTCCGCGCGGCAGGAGCAGTTCCTGCAGGACAAGGACCGTAACCCCGACGGTTCCTGGCCGGAAATCTTCGGCGAGGTGGGCGAGATCACGGAGTCGAACTACTTCTTCCGACTGAAGAAGTACCAGCCGTGGCTCGTCAGCTTCCTCGAGGCCAATCCCGACTTCGTTTTTCCCCGCTTCCGGCAAAGCCAAGTGCTCGAGTTCCTCAAGGAACCGCTCAACGACCTCTGCATCTCGCGGCCGCGCGAGCGGCTTTCGTGGGGCATCCCGCTGCCGTTCGACGACGGCTACGTGACCTACGTGTGGTTCGATGCGCTGACGAATTACTACTCCGCCGTCGTCGACCGACCGGGCGTTTGGCCGGCCGATTACCACGTCATCGGGAAGGACATCCTGGTGCCGCCGCACGCGGTTTATTGGATGATCATGCTACAAGCGGCCGGTCTACCGCTCCCGCGCCATATCCTCGCGCACGGCTGGTGGCTGCAGCGCGGCGCCAAGATGTCCAAGAGCACCGGCAACGC
>JBBAVH010000044.1:0-27592 GCA_040397825.1 Opitutaceae bacterium
CCCGAGCAGTCGACGGAGAGCGGGTGCGCGGGGTCGTGGTGGTGCCGGTGAGGCACGGGAAAACCTACTCCTTCGCCGCGATGGCGGCCTGGGCATTGGCCCAAAACCCAGAGCTTACGATTGCCTATCTGACCTATTCCCAAAAGCTCTCCGACCGCTTTTCGCGAGTAATCCGAAACTACGCGACAGCGGCAGGGGTGCAGCTCTCACCGGATCACAATCGCATCGAGGAATGGCGCACCGTCGAGGGGGGCGGCCTGCTGGCCTCTGCAGTGGGCGGACCCATTACCGGATTCGGCGCGAATCTCATCGTCTGCGATGACACGATCAAGGGTCGCGAGGAGGCCGAGTCCGAGACCGTGAGAGATAAGACCTGGGATTGGGTGGTGGATGACGTCTACACTCGCCTCGAGCCGTCCGCCTCAATGTTCTTTCTCGGCTCACGCTGGCACGAGGACGACCCCATCGGGCGCGTGATGCGTGGCGACCTGCGCGGCGATGCGTGGGACCTCATCCATTACCGCGCGATCTCCGAGGGACCGGACGGCCAAGAGCGCGCGCTGTGGGAGGACCGCTTCCCGTTGGCCGAGCTGCAGCGCAGGCGTCGCGCCTTCGGAGGTCCTGAGTCTCGGACGTGGCTCTCACTCTATCAGGGTGAGCCTCGCCCCAACGAGGGCGCGCTATTCCGCGGGGCAACCTACGCGGAGGATTTCCCGGAGTTTGCATGACTGGTCCTCTGTTCGCCGTCGTCGTTATCCTCGCCATTCTGGCGGCATCCGATGGTCACGCCGTGACCGTGGTGCTCTGCGTGCTCGCTGCATTGACGATTTGCCAGCTAACCCTCAGCCTCCTCGGTGCACTGTGACCCTACCGCCTCCGTCCTGGGATGACTGCATTGACCCGCTCGAGCTCTCCGTCTCCGTCTGGTGTGGCGGAGGGCGGTGTCGCATCGAGGTGCGGGAGGTCGACCACAGCAGGCACGTCGTGACGGCGGACGTGACCGCATCGCCGTCGCGCGAGGCATTCCGGCAGGCGGCGCTGCTCGTCGTCGCGCGGCTGACGGAGCTCCAACGTGAGGCGGGCAGGTGAGGCTCACGGGCTCTCTGCGTCCGGGTGCGGCGAGGGCGCCGCGCGAGGGCGGCTGGCACGACACGCCGCCAGAGTCTCGACGTGAGGTCGTCTCCAGGTACGACACGGCGATTGGGCTGGACCTCAGCTACAGCGGCTCAGGCGACTCGGCCGCGATCTGCGTCGTCTCGCGCGAGGCTCGCGACACGCACGCGGACAGGTATTTCGTGCGCGATGTCTGGTCGGGCCCTCGCGAGCTCCGCTCGCTGCGCGTCACGCTGGCCGCCTATCAGGCGCGCTTCCCTGATGGGCACCTCGTGTCCTACGTCAGCGGGACGGAAAAAAGCGTCCTCGGGCTGTTGGCCGAGGAGTCGCGCGACCCGGACGGACGCGTCCTCCCCCCGCTAACCGTGCTGCCGATGCTGGCCACGGAAAGCAAGGTCTCTCGAGCAGCCGGGACCATCGAGCTCTGGAACATGGGCCGCATCGTGCTCCCCTCGCGCGACTGGGCGCAGGCTCTCGCGCGCAGGGTGCAGGGATTCGACGGGTCGCCCTCGGGCTCGGATGATGAGGTCGACGCTCTGGTTTCCGCGGTCGAGTACCTGCGTCGCGTGGGCGGCGGGGGCGTGGGCATCCTGACAGCGAGTCGCACTAGCCGGTGACGCCATGACCGTGCTAGCTGCCCCGCATGGCCGAGCCTGAGGTCCCCACGCGGCTCCCGCAGCCTCCCGACATGTGGTCCATCGAGCGCGCCTACGAGGCGCCGACGGACCCGCTCGATGAGCCTGCGGATCCGCGCATCGTCTACCGCGACTTGCCCACGACGGTTGCCGTCGAGTGGTCGCCCGATGCGGTGACCTCCGCGCTCGTGCGGCACACTCGCGGATTTTTCGATGGCTCGGCCCTCCTGCTCGATGCTGTCATGGCCGACCCTCGCGTGCAGGCGACGGTGCACGCTCGGACGGCTGGCCTGCTGGGGTCGCCGTGCCGCTATCGCGCGGCAGAGCACCGGGACCAAGCGCGCGCGAATGAGGTCATGGAGCTGTGGCGCCGGGAGTTTCCCTTCATCGCGCCTCGCTCGCTGCTCGGGCAATTTCTCTACTGGGGCATCGGCCTTGGCGTGGGGTTCGCGGAGCTCCGCTGGGACACGACCAAGGAGCTAATGCGCCCCGAGCTGAAGGTCTGGCATCCGCAGTTCCTCTGGTACAACATCATCACCCGCCGCTACATCGTATCGGCGATGGATGGCCCGATGGAGGTCGACGGCGGCAACGGGCGCTGGCTCCTGTACACGCCGCACGGTGGCTATCGTGGATGGATGCAGGGAGCCGTGCGGAGCATCAGCGTCCCGTGGCTCATCTGGCAGCTGGCCCAGAGAGACGCTGCGCGCTTCTCCGAGGTCCACGGATTGCCGATTATGAAGGCCGTTGTCCCCATTGGAGGCGACGCGCAGCTGAAAAAGAAGTTCATCGAGGCCGCCGCCAACCTTGGGCAGGAGTCAATCGTGATGACCCCCCAGGGCATTGACGGTCTCAGCTACGACCTGCAGCTGCTTGAGGCGACAGACCGCAGCTTCGAGGCCTTCTTCAAGTTAATGGACCGATGCGAGCAGAGCATCACCATTACGATTCTCGGCCAGAATCTCACCACGCAGGCGGCGGAGGGTAGCTTCGCCGCCGCGCGCGTTCACGGCGACGTCAAGCAGACGATCCTCGAGCACGACGAGGCGACGCTCTCCGCGCTCGTCTACGAGCAGATCGCGCGGCCTTGGGCTCTCTACAATTTCGGAGACGCAGACCTCGCTCCACGCACTCACTGGGACATTCGGCCTACCGAGGACCAGACCGCGCGTGTCGCGGTGCTCAATCAGTTTGCGCTTGCCTGTCAGGCACTCACGTCCGCGGGAGTGAGGTTCGATCCTGGGGCGCTGGCCAAGGAGTTCCATTTGCCCATCGACTCGCAAATCGCAGGCGTGCCGAAGCCTGAGCCTGCGACGGCGGTCGACCCGCCCAAGGAGCCCGAAGCGCCATGAAAACCAAGACCTTCGCCCGCCCCACTGGTCCGCGTCGTGGGCCGATGGCTATCGACCCGCGCGCCATCGGCATCGAGTACGAGCACGACGAGGATCGCGGCGCGTACACCGAGCAGGCCGACATCGACGAAGGCCTCGCGCACGTCGACATCCGCGGACCGCTCGCGCAGTTCGCCTCGTGCATGTGGGATGGGTACGACGAGATCATCAAGCGATTCGAGGTCGCCTGCGCCTCGCAGGCGGCGGGCGTATTTTTGACCATCGGCAGCCCTGGCGGCGAGGTCGAGGGGCTTTTTGAGGCGTGCCGCGTGATGCGTCAGATGGCCAGCAAGGCGGGCAAGCCCGTTGTCGCCTACGTCGACGAGAGCGCCTATTCGGCGGCCTATGCCATCGCTGCCGTGGCCGACGCCATCTACCTCCCGCCCGCTGGAGGCGTGGGCTCCATCGGTGTCATCGGTGAGCTCGTGGACCTCTCCGCCGCGCAGGCAGCCGAGGGCATCCGTGTTGAGGTCATCGCATCGGGCGCGGAGAAATCGGACGGCAACCCGTCTGTGCCTCTGACCGATCCCGTCATCGAGCGGGCGCAGGCGCGCGTCGACCAGCTTGCAGGCCTGTTTTTCGAGTGGGTCGCCGTTCGCCGGGGCATGCGCTCAAGCGAGGTCCAGGCGCTTGAGGCCGCGTGCGTGTACGCAGACGCGGCCATCGCGGCGGGGCTGGCGGATGGCATCCGGTCGCGCAAGGGGGCGATCTACGCGGCGCAGCTCATGGCAGGTATCCCGCAAGGCACGACGCCCGGTTGACAGTCTCGCGCGCGGCGCGGTAGCTGCGCGCGTGGAGGTATCTGATCGATGATGACCGCAGCCGAAGCGCGCGCAGCCCTGCAGGCTGCGCTCGCGACTCAGAATCCGGCTCTGATCCTCGCCGCTCGTCAGGTGCTCGCGTCCGCAGAGGATGGCGAGGATGAGAGCGTCGACGGAAAGCGCATGACGAAGATGAAGAAGACCAAGAAGGTCGTGACCGAGACCGAGGAGGCCGAGGCCCAGGACGACGAAGAGAAGGCCGAGGAAGAGGGCGCCGAGGAGGAGGAGGAGCACTCCGAGCCCGATGGCGACGAGGAGCCCGAGCCCGAGGAGACCGAGGGCGAGGACGCCGAGGAGTCTGAGGAAGAAGAGGCCGAGGAGGCTAAGGAGGCGAAGAAGTCCAAGAAGGCGAAGAGCCCCTACGAGGGCAAGGCCGCCAAGGGCTCCGTCTCGCGCCTGCTTGCCGTGCTCGGAGCCAAGAGCCTTGCCGAAGCCATTGGCCGCGCGACCGCCGCCGCTGAGGCGATGGGCCAGCTCGACAAGCTTGCCAAGCGCCTCGCGAAGCTCGAGGGCGAGAAGCGCGCTGCCAAGGTGGAGCGCCTCTTCGCTGCCGCTCAGCGCGAGGGCCGCGTCGTGCGCGCCGAGGTGTCTCACCTGAGGGCTGCGTTCAAGGGCCGCCCCCTCGCTGAGCTCGAGGCGTACCTCGCAGCCAAGCCCCGCGTCGTCTCGTCTGAGTTCGCTCAGGAGTCCGCCGCGAACTATCCGTCTCAGCCTCTTGTCGGACAGCTCGCCACGGCGGGCGCGGCGAAGGCCATGGCCCTGTTCGGCGTGTCGCCCGAGCAGATGGCCGCCCGCGCTGCAGAGCGCGGCATCAACCCTGGCTTCCCCGGAGGATCGTCCAAGTGAGCGCAGCAACTACCCCCCGCAACACCGACCGCCTGGTGGCCTCGTCGCCTCTCTGGCGCTCCTTCCCTGTCGCCGCAAATCAGGTCGCTGAGTACGGCTGGCTCGCGATGATCGACCAGACCACGGGCATGTGCGTCGTGGGCGGCGCGGGCGCCGGATACATCGGCGCCGGTCGCTTCGCTGGCCCCATCGACAGCACGGGCAAGTCTGCTGGCGAGTGCGTTGTGGACGTCGACTTCGGCGTGCTCTACTGGGCCAACAGCGGCGGCGGCGACGCCATCGGCGTCGGCGACTTCGGCAAGGTTTGCTACGTCGTCGACAACCAGACCGTTGCGCTCACCGATGGATCGGGCGCGCGCTCGGTCGCTGGAATCGTCTACGAGGTCCGCGCGGATGGCCAGGTTGGCGTTCGCATGGATCCCACCACCTACCCCTCCAACCCCTGAGGATCTGAACCATGGCACTCGCACCTATCCCGGGCTTCGGAAATCAGGGCTTCGCGGAGTCCTCCGACGCTCTCGCGTTTTTCCTCGCGTTCGATACGGCTTTTTCTCAGGCCTACCAGACCACGCAGGTCTGGCGCGGCAAGCTCGCCAACGACCGCCCCTCCGTCACGGACTCCGAGCTCTACGGCTGGATGGACCGCATCGCGGCCATGCAGCCTTGGGTTGGCGCTCGCGTCGAGCACGGCGTGCAGAGCGAGACGCTGCGCGTGAAAAACAGGCCGTTCGAGCTCACGGTCAACATCAACAAGTGGCACCTCGCTGACGATCAGCACGGGCTCTATTCGATGCTGCCGCAGCAGATCGGCCAGCAGGCCGCGAAGTGGGCGGACTACCAGATCGCGGCCGCCGTGCAGGACAACATCCTGGGCACGGATGGGCTCTCGTTCTTCAACACGGCTCACCCCATCGACCTCTACGCGCCGAGCAAGGGCACCTACACGAACGACTACACCTCGTTCGCGCTGAACCCGACGAACCTCGCGCAGGTTGTCGCCAACATGCGGAGCCGCCGCGCGCAGGACGGCACGCCTCTCATGGTCGAGCCCGACACCCTCATCGTCCCCCCTGCTCTGCAGTACCAGGCGATGAACATCCTGAACGCTGCCTTCATCGCGCCGCAGACCATCGGCACGGTGACGCAGGTCGGCACCAACGACAACGTGCTCAAGGGCATGCTCAATCTCATCGTGCTCCCCGAGCTCGCTGCAGGCATGAGCTTCCCGACGTTCGATCAGGCCAGTGGCGAGAAGATCGTCTCGGCTGGCGGCTCGGACACCAAGTGGTACGTCGCTGCCCTCGGCCACGCCGTCAAGCCGATCACCTGGCAGATGCGCCAGGCGCCCATCGTGGTCAACCGCACGGATCCCCGCGATCCCGCCGTGTTTGATCGCGCCTCGTACATCTACGGCATCGAGGGCCGTGGCGCTCCCGTGCTCACGTTCCCCTTCCTCATGTCGCGCTGCGCGGCCTGAGCAGCACGCGCGCACGCAAGGGCGGCAGGGCTTCGGCCTTGCCGCCTTTCGCGCTTTCGCGGTAGCTGCGAGGCATGGCGCAGGCGTACATCACCGCGGCAGACATCAGCAGGTTCGGATTGAACGGCTACGCGCTTGAGGGCATCCCCGCGCAGACCATCACCGACACATGCCTCGCGGTGAGCGAGGAGGCTGATGCTGCCTTTCGCTCGCGCTACCAGCTGCCCCTGCTTGAGTGGGGCACGGACGTTCGGGCGTGTCTGGCCAAGATTGCGGCCTACGAGCTGCTCGTCGTGCGCGGCTTCAACCCCGAGCTAAACGCCGATCAAAACTTGGCCCAACGCGCGGCAGACGCGCGCATGTGGCTGCGCTCCGTGGCTCGGCAGGAGATGCAGCCCAACGTGACGCCCTCGCCTCCGCAGACGCCGGACCTCGACGAGCCACGCATCATCACGAGCGCGAGGCAGTGGACCGGGTACACGCGCAGGGTGTGGGGCTGATGGGCAAGGGCTCTATCCGCGGCGATTTCCCCGCGTTGCGCGATGGGATTTCGCAGATCCGGCGCATCGGCGACGCAGGCCCCGAGCTCTGGCGGCGCATCGCGCCGACGATCAAGAGCAACATCGAGGCGCAGTTCAGCGCGGGCGTGAACCCCTACGACACGCCGTGGAAGCCGCTGCGCCCAGCAACGCTCGCGAAGGGCCGCACGCCTCCTCCGCTGACGGCTACGGGCGGTCTCCGTCGCTCCATCGCTGTGACGGTGCAGGGCTACATCCTGCGCGTGGTCGCGCGTGATCTCGTCGCTGGACTTCACCAAAATGGGTGGACGCGGACGCGGAACAAATACAGACGCGGGAAGCTCGTGGGCAAGACGACCATCGGACCTGGTGCGACGAAGCGCCAGATCCTTCCAGATGGCCGCATCCCTAACAAGTGGCGCCAGCAGATCCGCAAGATGGCGCGCGAGATCATGGGTGAGAGGCTCGGTCGGAAGATCGGCGTGCGGGAGCTGACGTAATGCTGGCAGATTTTTTCGCAGGGATGCAGACGGCCATCGCGGCTCGAGGGTTCGCGGGGCCCGTGCAGCTAGGCGCCCGCTACCTCGCAGGGCAGACGAGCCCCACTGCGGGTCGCGTAGTGTGCGTGCTCGGTCGCGAGACCGTGGGGCCGACGACGCGCGTCGGCGACAACCCACGCTCGCGGCTCACGCGGTACGGGGCTCTATCGATCCACTGTTGGGGGCCAGCCGCGTTTTCGCTCACGGGCGCGATGGATGACATCCAAAGCCTTCGCAACGCAGAGACGCTCGTGCAGGTCGTGTGCAACGCGGCTCGAGACATCGCGACGGGCACGCTCGCTGTGACCTCCGTGGATTGGACGCCATCCGAGGAAGTTGCCGTGATGAAGGCGGGCTACCTCGCCATCGTCGAGATGGCTGTCGAGATCCCCATCGTCGACGTCACGTGGCCGCTCAGCCCCACGGGCGCTGCGATGCCCACGATTCGCGCGCACAACTACTACCTCCCGCCCGCTGGTGCGACGGGCCCCGCGACGGGGCCAGAGTGCGGCTCGGGCACTTGACGGGCCCGCGCGCGGCAAGGTAGCTGCGTCGCATGGCAGCTCCGAAAGTCACACTCACCGTCACTGACGGCGGCCTCGGGGCCGCCCAAGGGACCGACCGACTGCTCGCCGTGTTCGGCGTGAGCTCGGTCGGCACTATTGGATCGCTCGCGCAGTTCACGGATCCCGCGTCGCTGATCGCCTCCTATGGCTACGGCCCCGGCGTCTCGCTTGCGCTCCATGTCCTCAAGGTCTCTGGCCAGCCCGTGATCTTCGGGCGCGCGTCCGAGGACGAATCCAGCGCCGCGAGCGCGGTCACGCACGACGGCACGGGCCTATCCGTGATGAGCGTCGCAAAGACCAATGGCGCGCTAGAATATTTCGACGACCACGAGATCCTCGTGGCCGTGACCAAGGCGGGAACGGCTGGCACCGACGTCTGCCGCGTGTCGATCTCGCTCGACAATGGCGTGACCTCTATCGGCATCTACGCCGTCCCCACCACGCGCGTCATCGACATCCCGAAGACCAACGTGCGGATCACGTTCACCGCGGCGACGCTGGTGCTCGGCGACACGTACTCCGTCTCGACGAGCGCAGCACGGTCTACGGGCACGGGCACGGCCGATGGAGACATCACCTCTCTCATCGGCGCTCTGCAGGCCTACGCGGCGGCGAATGGTGGGGTGTACTCGACGATGGTCGCCGACGCGGACTATCGCGACGCCGCAGCGGTCGACGCCATCCAGACAGCAGCCGACGCGCTCGCGGCGGGACAGGAGTTCGTCCGGGTCTACACGGCCGCGCGTCCGTGGGACGAGGGTGCTGAGACTCTCGCCAGCTGGATCACGGACATTAGCGCGGACTTCGCCGAAACGAGCGCGCTCCGCGTCGACGTGGGCGCTGGCCGAGCGTACGTCCTAGACCCCGCCACTGGCGCCTACGTGTGGCGCGTAAACACCTGGCCTCGCGCAGCTCGCGCAGCATCGACGGAGGTGCACATCGACTCGGCGTGGGTGGCCATCGGCTACCTCGCAGACGTGCGCGAGGTCGACTACGACGAGCGCGCCCGCGGAGAGGTGGCCTCGCTGGACAACGCTCGCTTTTCGACGCTCACCACGCACGTCGGGCGCTCGGGCATCTACGTCACCAACCCTCGGCTGATGGCTCCTCCGGGGAGCGACTACGTGTACACGCAGTATGGCAGGGTCATGGATAAGGTCTGCCGCACGGTCTACAGCTACATGCTCGACCGGCTCTCACAGTCCGTGCGCCTCACGCCGGGCACGGGCTTCATCGCCGAATCCGATGCGCAGCGCATCGAGCAGGGCTGCAACAGTGCGCTCAAGGCAGCCGTGATCGCGACGGGCAACGTCACCGACGCGCGATGCACGGTGAGCCGCACGGACAATCTCTCGATCCCCGGCGCTACGTTTCACGCGCAGGTGGCTGTCCTTCCGCTCGGCTACCTCAAGGACATCGCCGTTAATTTGTTTTTCTCGCTCACCGTCTGAGGAGCAGCAGCCATGCCCATTTCACTCCCCGCGTACCCTTTGATCAACGGCCTGCGCCCAGACTTTTCGTGCATCCAGTTCACGCCGCAGCTGCCCGATGGATCGGCGACGACGATCACAGGGATCAAGTCGATCAACTACAAGGTCGAGCAGGACCCCACCGAGATTTACGGCACGTCGCCGCTGCCCCTGGGGATGACCCGCGGGACGGCGAAGTTCTCGGGCGATGTCGAGATGTATCTCGGAGAGTTCTACGCGCTCGCCGAGGCGATGGGCCCCGATTTTGGGAGCATCCCCATCGACATCACCGTGAGCTATTCAGAGGGCGCGTTCACTAGGACCGACACCCTGCAGGGCTGCCGCCTGGTGTCGCCCGAGGCTTCGCAGGGTCAGGGCGCCGACGCGCTGACCCGCAAGTTTTCGCTGAAAATGCTGAACGTCTTGTTCAACGGGACGCCCGCCGTGCTGCCCTTCGTGGGCTGAGACTTGGCCGACCGCGGCTCGTCGCGTGGTGCGGCGGGCCGCGTGAGGCATGGAGAGACAGGAGCACATAGTGCCGCTACCTACCGTCAATGATGATGAGCTGCTCGAGGTCCAGCTGCGTGAGCCGACCGCGTTCCGCCTGCGCTACACGTCCGCTGGAGGACGTAACGAGCTCGGCGATGTCGTGCTGCGCAAGCCGACGCGCATGGAGGTGCGCCGCTTCAAGGATGCCGCCAAGAGCGGCAAGGACACCAACTGGATCGTCGACGCCTGCCTGCTGCTCCCCGAAAAAAAGGTGTGGGCGGCGGTCACAAATCAAGAGCTGTCGGGACTGCCGGAGACCGTCGAGGATGATCTGCTCAAGGCGTCGGGCGTGCTCGCGGAGAACGACCTGGGAAAATCGTAACGGACATGCGGGATGACGTTGCCCTTGCTGCGACTGGACTGCTCGACCTGTGCATGGGCCGAGACACTATCGAGGCCGAGGGCAGCGCGTTCCTGTTGATGGAGTGCGTGCGCGTCCTCACGGGCGCGCACGGCAAGAGGTGAGCGATGGCCGACGTAGCGTTTGCGATTAGTCTACAAGACCAACTATCGCCGGGCGCGAAGTCGGCCGCTCAATCCCTCGGCCAGACCGAGGCGGCTCTCAAGCGAACGGGGGCCGCAGGCGACAGCGTCGCAGGCAAGATGGCTCGCACGGGCACCGCTGCACAGCAGGCGAGCGGGAAGACGGTGGATCTGGGCAAGGCCGCGAAGGGTGCTGTGCCCGCACTCGGAGAGATGCAGGAGCGGCTGTCCAATTTGGGAAGCGGGCTCGGCGGTCTATCGGCAGGCACGACGGCCGCCGTCTTGGGCATCGGGCTAGTCGTGGCCGCGGCCGCCGCCGCAGCGGCCGCGCTGCTTGCGTTCGGGCTCGCCTCGGCGGATGCGGCGCAACACGTCCGAGCGATGGCGACCGCGGAGGCGGGAAGCGCAGAGGCCGGAAAAGCGCTCGCGGATACCATCGGCCAGGTCGCGAGTTCGACGGCGATGGGCGCCAACAAGGTCGCAGGGTTCGCAAAGGAGCTTGGAGAGGCGAAGCTCTCAAGCTCGGAAATGCGCGCGGCGCTTGAGGTCGCATCAGGCACCGCTCGCGTGCTCGGCGACTCGGCGGGATCGGCGTTCATCAAGTCCGCCATCGAAGCCAAGAAGGCCGGAAAGAGCGTTGCCGACTTCGCCGCGCAGGTTAAGGCGAAGCTTGGCCCGGGCCTCGCGATGGAGCTTGCGCGACCCAGCGTCGCAGCCGAGCGACTAGGTCAAAGCATCGCGGGTCTGTTCGGAGACGCAGACGTTTCGGGCTTTGGCGCTGCGATCAACATGGTCTCCGACGCGCTCGCCAAGGGGTCGGCTGTGGGCGATGCGTTCCGCGCGATTTTCGAGGCCATCTTCGGTGGCCTCGGCGGCAACGCGCAGAGCGCAGGAAGCATGGTCACGGCCGTACTGGAGGAGATGACGATCTGGGCCCTCAAGACGGCAATCTTCTTCAAGCCGCTCGTTGGGGGCATCGGGGTCGTATGGGATAAGATGATGGCGGGAGGCGGCGCGGTCACGACGCTAAACATTGTCAAGGCGGGCGTGATGGCGATGGGCGCCGCCTTCGTGGCCGCGGGCGTGATGGCTGTGATCGCGCTAGCGCCTGTCGCAGCGTCGGTCCTGGCTGCGACCTGGCCCGTGCTGGCCATCGGCGCGGCGGTTATGGCGCTGGCCTTCATCTGGTTCCAGTTTGGGGACTCGATCAAGGCGGCCGTTGGCGCGGGCGTGGCGCAAATCAAGGCATTTGGTGCCAGCGTCGTCGAGGGCTTTGCAAGCGCATGGGCCGCGATTAGTGGCTTTGCCGCGGATGCGTGGGCTGCGCTGGCAGGATGGGCCTCGTCAGCCCTCGAGGCCGCGGGCAACTTCATCAGCGGCCTTGTGAACGGCATCACCGGGGGCGCCGGGATGGTCATCGACGCGATCAAGGGCCTGGCTAGCAGCGCGCTAGGCGCGTTCAAGGGCATCCTCGGCATCGCCTCGCCCTCGCGCGTAATGCTGCAGATGGGTGGCTACACCGCAGAGGGCTTCGCGGGAGGCATGGATGCGGGCGCAGCCGTCGTGGAGTCGTCGGCCTCGACGCTCGCCGCTGCACCCATCGATGCCGCGAAGGCTGCACCTCCTGCCGCTCTCCCGGCACCTCGCGCGGCGGGCGGCGGAGGCGGCGGGAGCGTCGACATCGGCGGCGTGACGATCACGATCAACGGAGTAGCAGGCGCGGAAAACATCCTGGAGCGACTGCCCGCCGCGCTGGCTGATGCGTTCGAGCAGATCGCGGAGACGATGGGCATCCAGCCCGCGGAGGCATGATGGCACTGAGCGCGCTCCCCGGGTCGCTGCCCGAGTATTACGACCGGATCATCGCAGCAGGAGTCCCCAGTCCCGGCGTCGTGCGCGTGCAGGACATCGCGCGCGAGTACGTGTGGGATCTCAAGCAAGCGCCCGGTGCAGCGGGCGAGAATATGACGTTCAAGGGACTCAAGAACGTCCAGTTCTCGCTTGAGTTCCAGCTGCTCGGCGACGCTCAGCTTGAGGAGTGGGAGGCATGGATCACCCTCTGGGATTTCGATCCCACCAAGAGCGCGCCGCAGCCGATCAACGTGCAGCATCCACTGCTCGAGGAGCGCCGCGTGACCATCGTCGCGGCCAAGAAAATCTACGCGCCAAGGCAGGCACGTCCCGGCGACAATCTATGGCTGGCCAAAATCGAAGCGGTCGAATGGCGCCCGCCCCCGAAGGCGAACGTGGCCAAGAGCCCCGCGTCCGCGAAGTCAGGAGCAAGCGAGGAGGCCGCGGGCGGTCCCCCCGCCGAGACCGCTAGGCAGCGCGAGATCCGGCAGCTGACCCAGGAGTTCAAGAACGCATGACCGTCTCCGAGAGCGCCGTCAACGCGCATCGCGTGCGCCTCGCGCGACTGACCATCCCGCGCGTGGGCGCGTGGCTCGCCGACGTCTGGACGGATGACGAGATCACGCCAGAGGAGCTCGCGGAGCCACTGGTGCTCTATGTCGCGGGGACGCCGATGGTCGGGGCCCTGGTCCGCGGCGAGACGTGGCAGGGGTCGACCCGCCTCCGCATCGTCGGCGGCACGGGCGGATGGCGCACCCGGCTGCCTGCTCGGTGGTACACCTCCGATGCAGGCGTACGCCCGTCGCAGGTGGCCCAGGACGCGGCTCGCGAGTGCGGAGAGGCCATCAGCCAGGGCGTCGTATCGGACGCGCCTTTGGGCGCCTGGTACGCGCGGCAGGCATGGTCAGCGTCGAGGACGCTCGCACAGCTCGGCCTGCCGTGGCGCATCCTGGAGGACGGCACGACCAGCCTGCAGGGCTGGCCCGCGAGTGCCATCGGGTCGAGCTTCGATGTGGTGGCCTACGACGCGGCCCGCTGCATCGTCGAGCTCGCGACAGAGGCGCCCTCCGACTGGAGGCCCGGCCGAGCGTTCTCAAATCCCCGCCTACCTGCGGGCACGTTCGCGATCTCCGATGTGATCGTGACGATGGAGCCCGGCAAGCTGCGCGTGCAGGCATGGTGCGACCGATGACCTACTCGGGAGACAGGCTGCGCGCGGCTATCGAGGCCGTCGTGCGCGCGATGGTGCCCAGCGAGGTCCTGTCTGGCTCGTGGCCGGGTGTGGTCACATCGTGGGACGACACCCGGCAGAGGGCCGAGATTGCAACCGACGCTGGCAGCCCTCTCCCCCGCACGCTGAGGGCCGTCCCTGCCCTCGTCGACCCGCCTGGGACCAGAGTGCAGATCCCCAGCGGGACGCGCGTCCTGGTGGCGTTCCGTGGCGGCAATCCGGCAGCTCCGTACTGCCGACCCGCTGCACACTGGGGCGAGCCCTCCGTGCCGCTCCCGACCGTGGGCCTCGCGGGAGGCGGACCCGCCGTCGTGCGCGTCGGTGACCCCGTGGGCGCTGGCGTGCTGGCCGTCGTGCCGATGCCTCTCCCGGCGCCTCTGGGGACGATGGGCCTGGCCTACACGCCTCGAGGCTCCATCGTGGCGACCATCATCGCGACGTTTCCGCCTGGCGTCGCTGTGCCTGTGACGTCAGTGGAGCTCGCGGGCGCAGTGACGTCCGGCTCCTCGCGGGTGACGTGTGGCTAGGTGTCGTGCTAGCTGAGGCGCGATGACGCAGGACCTCGGCATCGACTGGTCGTGTACCCAGGACATCGACCCATTCGGGCGCACGGTCACGGGCCTCGCCACGGTGCGCGAGGCGTGCGTGCGTCGGCTGTCCTCGCGACTCGGTAGCCTGCTCGGAGATCCCCTCTACGGGACAGACCTCGTGGAGCTACTGAGTCAGGGGGGCGAGGCGAAGACGATGGCTGTAGGCGTGACGTCGCGCATCCGCGCGCAGCTCGCGCGAGACGAGCGCGTGCTGTTCGTCGCAGTTACGCGCGCGGACTACAGCCTGCCGACCAAGCGGCTCGACGTCGCGATGACAGTCACCACGGCCGAGGGTCCCTTTTCGCTTGTGTTCGCCCTGAATCCCGAGGGCATCCAGATTATCTCCGAGGGAGTCTGACCATGCCCGTCTCCGTCACTACGCTCGACGCTCTCCTCCAGACGCCCTCTGCAGCCGACTTCCGCGCGTCGATCCTGTCAACGCTGGAGGACCTTGGATTCCCCGTCACCAGCTGGGAGACGGATGGCGTCGCGTACCAGATGATCTCTGTATTCGCTGAGCAGCTCGCGACTGTCTCTCTCGTGCAGAGAGGCATCGCAAGCGGCGGATTCCTCGACCTCGCGGCGGGGCTGAAAAACGAAGACGGGACCGATTCGACCCCGTGGCTCGACCTGCTTTCGACTTACCTCTACGCGACCCCGCGCATCGATGCGTCGTTCGCGTCGGGCGACTACGAGATTTCCAACGGCAACGCCTTCGCGGTCGTGCTCCAGCCCGGGGACGTCCGCGCGGTCAGCGCAGAGGGCTACACGTACACCTCCGCGACGGGCGGGAGCGTGCCCGCAGGCGGTACGCTCACGGTCACGCTCACCGCTGACCAGCCAGGTGTCACGGGCACGGCGGCGCCTGGAACCATCGTCATTCAGGACGGGCCGAGCGGGCTGAGTGGGACGAATCTCGGGACCATTGTGGGCCTGGGCCAAGAGCCTAACGTCGCACTTGCCGCGCGATGCAGGGCCAAGCTCGCGAGCCTGTCGCCCAACGGCTCGGCTGCGGCGTATGGTTATTTTGCCCCCAAGGCGGTGACGACGTTCGGCGGGTATCCGCTGGGCGTGACGCGCATCGGCCTGCGCGTCGGGCACTACGATTTCGGATACGAGCCATCGCCTCCGTATCCAGGAGAGGTCTACCTCTACGCCGCGACGGCATCGGGCCCGCTTGGCGGGGGTGCATCCCCGCCCGCGAACATCGGCGCGTGCTCGGACCTCTGGCGCTACCTAATGCAGTGGTGCGTCCCTGATGCCGTGCGCCTGCGCGTCATCCCTGCCGTGATCCAGGCCATCCCTGTGCAGGCGACGATCTACGTATCGAGCCCCGGCATCACGGTCGACGATGTGTATGAGGCTATCGCGTCCTACTTCGCGACGATCCCTGTGGGCGGCATCGTGCTCGGCAGCGTGGGTGTCGTGCCGTTCTCTGGCATCATTGACGCTGTTCACAACCTCTCGAGCACGGTGCGCTCCGTAGCCATGACTACGCCGACCGTCAACGTGGTGCTCGCTGGCGCAGAGATTCCGACGCTGATGACGTTCGGCAGCGCCATCACCATCGAGGTCGCACCGTGAGGTTCCGCGATGGGATCTCGACCATCGCCCCGCCGTGGCTGCAGCGCCACTACGGGGAGCGGCTGCTCTACACGCTCGGCCTGCAGGTCGACGCCATCGCCGAGGCCGCCAGGCAGGGCGTGCGTGCTCGCGCGCCAGGCGCCCCGCAGCAGCCGTCCGATGCGCTGATCCAGATCGGGCGCGACCGCGTAATCGTTCGGGGCAAGTACGAGAGCGACGCTGGATATTCGGAGCGCCTGCAGCGCGCGTTCGGCTCGTGGGCGCGGGCCGCGTCGCTCGAGGGGCTGATGCGCTCGCTTCAGGGGCTCCTGCGCGACTACGACACCGCCACGCGCGCCGTGACGTGGTGGGGTCTGTGGGCGGAGATCCCGTCGTGGGATGCCTCGGTCAGCTACGAGTGGGGACTCCAGCGCGCGTGGCATTGGGGGTGGCCGAGTCCTGGGATGGATGTCCCGACGTACTGGGACTGGGGACAGGCATACGTCATCCTCTACCCGGCGCCGGGACAGTGGGGCCAGGCGACGCTCGGCAGCGGTCTCGTCCTCGGGTCGGGCGCGTGGAGCGTGGGCATCACCGAGCCGCCTGACGTCGTGCAGTCTGCGCGCCTCGTGGCGAGCCAGTGGCGCTCGGCGACGACTCGCGTGCGCGTGATCGTCTCGTGGGATGCGGGCTGGCCCTCTAGCACGACGGCATCGGCGGCCACGGTGGAGCAGCCCACGGAGGCGTGGCGAATCAATCACACGGTCTCCGGAGGGGAGTCGGTCCCATCGCGCTACCTTGGCGCGGCGTACCTAGACCCCGTGGGGTGAGACGTGCTAGCTGCGGCGGGACATGCCGTACAGCTACACGCCGAGTCCCGTGTACGTCGTCCCAGTCCAGCTCGCGAGCGATGGCGACCCCGCATCGAGCGCGACCATCATGGGGCCGATTGAGGCCGCGCTGGACAACGTTGCCGCGATCTGGGAGGGCGGAGCGCGGCGCATTCGGGCGGTCGAGAGCCGCGTCGCCCTCGGCGCGCTGACTGGGATGGCCGATGGCGATGTCGCACTCATCGCGCCAGCAAGCCCCGATTACGAGTCCGAGACCTATGGCCTCTGGCGCTTCGTCGCGGGGGGCGATGCGGCGACCAATACGCAGTTCCGGTGGGCAGCCGATGACGCATCGGGCGCCTGGGTGTGGGTCGACTACTCGCGCGCAGACCAGCCCCTCGGATTCCTCGCGCTCAATGGCGCAGGCGAGCTGAGGATCGGCCCGGTGGCCACCGCCCTCCGCATCGGCGCCGATAGCTGGATGGAGAGCGGAGCCGATCTGGAGGTGCGAGAGGGCACGACCATCACGCTCGCTGCGGCGGCGGATCCGCTCTCGACACAGGGTGGGCGTCTCGTCGTCTCGGCGGGGCAGCCCTCGCCGCTCGACCAGCGCGGAGGCGTGATCGTCGCAGACGGCGGGCGTATTTTTGCTGAGGAGGACGGATACATCGTCGTCGACGGTGGCAAGATCATCGTGGCGACGGCGGGCAGCGCGACCGTGTTCGGCGACATGACCATCGCCACGGGCGGGACACTCATGCTGCAGGAGCGCATCAGGCACGAGGTGATCGCCTATGCCAACGCGGCGCTCAACGGCACGCCCATCGCCATTACGGCATCGACCGCCGACGAGCACATCCTCGGGGCTACGCCCGCTGCGCCGACGACCATCACGCTCGCTGACCCCACAGCGGTCGGGCAGCGCGTGCGCTTCTCGCGCTCGTCTCTCGCAGGTGTCAGCACGACAGACATCACCGTGACCGCGAGCGGCGTCAGCTACATCCTCTCCTCGGGAGGCGGGGATCTGCGATGGATTGAGCTTGTTTCCGCGTACAACGGCGGCACGCCTACCTGGTACCCCTCGACCTACGCGGTGCACTGATGAGCTGGCTAGACGATTTCTTGCTCGCTATCCGCCGCGTGCGCAACAGCGCAGGCGAGGACCAGCCCTATCGCGCGGCGCTGCAGTTCGGCGCTGGGTTCACCGTCACCGATGACCCCGCCACGAATGCGCTCATCATCGGCGGAGGCGGCGGGGGAGGCGGCGCGACAGGTGCGACCGGACCCACGGGGCCGACCGGAGCGACAGGTGCGACGGGCGCGAGCGGCGTGGCTGGCCAGCTGCCTAGCGGATGGGCCGAGCTCGCTGGCAGCGTCGGCTTTTCGCCCGGCCCGACGCTCATCCTCTCAGCGCAGGTGACGACGGAGACGCTGGCGAACGTGTGGGCCGCGGTGTCGATCTCCTGGCAGACGACGCTCGCATCGAGCGGCGCCGCGTTTTTTGTGACGATCTCCAACGGGATCAACACGTACACCTCCGACGAGACGTGGAGCGATGCGACGAGCGCGCTCGACGACGTAAGCGTCAGCCTCAATTTCCGCACGTCTGCTCCTGTCGCTGCCGGGACGTGGACCGCGCGCGTGTACGGTCGGCGAACCAAGAGCACGAGCGCGCTGGTCTGCACGCACTGCGATCTCACGGTGCTCGGGATGCAGGGCGCGCGAGGCCCCACCGGAGCGACGGGGGCGACTGGAGCGACTGGAGCGACTGGTCCAGCGGGCGACATCACCGCGGGCGACGTGTCGCTCTCAGGATCCATCGCTACTGTCGTAGGCCTGCAGGGGCGGCCTGTGTTCGACTCCGCTCCCTCCGTGGGCGAAGTGCTCACCTGGACCGCAGACAGCCTGTGGGAGCCGCAGCCGTCGAGCACCATCACGTCAGGCGATGTCAGCGTGACGTCCGGCGTCGCTACGGTCACAGGGCTCCAGGGGCAGCCCATGAGCGCGGGCACGCCGCCTGTTGGCGCTTTCCTCGCATGGAACGCGGACGTGCCGGAATGGACGCCCTACGACGTGTTTGGCTCTGGCTCCGATCTGACCTATGTGCCTGGCGTCTCGCTGACGGTGAGCGCGCTGCAGGGGCGGCCCGTCAGCGCAGACGTGCCCACGGGCGGGCAGATGCTCGTGTGGCGTAACGCCCCGCAGGAGTGGGGCCCAGAGAGCCTCGGCGGGGACCTCAGCGGAGTGCCCGATGTCGCTACGGTCGTGGGCCTGCAGACCGTGCCCGTCAGCGCGACTACGCCGACGACGCGCCAGGCTCTCGTCTACAGCGGCACGGAGTGGGCCCCAACCAGCATCCCGGCGCAGGTCACATTCAGCGCGCAGATCAACCTCAAGGTCGCAGCCCTCACGCAGATCGGCACTCTGCGCTCAGACCTCGGGCGCTTTTTTGCTACCGAGGTTTGGATGCACGTCGACTCCGTAGTGAGCCTTGGGATCACCGGACCATCGATTAGCGTCGGCTGGGATGGCGGCACGCATGCGGAGTGGGTCAGCAATGCGGCGCTCCCCAATAGCGGCCTAGTAGATGGGTATTTTTCGCAGGTTTCCCTTCGCGCGGCGGGCACCTCGCGCATCAGTGCGCCCGCAGGCTCGGGCGTGTTCGTGCAGGTCAACACCTCGAGCAACGCGACGACCTACCTTGCGACCATCATCGTGCGCGGCTTCTACCTGACCAACCCCTGAGGTCGCATGTCCTGGCTCGACGACTTCATCCTCGCGATCAAGCGGATCCGCACCGCCTCGGGACAGTCGCTCCCGCAGCGCAACGCGCTGCAGTTCGGGCCAGGGTTCACCGTCGCCGATGACCCGCTCCAGAATCAGACCGTTGTTTCGCTCGCTACGCCCGACAGCGGCGCAACGTCCATCGACGTCGTGTGCGTCTCTGGCCTCGGCGTGGGTCAGGCCGCGCGCTTGGCCGACATCGGATCCGCAGCTATCGCCGTGCCCGTGAGCTCGGGCGTGATGGCCCCCGCCATCGGCATCGTGAGGGCCAAGGCGTCGCCCACGACATGCACCATCACGCTCCTCGGCCCCGTCGACGCGTCAAGCGGGAGCGTCGCTGGCCCCGTATACGTAGGCGAGGATGGCTACCTGACGACCACGCTGCCGATGGGCCCCGCGATGGCGCAGCAGATGGGCGTCGCGCATGGGTCGGGGCAGGTCATCGTCCAGCCGTTGCCTGCGATCTGGCTCGTCGGCGAATAGACTGCGCCGCTTGACGACGCACGATGGCGTGCGGTAGCTGCACCGCAGATGGCCGCCAAGAAGACGCCCCCGAAGAAGCCCTCGACCAAGACCGCCACCAAGCCCGCCGCGGCAGAGCCTCTCAAGGTACCCGGCATCGCAGGCCCCGTCCGCGAGGGCGCCGAGCTCTACCTGCATCCGACCGACCTCGCTCGGCTGGAGGCCGCGCAGCTGCGAGCAAAATCCGCCGAGCAGGCCGTCGAGCTGGCAGCCGCGAAGATCCGAAATTTCCAGATCGAAGCGCAGGCGCAGATCAAGGCGTCGCAAGAGGACGCGAAGAAGCTCGTCACCGAGTACGAGGGCCAGCGCGCCGCGCTGCTCGAGCTCTACAGCAAGCTCGAGCTGGCCTACGGCGTGTCCATGGCTTCCGTCGCCTACGATGCGACGACGGGCCGGATCAACGCGCTCCCGTCCGCCTGAGCGCCCCGCGCTCCACTAGTTCCCCGGCCAGGGAAAGAGGCAGCATCATGACCGCGTACAAGCGTCCGGTATTTTTCGACCGCGATCTCAAGTCTTTTTCCGAGCTCTCTGCCGACTCCGGCCTCGACCTCGGCGTTGTCGCGCGCTCCATCCTCGCGGATTCCTACCTGCAGGTGGGGACGACCGACAGTGCTGGCACCGTCTCGGTCAAGAACGCGTACGATGCGGAGCGGATCAAGCTCGACGGCGTCGATGGGAAAGTGACTGCGCGCATCGTCCTCGCGGAAGATACCCTGCAGGCGGGGACGACGGGGTATCACGGGGGCCTTTCGATTCGCAACGCGCTTAACACGCATCTCGTATCGATTAACGGCACTAGCGCTGGTGGTCAGTTTTTCATGTATTCCCCGGACGGGGCCGAGGTGCGCGCCAGCCTCCTTGCCGAGGAGGGCGGGTCGGCGCTGCGGCTGCGGATGTACGGCGAGGACAATGCGGAGGCCATCAACATCGACGGCGCCACCGGCTCCATCACCCTCTCTGCCGCAACCTCGAAGCTCACGGGCCTCGTGACCGCCGAGATCACCCAGCCGCTCGACGCCGTCAACAAGGCGTACGTCGACAGCATCGCTCAGGGGCTCGCGATCAAGGGCGCCTGTCACGTCTCCAGCCAGGCCAACATCGAGGTCCTCGCGACCACGACCGAGGTCGACGGTCACACTCTGGTCGAGGGCGAGCGCGTGCTCGTCCGCTACCAGGCCGACCAGATCGAAAACGGCATCTACCGCTTCAACGGCACGGGCCTCGTGCGATCTGACGACATGGCCGCCGGCTCGCACGCCGCGGGCGCCTTCACGTTCGTCCAGTTCGGCACCAACGCTGATCAGGGCTGGGTCTGCACCGCCGACGCTCCTGCTGACGTGGTGGGCACCGACGCGCTGCCCTGGACGCAGTTCTCGGCCGCGGGCGTCATCGAGGCGGGCGACGGCCTGCAGCTCATCGGCACCGTGATGAGCGCCAAGCTCGACGGCACGACGCTCTCCGCGTCCGTCGATGGGCTCAAGGTGCTCGGGCTGCCGGAGATGTTCGAGGTCGGAGGCGTGGCCGTCAGCGCGACGGTGACTGCCCCTGCACTCGACACGCTCACCGCTGGTTTCGCGTCCGATGCCAGGCTCCTGCATGCGCATAGCTGCAGCCGCAACACGCTCCCCGCGGCCACACCCACGCTCGCGAGCAAGGCCGTCGTGGTCGAATCCTCCGGGTACGCTGTGGCCGCAGGGACGTCGAGCGCGGGTGCCTGGGTGGTCGGCTACTGTACGCAGGTCATCGACGAGAGCGCCTATGTGATCCGCAGCGGCATCGCGGACGGTACGCTCGTGGGCGCGACCCCCGGCGATGTCTACTACGTGCAGGCCGATGGCACGATTGGGACCGCGCTCCCCTCCGAGGGTCGCGTGATCATGATCGGCGTCGCGATCTCGGAGTTCGATCTGTTCGTCCAGATCCGCGACTTCGGCGCGATCCTCGCTGCCTGATAGCGACACGCGCGGGCGTCATGCCCGCCTGAGCCTCGCCGCCTAATCCTCCCTGGCCGGGAGGCGGCGGGGAGATGCCCCGGGGGCACGGTGCCCTCGGGGCGTTTTTTTGCCCGCCCATCTCCCTCGCCCCGCCCGCTAGCCAGTGGGCGGGGCGGTGTGTTAGCTGGCCTGCATGCAGCCCGCGCTCAATGGCCACAGCTACACCATCGACACCATCGCGCGCGACGTCGCGACCCTCATCGAGCAGGTGGGTCGCTCGCCGAGCCCCGCGACGGGCGAGCTGGGGAGCGGGATGCTGCGGGCCATCGCCGAGCTCATCGAGCGAGAGGATGCGCGCGACGCCCGCTCTGCGGTCGAGGCAGAGATCGCTGCCCGCCGAATCGCGATGGGCCAATGGCTCTCCGTCGCTGCCTCCATCGTCGCGGCTCTCGCCGCTGTCGCTGCCCTCATCCATCACTGAGTGACCCATGACCCTCCTCGAAATCCTCCCTATCGCCTGGCCTCTCGTCACCGCGGCGGCCTCCCTCGTCGCTCACGTCATCGAGCGTCGCTACCCGCGAGCCGCCGCGCTGCTGCGCGCTACGGGCCTCGACGTGCCTGGGGCCGTGCGCGCGCTGCGCCCCGCTCCTGGGCCTGCCCATGAGCCAGAGCCCATGCCTGCCCTTGAGCCAGCGCCCAAGCGCAAGAGGGCCCCGGCTGTCAAGCGGTAGCCACACCTGCCATCCTGTGATACCTCCCGCCCCATGATGCGACACGGTGACAGGGGGACAGAGGTCCGCGGGTGGCAGCGATGGCTCGTCTCGCGCGGGTACGACCTGCAGGCGGACGGCATCTATGGCCCGCGCACGGAGGCCGCTACGCGCGCCATCCAGCGCGCCGCTGGCCTCCAGGCTTCGGGCGTGGTCGACGACGCGACGCTGGCCCTCTCGCGCGAGCCAGAGGCCCCTCCAGGGCCCGACTACACAGACGACGAGCAGGCCATCCGATACGGCCACGTCGAGCGGGCTCTGGCCGTCGTGGGCCTCGGTGCGGCCGACCGCGCGCCCTATCTCGACCTCATCGCCCCCTGCCCCAGCGACCGGGCAGACGTCACCATCTGCCGCGACCTGGCCAGCATGTCGGGCTGTGCCCTCGCTGTGCGCGGCCTGTGGGTCCGAGCAGGCGTCCGCGCCTCGCGACTGACGGCCCCTTACCGTGTCGGGCGAGCGGTCGCGGATGTGGTCGCCGTGGCCGACGCAGCGGGTGCCCTGCGCCCGCCGTCGCACGAGCCTCGGCCGGGTGACGTCGTGATCATCGGCACCCCCGAGCACGTCCTGACCGTCGTCTCCGTGCGCGGGCCGACCATCGTCAGCGTCGACGGGGGGCAGCGCGATAGCCTGGGGAAACAGACCATCCTGCGCAAGGAGCGGTTGCTGCAGGGCGCCTACCTCGGCGGGCGGCCCATCCTCCACGTCATCGACTGCGTACAGCTCTCTCGAGCATGGAGCCGGTCCGATGGCTGACTGGCTCCTCGCCCTCATCCTCACCTATCGGCCCGATCCCACCCCGGCCGATGCGACCCGCTACGCCTCCATCGCTGCAGACATCGCAGCCGTCATCGAGGAGACGCGCCCGCCGCAGCCAGAGAGCCTGGCTATCACCACGCTCGCGATTGCCATCCACGAGTCCGGCCTCCGCGCGGAGGTCGACGACGGCCGCGTGAGGGGCAACGGGACGGACGTCTGCCTGATGCAGATCCGCACGCATAGGCGACGCGCCGACCAGCTAGCAGCGGATCGGCGCGAATGTCTGCGGGTCGGGATGCGTATCGCCCGCGGGTCCCTGTCGGCGTGCTCGAGGGCCCCGTGGGCTGACCGCCTGGCGGCCTACGCATCCGGCAGGTGTGACGCCGGACGCGAGGCCAGCCGCGAGATCATGGGTATTCGTGCCCGCCTTGCGGATCGGCTGGCGTTTCTGCGGAGGTCTGGGGATGTCTAGCGTGCTCCTCTGCACAGGCAGCGGCGAATGCGAGCACGTCGCCGAGACCCCGGAGAGCCTGCTCCTCGTCGACGATGCAGCCACGTTCGCGCGCCATTCGGGAGATCGCGAACAGTGCATTGCTGATGGCCTGCGTGCTGTATCCAGTGGCGCTGGCGAGGCTTTCGATGGTCACGGTGCGGGGCATTTTTTCGGTCCTTTCGTCGGGTAGCTAACGCGGTCCCATTCGTTCGGCAGCAGCCTGAGCTGCTGCCCGTGTCCTACGCGATGACCCGCGGCGACTGCGCGCCGCCGCAGGGTCTCGCGTGTGATGCCTAGCCGGGCGGCTGCCTGGCCCGTGAGCTCGCTCGATGCGTAGGCGCGGGCGATCTCCTCGGCGTCGTCTGGGTCGATCTGTCGCCACTGGCCACGGGCGCAGGACCCGAGGACGGCGGGGAGCGAGCTGCACGACACCTCGCCTCCTCGATCTCGCCACCACGCGATCGCTCGGCGCATGGAGAGGTGACAGTACCCCGCTCGCTGCGCTGCCTGGTGCAGACTGACGTGGCCTCTCTGCACGCCGAGCGGCAGGCCGAGGGTGACGGCCCGCCCGCGCACAGCAGAGGGCGTGCGCCCGAGTGCGCGAGCGAGCCATCGGATGTCGACGTCGCCCCAGTCGCGATGGAGGCGGGCGTCGTCGGCGGGGGTCCACCTCACCCCGCGCACAGCCGATACCGTGTCCCTCGCGTCCTGCCGAGGATCTCTACACGCTCTCGAGATGCGAGCGTGCGGAGGGCAGCGCGGCATCGGTAGTCGGGGATACCTGCCGCGCGAGCGAGGTCGGTGCAGGTCCAGGTGTCCTGCGAGGCCATCGCGGCCTCGACCGCATCCTCGTCGCGCTCGTAGGTAGGCGGCCGTGGCATTGACGCCATCATCGCCTGCAGCTGCGTCGTGGCCGCAGCAGTCGCGTCTGCGATAGCGTCGAGACGCGCAAGGAGTCGGTCTGCCTGACGAGTATCCATCACCACACCTCCCTGTGCCCGCCGTGCTCGATGTACCGAGCGCAGCCCCGGAGCAGGTCGCCAGGCTCGCGCGACGTGCCGCCCCACATATCGGCCATGCGCCGCAGGTACGCCACGACCGCGCGCCTGTCTGCCTCTGCCTCGGCCTGCACCCGGGCCAGCTCGTCGGCCAGGGTCGTCGCCGCGCTCATCACGATCTCCATGTCAGTCATCGCCTACCGGCCTCCCGCACGACCAGAGCCGTGCGCCAAATGCTTGTCTCAGGATACCCGCGCAGGAGCACTGCGAGCTCGTGCCGGGCCTCTGCCTCGGTCGACCAGCCGCGCGCGATGTACGGTCGCTGCGTCCAGTCGCACCAGATGATCCACCCCCGCAGGGGATCAGTCGTCCGCGCCATCGTCCTCCTCGAGCCAGGCCGGGACGTCGAGCGTGCAGATGCTCTCCGCGTAGCCTGGCCACTGGTCGGCCGTGATGCAGATGCGGAGCTGCTCCCACCATGCGCGCCAGGCGCGGGTGCCCTCCTCGAGCGCCCGAGGGGAGAGCCGATGGACGGTCACGCCATGCGGCGCGCTCGTCTCGACGGCCACCAGGAGGCACTCGCGCACCGTGTGCCCCGCGAGCGTCAGCGCGTGGGCGTACCAGGCCAGCTGCGCGTGGTAGCTGTAGCTCCAGGCGTGGCCCGCAAACTTGCGCGGGGACGCATCGGCGCACGTCTTGAGGTCGAGGAGAATGCCCATGGCTGGGTCCCAGGAGTCGGGCGTCCCCTGGCACGGTAGGCCGTCCATCGACCAGGCCATCGTCTCCTCGCGCCGAGCTCCCTCTGCACGGAGCAGCGGCCCCGCCACGGGGTCAGCCAGGACAGCATCGGCGATAGGCACAGCGCGGGCGACCTCGGAGGCCGTGACGATTTCGCGCCCCTCGTGAGCCGCGGCGAAATCAGCCCACGCCTTGCCCCGGCGCTCGCCGTCATAGACGACGGTCTGCCCGCCTCCGAGCACAAGGCCGTGGACGATGGTGCCCATCCGCATCGCGGGCGTCTGCTCGCGCGGCGACTCGACGGCGGCGCGGTAGTGCATGGGGGAGCGCGCGATGGCGCGGAGGTGAGAGTATCGGATGGGGGTCATTCGTCAGTCTCCTGGGGTTCGGGGGTCTCAATCGTGGTCGCCTTGGCCGCGTCGCCCGCTCGAGGGGCGATGCGGATGCAGGGCACCTCGCCATCGGATGTGCGCGTGGTCGTGGGCACGAGGACGATGGTCTGACCGACCCATCGCTCGGTGTCGCCCGAGCCCGCGATGCGCTCGAGCGTGCGGGCGTCCGTTCGGCAGATGGCCAGGGCGCGCGAGGTGCCTCGGAAGTGAAGGCAAGGCTTGCGCGTTTTTCGTCCGCCTTGGCCGACCAGAATGGCTCCGGTGACCCGCTCGATGGTCACCGTGACGGATTTGTTGCCGAGGTGGTGGCTGTAGAGCAGCCCGTCGTCGTCGCAGAGGGATCGCCAGTGGGGCATCATGGTCTCCTAGTGGTGCGCTTCCAGAGCCCCGAGCGGGGCGTCAGGGGCGCGGGTGGTGAGGTGCGGCGGGTGTGAGTGGAGGGGGGCAAGAGCGCGCTCTCGACGCGCTCCCCGAGCAGCCAGGCGGCGCAGAGCCAGCCCGACGCGAGCACGAGAATCTGGACAGCATCACCGAGCATCATTCAAAAACCTCCTGGAGCTGCAGCCCATCGTGGGCGAAAACGCGTAGTTGGTCGGGGCCCTGCTCGGCCCATCGGTCGAGGTCATCGGCGAACCCGAGCGAGCGGGCGTAGGTGTCGAGGGCCTCGGCCACGGTCTCGGCGTCGCCTGCCCAGACCGTGGCGCCCCCCTTGCGGCGGCAGATGACTACTTGCACTCGTCGTTCTCCACCAGGTCGAGCTGACGGCGGGCCAGCGCGGCCTGCGCGCGGATCTCGTCGAGGCTGCTGCTGTCGTCGATGACGTCGAGGAGCTCGCGCAGCTGGAAGGCGAGGATGCCAAGGTTCCCGGCGACGTGGATGAGGCGGTCGAGGTCAGTCATGGTCTGTCTCCGTAGGTAGTTGGTCGGGCGCTCCGTGCGCCGTCGACAGGACCCATCCTGACACGATGGCGGCATCACGCCAGCAGATTCGACATGGCCGTGCTCTTTTCTCGAAACTGCGAAGAATACCTTGACAGCGCGCGTGCTACCGTGTCGGGCGTGAGAGCTGCCGTACCTACTGCCCACCTCTCGGCCCGACTGGCCGACCCTCTGCACCGTCCCGGCGCCATCGTCGAGATCGCCCTGGCCTGCCGTGAGGGCGTCGCAGCGGGCGCTCGAGCACTCGGCATCTGCGAGCGCACCCTATGGAGGTGGCGCGCGACTGTGCCCGAGCTCGCCCATGAGCTCGACCGCGCTCGAGGTGTCCTGTGATCGTCACCGTCGACGACGCTGGGCTCGCATTCATCCGGCGCTGGGAGGGGTGTCGGCTCAGGCCCTACCGCTGCCCCGCAGGCAAGCTCACCGTGGGCGTGGGGCACGTCATCCTACCCGGCGAGCCCTACCGTGAGGGCGTGGCGATCACGCAGGGAGAGGCGGATCTGCTCCTATTCCACGATCTGCAGCCCGTTTGCCGCACCATCGTCCGAGGATTTGGCGGCAAGGTGCGCACGCAATCGCAAATGAATGCCCTCGCTTCCTTCGCTTTCAATTTGGGCACCGGATGGCTCATGAGGGGCAGCGTTTGGGAGGCCGTCCACGAGGGCGGCGACGTGCCCGCTGCGATGGCCAAGTTTTCCAAGGCCCGCGTGCGTGGTGTGCTCACCGAGCTGCCCGGCCTGGTGGCCAGGCGCAAGGCCGAGGGGGCGCTGTGGCTGACCTGAGGTGGGAGGTCCG
>JBBAVH010000045.1:0-25691 GCA_040397825.1 Opitutaceae bacterium
AGGTGGACGTCGAGAGTTCGAGTCTCTTCGCCCGCTCCATTTCGCGATAAGCCCCGGTAGCCGAAAAGGTTACCGGGGCTTCCTTTTTAGGAAGCCCCCTTTTACCGCAAGATAGAATCGGGCGTTTTTCTTAACAAAACGCCCAAAAACGGGCAGCGACACCCAGGATGCCGAGCTTTCCCTCGGGTGCCCCGGCCGCCGCAAGGAACACGAAAGTCCCGCCCTGAGCGAAGGGCGGGTTCTGGAGGGCGCAACTGGTGGCGGACCCGCCTACTGGCCCGCGGAAGCCTTCACCGCGTCGGTCTCGAACCGGGCAAGGTTCCCGTTCACCACCTCCCGGATTTCGTCGAGGATGGCCGCGCCCGCAATCCCAAGCTCCGCCGCGTCCTTTCCGAGACAGCGGATAGGGAGTTCAACCGACGGCTTCAACCGGAGCAGAAGGTCGAACTTCTGGCCGAGCATCTCCCGGTTGGTATCGCGGCCCCTTGGCCGCGGCGGCGTCACGCCCAGCGTGATCCGCTCCCCAGATGGTTTGCGTCCGCTACCGTCCGCGCCAGCCCCGCGCCTCCCCGGTCTGGCAGATTCTCCACGACCACGCTGCCCAGGTGCCCGGCCTCTCCCCCAAGGCCACCGCCGCCATCGCCGCCTTCCTCGACTGCGGCGACTTCCACGCCGGCTTCACCCGCCTGCACTGCCCCGACTGCGGCCACGAATTCCTCGTCGCCTTCACTTGCAAGCAGCGCGTTCTCTGCGCCTCCTGCCACCAGCGCCGCACCCTCATCGAGGGCGCCTTGATCGCCGATGAGATCTGCGCCCCGGTGCCCCACCGGCACCTCGTGCTCACCCTCCCCCGGCTGATTCGCCACACCTTCAAGTTCGACCGCGCCTTGCTTGGCGAACTCCACCACGCCGCCCACTTGGCAATCACCGCCTGACTCCGCCAACGCACCGGCCAGGCCGAAGGCCGGCCCGGTCTCGTCGTCACCATACAAACCTTCGGCGACTTTCTGTTCTGGAATCCCCACTCCACGTGCTGGACGCCGCCGGCGTGTTCGCTGCCAACGGCAATTTTCACCCTGCCCCGCCCGGCGGCTGGCGGGATCTCGCGGAACTCTGGCGTCACACCGGCCTGCGCCGCCTGCGCGACGCCGGCGCCCTCGCTGACTGGCAGATCGCCAAATTGAAGAGGCCGGCTCGGAGAGCCGGCCCCACCCGCTCAGAGCCCCAGGTGTTCCTTCACTTCCTTCTCGAGTTTCGGGCCGCGGGCGTCGGTCGAGACCAGGCGGCCCGACTTATCGAGCAGGAACATCGCGGGAATGCCGGTGATGCCATAGAAGGGAGCGTACGGGTTCTGGTCCCAGCCCTTGCCGTCGTAGTAGTGCGGCCAGGCGGTGCCCTTCTGGGCGGCAAACTCATTGAACTCGGCGAGCGTCACCTTGCCGCGTTCGGATTTCGCCGGATCGGCAGGCGCGGCGTCGACCGAGATGCCGATGATCTCAAAGCCCTTGGCGTGATAGGCATCGTAGACCCGCTTCATGTTCGGGACCTCGGCGACACAAGGACCGCACCACGTCGCCCAGAAATCGATGAGCACCACCTTGCCGCGCAGCTTCGCGAGGTCGACATCCCGTCCGTCCGAGGAGGTGAACTTCAGCTCCATCGGCGTGCGCCGGAGTTTTTCGACCTCCATCTCGCCGGCCGCCCACTTGGCGACGCGGGCGTTGCCGTCCTTCATCATGAGGGCGAGATGGGGTTCGACGGCCTTGAGGTCGGTGCGCCGCAGGCGATTGAGATACTGCCACTCGGCGACGCGAATCGTGGACGAGGCCGGGAATTTCTCCTTCAGCACGTCGATCCGGCGGCGGAACTCCGCCAGCGCGCCGCCCTGATCGATCTCCGCCCGCGCGTGATCGACCCACTTTTCGTAGGCCGACTGCCGCGCCTTCTCTGGCGCGTCGGGAGCCGTCATCATCTCGGTCATCATCGCGGCGAGCTGGGCCTGCCAGGCCTTTTGCGCGGCGGCATTGCGCACGACGGCGTCGAAGCCTTTCGCCTCCACGTCGCCGATTTCCTGCACGAACATCCGGTTGTTGCTCCCCATCGCCAACACGGCGTTCCAACGCCGCGGATCGGTGGGATATTTCGCGAAGAACTCCTGGAGCAGCGCGTGCAGGCTCTCGCCCCGCTCGGCCAGGGCTTCGACGTAAGCGCGCGTGTAGATGATCTTGTCGCCCTCGCGTTTGACCGCCGGGCGCGGCGCCTTTTGGGCGGCCTCAATTTTCGACCAGAGGGCATCGGCGGCAGCCTCGGCGGCCGCCAGCGGGGAGACCGCCGCGAGGGCAAACGCCGCGACCAGCACGGCGGAGGGGAAACGGAGCATGGTCTTCATGGGAAAGAGGAGGGCTGGGATTCGTCACGGGGCGCAGGCACTCTTGCCCGCGGTCGGTGGTTTGAGGGAGGCGGGCCGGAGTTGCCCACCCCCCGGGGCGGAAGCAGATCGTTCGGTGCTTAGGAGAGGGGAAGGCCGGCTTGGCGAGCCGGCCCCACCGGGTCTCAAGTTTCCCGCGGGAAAGTTGTTCACAGCGCCTTCTTGACCTGCAGGTAGACGAACTGCTGGCGCGGGTCGTCGTAGCGACTGTAGAAGCCGGTGCTGTCGGAGTAGAACGGCGGCTCGCGGTCGAGCACGTTGAGGATGCCGAGCCGCCATTCGGTGCCGCTGGCCCACTTGCGCCAGCCGCGCTCGGCCTGCGACGCGGCGACCCTGTAGCCCAGTTGCAGATCGACCGTGGTCGAGGCCGGGATCTTGCGCCCGTCGACGTACGAGGCGGTGGGAATCGCCGGCACCGGCTGCGTGGTGCTCGCGTAGTAGGAATTCGTATACCGCACGGTCAGGCCCGCCATGTAAGGACCCTTGTCCCACGAGACGTTGGTGTTGCCGCGCCAGCGCAACGGGGCGTTCTGGGTGTCGACCGAGTTGATCGCCGGGCTGCTCCGGCGCGCCTTGGTCTTGTGCGCGTTGAAATTGGTCGCGGCGGTGCTCCAGTTGACGCGGCCCCAGCTCTCGGCGGGCAGCGGCAGGCGGTAGTTGATCCGGTACTCGAAGCGGTTCTGCCAGACCGAGGCCAGGTTGATGCGGCTGAGGTCGATCTTGGTGATCGCGCCCGCATAGCCGTTGGCGGTGTCGGCCGCCGTGGGCGCGGCGCGCTCCAGCCGCCCCTCGTAGTCCTGCGGGAAGTTGAGCACATCCGCCAGGGCCGGCGCGGAAGGTGTGTCGATCCGCACAATCTCGCGGTAGTCCACCGTGATCGAAAGCCCGTTCAGGAAGCGGGGCTTGAGGATGACGCCGAAGTTCTTCGAACGCGAAAATTCCGTGCGCAGGAGCGGATTGCCGCCGGTGATGTAGGTGGGCACCTGGGTGAGGGTGGCCACGTTGCCCCGCCGTGGATCGGTGATCGTGAGGTTCTGGTTGGTGGCCGTCGTGGGGGGCACGATAGCCGCGGAGGTCAGTGGTACAAAGCCCTCGGAGAGCGAAGCGCGCAGGGAAATGTCCGGGACGATGGTGACCATGCCGGACACGGTGTTGGAGATCGTGTTGCGGACGTGGTTGGAGACATCCCAGCGGCGGCTGAAGCCGATCTCGGCGCTTTGCGCCGGCAACGGTCGCCAGCGCCGGCCAATCACGGGCACGGTGGACTCGAAGTAAACCGACTGCACGGTTTCGGAGGAAGGCGTGTAGGACGGCTGCAAGGTCGTGAGGCCGGTGAGCTGGTTCATGCCCGCGCCGATCGGGATGTACTGGGCGGTGCGCTGCCGGTCCCAGCGGATCTCACCGCCGGGCGAGATGCGCCAGGGGCCGGCGGGGAGCTGCAAAATCTCGCCCACGGCGCGAAACGTCGTCTGGGCGTTGCGGTTGTAGAAGGAATTGTGCCGGTCGTAGATGAAGAGGCTGGTCTCGGTGGCGGCGGAGATGGGGTAGAGGTCGTGATCGGCGAACACGCTGTAAATGCCCCAGCGCTCGGCGAGGGAGGAGGGAGCGCGTACGGCGGTGGCGGCACCGGGGTCGTTGGGACCGGGGCGGGTGAGGAAGGTGCTCAAGTTGTTGGGCGGGTTGTGGGCATCCGAGAAAAGCCGCTGGTACTGGCCCGAGGCGTCGAAGGTCCATTCCCACTTTTCGCTGAGCTTGCCCTTGAGTCCGATCGTCAGGCGCCCGTCCTCGCGCTCCTGAAACGAGCTCGGGTCGCGAATGTCGGGGGTGTCGAAGAGCACGATGATGGGGATGCCGACGAACCCGGGCGTGACGCCGGTGCGGAAGGGATTGTAGGGATCCGTAGCCGTCATCGAGTGGGACAGGGACTGCGGGAAGCTGTAGTTCTGCCGCTGGTACGCGACCTGGGCCTCGAGGTACAGGGTGAGCTTGTCCTTGATGATCGTGTGCTCGGCTTGGGACTGGAGGGAGTAGTTGGTCTGGGGCCGGTAGAGCACGGAACGGTTGTAGCGCGGCTCGAGGTTCGGCTTGCCGGCGGTGGCGGTGAAGGAGGCCGGAGTGAGGGCGACGGATTGGGCGGCGTTGAGGCCCGCGGGGATCGCCGCATAGCGCGCGGTGGGGTTGCCCGGGATGTTGAGTCCGCCAGTGGGGGCGTTGATCAAAATGTTGCCCGGCATGCCGGCCAGCGCACGCAGGGCGACGCTTTCGAAGTAGGAGATGCCGGCGGTGGTGCGGTAGGGAGTATTGGGGCCGTACTTGTCGAGGGCGCGCTGGAGGTAGTTGCGCTGATGATGGTAGATCGGCTCGCGGGTGTTGTAGTCGAGGGTGAAGGTGACGTTGGTCCGGCCGCCGTTGAGGCTCATGCCCTGCAGGCCGGTGACGCGAAACTCGGAACCGCCGCCGTGGGTCGAGGTGCCGAAATAGGTGGTCACGTCGCGCATCGCGTAGTCCTTGCGCAGGATCACGTTGACGGCACCGCCGACGGCACCGCCGCCGTAGAGGGCCGCGGCGGAGGCAGAGAGCACCTCGATGCGCTCGATGGCGCCGATTGGGATGCGCGAGATGTCGGTGCCGCCGACATTGCTGCCGGGGCCGAGGCGCCGGCCGTTGATGAGCACAACGGTCTGCTGGGCGCCGAAGCCGCCGAGGTTCACGGAGGCGGTGGAGTAGGTTTGGCCACCGGAGACCTGCACGTTGCCGATGGCCGACTGGAGGATGTTTCCATAGTTGGTCGCCTCGGGTACATTGCGGAAGAGTTCCTCCATGCTCGTCGCGCCCAGGCGATCGATTTCACCGCGGTCGATGACGTTGAAGGGCAGCGGCGCCTCCTCGTCGGTGCGGAAGAGCGACTTGTTGTTGAGGCCGTCGATCTTGCTCGAGGAGACCTCGAACTTATCGAGTTCGACCGTGGTGGAGTTGGTGGGACGGCCGGGTGTCGGGGCCGACTGGGCCCACAGCGAGGCCGTCGCAAGCAGAGCCGCGGCGAGCCCGAAACTGCGGAGCAGGTGGTGAGGGGTCATGGGTGTTTAGGTGCTAAAGTGAAGTGATGCAGTGACGTTTGGAGGCAACGGAAGTTGCCGCGGCGCAGCAGGATTGGAACCAAGTTCGAGGGGGTTCCGCTACACGCCAGCGGCTAGCGTGTAGCGGACTGACCCCTTCGGAGGGAGAGAAACGGGAGGGGCGAGGGTAAGCGAAAAGCGCTTGGGCCGTGATAGGTCGTTTGGCACAATGCGCGGGGGGCCGGGAGGGACAAAGAGGGCAAGTTGAAACGGCAGAAATTAGAAACCGGGCGGAAGAAAGGAGGGCAGGAATATTCCGCGGGCGTGAACCGGCGGCATCTTCCTGCCCCTAATTTTTCTGCCAAATGGCTTGGAGAGATTGTGGCCGCCCGGCCAAGGTAGGAACATCCTTCAGTGAGACGCGCGTTGGGAGCGAGCAACGCTCGGAAGCGCCTCTGCCTGCCGGCTTCTTGAAATGCCCCGGGGTTGCGGTCACATTCCCGCCCGATCTCGCCGCCTCATCACCTCCGCGGTTGGCCTGCACGAAAGTGTGATGTCACCGCGCGTGAAATTCCCGGCCCTCGGGCGATCGTCTTCCCACCTCTCGCTGCCATGCTCCGCCTCGGGCTCCTCATCCTCGCTGTCTTCGCCCCACCCTCGCCCGGGCTGGGCGCCGCCGGGCCCGTGCTGGTCGAGATCTGTGAGACAGGGATACCCCGCGACAATTCCTGGCCGACGGATCCGGTGGCCACGGAGCATCATTCCGAGGACGTCTTCGGCCTCTTCGAACTGCCACACAAGTATATCTCCACTGGCGTCCGCGCGGACCGCGCCTTCCCGACGTTCGTCCGCGCCTCGGCCGAAATTCGCCTCCCCGCCGGCGAGCATCGGCTGCTGCTGCGTTCCCGGGGCGCCGCGCGCGTCCTGGTCGACGGTCGGCAGGTGCTCGCGACCCCCTTCGACCAGCCCCGCCAGTTCGCCGTCGGCAACGCCGGGGAATTGCCCGTGGAGGAACAGGAGACCTTCATCGACCTCGGTCCAGGTTACCGTTTCGCTCCGCCCGGCAACCGCGAGACCGCCGCCACCGTGGCCTTTCCCGCGGAGCGCCCCGTCCGCGTGGTCCTCGAAACGTTGATCGGCGGACTCCAATCGACCGGCAAGAACGGCAAACCCTTCCGCCCCGAACTCGGCGAGACGGTGATCGCCGTCCAACTCGCCGGCGCGACCGCGTGGCATCTCCTCTCCCCCGGCCCCCGTTCCGTGCCCTACACGGACGCGGCGTGGAACGCCTACGAATCCGAACGCCGCCAGCGGCTCGACGGCATCAACCGGGCCGCGCGCGCCGCCCGCCGCGCGGAGCACGCCGTCTATTGGGATTCCCGCCGCGCCGCCGCCGCAGCCTGGCTGCGCTCGTCCCGTGAGGAACCCGTGCCCGCGCTGCCCCCCGGTTTTCCCGCCCAGACCCCCGTTGACCACTTCATCGGCGCCCGCATCGCGGAAGTCGCCGCCCAAACCGCGCCGCTCCGCCGCGGCGGCGGCGTCGATTTTCATCGCGAGATCAAGCCGATCCTCGAAGCGCGGTGCTTCAGCTGCCACCAGGGTTCCAAGGTCAAGGGCAGCCTCCGTCTCGACACTCGCAGCGCCGCCTTGGCCGGCGGAGCGAACGACGGACCTGCGGTCACGCCACATCGGCCGGAGGAAAGTTCGATCCTCCGGCGCATCAGCAGCACCGATCCGGAGGAAATCATGCCCGCCAAAGGCGACCCGCTGCCCGCGCCCGAGATTGCCCTGCTCCGCCGCTGGATCGAGGAAGGCGCGCCGTGGCCGGACGTGGACGTCGCCAGCTTTGAGCTCACCCCGCTCGCCGACGACCTGACTTTTTTGCGCCGGGCTACTCTGGATACCGTCGGTGTCGTACCCTCCGAGGAAGAGATTGCCGCATGGCGCGCGGATCGGGCGCCTGGCCGCCGCGCGCGGGTCATCGACCGCCTTCTCCGCGATCCACGGTGGGCCGACCACCAAATGGGCTATTGGCTCGATGTCCTGGCCGAGAATCCGAACCTCATCAACCCCACGCTCAACAACACCGGCCCGTTCCGCTGGTGGCTTCACGAATCCCTCGTCGACAACAAACCGCTCGACCTGTTCGTCACCGAACTGCTGCGCCTGGAGGGCAGCGAACGCTTCGGTGGCCCGGCAGGTTTTGGCGTCGCCTCGCAGAACGACGTCCCCATGGCGGCCAAGGGCATCATCGTCAGCTCCGCTTTCCTCGGGGTCGAGATGAAGTGCGCGCGCTGCCACGACGCCCCGACCCACGTTTCGAAGCAGCGTCAGCTGATCGAGCTCTCCGCAATGCTGGAGACCAAGCCGATCACGCTGCCGGCCACCAGCAGCGTCGCGCTCGACAGCCTGCGCGCCGGCGGCCGCGAGCCCCTGATCGAGGTGACTCTCGCACCCGGCACCACCGTCGACCCGGCTTGGCCCTTCGCGCGCTTTTGCGACGAAAGCGTCGCCCGCGCTCTCGCGCGCGAGCCCGCCAACACGCGCGATCGTCTCGCCGCCCTGATTACCGCGCCCCAGAACGAGCGCTTCGCCCAGGTGATGGCCAATCGCATCTGGCAGCGTCTGATGGGCCGGGGTCTTGTTCCCACCATCGGCGACTGGGAAAAATCGGAGCCCTCCCACCCGGAACTGCTTCGCTGGCTCGGCCGCGAGCTGGTGCGTTCCGGCTACGACGCCAAGGCGCTTGCCCGACTCATCCTCAACTCGCACGCCTATCAGCGGGCCACCGATCCTGCGCTCGCCGAGACCAGCCCGCTCTTCACCGCCCCAGCCCCGCGTCGCATCGGTGCCGAACAGCTGGTCGACTCACTGTTCGCGGCCACCGGCAAACCATTCGTCCTCGAGCCCATCAACCTCGACGTCGACAGCGTCCGCACCATTGAAAACGCCCTCGACCTCGGGCGCGCCACCCGCGCCTGGATGCTAGCCTCGACCTCAAACGAGCGCGACCGCCCCAGCCTGATGCTCCCGCGCGTCCAGGCCGTGGCCGAAGTCCTCGAGGTCTTTGGCTGGCGAGGGGCCCGACCCGACGCGACCAGCGGCATCCGCGAAACCGAGGCCAACGTCCTGCAACCCGCCCTCCTCGCCAACGGAACCATGATGACTTGGCTCACCCGGCTCAGCGACGACCACGGCCTTACCGCCGTCGCGCTGGAGGCGGCGACGCCCGAGAGCCTCATCGACCGCGTGTTCCAACGCTTTTTCACCCGCCCGCCGACGTCCACGGAGCAGCAGCTCTACGTCGAAACGCTGCGCCCCGGGTTCTCCGCGCGCGTGCTCACCCGCGAGGTCACGCCACCCCCGCCCGCGCCGCGCCGGAAGTTTGTGGCTTGGTCCAACCATATGCGGAGCGAGGCCAACTCGCTGCGTCTCGCCGAGGAGAGCGCCACCCGCCGCGGCGACGCCCCCACCGACCGCCTCGCCCCCGACTGGCGTCGCCGTTTCGAGGACGTGGTCTGGGCTCTGCTCAACGGCCCGGAATGGACGCACATCAAGTGAACACGGGAGGCAATATCCGGCCACCGACAACGTCCCTCCCCCTCGAATCCGTTGCCTGATTTTCGAAACTGCCCTTCCGTCTTCCAAGACAAGCCGCATCGCCCCCTGCTCCCGGTTCCCCACTCCGCGCTTCACCCTCCCCAACCCCTCTCCTCCCGATGAATCGCCGCCGTTTCCTTGCGCAAACCTCCGCCGCCTCGGCCGCCGCGCTGCTCTCTTCGCCGCTACGCGCCGATTTCACCCGCACCGCGATGCCCAAGGGCAAGGCCGAACATTGCATCTTCATCTGGCTCGGGGGCGGAATGTCCCAGATTGACACCTTCGACCCCAAGGTCCGCGGCAACCCCAAGTCCAAACCCAGCGCCGCCGGCTCCGACTATGCCGCGATTGATACGGCCGTCCCCGGAGTCCGCTTCACCGAGCACCTCTCCCAATCGGCGCGTCTCGCGGACCGCATCACGGCCGTGCGTACCGTCAACCACCGCCTCGGGATCGAGCACGCCCTCGCCACCAATTTTGTCCACACTGGTCGCGCCGTTTCCGGCAGCACCATCTACCCCTCCATCGGCTCGGTCGTCGCCCATGAGCGTGGCGCGGCCAACGACGAGGTCCCGGCCTACCTTCTGATCGGCTACCCGAGCGTCAGTCGCGGTCCGGGTTTCCTCGGCGCCAAGCACGGCTACATTTACCTCGTCGACACCGAGACTGGCCCGGCGGGTTTTACCCCACCCGAGGGCATCGACGGAGCCCGGGGAGCCGAGCGCCGCCGCCTGCTCTCACCGCTCCAGGGGGAGATCACCCCTGATTCCTCCGCCGCGGAGTACGCGATCGCCCAGCGGGAGGCCCTGCGCCTCGCAGGTCCTGGTTTCATGCGCAACTTCCGGCTCGACGAGGAACCCGGCTCACTGCGCCAGCGCTACGGCGGCGAATTCGGCCAGCGCTGCCTGCTCTCCCGCCGACTCGTTCAGGCCGGCGTCCGCTTCGTCGAGGTCTCTCACAACCTGAACTTCATCAACGGCGCGGGTTGGGATACCCACAACGCCGGCCAGCTCGAGCAGCATACCCTGATCCGTGAGCTCGACACCGCGCTTTCGGCGCTGATCACCGATCTCGAGGCCAAGGGCCTGCTCGACAAGACGCTGATCGCTCTTGGCACCGAATTCGGTCGGCCCGGCCAATTCGACAGCGGCGGCGGGCGCGGCCACCAGTCCGCCGCGTTCTCCCTGGTGCTCGCAGGCGGCGGCCTCCGGCACCGTGGCGCCTACGGTGTCACCGATGCCTACTCCAACAAGGTCGTTGAGCACCCTGTTTCCGTCCCCGACTTCCACGCCACGATGTACGCCGCCCTCGGGATCAATCCCGCCAAGGAACTCGTCAATGCCTCCCGCCCCGTCCCCATCACCGATGGGGGCAAGCCCATCGCAGCGCTCTTTGGCTGACCGCCTGCGCCCACCTCCTGGTCTCCGCGGCCGGTCCAGGGTTTCCCAGGGCGTCCCGACTGCTGCCGCCCCGTTCGCCCTTCGCCTTCGGCAATCGCCTCCCGCAGATTCCGATTTCCGCAGTCCGGTTTCCGGTTTTGCCTCCCCCGCGTGCCCCTCCCCAGCCCGTTCCGCCTGCTGACGTTGCTGTTAGGGCTCGGTTGCATTCCGGTTCCGGCTCAAGAGCCGCCTCGCGTCCTCACCACCGCCCTTGAGATCCGCTCGCTCAGCCCCGCCGAGGCCGATCGCGGCATACCGGTCCGCCTCCGCGGAGTCATCGTTTTCGTCGAAGGCGCCTCCGCCCTGTTCCTGCAGGATGAAACCTCGACGACCTTCTTCCGCCTCGAACAGGCCCCGTTGCCTCGAGTGGGGGACGAGATCGAACTGACTGCCAAGACGCGCATGGGCCTGTATCTGCCCGGCGTCGACTACGCCACGTACCGCATCCTCGGGCGCCGGGCCTTGCCCCCTGGAATTCCGGTCCTGTACGACGATCTCCACTTCAGCCGCTACCACTACCAACGCGTCGCCGTAGAAGGCATCGTGCGCTCCGTCCTCCCGCTGAGCACCAACCGCAGCGTGATCCGCCTCGCAATGGGCTCCCGGGTGATCGAGGTCCGCATCGAAGCGCCGCCGCGCACCGGCCCTCCGCTGATCGACTCCCGCATCCGCATCACGGGGTTAGCCGTCGGCTTGATCAACTCCCCGCGCCGCCAACTGGTCCAACCCTACGTCCACGCGGAAAGCTGGGATGAACTCGAAGTTGTCACTGCCGCACCACCCGCCAGCGCGATACCCGCCGTCTCCGCCGAGGAACTCCTCGCCTTCCGGATCGATGGACTCGGCGAGCGTCGGGTCCGGATCGATGGCGTCGTGGCCGCCGACTTTGGCCAGGAGGGCACGTTTCTGCGGCAGGGCACCAACGCCTTCGCCGTGCGGTTCGCCAGTCCCACGCCGGTTGCTCCGGGCGAGATCGTCACGATTGCCGGATTCCCTTCGATGGAACGATTCAGCGCCTCGGTCGTCGACGCTGAGCTCATTTCGCGTCAGGCGGGCCTGGCCCCCGCCCCTACCGTCGTGCCGAAGCTCGACGAACTCTATTCGCAATCCGACAGCCTGCAGAATGGCCAATACGACGGGCACCTGGTGAGTGTCACCGGCACCTTGCGCGACTCGTTCAAGGGCCCCGCCGGAACCACGCTCCTGATGCAAGGCGCTCAGCGAACCGTGCAGGTCCGCGTCACCGAGGAGTTCGAAGCCCCCACGGTCGGCTCCGTACTGCGGGTCGCCGGCATCTGCCAGGTCGAGGCTAACCTGATGGCCGCCGGTTTCCGCACCTATCCCGGACTCGTCAGTTTACGGCCCTCCGCCGCCGCTGCCATCGAGTTGCTGCGCCGGCCCTCCTGGTGGACGCCCCGTCGACTTACCGCAGTCCTGGCCGCGCTGGCGGGGCTGACCGTGGTCGCCGGCCTTTGGATCACCCTCCTCCGCCGCCAGGTCCGTCGTCAGACCGAGGCCCTCCGCCAACGTATCGCGCTCACCGCGGCCCAGGAAGAGCGCCAACGCATCGCCCGCGAGTTCCACGACACCCTGGAGCAGGAACTAGCCGGCGTCAGCCTTCGGCTCGACGGCCTCGCCACCCGGATCTCGGACGAGAAAGCCCGGACTCTGGTTGCGGCCTCCCGCAACCTGGTTTCCCGCATCCAGACCGAAACCCGAGATCTCATCTCCGATCTGCGCGATCCCGCCGAGACGGCCGGGGACCTCCTCGCCGCCCTGACCAATGTTGCCCAGCGGTTCCGGACCGAAAGCGAGACCGATATCAGGGTCGAAGCCATCACTCCGATTCCCGCCTTGCCGGCGGCCACGGTGCACGATCTGCGCATGATCGCCCGGGAGTCGGTCAGCAACGCGTTGCGCCACGGGCGCGCCGCCCGCATCTCAATCGAGGTCTCCGCCATGCCGACACAGCTCCGCCTCCGGGTGATCGACAACGGCTGCGGCTACGATCCCGCCGCCACCCCGTTCCGCCGCCAAGGCCACTTCGGGTGTGCCGGCATTCGCGAACGCAGTCGCAAAATCGGCGCCGAGGTCGTCTGGCAGAGCGCCCTCCAGCGCGGCACCACCGTCGAGGTTACGCTTCCCCTCGCACCCGCGCCCGACGCCTCCGGCGCCTCCGTCTCCTAGCGCCTGTCGCCTCATCCGACCCTTGCGGCCTCCATGCCCGTCCTCTCCCTCCTCATTGTCGACGATCACTTCGTGGTGCGCAGCGGTCTCGCGGCGTCCCTGGAGCTCGATGACACCGTCGAAGTCGTCGGCGAGGTCGAGCGGGGTGAGGATGTGCTCGCCGCTTACCGCGAACTCAAACCCCGCGTCGTCCTGATGGACCTCCAATTGCCCGGCATGGGCGGGATCGCCGCCACGGCCGCCCTGCGCGCCCACGACCCCTCCGCCCGCGTGCTGATTTTCTCGACGTTTGCCCGCGACGACGAGATCCAGGCCGCGCTCGACGCTGGCGCACTCGGTTACCTGCAAAAGTCCGCTTCCCGGGAGGCCCTGCTGGAGGCCCTGCGTCGCGTGGGCCAGGACCGACGCGCCCTTGAGCCCGACATCGCCCGTCGCCTCAGCGCCCGCCGCCTTGGCCCCGCCATCACCCCGCGCGAACGCGAAATCCTCCTCCTGATCGCCGCGGGCCGGGCCAACAAGGAAATCGCATCCGCTTTGGCGGTCTCCGAGGACACCGTGAAACGCCACGTCTCCAACATCCTCGAGAAGCTCGCGGTGAACGATCGGGCGCAGGCCACTGCGGAAGCCATCCGCCGCGGTATCATCCCCGTCTGAGTAGCGCTCGCCTCGGCCCCCTACACCCTCGGTCGCCCGGGGCATCGCACCTCCCTCCCGCGCCTCCGCACGAAAGTGTGATATCCCTGGGCGTGTCACGCCCTTCGCCGCCGACTGGGTTGAAGGGATCCCCTGCGCTGCTCAGCACCGCGTCGCCCCACCGCGCCTTGATCATCTCTTCCCATGACCACCCTGCCCTCCCGCTGCGTGCCCCCGCTTAGCTCCCTCGCGGATTGCCTCCGCGTCGCGTTCCTCTGCGCCCTGCTACCGGCGCTCGCCGCCGCCCAATCCGCCGTGGGCACGGTGACGGGACGCATCCTGAACCCGGCGACGGGAGAGTATGTCCGCAATGCCCAGATCCGCGTCGAGGGCACCAACCTACTCGCCGTGTCCGAGAACGGCGGTCTCTACTCTCTACCCGGACTTCCCGTCGGCACCGTTCGGCTCTCCGTCATCTACACCGGATACCGCACCGAAACCGCCAGCGTTCAGATCACCGCCGGCGGCGTGGCCGTCAAAGACTTCGAACTCGTGTCCTCGCTCGCCGCCGCTCCCGCCAAGGACGACGCCGGCACGGTCAAACTGGAGAAGTTCGTGATCTCCACCGACCGCGAGGGGAACGCCAAGGCGATCATGGAACAGCGGAGTTCGATGAACATCACCAACAGCGTTGCCTCCGATGTCTTCGGCGATGTCGCGGAGGGCAATGTCGGCGAATTCCTCAAGCACATGCCCGGCGTCGAGCTCGACCTCGTCCAGGGCGAGATCCGCACCATCCGCCTCCGCGGCCTCGATTCCGAATACACGCAGGTTTCCCTCGACGGCGTTTCGCTTGCGTCAGCCGATGCCAACCAGGGTGCCTCGGGCAATGCCCGCGCCTTTTCCTTCGAGCAGGTTTCACTCGCCTCCATGGAGTCCATCGAGGTTTCCAAGACCATTTCTGCGGATGTCGACGCCAACGCTCCCGCCGGCACCATCAATCTGAAATCCAAGCGCGCCTTCAACATCGCCGGCCGCCGGATGTCCGCCCAGGCCAACCTCACCGCCTTCTCCGCCCGCTTCAATCTCGACGACTCCTACGGCCCCGACGATCGCCGGTCCCGGAAGATCCATCCGGGGGGAATCTTCGATTACTCCGACGTGTTTTTCAACAAGCGCCTCGGCGTTAACCTGAACATCAGCGAGTCGATGGCGTACTCGGCCAACGCCCGCACGACGGTGACCTACAACTATACACCGACCGCGACCGACCCGCGGCCCGTGGTCCCCACGTCCCTCGCCTTCATCCACGCTCCGCGCACGAATCGCCGCTCCACCGTCAATTTCACCTCCGATTTCAAGGCGACCGAGCGTCTCGTCCTCTCCCTCGGCCTCCTCTACAACTACGCCGACCTGAACAACCCCCAGCGCGCCCTCACTTTCAACACCGGAGCCCGCAATCTGGTGTCGGGGGCCGACCCGCTCGTCAGTTTCACCTCCTCCGCGGCTGGCTCGGTCAACAGCAATCCCGCCGCGATCGTCAAGCAGGGCCAGACCCTCACCGTGCTGCCCAAGTTCGAGTATCGCAGTGGCACCTTCGTCCTTGAGGGCAAGTTCGCGGGTTCCAACTCCATCTCGTGGTACGACCCCCGCGGCCGGCGCGGCGCCATCCGCGACGCCGGTGGCCCAAGCGTCGCCAACGTCGCCTTCACCGCGCGGCGCTCCGCCTACAACAGCGCCGACTGGAAGATCGTGCAGACCGGCGGTGGCGATTGGGCCGACGGCGCCAACTACACCGCCCCTACGATCACCATCGACGACGGTCGCTTCGCCCTCACCGATGTCTACAGCGGCGAGCTGATCGCCTCGTTCCGCACGACCAAGGGCCTCCCGATCCTCTGGAAGTCCGGCCTGAAGCGCCGCCACGAGATCCGCGACTTCCGCCTCGATACCGAATCCCTCCGTTACAATCTCAACGGCGCGGCCGTCGGATCCTGGGCAGCCTACAAGTCGCCCTTCGACTTCGATATGGGCGCCACCAACACCGATTCCTCCGTCCGCTCGATCAACGGCGGCACGGTCTGGATGCCCGACCTCGTCCGGATGGGCACCCTCTTCCGCGAGAACCCCAGCCGCTTCACCCAGACGATCACCGCGGCCAATTACTACAACGCCTTCATCGGCAATCGCCGCAATTACGAGGAGACCATCGACGCCGCCTTCCTGATGGGCACCACCACGATCGGCCGCCTCCTGGTCCGCGCGGGCCTCCGGCGAGAGGAGACCAGCACGGACTCAACCGAGTTCAATCCCCGCTCACCCGCGGAGCTCGCCGCCGCCGGCTTTCCCGAGACCTCCGGCCGCGCCAGCACCATTCCCGGGCTCGAGTACCAGTTCTTCTCCAAGCCCAAGATCCACCGCAAGGGCGACTACGGTAACCTGTTCCCGAGCGCTTCCCTGAAGTACAAGATTTCGCCCAACTTCGACGCCCAGCTCGGGTTCTCCTCGACCATCCGCCGCCCCACCTTCCGCGACGTCGCCGGCGTCTGGGTCATCAACGACGACAACCTCACCGTCTCCGCGCCCAACACCTCCCTCAAGCCCGAGACCTCCCGGAATCTTGCCGCGCGCCTCGCCTATTACTTCGAGCCGGTCGGGATCCTGGCCGCCAACGTCTACCAGAACAACGTCAAGGGCCTCTTCATCACCAGCCGCCTGACCGCCGCCGAGTTCGGTTACTCCGGCGACATCGACCTCTCCAACTACGAGTTCATCACCACGACCCCCAGCGCCAACGAGGTGACCGTCCGCGGCATGGAGCTGGAGTACTCGCAGTCGCTCTCATTCCTGCCTGCTCCCTTCAAGGGGCTCAACGTCCGCGCCAGCTACACCCGCAGCTACGCGAGCATTCGGCGAGCCAACCTGATCCCGCACTCCATCAATGGCGGCTTCAGCTACGCGTACCGGGGATTCAACGTTTACACCGCCCTCACCTGGCGCGACAACTACCCGACGACCGTCACGGGCACTCCTCGCTTCTACCGGCACCGCACTAACCTCGACCTCGGCGGCGGCTACCGGATCAACGACAAGGTCAGCGTTTTCTTCTCCGCCCGGAATCTCTTCAACACCCCCTACCTGATCATGGAACAGGTCGGCGCCAACGCTCCGGTCGTCCAGTTCTACGAGGTCAACGGCATCAACTGGACCTTCGGTCTCAAGACGCTCTTCTGACCCGCATCTAGGAGGTTTTCCTTGCCGCAGGGAGATCGCCTCCTTGCGCAACGGGGTCCGGGACTTGTCCCCGTTTCCTTGGTCCGGGCGAAAAAAACCCCCGCCGGAGCGGGGCAAGGATCCCGGACGGAGTCCGAATCCGAATGACCGCGGGGACTCCGCGGCACGGAGGAGCTTACGTCTTGGCGCGCTTAGCCACCTTCTTCTGCTTGGGGCTTTTCTCCGCCGGTTTCTTGGTCTGCTTGCGCGCGTTTTGGGACTTGGCCATGGGATTGATGATTGGTTTGGGACGGATCTGCGGCGCCCGGGCCGCAACTCCTCGGGACTCGCCGTCTGCAAACCCCCTCCCGGATCCGCTCCCCCTGAAGATCCAGTTTCCTTCCAGCAACTGAGGTCGATCCATGACGACAACCTCCACGCTTCCCCGCATCCCAACCCGCGTCGGCGCCATCGCCATCGCCGATGAAGGCGCAGGCACGCCAGTCGTGCTGTGGCCCTCGCTGTTCAGCGATCACCGGCTGTACGCGCCCCTCGTGCCCCTGCTCGGCGACCGCTGGCGCACGATCCGCATCGACGGCCCCGGCTTCGGCCAGAGCGATGCGCCTCGTGGCGAGGTGCAGGCCGACGCCTACGCCGACGTCCTGCTCGAGATCCTCGACGCGCTCGGGCTCGGGCGGGCCTTCATCGCGGGCTGCTCTTGGGGCGGGCAGATCGCCGCGCATGTGGGCGTGAAGGCCCCTGCGCGCGTCCGGGGCGCGCTCCTCATGAACACGCCGCTCGGCCCGAGCCTCGGCGGCCACGCGTTGGAGGTGCTGGGGACGCGCTGGTTCGGCGCGACCGCGTTCTGGGGCAACGGCGTCGCGCGTTCGATGTTCTCTCCCGCGTCGCAGCGGGCCCATCCTGAGCGGGTCCGCGCGTTCGCGTCCGCCTTCCTGGGCTTCGACCCGGCAGCCGCTGCGGTCACCGCGCGCACCGTGTTGACCCGCTTCCCGGGGCTCGGCGACGTCCTGCCCCGCCTCGCGGTGCCGACCACGATCCTTCTTGGCGCCGAGGACCGGCTGTATCCGGTCGAGCGGATGCGGCCGTTCGCGGCGCTCGTGCCCCAAGCGCACCTCGAGGTCGTTCCGTCGTGCGGACACCTGGCGCCTCTGGAGGCACCCGAGGCGGTGGCCGCGGCGCTCGAAGGCCTCACGGGAGGCGTGTCGTGACGCGCAACAACCGGCGGAAGGTGGCGATCGTGACCGGCGCCTCATCCGGCATCGAGGAATCGTTGGCCGTCGCGATGGCGGCGCAGGGGACGCATGTCGTGCTCGTCGCGCGGCGCCGCAGGCGCCTCAGCGGCGGGCGACACTCTTGTTGCCCGCGCCGAGCTGGGCGGCGCGCTGCATCATGGCGAGCAGCTCCTAGTCGTCCTTCTGAAAACCCCTCCCGGATCCGATCCCCCTGAAAAGCCAGTTTCCTTCCAGCAACTAACAAACAACCTCAAGGCCCGCACCACCGGGCTTTTCGGTTGTTGGGTCTCAGTCGATTCGAATCCCTCCCTGTCCGCCAGTTTTTTTCCAAGCCTACGACTGGCTGGCCATGGTCACTGCAACGAGAAACTCTCTTTCGCCTCACTCGGCCTTTTCCCTCACGGCCAAGATTTTCCGGAAGCAACCAAGCAACGACGCAGCATCGTGCGTACTTCCGGCGTGCGCTTGTCCCAGCGGCCGTCACCAGGCGAGTGGTATGGAAACCAGAACTTTCGGGGCGAATTCGCGCCAAAGCTGACCAGCCGTAAAAATGCCGGACGCGTCGAAGCGTGTCACCACCGATTCATACCGAAACGTGGGTGGCGTTTCTCGTGCTTGAGAATCGTGACCCTCACGACGTCCAGTTTCTCGCGATAGACGACAACGTAAGGAAAATGGCGGAGTCGAATCCGTCGGAATGCGGTGGTACCTCGGTAAAACGCAAACTGCCGCGGCCCGGACTTAATCGCCGCCAGACAGTCCCGCATTTCAGCCTCGAACCGATCTGCCAAGTGCCCGCCGCCTTCCCGCCGCCGCCTTCCGCGGCATAATAATCGATCGCCGCGTTGAAGTCCTGCTGAACGGCCGGATGGAACTCCAGCGTCATCCGCGCGGGCGCCGCACCCCTGCCCAGAATTGCTCTTCGCTCAGCGGCTGCACTCGGCCGCTTTCAAGCTCCGCATCTCGACGGAGTGCCTCGGCAATTATCTCGTCCGGTTCGTGAGCGGCTGGCGGCAGGGGAAGGCTCCCCAAGAGTGTGTCAGCAAGGTGCAGCCGATCGCTCTCCGGCAGACGGAGGATAGCAGCTTCAATCTCTTGCAGGGTGCTCATGGGACGAAAATTACTGCACGCCAAACCACTGGCAAGGTCAGACACGATTTCGACAGCGGCGCCTGCCAGTTGCCCACTGCGATCGGGAGAAGAAGAGCGCTCGAGGAACCGGCAGCACTCGACCTCTTCTGCAGTCATTAGCGCCGCGGATGTTCTTGTTAAAATCGCAGACGCTCCGCCATCCTTCGCACTGCGAGCTTCGGGTGGCACGGCCATCCCTTCGGATGGCCGCGATCCCCGCCTGCACGCAAACCCCTTGCTGCGAAGGATGCCCTGCGAAGCCTCGGCGCAGCAGGGCGTCATTCCGAAACCCGGGCCTCGGAACATCCTTCGGTGAGACGCGCGCAAGGAGCGAGCAACGCTCGGAAGCGCCTCCGCCTGCCGGCTCCTTGAAATGCCCCGGGGTTGCGGTCACTTTCCCGCCCGATCTCGCCGCCTCATCACCTCCACGGATGACCTGCACGAAAGTGTGATGTCACCGCGCGTGAAATTCCCGGCCCTCGGGCGATCGTCTTCCCACCTCTCGCTGCCATGCTCCGCCTCGGGCTCCTCATCCTCGCTGTCTTCGCCCCACCCTCGCCCGGGCTGGGCGCCGCCGGGCCCGTGCTGGTCGAGATCTGTGAGACAGGGATACCCCGCGACAATTCCTGGCGGGATCGGGGCACTGGTTGGTTTGGCGGACGGAAAAGAAGAAACCGGGTTTAATTTCTCCAGCGGAACACCCGCGGCTTGCAGGCGCGCTGACCCGTCGGAAACCGGCCCTGAATCAGGAAAATCGGCGGATCCGGTCCTGCACGTCGTCCTGCAGGCGCTTGAGGTAGCCGAGCGTGAAGGCCTCCAACGACAACGACGGCTCCGAGATGAGCGGGGTCAGGTCCATCGCCCAGGTGATGCCCGTCACCTTGTCCGTCGCGTGTGACGTGTGGTAGGTCGCGTGCGCCGAACGACGTCCCATCGTGGCGAGGTCGTAGCGTTTCCCTCCGGTCACCTGGGAATCAAAGACCTTGAGCAATTCGAGCGCGAGGTCGGGATACCGGCCGGCATCGAGGGCGAACTTGTCGGCGTCGACCAGCCAATCGAGGTCGCGCCAGACTTCGCAACCCAGCACGCGGCGCGGGCGACGATCGGGCGGCAGCGCGCGCATCGCCTCCAGACAGCGCAGGAGCACCGCTACATGGGTGTCGTGCTTGTCGGCCGGGTTGTGGAGGTAGACCACCTCGGGGCGGCATCCGCCGAAGATCGCAGCCAGGTCGGCGGCGACACCCGCGTGCCCCGGGGTCTTCACGACGGAACTCGGGTGCGCGAGCTGGAGTTGGATCGCGTACCGGCCGAGGACTGCCGCCTTGCGCTGCTCGTCGCGGCGGACGCCCTGCATCTGCTCGTCGGTGAGGTGAGCGTAGGTGCCGGTGCGGGGCGAACCGGCGCCGTTGGTCACGACGACCCCCCCGAACGCCTTGCCCGGCGTTTCGAGGCAGTCGGAGATGCCGGCGTGCGCCATGATCTCGATGTCGTCCTGATGCGCACCGAGGCAAAGGTGGGTCACCCGCGAAAGGGCCTGCTCGGGGGCGGCGGCTCCACCGGGTACGAAGATGTCAGCCTGAGGATTGGAGAGTTTCATCGGAAAACCTGGGGCGGCTCAGCGCGGGAGCGCGGGTAGACTCGCGGCAGCGACGGCCTGGCCGTGGCGCCGGTCCTTCTCGTCGGGCGTGTGCAGACGCACCCGCTCGGCGACATCCGGAAAATCCGCCCGCAACACGGCGCGAGCGCGATCGAGGATGATGTCACCGCCGGGTCCAGATGAGACGCGGCCGAGCAGCAGCACATGGCGTAATTCGTAGTGATCGGCGAAGTGGGCGACCGCGTACCCGAAGTCGGTGCCGATGGTCTCGTAGATCGCACGCGCCCGGGGATCGCCGGCCGCCATCGCCTTCTGCACTTCCACTAATTGCTCAGGCAGCGGCATGCCCGCGGGGAGCTTGAAGCCCGCGGCCGGCGCCAGCCGCCCCACCGCCTGCTGGGAGAAGTACTGCACGCCGCAGCCGATGTCGCCCGACCACTCGTCGCGCGGCGCAGCGGGATGATAATCTACCGGCGCGAACGCGAGCTCGTTGAGCCAAGGAGTGATCCCCCCGGCCGGAGTGACATAACCCGCGGCTAAGCTGGTGCCCATCGCGATGCCGAGCACCGCTCCGTCACCGAGCGACATCGAGCCCGCCAGCGCCGTGACCTCGCCATCGTTGGCGACCTCGAACGGCACGCCGCACCAGCGTTCTTGAAGAGTGAAGAACATCCGTCGCACGTGGCGTTCGAACAGGTCGGGCGGCACGCCGCGGAACAGCGAGGCGACGCGCACCTCGTTGTTCACGTACACGCCGGCAGCGCTGCCGCCGATGGCGTCGACCCGCGGCAGGTGCGCCGCCGCGCGCCGCAGGGAGTCATGCACGCCCTCGAGGTGATAGGCCGGATCCTTCTGGAAGTACGGATCCCACGTGATCTCCTCCGAGAAGACCACCTTGCCATCGATCACCGCCGCAGCCTTGCGGTCGCTGCCGCCGAGGTCGAAGCCGATCCGGCAGCCGTCGAGGTGCCGACCGACCGGCAACGAGGCCACCCTGCCCTCCGGCAGGGCTGACATCGCGACCGCCTCGATCAGGAACGGCTCGCGGTAGGTGGTCTCACCCATGAAACGGTGATCGAAGGCCCGCGTGCCCGATGCCGAGTAAATGCGGGCAAGTTCCCCGATGATCTCGTCGGCCCCGGCGATCCGTACCCGGCTGCCTCCCTTCTGCCAGAGCATGAACTTCACCAAACGCTCCACGTACGTGAGCGTGAGGGCGGCCGAGGGATGCCCCACGCCCAGCACGCGCGTGTCGTGCCGCGACACCGCGCCACCGGTGGAAGAAACGACGACCGCGAGCGACCGCGCAGACGGATCCCCCGCGACGAGCGCCCGGTAGGCGCGGTTCCAGAGGGCGGCCGGAGCGAAGTTGCTCTCCAATGGCGGAGACAGCAAGGGACGGACGTCGCGCATGACGTTGAAAAAAGACCGGAGGACTGCGACCTCAGGAAACGTCAGCCCGGGCGAAGGCCTCGATCGCCTCGTAGTCGGCCAGGCCGAGGGTGTCGTAGGTCTCAGCCAGCGCGCGGTTCGCCTGCTCGGCCTGCTGCCACGGCTCACGCAGTCCCGACGCCACCGGCGTCTGGCTGCGCTGGCTCTTATGATGGAAGACCGCCTGTGACTTCTGCGCGAGCTCCCGCGGGCTGAGCGGCACCGCCATGTCGATATCCGCCGCATCCCAAGGCTGATCAACCCCGCGGTAGGACCAGACCCGGCAATCCTTGAACCACGCCTCGCCGGCGACCTCGCGGCACGCGCGCCGCACGAGTTGATGGCAGACCGCGGTGATCGAAGTGGGGTCGTCGCGATCACCGGTCAGGAAAACCTGATGCGGCATCGCGTCGCGCAGCAGCTTCACGACGGCAGCGAGGTCAGCTTGCTCCGGGGAGAACTGCCGGTAGCGGCCACGCTCATAGAACGGCAGGTCCATGAACAGGGCCTGGCCGGTAGCGAGGTCGCAGTCGCGAAGCGACGCGCGTGCCTCGCCCCGGCGGAGCAGCGCCTTGAGCCGACGGATGCCCGCCGAATCGAGCGCGAAGGCCTTCTTGCCGGACAGTTCCCGCCGGGCGCCGTCGGCGAACTCCGCGAGCGGGTCCTTTGTTTGACCGAGGGTTCCCGCGATGTCGCCCACCAGTTCGGCCGCCATGGCGGCCTCCTCATCAGGCACCGCAAGATTGCCGGAAGTAAGATAAGCGACGGTAACGATGTGCCCCTGCTCCTTCAGGCGACGGAGTGTGCCGCCCATACCGAGCACGTCGTGCGACGGCTCAGGGCTAAAGACGACGACGCGCTTGGGGAACGGAAATGCGCGCTCCGGGCGCGAGGAATCGTCGGCGTTGGGCTTGCCGCCCGGCCAACCGGTGATCGTGCGCTGAATCTCGTTAAAGACCCGGATGTTCAACTGGTAGGAGGGCCCGTTTTCCGTGAGCAGGTCCGCCATGCCGTGCTCGCCGTAGTCCTCGTCGAGGAGCTTGAGCACCGGTTTCTTTGACTGGCGCGACAGCCAGATCACCGCGCGGCGGGTCATCGCCGGCGTCCACTGGATCGGGCTGACGAGCCACGGATAACGCACGCGCGTGAGTGCGGAGGCCGCCGCACGGTCGATGAGGAAACGCACCTGCGGGTGCCCCTGCAGAAAGCTCGCGGGCAACGAATCCTTGGGCGCGCCTTCGACGGCCTCGGCCAAGACACCCGCCTTGCCCTCGCCCCACGCGAGGAGCGCGATCCGGCGTGCGTCGAGGATCGTGCCCACACCCATGGTGATCGCGTGGCGAGGAACGTTGGCCTCGCCGAGAAAGTCGCGCGCGGCGTCGCGGCGCGTGAGGCCGTCGAGCGTGACAAGGCGCGTGCGGGATTCACGCGAGGACCCCGGTTCATTGAAGCCGATGTGGCCAGTACGGCCGATGCCGAGGACCTGGAGGTCGATCCCGCCGGCGGCGCGGATCTTCTCCTCGTAGGCACGGCACCACGCGAAGACGTCGGCGCGAGGCACGGTGCCGTCGGGCACGTTCACGTTCCCCGCCGGGATATCGACGTGGTTGAAGAGCTGGTCGTGCATGAACCGCCAATAGCTTTCCGGATGCTCGCGCGTCAGGCCGTGGTATTCGTCGAGGTTGAAGGTGATCACGCGCCGGAAGCTCAGGCCCTTCTCCCGATGCAGGCGGATCAGCTGCTTGTAGAGCCGCACCGGCGTGGAGCCGGTCGCGAGGCCGAGCACGGTGTTGCGACCCGCGGCATCGTTCTTGCGGATGAGTTCGGCGATCTCCGAGGCCAGACGGGCGCAGGCCTCGTCAGCGTCGGCGAAAACCTCGGTAGCGATCCGCTCCCGCTGCTGGGACTCCGGCGTGGTAAGTAGGGCGGCGCCTGGACCCGCGGCGGCCGGCGTCGGCCGCGAGGCGTGGCGGCGCACGATCTCCTCCATCCGTTCCCGCTGCGCCTCCATGCTGCGCAGCAGGGCGAACTGGCTGCGGGCGCGCTCCAGATTGTGCGCCGGGCGGCGGACCTTGAAGTACACGTCACCCTGCAGGAAGTCGGTGAGGAAGCGGATGCCGATCTCGAGCGCGATCAGGCGGCCGGAGAACGCGAGGTGGTCGATCTCGGCGGCGGTGAGGAAAGAGCGACTGGCCGCGAGGTAGCCCTCGGTGAGGGCGTCGAAGAGGTCGAGTCGCGCGCTCACCCGCGAGACATCGGGCTCATCCTCGGCCGCGGAGTTGACGGCGGAGCGCACCATGTCGCCGAAGTCGTACAACGCCGAGCCCGGCATGACGGTATCGAGGTCGATCACGCAGATGCCGGCGCCCGTGCGGTCGTCGATCATCACGTTGTTGAGCTTGGTGTCGTTGTGCGTGACGCGCTCGGGGATCTCGCCGCGCGCGAGCAGGTTGAGCACCACGTCAACCATCGGTTCCCGCTCGAGGGCGAACGCGATCTCGGCCTTGGCTTCCTTCGCGCGGCCGACGCGATCCTCGCGGATCGCCTCGCGGAGGGCCTCGAAACGGCGGCGGGTGTCGTGGAAGTGCGGGATGGTCTCGCGCAGCCGGCCGCCGGGCAGGTCGCTCAGCAGGCGCTGGAAATCGCCGAACGCCCGGGCACCCTCGCGGGCGAGGGCGGGCTCGGTGATGACGTCATGCGACTGCGCGCCCTCGATGAAGATGTAGCAGCGCCAGGCGCCAGAGGCGTCACGGTGCAAATTGCCGCCGGCCCGCGTGGGGATGAGGGTGAGCGCGCGGCGGATGGCGTCGGGAGCGCCGGAGGCGAGCGCGCGGCGACCGGCATGCGCGGTAACGCGGGCGATGTTGTCCATCACCGCTTCGACGTCACGGAAGACGTTCTCGTTGATCCGCTGCAGGATATAGCGCGTGGTCACCCCGCCCTGCTCGAAGGAAACGACGTAGGTGTCGTTGATGTGGCCGTTGCCGTGCGGCGCGCCGCCGCAGTAAGTGCCGCCTAGCCGGAACGCCGAGGCCACGGCGCGGAGCGCCGTCGAGTCGAGGGTCTTGGGAGCCATCGGGCCGATGCAACAGTCGCGCCTTTTCGGCGCAACTGCCATTTGGCGCACGAAGCCCGCCGGCCGCGATCAGGCCGCGCCGCGGGCGACGCGCTTGCGCTTCTCGACCCGGGACGAGACCAGAATGGAGATCTCGAACAGCAGGTAGAGCGGAGCCGCGAAGATGGTCTGCGTCACCGGGTCGGGCGTCGGGGTGATCACCGCGGCGATGACGAAGATGAGCACGATCGCGTGACGGCGGTATTTGCGCAGGAACTCGGTCGAGAGGACGCCGAGCCAGACGAGCAGGATGATGACGAGCGGAAACTCGAAAACCGCCCCCGTACCGAGCACGAGCCACGTGAGCGTCGTGAAATAATTGCCCGCGGTCCAGCGGGTCTCAAGTCCCAGGGCCTGATTGAGCTCGATTGCGATTCGCACCGTGCTCGGCATCAGCAGGAAGAAGCTGAACGCCGAGCCGAGCAGGAAGAGGAACAGCGCCGAGACGCAGAGCGGCTTCACGGCCTTCATCTCGCGGTCGGTGAGCGCAGGGGAGACGAACTGGCTGATGAAGAAAAGGATGATGGGCGATGCCAGCAGCAGCCCGCCGAACACGCACAGCTGGATGATCATCGTGAACACCTCCATCAGCGAGATGGTGCCCAGCT
>JBBAVH010000046.1:0-13776 GCA_040397825.1 Opitutaceae bacterium
GCGATGCCGCGGATGCCGGAGTTCTCGATCGAGTCGGGCTTCATGTTGGCCCAGTTGGACGGCTTGCCTCCGCGGCCGGGCTCGGCGGCGACCGTGAGGTAGTCGTGCGGCACATGCAGCTTCCAGTCGCCGAGGCGTACGGCGTGCAGTTCGTCGCCCGAGTAGAACCAGAACTCCCCGCGGCCCCGCGCGCCCGGCTGGCCGAGCAGCAGGGGTGAAAGGTCGGTGCCGTCGGTGCCCCCTGGGGGGCGCGGCGCACGGGCGAGGGCGCCGAGGGTGACGCTCAGGTCGAGCGTGCTGAGGGGCTCATCGCTCACGCGGCCCGCCGGGATGCGTCCCGGCCAGCGGATCAGGAACGGCGTGCGCATGCCTCCCTCGAACGTGGTGAGCTTGCCCTCGCGAAGCGGGGTCGCGAGTCCCGCGTGCTCCCCGTAGGAGAGAAAGGGACCGTTGTCGGAGGTGAAGATCACGATCGTGCGCTCCTCGAGGCCGTGGCGGCGCAGGGCGGCGAGCACCTCGCCCACGCCGGCGTCGAGTTCCTGCACGACGTCTCCGTAGGCGCCGCGCCGGCTGCTGCCGCGGAACTTCTCCGAGGCGAAGATCGGCACGTGCGGCATGACGTGCGGCAGGTACAGGAAGAATGGCCGCTCCCGGTTGCGCTCGATGAAGGCGACCGCGCGTTCCGTGAACCGCGCGGTGAAGCGCGACTGGTCGGGGTCGGCCTCGATGACCTCCTCACCGTCGTAGAGCGGGAGCGACGGGATGCCCTTCGTCACGGGATGGAGCGGGCCGTTGTCGTTGGAATACGGGATGCCCATCCATTCGTCGAAGCCGCGGCGGGTGGGCAGGAACGGCGGCTGGTGGCCGAGGTGCCATTTGCCGAAGGCCGCCGTGGCGTAGCCGACCTCCTTGAGGCGTTCGGAGAGGAGGCGTTCACGCGGCGAAATGCCTGCGGTGCTCGTGTGGTTGAGGGCGCCGCTCATGCCGATGCGGTTCGGGTACTGGCCGGTGAGGAGCGCGGCCCGCGACGCCGTGCACACCGCCTGCGCCACGTAGAAGCTCGTGAAGCGCGTCCCCTCGGCCGCGAGGCGGTCAAGGTGCGGCGTCGCAATGTCCTTGGCTCCCTGACTGCCGAGATCGGCGTAGCCGAGATCGTCGGCGAAGATCAGGACGATGTTGGGGCGGGACGCGTCGGCGGCGCGCAGGAGACCGGCGAAGGCGGCCAGCGCGAGCACCGCGGCGGCCACGCGGCGATGCGGGGCGGGGCGGGGGAGCATGAATCAAGGAGGAGGGCGCGTGGCCCGGAGGCGAGCGCCGAGGTGAATCGCGGAGCGCATGGATAACGCTCAACACGGATCCGCCGGGCAGATGTTACGGGGATGGGCCGCGGTTGAGGTCAGCGGGCCGGCCGGTGGCCTTGTTTTTTCCGGAGCCGGCAGCATCCTCGGGGTTCGACCATGCAAACCCCCGTTTATCGTCTTATCCTGGTGATCCTGACCGCCGCGTCGGCCCGCGCGGCTTCCGCTCCCACGCCGGCCCCCGAGGAGGTCATCGCCCTGCCGGAGTTTTCCGTGTCGGCCGCCGCCGACAACTCGTGGACCGCCGCGAGCTCGATGTCGGGCACGCGCACCAACGTCCCGATCCAGAACCTGGCCCGCTCCGTGCAGGTGCTCACCAGCGAGTTCCTCGCCGACCTCGGCGCCGACAACATGTCCGACGCCGCCGCGTTCCTCACGGGTGTCACCTCGCAGGGAAAACAGGACGCCGTCTTCGACAACAATACCTTCACCGTGCGCGGCATGCGGCAGAACCGCCACTACCGTGACGGCGTGAAGGAGGGCTTCGTCGGCATGATCAGCGACACCCTCACCGTCGACCGCATCGAGTCGCTCCGCGGCCCGAGCTCGCTGCTGGCCGGCGTCGTCGAGCCGGGCGGCATGATCAACCAGATCAGCAAACGCCCGCGCTCCCGCAACGAGGTCTCCACCAAGCTTACGGTCGGCTCCTGGGACCACGTCCGCGGCGAGCTCGACGCGTCGTTTGCGCCGTCCAACCGATTCGCGTTGCGCACGGCGGTGGCGTTCCAGGACGGCAACAGCTGGCGCCAATGGGAGTCGAGCAAGCGCAAGGTCGCCTACGCGGCCGCCGTGTACCGGTTGACGCCCGCGACGATCCTCAACCTGCGCGGTGAAAGCATCCGTTACGAAGGCAACGTCGCGATCGCGATCCCCGGCATCCGCATCCCGACTTCCGCGACGGCGACGAGCGCCACCGCGTCGCCCGCCTTCGGCGCCTACGCCTTCGGCTACGTGCCCGAGGAGATCGTGCCGTGGGACTTCAATCCCTTTGGCCCGAGCAATCTCCGCACCCAGGAAGTCTACCGCGCCGGCGCGGAGCTGCAGCACAAGTTCAACGATACCTTCTCCGCCCGCGCCACGACCAATTGGTCCCGCAGCGACCGGCGCGACCTGCGCCTCTCCGGCAGCGCCTCCACCATCATCGCCCGTTTCCTCAACCCCGCGCTCGGGAACGTCGCCGGCAACGTCGTGGCCGACGAGATCCGCTGGTCCGCCACCAAGGACGACGAGACCTGGGACATCTGGACGTACCAGTTGGACCTGCGCGGCCAGTTCAGCTACGCCGGCCTCAAGCACGAGGCGATCGTCGGCCTCGAGCGCATCGAATCCCGCAACTGGCGCGACCGTGCCGACACCCCGAACTCGACCAGCACCGCCCTCGGCGCGGCGCCCTCGACCAATCCGAACGCCCTCACGCGCTACAAGTTCCCGACCTCCGCGGTCGGCGCGCTTCCGGCCGGAGCCTTCCAGCCTGCCTGGCGCGAGATGACCGACGTCACCCGCTACTCCAGCCCCAACTCCTACGTCGACCAGACGCTCGTGCGCGGCGCGATCTCGTTCACCAACGTCGTCAGCACCCGCGACGACCGCTGGCATCTGCTCGCCGGCGTGCGCCGTGACCACGGCGAAAACAACGCCCTCACCGGCACCACCGTCGCCACGATCTCCCCGCAGGCGCTGCCCGTCGAGAACGCCACCTCCTCGACCGTCGGCCTCCTCTACCGCCCGGCGCGCCCGATCTCGTTCTATGTTTCCGCCAGCGACTCCTTCTCCGGCGTGCCCACTGGCATCGACGTCTATGGCAAGCTCCTCGACAAGCCCGAGTCGGGCGAGTCGCTCGAGGCCGGCATCAAGTCGGCCCTCCTCGGCGGCCGTCTCACCCTCGAGGCCGCGGCCTTCGAGCTCGACCGACGGAACACCCGCCGGCAGCTGGGAGACGCTGAGATCATCTCGATCCTCGGCTTCCTGCCGAGCGGCGCCCGCAGCACCCAGGACAACGGCGAGGAATCGCGCGGGTTTGAGGTGCAGGCGATGGCGCGTCTCACCGCCGGTTACCAGGCGTCGATCACCTACTCCAACGTACGCACCCGTCTCGTTGCGCCCGACAACCGCGTGCGTGACGGCGGGCCCATCACCGGTCGGCCGCGCGCCAACGGGAGCCTGTTTCACAAGTACTCCTTCCAGGAAGGCTTCCTCCGCGGCTTCTCCGTCAACAACGCGCTCGTGTGGGTCGACGGCAGCCGCGCCGACAGCATCAGCGGCACCACCGGACAGGTGACGAACTTCATCCCCGGTTACACCCGCCTCGACTTCGGTGCCGGATACGTCGGCAAGGTCTTCGGTAGGAATTGCACGTTCACCGCGACGGTCCGCAACGCGGCCAACCGGAAGATCATGGAGGGCCTGCAGAGCAAGGGCGACCTCCGCAGCTTCCGGTTCGGGGTGAGCACGCGGTTCTGATCCGCGTCCGCGGGCGGAGCTTGCCGGCATTGCTCATGCCGTCGCCCCGCCGCTTTGGGCGTTGCCTCGCGTGATCCGCGGGGCTCGCTTCCTGCGCGTCCTCTCCCCCATCGGATGTCCCTGCTTCCCCTGTTCGACCTTTCGCTGCGCGGGCGCGCGGCGGTGACCGGCCTCGAATGCGCGCGTGCCGACGGATCGGTAGTGTCGTTCACGTTCGGTGAGCTCGACGCCCGCAGCGACCGCCTCGCCGGCCTGCTGCGCGCGCGCGGGCTCAAGTCCGGCGACCGCTTGGCGTTCTTCCTGCAGAACCGCATCGAGGTCGTCGACCTGTGGCTCGCGGGCGTGAAGCTCGGCCTGATCGTCGTCCCGGTGAACGTGCTCTATCGCGAGCGGGAGCTGCGGCACATCCTCACCGACTCCGCGCCGACCGCTGTCGTCACTTCGGGGGACCTCGCCGGGTTCATCCCCGCGGGCGTGCCGGTCTGGGATGTCGACGCGCTCTCGGCGGAAGCGGCGGGTCGGGCCGACGGCCGGGCGGCGGTGCCGGCCGACGCCGATACGCCGATGTCGCTGATCTATACCTCGGGCACGACGGGCGCCTCGAAGGGCGCGGTGCTCACGCAGGGCAATTTCGCGACCAACGCGCTCGCCCTCGTGACCGGCTGGGGCATCACGGCCGCCGACCGCTTCCTGTGCGCGTTGCCGCTGTTCCACGTCCATGGCCTCGGCAACGGCATCCATTGCTGGCTGGTGAGCGGCTGCGTGATGCGGCTGCACGAGCGCTTCGAGCACGCCAAGGCCGCCGCGTGGTTCGCGGACTTCCGGCCCACGTTGTTCTTCGGCGTGCCGGCCATGTATGTGCGGATGCTGGAGCTCGCGCCGGAGCAGGCCCGCGCGATCGGCGCGCGGCTGCGGCTCGCGGTCTCGGGTTCCGCCCCGCTCCCGGCCGAGGTGCACGAGAAGTTCCGCCAGCTTTACGGTTCAGTGATCTTGGAGCGTTATGGGATGACCGAGACGCTGATGAACGTCGGCAACCCCTACGAGGGCGAGCGCCGGCCGGGCACCGTGGGCCTGCCGCTCCCGCACGTGGCCGTGAGCATCCGCGACGAGGCGGGTGTGCCGGTGGCCGACGGCGTCAGCGGCGAGCTCTGGGTCAAGGGGCCCAATGTCTGCGCCGGTTACTGGCGCCGGCCCGAGGCTACCGCCGCCGCCTGGCGCGACGGCTGGTTCCGCACCGGTGACGTCGGCGTGCGTGCGGCCGACGGCTACATCACGCTGCAGGGCCGGCGCAGCGACCTGATCATCTCCGGCGGCTTCAACATTTACCCGCGCGAGATCGAGGAACTCATCCTCGAGCGTGCGGGCGTGCGCGAGGCGGTGGTGGTGGGCGCGCCCGATCCCGTCCGCGGCGAGGTGCCCGTCGCCTACGTCGTGGTGGACGCCGCCGCGTTCGACGAGGCGGCGGCCGCGGCCCACCTGCGCGCGCAGCTGGCTTCCTTCAAGCAGCCGCGCGCCTTCGTGCGCATCGAATCCCTGCCGCGCACCGCGTTGGGCAAGGTCCAGAAGCATCTCCTGCCGAAGTGGCGGGAGTGAGGTCATGAGCCCCGCCACGCTCTCGCTCCTCGCGCTCCTGGCGGTCATCGTCCTCAGCCTCACCTCGCGGATCAACGTCGGCATCCTCGCCGTCGCGCTTGCTTTTCCGGTGGCGGTCTTCGCCGCGGGGTGGAAGGCCGACGCCCTCCTGGCGCTCTTTCCCTCGGGATTGTTCCTGACGCTCGCGGGGGTGACGCTGCTCTTCGGCGTCGCGCAGTCCAACGGCACGCTGGGGCTGGTCGCGCGCCGGGGCGTGGGGCTCTGCGGCGGCGCCCCCGCCGCGCTGCCGCCGTTCTTCTTCCTGCTGGCGGGCGTCATCTCCTCGGTCGGCCCCGGGGCGATCGCCGCCACCGCGCTCGTCGCCCCGCTCGCGATGTCGGCCGGCGCCGCGGCGGGCGTCTCGCCGCTGCTGATGGCGCTCATGGTCGCGAACGGCGGCAATGCGGGCAACCTGTCCCCGTTCAGCGCCGTGGGCGTGATCGTGCAGGCGGGAATGGCCAAGGCGGGGCTGCCCGGACACGACTGGACGGTCTTCACCGCCAACTTCGCCGCCCATGCGTTGGTGGCTGCCGTCGCCTATGCCCTGTTCGGCGGGCTCGCGCTCATCCGCCAAGGCCGAGCGCCGGCGGCGGCCGGCGCGGCGGGGGAATCCGCGCCCGCCCTCGACCGACGCCAGTTCACGACGCTCGTCGTACTCGGCCTTTGGGTCGCAGGCGTGGTGTTTTTCCGGCTGAACCCAGGGCTGTCGGCGTTTGCCGCCACCGCCGTGCTCATACTCGCGCGCTGCGGCGAGGATGAGGCGGCGCTTCGCGGGGTGCCGTGGGCCGTGCTGCTCATGGTTTCGGGCGTCAGCGTGCTGGTGGGCGTCCTGGAGAAGACCGGCGGCATGGACTTGATGACCGGGCTGCTCGCGCGGATCGCCACGCCGGGAACGGCTAACGGCGCCATGGCTTTCGTCACCGGCCTCATCTCCACCTACAGCTCGACCTCCGGCGTCGTCTACCCGGCTTTTCTGCCGACCGTCCCCGGCCTCGTCGAGAAACTCGGCGGAGGCGATCCGCTGCAGGTGGCGCTGAGCATCAACGTGGGCGCCGCCATCGTCGATGTCTCGCCGCTCTCCACCATCGGCGCCCTTTGCATCGCGGGTGCGCCCGACGGTGCTGGGTCGGCGCGCCTTTTCCGGCAGATGCTTGCCTGGGGCTTTGCGATGGTCCCAGTGGGCGCGCTGTTCTGTCAGTTCCTCCTCCGTTTCCTGGTCCCATGAAAAACCTCCGTCTCTTCGCCGTCTTCCTGCTGCTCGGGTTGTCTGCCGTTCACGCCGCCGATGAGGCGGCCAAGCGCTGGACGCAGTACGAGCCCTCCTTCAAGGCCTTCGCCGAGCAGGATGCCGCCAAGCCCTTCCCCAAGGGCGGCATCTTGTTCGTCGGCAGCAGCATCTTCCGGCAATGGACGACCGTGGCCGAACAGATGGCGCCGTTGCCCGTGCTCAATCGGGCCTTCGGCGGTTCGCGCACCGGCGACCAGCTCGCGCGCTTCGATCAGCTCGTGCCGCGCTACGCGCCGCGGATCGTCGTCTACTACTGCGGCAGCAATGACCTCAACGCCAAGGACGCCGACGCGCCGCCGTTGATCTTCGCCCGTTTCCGGGAGTTCTCCGAGCGCGTCCGGCGCGGGTCGCCGGAGACACGCGTCGTCTATGTCACCGCCACGCGTTCCCCCGACCGCGTCGCGAAGTGGGAACACGTGGACCACTACAACGCGTTGGTGCGCGCGTACTGCGCCGCCACGCCGCACCACCACTTCATCGACATCAATCCGGCGCTGGTCGACGCCAACGGACATCCGCGCCTGGAGCTCTACCAGAAGGACAAGCTGCACTTCCACCCGCCGGCCTACGAGGCCTTCACCGCGGTCATCAAGCCGGTGCTCGAGCGCCTCTGGGCCGAAGTGACCGCGGGCCGCTAGGGTCGGTCCGCTGAAATAAAGTGCGGATAATCGTGTCGAATGCGCCCGCGTTGTGGCCGCGGCTGCAGCCGCGGAAGATTCACGCCGTGCGTTCGGTGGATTCAGTCCAGGGAGACGTCCGAAGGGAATTCGTGAACGATCCGCGGTAGCGCCCGCGGCCACAGGGACCGGCCTTTCCGACGAGGATGCCGTCGGTCGTTCGGACGGAATCCACATCCGGTGTGGCCGCGGCTGCAGCCGCGGAAGATTCACGCAGTGCGTTCGGTGGATTCAGTCCAGGGAGACGTCCGAAGGGAATTCGGGAACGATCCGCGGTAGCGCCCGCGGCCACAGGGAACAACTTTTCCTACGAGAAAACCGTCGGTCGTTCGGTCGGAAGCCGCATCCAATGTGGCCGCGGCTGCAGCCGCGGAGAATTCACGCTATGCGTTCGGTGGATTCAGTCCAGGGAGACGTTCGAAGGGAATTCGTGAACGATCCGCGGTAGCGCCCGCGGCCACAGGAGATGACTTTTCCGACGATGATGCCTTCGGTCGTTCGGTCGGAAGCCGCATCCAATGTGGCCGCGGCTGCAGCCGCGGAGAATTCACGCCGTGCGTTCGGTGGATTCAGTCCGGGGAGACGTCCGAAGGGAATTCGTGAACGATCCGCGGTAGCGCTCGCGGCCACAGGGACTGGCCTTTCCGACGAGGATGCCGTCGGTCGTTCGGTCGGAAGCCGCATCCGATGTGGCCGCGGCTGCAGCCGCGGAAGATCCACGTGCCTTCCTCGGCGTCGCACCGCTATCGGGCTTTGGCCAGGCGGTCGCGCGCTGGCATGTCACCGAAAACGCTTCCCGTCGTCTTGCCCGCGACGAAGACTGGTGACGGTCGTTCGCCCGTCGCCACTTTTCCGGATTTTCCCCATGAAGTCACTCCTGCCCCTTGCCCTTTTGCTTCCGTTGGCGGCGTCCGCCGCCGAGTCCGTCATTCCCTTGGCCAACGCTGGATTCGAAGATGGTCTCGCCGGTTGGAACGCCGCCGGCGACAACGGCATGAGCGCCGCGGTGCCCGAGGCCGCGCGCTCCGGCAAGCTGGGCCTGCGGGTGACCGACGCCAGCGGTACGCTCGGCTCCAGCGTCGCGTCGAAGCGTTTTCCCGCCGTGGCCGGTCGCACCTATGAGGTGCGCTTTCAGGGACGGGCGGTGAAGGGCGAGGGCATCGCCGTGTACCTCCGTTTCTACGACGCGAAGGGCGAGTACCTCACGCGGCCTGAATTGAAGAACCAGATCAACGTCCCGATCCGCCGCACCGACACCGCTTGGAAGGCCTTCTCCAAGGCAGGCGTCGCCCCCGCCGGTTCGGTCCAGGTCGAGGTCTGGATTCACTCCTTCACCAAGAACGTGGTCACGGCCGACTTCGACGACCTTGTGCTCGTCGAAAAGGCCCCCTGATTCCCTCACCCCCTGTCCTCCCATGAAATCCCCCCGCTTCGCCGCCCTCTCCACCGCCCTGCTGCTCGCCGTCGCCCCGCTCGTCGCCGCGCCAGCCTCCCATCCCGACACTACTGGCTGGACGCCGCTCTTCGCCGCCGACCTCGCCGATGCCGACCTCAAGGGCGGCAGCTGGACCTGGGACAACGGTATGCTCGTGGCGAAGACTCACGACACGATCTGGACGAAGAAGTCCTACGCCAACTTCGTCCTCGATCTGGAGTTCAAGGTGGCGAAGGAGTCCAACAGCGGCATCTTCCTGCGTTCCGGCAACACCAAGCAGGTGCTGGCCGCGCTGGAGATCCAGGTGCATGAGACGGCCGACAGCGCGCTCTACGGCGAGGTGGGCTCGATCTACAACGCCAAGGCGCCGGCGAAGAAGATGGCGAAGCCCGTGGGTGAGTGGAACCGTTTCACCATCACCTGTCGCGACAACCGGGTGTCGCTGGTCTTCAACGGCGAGGAGGTCTGGAACGTCGACCTCAACGACTGGAAGGAGCCGAAGAAGAATCCCGACGGCACCCCGAATAAGTTCGCGACGGCCCTGAAGGACTTCAGCCGCAACGGCCCGATCGGCCTCCAGGGGCTGCACGGCAAGGCCCAGGCGCCCGTCTGGTACCGCAACCTCCGCATCCGCGAGCTGAAGTGAGCCGGCGGGTGGGATTGCGTTTTCCGCCCCGCCCGTCTGCCTCCCCGTCCCATGCCTCGCATCGTTTCCTTTCACTACACGCTCCGCGATCCGGGCGGGCGCGTCCTTGATACGTCTGCCGGCGGCGGTCCCGTGACCTACCTTGAGGGCGCGGGGCAGATCATCGATGGGCTGGACTCCCGGTTACGCGCGGCAATCGCCGGCCAGAAGTCCCGCGTGGAGGTTCCCGCCCGCGAGGCCTACGGCGAGCGCGACCCCGCGCAGATGCAGCGGGTGAAGCGCGAGGCGCTCCCGGTGGAAGGTGAGATCAACGTCGGCGACCAGTTCCAGACCGGCCCGCATCGCTCGGATCCGGTGGTGACGGTGGCGGCGGTCGAGGGCGACGAGATCCTGCTCGATGCGAATCACCCGCTCGCCGGCGTCGACCTCACGTTCGATGTCGAGGTCGTCGAGGCCCGCGAGGCGACGGCCGACGAGGTCGCCCACGGCCACGCCCACGGTGGTGGCGGTGGCTGCGGCGAGGGCTGCGGCTGCAGCGGCTGAGCCGCGCAGCCCTTGAGTTAGCGCCTCGCGCCTTCCGGTTTCAGCGGCGCGGGGCCGGTCCCGATCCCGGGGCGGCCGCCTCGAAGAATTCCTGCGCCCGCGTCAGCCACTGCGCGTAGCGGCTGTAGTCGCCCGCCCAGGAGTTGGGCACGCACACGCGCTTCAGCACGCCCTTGCCGCCTTTTCCAGCGGGGCCGCCGTCCTCGGCGAATTCCGCGGTGAACCGTGGATCATGCGTGTGCACGACGAAGTGCCGCTCGCCTTGCCGGCCCTCGCGGTCGATGCGGACGAAATGAGGGTAGGTCATGAGTTCAGTAGCCGGCGTCGGCCAGCTGGCGGCGCACTTCGCGCAGCGCGGGTGCGAGTTGGTTGGGCAGGTCCGTCCAGATCGGCTCCAGCGCGAGCCGGTCGTTGTAGCCCGCCTTGCGCAAGGCGCGGAGGAACGGGCGGAAGTCGTCTCCGTTCACCCCGGGGGCGGCGCGATCCTTGTTCTCGGCGAGATGCGCGTGGCGGATGAGCGGCCCGACCTTGAGGATGTCGTCGGGCGACTCCCCGTTGCGGAGCATGTGGAACAGATCGACGAGCAGCTTCACGCCGTTCGTGTTGGCGCGGCGCACGGCCTCCGCGCCCTCGAGCACCGTGTTCACCAGGTTGCATTCGCCGCGGTTCAGGGGCTCGACCACCAGCGTCACGCCCGCCTCCTCGGCGAGCGGGCCGAACTGCTTCAGCATGTCGACGTACTGCTCGAAGCCCTTCGCGACGGGAAACCCGTCGGGGACCATGCGCGCTCCGGCGCTGCCGAAGACGATGATCGTCATGCCGATCTCGCGGCAGCGGCGGAACACGGTCTGCGCGTAGCGGTCGAGCCGCGCGTAGTCGATTTCGGGCCCGCTGCACTTCAGCGCCGCCGGGAGCAGCACGTTCGCCGCCGGCATCGGAAAACCGCAGGCCCGCAGCGCGGCCGCGCGCGGCGCGAAGTCGGCGTCGGACGCCTCCGGGGTGAGGAAATTCACCACATGGCCCTCGATGAAGTCGCACTCGGGGCGGAAGGGCAGCGTGGCCAAGGTGGCCGGGTCGGTGCAGAAGCCGATTTGCATGCGCGCCCGTTTCAACCGATGCGCTTCACGATGGCACGGAGAAAACAGCTGCGGTGGCTGGAGTGGACCACGGAACACACGGAAAACACGGAAGCCAAACCACGATGCCCTGACCGGCTGGCTCCGTCGTGAACCAGGCATCCTGCCTCGTTGGATCGAGTAGGACGCAGTCGAACGGGCTTCGTGCGGAAAGGTTCCAAGCCCGGGTAACCACGGAGGGGTGGCAGGCGCGGATCGATGTGGCTGCGGCTGCAGCCGCGGAAAATTCACGGGGTATTTTTGGGAAGCGTGGCTTCGAGAAACGTCCGAAGGCTTTTCGCGTACGATCCGCGGTAGCACCCGCGGCCGCATCCGTGATCGTGGCTTCCGTTCCGGGTTTGAGGTTTCCCCGGGCTCCGGTAACGGTGCGACGATGATTCCCGTCACCGTCCTCACCGGCTTCCTTGGCGCCGGCAAGACCACCCTGCTCAACCGCATCCTAACGGAACACCACGGCAAGAAACTCGCGGTGATCGAGAACGAGTTCGGCGAGGTGGGTGTCGACCATCAGCTCGTCGTCCGCAGCGAGGAGGAGCTCTTCGAGATGAACAACGGGTGCATCTGCTGCAGCGTTCGCGGCGACCTCATCCGTATCCTCGGCCGCTTGCTCAAGCGGAAGGACCGGCTCGACGGCGTCATCATCGAGACCACGGGCCTCGCCAACCCCGCTCCGGTCGCACAGACGTTTTTCACCGACGACGAGATGAAGCGGGCGTTCAAGCTCGACGCCATCGTCACGGTCGTCGACGCGCGGCACGTCGCCCGCCACCTCGACCAGGACGACGAGTCGGTGAAGCAGGTGGCCTTCGCCGACGTGATCCTCCTCAACAAGACCGATCTCGCCACGCCGGCCGAGCTCGACGCGCTTGAGGCGCGGATCCGGCGCATCAACGCGGTGGCGCGCCTGCACCGCACGAACCGCTGCGACCTGCCGCTCGACCGCGTGCTGGATGTCGGCGGCTTCAACCTTAACCGCGCCGTCGGCCTCGAGCCGAGGTTCCTCGAGCCCGAGTACCCGTTTGAGTGGGCGGGTGCGTATCCATTGCCCGCCGGCTCGCACGTGCTCGAGATCGGTCACTGCGACCACGATCACGGACACGATCATGGTCACGATCACAGCGATCATGCGCACCATCACCATGGCAATCCCGACGAGCTCGACGTCGTGATCATGCCGGTGGCCAAGGTGCCCGGGCGGGAAGAGCCTGCGGCCACCTGCCCGCCGACGGCTGCAGCGGTCGAGGCCGCGGTGCTGGCTTTTTCCGACTGGGAGGCGCGCACCGCCGAGGACGAGGAGATCACGCCGGGCGCGACCCTGCGCCGGCTGCTGCTGAAGGACGGCAACGGACGGTTCCGGCTGCGCATCGACGCGCCGGGACACTTCCTCGTCTTCGAGTCGTGCGGGCATGACCCGCTTCACATCCACGTGAACGGCGAGGTCGTGAAACCCGTCTGGCAGCAGGATTTTCACTTGGCGCACGAGCACAACGAGGCGGTGACATCGGTGGGAATCAGCGTGCCCGGCGACCTCGACGGCAAGCGGCTCAATGACTGGATCAGCGAGCTGCTGCGGACGAAAGGCGGCGACATCTACCGGATGAAGGGCGTGCTCGCGGTGAAGGGCTCGAACAAGCGGCTGGTCTTCCAGGGCGTTCACATGCTCTTCGACGCGCAATTCGATCGTGAGTGGGCTGCCGGCGAGCCGCGTGCCAACACTCTCGTGTTCATCGGCAAGAACCTCGACCGCGCGAAGCTGAACGAGGCCTTCAAGGCCTGCCTCGCCTGAGCCAGCCTCGCGATCGCCGGTCCTATCGGGCTTGAGTCCGCCGGCGCCGGCTTTTCGCCAAGAACACCTTCCGCTCCTCTGTCAGTAGCCGCATCCGTGTGGCTGCGGCTGCAGCCGCGGAAGATTCACGCGGTGCGTTCGGTGGATTCAGTTCTGGGAAACATCCGAGAGCTTTTCGTGGACGATCCGCGGGAGCACCCGCGGCCACAAGGGACGGCCTCTCCGACGAGGATGCTGTCGGTCGATCGTGCTGCAGCCGCATCCCGTGTGGCTGCGGCTGCAGCCGCGGAAGATTCACGCGGTGCGTTCGGTGGACTCAGTTCTGGGAAACATCCGAGAGCTTTTCGTGGACGATCCGCGGGAGCACCCGCGGCCACAAGGGACGGCCTCTCCGACGAGGATGCTGTCGGTCGATCGTGCTGCAGCCGCATCCCGTGTGGCTGCGGCTGCAGCCGCGGAAGATTCACGCGGTGCGTTCGGTGGACTCAGTTCTGGGAAACATCCGAGAGCTTTTCGTGGACGATCCGCGGTAGCACCCGCGGCCACATGGGACGGCGTTTCCGACGAGGATGCCGTCGGTCGATCATGCGGAAGCGGCATCCCGTGTGGCCGCGGCTGCAGCCGCGGAGGATTCACGCGGTGCGTTCGGAAAGCGTGGCCTGGGAAACATCCGAAAGCTTTTCATGGACGATCCGCGGTATCACCCGCGGCCACAAGGGACGGCCTTTCCGACAAGGATGCCGTCGGTCGATCGTGCTGCAGCCGCATCCCGTGTGGCCGCGGCTGCAGCCGCGGAGAAGCCGAGCTTTCCTGTT
>JBBAVH010000046.1:13876-24603 GCA_040397825.1 Opitutaceae bacterium
AGCCGCATCCCGTGTGGCCGCGGCTGCAGCCGCGGAGAAGCCGAGCTTTCCTGTTCCGGCCGCCGTCAGCCCTTCAGCTTGGCGGCGACGAGGTCGGCGCTCCGGGCCTGCAGACGGGCGAAAGCTTCGACCACGTGGTCGAGGGCCGGCCGGTCGGCCAGCAGCACCGTCTGCGGGAGGGCCACGACCGAGGCGCAGGTGGCGCGGTTGCCCCTGAGCTCGCGGAAGCTGTCCCGGAATGCCTTCAACCGTTCGGCCGGGAAGAGCCGCTGGAAGCCGCGCGAGGCGATCGCCTCGTCGAAGATGCCGTCGAAGTACTGCTCCTTGTAGACCGCGCTGCCGGGAATGCCCTCGGCGCCGAGGGCCCGCAGGAAAACGTCGCGGGAAAGGCCGCCGAAGGCGGCGGCGTCGTAGCGCACCGGATACAGATGGTAGACGCCGCGGCTGTTTTCCGGCACGCGCACCGGGGTTATCCCCGGGATGCGGCCGAGCCGGTCGTTCAGGTAGGCGGCGGCCTCGCGGCGGCGCGCGGTCTCGGCAACCAGCTTCTCGATCTGCTGGAGCAGCACGACACCCTGGAACTGCGTGAGGCGGAAGTTGCTCCCGCGGGTGAAGAAGCCGTTGCCCTTGAAGTTGCCCACGGAGCGGCCGCAGTTGTGGTACGAGTTGCAGCGGTCGACGAGGTCCGGGTCCATGCCGACGATCGCGCCGCCCTCGCCGGCGGGGATGTGCTTCGATTGCTGGAAGCTGAAGCAGCCGAGTTCGCCGAGCGTGCCGCACTTGCGGCCCTTGTATTCGGCGAGCCAGGCCTGGCAGGCGTCCTCCACGACGTTGAGGCCCTTCGCCCGTGCGATCGCGTTGACCGCGTCCATGTCGCACGGCAGGCCGAAGATGTGCACCGGCACGACGGCGCGGGTGCGGTCGGTGATGCGCGGCGCGATCGTGGCGGGATCGATGTTCAGCGTGGCGGGATCGGTGTCGGCCAGGACCGGCAGCGCCTTGTGGGTGAGAATCGCGTTGTAGGTCGCGATGAAGGTGTAGGGCGAGACGATGACCTCGTCGCCGGCGTCGACGCCCACGACGTGGAGGGCGGTGATGAGGGCGGTCGTGCCGCTCGAAGTCGCGAGGCAGCTCCGCGCGCCGAGCAGTTCCGCCCAGCGCCGCTCAAAATCGGCGACGTTCCCGCCGGCCGCCTGGTTCCACTTGCCGCTGCGGCAGACCTTGAGCATCTCGGCCTCCCATTCGGGCTTCCACACGGGCCAGGTCTGCCAGCCGCCCTTGTGCACGGGCGTGCCGCCGAGGATGGCGGGCTTCGCGGCGGCCGCGGCGGAAGCGATCGTCGGGCCGGCGCCGGCGGCGACGGCTGCTCCGGCGAGGGTGGAGCGCGTGAGGAACTGGCGGCGGGAGGTACTCATGGGGTAGGTCGGGGAGGGAAAGCGGCGCGCGCCGCTTCCGCCGCCGAAGCTGAGCAGCGCCGTGGGCAAGGCAAGGGCGCGAGCCGCGCGGGAAGCGTCAGAAGCGCACCGTGGCGGTGAGGTCCCAGCGCGGAGGCATGACGTACGTATAGCGGTAAGTGACGGCACCGCTCGCGAGCGTGGTGAAGCCCGTCTTGCGGATGTCCCCGGTGTTCTCGAGGTCGATGAGGTTACGGACGCCGAGCCGGAGGCGCAGCTGCTGGTTCCAGATCCGCTGGTCGCGCATCACGTAGGCGTTCACGCCGTGGGTGGTGCCGCCCACCAGCTCGCGGCCGTTACTGATGCCGAGCAGGTAGGAGTCGCGCCAGCTGCCGTTCACGCCCAACCGCACGCCGCGGAGCGGGGCCCAGGCGTCGCGGGCGAAGGCATAATCCAGGATCCAGCTGGCCGACCACGGCGCGGCCCGGGCCCCGGAGGGCTTCGTGGCGAAGTCGCTGGAATCGAGCACCTCCTTGGCGTCGGCGATCAGGGCCGGAGCCTCGTCACCGCGCTTCACGGCGGCCTCGTAGTAGGCGCGGAACGAGGAGAAGTCGGGCCGCGTGATGACCTCGGCCCGGCCGACGGTGAAGCGGGCCTGGAGACCCTTGGCCGGGCGGGTGAGCAAGGTGAGATCGAAGCCCTTCGAGGTCTCGGTCGAGAGGATGCTGCGGAACTGGTTCACGTCGCGCCAGGAAGTGACGTAGCGGGGGTCGTCGGCCGTGATGTTGTTCGGGTTCATCAGGTTTTCGACGTCACCGGCGCTGAAGCTCGAGGGATTCCAGCGGAATTCGACGTTCTGGCGGTCGATGTGGAAGACGCCGAGGGTGAAGGTGACGCGGTTGTCGAGCACGCCGCCCTTGAGACCGACCTCCTTGGTGACGCCCGAGATCGGACCGAAGACCTTCTTGTCGAAGGTACGGGCGTCCTGCCACCGGAAGGAGTCGGAGTAGACGCCGTAGAGGTTGATGTCGCGGTTCAGGGCGAAGGTGAGCCCGAAGGAGTAGCTGGTGTTGAAGAGGTGCAGATTGGGGTTCTCGACGTACTCGCCGGGCAGAGCCTCGGCGCGGTCGGGCGGCGGAATGTCCTCACGGTAGGGGCCGAAAGTGCGGGTGCTGCGGTACTCGTAGGTGCGGTTCCAGTCCCAGCGCACGCCGGCCAGCGATTGGAGCCGGCCCTTGAAGTAGCTGCCGTTGGCGGAGACGGCGGCGGCATAGGCCTGCCGCCATTCGGTGCCGTCGGCCGCGTTGCCGAAGGAAAGCTGCTTCGCCTCGAAGTCGCGGTCGGCGGGCAGCTTCGCGAGGGTGAAGCGGTCGAAGAGCGCGCGGGAATAGAACTGGGGATCGTCGAGGTAGAGGCGGAAACGCACGCGGTCGTTGGTCTGGCTTACGGCCGTGACGGTCCCGTTCTCGAAGCGCTTCACGTTGTAGAGCGCCTTGCGGTAATTGTTGGTGAAGTCCTCGCGGTACTCGGCGGTGCCGATGAGCGTCTGGCGCATCCACGGGAACAGGTTCAGGGGCAGGACCGCGGTGCCGCGGAAGGCGTCGACGTCGTTGCCGAAGCGTTTCCAGTCGATGCCGGCGGTGTCGATGTAGGGCCGGCCGTTCACGTCCAGGCTCACCGTGCTGCTGAAGAAGTTGTCGTTCCGGAGGCCGTCCTGGTTCTGGTGGTTGTACGCGAGCTCGAGGCCGAGCGGACCGAGGCGCTGCTCGATCGTCACCGAGTAGGTGCTGAACGGCCTGGCCTGCCGGTCGAAGGAGCCGCGGAGGTTGTAGTGCTTCGGGAATCCCGCGAGGCGGCGCGTGCCCGTGATGGCGCCCGCGGCGTTGCGCATCGCGACGTCCACGTAGCCGCCTTCCAGCAGCGAGAGCGAGCCGCCCGCCGGCCCGTTGGTCGAGCTGCGGTCCGCGGCGGCGAGCGACGCCTGGTTGAACCAGGCGCCGTCCGATGTGTACCAGGGGCCCACGCTGGTGAAGCCGAGCGAGCGGGCGGACTGCTCGCGCACCGTGATGCCGGAGAACCCGCGGGCGTTCTCGAAGTCCCCGCGTTCCGCCTCCACGCGGATCATGGTGTCGCGGAAGGGCTGATAGGTGAAGGCGATCGTCTCGCCGGCGAGCTTGTAGGCCGAGGCGTCCTGGAACGTCTTCTCCTGGCGGCGGACGGCGTTCACGCGAACGGCCAGGTTGTCGCGGAGCCGTCGGTTCACATCCAGCTGGTACCGGTAGGCGCCCTCGCTGCCCAATTGGGCGAAGAGCGTCCCGAAATTGCGCGGCAGCGCGCGCTTCGTGAAGACCGAGCCCTGGCCGCCGGGCTCCACGTCGCCGAAGATCAGCGAATTGGAGCCCTTGCCGAAGTCGATGCGCTCCACGTTGTACGTGTCGCTCGGCACGTACCAGCGGAAGTAGTTCCGCGAGACGTTGAACCGCTGGGAAAGGCCCCGGAAGGAGAAGTTGTCGGTCTGGTTGTCGTTCTCCATCGTGGGTGCCGCGTAGACGTTGGCGACGAACTGCGTGACCTCGTCGGCCGTGTTGAGGCCGAGGTCCTCGATGAAGTCGGCAGTGATGGCGTCGATGTTGACCGGCACGTCCTTGAGCGCCTGGCGTGTGCGCGTCGCCGAGAGGGTCTCGTTGGCCGACCAACCGGTTTCCCGCTCCGTGGAGATGACGAAGGGCGAAAGCTGCACGGCTTCGGCGGCGGGGGTAGGCGTGGTGGCAGCGGGCAGCAGGCCGGGCAAGGCGAGGAACGTGGCGAGCGGCAGGGCGGCCTTTCGCGGGAAGGGAAGGGTCAGGGTCGACATGGGCGTTTCCGAAGGGTCCGCCATGGGGGACAGCTTTGGCAAGTCGGGTGGAGGCGCGGTGCGCGTCGGACTGTCCTGCCTGCTTGCGGTTCCCCGCGGTCCGGCCTGGCATGAACATCGTGCGGATGGCTCGACGCGCTCCCTTCCGGTTTCCGGTGTCGATCCTCGTGGCGGCGATCATGGCAATCGCCGGCGGGGCGCCGCTGCCGACCGCTGCGACGGCCAGTCCGGCGGAGTCCCTCGCCCGCCATGTCGCCCGGTTCAACGCAATGGAGGACGAACCGGTGGTGAACCTCGTGCCGAATGCGGCCGCGGCCGAGTGGCTCACGGCCAACATCCCGCTCCTCGAGTGTCCCGACTCCGAGGTCGAGGAGATCTACTATTTCCGATGGTGGGCGCTGCGGAAACACCTGCGGCGGGCCCCTGCTGCCGCAGCCGGCCACGTGTTCACCGAATTCATCAATCGCGCCGAGCCCGTGAGTAGCGCCCTTGGCCATCACCTGATGGAAGGCCGTTGGCTGCGTGATGCGCGCTACCACGACGACTACTTGCTCTGGTGGCTCCGCGGAAACGCCGGGGCGCCGCAGCCGAGGCTTCATCGCTACAGCCAGTGGCTCGCCGATGCCGTTCTTCAGCGCATGCGCGTTACTGGTGATCGGGCCTTCGCCGTCGGCCTGCTCGACGATCTGGTCGCCGACCAGCGGCAATGGGAGGCGGAGCATCGGCGCGCCGATGGCCTCTATTGGCAGTTCGACGTGCGCGACGCCATGGAGGAGTCGATCAGCGGCTCGCGCATACGGCGGCACGTCCGTCCTACGATCAACAGCTACATGTACGGCAACGCCCGTGCCCTCGCGGTCCTCGCGCGGATTGCGGGCCGGCCGGCGCTCGGTGAGCATTTCGAGGCCGACGCCGAACGCCTGCGGGCGCTCGTGGTCGCCGCCCTGTGGAACCCGGACTCGGCGTTCTTCGAGGTGCGGCGCGACGACGGCGCGCTCGCCGGAGTACGCGAGGCCATCGGCTTCATCCCGTGGTACTTTCACCTGCCGGAGCCGGGGCGCGGCCACGAGCGGGCCTGGGCGCAGCTGCGCGACGAGGCGGGGTTTCGCGCGCCGTTCGGCATCACGACGGCGGAGCGCCGTCACCCTGGTTTCCGGACGCACGGTACCGGGACCTGCGAGTGGGATGGCGCGGTGTGGCCGTTCGCAACTTCGCAGACCCTCACCGCGCTGGCCAACGTGCTGCGCGACTATCCCCAGGAAATCGTCGATCGGCCCGACTACCTCGATGCGTTCCTCACCTACGTGCGCAGCCACCGGATGAACGGCCGCCCGTACATCGGCGAGTACCTCGACGAGCGAACCGGAGCCTGGCTGAAGGGCGACCATCCGCGCAGCCGCTGGTACCACCACTCGACGTTCGCCGACCTCGTGATCGCCGGCCTGGCGGGGCTACGGCCGCGCGAGGACGACGTCGTAGAGGTACACCCGCTGCTTCCGGCCGAAACGTGGAGCTGGTTTCGGGTTTCGGCGGTGCGTTACCACGGGCGCGAGCTCGAGATCTCATGGGACCGCGACGGCTCGCGTTTCGGCCGGGGGGTCGGGCTGCAGGTGCGCATCGACGGACGTGTCGTGGCCCGGTCCGCCGCCTTGGAGCGCGTCGTCGGAAAACTACCCGCACCTTGATCCGCCCGCTCATGCCGCTCCACCGCATCGTGCTCCTCCTACTGCTCGCGCCGTGGCTGGTCGCGGCGGCGGGCCCCTTGCCGGATGCAGGTGCGCGCCCGCGGGTCTTGGTTTCGACCGACATCGGCGGAACGGATCCCGACGACTTCCAGTCGATGGTGCACCTGCTGCTGTGCGCCGACGCCCTCGACCTCGAGGGCATCGTCTCCTCTCCGTATGGTCCCGGCCGGCGCGAGCACATCCTCGAGGTGATCGACCGTTACGCGCGCGACTTCGCCGCGCTGCGGGCGCGTTCCGGGCGCTATCCTGAACCGTCGGCATTGCGCGCCCTCGCGAAGCAAGGGGCGTTGGAATCGCCGGGTCAGGCCGGCGTGGGGTCGCCCACCGAGGGTTCCGAGTGGATCATCCGCTGCGCTCGGCGCCCGGATCCGCGGCCGCTTTGGGTGCTGGTCTGGGGCGGTATCGAGGACCTCGCGCAGGCGCTGCACGACGCGCCTGATATCCTCCCACGGCTGCGGGTGTATTTCATCGGCGGCCCGAACAAGATGTGGAGTGTCGACGCCTACGCGTACCTGCAGCGCCAGCATCCGGCGCTTTGGCTGATCGAGGCCAACGCCACGTACCGCGGATGGTTCGTGGGCGGTAACCAGACGGGGCAATGGGGCAACTCCGGCTTCGTTGCGGCTCACGCCGCGGGCCGGGGCGCGCTGGGCGACTATTTCGCCTCCTTTCTCAAGGGCGCGATCAAGATGGGTGACAGCCCGTCCGTCGTGCACGTGCTCCGCCCGGATCCCGAGCGTGCCGACCTCGACGGCTGGGGCGGACGCTTCGTGCGGGCGTGGGACGGACGAGTCGCTGAATTCCCGCGACTCACCACCGCGGCCGATGCCGTGGAGGTGTTCTCCGTCGTGGAATTCGCCGTGCCGCTGCCGCCGGGGATGACGCGTGAACACTCGGCGCGCGTGCTTTTCGACAACCGCATCCCGGCGGCCGTGGTCAACGACGGCGCGACGCTCCGCTTCCGGTTCTCCCCGCGCGACGCGAAGGTCTGGCCCTACGTGATCCGCAGCGACTTCGCCACGCTCGACGGCGCGAAGGGCGAGTTCACGGCCTTCCCCCTGCGCGGTGGACCACCGTCGGCCACACACCCCAATTGGTGGACGGACGATCCCGCGCCGGCCGCCGCGGAAGGCATCCACGCCGGCGCTCGCACCGTAAGCCGCTGGCGAGAGGATTTCCTCCGCGATTTCGCCCTCCGCCTCGGACGCTGTCTTCCCCTCCAGCCATGATCCCTGTCCTTCTTCCCGCCTGCGTCCTGCTCCTGCTCGCCGACCTTTCCGCCCAGCCGCCGACAGCCCGCGACGCGATCCTCGCCACGGCGATCGTCAACCCCGACGCGACCTACCCGGAGTGTCACGCCTCCACGGTCGTGGAAGTATCACCCGGGCAGTTCGCGGCCGCGTGGTTCGGCGGCACCAAGGAACGACACCCCGATGTCGGCATCTGGTTTGCGCGACGCGAGGAGGGAAGGTGGCTGCCGGCTGTGGAGGTGGCTGATGGCCGGCAGGAGGATGGTCGGCGTTTCCCCACGTGGAACCCCGTCCTCTTCGCCGCTCCGGGAGGTGGTCTCCATCTTTTCTATAAGGTAGGTCCTTCGGCTTCGGCTTGGTGGGGCATGGTGCGCGAGTCGCGTGATGGCGGCCTTACCTGGTCGGCCGCCCGGCGCCTGCCGCCCGGAATCATCGGGCCGGTGAAGAACAAACCGGTCGTGCTTCCCGACGGCGCGTGGCTGGCCGGGTCGAGCACCGAAGGGAATCCCGATGGTTGGCGCCTGCATCTGGAAGTCTCGCGCGATGCGGGCAGGACGTGGACGCGGGTTGGCCCGGTGGACAAGGGGCCCGGCCTCGACGCCATCCAGCCGAGCGTGCTGCTGCATCCCGGCGGCCTGCTGCAAGCGCTGGCACGCACGCGGCAAGGCGTCGTGGCGCAGACCTGGTCGCGCGACGGCGGCGCGACCTGGAGCATGCTCACGGCGACCGAGTTGCCGAATCCCAACTCCGGCACCGACGCGATCACGCTGGCCGATGGCCGCCACTTGATCGTTTACAATCACTCCGCGCATCGTGCTGGTGAGGCGAAGGGCAACCGCCATCCGCTCGACATCGCCGTCTCGCGCGACGGCCTGGCGTGGACGCGCGTGCTCACCCTGGAGAGCGAGCCGGTCCGCAGCGGGTATGCCTATCCGGCGGTCATCCAGTCATCGGACGGAAAGCTCCATGTCACTTACACCGCCGACCGGAAGCGCATCCGGCACGTGATCCTCGACCCGGCGCGGCTGGAGGGGAGCCACCGATGACGGCCGCGCGGATCCTCTGGCTCGCCCTTCTGGCGTCGGTTTCCGCGGCGGGTGGCGAGCGGGCGCTCGTCGATACCAGCCGATCCCCGCACGCGGTGCTCGGGATGTTCGGCCTCGACGCGGTGCGTTGGAACGGCGGCCTGCTCGGCGGCCGCTTTGACGTGTGCCGCGATACCATGGTGCCGCATCTCTGGACGATCTTCCGCGACGATCAGGAGAGCCACGCCTGGTCGAATTTCCTGATCGCCGCGGGCGAGGGCCGCGGGCGCGACGGCCGCTTTCATGGCCCGCCCTTCAACGACGGCGACTTCCTCAAGTGGCTGGAGGCGCTCGCGCAGGTTTATGCGGTGACGAGGGATCCCGCGCTCGACCGGCAGATGGACGCGATCATCGCCACCGTGGTGAAGGCGCAGCGCGAGGACGGGTACCTGCATACGCAGAAGATCATCCCGCAGCGCCAGGGTGACGCCCGCGCGCGGGAGTTCGAGGACCGGGAGCATTTCGAGACCTACAACATGGGCCACCTGATGACGGCGGCCTGCGTGCATCACCGCGCCACCGGCAAGACGACGCTCCTCGCGGCCGCCAAGCGCGCGGCCGACTACCTGGAACGGCTGGCCCGGGAGGTGCCTGACGAACTGGCGCGCAACGCCATCTGCCCCTCGCACTACATGGGGGTGGCCGAACTGCACCGCGTCACGCGTGATCCGCGGCACCTCGCGCTGCTGCGCGCGCTCATCGAACTCCGCGACCGGGTGCCGGGCACGGTGGTCGCCGCCGACCAGAACCAGGACCGCGTGCCCCTGCGTGAGGCGCGTCAGGCCGTAGGCCATGCCGTGCGCGCCAACTATCTCTACGCCGGGCTGGCCGACCTGCTGGCGGAGACGGGCGACGCGGGGATAGCCCGCGCCCTTGCGGCTCTTTCCGCGGATGTCTCCACTCGCAAGCTCTACCTCACCGGGATGACCGGCGCCCTTTACGACGGCGCTTCGCCCGACGGTTCCGCGCGGCACGGCTCCATCCGCACCGTGCATCAGGCCTACGGCCGGGACCATCAGCTGCCGAACCTCACGGCCTACAATGAGACCTGCGCCACGATCGGGTACTTCATGTGGATGTGGCGGCAGTTCGCCACCTCTGGCGACGCCGGTCACGCCGACCTGATGGAGCAGGCCTTTTACAACGGGGTCCTGCCCGGAATCAGCCTCGAGGGCAGACATTACTTCTACGTGAACCCGCTGCGCCGCTTGGCGGACTTCAAGTGGCCGCTGCGCTGGTCCCGCACCCGCACCCCGAACATCAAGTCCAGCTTCTGCTGCCCGCCGAACGTCGTGCGCACCATCGCCGAGGCCCATAACTACGTCTACGCGCAGTCGCGCGACGCCGTCTGGGTGAACCTGTACGCGGCCAGTACGCTCGATGCGCCGTGGCCGGAGGGCGGACGTCTGCGCCTGCGGCAGGAGACCGACTATCCTTGGGACGGTGCGGTTCGTTTCGTCATCGAGGCCGCGCCGGCCGTTGAACTCGCCCTGCGGCTGCGGATCCCCGGCTGGCTTGCGCCCGGGGGCGCGCGGCTGCGCGTGAACGGCGCCGCCGTCCCCGATCCCTCGCCGGGCACCTACGCCGAGGTGCGCCGAACCTGGGCCGCCGGGGACACCGTGGAGGTCGCCCTCGAACTCACTCCGGTCCTGCTCGAGGCGAATCCGCTGGTCGAGGAGACCCTCAACCAGGTGGCGCTCCGCCGCGGGCCCCTGGTGTACTGTGTCGAGGCCGCCGACTTACCGGAAGGCGTTCGGTTGACCGACGTGGTGCTGCCGGTGGCGGCGGGCCGGCCCGCCGCCACGAGCGAACGGCGTACGATCGCCGGAGCCGAGGTCGTCATGCTCACGGTTCCCGCCCTGGCCGGGGGCGCGCGCCCCTGGCGGGGGGACGAGCTCTACCGCGAAGTGGCGGCCGAGCGGGCGCGCACCTTCCCGCTCACGTTCACCCCGTATTTCGCCTGGGGAAACCGCGGCGAAGGCGACATGACCGTGTGGCTGCCGCGGCGCTGAAGGCGCGCCCCGCCGCGCTCAGTACGTGAACGTCGTCGTGATCCCGAACTTGCGCGGGGCGTTGAGCCACTGGGCGTAGCGGAGGGTGCCGTTGGTCGACCGGATGAGGTACATCACCTTGTTCGCGTCGAGCAGGTTGGAGACGTTGAGTTGCACGGTCGCGCGCACGCGCCCGATCGCCTTCAGGCGGTACACGGCGAAGAAGTCGTGCAGCATGCGGTCGGGGAAGTAGTACATCTTCCGTTTGTTCGCGTCGGCGGCGTCGTTGTACATGTAGCCGCGGTGGTTCTCGCGGAGGCTGCTGCTGAGGCCGACGACGAGGCCGCGGAGGCGGCCCTGGTCGAACTGGAAGCGGTTGATCAGGCTGTAGCTGCGCTCGGCGTAGCC
>JBBAVH010000047.1:0-23780 GCA_040397825.1 Opitutaceae bacterium
GCGCGAGGGCCTGGCCCTTCATGCCGACGGTGATGCAGCCGGTGGGGTGCACGCGCACGACCGCGTCGCGCGCGATCACGTCCTTCATCAGCTGGATCGTGCCGGGATTGTCGGCCACCGGCGAAGTGTTCGGCATGCAGATGACGGAGGTGAAACCACCGGCGGCGGCGGCGCGGGAGCCGGTGGCGATCGTTTCCTTGTGGATCTGGCCCGGCTCGCGGAAGTGCACGTGCACGTCGATCAGGCCGGGGCAGGCGACGAGGCCGCGGGCGTCGACCCGGCGGGCGCGACGGCGCTCGGCGGCGGGCAATGATCCGACGAAGCGGCCGTCCCGGATGAAGACATCACCCACGGCGTCGCGCCGGGCGGCGGGGTCGATCACGCGGGCGTTCCTGATCCAGAGCGAGGGCATGCGGAAAGGAGGATAAGGTTCAGGCGGGCAACTGCTCGGGTCGGCCGCCGGCGCAGAGGAAGAGGACGGCCATCCGGACGGCGATGCCGTTGGTGACCTGCTCGAGGATCACGCTGCGCTCGCCGTCGGCGAGTTCGCTGTCGATCTCGACGCCGCGGTTGATCGGGCCGGGGTGCATGATGATGGCGCGCGGGTTGAGCCACGAGGCGCGTGCCTTGCTGAGCCCGAACATGCTCGTGTACTCGCCGAGGGAAGGGAAGTGGCCGGCGGCCTGGCGCTCGTGCTGGATGCGGAGGAGCATGACGACCTCGGCGTCGGCGAGGGCGCCGCGGAGGTCGTGGCTGACCTTGACCCCGAGGGCGGTGAACCAGTCCGGGACGAGGGTGGAGGGGCCGACGAGGGTGACGGCGGCGCCGAGCTTGGTGAGCGCGTGGATGTTGGAGCGGGCGACGCGGCTGAAGAGGATGTCGCCGAGGATGACCACCTTGCGGCCGCGCAGGTCGCCGAGGTGCTCGATCATCGTGAACGTGTCGAGGAGGCCCTGGGTCGGATGCTCGTGGGCGCCGTCGCCGGCGTTGATGACCGGGATGTCGAGGATGCGGGAGAGGTACAGGGGCGAGCCGGCTGCGGCGTGGCGGATGACGATCATGTCGGCCTGCAGCGCCTGGATGTTCTCGGCGGTGTCGCGGAGGGTCTCGCCCTTGGTGGTGCTGCTGCTGGCGGCATCGAAGGGGATCACGTCGGCGCCGAGGCGCTTGGCCGCCATGTCGAACGCCAGACGGGTTCGCGTGCTGGGTTCGAGGAACAGGTTGACGATGGTACGGCCGGCGAGGGCGGGCACGCGGGCCCCGCCGGGCTTGAGGGTGCGCTTGAAGGCGCGGGCGACGGCGTGGATGTGCTCGATCTCCGCGCGGGAGAGTTCCTCGAGCGTGAGGAGGTGGCGGCGGTTCCAGGGCATCGTTGCGGTGCGGCCCGGCAACGCGGCCGCTCCGCGCGCGGAGGCGGCGGAAGCCTTGCGTGAAACCTTCTTCGGCCGGGCGGACACCGCGGTCGTTTTGTCGGCCGCCGCTCGGCGTGGGAAGAGTTTTCTTCTATTCCGCTTCGGGTTCGCGGTCGCGGGATCGGCCCGGTTCTCGACCGGTTCGCGCTTGCGTCGGCGTGGAGGGCCGCCGCTTCTCGGCGCATGCGCCGCCTTCTGCTCCCGTTGATCGTGGTGGCCTGTTTCGTGGAGTTGGCCGTGATGTCCGCGGCGGAGCCGGTGCCGGAGATGAAGCGGTCGGAATGGAACGGTTTCACGCGGCTCGACTTCCTGGTGGACGGACGGCCGTGCCTGCTGGTGCTCCCGGCGCAGCCCGCGCCGGGGCGGCCCTGGATCTGGCGGACGGAGTTCTTCGGCCATGAGCCGCAGGCCGACCTCGCCCTGCTGGGGCGGGGCTGGCACGTGGCGTACATGGACGCCAAGAACCTCTACGGCGCGCCCAAGGCGATGGCGTGGTTCGGCCGCTTCTACGCGCACGTGGTGGTGCACCACAGTCTCGCTCCGCGCGTCGTCCTCGAGGGCTTCAGCCGCGGCGGGTTGTACGCGATGAACTTCGCGATCGCGCATCCCTCCCGCGTGGCGGCGCTCTACCTGGATGCGCCGGTATTGGACATCCGCAGCTGGCCCGGCGGCAACCGGCAGTCGAAGGAGTGGGCGCAATGCCTCGAGGCCTATGGGCTGAACGAGGCCTCGCTGGCTACCTTCCGAGGTCCGCTGGAGCGACTGCGTCCGCTGGCGGCGGCCGGCGTGCCGATCCTTGCGGTGTGCGGCGACGCCGACCGCGTCGTGCCCTACGCGGAGAACACCGCGGTACTTGAGCGGCGTTACCGCGAACTGGGTGGACCGATCGAGGTGATCCTCAAGCCGGGTGTGGATCACCACCCGCACAGCCTGAAGGATCCCGCGCCGATCGTGGACTTCATCGTCGGGCGGGCGCTGGCCTCGGCGCCAAGGTAGGTAAGCCGGAGGCGCACGGTGGCTCGTGGTACATCTACGGCTGCAGCCGCGGCCACAATTGCGGCTCGTACCGAAGATCGGGGGTGTTCGGTTGAGGCGGAGACGAGCGGCGGTCGGAGTATCGGCTGGTGCGGCTGCGGGAGAACCCGCGGCTCGGCTCAAGGGAGCGCATTTTCAGGCGAGCCGCGCGGTCGTTGTGGTCACGGGTGCTCCCGTGGACGTGTCGGAAGTAAATTCCGATGCCTCCCGCCTGGCTCTGCCCGAAATGTCCATCGTGAATTCTCCACGGCTGCAGCCGCGGCCACATCGACTGCTTTTCCGTTGGGAAGGGCTTTCGGTTGAGGCGAAGGCAATTTGAAGTCGGAAGCGCGTCCGTTGTGGCCACGGGTGTTCCCGTGGACTGGTCGGAGATACATTCCGAGGGGTCCCGCCTGGCTTCGCGCGAAATGTCTGTCGTGAAATCTCCACGGCTGCAGCCGCGGCCACATTTTCAGGTTTTCCCGACGGCGAGGGGAGGATCGTTTTTCTCAAAGCCAATCGCCCGAAATGGACGCAAAAAACCTCCGATCGGGTCGGATCGGAGGTTCGTGGCTGCCCTTCGGGACTCAGCTTCCTCAGATCGTCTTCAGGTAGGCGACGATGTCGGCCACGTCCTGCGCGCTGAGGCCGAGTTGATCGGCGCTCAGCATGAGGGAGCGCCCGAGCGGCTTGCGGGCTGAGCCGCGGATCTTGGCCGCGGGGATCAATTGGGTCAGTCCGCCCATCGACTGCACGACGACGGGATCGCCGCCGCTGAGGAGGACGCCGTGCACCTGGCCGCCGTCCTTGAGGTCGATGGCGATGCCGTCGTAGCCGTGGGCGATCTCGGCGGACGGATCGAGGATGGCGTTGATCACGACCTCGGTGGCCTGGCCGCGCGCGAAGCCGTTGAGGGCAGGGCCGTAGTCGATTCCCTGATCCCCGAGGCGGTGGCACAGCAGGCAGGCCTGCGCGGTCGTGGCTCCCTTGCGGGCGTCGCCGGTCAACTTCGCAATCTCCGCGGCGGCCGGGAGCTTGGTGGGCGCCGGCTCGGGCACGATGCTGGGGGAAATCGAAATGGTGTCGGGATCGTAGAGCCCGCGCTGCTTCAGGGAGGCGGCCACGTTGGCGTCCTTCCAGCGGATGTCCTTGTAGTTCATGAGCCACCACAGCGCGTGGGACTTCACCTTGCCGGCCCCCTTGGCCGCGAGGTCGAGCAGGGAGTCGGCGGCGGCGTTCGTGGGGATGAAGCCCAGGGCGGTGACGGCGGCGACGCGCTCCTTCTCCGGCAACGCCTCGGCGGCGGCGCGAGCCGCGAAGGCTCCCTCGGCCCCGGCCGGGGTGAGGCGCCAGATGAGGTGGGCGTAATTGGCGGGCCATTTCGCGGCGTCCTTGCCGGGGGCCGCCGCCAGCAGCGCTTTTGCCATCTCGCTTTCCTTGCCTGCGCAGCCGGTGCCCCACGCCTCGAGGTAGGCGCGGTCGTGGCCGTCGTAACCTTTGCCGACGGTGAGAAGGATGTCGCGGGCGGAAGCGAGCGGCACGTCACGCATCGCGATCGCGACCTCGCGGCGGACGGCGGCCGAAAAGTCGCCCGCGAGCGCCGCCGCGTGCTCGAGGACGCGGTGGTTGATGCGGCGCAGCGCGCGGAAGGCGGCGACGCGAGTCATCGCGTCTGAGCTCTTCAGCTGCTCCTCGACCTTGGTGATTCCCGAGGCGCCGAGTTGGGCGAGCAGGAACACCGCGCGGGCGCGGACGTACGGGTTGGCGTCGGCAAGCAGGGCGGAGACGGGCGCCACCGCGGCCGCGCCGGCCTCGCGGAGCTTCATGAAACCGAGGGCGCGGACGTGCACGGCGGGGTTGCGGAGGGCGTCGATCGCGCCGGCGGTGGTGGAGGTATCGATCTTCGGGGTGGTGAGTTTGCGGCCCTTGGGGGTGATGCGGTAGATCGCTCCGGCGAAGCTCGCGTCGAGGGCGGCGTGGCCGCCCGTGCGCGGGTCGAACCAGTCCGCGACGTAGATCGCGCCGTCGGGTCCGACGGCGACGTCGGCGGGCCGGAACCAGGTGCGGATGTCCTCGCTGCGGAGGCGGCCGCGCTGGGAGTCGATGCCGGCGAAGTCACGCCCGGGGTTGGAGGTGAGGAAGTCGAATCGCTCGAGCCGGTAGCCGGCACCGTCGGCCTTCGGGAAATAGCCGAAAACGACGTTGCGGGAGGTCTCGCAGCTGAGGAGGACGCCGCGCCACTTCGCGCCGAGGGCATCGCCCTCATAGAAGACGATGCCGGTGGGGGCGCCGTTGCCGTAGACGTCGCCCGCGGGCACGGTGCCGGGGTCATCCTGCCGCCACTCGGCCACCTGCGTGCTCTGGCCGGGCCGGCGGTCGGCCGCCCAGGCGCGCTTTCCGTCGCGGGAGGCGAAACCGAAGTTCCCGTACTCCTGCAGGAAGGCCGTGCGGGCGGCGGGCGGATCATCGTTGTCGTTGTTGAACACGTCGCCGAAGGACGTGACCGTCTGCTCGTAGGAATTGCGGTAGTTGAAGCCGATCGGCTCCACCTGCGTGCCGTCGGGATTCATGCGGTAGGTGGCTCCGCCGATGTAGACGTGGCCGTCGTCGCTCTTCTCGCCGGCGAATTCCGGCGGGCGCCGTTCGGTGATCCCCGTGCCGCCGCCGCTGCGGCCCCCGTCGTAGGGGCTGCCGACGCGGAAGGTGCGGCCCGAGCGGTCGGTGAAGTAAGCGCCGCAGTTGCCGTGGTTGAAGTACCACTTGCCGTCGGGTCCCACCGTCACCGAGTGCAGCGAGTGGTCATGGTTGCGGCCGTCGAAGCCGGTGAGCAGCACCTCGCGTTTGTCGACCGCCGGGTCGAACTTCGCGTCACGGTTCACATCCGTGTAGACGATCAGGTCTGGGGTGCAGGAGACGATGATCTTGTTGTCGATCACCGCGACGCCCATCGGCGCGAGCAGGCCGGGGTCCTGCACGAACACCTGGCTGCGGTCGGCCACGCCGTCGCCGTCGGAGTCCTCGATCACGACGATGCGGTCACCGGCCGGGTCCTTCCCGGCGTGGCGGCGGTAATTGTACGACTCGGCGATCCAGATCCGGCCCTGCGCGTCGATGTCCATGTTGGCCGGGTTGCGGAACAGCGGCGTGCGCGCCCAGAGCGTGACCTCAAGGTCGTCGGGCACGCTCATCAACGGGAGCGGCACGAACGGCTGCGGCGGCTCGAAGCTCGAGGGACCCTTCGCCTTGGGGGCGGGACCCTCGGCCTTGGGCTGCGCGGCGGAGAGCGCGGAGACGAGGAGGAGTCCGGCGGCGAACAGGCGCGCGGCCGGACGCGGGGCGATCACGGTGGGGGACATCGCGGCGCAGGAAAGGGCCGCGCCTCGGCCTTGGCAACGTTGGCTTTGTTCGGTCCCGGATGCACCCGTAGAAGAGACCGCGAGGCGGTTCGCAGTTCGAGGGGTGGAGTCGGATGACCGGCGTTCCGAGCGGCCGCCGCGTGTCTTCGCGTCACATCGCCGGCGCACTGCGTTCCGCACGACGTTCTCGCCCGTGATCTGGGTAACGGAAAAATTCCCCGAAATTTCCGCCGTCTCGCTTTTACTGGCTTTCCGCGAGGATCCGCGGCCGCATGTTGTTCAGACAGGTGTGGCTTCCGGCCGCGTCGGTGCGATCGACTCCCCTCGAATCCCCAAACTCGAAGCAATGAACTCCCGCACCGCCTCCGGTCCCTGGCGCGCCCTCCTGGGCGTCTCCCTTGCGCAGTGGATGCTCGCCGCCGCGGCGGGCGGGGTCGTCCTGGGCCTCGTCGCGCCGGAGTGGGCTTCGCAGCTGCGCATCGTGAGCGACATCTTCCTGCGCCTGATTCGCGCCATCATCGCGCCGGTGCTCTTCGGGGTCCTCGTGCGGGCGGTGGGCGGCGTCGGCAGCATGCGGGATCTTGGTCGGATCGGCTGGAAGTCGGTCATCTTCTTCGAGGTGGCGACGACGATCGCGCTGCTGCTCGGTTGGTTCGCCGCGGTGGCGCTGCAGCCCGGCGCCGACGTCAAGCTGGCGATGCGGGCGGCTCCTGGCGTGTCCACGCTGTCGTTCACGGAGGTGGTGGTGAACGCGTTTCCCACGAGCATCGTGGATGCGATGGCGCGCGGCGACGTGCTGCAGATCGTCGTCTTCTGTTTCCTCTTCGGCGCGGCCTGCCTCTCGGCCGGCGAGAAGGCCAGGCCGGTGCTCGAGCTGGCGGATGCGGTCGTGGCGGTCGCGTTCCGCTTCACGCATTTCGTCATGCTGCTGGCCCCGGCCGCCGTCTTCGCCGCGATGGCCGGCACGGTGGCCTCGGGTGGAGCGGGCGTGCTGGCGGGTCTGGCGCGGCTCTTCGCGGTGTCGTGGGGCGCGGAGCTGCTCTTCCTGGTCGTGGTCCTGGGAGGTTCCCTGCGCGCGAGCGGCGTGCCGCTGGGTCGCTTCATCCACTTCGCCCGCGAGCCCTTCCTCATCGCCTTCGCCACGACCGCCAGCGCCGCGGCGTTGCCGCAGACGCTCGAAAACATGGAGCGCTTCGGGGTGCCCCGGCGCATCCTCGGGGTCGTGGCCCCGCTGAGCCTCACGCTGAATCTGTGCGGCAGCACCCTCTTCCTGGGGCTCGCGACCGTCTTCATCGCGCAGGCGGCCGGGGTGCCGCTTTCCCTCGAGCAGCAGCTGTTGATCCTGCTCACGCTCAAGCTCACCAGCAAGGGGGTCGCTGGGATCCCCCGCGCGAACTTCGTCGTATTGACGGCCCTCTTTCAGGGCTTCGGTCTGCCGCTCGAGGGGCTCGGCCTCCTGCTGGGAATCGACGCGCTCATCGATCCGATCCGGACGAGCGTCAACGTGATCGGACACTGCACCGCACCGGCGGTGGTGGCGCGCTGGGAAGGGGTGACGTTTCCCGCTCACCGCGAGCCCGTGGAGCCGAGGCACGAGGCGGACGGCGCGACCGGGGGTTGATCCCGCGTGTCAACGGCCGGTCGTTCCGGAGAGAGCTTCCGGTTCCTCTGGTGGCGGGTCGGCGAGGCAATTGTCCGGGAAGGCGGACCGGTGGCGCAGCCACGCCTCGAGGCAGAGCGGGCTGGTGAGGGCCTCGTGAAGCGCGGACCCGAAATCGTAGGCGCGTTCGTCGTAGCCGGCGGCCTCGATGGCTTCGTCCACCCCGAGCATCACGGAAAACATCCGTGCGCGCAGGGCTGGGATGTAGACGGCGGTGATGTCGATGGAGGGGTCGGCAAGGTGGGCGACGCACGTAGCGGCGTCCCGCGTGTGGTGGGTGCGGCAGGGCTGGGGCCGGCCGCCGTAGATCGAGCAGGAGCCGGCGTGCAGGAGGGCGCAGGCTTGGCGGCTGTGGTCGCGTTCGCCGGCCGCGAAGGCGGCGACGCGGCCGCGATGGGCGTCGAGGCGGGCGACCGTCTCTTCGAGCGCCAGCGCGGAGAAGTTCAACTGGATGTGGTCGGCGGCGTAGAGGACCTCATGGGCCTGGACGTCAACCGGCACGTGGCAACAGGAGTCGCAGCCGTCGCGGCAGGCCACGGACGCGAGGACGCTCGCGGAGGTGTCGGCGTAGGCCTGGTCGAGTTCTCCCGCGCTCCAGCGGAGGGTGGCCATGAGCTGGTGCGGCGTGCGCATGCGGCGCAGGCGCGGCGTAAGCCGGGCGAAGGTGCGTTCGAAGAGATCGGCGCCGTCGCCGGCGCGGGAGGTGGCGGCCATGAAGCCCGCGAGCCCGCGCGGGAAACCCTAGAATAGCGACTACAATAGCCCGGCCCTACGTGGTCAGCGCTTTCGGCGTTCTCCGGTCCCGCGGTGGGCGGAACTGCGACAACGAACACCCAGAGCCAGGGGCCGCGGGTCCACCCGCGGAGAAGTCGGCTCTGCCGGTGGTAAGGTCGCCGCTCCGATGCGACCGCCGTGTCGTTCGGTATTCGCCCGCCTCGGGGAGGGCGCAACTGTTACAACAAACGCCCCACACCATGGACCGCGCTCAGGGTAGCACCGCGGGGTCGACGCCGAGGGTGCCGACGAGGCCTTCAAGGTGGCCCGCAGTGCGCGCGTCTCGCAGGGCGGCGCGCGCGGTCTCGAGCTTCTCGCTGATCCCCAGCCGCGCCGCGAGGTCCGCGTAATTCGGCCGCGAGAGGAACCGCTCAAGGTAATCGGCGCGGGCCTCCCAGTAGGCGACGTCGCGGCGTTGCTGCGCGGCGAGGCGCGCCCGGTACCATTCGCTGCCGAGGACGCTCTCGCGGGTGAACTGCCCGCGCAGCGCGGGGGAGTCCAGTCCGTGGCCATCCCACGAGCCGTCGCGCATCACGTGCAGCAGCGCGCGGAGCGGCGGCACCGCCTGCTCCACGGAACCGTCGGCGAAGTAGCTTTCGGCCGCGGTCCGCATCGCGTGGATGATGTTCTCCATGCCGTCGGCAAACACCGCGCGGTCCTGCAGCTCCGGTCGAAGCAGCTCGTCGTCGAACAGCGTGCTGGGGTTGCCGAGTACGCGGCCGCAGAAGGTCTGGACGAACCGCGAGGTCACGCGCCAGCCGAGCCGGCTGGCGAGCACGGGCCGTCCGTCATGGGTCCAGTCGGCGCAGCGCTCGAGGTAGCCGTGCTCGATCAGGTAGCGCGGCGAACGCTCTTCGGGCGACATCCGCGCCCAGATCTCCGGCACGAGGAGGCTGATGTCGTGGTCGACGCGGAAGCGCGGGCCGATCCAGCCCGCGGCCGAGGAGAACACGGGCAGCTCCGTGAGCGCATAGGAGACGAGCGCGGCGTTGAGATCGTGGATCGGCGGCAGCGCGTTGAACGGTCCCTTCGTGAGCGCACCCTCCGAGCCCGCGCCGGTGGTCGAGGGTGACTTGCCGGTGAGGCTCGCGATGAAGTCCATGAACGCCTCCGGCAATTCCTGATAGTGGATGGGCCCGTAGACACACATCGGCCGCACGCCCGTCTCGGGCGGGTTCAGCCGGCGGCCGGCGAGCACCGCCCCGACCGGAAACAGCGCCGTGGCGCCGGCGGGTACGCGGCGGTAGAGGCGCGCTCCGACTTGCGCGAGGTAAGTGGCGCGCGGGTCCTCGAGGTCGGGCCGGTGCTGGAGGTAGCGGGGGTTCTTGGTGGGCTTGCCGTCGACGATCCTCGGGTGCGCGGGTGAGGCGAGGTAGTCGGGCGAAGGTCCCCCGACGAAGGCCGTGAAGAGGTCGCGGATCGGGTCGGTAAACGCGTCGAAGCCGATCGCGTCCTCGACGATCGCTCGGGCCGCGTCGTGGTCGAGGGGTTCGTAATTGGAGAAGAAGTTCCCGGGCCGGGAGAAATCGCGCTCCGTGCGGCGGTCGTACCCGCGGTGGATGGCGTCGTCCGGCCGCTGGAAGAGGTACTCCTCGCAGTTGGCGACGAACTTCACCGACGGCGCCGCGGCTTCGGGCAGGCCGGTGAGCCCCGCGGCCGGCGCGACCGTCGCGGCCGTGATGTCGTCCTCCGCCTGGATCTTCACCGCGGGGTGGAAGTCCTTGCGCAGCGAGAACGTCCGCCAGCCGCCGTCGGGCGTGAACCCGACTCGGAGGAAGTGGGTCATCGCCTTTTCGCCCATGAACTTCAGCTCGTTGCCGGGGCGGCCGTTGATTGTGTCCACCGTGAAGTGCCGCCGCCAGTCGGCGCCCCACTCGGGCTTGTACACCCGCTTGATGAGCAGCACGAGGTCCAGGATGTAGCGCGGGATCGCCGCCAGCCACGCGTTGTACTCGTCGGTGTAGTCGGGACTGCGGCTGAGGAGCTTCACCACCGAACCGAGCGAGCGCTCCGGGCTGAGCAGCGGCCGGCCGTGGGGCTTGTTCCGCGCGGCGTCGCGGAACCGCTGACCGAACTCGCGGTTCAGGATGGCGTCGATCGCGGCGAAGTCGCCGGCGAGATCGCTGACGAAGTTGGGCGCGGTGAAGATCGCGTCGGCGATCGACTTCGAGATCTCCGACTTCCCTCCGCCCGAGACGGTGCAGGGCTTGTGGCAAAGCAGGCCCTCGGCCGTGGTGCCGCGCAGGCGCCAGCGGCGGCCGTCCTCGGGCTTCACCATCTCGACCTTGTAGCCCGAGGGCAGCACGTAGGTGTGGCCGGGCAGGAGCTTGAGCGTGCGCGCGGCGCCGCCGGAGTCGGTCCAGGTGATGACCTGCCGCCGGAGCTGGAAGAAGGCGTCCTGCGGCACGTAGCGGATTGTCGGATACCGCCGGTCGCGGGCCCAGCCGCCGGGCTGGGGCTCCGCGCGTTCGCCGAGCAGCGCGAGCGCCTCCTCGAAGGTGTGGTCGACGATCGCGAGGTGGCGGCTGAGCCGGAAATCCTCGCCGAGGTCGTAGCTGGGGAACACGACCGCGCCGCCGGCGTGTTCCTCCTCGCAGCGGCCGAGCAGGTTCGCCGCGAAGCTGATCTGGGCCTTCACCTCCTTCTTGCAGTACCCGAAGTAGTTGTCGGAGATCAGCGTCAGGATCACGCCGCTGCGGTCGCGGGCGGTGAGCTTGAAGGGCACGCCTTCGTTGTAGGGCTCGGCCGGGTCCTTCCAGCACATGCCGTCGCGGCGTTGCCGGGCGGTGGCGTCGGCCCAAGCGGGCAGGCCGAGCTCGCGCTTGGTGAGGCCGTTCAGGTGCGGCGCGAGGATGACCCCGCCGGTGTGGCCCGTCCAATGCGCGGGATCGAGGGCGGCGTCGTTCACGGGCAGGTTGGGGTCGCCCGCGTTGCCGAAGATGCGCTCGACGAAGTCGAGGTTGGCCACGAGGGCTCCCGGCACGAGGAAGCGCGTCTCCATCGCGCGACGCGGAGAGAATCCCGGCACCTCCGGGCAGACGAGCGGACGCAGCAGCAGGCTGACGAAGCATTCCGCGGGCTTGGGCGCCTGCGCGGTGAAGGGGAGCCGCAGCAGGTCCGCCGGCGGGTTCAGCGCGTGCCGGAGGATCCGCCCGAACACGTGCGGGGGCACCGCCTTCTTGTCGTCGGGTACCGGCAGGCCGAGGTCGGCGATGTGGAAGATGCCCTGCGTCGTGCGGCGGTCGCTGCGCGGGTTGTGGAGCACACCCTGCTTGACCCGGTAGGACGAGAGGATGCCGCTGCGGTGCTCGTCGGCGCCGGGAGGCAGCGAAAGCACCCGCGCGAGCCCGGCCCGGTCCAGCACGAGCGTCGAGGCGGGCAGCCGCGGAACTTCTCCGCCGAGGTCGGGGCCGGCCTCCAATTGGTCGTAGAGGAAGTTCTGCAGGCGCTGGTCGACCGGGCAAAGGTGGCGCGACAAGGCGCGGTCCTTTTCGCGGCTCAGTGCGAGGAAGTGGTCCACCAAGGCCGCGAGGCCGTCTCCGGCTTCCTCGGCCGGCACCCCCGGTTGGCCGATCTCGCGCAGCTTCAGGTTGAGGTAGGCGACGAGGCGGACGTCATCCGCGGCGGCTTCGGCCGGGGCGGTCCCGTGGGCTGGGCTGGGTGTGCTCATGGAGGCGGAGGCGGGATTTCCTTCGAGGCTGATGCAGGACGCGCGCCAATCAAGCGGAGGCGTGGGCCCGGCGGGGGCGGCGCGGGTCGGACAGTCGGGCCGGTTTCCGCGGTGGCGCCATGGAGGGATACTCGGCCTGCCGCGGCCGCCCGGCCACGAAAACCGCGCGGTCCGCCCTGCTTTCGTGGATTCGCCTATGGAGGCGCCTTCGGTGCTGGCGGAGAGCGCCATCGGACAAGGCGGTGCTTGAACAGAAGGTCGGGGAGGAAAGACGAAGGAGGAGGAAAGTCGTGAGCGTGCCGCGGGTGCACCCGCGGAAAAGTCGGACTGACGTTAGTCGGGTGATGATCCCAAAGCGGGAGCAGCGGCCCGGGCGTGCCGCCCCATCGGCCGCGGCTGGCTTCGGCCTTGTTGCGCGGGCTACGGACGTGCTACGCCGTGCGGCGATGAAAACGACCCCGTTGCCCCGCCTTCTCGTGATTTTCCTCGCCGCCTTGTTCGCCGTTCCGGCGCTGCGCGCCGAGTCTTGGAACGTCTTCTTCGGCACCGGCGGCCCCGGGTCGAAGGGCATCTACCGCGCCTCTTTCGACACCGCGACGGGCAAGCTCGGCGCCGCGGAACTCGCGGCTGAGGCCGGCTCACCCGGCTTCCTCGCGGTCCATCCCGACGGCGACAAGCTCTACGCCGCGGCGAACGTCGGCGGCGTGCAGGGAGCCGCCGCCTACCGCATCGGCAAGGGCGGGGTCCTCACCTTGATCAATGCCTCCCCGACGGGCGACGGCGGTGCGGCCCATATCGCCGTGCACCCGTCGAGGAAGTTCGCCGCCACCGCCCAGTACGGCGGCGGCTCGGTGGCGGTTTTCCCCCTGGATGCCGATGGACGCCTCGGACGGGCCACCGTCATCGAGCACGAGGGCGGCTCCAAGGTGGTCGACAAGCGCCAGGACACGCCGCACCCGCACTACGTCGGCTGGTCGCCCGACGGCCGCTACGCGCTCGTGCCCGACCTTGGACTGGACGGCATCGTGATCTACCGCGTGAACGCGGAAGCGGCCGCGCTCGAGCGCCACGGCTTCGCGGCGTCCGTCCCGGGTGGTGGTCCGCGTCACCTGAAGTTTTCGCCCGACGGCCGTTTCATCTACCTGCTGAACGAGCTTTCGGTCTCACTCTCGACCTTCGCGTGGGACGCAGCCGCGGGCACGGCGCGGCTGCTGGGTACGGTGGCCTCGATCAGCGAGACCGCGAAGTCGCGGGAGACGCACAACTCCGGCGCCGAGGTGCTGATCCACCCCTCGGGTCGCTTCGTTTATTTCTCCAACCGAGGTCACGATACCGTGACGGGTTTCCGCGTCGATCCCGCGAACGGCGCCGCCGAGGTCGCGCAGGTGCAACCGGTGCGCGGGGCGTTTCCGCGCAACATCAACCTCGCGCCCGGCGCGGGCTGGCTGCTCGCGGCCGGGGCCGATTCCAACACCGTCTCGGTGCACAAGGTCGATCCCGCTACTGGCCTGCTCACCTATCAGACCAAGGGCGTGATCAACGTCCCGGCGCCGATCTGCATCGTGTTCACGCGACCCTGACCGCGGCCCGCTCAGAAGCGGGCGTCCCTCTTCATTCCTTTCCCCCTGATTCACCCCATGAACGCCCTCCGCCTCGCCTCTGTCCTGATGGCCTGCGTGACTTGCCTCACGGCCGCGGAGCCCGCCGCCCAGAAAGGGCGCACCCCCGACGTCATCTACGTGCCCACGCCCCAGGCGGTGGTCGACGTGATGCTGAGGATGGCGGAGTTGCGGCCCGACGACGTGGTGTACGACCTCGGCTGCGGAGACGGTCGCATCGTGGTGACGGCGGCGAAGCTCCACGGGGTGAAGGCGATCGGTTATGACATCGACCCGGAACGGGTCCGCGAGGCGCGGGCCAACGTCCGGGCCGCCGGCGTGGAGCATCTCGTGCGCATCGAACAGGCGGATGTGTTCACCCTCGACCTGACCGGGGCCACGGTGATCACGCTCTACCTGCTGCCGCAGCTGAACGTCCGCCTGATGCCGCAACTGGCCAAGCTTCGGCCCGGCGCGCGGATCCTGTCGCACAATTTCGACATGCGAGGGGCCAAGCCCCTGGAAGTGCGCCACGTCACGGTCGACCCGGGTGGCGACGGCGACTTCTTCGTCGACGAGGACGGCAACCACACGGTCTACAAGTGGATCGTGCCTTGGGAGTCGGAGCACGCGGCGCCGTGAGGCGTCGCGGGACGCGAGGACCCCGAGCAAGCTGAGGAGAGCGGGGTGTCTGCCCGCCGCCGGCTCAATTGGCGCCGGAGGCGAGGCCGCGGCGCTCGAGCAGGTGTCGCACCTCGGGTTCGCCGCCGCGGAACGCGCGGTAGAGGTCCATCGCCTCGGCGCTGCCGCCGCGGGAGAGCAACATGCGGCGGAAGCGGTCGCCGTTCTCCCGCGTGAGGCCGCCGTTGCGGCGGAACCACTCGACGGTGTCGGCGTCGAGCACCTCGCTCCACAGGTAGGAATAGTACCCGGCGGAATAGCCGCCGGTGAAGACGTGGGAGAAGTACGTGCTGCGGTAGCGGGGCGGCACGGGCGCAAAGTCGACGCCGGCCTTGCGCAGCGCGGCGGCTTCGAACTCGAGCGCGGCGCCGGCCGCCGGGACCTGCGCGGGAGCGAGCTGGTGCCACGCTTGGTCGAGCAGCGAGGCGGCGAGGTACTCAGTCGTGGCGAAGCCCTGGTTGAACTTCCTTGCGGCGAGCACCTTTTCGACGAGCGCGGCGGGCATCGGTTCGCCCGTCTGGTGGTGGCGGGCGTAGTTGCGCAGGACCTCGGGCCAGGTGATCCACATCTCGTTCACCTGCGAGGGGAACTCGACGAAGTCGCGCGGCACGCGGGTGCCGGCGAAGCGCGGGTAGCGCACCGCCGAGAACATCCCGTGGAGCGCGTGGCCGAATTCGTGGAACAGGGTGTTGACCTCGTCGAAAGTCAGCAGCGTCGGCGCGCCGTCGACGGGCTTCGGGATGTTCATGTGGTTGGCCACGACCGGGCGCGTGCCGAGCAGGCCGGACTGGTCGACGTAGGAGTTCATCCAGGCCCCGCCGCGCTTCGACGGGCGCGCGTAGAGGTCGGCGAGGAAGATGGCGAGGGGGGTGCCGTCGGCCTCGAAGACGTCGAAGACGCGGACGGTCGGCTCGTACACCGGCAGGTCGCGGCGCTCGCGGAAGGTGATGCCGAACAGGCGGGTCGCGGCGAAGAACACGCCGTCCTTCAGCACGCGGTCGATCTCGAGGTACGGCTTCAGTTGTGACTCGTCGAAGGCGTAGCGCTCGCGGCGCACCTTCTCGGCGTAGAAATCCCAGTCCCACGCGGCCAGGCCGAAACCCGCGCCCTCGCGGTCGATGAGGCGCTGCATGTCGGCCGCCTCGCGGCGGGCGTTTGCCACCGCGGCGGGGGCGAGGTCGGAGAGCAGCTTGTTGACCGCGCCGACGTTGGCGGCGGTCTGCTCCTCAAGCTGATAGGCGGCGTGGCTCGGGTAGCCGAGCAGGGCGGCGCGTTCGGCCCGCAGGCGGGCGAGGCGGGTGATGAGTTCCCGGTTGTCGAGATCGCCGCCGCGGCTGCCGCGGGCGAGCGAGGCCCGGTGCAGGCGCTCGCGGACGGTGCGGTTCTCCAGCGAGCCGAGTGCGGGCTGACCGCTCGTGTTGATCAAGCGGAGCGCGAACTTGCCATCGTGGCCGGCGGCCTTGGCGGCGGCCCCCGCGGCCGCGATCTCGGCGTCGGCCAGCCCTGCCAATTCCTCCCGGCGATCCACGATCACCGCCGAGGCGTTGGTCTCCTTGAGCACGTTTTGCGCGAAGGTGGTCTGCAGCGAGGCGATCTCGGCGTTGAGCGAACGCAGGCGGGTCTTTTCGGCCTCGCCCAGCCGTGCGCCGGAGCGCACGAAGTCGCGGTGCGTGCGCTCCAGCAGGCGGCGCGACTCGGGGTCCAGCCCGAGCTGGTCGATGCGCGCGTGGAGCGCGTTGATCCGCGCGAAGAGGGCGGGGTTCAGGCGGATGGCGTCGGAATGCGCGGAAAGCTTGGGCGCCATTTCCTTTTCCACGGCGCGGAGGGCGTCGTTGCCGTGGGCGCCGACCAGGTTGAAGAACACGCGCTGGACGCGGCCGAGGAGGTCGCCGCTTTTCTCGAGGGCGACGAGGGTGTTGTCGAAGGTCGGCTCGGCCGGCGCGGCGGCGATCGCCTCCACTTCGCGCAGGTGCTCCGCCATGCCGCGGGTGAACGCGGGCGCGAAGTGCTCGTCGCGGATCCGGTCGAACCGCGGGTACCCGAAGGGGAGTGTGCTCGGCTCGAAGAGCGGATTGGAGGCTTCGGCGGCGCCGGCGGTGAGGCTGGTCATCGGGAGGAGGGCGAGGGACAGGAGGCGGGTGAGGAAACGCGGGGGCATGATGTTTTGTGGCGGAAGAAGGAGGGATCAACCGCCTGCGCAAGGGCGCATCGACGAAAGCGGCGTTTTGTGCAGGGTGGCGGCATGGATTTGCATGGGTTTCACCACCTCACGGCCGTCACCGCCCGGGCCGCGCAGAACCACGCCTTCTACACCGGTACGCTCGGGCTGCGGCTCGTGAAGAAGACCGTCAATCAGGACGATGTCTCGGCGTATCATCTGTTCTATGCGGACGGGGTGGCCTCGCCCGGAACGGACCTCACCTTCTTCGACTGGCCGGTCCCGCGCGAGCGTCACGGCACGCACAGTGTCGCCCGGACGGGCCTGCGTGTGCCCGGCGAGGCTTCCCTGCGATGGTGGCGCGAGCGCCTGCGTGGCTCCGGCGTGACCTGCGGCGAACTGCTGCAGCGCGACGGTCGGGCGGTGCTGGACTTCGAGGACCCGGAGGGGCAGCGGCTGAGCCTCGTGGCCGACGGTGGCCGCGGAAATCCGTGGACGCGCAGCGCGGTGCCGGCGGAGCATCAGATCCTAGGGTTGGGGCCGGTCACGCTGAGCGTGCCACAGCTGCGGCCGACCGACGCCGTGCTGACGCGGGTGATGAACATGCGGCGGGTGCGCGAGTACGCGACGCCCACGGCGCCGGTGCGCACGGTGCACGTTTATGAGATGGGGCCGGAGGCGGGGCCGGGGCCGCGGGCCGAGCTGCACGTGATGATCGAGGCGGGGCTGCCGCCGGCGAGGCCCGGGGCGGGAGGCGTGCACCATGTGGCGTTTTGCACGTCGGATGCCGAGTTTGAGGCTTGGGCGGCGCGGCTGGAGGAACTTGGGGTGCCGACGAGCGGGCCGGTGGACCGCTACTATTTCCGCAGCCTCTATTTCCGGGAACCCAACGGCATCCTCTTCGAGATCGCCTCCGACGGTCCCGGCTTCACCGCCGATGAGCCGCTGGAGACGCTGGGTGAGCGCCTCGCGCTGCCGCCCTTCCTCGAGCCGCGGCGCGCGGAAATCGAGCGCGGCCTCAAGCCGCTGGTGACGTAAGCGCGCCGCTGGCCCTTCTAGGCGATTGAAGGGCTTCGAGTGGTGCACGGGCGGGACAGGGGGCGATCGCCGGCCGGGCCTCGTGGGCGGTGAGCGTAATCGCGGCATTGCGTTGGACCGCGCGGCGGCGTCGATTGGGCGGCGGGCCGGTCGGCACCTTGTCTCCGGCTCGTCCCGCCTTCCCATCCATCCTTTCCCCATGTCATACCCTCGTGCCTTGATCCCGTGCCTGGCCGGCGCGTGCGCCCTTCTCGCCACCGCGGTGTCATCCCCCGCCGCCGCGCCCGCCGGGCCCCTCAACGTCGTCATCCTCTACGCCGACGACTGGCGGCATGACACGCTCGGCTGCGCGGGCAACCCGGTGGTGCTCACGCCTCGCCTCGACGCCTTGGCGCGCGAGGGGCTGCGTTTCACCAACAGCTTCGTCACGACGTCCATCTGCGGCGTGAGCCGCGCCACGTTGCTCACCGGCCAGTGGATGTCGCGCCACGGCAACCGCGCCTTCGACATGTTCCGCACCCCCTGGGCCGAGACGTATCCGGCGCAGCTGCGGGAGCGGGGGTACTGGGTCGGCCACGTCGGCAAGTGGCACAACGGGCAGTTTCCCGCCGACCGGTACGACTTCGGCCGCGGTACCATCACACCCATGCGTCATTGGCTGAAGCAGCCCGACGGCACCGAGATCCACGTCACGCGGAAGAATGAGAACGACGCGCTGGAATTCCTGCGCACACGGCCGGCCGGAAAGCCCTTCTGCCTCACGCTGGCCTTCATCGCCGCCCACGCCGAGGACCAGCATCCCAAGCAGTTCCTGCCCCAGCCGGAGAGCCTCGCGCTCTACCGCGACGTCACCGTGCCCGTGCCCCGCACCGCCACCGACGCGCATTTCCGTCGGCTGCCGGCGTTCCTCGCCAACGACCGCAACGAGGGCCGCAACCGCTGGAAGTGGCGCTTCGACACCCCTGAAAAGTATCAGGAGTACATGAAGAACTATTACCGGCTCGCGACCGAGGCCGACGCCACCGCGGGCCGGGTACTCGACGAGTTGCGCCGGCAGGGCGAGCTCGACCGCACGCTCGTCATCTTCACGAGCGACAACGGCTACTTCCACGGCGAGCATGGCCTCGCCGACAAATGGTACCCGCACGAGGAGAGCATCCGGGTGCCCCTCATCGTGCGTGATCCGCGCGTGCCCGCTGCCCGCCGCGGCACCACCGAGGCCGCCTTCGCCCTCAACGTCGACCTTGCGCCCACGATCCTCGGAGCGGCGGGTGTGCCCACCCCGCGCGCCATGCAGGGTCGCGACCTCTCCGCCCTCTACGCCGGCGGTCCGGCGGCCGGCTGGCGCAACGAGTTCTTTTACGAGCACGGCGTCATCCGCAGCGTCGACTTCATCCCTGCCTCCGAGGCCTTGGTGCGGCGCGATTGGAAATACATGTTCTGGCCCGATCACGGTCTTGAGCAGCTCTTTCACCTCGCGGCGGATCCCTTCGAGGAAAACGACGTCGCCGGCGTCGCCGCCAACGCGGATGTCCTCGCCGGGATGCGGACGCGGTTCCGTGAATTGAAGGCGGCTGCTCCCTGAGCCGATGGGAACCCTGCGGGTCGTCTTCCTCGGGTCCGACGCGATCGCGCTCCCGTTGCTCGAATCGCTGGCGGCTCATCCGGCCGTCGAACTGGCGGGTGTCTTCACCCAGCCCGACCGCGCCACCGGGCGGGGGCAGCGCGTCCAGGCCAACGCCATCAAAGAATGGGCCTTGGCCCGCGCCTTGCCCGTCCTCCAGCCGGAGAAACTCAGCGAGGAAGCACGGCTCCAATTGGCCGGGATGCGCCCCGACATCGCCTTGGTGATGGCCTACGGACACATCCTGCGCGACGACTTCATCGCGACTCCCCGGCTAGGCACGCTGAATTTCCACACTTCCATCCTGCCCAGCTACCGCGGCGCCTCGCCCATTCAGACGGCCGTCGCCTGCGGCGAGCGCGAGACCGGTGTGACCCTTATGCGCATCGTGCGCCGGCTCGACGCCGGCCCGATCGCGGATGTCGAGAAGGTGGCCGTCGGCCCGCTCGACACCGCGTTGGACGTCGAGGCCCGCCTCGCCGCCGCCTGCGTGCCGCTCTTCGCCCGAGCGCTGCCGGCGCTGCTCCGTGGTGAGCTTGCGGTCAGGGAACAGGACGAGGCGATGGCCAACCATTGCCGGAAGTTGGCCAAGGAGGATGGTGTCCTCGACTTCGCCGCGCCGGCGTCGGTGTTGGCCTCCCGCATCAACGGCCTGTTCCCTTGGCCCTGCTGTTTCGTCGAGATCATGGGGCAGTCGGTTAAAATCGGCTTGGCCGACGCTTTGAACGGCGGGACGGGAGAGCGGTTGCCGGGGACCGTGACCGGTGCCGATGCGGACGGGCTCCTGGTTGCGACGGGGCAGGGCATCCTGCGGCTCAGGAGGCTGCAGCGGCCAGGTGGTCGATTGCTGGCGGCGCCCGAGTTTCTGCGGGGGTTTCCGGTACCGGTGGGTACCCTTTTGGCATCCCGTCCCATGCCTTCGCTCCTCGTTGTGCGGTGAATCCGTCTGCCTGACGGTTCCAGAGCGTGCCGCGGGGGCGGGGAGCTTGACAACTTTTGCGGCTGGTCGATACGGTTTCCGGCTCTAAAACACTCACTTTCGAAAAAGTGGGCCCAGCGGCCCGCTTTTTTTTTCCCAATTTCCGACCTTCAAAACCCTATGAGCAGCGAAATCCTCTCGGTCCTCGAGTACATGGAAAAGGAAAAGGGCATTCCGCGCGCCGACATGATCGCGACGATCACGAATGCCCTGAAGACGGCGGCCCTGAAGGGCGTTAACTCCGGTCAGGAGCTCAAGATAGACATCAACCCGAAGAACGGCCAACTGCACGCCTGGGCCCTGATGAAGGTGGTAGATTCGGTGAGCAATCCGAAGACCGAGATCCACGTCGAAAAGGCCCAGGCCCTGAAGCCGGGAGTGGCGATCGGTGAGATGCTGGAGCGCGAGATCGACCCTTCCTCCCTCGGTCGAATCGCCGCCCAGACGGCCCGGCAGGCGGTCATGCAGCGGCTTCGGCAGTTCGAGAAGGACCGCATTTACGACGATTTCAAGGACCAGGTCGGTAACATCGTCACCGGCACCGTGCGCCGTCGCGAACGCAACGATCTCTTCATCGACCTGGGCAAGGCCGAGGCCGTGATGCCCGGCAAGGAGCAGGTTCCCGGCGAGGAATACCAGCCCGGCGAGCGCATCCGCTGCATCCTGCTCGAGATCCAGAGCACGCCGCGTGGCCCTGAGATCATCCTCAGCCGGGCCAGCCCGCGGTTCGTCCGCCGGCTGTTTGAACTCGAGGTCACCGAGGTCGCCGATGGCACCGTCAAGATCGAGGCCTTCGCCCGCGAGCCGGGCTACCGCACCAAGATCGCGGTCACCAGCACCGATCCCAAGGTCGATCCGGTCGGCGCCTGCGTCGGCGCCCGCGGCGCCCGCGTGAAGACGATCGTGCGCGAGCTGGGTGGCGAGAAGATCGACATCATCAAGTATTTCGCCGACCCGCGCGAGATGATCATCGAGGCCTTCAAGCCGGCCATGCCGCGCGAGATCAACCTCGACGAAAAGAACCACCGCATCCTCCTGAAGGTCGCGACCGATGACCTCGCCGTCGCGATCGGGCGCAAGGGTCAGAACGCCCGCCTCACCTCCCGGCTCATCGGCTGGCGCCTCGACATCGAGGAGTTCCGCGCCGTCGGCTCCGATCCCGAGGGCGACGCCAAGCGCAAGCTCGTCGCCGGCCTCGGCGTGGGCGAGGACCTCGCGCTGCGTCTCGTGAAGGCCGGCTTCGTTTCCCTCGAGTTGTTCGAGGGCGTCGAACCGGGCGATCTCGAGGGCTCCGGTTTCTCCCCCGAGGAGGCCGCCGACGTCATCCAACGCTACGGTTCCCGTTCCAGCTGATCCTTTCCCCCGCGCCACCGTCACCGCATGAGCATTCGCATCCATAAACTGGCCGAGGAACTCGGTCTGGACAACAAGGAGATGCTCGCGCTCCTCAAGGAGCGTAAGATCATCTCCCCGGATGTGAAGTCGGTCTCGAGCACGGTGGACAAGATCAACGCCGCCGCGCTCCGCGAGGAGTTCGCCGCCCGCCAGGCCGCCGCCGCGCCCGCGCCCGAACCGGTCCCGGCCGCCGCGCCCGATCCGTCGGCCGCGCCGAAGGTCAATCTTCCCACCGGCGTCTTTGTTAAATCGAAGCAGGACATCGAGCGTGAGAAGGAGGCTGCCGCCGCGGCCAAGCTCGCGGCGCAAAAGGCCGCGGCCGCAGCAGCTGCCGCCGCCGCTGCCCCCGTGCCGCCGCCGCCGGCTCCGGTCGCGCCCGCTGCCCCCAAGGCTCCGGCTCCTCTGTCGCCTCCGCCGGTCCCAGTCGTGAGCCGCCCCGCGCCGCTGCCTCCCCCGGTGGTGCGCACGCCCGCTCCGGTTCCCGCCCCGCGTCCGGTGTCGCCTGCGCCCGTTTCGGTCAAGCCCGCCCCGGTGTTGTCCCCGGCCGCTGTGCCCGTCCGTCCGGCTCCTACTTCGGCGCCTGCACCTGCCGCCCCTGCGGTTGCTCCGGCGGTTCCGCCGCCCGTGGTGGCCAAGGCCCCGGCGATCGTTTCCGCGCCGCCGGCTCCGCCTCGGCTTTCCGCGCCACCGTCCGTCCCGGCCCCGCGTCCGCCTCTGCCGGGCGCGCCTCCCGCGACGCCTGTCGTGCCGTCCTCCGTCCGCACCACCGTGCAGGGAGACGTCAAGATCCTCCACCTGAAGCCGCCGGTCGTCGTCCGCGACTTTGCCGCGGCGCTTGGGCTCAAGCCGTTCAAGCTCATCTCCGAGCTCAACCAGCTCGTCGGTTTCGCGGCGATGAACTCCAACATCGAGGAGTCCGTCGCGCAGAAGGTCGCGGAGAAGTACGGCTTCATGCTGGAGATCAAGCACCGGGGCGATCCGTCGGTGCAGCAGGCCGCCGCCAAGGAGCGGAAGGAGAAGAAGCCGGAGGAGGACGAGTCGAAGCACCTCACGCCGCGGCCCCCGGTGGTCTGCATCCTCGGCCACGTCGACCACGGCAAGACGTCCCTCCTTGACGCCATCCGCAAGGCCAACGTCGCCGCTGGCGAGGCGGGAGGCATCACCCAGCACATCGGTGCCTACCAGATCGAGTTCAACGGCCGGAAAATCACCTTCCTCGACACCCCCGGCCACGCCGCATTCACCAAGATGCGCGCCCGCGGGGCGAGCGTCACCGACATCGCCATCCTCGTCGTCGCCGCCGACGACGGCTTCATGCCGCAGACCGAGGAGGCCCTGAAGATCGCCCTCGCCGAAAAGCAGAATCACCCCGAGCGCTTCGCCCTGCTCGTCGCCGTCAACAAGATGGACGTCAAGGGCGCCAACCTCGACCAGGTGAAGAACCAGATGCAGCAGCGCGGCATCGCTCCCGAGGATTGGGGCGGCGAGACCATCACCGTGCCCGTCGCGGCCATCAAGAACCAGGGCATCACCGAGCTCCTCGACATGGTGCTGCTCCAGGCCGACGTGCTCGAGCTGAAGGCGAACCCGAAGGCCGAGGCCAGCGGCGTCATCATCGAGTCCGAAATCGACTTTGGCCGCGGTCCCCTCGCCACCGTCATCGTCCAGCGCGGTACCCTCCGCGTGGGCGATGCGATCGTCAGCGGTGCCAATCACGCCAAGGTGCGCGCGATGTTCGACGACCAGGGCCGCCCGCTCAAGGAGGCCGCCCCCGCCACCCCCGTCCGCGTGATCGGCTGGAGCGGCACGCCCGACAGCGGCGCGTCGTTCAAGGTCGTCAAGAACGCCCGCGAGGCCGAGAAGCTCGCCGAGGAGGAGCAACTGCGCATCCGCAAGGTCGCGACGTCCGCCGCCGCCGTCCCCAAGGAGGTCTCCGTCGAGCAGCTCTTCGCCAACATCGCCGCCACGCAGGCCAAGGTGCTCAAGGTCATCGTCAAGACCGACGTCTTCGGTTCCTCCGAGGCCGTGCGTAACATCCTCGAGGGCATCAAGAGCACCAAGGTACAGCTCGAGATCGTCTCCATCGAGGTGGGCCTGGTGACGAAGAACGACATCCTCATGGCTGGCGCCGCCGGCGCGGTCGTCATCGGCTTCCACACGCGGCTCGAGAACGGCGTCACCCCGCTCGCCAAGCACCACGGCGTGCGCGTCGAGACGTTCGAGATCATCTACGAGATGGGCGACAAGGTCCGCGAGATGATGGCCGACCTGCTCGATCCCGACATCAAGGAGATCAAGACCGGCGCCGCCGAGGTCCGCCAGGTGTTCCCGCTCGCCAAGGGCTTCGTCGCCGGCTGCCTCGTCACCGAGGGCAAGATCAACCGCAACGCCTCCGCGCGCCTGCGCCGCGGCCGCGAGATC
>JBBAVH010000048.1:0-23139 GCA_040397825.1 Opitutaceae bacterium
CTCGGCAATTACGCGGTCACCGGGGCCGGCAGCGGCCAGCCCGAGAACAATGACCAGCAGCGGAGCGCCTTCGCCAATCTCCGCCGGGACTTCAACGCGCGCGTCCCCGTCACGCTCCGGGCGGGACTCGACCGCCGCCAGGGAGTGCGTGACCTCCGCGCCGACGATAATTTCAGCTACACCTTCGTGGGCCGCGACGGGCGCGCGAGCACCTCGCCCGCGGCAGGCGACGACGCCGCGGCCCCCTTCTGGGCGCCGGAGCTGTCGCGGCGGCCGCACGGGTACGGCTTTCCGCGGATCCAATGGGTCGGCAACACCCGGCTGCTCGAGCATTACCGCGCCAACCCCGCTCACCTGACCTTCGATGAGAACACGCGTTACCGCGCGTCCGTCTCCGCCTCCAAGCACGCCGAGGAGGCCGTCACCTCGGCCTACCTGCGGGCCGATGTCGCGCTGTTCGGGCGCCGGCTGCGCCTCGTGGGCGGCCTGCGGGGCGAGCAGACGAACATCGAGGCGGAAGGACCGCTCACCGACCTCACGCGGAATTACCAACGCGACGCCTCCGGACGCGTGGTGACCGTGCCGAGCCCGATCCCGGCTGATCCCAACCGGCGCACGCCCGTGCTGATTTTTCCGACGACCAACGCGCTCGCGGTCTCGCGGCTCACCTATCTGCCGCGCGGCGCCCGGGTGGAGAAGGAGTACCTCCGGTTGTTTCCCAGCCTGAACGCCTCCTTCAACCTGCGGGAGAACCTCATCCTCCGCGCCGCCCGGTATTCCTCCGTCGGCCGGCCCGATCTCAACCAGTACGCCGGCGGTCTCACGGTGCCCGATCCCGACAGCGATCCCACGAACCCGGCCAACCGTATCATCGTCAACAACGCGGGGATCAAGGCGTGGAGCGCCGACACCACCAACGCGCGGATCGAGTATTACTTCGCGGGCGTCGGGCAGGTCTCGGTCGGAGGATTCCGCCGTGACATCAGGAATTTCTTCGGCGGCACGGTCTTCAACGCGACGCCCGAGTTCCTAGCCCTCTACGGACTCGATCCCGCGCTCTACGACCGATTCGACGTGACCACGCAGGAGAACCTGCGGGGCGCGGTGCGCCTGAGCGGGGTCGACTTCAGTTACAAGCAGGCGCTGACCGGCCTGCCGCCCTGGGCCCGCGGACTGCAGGTCTTCGCCAACGCCAGCGCGCAGCGCGTCACCGGCGATGCCACCGCGACCCCCAATTTCGCGGGCTACATCCCGCGCAGCGGCAGCTGGGGCGTGAGCCTCACGCGCCCGGGCTACAACCTGCGGATCAACTGGAACTACCGCGGCCGCCAGCGTCGCGCGGCCGTGGCGACCGGGGCCAGCATTGAGCCCGGCACCTACAACTGGGGCTCGAAGCGGCTCTACATCGACGTTTCCGGCGAGTATTCGATCACCCGGCGGCTCGCGCTCTTCACAAACCTGCGCAACATCAACGACGCGACCGAGGACACCGAGATCCACGGCCCGAGCACGCCCGCCCACGCCCAGTTCCGCTCCCGGCTCGACTTCGGCTCGCTCTGGACCTTCGGCGTGCGGGGCACGTTCTGAGCGGCTGCGCTCGCTCGACAAGGCACGCCGGGCCGTCCATCCAAACGGTGCCCTTCAATGCCGCCCCCCGAGACCGAGACTGCTCGCTGGTTCCGCGCGGAAATCCAGCCGCACGACGCCCAGTTGCGGGCCTACCTGCGCGGTTCTTTCCCCGCGGTGCGCGACCTCGACGACGTTGTGCAGGAGTCCTACCTGCGCGTGTGGCGCGCCCGCGCGTCCCGGCCCGTCGACTCCGCGCGGGCGTTTCTTTTCACGGTGGCGCGGCACCTCGCCTTTGATTGGCTGCGCCGCGAGCGGGCGGCCCCGTTCGCGGAGCCGCCGGCCGCCGGCCTCTGGTCGGTGCCGGATGAGCGGAGCGGCGTCATCGAGACCGTCTGCGCGCGGGAGGACCTTGCCCTGCTGGCCGCCGCCCTGCTGGCGTTGCCACCGCGGTGCCGGGAGGTGATGATGCTGCGCCAGGTCGAGGGCCTGCCCCAGCGCGAGATCGCGCGCCGGCTCGGGATTTCCGAACTCACGGTGCAGACTCACGTCGTGAACGGTCTGCGCAGGCTCGAGGCCCGGCTGCGCCCCGGCTCCGTCGGGAAAGGCCGACCATGAGGCGCGACGATCCGGCCGCCCGTGCCGTGGTGGATGAGCAGGCGGCCCGCTGGGTCGCGCGCCGCGATGCGGGTTTGACGGCCTCCGAGGAGCGGGAGTTGCGGCACTGGCGGGACGCCGATCCCGCGCGGGCGGCGGCGTTGGAACGTTACGAACGCGCGTGGTCCGAGCTGGCGCGCCCGCGGACCGCCGGGCAGGAGGCCGCCTTAAGGGCGGAGCTGGCGCGCCAACGTCGCACCCGCTGGGCCAAGGTCGGTGTGCCGGTCTGTTTGCTGCTCCTCACCGGTGGCGGAGCGGCATGGCTACAGCGCTCGCCGGAGGTCAGGGGGCAGCGATGGGCCGAGCTGTGGCCAGCGGCCCGCACGACGATCCTGACTTCCGATCGTCGCGAGTTGCCGGATGGCAGTCTGGTGGAAAGCCGGCCTGGCGCCGTAGTAGAGGTGGATTACTCCTCCCAACTCCGGCGTGTGACGCTTCGGAAGGGTGAAGCCCACTTCCGCGTGGCGCCGGATGCCGCGCGGCCCTTCGTGGTCGCGGCCGGCGGTGTCGAGGTGAAGGCGGTGGGAACCGAGTTTTCCGTCCAGTTGACGGGCAGCCTGGTCGAGGTGTTGGTCACCGAGGGTCGGGTCGCAGTTGCAACCGCCGGCCGAGAGACGCAGGGACTTTCGGGTGCGTTGGTCGACGCGGGCAACCGGCTTGCGCTGAACCCCGCGGTGGCGACCCGGCCGCGGATCGAACCTGTCTCGTCCCGTCTGGTGGAGGAACGGCTGGCTTGGCGTTCACCGCGGGTCGAGTTCACCGCGGTGCCACTGTCGGAGGTGGTCGAGGTGCTCAACCGCTATCAGCCCGTGCCCTTTGAACTGGGCGATCCATCGCTCGCCGAAGTCCGGCTAAGCGGTCTTTTCCGTGCGGATGACGCCGAAGTCATCACCGGGCTTCTGCGCACGGGTTTTGACATCACCGCGGAGCCGCGGGCGGGTAGGCTGGTACTCCGGCGGGTCCATTGATTCGTCGGGCGTCTTTTTCCCTACCTGATCGGGCCGGTTCGCGCGTCTCAACAAAAGGGCGTGTAGGTGCGTCCTTACCTTCATCTCACATGCCGTTCTTGCTCAACTCTCCGTTCCGGAGCCTGCCCTGCGTCGCGATCCTGCTTGCCGCCCTGCCGGCTGTCCCGGTCATGGTGCTCGCCAAAGTCACCGAAGCTCGCCGGATGTTCGACCTGCCGGCCGACGATGCCGATCGCGCCCTGCGGCGCTTTTCCGAACTGACCGGTATCCAAGTCATGTTTCCGAGCGATCTGACCCGGCAGGTACGGGCAAACGCCGTGCGCGGCGAGTTCTCGGCGACTGAAGCGCTCGGGCTGATGTTCCGCGGCACGGGATTGGCGGCGGTGAGGGATCCCCGCTCCGGGGCCCTGACCGTGCGGCGCGAGGCGACCGCGGAAAGGGTTTTTGCCGGACCGTCGTCGGCGGCGGGCGAGGGGAGCGGCCCCGCTTTGCGGATGGAGGCGCTGGAGGTTTCCGCCCGCCGGGTGGACGGCCTCATCAACAAAGGTCTGATCGCGACGACCGAGGACGCCTCTCTTCCCTACGAGGTTATCACGCGACAGGAGATCGAGCAGCTCGGCGCTACCAGCATCGAGGAGGTATTTCGCTACACCCCGCAGATCACGACCTACAGCACTCCCAACCAGGAGGCTTCGGTCTCCCAGATCGTCGGTCCGAACCTGCTGTCTTCCAACCTCCGCATGCGCGGCTTCGACGCGCAGCAGACCACGGTCCTCATCAATGGCCGGCGCATCGCGCGGGCGCAGATCGCCGGGCTCACCGGTTCCTCGAGCGGTGATCTGACCCGCATCCCGGTGAGTGCGATCGAACGTATCGAGATTCTCCCGCAGTCGGGCTCGGCCATCTACGGCGGCGGCGCGATCGGCGGCGTGGTGAACGTGATCCTGCGGAAGAACTACGGCGGTACCGAGGTCTCGACCTACTTTGGCACGACGACGGCGGGCGGCGCGACGGAGTGGCGCGGTACGTTGCTGCACGGATTCTCGCGCAACCACGGCCGCACCACCGGTAGTATCACGCTCGATTTCAAGCGCCGCGACGCGGTGATGCTGACCCAGCGCACGGCGTTGCTCGACCGCGCGGTGCGCCGGCTGCCGATGGAGACGCTGCTGCAGAATTTCACCACCGCGCCGGGTCTCGTGCGGGCCACGGCCGCCACGGGCGACCTCGGCATCCCCGGTGCGCCCGGTGCGCGCTACGCTCTGATTCCCGCCGGAACCAGTCCGGCCCAGGCCCTGGCGCTCACCCCGGCCTCGTTCGCCGCCACGGCCAACCGGTTCGATCTCACCTACGACCGCTTCGTCGACAACACCCTCTACACGCCGACCGACACGCTCTCCTTTCACGCCACCTTGGAGCACCAGCTGATCCCGGGCCGCCTCACCGCTTACGGTGACTTCACGTTCAGCAGCAGCCGGCAGGACATCTTGAACCCGCGCATCTATGGGACTGGCACGCTTCTGCGCCCCAGCTTTGCCGCAACCAGTCCGTTCAACCCGTTTCGCACCGGGGTGACGCCGGGCTTCGTCGGCCGGGCGGTGGCCGTGAATCTCCTGCCGGTCGACCTGCCGTCCAGCGGCTCCGACTTCCGCCGCGACGCCTACCGGCTTGTGCTCGGACTGCAGGGCCGCCTCGGACCGCGTTGGGAATGGACGGTCGACGGCACGACCGAGGTCACCGAGATCGTGGCCGACTCGCAGGTGGGCGGGGACAACATCATGCTCGCGTCCTATTTCGGAACGTCGAGCCCGGCGTCTTTCGCCGATCGGATCGCGATCTACAACCCTTTCGCCGACCACCGCGCCTTCCCCGTCTCGCGCGAAGTCAACGAGCGTTACTTCAACGTGATCGCCCAGCAGCGCTACTGGCAGTACGCCTCGAACGTGCTCCTGCGCGCCACCGGCGATCTCCGCGAGCTGCCGGCGGGCACTTGGAAGGCCTCCGCCGGGGGTGAATTGTACTTCTGGCAGTATGAGGGGCGCCGCCCGTACGTCTTCACCCAGGACCTCATCACCGTCATGGGCGGGCGCGACAACCTTTCCCGCGATATCGCCTACTCCAAGCAGGCCCGCACCACCCGGGCCCTCTTCGGCGAAACTACCCTGCCGCTGGTCGGTCCGAAGTGGCGGCCTCTGCCCATCTCCTCCCTCGACCTGGACCTCAGCGCGCGACACGAGGCGGCCAATGACTCCAAGTCCGCCATCACCCTGGCCGCTGGTCTCAAGGCGGCGCTGTCACGTGACGTCACCCTCCGCGTCTCCCGCACGGGAGGCTTCTTCCCGCCCGATCAACGTGATCTCTACCGGGCCGACTTCAACTCCACGACCTTCGAGCAGACCTCGAACATCACGTTCGTCGACCCGCGTCGCGGCAACTCCACCCAAACGCTCTCGATCGTGAACGACATCGGGCCGAATCCGGACCTGAAGCCGGAATCGTCGGTCTCCACCAGCTTCGGCGCGATCCTCACCCCGCGATTCCTGCCCGGGCTCCGCGTCTCGCTGGATCACTGGCGGATCGAGAAGCTCGACGCCATCCGCACGCCCACGCTCGACCAGCTGCTCGCCAATGAGCCCGATCTTCCGGGGCGGATCACGCGCGGTCCCAACCTGCCCGGCGACCCCGCGGGCTGGGCTGGCCAAGTGGTGCGGGTTGATCGTCGTTCAATCAACTTCTCGACCGTCAGCACGACCGGATTTGACGCCCAGGTCTCGTGGCGGCTGCCAGCACGGCGTTGGGGCGAGCTCACGCCGACGGCCAATGTCACCTTCACCAACGATTTCCTCACGCAGATCGCTCCCGGTTCCGCCTCGACCAACGCAATCGACACGCAGACCGCGCTCAAGTGGCGCGGCCGCGCCTCGCTGCTCTGGAAGCGGGGCAATTGGAACGCGAGCGTCACCGGCCGCTACGTCCACTCCTACCTGACCGATCAGACCGCGCCTTCCCCGCAATTCCCCGCCGGTTCCGGTCTCGATGGGGCGCGGATCAGCAGCGAACTGGTCTGGGACGTCCAGCTCGGCCTCAAGTTGCCCTTCGTGGCGGGCGGTGGCGAGGGCCCGCGCCGCTGGCTCAATGGCACGCAGTGGTCGGTGGGCGCGATCAACGTCCTTGACCGGCTGCCTCCGTGGCACTCAACCGGTTACTACAGCCGCTTCTCCGACCCGCGCATGCGGTTCGTCTACGTCCAAATCAGGAAGAGCCTCTGATGCATCCCATGTTTTCCCGCCTGCGGTTACCCTTCGTCCTGGTCCTTGCCTTCGCCTCCGTCCTGCCGGCACAGGACGCTGCGCCCGCCGATCGCGCCGCCCGCGCCCGCAGCAGCGCTGTCCGGGTCGGTGAACCCGCGCCGCCGCTGAAGGTGGCCGAGTGGGTCAAGGGAGCGCCGCTGGCCGGCTGGGAGCCCGGCAAGGTGCATGTCGTCGAGTTCTGGGCCGTATGGTGCGGTCCCTGCATCGCCAACATCCCACATCTCAACGCGCTGGAGCGCCGCCACGCGCGCGACGGGCTTGTCGTCATCGGCATGACCAGTCCCGACCTGCCCGCCGGCTACTCGGGCAACCGCCGCGAGGGCAACTCGCTCGCGATGGTGCGCGATTTCGTCGCGCGCCGCGGTGACGGCATGGCGTACCGCGTGGCCTACGACACTCCCGACCGCGCCACTTGGCGTTCCCTCATGGGCTCGCGCAGCGGCATCCCGCACGCCTTCGTCTTCGACCGCACCGGCCGCCTCGCGGTCGAGTTTCATCCGACCTTCCTCGACGACGCGATCGAGCAGGTGTTGGCCGGCACGTGGGACGCCGTCGGTGGACCGGCCCGCCTGGAGGCGGGGTACCAGCGCTACGTCTACGCCCTGAACGCGCGGAAATACGAGACATTCGCCGCCAATTACGCCGCGGTCGCCCGCGAGTTTCCCGGCGCCGCCAAGAGGCTCTATCTCCTGCGTTTCGGACACGCCCTTCGCGCTGGCGAGATGGCCGACGCCCGCGCGGCTGCCCGCGACCTCGTCGCCCAGGCACGCGAGCTCCAGGACGCTAAGGAACTCGGCGCCGCCGTCCGCCAGGCTGCGCGCGAGCTAGCCGCGGCCCGGGCTTCGGGGGTCGGTGGGCTCCTGCCCGCTGCAGCCGTCCGCGACTTGCGCGAGCTACTTGGTGGCATGGCGTCCGTTGCGGCCGAGGTCGCCGCGGGCCTCGAGCCCGCGGCGTGGGCCGCCCAGGCCGAGTTGGCCAACCTCGACGGCGACCTGCCTGGCGCGATCGCCGCGCAGGAGAAGGTCCTCGGGACGATCTCCGAGTCCGGGAAGGGTCGCGAGGCCGAGCAACGCCGATTGGAGGAGCTGCGTCAGGCGTGGCAGGCGGAGAAACGCCGACAGGATCTCATGCGAGCGACCGGCCGGCCGGATTGATCGCCCTCGCCGTTCGGTTCCGGCGCCCTCCCCGGACCGTGGTCACTCGACGCGGCGGACCAGCTCCGGAGCCTTGCTCTTGAAGGGCTCCAGCCGAGCGCTATTCGCCCGCAGTTCCTCGGCCGCGATCCGATGCAGCGTCGCGGCCTGGTCGGGCGATATCCCGAGTTCGAAGGCCGCCCGCTCGTCCTTGCCGAGGGAACGCGGGTCCCGGTTCGTGACCTGGCCGAAGATCACCAGCGCCTCGAGGTAGTAGCCGTGCGTGCTGGCATGGTAGTGGTCGTACCCCCAGAGGCTCACCTGCCCGAATGCGACGCCGTCGTAGGGGTTGGGGTCGGCGAAACCGTCGCGTATCGCCCGCAGCCACGCCTCACCCACCGGGATCACGCCGCGCACCGCTGGAGTCGCGGCCGCCGCCTGGTCGTAGGCCGCGCGGAGGTCGCGCGCCATCGCCTCAACGCCTTTCCCATGCCACGCCCCACCTGCCGGGTACACGACGTCGGCGCGGGCCCAGGTCGCGATCAGGCGGATGTCGACCCGCGGGTTACGCCCCGCGAACAGCTCGCCGAGCGCCCGGGCGGAGCGGATCATCAGGTCCGGTTTCCCGGGGTTCTCACGGTCGAGCAGGCTGTGGGACTGCATCACCACCACGTCCCACGGCCGGTCGATCAGCGCCTTCTTCCGTTCGAGGTGAAAGTCGAAGCCCTGTCCCGAAGCCGTCTGCACGTGCACGTCGTACGCCAGCCCGGCGTCGCCCGCGAACGCCTTGAACAGCGCGGGGACTCCGCCGACTCCCGCGTGGTTGAGGTCGGTGACCGTCGCCGGTCGGAAGAAGCGCACGGGTGATCCCGAACCGAAGAGGAAGCTGTTCCCCAGGAACAGGACGCGCGGCGCGGGAGACGAATCGGCGGCCTCCGACCGCGCGGGTGACAATAGGAGCGCGGCGAGCAGGCAGGCCCGGCGGAAGGGGATGGTACGGAAGCTGAGGCGCATCGTGGGGTCGCGGATCGTGTGAGTCCGATCCGGCCGGTCAAAACTTCGCCGGCGGCCGGCGCCGCCCGGATTACTCGGACTCCTCGGGCTTGGGCTCCGGCAGGAACTGCGTGAGCAGGGCGCCGATGAGCACATAGGCGCCGGCGACGCATGCGCCGACGATCGCCATGCGGGCCGGATCGGGTTTTTCCGAGGCCGAGAGCGTGAGGGTGATCCAGGCGGCGGCGGTGCCGAGCACGCGGCCGCCGATGTTGGCGGCGAAGCTCTCGCCGGTGCCGCGCAGATGGACGGGAAACACGAGCGGAATGTAGTTACCCCAGAAGCTGAACTGGGCGATCGTGAGGAAGCCGGCCACGAAGATGCCGACCTTGATCCACGTCAGGCTGTCCGGATCGGAGAGTTGTCCCGAGATCCACCAGAACAGCAGCGGAACAAGGATGAGCGCGGGCAGTTGGAAGACGCGGAGCAGGGTGCGGCGCGAGACGATGGCGACGGCGAGCATCGCGAGGGCGAACCGGCCCACCAGGCCTCCGATTTCCTGCCAGATCGTGACGCCCGCGACCATCTGGTCGCTGGCATTGCCCGCGGCCTGCCGCATCTCGCGCTGGGCGACGGGCTCCGGCTTCTTCGCCGCCTTCGCGGCTTCCATCGCCGCCTTGCCCTTTTCCTTGGCCGTCGCGAGCACCGCCGCGTGGCCCGCCTCGGCGGGCGTACCGATGCGTTGGGCGCCGATGATCTGCGGCAGCTGCTGGATCGCGCCGAAGGCGATGCCGTAGCTGGAGGCGAAGATGATCGTCGTGAGCACCGTGGTCTTGCGCAGCTCCGGTGCGAAGAGCGCCGCGATGCTCGGGCGCTTCAGCGTGCCCGACTCGCGTTTACGCTGCCAGATCGGAGACTCGGGCAGGAACGGACGGATGAGGATCAGGGGGAGTGCCGGGAACACGCCGGAGATCAGCGTGTAGCGCCAGGCCTCGTGCCCGCCGTGGATCGCCGGCAGGTCAGCGGCCCATTTCGCGGCCAGGATGTTGGCGCCGGCGACCAGCAGGCCGCCGAAGGACGAGAAGGCCTGCGTGTAGCCGAGGACCTTTTCCCGCTGGGCCGGGTGCACGAAGAGCTCCGCCAGCCACGCCACCGCCGCCACGAATTCCACGCAGACGCCGATGAAGACCAGGCAGCGGTAGAACAGCAGTTGCTCCAGCGAGGTCGCGAAGCCCGCCGCGCACGCCGCGAACGCGTAGAGCAGGATACTGAACGTGAGCACCCGCCGGCGGCCCAGAAGGTCGGTGAGGTAGCCGCCCAGCAGTCCGAATACTCCGCCCGCGATCGCCGGCACGAAGAACAGCGTCCGCGCCCACTGCACGTAGAGGTCGCCGCCCGGCGACCAGAGCGCCGCCGCCTTCGCGCGCTCCATCCCACCCGCCACCAGTTGCTCCACCAGCGGCGCGCTGAGCGACGCGATGGCCGGCTTGATGATCAGCGGGAGCATCAGCAGCTCGTAGATGTCGAACGCGAATCCGATCGCGGCGATGATGCAGATCAGCCACGCGGAGCGGTTCAACGGGGTCGGGGCGGCGGGTGCGGGGTTCATGGGCAGAGCGTGCGTGGGTTTGCGGCGGAGGTTCAAGCGAGGATTCCTTCCGCGCGATCGCGGGGCGGTTTGACCCCCGCGGCGGGTTGCGTTTCGTGCTTTCCCCGCGTCAGTCCGCCCCCGTTTTGCCCCCGTAATCCATGATCTCCTCACCCCGCCTGCTTCTCCTCCCGCTCGCTCTCATCCTCGTCCCGGCCTCGCTCGCGGAGACGACCGACTGGCCTTCGTGGCGCGGCTCCGCCGGCACGGGTGCCGTCACCGGCGCCAAGCCGCCGGTGAAGTGGAGCGACACCGAGAACATCCGATGGAAGGTCGCCGTGCCCGGCCTCGGTTTCTCGACGCCGATCGTGTGGAAGGATCGCGTCTACCTGCTCACCGCCGTCGAGGCCGCCGCGGATCCTGCGTCCGCCGCGCCTGCTGCCGCGCCTGCTGCCGCGCCGGTCGAGCCTCCCGCTCCGCTCCCCGAGGGTGAGGGTCGCGGCAAGGGTAGGGGCGGCAAGCGCGGCGGTCCGCCCGGCGGTGGTTTCGGGGGCGGCATGAAGCCGGTCACGCCGCATGAGTTCGTCGTCCTCGCCCTGGATCGCGCCACCGGGCGCACCGTCTGGCGGCAGGTCGCTCGCCGCGAGGTCCCGCACGAGGGCAAGCACGCCACCAACAGTTTCGCCTCCGGCTCGCCCATCACCGACGGGGAACGTCTCTACGTCACGTTCGGCTCGCGTGGTTATTACTGCTACGACCTGAACGGGAAGCTGGTCTGGGAAAAGGACCTGGGTGACCTGCGGACGCGCAATTCCTTCGGCGAGGGTGCGTCCCCCGCCTTGGCTGGTGACCATCTCCTGATCACCTGTGATCAGGAGGAGGGGTCCTTCATCGTCGCCCTCGACAAGCGCACCGGTCGCGAGGTCTGGAGGAAGTCACGCCAGGAACGCTCTTCCTGGTCGACCCCGCTCGTCGTCCAGGCCGCCGGGCGCACGCAGGCGATCGTAGCGGCCGCCGGCCGCACCCGCAGTTACGATCCCGCCACCGGCGAGATCATCTGGGAAGCCGGCGGGCTCACCGAGAACGTCATCCCCATGCCGGTGGTCGGACACGGCTTCGTCTACGTGATGAGCGGATTCCGCGGCTACGCCATCCAAGCCATCCGCCTCGACGCCAAGGGCGACGTCACCGACACGCCCGCCGTGGCGTGGAATGTGCGTCGCAGCGCGCCGTACGTACCGTCGCCGGTCCTCTCGGGCGAGAGGCTCTACATGATCAAGAGTAACGAGGCCTTCCTTTCCTGCCTCAACGCGCTCACGGGTGAGGTGCTTTACCAGGACCAGCGGCTCGAAGGCCTGCGGGGCCTGTACGCCTCGCCGCTCGCCGCCGGCGGCCACGTTTATCTCATCGGTCGCGAGGGGGCCGCGATGGTCATTCGTGACACGGCGAAGTTCGAGGTCGTGGCGACCAACCAGCTTTCCGATCGCTTCGACGCTTCCCCCGTCATCCTCGGACGTGAACTGTTCCTCCGCGGCCATACCCACCTGTACTGCATTTCCGAAGGTTGATCCGTACCCATCCTAGCGCCTCGAGCGAGTAGGCCGCATCGCGATGGCGCCGCGTCCGCAGCGGTAGATCATCGCCCAAGCGGCCGACGGAGAGCCATTCTCGGGTAGGGTCGGACTTCCCCGGCCGACCGCTTCAAAACACTCCACCTACGATCCGTCGGAGAAGGTACGGCATCAGGGGAAGAAGGGAAACAGTCGCCGCAGCGCGTCGCGATCGGGCTGGCTGCCGTACTCGCAGACTTCGAAGGCCTCCGAGCACCGCACTTCCACGCCCGGGTGCCACGCCGCGACTTCCTTGATGAAGCGGGCGGTCGTGGACTGGAAGCGGCGGGTGAAGTTTTCCCGCACCTGCCGCTGGCGGCGGGCCTGACCGGCAGGGTCCGCGGGATACAGCGACGCGTCCCCGTTGGCGCCGCCCTCGGCGAACTGCGAGATCATCACACCGAGCGCATCGAGCTTCCGTTCAAGGACGGGGTCGATGTTCACAATGATGTCGGCCCGCGACGGCGCCGGCTTCTGGAAGCGGTCGGTGTAATACATGAACACCGGGTTCTTCCTCATCGCCGGCACGTCGGGGCAGAAGAATGGCACCGTCACCATGTAAGCGGCGTCCTGCACGAGCACGCCGGTGTAGCGATGGTCGGGGTGGTAATCATTGGTGCGCGGGCCGAGCACCAGATCGGCGTTCCAGAGGCGGATGAGGCGGGTGAGCGCGCGGCGGTTCTCGAGCGTCGGTTCGAGTTCCCCGTCATGGTTGTCCAGCACCACGCCTTGGATCCCGAGCAGTCGATGGGCCTCGTCCACCTCGGCCTTGCGGCGGCGGGCGAGCGGGCCGCCGGCCTCGCGCCAGTGCCCGATGTCACCGTTGGTGGTCGAGACGAACAGCACGTGATGCCCTGCCTTCGCCCAGAGGGCCGCGGATCCGCCGACTTGAATCTCGCAGTCGTCGGGATGCGCGCCGAACGCGATGATGCGCAGCTTGCCGTCCTCCGGCGGCATGCGCACCCCCGGGATGGCGGCGGGTGCGGCGGCGGCAAATGCCAGGAAAAGGATCGTAAGCAGGGTGGGGATTTTCATGGGGAAGTGAGCGAAGTCTCCGCGGCGCTCGGCGTGGTTTGCAGCAGAAAACCTCCCCCGGGCCCCGTCGGTTGTGCGGTTGAAATCACCCGAGGCGTTGATTCCCGTTCCGCGATCCCTCGCATGCGCCGCCCGATCCCGCTCCACCGGCTTCCGTTGCCGCCGTCCGTGCTGCGTTGGGTCCTGATCGCGAACCTCTGCACCGCGGTTCTCCTCGGCGGCTGGTTTCTCCTGCAGCCGGCAGGCCGGCAGGCCGAGGTTGAAAGGCTCGTCGGGAACGCTTTCGCCCGCGACAAAAACGTCTCGTTCCTCGAGATCGCGTGGGATGTCTGGCAGTTGTACTATGCCGACAGCGCGCGGGGCCGCGTCGCACCGGGCGACAAGTCGATCGTCTACGGCGGAGCTCCGCGGCCGCGCGCGGCCGACGGCGAGGAGCTCAGGATCCTCGCCAATCGCGGCTACGTCGTCGGCTACAGCGAGCGCCTGCGCAACCCCCGCTGGGCGGCGTACCACGTGCGCGACCTCTCGCGGATCCCCGTGCCGAAGCCGCGGCCGGAGAAGTTCGAGGTCGACCGGCGCACGGCCTCCCGGGTCGGCTCCGAGTCCTACTCCGGCAGCGGCTATGACCGCGGGCACATGGCGCCGAATTACGCCATCGCGACCCGGCACGGTGAGGCCGCGCAGCGCGAGACGTTCCTCATGTCGAACATCACGCCGCAGCGACACGCACTCAACGCCGGTCTCTGGCGCGAGCTTGAGACGCGCGCCGCCACCAGCTGGCCGGCCCGCTACGGTGAGGTCTGGGTGATCGTCGGGCCGGTCTTCGGCGCCAATCCGCGCACGCTTCGCGGGGGCGTCGCCGTGCCCGAGGCCTTCTTCAAGATCATCATCGATGAGCAGGATGGCCGCCTGCGCACCCTCGCCTTCCTGGTGCCGCAGGATGTGCCGGAGGGCGCCGATCCGGCACGTCATCTCACGACCATCGAAGAGATCGAGCGCCGCACCGGCCTGGATTTCCTGCCGGAGCTCGACGAGCAGTCGCAACGCGCGATCGAAACGCAACGCGCCGCCCGCGTGTGGTGACCGCCGCCGCCTTGGCTGGTGCGTTGAACAGGCTTGCCGCGCGGAGGAGGCCGCTTACGCCGCAGCCATGCAACCCGCTTGGAAACACCTCACCGGCGGCGCGGTGATCGCCGCCGTCCTGCTGATTCCAGCGCCCGCCGCGGAGGCGCCCCTGACCCGCCCCGGTCAACTCACGGTGTCCGCCATCACCGGCGAACTGGGCGTGCGCTCGGGGGAGGCGCTCCGGCCGGCCAAGGTCGACGAACGGGTGCGCGTCGACTCGCGTCTCGTCACCGCCCGCCGCTCCTTGGCGACGCTCGCGTTTTCCAACGGTGCCTCCCTGGAACTGGGGCCGGAGTCCGAGGTCGAGTTGGAGGAGCTCCTGCAGGCGCCGTTCACCACCGCGCTGAAGCCTTCCGAGTGGAAGGCGGAGCCGAGCGTTTCCCGCACGCGGCTGCGGGTGATCCGCGGCGAGGTGCGGGTGACGTTGAAGCGGCTGCTCTCGGCCCGGGGATCCTCGTTCCTGATCGTCACTCCGGCGGGGACCGCCTCGGTGGACGAGGGGGCCCTCCGCGCGCAGGTGCGCATGACGGAGATCGGGATCGGACTCTGTTCGGTGGAACTCGTGCAGGGAGCCGCGACCTTTCAGACCGAGGAAGGTGCGGCGCGCGCGCTCGAGGCGGGGCGCCGGACGCAATGGTCGGTCGAGACGGATGCGGCCGCCCGGCGAACGCGCGTGACGGAGCTGAAGTGAGCTGCCGGCGAGCCGGGCGGCCCCGGCTTAGCGGGCTGGGCTACGGGATTTCGTAGACCTCCACGAGGACCGAGCCGATCTGGTTGGGTGAATTCGCGGCGGCGGCCTGCTGGGCAGTGAGGGGAGTGGCACCGGCCTGCAGCGTATAGCTGCCGGGGGCGAGCGGCTCGAGCAGGGCGGAGTCGGCGGCGTTGGTGAGCGGGAAGGCGCCCACGGCCGGAAACGCGGCCGTGAGCGCGGCGGCGCCGGCTTGGGCCCAGTTGGTGTTGTTGGTGACAACGGTCTGGCCGCTGTAGACGACGAGGCGCGGGTCGCCGAGGACGTCAGCGGAGCCGTAACCGAAGGTCTGCAGTCCCTGGGAAACGGCGCGGACCACGAGGGAGCGCGGGTTATTGCCGGCGATCACGATGCCCGGGATGAGCAGGTCACCGTCGGCGTTGATGCGGGAGAGCGTCGAAAGGTTGGTAAGGCGGGTGCCATTGCGGCTCACGTCGTAGACCTCGGCGAGCACCTCGCCGACTGCGCCGCCGATCCCGCGGATGGTGGCGGTGTAGGTGCCGGGGTTGAGTTGGAGCAGGAGGGCGGAATCGGCCGAGCCGGTCGTTAGTGCGAAAGCTCCGACGCCGGCGGCGGCGGTGGTGATTTGGGCGGGGGAGGCGGGGTTGCCCGGGCGGTCCCAGCCCTCGTTTGAGGCGATCACGGTGGAATTTCCCGCGCGGTTCACCTCAAGGCGCGGGGCGGAGAGGGCGGTGGCGACGCCGAACCGGCCTAGGCCCGGACCAATCCCGCGGATGAGCAGGGTGGCCTGCACGGTGCCGCTGATGTTGAAGCCCACGGTGAGCGAATCGCCGAGGAATGCGACGTTGCCGCGGGTCGAGAGGTTCACGAGACGCCCCGGGGCGGGCGGCGCGGCGTCGGCGGCACGGTTGTTGAGGAAGGTGATGATGCGGCTGTTGCCCTCGCTGAAGAACTCGCGGTCGGCGGCGGCGACGGCGATCTCGGCCGCGACGTCGGCCGCGCGGGCCCTGAGGGCGGCCGGCAGGGCGGCGGAGACGGTGGCGGCGGAGGGGGACGCGAGCGGATAGCTGTTTTCGTCGATGATCTTCGCGGCCTTCAGGGCGGACCAAGTCGCCTGGGCATCGTCGGCGGTGAAGGTGCCGGTGAGGGCGAGCGCACGGAGGCGTCCTGGGTAAAGCGGGGTGACGGTGGTGGCGACGACGCCGGTGGGGATGCCGCGGCCGAGAAGGAGCTGGCTGGAGTCGCGCGCGGCCTGCACGCCGGCCGCGCCAAGGAGGTCGTCGTTGGAGGCCAGCGCGAAGAACTGCGGCACCTTCGAGGTGACCGCGAGGGTGTCGATGCCGGAGGAAAGGAAGACGACGCTGCCCTTCACGGGCCGCGCGGGACTGGCCGCGGCGAGCAGGTCGGCGTAGCGGGAGGCGGCGTTGGCGCCGGCGCCGCGGCCGACGAAGAACACCGGCTTACCCGCGTTCAGGGCGCCGAGGCTCACCAGGCGGTCGATGGCGGCGGCGTGGTTGAGGGCGTCGAGGTTGTTGGCGAGCGCGGCCGGGGCCGCCCAGGTCCCCGCCGTGCGGTTGATGCTGTTCAACGCGGCCACCCCGTAACCGGCGGCGACGAGCTCGCGGGCGAAGAGGAGCTGGTTGGGGCGCTCGAACCATTCGGCCGAACTGGAGCCGGCATCGTGCAGCAGGAAGACGAGGCCGGTGGCGTTGGCCGGGACGTGGTAGGCGACGGTGGTGGAGACCGTCGTCGTCGTGTTGTTCGGTCCGGTCTGGTTCTGAGGATTGAAATTGGCGATGGAAGTCGCGGTCCAGACCGGGGCGGCCTTGTAGGTGGCGGTGAGGGTAGCGGCCGCGTTGGGCACCGTGATCGTGACGCGCGGGATGAGCGGCAGCTGCGCGGCGTTGCCGAGGACCGAGACATCCCCGGTCCAGCGGTCGAAGACCTGGCCCGGCGCGGGCGGGTTCGCGACGATGTCGACCCGCGACCCGGCCGGATAGGACCCGCCGCCGCTGCCGGCATTGACCGTGAGGGCGACGGGAGCACCGGTGCCCAACGTCAGCACGTAGGCGCGGACGGGGATCGTGACGACGTTCTGCAGGTTGACGTTGCAGACCAGTTCCTTGAGGCCGGCGTTGCCGGGGCGGTAGGTGATCGAGTTGGTGCCCTGGCCGCTGACGATCTGGGCGCCGCCGGAGACGACCCAGCGGAAGGTGCGGTCGCCGTTCTGCGCGGCGGGCACGGTGGCGGTGACGCTCGTTGCGCTGGCGGCCACCGTCGCCGTGGTCGTCATCACACCCGCCGTCTCGGCGGAAAGCATCGTGACCGTGGCCGTGGGCATGTAGGTAGAGCCCCCGGCGGCCACGTTGACCGCAAGGTTCACGACGCCGGCGGCGTCGGCTACGAACGTGATCGCCGCGATGCGGGCGTCAGAGGTGATCCGGCCGCCGGTGATGCTCCATTGATAAGTGACTCCCGACGTGCCGACCTGCCCGGCCTGGCCGAGGACAACGGCGGCGTTGGTGGGCGTCCCGACAAGCGCGCCGGCCGGTGCGATGATGGTGGGCTGGGTCACGGCACCGGCTCCCCCTCCGCCACCGGGTAGCAGGCCGCCCGCGCCACCGCCGCCGGGCAACAAGCCGCCCGCACCGCCGCCCCCCGCGTTGCCGCCCCCGCCGGGCAGGGGCGTCGGTCGCACCTGGGCCCACGCCGAAGTGACCGCGGTCAGCAGGACGAGCACGGCGGCCAGCCTCAGGTTGCTACGCTTCGAACGGACGGGTTTCAGGAGGAGGGGACTCATGACGGGGGCGGATGGGGAACTGACGGAAGCTCCGAGGAGAGGTTACCTTTTCCGGGCCATTTGGCGAGAGCTCCCTTCGGCCGGCCGACGGCCGCCTGCCGCGCGGCTACCAGGCGCAGAGGGATTCCACGTGGGCCGCGGAGCCGTCGCGCGCCCAGCCGTCGAGCTGGGCCTGGTCCTTGAGCTGCTGGCCCCGCTGGCGCGGCACGACGGCGAACGCGCTGGAGCACTCCGGCACCGCGGTCATGTCGCCCCAGAGCTTCTCGAATTGGGCCACGGGGAAAACGTCCTCCTGGCCATGGCCCCAGCGTTTCTTCACGTCCTTGAGGGTTACGTAGGTCGGCAAGCGCGCCGCCAACGTGCGCACGGCGGCGGCAGTGCGCTCCGGATCGTTGAGATCGCCCCGGTCCACGCCGAGGAGGGCGAGCAGCCGGTCGATATCGATCCAGCACGTGTTGGTGCTGTAATACGTGAGGGCGAACTCGTCCTCCTCGCGGGGTAGCGCTAGGCCCTCGACCAGCCGCGGGCGGCCGTTGACACGTGCAAGGCCCCCGCCGTGGTCCTCGATGCGCCGGGGAATGACCTCCCAGCCCAGAGTGGTCCCCGAGGCTAGGAACCAGCCGAGCAGGCCGGGATCGGCGGTCGCCCCGAGCGTGTCGATGTTGTGGGCGAGCAGCACCTTGAGCCGCGGATGCTCGGCCAGCAGCGCGGCGAGCGTCCCGTTCTTGATGAGGTTGGGAATCTCGAACCAGTGCCCCACCGGGTGCAGGCACTGGGCGGGTGTGTTTTCCGTGTAATCGTTGCCCTCTCCGGCGGCGCGGGCCCATTGCGCGAGCGCGGCGCGCACGCTCTCGCGCATCTTCTCCTTCTGCTCGTCGAGGCGCTGCTGCGCGGTCTCCTCCCAGGCGAAATGCAGGTCGCGCACCGTCGGGATCATCCGGAGGCCGATCGAGCGCCCGGGCGAGAGCCGCGCGCCGGCGCCGGCCGGCCCGAGCTCCGCCAAGCGCCGCGCGATCGCCGCGTGGGTAAGGTGGCTCGTCGTGAACACGTGCGGCACCGCGCCGCCGAACTCCGCCGCCGTGCGCCGCGACTTCGCGAGGTGCACCTCGGCGAAGCTGCGGTGGATGCCGCCGAACTTGGCGAACGGGTGCAGCGCCTTCGCCACGCCCGCCCCCTGCGTCCAGCGGCTGCCGACGCCCGCCGCGTACGTGACGACCGCCACCTCTCCGCGTCGCAGAGCGGCCTCGCCGGCCCGTCGGAACTCGCGATGCTCGGCCGAGGCGTCGAAGAGGTCGCCCGGGGCGACGTCCTCGATCCGCGTGCTGGCCGGCAGTCGGTTCATCGCCAGGCCGATGCGCCCCGCCCGCAGGTCGACGCGGATCTGCTCGTGCTGGGTGCGGTCGAAACCGTTCTCGGCGAGCATCCTCTCCAGGCGGTCCATCGCTGAACCGCCGGCCTCCGCCGCCGGCAGCATCCGGTCCAGCAGCGCCGGCAGGGCGCGGGCGAAGTCGGGCCGCGTCCGCGCCGCCGCCGTGAAGCGCTGCAGGTCGCTCCGCTCCCGCGCGCTGAGTTCGCGGGCCTCGCGGCGCAGCCAGCCGGGGGCGGCGTGCTCGTAGTAGGCCGGCGGCAGCAGCGCGTCCGCGCCCGTGAGAAGCTGGGAGACGGAACCGTTCCCGTTGATCGCGAAGTCATACACGACCGGGTCCATCGCGAAGGGCAGCGATGCCTCGAGTTCGCGCTTCGCCGCCAGCATGATCTCCAGCAGGCGCCGCTGCGCCTCGGCCCGCCGTTGCGGGGCGAAGATGAAGCCCATGCCGCCGCCCGACATCCCGCCGAGCATCCAGAACCCCCAGAAGTCGTCGCCGAAGGCGCCGCGCGTGCGCTCGATGATCATCTCGGTGTAGCGGTTGCTCACCCAGGGGATGATGCTCTGCAGCGGGCCGAAGAAGTTTGCCGTGAGCGCGCGGCCCAGCCCTCGGATGTCGCCCGCCGCGAGCAGCGCGAGGATCTCGTCGAGCGTCGCCACCGCCCGCCGGCGCGCCTCCCACTCGGGACCGCAGCGGAGCAGGTATTTCTCCGTCGCCATCTCCAGGATCGGGCCGACGTTCTGCGCCATCCCGCCGTGCACCAGCACGAGCGACTCCTGCAGCTTTTCCCGCGCCGCCTCGGACACGCGATCCGGGCCCAGCAGCGTGTGCCGCGGCAGCAGGCAGCCGCGGCTCACGCCGTGCTCCGGGTCGCCGGGTACCGCGGGCGCTCCTTCTATCAGCTTGATGCCCGGCCAGAGTCCGCCCGAGTCCTGCCAGCCGCCGCCCGAGCCCCCCAGCCATTCACCGAGGATCGCCCGCGCGGCGACCATCCGCCGCTCCGTCTCGGTCATCGGCCCCTCGAGCGAGGCGATCTGCCCGGTCGCCCGCATGCACGCGCCGATCAGCGCGCCGAGCAGGTTGGTGGAAACCGCCAGCCGCGAGCCCTTCGGGATGCGGTTCACGTTGCTCACCAGCTCGAAGCCGCGCCCGTGGCCGAACACCGCCCCGAGCAGTTCCGCGAGGCCGGCGCCCGAGCGCTCGATGCCGGGCGGCACGATGCCGGCCGCGATGATCGCCGCCTTCAGCAGCCCGAGGTGGTCCCGGCCGAAGTCGAAGACGTCATCGATCGTCGCCAGCGTGGCCTGCGTCTCAAGGTCGACGCTCGCGAGCCGGATCACCGGCTCCGGGATCACGCGGAAATACGCCTCGACCGGCGGCCGTGGCGCGGGATCGCGTCCGTGCACCCCTAGGTCGATCGAGACGTTGAGCACCCGCGCGCCTTCCGGGAAATCCATCCCGAGGAAGAAGATGTCGCTCCACCCGCAATGCGTCAGGTCCATGCGCACCGCCGTCAGCTCCCGCAGCAGGGGAAAGGCCGCCGCGTCGGCCGCCGGCGCCAGCAGTTCGCGGCGCACGCGCAGCGGCTGGTCCTCGGGGTGGCCGAGACGGAACATCCACGCGTTGCCGCGGGTGGAGCGCACCGTGCGGCGCACCTGGTCGGCCAGGGTCTGGAAAGCCAGCGCGTGGTGCGCCGCCGCGAGTGCGCTCGAGAGGGTCTCGCTCGGCCCCGACTCCTCCTGCGCCCGCAGGAAGACCGTGATAGCCTCCTCGAAGCGCCGCTCCAGCAGGTGCCGGAAGCCGTCGTGGGGAACGCGTCCCGCGCGCGCGAGGCCCGTCAGCGCGGGCAGATGGTAGCGGTGGATCGCCGAGAGGAAGAACAGTGCGCGCACCCGGCGGTACAGGTTGGTTTCCCGGCGCCGGTAGACGTCCAGTTCACGGCAGGCCGCGAGCAACTCCTCCGCTCCGCGGCCCTTGCACCAGCCTTCGACGGGCGTGTCGCGGACGGCCGGATCCTCCGAGCCGATGATGTCGACGAGGGTTGCGGGCATGGGTCCCTTCTCTCAGTCGGCGCGCACGGCGAGCAACTCGACCAGCTGCGTGAGGACGCGGTCGCGGTCGCGGCCCGAGAGGGAGAGCGCGAGTTGCGCGAAGAGCAGTCCGTACGGGGCGCCGATGTCGAAACGGCGTCCCGCCACGCTGAGCGCGAGGTGGCGGCTCCGCGCGGCGAGCAGGTGCAGCGCGGGGGAGAGCCCCAGCGGGCGACCGGGCTCCGCGCGGGCCAATTCCTCCAGCAGCGAAAAGATGCCGGGCCCCAGCACGTGCATGCCGAAGAAGCAAAGGTACTGCCCGGCGCGCAGCCCCGGCACGATCAGCTGCTGCTCCGCGACGGTCGGCGTGGGCTTCTCGAGGACGGATTCAACCTGATAAAGCGGGCGCTCGCCGCCGACGAGCCGGCCGCCGACGGCCCCGAAGGACGTGAGCTGGCTCTCCCGCGTGGGCTGGACGGCGGAGACCGTCGCATCCTCGGCCGCGGCGACGTCGATCAGCTGCCGCGCGCAGCTGGTCGCGGTGTGGGAGACGGGGAGATGGTCGCCGACCAGGTGGAGGAAGGGCTCGCCGCCGATGAAGTCCCGGCCGCAGAGGACCGCGTGGCCGTAGCCCCGCGCGGACTCCTGCGGGATGAAGCGCACCCGCTCGCGCAGACCGCCGCAGGCCTCGCCGTAGGCGCGTTCGTCACCCGGGCAGACCACCACGCCGAATTCCTCGATGCCGGCTCCGGCCGCCTCCTCGAGGACGACCTGCAGGGCGGACTTCGGCTCGCCGCGCGGGTCGATCAGCGTCTGCAACGGCAGGGTGCGCTGGCGGGGGTTGGCGGCCGTGACGAGGACTTTGCGGATCTTCATGCGTGGGACGGGCGGGTTCACGCTGGGTGCGGTTGCCTCCCGCCACAAGCCCAAGGTCCGTCGGGACTGAGGACGCCTTGCGCATTGCGAAACCTACATGGACGCGGCTTCCCGCTTCATGGGTCGGTCGGGTATCCTTTCGGCGGATCACATCCTCGCAGCCGCCCCGCGAACCTCCATTCGCCGCCCTTCAATGTCGACCGGCGTGCGGGCGCGCCCCAGCCGCAACGGTTGACCGGGGGATTTATTCTGGTACGGGTCTCGCCCTCATGCCCGCCAAGAACACCCGCCGCCGCCCCGCCCAGCGCTACCCGCTGGTGCTGGAGGGCACGGTCCACATCACGCGGCAGGTGCACTTCAATTCGGCGCACCGTCTCCATAATCCGAACCGCAGCCTCGCCTGGAACCAGGCCCGTTACGGCCTCTGCACCAACCCGCATTGGCACGGGCACAACTACGTCCTCGAGGTCACGGTGAAGGGCCGGCCCGACCCTGAGACCGGCTACATCATGGATCTCTCCGACCTGAAGCGCATCCTTCACCAGGCGGTCGTGGACAAATGCGATCACCGCAACCTCAACGACGAGGTCGACTTCTTGCGCGGCACCATCCCTTCCACCGAGAACCTTGTCATCGCCTTCTGGCGCGAGATCGCCCCGCTGCTGCCGCCGCGGGCGAAACTCCACCGCGTGCGGTTGTACGAGACGCCGCGCAACTTCGCCGACTTCTTCGGCCCCGACGCTCCCCCCTGAACAGGGGGCAACGGAGCCGGTCGCGGTTGTTATCGTCCCCCAACCGCCCGCCCCGCGCCACCCGCCCACAAAAACGAGATGAAGAAAAAACCGATGTTCCTCCATGAGACGGGCGGCGGCGTGCCGCCCCTCATGGGCCGAAGCTTCGACGCCGGGTTCAGTCCCGACGCCGAGTACCTCGCCTCCCTGCCCGACATGATGGAGGCGGTGAATGCCGCCGAGGGCGCGCGCGTTCCCATCCAGCAGGTCGGCTGCGCCAATTTCCGGCTGCCGCTGCGTTTCCGCACCGCCGCGGGCCGCGTCGTCACGCTCGAGACTTCCGTCACCGGCACCGTCTCCCTGCAGGCCGGCCTGAAGGGCATCAACATGGGCCGGATCATGCGGTCGTTCTACGAGCATGAGGACGAAGTCTTCACTTTCGAGACCCTGCGTCGGCTCCTGATCAAGTATCAGCGGAAGATCGATTCCTTCCACGCGCGGATCCGTTTGTCGTTCTCGTATCCCATCCGCCAGCGCAGCCTGCGCAGCGGGCTCTCCGGCTGGCAGTACTACCGCGTCGCGATGGAGGGCACGATGGATCGCTCCGGCGCCTTTCGCCGCGTGGTGGAGTTCGACTTCG
>JBBAVH010000049.1:0-22059 GCA_040397825.1 Opitutaceae bacterium
CGCGTGCACCCCACCGGCTGCATCACCGTCGGCATGAAGGGCCAGGCCCTCGCGCCGATCGGCTCCCTGCGGCGGGCCGGCGTGGTCGCGATCACCGACGACGGCGACTGCGTGCAGTCCAACGACCTCATGCGCCGCGCGGTCGAATACGCGCGCATGTTCGACCTGCCGGTGATGGACCACTGCCAGGACCACTCGATGACGCAGGGCGCGGTGATGAACGAGGGCGTCGTCTCCACGCGGCTCGGGCTGCGCGGCTGGCCCAACGCCGCCGAGGACCTCATCGTGGCGCGCAACGCCATCCTCTCCGAACACACCGGCGCCCACATCCACCTGCAGCACATCTCCTCGCGCCACTCGGTCGACATCATCCGCCGGGCCAAGGCCCGCGGCGTGCGCATCACCGCCGAGGCCACCCCGCACCACCTCGCGCTCACCGACGAGGCGCTCGGCACCTACGACACCAACTTCAAGATGAACCCGCCGCTCCGCACCGAGGAGGACCGGCGCGCCCTCATCGCGGGGCTCCGCGACGGCACGATCGACATCGTCGCCACCGACCACGCCCCGCACACCGACTACGAGAAGGACAAGGAGTTCGACTTCGCTCCCAACGGCATCCTCGGCCTCGAGACCGCGCTGCCCGTCACGCTCGGGGTGCTGGTGCGCCAGAACCGCTTCCGCCTGCCGTTCGTGATCGACCTGATGACGCGGCGCCCCGCGGGGCTCTTCAAGTTGCCCGGCGGCACCCTCGCCCCCGGCTCCGAGGCCGATCTCTGCCTGTTCGACCCGGACGAGACCTGGACCTACGACGCCCGCGCCGGCCAGAGCAAGTCGAGCAATTCGCCCTGGCACGGGCAGAAGCTGACCGGGCGGGTGCGGCAGACGTTTGTCGCCGGCCGCGCGGTCTACGCCGACGGCCGGATCGTCGCGCGCTGATCCGTCGGGGCTCTCCCGCGTTGCGTCGCGCCCCGGCCGCCGCAACGTTCCGCGCACCATGCCCGCCGCCCTCACCTACGCCGTCGGCGCCCTCGAGGTCGCCTTCGTGGGGGCGGGCGCGTTCCTGCTCTGGCGGCTCGTGCTCTCCCCCGGGGCACGAGCCTCCCGCCCGCCGGCGGCCCTGCTACCGGTCAACCTCGCCGGCATCGACGTCTTCGTCTTCCTCTTCTTCGTGACGACGGCGAGCTTCCTCGCCTCCGCGCTCGCGGCGCAGCTCGCCGGCCTCGCCCGTCTCAACCTCGGCGGCGAGGCCGCGATGATCGTCAACGGAGCCGGAGCGCAGCTCGGCATGCTCGCCGGCGCGGCGCTCTTCCGGTTGCGCGTGGAGCGCACCGCCTTCCTGCGGAATCCGCTGCCCGCCCACGTGCTGCGCGACGGGTTCGTGATCTTCCTCATCTCCCTTCCCGTCGTCGTCGTGACCGGCTCCGCCTGGGAACAGCTGCTCCGCTGGCTAGGGCTGCCCGTGCACAAGCAGGACCTCGTCACGCTCTTCGCCAACGTCGGCTCTCCCTGGCTCCTCGCGGGGATGCTCGTCCTCGCGGTCGTCGTCGCCCCCGTCACCGAGGAACTCGTCTTCCGCGCCGGCCTCTTCCGGCTGCTGCGCGGCCGCCTTCCGCGCTGGGCGGCGGTGCTGCTGCCGGCGACGGTCTTCGCCGTCATGCACGTGAGCTGGTCGACGCTGCAGGGGCTCGTCAGCCTCGCCCCCCTGCTCGCGCTCGCGGTGCTCCTCTCCCTCGCCTACGAGCGCACCGGCCGCATCGGCACCGTCATCGTCGCCCACGCCTGCTTCAACCTGAACACCGTCGGGGTCATCCTCGCCGGGTTCACCCCCTGAGCCGTGCATCCGTTCGCGCGCCGCCAACGGGATTCCATCGCCGCCCTCGGCGAGCAGCGCCTCATCGCCGCGATCCGGCGCTGGCTCGGCGCCACTTCGCCCCGCGCGCCGTTCGGCATCGGCGACGACTGCGCCGTCCTCGCCGCCCCGCGCGGCCGCGAGCTCATCACCGTCGATCCCGTCATCCGTGGACGCCACTTCGACGACTCCCTTCGTCCGGAAGACGTCGGCGCCAAGCTCCTCAAGCGCAACCTCAGCGACATCGCCGCGATGGGAGGCCGGCCGCGGGCCGCCGTCCTCGCGGTGATGCTCGATTCCCGCGTTCGCATCCGCTGGCTCGAGCGGTTTTACCGCGGCCTCGCCACGACCGCCCGCCGCCACGGGGTGAAGCTCGTGGGCGGCGACCTCGCCGAGTCGCCGGGCGCCCTCGCGGCGAGCCTGACCCTGCTCGGCTCCGCCACCGGCGAACGCGTCCTCACTCGTTCCGGAGCTCGGGCGGGAGACCGAATCTACGTCACCGGCGAGCTGGGAAACAGCCGCGCCAGCGGACACCACCACGCGTTCACCCCTCGCCTCTCCGAAGGCGCCTGGCTCGCGGGCAGGAAGGAAGTGCGGTCGATGATGGACGTGAGCGACGGCCTCGCGAAGGACCTCGGCTCCCTGACCCCGCGCGGATCGGTCGCGGACTTGGACGTCGCGTCCCTGCCGCTGCGCTCCGGCGCATCGGTTCGCTCGGCGCTGTCCGAGGGCGAGGATTACGAGCTCGTCTTCACGTTATCCGCGCGCGCCGACCGTGCCGCGTTCGAGTCAGCCTGGCACCGGCGCTTCCCGCGCATCCGCCTCACCTGCATCGGCTCATTCCGGCGCGCCGGAAAAGGCCGGACCCGAGACCCGTTCACCGCCTCGCTTCATGGCTACGAGCATTTTCGATAGGCTGCGCGCGGGGGTGACCACGCATTCGGCGGAGGAAACGCGCGCCCTCGCCGCGGAACTCGGGGCCGCGCTGCCACCCGCGACGACCCTCGCGCTGCACGGCGACCTCGGCGTCGGCAAGACGACCTTCGTGCAGGGCCTCGCGCACGGGCTCGGGGTGACGGGCGCGGTCACGAGCCCGACCTTCAACGTCTTCACGCTGCACCGCGGCCGCGTAAACCTGCTCCACCTGGACGCCTATCGGCTCGAAACCGCCCGCGAGGTCGAGGACCTGCTGCTGGAGGACTTCATGGAGCCGCCATGGTGCCTTGCCGTCGAGTGGCCGGAAAAGGTCGCCGGCTGGCTGCCCGCCGGCGCCCTGCACCTCGATCTCGGAATCAGGGCCGGGCAGGCGCACGACGTGCGCCTGCGGCCCTGAGAATGCCGGCAAGCGGCGTTCGAACGATCAGCCCTGCGCGGGAGGCTCTCCGGCCGGAGGAACCTCGGGAGCCGGCTCAACGACCGGAGCGGATTCCGCCACCGCCTCGGCCGCCGGGGCCGACTCAGCCTCCGCGGGAGCTTCGGCCGAAGCCGGGGACTCCGGGAAGTTCTCGGGATCGTGCTCCTCGGCCTCGATCTCCTTCTTGCGCGCCTCGACCATCACGGGCGGGGCGAACAGGCGGCCATCGATGAACTCGGTCACGTAGCCTTCCCGAACCAGCCAGACGAGGTCGCCCTGCAGCCGGGCGAGCCGGGCGCGGTCCTCAACGGTCATCTCCTCGGACTTCGCGGGGGCAGCCTCAGGCACGGGAGCCGGATTCGCCGAGGCTTCGGGAGCCGCGGCCCCCTCGACGGGGGCGGGCGCCGCCGGGGTTTCCGCGGGCTTTTCGGCGGGCTTGATGCCGAGGAACTTCACCGGCAACTCGCCGGCGCGCACCATCGGGTTGGCCTCGATGAAGGCGATCAGCGCACCGATGCTGTCGGAGAACGTCTGCCCCGGCACGCGGAACTTGCGCTTCACGGCGCAGACGTAGGACACGCCCTTGGAGCCCTTCTTGAAGATGGTGAAGTGCTCGCGACGGAGACGGCCACGCAGGCCGTTCGCGGTGTCGAGCGGGAAGCGACGCTGCCGTTCGAGCGAGCCCTCGACCGCGCGGCGGATTTCTCCGGGGGGCAGGGTCTCGAGCAGGCGACCGGCGAAGCGGGCGTTCTCCGAGGTGCGCACGACCTTGTCGCGCGCGTGGGTCAGCAGATGCAGGCGGGCGTCCTCGGCGGTGTCGAAGAACGGCGCGGCGGGCGCGGGCGCAGCCCCTTCCGCGGGGGCGGGCGCGTCGGCGGCGGGAGCGGTGGCCTCGGCCGCGGGGGCGGCCGGCGTCAGCTTCCAAGTGAAGCGCGTGGTCTTGCGCATCTTCGCCAGCCACTGGTTCACGATCTCGGGATCGCGGACGGTCTCGATGCGGCTGCGGAACGCGTCTGGGCCCATGCGGCCGCTGAGGCGCGACGCGTAGTGCTGCTGCACGATCTGGTTGTAGCGGTGGTAATTCGGCGGCCCGAGGAGTTCGCCGGTGACGCTGCAACGGTTGATCACCTGGAAGCTGCCCTTGGGCGGCTCCACCTCGACCTCGGCGCGGTCGAAGAACTTGTCCAGATGCGCGCCCATGACGTGCGCGACCGCCGCCTCGTCGCTGTCGAAGGGAATGCCGTCCGGCACCGAGATGTGGAACATCGGCTTCGCCGGCTCGGCCGCGGGGGCCGGGCCACCCGGCGCGGCGGCGGGAGCACGGTGCCCGAGCACGACGATGAAGCGGTCGTTCTTGGCCACGACGGTGCGGGCGATCTCGAAGAGCTCCACCGTGCGGCAGGACTTGCGGATCGTCTGGACCAGCGTGTTGAAGCTCGCGTCCTCGGGGTAGAACGTGGCCGTGAAATACGGGCTCTCGTACGGGCCGCGCTCCGGACCGCCACGACCCCCGAAGGGCGCGCCGCCGGGACCGCGGCGAAAACCTCCGCGCTGTTCGCCGCCGCCTTCGCGCGGACCGCCGTCGCGGCGGGGGCCGCCGCGGAACTCACCGGGGCCGGAGCGGAACCGACGTTCACCCCCCTCATCCCGGCGAGGGCCGCCACCCGGACCGGCATCTCCGCCGCCGTCGGGGCCGGCGGGACGCCGGAAGCCGCGGCGATCGCGGCGCTCAAAGCCGCCGCCATCGCGGCGGGGACGCTCGTCGGACGGACGCCGGTCGCCTTGGACCACCTTGTCCTGGGTCCATTGCGTACCGAAGCTGAAGCCCTGGAGCTGACTCAGGTCGAGCTTGTTGAAGTCAGTCGCAGGCGGGTTCTCTTTCGAGGCGTTGTCGTCCATGTCGTCCGGAAAAGCGGGTTCGAGCCCGCGTGGTTTGCTGGGAGGGAAGCCGAGAAGTGTCCATCCCGCCGTGCGGGAGTGGCAAGCAGTTTCCCCCCCGCGGCTCCGATGCGCCTCAACGCAGGACGTAGACCTCGGCCAGCACCTCGCCGACGGAACTATCGACGCCCGAAACATGAACGGTGTAGGGACCGGGCGGGACGATGACCACCAGGGCGGAGTCGGCACTACCCTGCGGCAGCGGAAAGGCACCGACCGCGCGGGCCGCCCCCGCAAGGTCGGCCGCAAACGGTACCGAAGACCATCCTTCGTTCGAGCGAATCAACGAAACACCGCGGTAGAGGGACAGCCGCGGGCGCGCGAGGACGCCCTCTACCCCGAAGGCGGCCAAGCCGGGTCCCACCGCGCGCACCAGCAGGTTAACGGAGCCCGTGCCACCCACCACGACCCCGGCGATCAGGACGGATTCGCCGGACCCGGCCCGGCCCCGCAGGGACAGGTTGATGAATCGGCTTCCGGGGTCGCCGCCGATCGCGTCATAAGCCTCCAGGAGCGCAACCCCGCCACCTCCGGCCGGACGCAGGTGCGCCGAATACGGCCCGGGCGGCAACGCCACGACGATGGCGGCATCGCGGCTGCCGAGACCGAGGGGAAAGGCGCCGACCGCCGCCGCGGTATCGACCACCGAGAGACCGGGCCGCGCCTCCTCCCAGTTGTCGTTGCCGCCGATCAGCGCGGATCCCGCGTAGAGTTCGAGCCGCGGATCAGGCAGGAAGTCGGTCACGCCGAAAGAGCCCAAGCCCGGCCCCACGCCGCGCAGCAGGTAGGCCTTCGCGGCCACGCCCTGCACCACGAATCCCGCGATCAGGGTTTCGGTATCCCCTACCGGCGCGCGCACCGAAAGGTTCAGCAGCCGGCCCGCCTCCACGCCGAAGCGCACGCGGCCGGTGCGTTGCGCGTCACCGCGGAACGAGGGCCAGTTCGACACATCCGAAAGCCCGAGGCCGTTGCCGCGCAACTTGTACAATTTTCCATCAAGCGAGGTGAAGTAGACGGAACCGTCGGGCGCCACGAGCGGCGAGGACTCGATGGTATCGTCCGGCACGGCCTTGCGGGTGTCGAAGCGCCAGAGCACCGAGCCGTTCGCCGGGTCGAGCGCGCGCATGAATCCGTCATCCGCCCCAAGGATGATCGCGCCGTCGGCGCGCACCGCGGCCGAGGAGACGCTGTTGGTCTCCAGCGGTGTGCGCCAGCGCAGCGCCCCCGCGGCCGGGTCCAGCGCGTAGAAGTGGGTGTCGAGAGCGGCGAAATAGACCGTCCCGTCGGCGCCAAGGACCGGCGAAGCCTGGATCTCGCCGTTCGTGAAGTAGTCCCACCGCTTGCGCCCGTCGGGCTGGAGTGCGTACAGCCGCTGGTCGGCGCTTCCGAAGTAGATGGTTCCATCGGCGCCGAGCGCGGGCGAGGAGGTGAGTCGTCCGGAGGTCGCGAAACGCCATTTCTCCCGACCATCGGCAGCGAGCGCGTAAAAGGACCGGTCGCGCGAACCGAAGTAAACGGTACCGTCCGCGCCGATCGCCGGAGATGACTCGATCCAGTCGCCGGTCTGGTAGGTCCAACGGCGCAGGCCCCGGGCGTCGACGGCGTGCAAACGGCCGTCACCCGTCCCGAAGTAGAGGCCGCCGTCCCCGTCCACCGCGGGAGAGCTCACGATGAAGGAGCCCGCGTCGTATTGCCAGCGGAGGGAACCATTCGCCGGATTCAGGGCGTACAGTTTACCGTCGTAGCAGCCCACAAAGACGGTCCCGTCCGGCCCCACGGCCGGCGAGGCGCTGATGCCGTCGGGGCGGAGCGAGCTCCACCGCACCGCCCCATCGGAGCCGACGGCGATCAGGCGGCCGGCCGTCCGCGTCTCCACGCCCACATACACGGTGCCGCCGTCGGGGCTGACCGCCGGCGACGAAACGGACCACCCCTGGAGCGTCAGGGCCCAGTGCAGGCTCCCGTCCTGCGCGGGAAGGCGCGCGGCGAGGAGACAAGCGACGAACGCCAGCAGGCGACCGGCGGCCATGCGCGCGTCTTGCCTGCTCCGGCGGGAGAAAGGTGCCCGCGCCGCTAGGAATGTCAGCGGAATGCGCAGGCTGCGCAGGAATCACGCCTCCTTTTCCAACACAAGGCGGAAGCGGGTTCCCCGGGCGCCCGAATCGGCCAATTCCAGCCGGCCGCCGGCCTGCCGCGCGATGCGGTGACTGAGGGCGAGGCCGATGCCACTCCCGCCGGGCTTCGTGGAGACGCAGGGTTCGAACAGGCGGTCGCGCACCGACTCGGGCAGGCCCGATCCCTCGTCCTCGACCAGGAACTCCAGCGCGCCGTCGGAACCGACGGAGCCGCGCACCCGGATCTCTCCGCCCCGGGGCGTGGCCTCGGCGGCGTTCTGAATGAGGTTCTTGAGGACGAGCATCGCAAGGTTCGCGCGACGTCCATCGACGCGCACGCCCGGCGCCGGTTCCGTCCTGAACCGCACGCCGGCCCGCGCCAGCTCTGGTCCCGCACGGGCACCCACCACCTCGAACAGTTCCTCGCAGGAGAGGTCGAAGCGGGCGCCCGCGTGCTCATCGCGCATCACCCCGACCGCGTCATTCACCATCGCGCGGAGGCGCCGCGTGAGCTCCGAGGCGGTGGCCTGCTCCGAGCCAACGTCCCCCGTCGCGCCGGAGCCCTGCGCCGCCACGATCTGCTCCAGGCCGGCGATCGGATGCTTGAGCTCATGGACGAGATGAGCGGCGACGGCGCCGAGCGCCGAGGTCTTCGCCGAGAGAACCAGTTCGCGGTTGGCGCGCTCCAGGTCCGTGGTGCGGGCCGCGAGCTGACGGTTGGCCGCGGCGAGGCGGCGGAATCCCCAAGCCACGCCGATGACGATCACGCAGGAGCCGGCCGCCCACGCGATGGCCGCCTGCAGCCAGAGGCGATCATCGTGGGTCGCGAGCTCCGCTCGCACCGGGGCCGCTGCCAGGAAGAACTGGGCCGCACCCGCCTGCAGCTCGGACCCGCCGCGGTGCAGGGGCACCCATGCCTCGACCAGACCGGATTCCGGATCGGCAAGGAGAATTTCCTCCGGAGAAGCCCCTTCCATGAGCCGGGCGAACGCCTCGCCCCGCGAGACCCGGAGCCAATCCGCCGACTTGGGCGGAGGAAGGGCGCCGACAAGACCGTCCGACGAGTTCACCTGCCCGCGCGCGTCGAAGACCCTCACCGCCGCGACACCCCGGAGGCGCGCGGCCTTGAGCACCGCGACGAGGAGCGCGCCGGGCACCTCTCCCACCGCGGCGGTGCCGTACTCGGCCGCACTGTTGTCCAGCTGCATCGAGGCGACCGCCGCCAGCGTGGCCGCCTCCCGGTTGAGGATCTGCTCCCGGAGGCCCGAACGCAGACGCAGCGTGGCCGCGGCCACGGCGGCACCGAAAACCAGGACCGTCAGGCCCAGGCCGACCGCCGCGGCCCGATGACTCGTGGACGGCGGAAGATCGGCGGACGGCATCGCGGCGGGGAGTCCCTCACTTTTCCCAGCTTCGACGCAGGCCGAGCAAGCCTTCGTTCACGACGTAGGAGGCGATGCGCTCGTTGGAGCGGGCACGCTCCCAGCGGAAGGCGGCGAAGAGCGACCATCCCGGGCGCAGGCGCCGCTCGACGCGCAGGTCGACCTCGTGCTCGTCGCGGATCCGCGGCGCCGGGTTCAAGCCCACCCCGACCGTCTGCACGCCGAACTCCACGCGGCGCGCGGCTCCCCGCAGCCGGAGTTCCCAGTCCGCCGGCCGCCACGAGAACTCGGGCTCGAGCTGGACTTCCCGCCGGTCGAAGTAACCGGAACCGTTGTCGCGGTAATCAAGCAGCCCCGCGCGCAGCGCCACCTGCCACGGTGAGACTCCCCCTCGGCGGAAGGTCACCCGCAGGTCGGCCTCGTCCTCGCGCGTCCGCAGCGAGGTGCCGGGAAGGATCCGGCCGGCGGCGGAGTACTGGGAACGGAAGTCGAAGTCCCGCCAACGGGAGTTCAGCCCGACGCCCGCCTCGAGCCCGGGGTGCGGGGCCACGCTGACGCGGATCGATGCATGGCGGGTCCAGGCGTCGTTGCCATGGTCGGCGAACTTCTCGCGCTGGCCCGAAGTCTCCGCCTCGAGCCAGGCGCTGCGGTGAAAATCCCAGCGGAGGGCGGGCCCCGCGACCGCGCCGAAGACGCGGAGCACGGCGGTCAAGCGCTCCAGTTCGGTGTCGGATTGGTCGAAGACCTTGTCGTCGTAATAGCCGGTGACGGGCAGGTGCACCTCCCATTGCGGCCCGGGGCGCCAGCCCGCCTCGTTGCGCAGCCACACGCGGGCCTCGTTGCGCACCGTCCTCCCCTGCAGGAAGCGGGTGCCCTCGGCCTGCGCGAACGACGAGTACTCCAAGGAACCGGTCGGCACGCGCATGAGCAGAAACTCGGCGCTGCCCCGCAGGAAGGAACTGCGCTCCTCGCCCGCCGCGCTCAGCAGGAGGTTGTCCTTGTATCCAAAGGCGGATTCGACGGCGGCCGATGAGCTCCAGGCGGGAAGCGGGGGAAGCGCCGGCGCCGCGCCGGCCGCGGCGGCGAGCGCGGCGAGGAGCGGCAGGCACGGAACTCGACGGACGGTTCTCAAGCGGCAAGCCCGGGACGCTGCGGCGGAGGAAGCCGACCGACAAGCCATGATCGCGCGACCGGACCGGGTGAAAAAACATGGGGGCGGCCGCAGGACGGCCGCCCCCTGTGACTGATATTACGCTGGACTGAAAAAAATCACCGCGAGCGCTGGAGCGAGCGCTGCGCCCGCTGCTCCTCCCGGATGCGCTTGTGGAGCGCGCTCTGGGCGGCCTCGAAGGCCTTCTTCTGCTCGCTCATCTTCTCGTAAATTTCCCGACGCTTCTCCTCGGTCGCATCCCTGAGCTGCCGCGCCAAGGCGTCATGCTCGGCGATCATCCGGTCGCGCTGCTGGTTCGACAGATCAACCAACTTGGACAACTCGGCCGAGACCGCCGGCTTCACCGCGGCATCGGCCCCGAGCGCGACGCCCGAAGCCAGCACCACGCCGGCGGCGACAAGGGACCGCGCCAACCGGAGGAAAATTTGGGACAAACCGATCACACCTCGACCCTTTGCAGACGACGTGCCAACCTTTGTTAAAGCACTTAAGTGCCTTTTCATGATATTTTTATGATCTTTCAGACCCAGCCCGCACCGGCCGATTCCACGGGGACACAACCCCATCAATCCTCAACACCTGGGGAATTTCCCCCGACACCCGGCTGTGACTGAACGCCTTTCAGTCGGTAGCGGACCACGTCCCTCGAAACGCCCAGCAGGCGGGCCGCCGCGGAGACATTCCCGTCGGCTTGGCGCAGTGCCCGCAGCACCATCTCGTCGATCACCCCGTCCATCGAAAAACCCGATTCCGGGAAGACGAAGTCCGCCCGCAGGAGGCCGCCGTCGCGGGAGCCCTCCGCCGGAGCGGAGCCCGCACCGAGATGAGCGAAGGACAGAGCGCCTTCGCCTCCTAGCACCACCGCGCGTTCGATCTCGTGGGAGAGTTCGCGGACGTTTCCCGGCCAACGGTGTGCCAACAGCCGTCGGCGGCCCGCGGCCGGGATGGCCGGGGTCTTTTGCCCGTAACGGCGGCAGACCCGCGCCAGCATCTCTTCCGCCAGCGTGAGGATGTCATCTCCGCGCTCGCGCAAGGGGGGCAGCCGAACGCGGAACAGATCCAGGCGGTGCATGAGATCCGCGCGGAACTTGCCCGCCGCCACCATCGACCCCAAGTCGGCGTTGGTCGCTGCGATGATCCGCACGTCCACCGGCAGGGACCGCGACGCGCCCACGCGGCGGACCGTGCGGTCCTCGATTGCGGTCAGCAGCTTGCCCTGCAGCACCGGCGCTAGGCTGGGCAGCTCGTCGAGGAAAAGCGTGCCGCCGTCGGCGGCCTCCAGCAGGCCGATGCGGCCGGCCTTCGCGTCGGTGAAGGCTCCCCGCTCGTGACCGAACAGTTCCGACTCGGCGAGGGATTCGGGCAGCGCGGAACAGTTCAGCTCGACGAGCGGTTCATCGGCGCGCGGCCCGTTGCGGTGGATCCAGCGCGCGAAGGCGGTCTTACCCGTGCCCGTCTCACCCTCGATCAGGACTGGCGGCAGGTTGTCCCCCAGGCGGCGGTCGGCGGTCGTGATCCGCACGAGCTGCTCACGCACGCCCGCCAGGCTGGGCCCGAAGATCAGCTCGCTTTCCTGGCCGCGCCGGTGCTCGTCGGCCCGCCTCGCCTGCCGCGTCCGCCTCGCCTGGACGAAGCGCAGCGAAAGTTCCTCGGGATCGAAGGGCTTGACCAGGTAGTCGGCGGCGCCGGCCCGCAGGGCCTCGACGGCGCCGGCCACCGCGCCCTCGGCGGTCATGACGATCACCGTGGTCGTCGGGGCGAAGGCCTGGTCGCGCAGCAGGTCGGTGCCGCGCCCGTCGGGAAGGTTGACGTCGATCAGCGCGGCCTCGAACGGGAGCTCGGCCAGAGCCCGGCGGGCCGCCGAGATCGAGTTCACCGCGGTGACCTCGGCCTTTTCCGACTCGAGGAATCCCGTGAGGCGGCGGCGCAGCAGGGTGTCGTCCTCCAGCAGGAGCACGTTGAGACCGGCGAGCGGCGACTTCGGCATCGCCGGCCACGGTGCGCGCGGCGGCGCGCGGCTCCAGCCTAAAGCGGGGCGACGCCTCAGGGCCCGGTCGCCGGGGGCGCGACGCGCTCGATGAGCGGCGCGAGCCCGCTGAGCCGGATGCTGAGGTGCGGCGTCGAATCGAAGAGCGCCATGAACTTGCTGCGCCGCAGCGTGAGCAGCGCGCGCGTCTCCGACTGCTGCGCCGCGTCGAGCCCGTACTCGCGGGTGAGCATCTCCAGGCGAGGGGTGACGGTGACCTTCCAGTAGACCCAGGTCATCGAGCGGTCCTGCTCGCGGAAGATCTCCTCGTCGGAAAGCGGCTCGCGGCTGGCGACGCGCTTGGCGTCGCGTTCAGCCATGCGGCGCTGGAAGGCGGCGTGCTTCTCACGCTGCACGGGACCGAGGAGGGCGACGAAGGCGCGGTCGAACTCGGCATCGATCTCCTGCATCTGCGCGTTGTACGCCTCGATCTGCGGTCGGAGTTTGCCGATCTCCGCCACCAGCCGCGCGCGGTCGAGCTGGCGCTGCCGCCGCTCGCCCACGGCGGGGCCGGGCACGGCAAACTCCCGCGCCAAAGCGGCGGGGGCCGGCGGCACCGGCTGGGAAGGCTCGGTGAAGAGGCGCGCGCCATAACCGGCGGCGAAGACGCCGACCGTGAGCAGGGATAGGAAGGTACGCTGGCTCATCGGGCCGGCACGTCGAGCTCGCGGGCGAAGGCCACGATGGCGCGCCACTCGGCGAGGTTGCGTTCGTCCGCGAGACGCTGGTTGCGCTCATGGAAAAGCACCACGGCCGCGAGGCAGAGGGCCACGGTCAACGCGCTGAGGGCCAGCTGACTGGCGTAGGAGGGCGCGACGGCCGCCTCGCGCGCGGCGCGCAGGACCCGGGCGGCGAAGCCGGGCCGGATGCAGGCGGCGGCCGCCTCGCGCAGTCGGAACCAAGCGTCGGCGCCCGGCCCGCGGGCCGAGCGGACGACGCCGGCGGCGAAGCCCGGGGGGAGACGGGAAGCGGCGGCGGCCCGCAGGTCGTTCCAGGCTTTTTCCTCAGGGTTCATGGTCGGGCTGGTAGTGATCGCGAAGATGTTCGCGGGCGCGGTGCAGGCGAGCCTTCACCGCTGCGACGCTGGTGGAGAGGATCTCGGCGATCTCCGCATGGCTGCGACCCTCCTGGACGAGGGCCAGGAGGGCGCGGTCCTGCGGGCGCAGCTGGGCCAGCGCGTGGCGGAGCGCGTCGAGTTCCTCGGTGTCGACCGCCCCCGGCGGCTCGGCGATGTTCTCGTGCTCCGCGGCGAAGGGCAGGAAGATGCGCCGCAGCTTCTGCCGGCGCAGCTGGTCGATGCAGGTGTTGCGCGCGAGCCGGAACAGCCACGACTCGAACTGCGACGGCGCCTGCAGGCCCGCGATGGCCCGCACCATCTTGATGAAGACCTGCTGGGACAGGTCCTCGACGTGGTCCCGCCGGTTGGTCATCGCGAACACGAAGCCGGCGACACGGTTCTGGTAGGCCACGATGAGCTCATGCAGCGCCGCCTCCTCGCCGCGCTGCGCGCGGCGAACCAGATCGGCAAGGTGTGTCGTGGCGGTCTCATCCATGCTTCCCGCGTTCGTCCGCCCGGCAAGACGCCCCGGAGCGCGGAAAGATACGGCGCGCGACGCGCGACCTTGCCTTTGCGGCGCGGTTCGCCTCGTCTGCGCGCCCTGTTCCCGATGAATTCCCAGGTGAAAGCCCCCTCCCCCGCCGCCCTTGCGCTGCTCGCCGTCCTCTCCCTCGCCGCCGGCGGCTGCGGTTCAGGCCCGGCGCCCCGCGACCTCATGCTCGAGGAGGCCGGCCGCTCGGCGACCGTCGAGCGTCCCGTCGCGATGCGCGGTGAGGGCACATTCCTCGGCGGCTCCCTCGCGTCCGTGGCCACGGTGACGCGCGGTTTCGACCGCGGCCCCCGCACCGCCCGTGCGAAGGGCGCCGGGGGACCGGTCGAGGGCGCCTTCGATGACCCGAACCGGCGCCGGCGCGACGACGCCGGTGCGTTCTCCGAGGTCTACTACATCGGCGGCTACGGCGACTCCGAAGAGGAGCAGAAGGAGGCCATGCAGGACTACATCCGCCAGGCCCGCGCCCGTCGCGCCGCCGGCAGCCCCATGCCGCCCGTCACGCTCAAGGTGGCATTCGAGAACCGCGGCAAGGAGCCTCTCGAAATCGAGGTCCTCGAGGTCAATTCCGACCTGGGCAACTTCGCCGTGCGCCCGCCGAAGCTAACGATCCCCGCAGGGGGCAGCGCCTCCCTTGATCCGATGATCTCGCAGCTCGGGGTCACCAGCGACGAGATCCCGCTCAAGCTCGCCGTCCGCGGCGGGGGCCGCCGCGAGCAGCAGGTGGTCGTCCTGAAGAACGTCTTCGGCGGCTCCCTGAAGCAGGAGTTCGAACGGCTCTCGCGCTGATCGGGGGCGATCGGCCCGTCAGCCTGGGAGCATCCGCGCGCGCCGGTCGCGCCGCGGGAACTGGAGCGTCACCACGGTGCCGACTCCCTCCTTGCTCTCGATGCCGACCTGCCCGCCGTGCTCGCGCATGATGCGTTGCGCGATCATGAGCCCCAGCCCGTTGCCGCCGGGCTTCGTCGTATGATACGGCTGGAACAGCCGCCCGAGCTCCTCCGCGCGGATGCCCGCCCCGGTGTCGGCGAAAGCCAGGTAGACGGACTCGTCGTCGGCCCTCGAGCGGATGCGCAGGCTGCCGCCCGGTTGCATCGCCTCCATCGCGTTCTTGGTCAGGTTGAAGATGACCTGCTTGACCTGGTTGCGGTCGGCGAGGACGGCGGGATGGGGGGCGGCCTCGACCTCGACGACGATGCCGCGGTCCTCCAGTTCGCGGTGCTGCACGCGCAGGACCTCGGCCACGAGGGCTCCCAGGTCGGTCTCGGCGAGGTCGGGCGGCTGCGGGCGGATGGCGCCGAGGAAATTGCTGATGATGCCGTCGAGCCGGGCGACCTCGTCCCGGCAGATGCGCAGCGACTCGCCCAGGGCGGCGGCCTCGCGGGCGTCCTTCAGCTTCCGCAGCCGGCGCTCGATGAGCTGCAGGTGGATGGTGAGGGAGTTAAGCGGGTTGCCGAGCTCATGGGCCACGCCGGCGGCGAGCAGGACGATCGAGGAGTTGCGCTCGCTCTCGATGCGGCGCTCCGTCGAGGCGCGCTCCTTAGTGACGTCGCTCAGGATCACCGCAAAACGCCGCGCGTGGCCGGAGCCGGGCGCGCGGAAGGGCACCATGTAGAGGCGGACGACGCGGGCCTCGGGATAAGTCAGCTCGAACTCGCGCGCGACGATGGGCGCGGCGGCGCCCTCGCCGTCGAGCGCGGCCCCGAGGGAGTTGTGCAGGCCGGGCACGAGGCGCCAGAGCGTCTGGCCCGCGAGGTCCTCGCCCAGCCCCACGAGGCGGCCGGCGGCGTGATTGGCGTACTCGATGGCGCCGTCGTCGCGGATCACCAGCACCCCTTCCTGCAGGGTGTTGAAGATCTCCTCGAACAAGCCGCGTTCACGCGCCAGCCGCTGCACGAGGTTGGCGAGGTTGACCGAGTCCAGCGTGTCGAGCCGGCCGAGCACGCGGTCGAGGGAGGAGTGTTTCTTTCCGGCCATGGCGCCGCGCGAAGGAAAGCCCGCTAGTCCTCGGTCGCGAGAAAATCCATCTGCGCGGGATCCGCGCGCTCCGCGAGCAGCTTGCGGAGGAAGGCCTCGCGGTGCTCGGGGCAGCGGCCCAGGCGCAGCACGGCCTCGCGGTGCTCCTCGGTGCCGTAGCCCTTGTGGCGCGCGAAACCGTAGCCGGGATGGCCGGCGTCGAGCTCCGTCATCCGGCGGTCCCGCGCGACCTTCGCGACGATCGAGGCCATCGCGATGCAGAGCGAGCGGGCGTCGCCCTTCACCAGCGCCGTGTGCGGGTACGGGAAGCCGCGCAGGGGCAGGCCGTCCACCAGGATCCGCGCCGAGACGCGGGGCTGGTAGGACCCGCGCTCCTCCAGACTGGAGAACAGGTCAGGTTCGTCGCCGGGCGGCGCAAAGGCCTCCGGCGGGTGGATCGCCCCGAGCGCCCGCCGCATCGCGAGCTTCGTCGCACCGAGGATGTTGTGCGCCGCGATCTCCTCCACCCCGGCGAAACCGAGGCTCGCATGGATCTGTCCCGCCGCCATCAGGTCCTCAAATTCGCCCCAAAGCTCCTCCCGCGCCTCCGGCGAAAGCGTCTTCGAGTCGTTCACCCGTCCGCCGTGCGTCACCGCCCAGCGTCCCTCGAGGAATTCCCGCCGCACCATCACCGCCCCGGCCACCACCGGTCCCGCAAAAGCTCCCCTTCCCGCCTCGTCGACGCCGATCAGGTGATCCACCCCGGCGATCTGCCGGAGGTCGAATCCACGCAGCTGGCGGCGTTTCATCGGACGATGTCACGGCAGCCGCCCGTCGCTGGCAAGTCGTGAGCCCGGTGGTGCGAGGCAAGGCACGCGTTCCGGATTTTTGCTTGAAGCACCCCCCCGCGCGGCGAGCCTTCGCGCGTGCCCGAGAACCGTCCCTTGCTCATGCTCGGCCTGCCGAAGGGCAGCCTCGAGGAATCAACAAAGGCCCTCTTCGCCAAGGCCGGCTGGAAGATAACGACCAGCTCCCGCAGTTACCGGCCGTCCATCGACGACCCGGAGCTCGACGGTCGCTTCGTCCGGGCCCAGGAGGTCAGCCGCTACGTCGAGCACGGCTTCTTCGACTGCGGCCTCACCGGCCACGACTGGGTGCGCGAAAACGGCTCCGACGTCGTCGAGGTCTGCGACCTCGTCTACAGCCGCGCCTCCACCCAGAAGTCCCGCTGGGTCCTCTGTGTCCCGGAGGGCTCGCCGGTGCGCACTGCCGCCGACCTCGCGGGCAAGCGCGTCGCCACCGAGTTGGTCGAGACCACCCGCCGCTACTTCGCCGCCAAGGGCGTGCCGGTCGAGGTCGAGTTCTCCTGGGGCGCCACCGAGGTGAAGGTCCCCGACCTGGTCGACGCCATCGTCGACATCACCGAGACCGGCAGCTCCCTGCGCGCGAACAAGCTCCGGATCGTCGACACCCTCCTCGAGACCAACACCAAGCTCATCGCCAACAAGGCCAGCTGGTCCGACGCCGCCAAGCGCCGGAAGATCGAGACCATCGCGCTCCTGCTGCGCGGCGCGCTCGAGGCCGAGTCCAAGGTCGGGCTCAAGATGAACCTGCCCAAGGCGGCCCTCGACGGCATCGCCCGCGCCCTGCCCGCCCTGCGCAATCCGACCATCTCGCAATTGAGCTCCCCCGACTGGATCGCCCTTGAGACGATCATAGACGAGAGCGTCGTGCGGGAGATCATTCCGCGGCTCAAGGCGCTAGGCGCCGAGGGGATCGTCGAATACCCCCTCAACAAAGTGGTCTACTGACCGCCGCCGCGGCGCCCCGCCATGCCCGACGTCACCCTCGGCCTGCTGCAGCACGCCTGCGGGGACTCTCCGGCCGCCAACCTGCGCCGTGCGGTCGCCCTCGCGGGCAAGGCCGCCCGCCGCGGGGCCCGGATCATCTGCACGCAGGAACTCTTCCGGTCGCAGTATTTCTGCCAGGCGGAGCGGCACGCGAATTTCGCCCTCGCGGAAACCATCCCCGGCCCCACCACGCGCGCCTTCCAGGCCGTCGCCCGGAAGCACGGGGTCGTCATCGTCGCCTCCGTCTTCGAGCGCCGCGCCGCCGGCCTTTACCACAACACCGCGGTCGTCATTGACGCCGACGGCCGCCTGCTGGGCCGCTACCGGAAGATGCACATCCCGGAAGACCCGCTGTACTACGAGAAGTTCTACTTCACACCCGGGGACACCGGCTTCCACGCGTGGGACACGCGGCACGGCCGCATCGGCGTGCTGATCTGCTGGGACCAATGGTACCCCGAGGCCGCGCGGCTCACCGCCCTGCAGGGCGCGGACCTCATATTGTACCCTACCGCGATCGGCTGGCATCCCCGCGAAAAATCCGCCCACGGCGCCGCGCAGCACGAGGCCTGGGAAACCATCCAGCGCTCCCACGCGATCGCCAACGGCTGCTACGTCGCTGCCGTCAACCGTGTCGGCCACGAGCGTCCGGAAGGCGGTGACGGGCTTGAGTTCTGGGGTCGCAGCTTCGTCGCGGGACCCGATGGCGCCGTGCTGGCCCGCGCCTCGGGGGAGAAGGAGGAGATCCTCCTCGCGCCGCTCGACTTCGCGCGCGTCGACGCCACCCGCACCCACTGGCCTTTCCTCCGCGACCGCCGGATCGACGCCTACGGCGGGCTCACGCAACGTTTCCTCGACCAGCCATGAAGGCCCAACGCGACCAGTTGTTCCTCCTCACGCCGCTTTTCCCCGACGCCAAGGCCGGCCCGGGACGATACCATTGCCCCGAGTGCGCCCAGGTGGAAGGCCTGCTCAGCTATTTCCCCTACCTGCGCGCGCGCCTCGAGGTCTCCTACGTGGACTTTCCGCGGCCCCGCCCCGCGGTGGTGGCGCTGGTCGGCGCGGAAAACCAAGGCTGCCCGGTGCTCGTGCTCGCTGGGGATCCGCCAGCGGGCGTGAAGGTGCGGCATCACGTCCCGACCGGCCGCAACTTCATTTCCGGCTATACCGGGATCGCCGCCTACCTCGCGGCGGCCCACGGCTCGTCCGAGGCCCACCCGTAGCATGGCGGATAAAGCCGCACCCGCCGCCCTCGGCTTCCGCCTACCGGCGGAATGGGAACCGCAGGCCGCCGTGTGGCTCTCCTGGCCGCACCGGCGTTCCACCTGGCCCGGCCGCTTCGCGGCGATCCCGCCGGCGTTCGCCCGCCTCGTCGCCGCGATAAGCCGCTTCGAGCACGTGCACATCAACGCCGCCCGCCGCCTCCAGCCCCGGGCCCGCCGGCTCTGCGCGGAGGCCGGCGCCGACCTCGCCCGCATCACGTTCCACGACCATCCCACCGACGACGCGTGGTGCCGCGACCACGGGCCGATCTTCGTGAAGCACCGCCTCAGCGGCGAGGTGGCGGTCACCGACTGGCGCTTCAACGCTTGGGGCGGGAAATACCGGCCCTTCGACCGCGACGACGCCATCCCCGCCCGCGTCGCCCGCGCCCTCGGCCTCCGCCGGTTTGCGCGAGACCTGGTGCTCGAGGGCGGCTCGATCGACGGCAACGGTCGCGGGCTGCTGCTCACGACCGAGCAATGCCTCCTCAACCCCAACCGCAATCCCGACCTTTCCCGCTCCGACCTCGAGCGCGCGCTCCGCGAGATGCTCGGTATCCGCCGCGTGCTGTGGCTCGGTGAGGGCATCGCCGGCGACGACACCGACGGCCACGTGGACGACATCGCCCGATTCTTCCGCGCCGACGCGATCGTCGCGGCCGACGAACCTGACCCGCGCGACGCCAATCACCGCGCCCTGAGTGAAGTTTGGGAAAGGCTTCGGTCGTTCCGCACCCCGTCGGGACGGAAATTCGAGCTGGTGCCGCTCCCGATGCCGCGCGCCTTCGGCTTCGGCGGTCGCCGGGTGCCCGCAAGCTACGCGAATTTCCTCGTGATCAACGGCGCCGTGCTCGTGCCGACCTTCCAACAGCCCCGGCGCGACGCCGAGGCCTGCGCCGTGCTCAGCGCGTGTTTTCCCAGCCGCGAAATCGTGCCCGTCGACTGCCGCGAGCTCATCTGGGGACTGGGCGCGATCCATTGCCTCACCCAGCAGCAACCGGCCTGACTTGCCCTCCTTCCCAGCGGGAATGACTCGCGACCAACCTAGGAGCCGCGAGCGAAGGGCGCCGAGTCGACTGCGACTGGACGACCCCCTCGCGTACTACCGGCCCGGAGCGGGTCCCCTTATCAGGGCCGTGCGGCGGCGATGGCCTCAGCGACAGTCTTCTTGCCCAGCACGGGGATGTTCACCGGCGCGTCTACACCGTCGCGCGGGATCTCGTTCGCGAATTGGCCGGTGTCGCCGAGTTCCTGCTGCAGGCGCTTCAGCTCGGCCTTGAGCTCCGCGATGCGCTGGGCTTGGGCGGGATCGTTGATCAGGTTGCGCTGCTCGGTCGGATCCTTGACGAGGTCGAACATCTCCCAGGCGTCCTTCTTCCAATAGTGGATCAGCTTGTGGGTCGCCGTGCGCACGCCGTAGTGGGCGCGCGTGTTGTGGTGCCCCGGGTCGTGGTAATAGCGGTAGTACGCCGAGGTGCGCCACTTGGCGGGCTTCTCGCCGCGGAGGATCGGGACCAGGGAGCGGCCGTGCATGTCGGCCGGCACGGGCAGCCCGGCCAGTTCGAGGAACGTGGGCGCGAAGTCGGCGTTGAGCGCGAAGAGATCCGTCACCAGGCCGGCCTTGATGCCGGGACCGCGGGCGAGCAGCGGGATGTGCAGGCCCGGCTCGTACATGAAGCGCTTGTCGTACATGCCGAGGTCGCCGAGGTACCAGCCGTTGTCGGTGCTGTAGATCACCACCGTGTTGGCCGCCAGGCCGGTGCGGTCGAGGTAGTCGAGCACCTCGCCCACGCCGTCGTCGACCCCCTGCACGCAGGCGAGGTAGTCCTGCATGTAGCGCTGGTACTTCCACTGGACGAGCTCGCGGCCACGGAGGATGCGCTTGGAGCCGTCGGGCTGCGTGACCTCGACCTCGGTCGGCTTGACGTTGAGCCATTGCTGTCGCGCGGGCCCCGGCGCGAGATCGGCGGGCGGCTCCAGCTTGAGGTCGCGGCGGGTGAGGTCTTTCGCAACCGTTTGCTGGTTCTCGGGCAGGGCAGCAGGACGTGTCGCGTAGTCGTCCCACAACGTGGCGGGTTCGGGGATGACGCGATTCTTGAAAAGCTCCTTGTTGCGCGGGTCGGGCTCCCAGCCGCGGTGCGGCGCCTTCTGATGGAGCATGAGGAAGAACGGCTTGTCCTTCGGGCGGGTGTCGAGGAACTCGATCCCTAGCCGCGTGGTGATTTCGGTCGTGTGGCCGGTGAGCGTCACGCGCCCGGCCGGCGTGAGGAAGTCGGGATTAAAATAAATGCCCTGCCCCGGAAGGATGATCCAACGGTCGAAACCCGTCGGCATGCTGCCAAGGTGCCACTTGCCGATCATGCCGGTGTGGTAGCCGCCGGCCTGCAGCATCTTCGCGACCGTCGGCTGGCTGCCGTCGAAGACGTTGAAGACGGGCGTGCCGTTGGCGTGCGAGTACTTGCCGGTGAGCAGCACGGCGCGGCTGGGCGTGCAGATGGAATTGGTGACGAACGCGTGGTTGAAGCGCGCGCCTCCCGCCGCGAGGCGGTCGAGGTGCGGCGTGCGGTTCACCTTCGAGCCGTACGCGCTGATGGCGTGCTGCGCGTGGTCATCGGTGAAGATGAAGAGGATGTTCGGCCGGGCGGGAGCAGCCGCGGGAAGCGCGGCCGAGAGCAGCGGCCCGAGGAGGAACGCGAGGCGAAGCAGGGACTTTTTCATGCGGGGATGAACGTAACTTGGGCAAACCGGAGCTGGGGTGGCAACCCCGGGGCGCGACAATCCTGAGGCGGGGCGGAAGGCTTTGCGGCCGATCGACGAGGCAAGATGCCTCGTCCACGACGGAGGTGAGGCAGCCGCGACAGACACGGCTTCCCGGTTTCACGGGCTTCGCGATTCCCATCCCATTGCCCTCTGCTCCACGCGCTCCAGACCCGCGTGTCACCCATCCTTGCCCTGCCCCTCCTGCGCCCTTTGCGCCTCTTGGCGGCCGAACTCCGACTTGGCCTCGCCTACTTGGCCTCGTGGATTTTCCGCGGCTGCAGCCGCAGCCACACCTGCTGCGTTTCCGATCACCTCGCCGCACAAACTTCCAGCGTGCTCCACCTCCGATGTGGCTGAGCCTGCAGGCGCGGAGATTTCACGCCCTTGCCTTGTTCTCCACGCGGTCTAGCCCCCCGTGCGAGCCATCCTCGACCTACGCCTCCTGCGCGTCTTGCGCCTCTTGGCGGCCGAGCTCCGACTTCGCCTCGCGCACTTGGACTCGTGAATTTTCCGCGGCTGCAGCCGCGGCCACACCTGCTGCGTTTCTGATCACCTCGCCGCACGAACTTCCCGTGTGCTCCACCTCCGATGTGGCTGCGCCGGCAGGCGCGGAGATTTCACGCTCTTGCCTTGTTCTCCACGCGGCCCAGCCCCGCGTGCAATCCATCCTCGCCCTGCGCCTCCTGCGCCCTTTGCGCCTCTTGGCGGCTGAGCTCCGACTTCGCTTCGCGCACTTGGCCTCGTGGATTTTCCGCGGCTGCAGCCGCGGCCACACCTGCTGCGTTTC
>JBBAVH010000050.1:0-20961 GCA_040397825.1 Opitutaceae bacterium
CGGCAAGCTCAAGGGGAAGACCTTCCGCATCTCGAACATGGGCGACGAGACCGACCACACGATCGCCGCGATGCTCGCTGCGTTCGACGCCGCGCTCGCCGAGACACCGAAGGCTGCCTCCTAAGGCGGCCGAAAAGGATGGTGCGCCGGAATCCCGGGCGGCGCACCTGCTGACACGCGTCAGCCCTCGCCCGGGGAAGGGATGGCACCGCGGTCGCACGCGGCCAATACGCGCTCCAAGACCCTCGCTGCCGCAGGGAAAGGTTCGTCCACGGATGCGCATTGCCTTCGCGAGGCGTCAGGCGCGAGGGTGCGGGAGCCTCCCGAGCAACTCCCCTGAAGTCCCCTCATGGATCCGATCCTCGACACACCCGGTGACGCGATCTTCGACCTGCGCACGACCGCGCCGGGGCCGGCTGGGCGGCTGCCGCTCGAAGCGGCGCAACTCGCGCGCATGAGCAGCGGCGACCTCTTCGGGCTCACCCAGAACGCCGGCATGGGCTGGGATCCGACGCGGCTGCGCGGCCGCGAGTTCCTCATCCTCAGCACGCAGGGCGGGATCCGCGCACCCGACGGCACGCCGGTCGCGCTCGGGTACCACACGGGACACTGGGAGGTGGGCCTCCTGATGGAGGAAGCCGCCCGCACCTTTTCCGCGGCCGGCGCGACGCCGTTCGCCGGCTACGTCAGCGACCCCTGCGACGGCCGCACCAACGGCACCGCCGGGATGCTCGACAGCCTCCCGTACCGGAATGACGCGGCCGTCGTGCTCCGCCGCCTGATCCGGTCCCTCCCCACCCGGCGCGGGGTGCTCGGCGTCGCCACGTGCGACAAGGGCCTGCCGGCGATGCTCATGGCGCTGGCCGGCTGCCCGGACCTGCCGACGGTACTCGTCCCCGGCGGGGTGACCCTCCTCTCGCGGGACGCGGAAGACACCGCCAAGGTGCAGACCCTCGCAGCCCGCTTCGCCCGCGGCGAAGTGACGCTTGAACATGCCGCCGACATGGGCTGCCGCGCGTGCGGTTCGCCCGGCGGGGGTTGTCAGTTCATGGGGACCGCCGCCAGCAGCCAGGTGGTGGCGGAGGCCCTCGGCCTCGCCCTTCCCCACTCGGCACTCAGTCCCTCCGGCGCCGAGATCTGGCGCGACCTCGCGCGCCGGTCAGCGCGGGCGCTGCTCGCGCTCGACCTCGCCGGCACGACGACGCGCGACATCCTGACCCCCGACGCGCTCCACAACGCGATGGTGGCGCACGCCGCCTTCGGCGGCTCCACCAACCTCCTCCTGCACGTGCCCGCGATCGCGCATGCGGCGGGCCTGCCGCGACCGACCGATGCCGATTGGGCGGACATCAACCGCCGCGTGCCCCGCCTCGTCGACGTACTGCCCAACGGCCCGCGACACTTCGCGACCGTGCAGGTATTCCTCGCGGGCGGCGTGCCGGAGGTGATGCTGCACCTGCGCGCCGCGGGCTTGCTGCGGACCGAAGCCCGCACCGTGAGCGGACGAACGCTCGGCGAAAATCTGGATTGGTGGGAAAACTCCCCCCGCCGCGCCCGGCTCCGCGCGCGCCTGCGGGAACTCGACGGCATCGACGCGACCGACGTGATCCTGTCACCGGATACGGCCCGCGGGCGGGGCCTCACGAGCACCATCACGTTTCTGCGGGGCAACCTCGCGCCCGAGGGCGCCGTGGTGAAGAGCACCGCGATCGCACCCGAACTCGTCGGGGCCGATGGCATCTACCGGCATCGCGGACCGGCCCGGGTCTTCACCTCGGAAGCCGCCGCGATCGCCGCGGTGAAGGCCGGACGGCTCCAACCCGGAGACGTCGTCGTGCTGATCGGCATCGGCCCCGGCTCCGGCATGCCGGAAACCTACCAGATCACCTCCGCGCTCAAGTACCTGCGTGACGGCCAGCGCGTGGCCCTCATCACCGACGGACGCTTCTCCGGCGTCTCCACCGGCGCCTGCGTGGGACACGTCAGCCCCGACGCCTGGGCAGGAGGACCGATCGGCCGCGTGCGCGACGGCGACGTGATTGAGCTGCGGATCGACACCCGCGGCCTCGCCGGAGAAGTGAATGTCGCCACCCGGGATGCCGACGCATTCATGGCGCGGGGACTGCATCCTAACCTGAAACCGGATCCCCGGGTGCCGGCCGACACCCGCCTGTGGGCGGCGCTCCAAGCCGCCAGCGGCGGGACTTGGGGAGGTTGCGTGCACGACGCCGACCGCGTTGCGCACCTGCTGGAACTCGGCCTCGCGACAGAGCGGGCGGCGTCAGGGCGAACCGGCTGAAGCCACGCGTTCGGGCTGACCGTCCTTCCAGCGAAAGACGGACATCGCCTTCAATTCTCGGACGAAGACTTCGTCGCCGCAGATGGCGAGATGGGCCCACGCCTCGGATTCCGCGACCTTGTGCTGCCCGATGAGCCTGAACTCCTTCGGGTCGGCCTCGATGAGCAGCAGGATGCCACGCTCATCGAGCCCGAGGATGCGGTTCCCTTGGGCGACCAAGCTCACGTACTTGCCGAAGGCATCGGAAGTCCAGGTGCGCTCCCCCGTGGCGAGGTTGACGCACGTGAAGCGGTTATTGGCCAGATGCAGGTAAGCGTGTCCGCCGATCACGATCGGCGAGGACATGTAGCCCTGGGCGGTGCTGCTCCAAAGCTCCTTCACGCCCCAAACCTCGCCGTCGCGGGTGACCTCGTAGAGCCAGCCCTTGTTCTGGTAGCTGCTGGTGAACACGGCGTCGCCGACAACGGTGGGCGTGAGGATGTTCATCCCGCGGAACGAGGGCACGGACTGGCTCCAAAGCATCCGACCATCGGACAGGGCAAGGCCGGCCAGCTTCTCGCGCGACTGCACGACGAGCTGACGCTCACCGCGGATCGTCGCGATCACCGGGGAGGAGAAGCAGCCCTCTGACATCACGCCGGCGCGGCCCTCGAAGGAACGCCACAACACCTCGCCGTCGGCCTTGCGGATGCGGACGACGGAGTTGGCAGCCTGCAGGTAGACCGAGTCACCGTCGGGCAGCGGTGAGCAGACCAGGCCAAAGTCAGGCACGGAAGTTCCGTACTTGCCGACAAAGTCGATGCGCCAGCGTTCCTTGCCGGAGGCGCCATCGAGCGCGACCAGCACATCGCGCATGCCGGCGACGAACAACGTTTCACCGTCGAACGCCGGCGTGGCCCGGATCCAGTCACCGCGCGACTTCGCGTAGAACGGCACCGAGATCGCGCCGGCCCATTCATGGCGCCACAACTCCGCGCCCGTACGGCGGTCGAGCGCCCGCACCACCTCGGTTTTCTTGTTCACGGTCTCGGTGACGAACACCGCCCGCTCGGAGACGATCGGCCCCGAGTAACCGGGCCCGAGCGGAACGCGCCAGATCGAACGCACCTCCGCCTCACCGAGGCGACGCGGCCACTCGGGCCCGGCCACCTGGCCATCGCGCGCCGGGCCGCGCCACTGCGGCCAGACGGCGGAACTTTCCCCCGCCGGAGACTGGGCAGGAAACGACGGCAGCAGCAGGGCCAGACAGGCCGGGAAAACGCGGGATGTGAGCATGCCTTTGCTACGCCCCATGACCGCCCGCGGACGCACCTTCAAAGCCGGGTCAACGTGATGCCACGCACAGCGGCCTTCGTCATGTAGGAGGATATACCCAGCGGCAGCGACTTCTGGATGTCACCGGGACGGAGGCTGAGCCTCCGTCCGGCAGTCGGGAAATCCACCACCTTGTCGGCGTCAATCCACGCCTCCACGCGATCCGCCGTGACCCGCACCCGGACGCGGTACCAGCGGCGGTCGGCAAACTCCCTTTCCCGCGTCGACTCATTGCCGGAAGCATCGATACCGTCGACGTTCGAGAGGCCCACGACGGTCCCGCCCCATCCTCCCAAAACGAGCGTACAGGCGGCGTTGCCCACCGGAAAGGTCAGCGAGCCGAAGAAATCCCCACCCGCCACGCGCATGGCCTCGAAGGCGACCTCGTAGTTCATCCGGGGAAGCCGCGAGCCCAGCGTCGAGGTGATGCCCGCCAGCGTGGTACCGGCCTCGATCACGATCGCCGCTCGGCCCGGCTCGAAATCACGCTCCAGCCGCACCCCGCGCTCTCCCTCGAAACCCGACGGGACCCAGCCCGCGAGCGACCGGCCGTCAAACAAGGCTTCCGCTCGCGGATCGGCCGGAGCCGCGGCGAACACGCTGAAGCCGGCCACCGCGACGAGCGTGAGTCCCGCCCGTGCCGCCCCCCTCACTTGAGGATCGCGTAGAGGCTGGCGAAGTCGTCCGTCCACAGCGGACCGTCCGCCTTCGCCGAAGGCGTGTCGGCGGAGGCGCGGATCTCGTTCGAATCGAGGAAGGCCTTGTCGCGCGACAGGAGAACCCACGTCGTCGCGTAGACCCACCAATTAGCTTCGCTGTCCTCCGAGATGCAGACCGAGGAAAGCCCGAATTCGGCGGCGAGGCGCTCCACCACGGGTCGCAGGTCGAGGTAACGGTTGGAGATGTGCACGGCGATGACACCATCGGGGCGCAGGTGACGCAGGTAGGTCTGGAAGGCCTCGCGCGTGAGAAGATGGACGGGAATGGCGTCGCTGCTGAAGGCGTCGAGCGCGAGCAAGTCGAAGCGCTGGCCCTCGCCGCGGGCGACCTCGCGTTCCATCATCACCCGCGCGTCGCCCATGACCACGTCGACCTTCCCCTGCGTGTAATCGAGGTAGCGGAAGTGCTTCCGCGCGAGTTCATCGACGTCCGGATTGATCTCATAGATCCGCAGGTAGTCGCCCTTCCGCGCGTAGGCGGCGAGCGTCCCCGTGCCGAGACCCACGAGTCCGATGCGGCGGGGAGACTGCGGCAGCTGGTTGATCGCGAGGCCAACGCCGCTGGCGTCGGCGTAATAGGTCGTGGGCATCACCGCCTTGTCGGGCCGGACGAACTGGATCCCGTGGGTCGTCGCGCCGTGCAGCAGCAGGTGGTAGTTCTCCTCCTCATCGTCGGCGTTGTAATTGATGACCTTGAGCGTGCCGTAGAAATTGCGCGAGGCGCTGAGGACCTGGTCGCTGCGCCGGTCCTCCCAGTTGATGACGAAGACCGCGCCGAGCCCCACGCTGAGCGCCATGACGAAACCCGCGAGCCGCGGCTGCCACTCCGCGGAGAGCCGGAGCCGGCGGAAGTCGAAGGCGCCCGCCAGGAACGCCGCCACGCCCGCCGCGAGGTAGGGCCAGCGGTCGCGGCCGAACTCGAGGTACTCCGTGCCGAGGCCGCGGCCGCCGTCGAACGCGGAGCTCAGCCAAGGCAGCACCGCGACGACTCCCACCGCACCGATCGCGGCCGACAGCCCGATCTCGCGACTGCGATGCCGGAAGCACAGCACGCCGAGCAAGTAGCTCAGGAGCCAGAGGCCGAGCTGCAGCTCACGGTAGTCGCTGAAGACCGCGGGCGCGACGATCGCGACCAGGAAGCCGCCCAGCGCACCGCCGAGCGAGATGAGCATGAAGTAGGAGGTGAGCCGGGCGGGGGCTGGTTTGAGCCGGTAGAGTTCGCCGTGGCAGACCATGCAGGCGAGGAACAGCACGACGTTGTAGGCGACGATCTGCAGGCGCATCGGCACGTCGGTGCCCGACGGCAGGATCTGCGCCGCGACCGCCATGCCGACGACCAGGAGCGCGGTGAACACCCCCCGGTGATACCAGCGGGCGTGGTCGAAGCAGACGATGAAGGTCAGCAGATAGAGGGCGAGCGGCAGGACCCAGAGGAACGGGATGACCGCGACTTCCTGGCAGAGCTTGTTGGTGGTCGCGAGGAGCAGCACCGACGCGACCATGGGCAGCACGATCCACAGGAAACGGTCGGTGGCGGACGGCGGCGCATCCTCCGCGGCCGCCGAACCCGGCGCGGCACCGGCCGCGTCACGCGTCCCCCCGGCCGCCGGCGCCCCGCGCCAGAGGATCCACGCGCAGACGCCGCAGAGCACCGCGAAGAAGGCTAGGCCGGCCGACCACATCCCGGCCTGCGCCAAGCGGGAGAACTTGACCTCGAAAAAGGCGGGGTAGCTGAGCAGCGCGAGGAGCGAGCCCACGTTGGACAGAGCGTAGAGGCGGTAGGGCGAGACGCCCGGGTTGGTCTCGCTGAACCAGCGCTGCATCAGGGGGCCGGTGGAGGAGAGCACGAAATACGGCAGGCCGATGGTGGCCGCGAGCAGCAGGAGGATCCGCAGGTTGGGATCCCCACCCAACCGGTCCTTCCAGGCCTCGGAAGGCGTCACCGGCAACAGCGCGAGCGCGGCGACAAGGAGGACCACATGCAGGATGACCTGCCGGCGCGGCGTGAGGCGCGATGTCGAGAAATGCGCGTAGGCATATCCCGCGAGGAGCACCGTCTGGAAGAACAGCAGGCACGTCGTCCAGACCCCGGGCCCGCCCCCGAACCAAGGAAGAATGAACTTGCCGATGAGCGGCTGCACCTGGAACAGCAGGAACGCGCCGGTGAAGATCGTGAGGGCGAAGGGAAGCATGGATGCGGGAAGGACGGCGCGACGGGGGCGTGGGTTGCGGGGCGTTGAGAGCGGATGACGCACGACCCGCGGCGCCGAAGCAACGCCGCGCTTGCGTCCGGCTCCGGCCCGATCCGCCCGGGACGTCGCGAGCGCTAAAGTCGGGGCGCCGCCGGCTTGTGCGGCACGTCCCAGCCGTTCACTCCGACGGCGTTGAGGCGGCGCCGATAGACCTTGTCGCCGCAGGTGGCGTAGACCGTGTCGAAGCGCGCCCCGCCGAAGCAGAGGTTGGAGACGCGGCCGTTGGGCACTGGGATGATCGCGTTCACGCGCCCCGCTTGGTCGCACACCTGGATGCCGAGCCGCGTCGCGACGTAGAGCCGCCCCTCGCGGTCACAGCGGAGACCGTCGGCGAAGGTCATGTCCTCGTCGTCCGGTTCATGCAGGTGGAAGTAGCGCTGCTTGTGGGCCAGGGTACCGTCGGGGCGGATCTGGTAGCTGTAGACCCAGTGCGAGCGGTAGTCGGCGACGTAGAGCAGCGTCTGGTCGGGCGACAGCGTCACGCCATTGGCGAACCGCAGCCCGGCGTCGACCACCGCCGGCTCCTTGCCCGGCCGGAGCAGCCAGACCTTGCTCGGTTCGTTGGAGCTGCCCGCCGGCGGGTTCGTGACGTACACGTCGCCGTTGCGCGAGACCACGAGGTCGTTGCCGGCGATGCCGCGCGCGAGGACGGACTTCACGCCGGAAGCATCGTAGGCGACGACCTCCTGGTCCTGCGTGGCGACGGCGTAGCGGCGGCCGTCGGGGCCGAAATGCTGGCCGTTGGCGCGACGGGAATCCGCGAGCACTTCCACGACCTTGCCATCGGAGCCGACGCGCAGGGTCCGGCCGGCGCGCAGGTCGTTGAAGAAGACCTCCCCGGCGGCGTTCACGGCCGGCCCCTCGGTGAACTGGTGCCCCTCGGATACCAGCTGCCATCCCTCGTCCGGGATCAGTATCGTGGAGAGCACCGTGTTGCGCGTGGGAGCGGCGGACTGGACGGCCTTGGGCCAATCGCGCCACAGCCAGCGGATCGCGTCGGGAAACAGCGCTGTGCCGTGTTTGCCGTTGTGGCCGCCCTCCCCCCAGACGTGGCGCACGTCGTAACCCGCGAACTCGAGGGCGCGCTGCATCGTCTGGTTAGCCATCCACCAGTCGCCGCCGTAGATGTTGTTGTCATTGGAGCCGCCCTGCAGGAACACCCGGATCGGCTTCGGCTCGTACTTGCGGATCAGGCCCGGGTAACGGTCGCCGCCCCGCAGGGAGACGAAAGTTCCGATCGCGCTGAAAACCCGGCTGAACGCATCCGGACGCTCCCAGGCGACCGTCCACGCCGCGATCGCGCCGGAACTGGACCCGCCGATCGCGCGGTCCTCACCGCGGCGCGAGAGCCGCAGGGGGCGTCCGTCCGACGCCTGCCGCGTCTCCACGAACGGCAGGAGCTCGTCGAGGATGAAGCGCGCGTAGGCATCCCCCAGGCCGTCGTACTCGAAGCTGCGGTTGAAACGGTCGAGCGCGGCCGCCGGCTGGGCCGCCCTCACCACGCCGGGAGCGACGAACACCCCGATGAGCACGGGGATCTCGCCGCGCGCGATGAGGTTGTCGAAGACCACCGGGGCGTTCCACTGCACGCGGTCCTGATTGACGTAGACGCAGGCCGGGCGCGCGGGGTCGTACTGGCGCGGCACATAGACGAACACTTCACGGCTCGTGCCGGGAAACACCTTGGAGCCCTCCAGTACGAAACGGATCGTCTCCCCCTTCGGCACGCCGGCCTGGACGATGGAGTCCGGATGCGCCGGGTAATCCTCAGCCGGCGCGGCGGCGGGCGCCGCGGCGGCCGCGACGAGGAAGCAGAGTGGCAGGGCGGACCGCCGGAGGCGGCCCGGGAGGTTCTCAGGACGGGGCATGGGGCAGGAAGGGGCGGTTCAGCGCACGCCGAACACGGTCTCGTCGATGAGCAGCTTTTCCGGGTAGACGACCCGACCGCGCATCAGCACGTCACCCTCGAACATGTCGTGGCGGACGTCCTCGAGCCGCACGCCGTGCTCGAGCCGTTCCGGGCGCAGGCCGCCGAGGATGGACCTGGCCTTCTCGTCGGCGAGGATGAGCGGCGCGTGGTAGGCAAACAGGTAGTCGAGCTGGCGCACGCGGATCAGTTCACTGATCAGCTGGGCGCCGCCCTCGATGAAGACGCCCGGGATGCGCTCCTCGGCGCACCGCCGGCGGAAGTCGGCGATCGGCACGCGCTGAGTGGAGGATTCGAAGATCCAGACCTTGATGCCGGCGTCGCGCAGCTTGCGCACGTAGCCGAGTCCGCCGTGCGGGGTGGTCACGACGATGGTACGGTCGCGGAACTCGTCGGTGAAGACGTGGGGCGGATTCTTGTCGACGACCGTGCGCAGCAGCCCGTCGAAGACGAAACGCCAGGGGCTCCATTCGGGCTCTCCCGGAAGCCGCGCCGTGAGTCGGGGATTATCCTTCAGCACCGTCATCGCGCCCACGCCGATGCCCGGGAACAACCGGCGCCAGCGATGGACGTCGGCCCGCGAGGCCTCGTTGGTGATCCAGCGCGACTCGCCCGTGCGGCAGGCCAGCTTGCCGTCCAGCGTCGCGGCGACCTTGGCCGCGATCAGCGGGCCGCCCGTGGTGATCCAATGGTTGAAGATCAGGTTGAGGTCGGTGCACTCGCGCCCAAGCACGCCGGTCACGACGTCTACGCCGCGTTCGCGCAGCACCGTGAAGCCGCGCCCCGCGTGGGCCGGGTTCGGATCGGTCGCGCCGACGACAACTTTGCGGATTCCGGCGGCGAGGATCGAATCGGTGCAGGCGCCGGTGCGCCCTTCGGTACAGCAAGGCTCGAGGGTGACGTAGAGCGTGGCGCCGGGCCGCGCGGCACGGCCAAGCGCCGCCAACGCGGCCTTCTCCGCGTGCGGCCCGCCATCGGGCGCCGTGGCTCCCTCCGCCACGATCGCACCTTCCTCCACCACCACCGCGCCGACCATGGGGTTGGGATGGGTCGTCCCCCAGACGCCGCGCGCGAGCTCGAGCGCCCGCCGCATGAACCTGACGTGCTCGGGATTATCCGCGGACATAGGGATTGTTGCCGCGCTCCTCGGCCACCGTGGTCGCCGGACCATGACCGGGAAGGACGCGCGTGGCCGGGGGCAGCGTATAGATGCGCTCGCGGATCGAGCGCAGCAACAGCTCGTGATCTCCGCCCGGCAGGTCCGTGCGGCCGATGCTACCGCGGAACAGAGCGTCGCCGACGAACACCGCGCCCTGCGTTGAGAAATGGAAGATCACGTTGCCCGGACAGTGCCCCGGCACGTGCCGGACCTCGGCCTGGAGGCCGAGCGCTTCCAGCACGTCGCCCTCCCCCACCCAATGATCCACCCGCATGCCCTCCAGATTGAGGCGCTGGCCCATGAAGCGCTCCATGATCTCGGGCGTCTCGATCAACGGACGGTCGGCCACGTGCGCGCGGACCTTGGCCCCGGTCCGCCGAACCACCTCGGCGCCACCCTGAGTGTGATCCCAATGCCCGTGGGTGATCCAAAGCTCCGCGAGGCGACACTTGCGCTCCTCGAGCAGTGGCCCCACGTCCGCCCACACATCACCCGGGGCATCGATCAGCAGCGCCTCGCCCCGTTCCGGCGCGCACAGGAGATACGCGTTCGTCTGGATCAGGCCCGCGGGAATGACGTCAAGCAGCACACCTTCCAATGCACCCGTCACCCGTCTCCGCGCAACCCCGCAGTGTCCGGCATCCGGCGGATCTCCGCCGCGGAGCCTCAGGCGAGCCCGAGCTTGCGCCGGACCTCGGGCGGCGGGCCGTCGAAGCGCTCCAGCGCCACGTTGCCCACGTAACCGATGTCCTTCATCCCCGCGGGCGTCGTGTAGTAGCCGCTGGCGCAGAGATCGCGGAACCGGGCGAAGAAGCGCGCCGCGGTGCGAAACTCCGGCTTCGCGTCGGGCAGATGGCAGATGTCGTCGCAGATCATGTTGCGCTGCCGCACGACGAGGCTGCCGAAGTCGTTTTGGAAGCGCCGCTGCGACTCCGCCTCGATCCAAGCGAGGCCCTCGGCAATGAGCTTACGGTCGCGATCATGGCCCGGATAGGGCGAGCTCACCCACTCGTCGATGAAGTCCGGCACCTTCACGCTGGAGGCGGAAGGTCCCTTGTCATCCGCCGGAATGATCACGTCGCACAGCACGGCGGCGGTCGCCTTCTCCGCGGCGCTGAGCGTGAGGGGCCAGCAATCGCCCGCGGCGTACTTCTTCAGCAGGTCGGGATCGGTGCCGTAGCCGGCGGGGGCGGCGGGCGCGGCGGACCACGCGAGCTGGTTGCCGGCGGCGGTGGCGGCCGAGGCGGCCATCACCCACTTGATCATCGTACGGCGATCCATGGCGGTCGGGACGGTGTCGGCGGGTTTCATCTCAGAGTTCCCCCTTCTTGAGTGAGGCGAGCAGGTGGTCGCTGGCGCGCCACGCGAGCGCCATGATGGTGAGCGTGGGATTCTTGTCGGCGTTCGAGCAGAACGGTCCGCCGTCGGTGACGAAGAGGTTCTTCACGTCCCAGGTCTGGCACCATTGGTTGGTGACGGACTTGCGCGGATCGGTGCCCATGATCGTGCCACCAACCTCGTGGATGATCTTGCCGCCCGCCTCGATGGCCTTGGCGCCGTCGGCCTGCGGCTGCGAGCGCGGCTTTCCTCCCATCGCCGTGATCCAGTCCGCGAAGGTACGCTGCATGTGCGCGGCCTGCTTCGTCTCGTGCTCGGACCACTTCCAGTGGAAACGCAGCACCGGGATGCCCCACTTGTCCTTCACGACGGGATCGAGATCGCAGAAGGAATCCTCGTTGGGAATCATCTCCCCGCGGCCGGCGAACCACATGAAGGACCCGTAGTAGCGGCGGGCATCCTCCTTGAACTGCCGGCCGTAGCTTCCGCGGGTGAACGCCTCGAGGCCGGCGCCCGTGCCGAAACCGGGCATCTGCCGGCCACCGCCGAACTCGATGTGGTAGCCGCGCGCGAAGCCCAGCTTGCCCGCGAGCTGCTCCTTGTAGAGCCACCACGGCACGTAGGCGTGGTTGCCGCCCGCGCCGTCCTCATTGTGCGGCGGCAGGTTTTCCATCACCGGAATCTGGCCGCCAAGAGACGCCCCTACGGTGTCCATGATGTACTTGCCGACGAGTCCCGAGGAGTTCGCCAAGCCCTGCGGGAAGCGAGACGACTTCGAGTTCAGGAGGATGCGGACCGACTCCGCCGAGCTCGCGGCGAGCACGACCACGCGGCCCTTCACGGCACGTTCCTGGCCCGTCCGGCGGTCGATGTAAGTGACGCCGTTCGCCCGACCGTCGGGTCCGAGGGTGACCTCTCGCGCCATGGCGTCGCTGATGACGTCGAGGTTGCCCGAGGCCAGCGCCGGCGGCAGGTGGACGGTCGTCGACTGGTAATTGGCCTTGATCGAACACCCGCGGCCGCAGGGAGTGGCCCAGAAGCAGGCTTGGCGGGCGCGCATGGCGTCGGCGAGGAGCTTCTGCGCGCGCGGGTTACCGGGGTGAATGCGGCGCGGCAGCACGTCCGGATCCTGCTTCGTCGTGAGGACGGCGCGGTGGATCGGGATGACCGGCAATCCCAGTTTCTTGCCGTGGTGCTGCCCGAGCAGCTCGGCGGCGCGGAACGCCGGCGGCGGCTGTAGGCAGCCCGCGGGCGAGTCCGGGGTGTTCTCCAAGCCGTGATTGTCGCCGTAGACGCCGATCAACATCTCGACCTTGTCGTAGTACGGAGCGACGTCCTCGTAGCTGAGCGGCCAGTCGAAACCGAGGCCGTCGCGCGAGCGCGGCTTGAAGTCGTACGGGCCGTTGCGCAGCGAGATGCGGCCCCAGTGGTTGGTGCGACCGCCGAGCATGCGCGAGCGCCACCACCAGAACTGCCGCTCCGGCTCCGACGAGGCGCTCGTGTAGGGCTCGCCCGGCACCTGCCAGCCGCCGTCGACCGTCGCGTCGTAGAAACCGAACGGCTTGTCGGGCGTGCTGGTACCGCGAAGCGGCGCATCGGCGTTCGTCTGGAACATCGGCGTCTCCTTCTCGGGGTCGTAGTTCCGCCCAGCCTCCAGCATGAGCACCTTCGCGCCCTCCATGACGCAGGTATAGGCGGTCTGACCACCGGCCGCGCCGGAACCGACCACGATGACGTCGTACTGGGGTTGAGCCTTGTCCGGGGAGATCAGGGGCATGGGTGAAATCCGTTGGTGCGCCGGATCAGAAGGCGCGCGGGTGCGAAGGCAAACCGCGTTTTGCGCTCAGCCGGCAACGGCCGACACGAACGCCGCACGCGCCTCCATGTGCGGGTTGTGCCCGCAGCCGGACAGGACGCGGATCTCCGCCTGCGGAAAGCGGCGGCGGATGTCCGCATGGTCGCCCGGCTCGACGTAGTTGGATCGCTCGCCGGAGAGAAACAGCGCCGGTCCGGGAAACGTGTCGCCGGGCGCGAGCGGATTGGCCTCCAGCCGCGGCAAGGCCGTCGTGAGCACCGGCAGATTGATGAGCCACGACCATTGTCCGTCGTCGCCACGCTCAAGGTTCGTCGCGAGGAACTTCCGCGTCGGCTCGGAGGGGACGCGGCTCTCGAAACGCAGTTCGGCCTCACCCCGCGAGCGCAGGTCACGCAGGTCCAGTTCGTTCATCGCGGCGAAACTCGCCCGGTGCGCCGGCCAGAAGTAGTCGCGCGGAGCGATGTCGACGACCACCAGGCGCGAGACGCGCTCCGGATGCCGGCAGGCGAGCAGCATGGCCGTCTTTCCGCCCATGCTGTGGCCGACGAGATTTACCGCCCCCAAGCCAAGGGCATCGAGCCACCGCACGACGTCGGCGCAAAGTGTCGGGTAATCCATGGCGTCGTCGTGGAAGGAACGGCCGTGATTACGCAGGTCGGGAGCCAACACGTGATGCCCGGCCGCGAGGTCGGCGCCGGCCGTGAGCCAGTTACGCGACGACCCCAGCATGCCGTGGAGCAGGACGAGCGGCGGACGACCGGCGCCGCCCAGATCGCGGTGGAAAAGGAGCTGCACAGCCCAAACTCCGTGTGGCGGTCGTCGCGGAGTCGAGCGGGAAGGCCCGCTCCGGGAGCCGGGCGCCTCCCGAATTATTCCTTGGAGCGCTTCTGCTTCTCCGCGCGCTTGGCCTGCTTGGCCGTCACCCTCTCCTGGCGCAGCTCCGGCGGACGCGCCCCGGCATAGTCGTCCAGCACGGCCTGCAACGCCCGCGCCGCCTGAGCCTGCTCACCGGTGAGCGAGGCCGCCTTCAGAGGCGTCTTCTCGAAGGGATCGACCGTGAGGTCATGAAACGTGCCGTCCCGGTAAAGTTTGTGGCGCACGCTCATCGCGAACTCCCAGCGTGCGGTGGGCCCGCCGTCGGACGCGTACCACGCGTAGAGCGCCTCACGCGGCTTGCCCGCCTGACCGAGCAATTGCGGCAGGAAGCTCACGCCGTCCCCGGGATAGCCGACAGGCAGCGGTGCGCCGGCAGCCTCCAGCAGCGTCGGCAGGAAGTCGGTGCTCCCGACCAGGTCTCCGTTGACCCTTCCGGCCGGCACCCGCCCGGTCCAGCGGGCGATGAGCGGCACATGCGTGCCGCGCGCGTTGCTGCGTCCCTTGCCGCCGGGGTAGGCCTCACCCCTGAAGCGGGAGGTGATGTCGACCGCCGTGCCGTTGTCTCCGAGGAATATGACAAGGGTGTCGCGCCCGAGGCCGAGCTCGTCGATGCGCGCGACGAGCTCGCCCACCATCCGGTCGAGGTAGGCGACCATCGCCGGAAAGTTCGCCGTGCTCTGGTTGCCGCGTTCGCCGGTGGCCGGATTCCAGTTCGGGCTTTCGGGCGTCGGCTGAAACGGCGAGTGGGTCAGCAGCATCGGGTAATAGAGAAAGAAGGGCCGCTCCCGGTGCCGCGCGATGAAGTCCTTGGCGAAGTCATTCAGGATGGCCGGCCCGTAGCTGCCGGGCGGGTAATCGCGGGCCTCGCCGTTGAACTCGAACCCGGGATTGCCGTACCGGGAGGTCCGCCGCACGTGGTGCCAGAGCAGCGCCTCGTCGAAGCCGAAGTGCCTCGACGAGTCGGGCTCCACCCCGAGCTGCCACTTGCCCGCGATGCCCGTGACGTAGCCGGCGGATTTCAGCAGGTGCGCGAACGTCACCGCCTTCCGGTCCATCGCGCCGAACTCGATGTAATTACGCGCATTCGAGAGCCCCGTCATCAACTGCACCCGCGTGGGCGTGCAGAGCGGCTGGACGTGACAGCGCTCGAAACGCATCCCGGTCGCGGCCAACCGGTCGAGGTTCGGCGTCCGGTACGACTCCCCTCCGTTGGCCGTGACGCACTCGTAACCGAAGTCGTCGGCCATGATGAGGACGAGGTTGGGCTTGGACGGAGGCACGGCTCCGAACGCGGAGCACGCGAGCAGGAGCCAAAGAGGGATCACGCAAAGGAGGGGCATGGGCGGGGAGACGGGCGGAATCGGTGGCGGTTGCGCGGCGCGACGGAAGCAAGGCGGCGTCGACGTCACTCTTCCTTCAGTTTTCCCAGCTGCCGCGTCTCCGCCTTCACCTCGGCGATGAACGCGGTCACGATGCTGTTCAGTTCCGCGGCCTTCTCCGGCATGGCCTTGGCGAGGTTGTCGCGTTCCGCGAGGTCACGCGAAAGGTCGAAGAGCTCCACTTCCCCGGTGGTCCAGTTCTTGACCAGCTTAAAGTCACCCCGGCGCAGGGCCGTCTGCGCGCGGCGATCCACCGCCTGGTGGAACAGCAGGTACGGACGCGCCCGGCGAACCTCCCCCGCTCCGGCGTTGTGCCACAGCTGCCGAAGGCTGCCGCCGTCGATCGTGTCCGGCAGTGCGACCCGATACCCCGCGAGGTCGGCGAACGTCGGCAGCAGGTCGAGGCCGGTCACCGGAACGCGGCACACGCTGCCGGCGCGCACGCCGGGACCGGCGACGATGAAGGGCACCCGGATTCCACCCTCGTACAACGTGCCCTTCGCTCCCCGCAGCGGGTGGTTGGGTCCCTGCCCGCGATCGGCGGCGCCCGGCAACGAGGGGCGTCCCCCGTTATCCGAGAAGTAGATCACGTAGGTGCGGCCTCCCAGCCCGAGCGTGTCGACCTGATCGAGAAGCCGGCCGACCGCGTCGTCGAGGTCCTCGGTCATCGCGGCGAAGACCTCGAGATTGTGCTTCACACCCGGAGGCCGGCCGCGCACGCGCGCCATCGCCTCGGCGCTGTGCTGGATCTCGAGGTGCACGGCGTAGTGGGAAACCTGCAGGTAGAACGGGGCGCCCGAACGCGCCTGTTCGGCGAGGAACGCACCCGCGCGCCGGGTGAGCGTGCTCATCAGCTTGGGGTCCTCGCGCTGCACCTGCCCGCCGGCCGTGCGCCCGCCCCCGGTGGCGTTGCCCGTCACGCCGTCGCTCTCGTCGTAGCCCTGGTCCGCCGGACTCACGCCGTCGTACCGATGGTCCCACTTGCCGAAGTGAGCGGTGCGATAGCGGGGATCCGCGGCCTTGAGCATCCGCGGGATATTGAGCTGCCGCCGGTAGGCGGCCGGCCACCCCTCGCGATCACGCTGGTATTCATGGCGGGCCGGCGTCTGCGAGACCTGCAGGCTGCGGCGAGTCGGGCAGCAGTACGGCGCCGGCGCGTAACCATCGGTGAAGAGCATGCCGCGCGAGGCGAGGCGCTCGAGGCGAGGCGTACGATGATAGTCACTCGCGGTGGCGGGGTCACCCGGGAACATCTGTTGAGACGTTCCCACCCAGGCCTGGTCGTCGACGAGGATCACAATGAAACTCGGCGGCACGGAATCCGCGGCCTTGACGCCGGCGGCGAGGATCAGGGCCGGCAGGAAGCGCCACAGGAGGCGGTTGAGGGGCATGGCGCGAGCCAACCAAGCGATCCCCCGCGGTCAAGGGGGCCGCCAAGACCCAGCCGCTTCAACGCGCCGAGCACTCTCGTCCTTTGACGGACTCGCCGCGCGCGTGAAAGCCGGCGACGTGTTGACAAGCTAAGGAGTTGGCACCGTGCGCCGCCTTCGAGCCCGCCCAAGCGGGGCGGCTTACGGCGACGAGTCATTCACCCTTCCACTGCCCGTCGACGTAGTGCCAGCCGCGATACGACGCCTTTCGATGCCGCCGAACCAAGGCTTCAACGCGCTCTGGTCGCAGATCGGTCAAGGACGCGAGCACCACCGATGCTGCGGTGGACCACCGGGGCAGGCTACGGGTCGGGGAGGCTTCAATCGCGCCGGCTACTTTCGTCGAGGCGCAAGGTGAACGCGCTGCCCCGCCCGGCGATCCTCGCTCACCTCGACGCGGGTCACGACCGAGCTCGTGCAGCTCGGGGCGCCGAGCGCGGTCGAGGACGACGTTCGGGGCAGGTCCCGCCCGGAAGCCCGCCCGACTCCCGCGAACAGGAAAGCCGCGAGGAGAAAGGCTCGATTCACGACCCGAACCCGCGCGGAGGCATCGGCTGCTGCCTCAGAATTTCGCGGAGAGACTGGCTTGGAACGTGCGGCCGGGCTGCCGCTGGACGGAGTTGGAGTCGGCGAGCTTGTAGATCTCCTGGTTGTCCATGACGTTCTGCACCTTCGCGCCCCAGACGTACTGCACGCGGCCGGAGCGCGGCACGGCGTAGCGCAGGACGGCGTCGAAGCGCCACTTGCCCGGCATCGTCCACTGCGGCGTGTTGGCGATGCCCCCGAGCGTGGTGAGCACCACGGGGTCGATGGGGCGGTCTCCTATGAAGATCGAGCCAAGCGCCAGGTCGAGGCCGCGCAGGCGGCCCGCGCGGAAGGCGTACTTGTTGAACGCCGTGAACATGTGGTGCGGCGCGTACATCGAGCGAGCCTGGGTGCGCGTGTCGCGCGCGTCGTTGTAGGCGTAGCCGCCCATGACGGACCATGCTTCGGTGAAGCGGGCGTTCAGGTTGAATTCGACGCCCCGGGAGCGGACGCCGTCGATCTGGACGTACCAATCCCCGTCGCGGGCGGGATCATCGACCGCGAGGTTCTGCTGGCGGATGTCGTAGGCGGCGATCAACCCCTGGATCCGGTCGCGGGCCAGGCTGAAGCGCAGGCCGATTTCCCGCTGGTTACCCTCCTCGGGATTGAGCGGCGTGCCGTCGGGCTGGCGCAGGAACACCGGCACGAAGGAACTGTTGGCGTTGGCGTAGAACGTCGCGCTGCGGGCGGCATTGAGGTGCCAGACGACGCCGGCGCTGTAGGTGGTGGAATCGGCGCTGTTGTCGAACGTCAGCACGCCGGTGAGTCCGTTGCGGCGGCGATCGTCGGTGGTCGTGTGCCGCACGCCGCCCGTGAGGAAGACCCGCTCGTCGAGGAAGGAGGCGACGTCGGCGATGTAGAACTCGGTGTTCTCGGTGCGGTCGAGGTTGCGGTTGCCGGCGGGCAGCGGGGGCCGGTCGGCCTTGGCCTGAACCGGCGGCGAACGATCGGGGTCGATCACGTTCAGCGGGGGCATCATGTGGGGGTTGTAACCGGCGCGCCGCATGTCGGCCAGGACCTCGGCCAGCGTGAGGGTCGGAAAGACGTTGTAACGCAGGCCGACGCTGATGGTCGGCCAGCGCTGGTTCAGGGTCGCGGCCGTCGCGGCGAGACCACCGCGGTTGTAGATGCCGTCGCGGTTCCACACCTCGCCGTCCGAGACATCCCAGCTGAAGCCGCCGAGCGCACGGTGACGCACCGGGCCGGTCGAGAACATGGCGATGACCTCGTTACGGGAGCGCCAATTGTCGACGTCCTGCGTGCGCACCCGCCACCGCCGCGGCATCAGCACCGCGTCGCGCAGGATCGTGAGCGAGCCCTGCTCGGGCTGGTTCTCATCGTAAAGCTGGTCCTTGGTGTCATGCGCGGCCTGGAGGCGGAGCTGAACGGAACGGCCGAAGGCGTGCTGCACATCGACCATGGTGAAGCCGCGATCCCAGCGGCGGATGTCACCCGCCGAGCCGTAGCCCTGCCGATTGTCGCCGTAGGAGAGGAAAGTGCCGTCGGGCATCGCGAACCCGCGCGGCTCGCCCCGCATCATCGGCTGGCGCCAGACCGCGCCGCCGTCCTCCTCCCGCACGAACAGGTGCTCCAGGCTCACCCGCGTGCCCGGGCGCACCTGCCACGAGACCACCGCGGAGAACGCCTTTTCGCCGTGGGTGACCTTGCGGTAATAGTACCCGTCGTCGTAGACCGCGGTGAGGCGGTAGCGCAGCGGCGACGACTCGGAGCCGACCGGCCCGGAGGTGTCGATCTCGCCGCGCCACGACTCCACCGGGCCGATGCTGCCGCGCACCGTGGTGACGCCGCGGGCGAGCGGGCGCTTGGTCACCCGGTTGACCGTCGCCGCGTATCCGCCTTGGCCGTACAGCACCGCCGCCGGACCCTTGAGGACCTCGACGCGCTCCACGTTGGCGAGCGAGACCTTGCCGATGCTCTCCTGCTGCAGGAAGCCGTTCAGGAACTTCGTGTTCGCATTGGCGAAGCCCCGCACGGTCCAGGAGTCATTGTTGGAGGTGGCCACGAAGCCCGGCACGTACTCGAGCACGTCCTCCGTGCTCCGCGCCAGGGTGTCCTCGAGGAACTCCTGGTTCAGGATGGTCACGTTCATCGGGATGTCGCCGATCGCCGTGTTCATGCGCGTGACCTCGGCGGCGTGGGTCGACTGGTAGCCGATGTCGCGCGCGCTCGTGACCTCGAAGACGGAGAGTTCGACGGGCGGCGCGGATGCGGCGACGGGCGCGGGAGGCGCGACCTGGGCGGCAACCGGGAGCGCGAGGGTCGCGAGGAGTCCGAGAGCTCGGCCCGGGCGGGAACGGCGGAGGAGGGCTTTCATGGGCAAACGTGAGTGAAGGGTGGAAGGCGGGCGCCATGGGCAGACGGACCCAGGCGCCATGAACACTGATTGCGCGGACCAGGCTCGGAACGCAATTCGGGTGGTTCCAATTTCGGACCAGCGGCCTCGCGTGGCGGCGCGACGGCGATCCCATCCCGAGGTAACTCCGCCGCGCCCGGCGGTTCCGCGTTTCGATCGCTGCACCAGCCATGACGGACCTCCCCAGCCGACGTAGTCTGCCGCGACCGACGCAAGGCCGGTGCTTTGCTCCGCAATGCTCCCGGCGGCGCAAGGTGGCAAGCAACGTGCCAGCGAACCATGGCCTGACCCCATGTGATAAAGGCGGGCCATGGAGCCCCTAGTTCAGAAACTGCCCTTGACGCCGATTGTCCAGAGCGAGCCGAAGTCCTGGCGCTGGCGGAGCTGGGCGTGGGCCGGGGTGTTGGGACCGGTGATCTCGACGTCGTCCACCGGTTTGTTGATGTTCCGCAGGTTCGCGAAGAGCGCGAGACGCCGGGTGATCGAGTACTCGCCGGAGACGTCGATGTAGGAGCGCTTGGAGCCCCAATTGTATGTTCCCGGTTCGATGCTGCGGCCGCTGACGATCCCGCGGCGCTGACGGCTGAGGTAATTCCAGTTCAGGCGCAGGTTGTACTGGGGCCGCGAAAGGCTGATTCCCCAGCTGCCACTCTTGGGGAAGTAGCCGGCGAATTCCGCGGCCGCGCTGCCCGTGGCCCGCTGGGCGCTGCCGTTGGCGTAGAGTTGCACCCCGCGCGCCCAGGGGGGCAGGAAGGTGAGCGCTTGGCGATAGCTGACGTTGTAACCCTCCATCCTCACCCGCGTGGAAAGGTTGTACTGGGTGACGACGTCATACGAGTCATAGATCGTCGCCTCGAGGCCGTAGAGATCGAGAAAGTCGGGCGTGGCATCGAGAACCGTATTGCCGAAGAAGTTTCTGAAATCGCGGCGGAAGGCGCCGACGGAAAGCTGGCCCACGCGCTCGAAATAGTACTCGAGGCTGACCTTCGTGCTCTGCGCCTGCCACGCCTTGATGCCGACGTTGTTGACCGAAATCCGGTTGGTATTGCTGGGGGGCGACTCGACGTCGGGCAACGTCAGGCCGCCGGAATACTGGTTGAAGCTGGGCCGGCCCAGCGACTGATACCAGGCGACGCGCGCCAGAAGGTTTTCGCGCACCTGATAGGTCGCGTTCACGCTCGGGAGGAGGCGCAGGTATTCCTTTTCCGCCCGCTGGCCCCGGTCGATGAAGGTGAGCTGCGAGATGCCCAAAGCATCGCTCGCAATCGTGAGCGGCCGGCCGTTGGCACCCACAATGACCCGACCCGCGGCGTCGCGCCGGTAGTTGCGGGTGGGATCGGTGAGCGGGCCCTCGGCGGAAATATTGGTCTGCTCGGCCCGCACGCCACCGGTCAGCCGGAGCCGGGTGTCCAGCAGCCGGAGGTCACCGCGCAGATAGACGGCGGAAATCAGCTCCTCGGAGTGCTTCGAATTGCTGATGGTCGAGCGATACT
>JBBAVH010000051.1:0-19769 GCA_040397825.1 Opitutaceae bacterium
GGCAAGGGCCGCATGAACAACCTCAACCTCGATTGCCCGAAGCTCATCCGCTTCCACGAGCTCACCGAGGACGAGGTGTTCTGCACCGAGGACGCCGCCAAGGCCGGCGTCACCTTCGAGAACACCAGCGACGTCGAGCAACTCGTCGTCCTCCGCTACTTCGGCCCCGAGGTGCATCCCAACGCCCCCGCCATCGGCGCCTACCGCAAGAACAAGTTCTGATCCCTTTTGTCACCGGGCGCGCCGGCGGCGCCCGGACGGGCGGGACGCCTCTCCCGAGGTTACCCCCCTCCCCGCCAGCCCGGGCGCCCCGGCGCCCCCGGTGACCCCAAACCTAAACCCGTCCGCCAACTCCCAAACCTCCCGCGCATGTCCTCCAACCTGTTCCCCAAGCTCCACAACGCCATGTGGCCCGGCCTCGTCGGCAAGGGCAGCCCCGGCGCCGAACCGTTCATCGACCTCGACACCATGCTCGACCTCACCGCCAAGGCGGAGGTCGGCGGCGTGAAGTTCGACGGCGTGGACCTGTTCCTCTACAATCCGCACACCGACATCGACATCTCCGACGACGGCATCAAGGCCCTCGCCGCCAAGATCAAGGGCAAGGGCCTCGTCGTGGGCTCGGTCGTGGCCCCGGTCTGGTTCGATGCCTCCGCCGGCGGCGACGAGAAGGCCCGCGCCAACTTCGTCACCCACGTCCGCAAGGCGATCCGCATCGCCCGCAAGCTCCGCGAGCTCGGCGTGCGCCCCTACGGCATCGTCCGCATCGACAGCGCGACGAGCGTCACCACCTGGGACAAGGACCCGAAGGGCTGCACCAAGCTGATCGCGCAGACCTTCCGCGAGGCCGGCAAGATCGCCAAGGGCGAGGGCGAGCGCCTGGCCGCCGAAGGCGAGATCTGCTGGGGCGGCATGCACTCTTGGAAGAACATGGTGAACCTCCTCGAGGAGGTCGGCATGCCGAAGGTCGTCGGCTTCCAGGCCGACATGTCCCACACCCACCTCTACACGCTGGGCGCCAACGCCGAGGCCCACCGCCTCGTGCCGAAGAAGTACCACTACGAGCCGGCCGAGTTCCACAAGGCCATGACCAAGCTCACCGACGCCCTCCGCCCGTGGACGATCGACTTCCACGTCGCCCAGAACGACGGCTCCGTCTTCGGCTCCGGTGACCACGAGAAGACCGGCAAGCACTGCCTCGCCACCGATCCGCGCGGTAAGCTCAACATCGTCCGCGACTCCGGCTACTGGCTCCGCGACAAGCAGGGCAAGGTCACCAAGAAGATGAAGCACATCTGCTGGGACGGCTGCATGTTCCCCAACGAGGTGCTCATGAAGCAGCAGACCTGGAACGACATCCTCGCCGCGATGATCGAGGTCCGCAACCAGCACGGCTGGGTGGCCTGAGCGCCAAGCCAAAACGCAAAGTCGCGAAGGCCTCGCAAAGAAACGCAAAGATCGAACCACCCACGTTCTCCTTCACCTGCTTATCTTCGCGAACCTTAGCGCTCCTTCGCTTCTTCGCGCTTAGTCCCCATCCGTTTTCAACTCATCACTCATCCCCAATCCCTCCATTCCCATGCCCAAGAAACAACTCCGCGTCGGCCTCATCGGCTACAGCTTCATGGGGCGCGCGCACTCCAACGCGTTCCACCAGGTCAACCACTTCTTCCCCTCCAGCTACGAGATCGTGCCGCAGGCCGTCTGCGGGCGCGACCAGGCCAAGGTGAAGGAGTTCGCCGACAAGTGGGGCTACAAGTCCACCGAGACCGACTGGAAGAAGCTCATCGCGCGCGATGACATCGACGTCGTCGACATCGCCACGCCCAACAACCTCCACGCCGAGCAGGCCATCGCCGCCGCCAAGGCCGGCAAGATGATCCTCTGCGAGAAGCCGCTCGCGATGAACTCGAAGCAGGCCGAGGTCATGGTGAAGGCCATCGAGAAGGCCAAGGTGCCCAACATGGTCTGGTACAACTACCGCCGCTGCCCGGCGGTCGTGCTCGCCAAGAACCTGATCGACGCCGGCAAGCTCGGCCGCGTGTTCCACTACCGCGCCAACTTCCTCCAGGACTGGACCATCAACCCCGAGCTGCCGCAGGGCGGCACCGGCCTCTGGCGCCTCGACGTCAACGTCGCGGGCTCCGGCGTCACCGGAGACCTCCTCGCCCATTGCATCGACACCGCCCTCTGGCTCAACGGCGGGATCAAGGACGTGAGCGCGATGACGGAGACCTTCGTCAAGGAGCGGAAGCACAACCTCACCGGCAAGGTCCAGAAGGTCGGCATCGACGACGCCTGCCTCTTCCACTGCCACTTCAACAACGGCTCCCTCGGCCTCTTCGAGTCGACCCGCTACGCCCGCGGCCACAAGGCCCTCTACACGTTCGAGATCAACGGCGAGCACATGAGCCTCAAGTGGGACCTGCACGACCTGCACCGCCTCCAGATCTTCGACCACAGCGACGAGGGTCCGGAGCGCGGCTGGAAGAGCATCCACGTCTCCGACGGCGACCATCCCTACTGCGGCAAGTGGTGGGTGCCCGGCCTCCAGCTCGGCTACGAGCACAGCTTCGTGCACGCCATGGTCGAGTTCATCCAGGGCCTCGAGAGCGGCAAGGGCTGCACGCCCAACTTCCGCGACGGCCTCGCCACCGACTACGTCGTCGACGCCGTGCTCGCCTCCGCCAAGGCCCACAAGTGGGTCAAGGTGAAGCAGGCCTGAGCCCCCGCGTTGATCCCGGCCGGCCGCCCGCCGGCCGGGCCCGCCTTTCGGGCGGCGGCGTCACCACGCCGCCGCCCTTTTTTCCGCCCCTTCCCCGTACCCCCGCCCCCTTCCCCCATGTCCTTCCGCGCCCTCCTCTGCGCCCTGGCGCTGCCGCTCGCCGCCCAGGCCGCCGCCCCTTCGCTCACCTTCACCCCTCCCGCGGGTGCTCCCGCCAACGGCAAGCACGTCGTGCTGCTCTCGGGCGACGAGGAATACCGCAGCGAGGAGGCGTTGCCCATGCTGGCCAAGATCCTCAGCCAGCGCCACGGCTTCCGCTGCACCGTCCTTTTCCCGCTCGATCCCGACGGCACCATCAACCCCGAGAACCAGCGTTCCCTCGCCGGCTCCGCGGCGCTCGACACCGCCGACGCCATCGTGATGTCGCTGCGTTTCCGCAATTGGCTCGAGGCCGACATGGCGCGCTTCGTCGCCGCGTTCAACCGCGGCGTGCCGATCATCGCCCTGCGCACCTCCACCCACGCGTTCAACATCCCCGCGGGCGGGCCGCATTCCCAATACAGCTGGAACAGCCGCGCGCCGTGGCCGGGCGGCTTCGGCAAGCACGTCCTCGGCGAGACCTGGATCTCCCACTGGGGCCGCCATAAGTTCGAGGCCACCCGCGGCGTGGCCGAGCCCGCCCACGCCGCCGACCCCATCCTCCGCGGCGTGAAGGACGTCTTCGGCGACAGCGACGTCTACGAGGCCTACCCGCCGGCCGACGCCCGCATCCTCATGCGCGGCCTCGTGCTCAAGGGCATGAACCCCGGCGACGCCCCCGCCGACCACGCCAAGGCCCGCGCGACCGACAAGCAGCCGCAGGGCGTGAACTCCCCCGCGATGCCGATCGCCTGGACCCGCCTCTTCCGTAACGAGGCCGGCAAGGAGAACCGCATCTTCACCACCACCCTCGGCGCCGCCACCGACCTCGTGAACGAGGGCTCCCGGCGGCTCGTCGTGAACGCCGTGTTCTGGGGCCTCGGGCTCGACGTGCCCGCGGCGGCGGACGTCCGCTTCGTCGACCCGTTCAACCCGAAGCCCTATGGTTTCAAGGGCTACCGCTACCGCCTCACGCCCGACGACTACGCGCTCGGCAAGGAAGTCCCGCCCGGCGCCACACCCCCTCCCGCCCCGCCGAAGCCGGCCCCGGCGAAGAAGGCCGCCAAGCAGGCCTCCGCCGGTGGCAACGCGGCCGCACCCGCCGCATCAACCGCCGCCGCGGCGCCCGCGCCCGCCGCCAAGCCCGGCTTCCAGCTGAACGCCGGGGAACGCGTCGCGATCGTCGGCAACGCCCTCGCCGACCGCATGCAGCACCACGGCTGGCTCGAGACGATGATCCACCTGCGTCACCCCGAGCACAACGTGACGGTGCGCAACCTCGCCTTCGCGGGCGACGAGGTCGTCACCCGCGCGCGCTCGAAGGATTTCGGCACGCCCGATGAATGGCTCGGCAAGGTCCAGGCCGGCGTCGTGTTCGCCTTCTTCGGCTACAACGAATCCTTCGCCGGACCCGAGGGCTTGCCGAAGTTCCGCGAGGAGCTCGCCACCTTCCTGCGCGAGACCCGCGCCCGCACCTACAACGGCCTCGCGCCGCCGCGGATCGTGCTCTTCTCCCCGACCGCGGTCGAGAAGCTCCCCGACCCGAACTTCGAGCACAAGCCGCAGGTCAACGCCAACCTCGAGACCTACACGCGGGCGATGGCCGAAGTCGCGCGCGACCTCGCGGGCGTGACCTTCGTCGACCTCTTCACGCCCTCGAAGCGCCTCTTCGAGGAGGCCGCGCGCAAGGGTGAGCCGCCGCTCACGATCAACGGCGTGCATTTCAACGACGCCGGCGAGGGCCGGTTGTCGCGCGAGATCTACCCCGCCCTCTTCGGCGGATCCGCCCCCGATGTCGACGCCCCCGCCGCGCGGAAGCTGCGTTCCCTCGTGAACGAGAAGAGCGCCATGTGGCACTCCCGCTACCGCTCGGTTGACGGCTACAACATCTACGGCGACCGCTCGAAGATCGCCTACGTCTCCCACCCCGACGCCCCCAAGATCACCAACACGCAGGTCATGATGGAGGAATTGGCCCAGCGCGACGTGATGACCACCAACCTCGAGCGCCGCGTCTGGGCCGCGGCCGCCGGCAAGACCGGCCCCGTCGAGATGCTGCCGCTGCCGGTCGTGACGGCGTTCGGCACCAACAAGCCCGGTCCCAACATCGACGGCACCTACCCGTTCCTCGACGGCGACGAGGCCACTTCGCTGATGACCCTGGCGCCCGGCCTGCAGGTGAACCTGTTCGCCAGCGAGAAGCAGTTCCCCGAGCTGGCCAAACCCGTCCAGATGGCCTGGGACGCCAAGGGCCGCCTCTGGGTCGCCGCCTGGCCCAGCTATCCCGGGCGCACGCCGACCTCGAAGGTGGCCGACAAGCTCCTCGTGCTCGAGGACACCGACCGCGACGGCCGGGCCGACAAGTGCACCGTCTTCCTCGACGGCCTGAACTGCCCCACCGGCTTCAACTTCTACAAGGACGGCGTGTTGGTCGTGCAGGCGCCCGACCTCTGGTACGTGCGCGACACCGACGGTGACGGCCGCGCCGACTGGAAGGAGCGCATCCTCATGGGCCTCGATTCGGCCGATTCGCACCACCAGACGAACGCCATGATCTACGAGCCGGGCGGCGCCTTGCTGCTGAGCGACGGCGTCTTCCACCGCACGCAGGTCGAGGGCGTCGAGGGCGCCGTGCGCAACATCGACGGGGCCATCTTCCGCTACGAGCCGCTCACGGGGAAGTTCGACCGTTACGTCGCCTACGGGTTCGCCAATCCGCACGGGCGCGCCTTCGACCGCTGGGGCAACGACCTGATCGTCGACGCCACCGGCAACAACACCTACTTCGGCCCCGCCTTCAGCGGCCGCATCGACCACCCGGGCAAGCACCCGCGCATGAAGACCGTCTGGGACCGGCCCGCCCGCCCCTCCGCCGGCAGCACGTTCCTCACCAGCCGCCACTTCCCCGAGGAATACTGGGGCAGCTTCCTCAACCCCAACGTCATCGGCTTCCAGGGCATCTACCGCGTGAAGATGGTCGACGACGGCTCCGGCCTGAAGGGCGAGCGCCAGCCCGATGTGATCTCGTCCACCGACCGCAACTTCCGGCCGATCGACACCACCACCGGCCCCGACGGCGCCCTCTACGTGTGCGACTGGCACAACCCGCTCATCGGCCACCTGCAGAGCCACCTGCGCGACTCCAACCGCGACCATGTCCACGGCCGCATCTACCGGATCACGGCCAAGGACCGCCCGCTCGCCTGGCAGCCGAAGATCGCCGGCGAGCCCATCCCCGCGCTGCTCGAACTGCTCAAGCGCGGCGAGAACCACATCCGCAACCTCGCCAAGATCGAGCTCGGCAACCACGACTCCGACCGCGTCGTCGCCGCCGCCAAGGCCTGGGCCGCCAAGCTCGACCCCGCGGCCCCCGACCACGCCCACCACCTCGCCGAGGCGCTCTGGGTTCACCAATGGCACAACCGCGTCGACCTCGACCTTCTCTCACGCCAGCTCAACTCGCCGAGCGCCGACGCCCGCGCCGCCGCCGTGCGCGTCCTCTGCTACTGGCGCGAGAAGGTGCCCAACGCCCTCGCCGAGTTGCGCCGCCTCGCCGTCGACGAGCACCCGCGCGTGCGCCTCCAGGCGGTGCGCGCCGCCAGTTTCTTCACCGTCGTCGAGGCGACCGAGGTGGCCCTCGCCGCCCTCCAGAAGCCCGTCGACTACTACCTCGACTACGTCATCGGCGAGACCCTGCGCCAATTGCGACCCCAGTGGCGCCAACGCATCGGCGAGGGCGGCAATTTCGCCGGCGGCGACCCCGCGGCCACCCGCTACCTCCTCCGCACCCTCACCGTCGCCGAGGTGCAGGCGATGCCCCGCACGGCCGACGTCTCCGAAAACCTCCTCGGCCGTTCGAGCGTCAACGACGCCACCCGCGCCGAGGCCCTCGCCGCGTTGGCCAAGGCCCGCGGCGCCGAGCCCGTCGCCCTCCTGCTGCGCACGCTCGAGAGCCCGGGCGAGATCGACGCCAAGGGCGTAGGGCGCCTGCTGCTCAACCAGCCCGCCGCCGCCCTCGCACAACACCGCGCCGGACTCCTTAAGCTCGCCATGGCCGACACCGCCGACGGCCGCACCTACGCCTGGGCCGCCCTCGCCCTCGCCGACAAGACCCTTGAGCGCGTCTGGCAGGAGGCCGCCACTTCGCCGCTCTCCCGCGCCAGCCTGCTCGGCGGCATCCCGCTCATCCCCGACGCCGCCCTCCGCGCCACGGCGTTCGAGCGCGTCATGCCGATCCTCGGCCAGGCCATCACCGACATCCAGGGCCCCGACAACATCGTCGCGGCGATCCAGCGCGACGCCATCCGTTCCGCCGTCAGCACCCGCCGCGAGCCCGCCGCCGTCTTCGCCGCACTCACCGTCATGCTGGAACGCGGCTACCAGGTGCCGACCGCCGCGCAGGGCCTGCGTACCCTGCCCCGCGATAGCTGGTCCGCCGAAGGCGCCGGCCGGGCCGCCCGCGCCCTCGTGGCATGGGCCGGCAAGGCCCACCCGAACGAGCGCACCGGCCGCGACTACGTCGAGAGCGTGCAGGTCGCGGAGGACCTCGCGGGACTGCTGCCCGCGAACGAGGCCGACGCGCTGCGCCAGACCTTGTCGGGGCTGCGGGTCGCCGTGTTCGTCGTCCGCGCCGTCGTCGAGGGCATGCGCTACGACACCCCGCGCATTGTCGTCCAGGCCGGCCGCGCCTTCGACCTGATCTTCGACAACCCCGACGTCATGCCGCATAACCTCGTCGTCGTGAAGCCCGGCACCCGCGAGCAGGTCGGCGTGGCCGCCGCCGCGATGACGCCGGAGGCTCGCGATTCCAAGGGCCGGACCTTCGTGCCCGACCTCGGGAGCGTCGTCGCCGCCACCAAGATGCTCGAGGCCGGCCAGAGCGAGACCCTGAAGATCCCCGCCAGCGCCCTGCGGACCGAAGGCGAGTACGAGTACGTCTGCACCTTCCCGGGACACTGGGCGATGATGTGGGGAAAGTTGATTGTCACCAAGGACGTCGACGCCTACCTCAAGGCCAACCCCGCCACTCCCGCTGCCGCGGCCGCCGCCGCCCCCCACGGCGGCTCCGGGCACAATCACTGACCCGTCCCCCGGAACGTCCCGCTCCCCCGACCCTTTTGCCCGACAACTCCTCCATGAAAAAAATCCTCCCCGTCACGTCCGCCTTCCTCTCCCTCGCCCTCGGCGCGGGCGCGTTTGCCGCCGATTCCGGCTTCAAGTCGATCTTCGACGGCAAGACCCTCAGCGGCTGGTCCGGCCTCGGCCAGTATTGGTCGGTCAAGGACGGTGCGCTCACCGGCCAGACCACGGCCGAGTCCGCCCCGGCGCTCAAGGCCAACACCTTCCTCGTGTACCAGGGCGCCAAGCCCGCCAACTTCGAGCTGCGCGTGAAGTTCAAGCTCACGCCCAACAATGACCGGAACCAGGCCAACTCCGGCATCCAGTACCGCAGCCGGGTCATCGACGCCGCCACCTTCTCCGTCGGCGGCTATCAGGCCGACATCGACTCCACCGGCCGCTACGCCGGCATGCTCTACGAGGAGAGGGGCCGCGGCATCGTCATGGGCCCCGGCGAGAAGGTCCGGATCGGCGCCACCACCGAGGTGCCGGACACCAAGAAGAAGGACGGCAAGCGCAAGCAGACCGCCGTCGAGAAACTCCCCGGCGCCACGCCGCCCGCCGACATCCTCGCCGCCTACAAGCTCGGCGAATGGAACGACTTCGTCGTCATCGCCAACGGCAACCGCCTCCAGCACTTCCTCAACGGCAAGCTCACCGCCGACGTCACCGACACCGACGCCACCCTCGGCGCCAAGGAAGGCGTGCTCGCCTTCCAGCTCCACACCGGCCCCCCGATGACCGTCCAGTTCAAGGACGTGCAGCTGAAGACGCTGCCGTAGGCGTTTCGCCCACCGGGAAGGTCGGGGCGATTGAACGGGATCAGGGCGTGCAATGCTCAGGTCCGAACGCCGCGGAATCCGTCAAACGCCCTGCCCCCGGTCCGCCGCTCCAAAGGGTACCGTCGTGCCCATCCTCCGGAGCCCCTCCATTAAAGAACCACGGATCTACTCCATCGCCTGGGCGAGCCTCTACCCACTCTACGTCGCCAAGGCGGAACGGAAGGGGCGGACGAAGGAGGAGGTGGACCAGATTCTCCGCTGGCTGACCGGTTACCGGCAGAAGCAGCTGGAGACGAAGATCGCGCAGCGCGCCGACCTCCGCACGTTCTTCGCCGACGCCCCCGCGATGAATCCGCTCCGAACCAAGATCGAGGGACTGGTCTGCGGGGTTCGCGTTGAAACGGTGGTGGACCCCCTGATGCGCGAAATCCGCCGCCTCGACAAATTGATCGACGAGCTTGCCCGCGGAAAGCCGCTGGACCGCATCCTGCGCTCCTGATCCGCAGTCCGGTCGTCTCGCACAAGCGCATCCGCGGCCGCGCTTGGGAGTACGGGCAAGCTCACAGACCGGACCCTTACGGAAGGCCCCGCCGCTCCAAGAACCATCGCTGGGCGCTCGTTGCAGGTTGCGTCCTGACCCTCGGGCCGGGCCGATCGGAGGCTTCAGGCGCGAGGCGGGAGGGAAAATTGGGAAACGGGTGAGATTGGAAGAGTGGGAGACGGGGGAGGTCGGAAGAGTGGGAGACGTATGAAATTGGCAGAGTGGGAAACGGGGAGTCGGAGGCGGGAGGCGAGAGGTAGGAAACGCGGCCGGGTCGATAGCCTGCGGCCGATGTGGCTTCTGCCGATGTGGCCGCGGTGGCAGCCGCGGATCCGGTGCGTCGGTCATTCGGTGAACCCGTCAGGCAGTGCGCCGGTGACGACGACCCAGGGCAGCGACCCATTGGAACTTCCGCAGAGATAAACGCTACCCTCGATCTGCCCGTTTCCCGTTTATGCCATAACCGAGGCTTGCGGAACGGGTGCGCGGTTCTGAACCTCACTCCCGTTCCTTCCAGCTAAGGCATCACGACGACTCCCGACCAACGGGCGTCACCAACCGAGCCTCCACGGGCCACGGTGGTTCATCGATGTGGGTTCCGCGTCCGCGGAGCCAAAGTTGTTCGTGGTACTGGCGCCGGGAATCCCCGCATGAAGCCAGTCCAATCCGCCACTTTCCGGGAGGCGGTCTCGATCCCGACCCATCTCGCCGGCGCTCTTACCGAGTGTGTCCGTGAGTTTCACCTCGACGGGTCGGCCTCCATCTCGGAGCAGGTTCCGCGCCTTGCTTTCTGCAACGCCGTCATGCTCGGCGCGGAATGCCCCGCAGGCGCCGCCGAACTTCGTCGCCATCTGGAGGACGAGGGCGTGGAGCCCGGTCTCATACTGGTGCACCTGTGGCCATTCTCCCTGACGTTTCGCTTTGAGGGGGATTGGATCGCCGGCCTCGACGGGTTACTCTCGGAGGTCTGGGAATCAGCGGAGGTTCCCGCGGACGACCTCCGCGGACGCACGCTGAAGGCGTTCCTCGCCGGCCTGATGGCGGCCGAATCACTGAAGCAGTTTCCGCAGTCGCTCCTCGAAGCGTGGGTCCTGCTCGACGAGGAGCCCCGGTTCCTCCTCCGCCGGCTGCGCGTCTGGTGGGAGAATGGCTGGAGGCCGCGGCATTCCCCGTTCGTGGAGTTCGTGGAGGAATTCTATGGGCGGGAATCCGTGACACGTAAGGTGATGGTCGGGTCCGCGCTGGATGTGCACTCGATCGTCCGCGCCTTTTCCGACCCCTGGGAAATCCGGGTCTGGGCCGACACCGGATGGACGGGCGGGCGGCGGGCCGTCGCGCACTACCCCGATTGCGCCAAAGCGATCACCGCCGAATTGCCCGAGGGTAGGTTGCCGCGGCTCGTCGAACTCTACCGCTCGTGCGTGGTCCCGACGACCGGATCCGACGGCGCCGTCCGTCCCCTGCGCGCAGTGCTGCGCTTCTTCTCGCTCCGCGAACGCCGCGATTATCCGGGAGTCCTGTGTCGCGGTGACCAGCCGCGGCTCCTCGCCCACGCGGCCTTTGAGTTCTGCTTCTGGATGGGCATCCTCTCGACCCAGCCGATCCCGTGTCAGGCTGCACCCACGCGGCTGCCGCAGGAAGCCGGAGGAAAGCCGTCATGAGGAAATATCGCGGCATCCGCTACGCCTTCCGGCCGGCGTCTTACTGGGACGATCCCGACCCACTCTCCGCTGTGCTGCGCAACGTCACCGGCGAGAACCGGCGTCAGATGATCACCGACTTCTGGAAGTCGGGCCAGCTCGAGGAACTCAGCCCCGAGTTGCTGTGCGACGAGCCCGACCGCGGCACTGTTACCCGCTTGGGCGGCATCCACCCAAGTTTCCTCGGAGGGGAATTCCTCCCTCCCTGCCTGCCCGGCGAGGTTGAGATCGCCCGCATCTACCTGCGGTCGACCACGAGCGACGTGATCTCGCTCCGCGCGCGTCCGGTGCTGAGCGGCATCGCCTACCGCATCGAGGACGAGTACCGCGGGAAGTTCACGCTGCCGATTCCCTTGTCCGAACGCCCGCTCTTGCTGGCGGAGATCATCACGCAGTTCGAGGAAGGCCACCTCGAGCAACTCGATTGGCCGGGCGGACTCGCTCTCGGCTACAACAACATGAACGTTGAATTCTCGGAACTTGAGCGGCTCCGGCATTTCACCCGCATCACCTCGCGGATTTACCGTCAGCTCGAGGACCACTTCGAGCACGTCTTCGACGAATGGTTTGCGGAGTCGCTCGCGGAGCGTGACGCCTCCAGCCGGGAGGGGTGAGCTTCATGAAGGGCGAGACCCTGCAAGCGAAGGCCGAGGCGACGCGGACTCCGGCTCTTCCGCAGCCCGCTGATCCGGCTTCTTCGGTCCCGCCCCAAGGCGGCCTCACGGGTCCGTACTGGGAAGCCCTGCGGAAACTGCCCCGCGTACGCGTCGGCGGCTCAATGACCAGCGGGCTGGTTTTCAGCCGTAGCGAAGCGTGCCACACAAAGCCGAGGAGGCAGCCTTGAATATCAATCGCCGCCATTTCCTGATCTCCGGCGCGAGTCTGCTCGGAGCCTGCCTGCTGCCACCGACGCTGGTCCGTCGCCTGCAACGGTTCTCCGGTGAACCCGCCGCCGCGATCGATGCTCCCACCTCGGCGCGGCGCACGCTCTACGCGACCGAACACGACGACCACTGCTGGCAACTCGCCCTGGGCCGCCCCACGACCGAGTTTCCACCTGCACCCTCGTGGCGTGCTTGGCTATCCGATCATGAGAACGTGGACCCGGAAGACGTCCGGGCGCTTTCGAAGTGGATCGACCGGGGAGGACACGACCTCGACGTGTCGGAACTCGGCTGGCTGGACGATCCTGTCGCCGACTACCTCTGGGAGGGCTACCTGGAGTCGAGCTACCTCGTGAACGACTCACCCGAGGCCCACGCCCTGCGCTACCTTGCGCGGCTCAAGCTCGCGCACGGCCCCTTGGCCATCGATGCCGGTGAAGAACTCGGGCGCGTGATCTATTATTACGGCACGATGCCCGGAGCCGACTCCCACTTCGTGATGGTTGAGGGGGAAGCCATCCTGCCCGCCTTGCAGCACCGACTGCGTGAACTTGGTGAGGACACTGCAGTTCAAATTTCCATATGAACCCACCGACATCCAAACTCACGCCGGAGCAGGGAGAGCGTCTCCGCGAACTCTACCGGAAGAACTTCGCAACCCTCATGCTGCTCTCGCCCGAAGCGGTGCAGGACGAGTTTCCTGACCTGGTTCCTGCGCCGAAATCCGCACGGGATAAGCCGCCAGGAGTAACCAGCAGTCAATAATCGGGTCAGGTCGTGCGACGCTCGGAGCCCGACGCGTTTGAGGCGGGGAGAATAACGAACGCCCGGACCCTAAGGTGACTTCCTATTCACACCGACTGCTCGATCGACGCGAAATCGACTTCGATCGTCTTGCCGTCCCACTTCGAGGGATCAGGGAAGCGGGCACACACGTTCGCCACCATCCAAGGCATCAGCGGGTTCGTGCAGGTGAAGCCCGAGGACCGCTGGCGGTTCTCCACCGAGACCTCGATGCCGTCGCTTCGCGGACTCACCGACACCAGTTTCGCGAGCTCCAGGTTCCGCGTACCCATCTGGCCATCGAACACGATGCGGCGGTTCGTGATCGTCAGCGTTCCCTCGTCGAGGCGCTTCCAGACGTCGTTCGACTCGTAGGTCGAGGTGCCGGTGCTCACCCACACGCCACGCGCCACGCGCACGCCCACACGGTTGCCCCTGCCCGTCCGCACCGCCCGCGGCTCCATCAGTTCAACCTTCTCGGAGAAATAGGCCTGCTCCCCGTCTTTCAGGATCAGGGTGGTTTCCACCGGCAATAGCCCCCCGCGCATCTCCGCCTTCTTCCAGAACGCCCGCGCCGCGGCCACGTTCCCGAGCATCTTCTGCCGGGCCTCTTCCTTCCGCGCCTTCCGGTTCGAGGCAGAGACCAGGAGCCACAGCACCAGCACTCCGAGCACGAACAAGGAAACGATCAGGGACGTGTCCATGGTGCTGTTTCCTGACAAGTGCGCCGCGACCGCTCAAGTCCGGCTTCGCCCTGCCCCTTAGCGCCGCAGGGCCCGAACCACATCGGCGCCCGCCGGGAGGTCATCCACCCGCGCGACGACTTCGACGCGGGATTCCCGCACCTTAAGCGCCACTCCCGAACGCCAGCCGCCCGAGCCCGCCGAACGCATTGCCACGATCAACTCGGGCCGGCCATCCCCGTCGATATCCGCCGACGACACCGATTCCACGACGCCTTCGCGCTGGCACAGGGCGCCGCCCACATAGGCGTCGAGGTCGAAGCCTTTCCGTTCCGCCTCAGCGTCCGCTCGATAGGCACGCACGCTGAATGTCCCGGTCGATCGCGGCTCCAGATCGCCTTCAGCCACCACCACCATCACCTCGGGAGTCAGGCGCAGTTTCGACACCCACCGGGTTTCTCCGGAAGGGTTCGCGGCCACGAGGGCGACCGGGACTAAGAGTGAGAAGACTAACTTCGGGGATCTCATGAAATCAGGGAACGTGGTGGGCTTGCTTGATGTGGCTGCGGCTGCAGCCGCGGACATTTCCGCCGGCCCGTCGGCCAATACGCACCAAGGACGGGTCAACATTTCGGTCCAGCCTCATATGCTGGAGGAACTCGTTCGCCTTCCTGGTTTGGCGTAGCGGCTGGCCGCCGCGACGTGGGAGTTTCGGACGCTTTCGACGAGTTCGGGCGGTGAGACCACCCAGGCGTGCTCGCCCCAGCTCAGCACCCAAGCTGCCACTTCGCGCAGATCGTTCAGCCGCAGTGTTAGCTCGGATTCTCCGCCCGGCAGCGCCCGCAGGTCCTGCGTCGGGTGCCAGGTGCGCTCCGCGACGAGGCGAGCTGCCCCGGCGTCGAAGCGGATCCTCACCTCGATCGAGCCCTCGCCCGCAAACACCCCGAACGAGTTCCCGAAATACTTCCCGATGTCGAAGCCCTGCACCCGCTCGAAGCGTCGCTCCAGCAGCCTCGGCGCGCTGATGCGCGTCAGAGCGAAGGTGCGCATCGCGTCGCGCAGCGCATCCCAAGCCACCAGGTACCAACGACCCTGCACGCACGCCAGGTGGTGCGGGCGCACGCGCCGTACCTCGGCGGCCGCGGACTTGATCTTCCGGTAGCCGAACCGCACCTCCCGGCGCTGCCTTACCCCGGCATGCAGCAGTTCGAAAACCCCTAGGTCGTGCGTCGACACGCCCAGCGGGCGGAACGATATCCCCGGTCCCGGCGTGAACACCGTCTCATCCTGCATCGCGTTCGTGAGCTTCGCGAACGCCGAACGCAGCGTCGCCTCGAAAGGCGTGCCGCGGTACTGCTCAAGCGCCCGCTGCGCCACCAGGAGCGCCAGGACTTCACCTTCCGTGACGTGCACCGAGGGAAATCCCGCCACCGGCTCCGTGTAGCGGTAGCCCCCGTGTGTCCGGCTGAACTCCACCGGCAGCCGCAGCCGTTCCCGCATGAATTCCACGTCGCGCTGCACCGTCTTGCCCGAGACTTCCAATTCCTCCGCCAAGAGGGCCGGACTCGCCGGTCGTCCCGTCTGGAGCGCCTCATGGATCTTCAGCATCCGCTCAAGGGGCGGACGAGAATGGAGGGAGCCTTTCGGCATCGTGATCGGGCGGGGCATGGTGGGGGTCCGGGCCTAGGCGGCAGCCCTCGGACCCCCGCGAATCGGGGTCGGTGCTCTCCGCCGCTACTTCTGGAATTTCTCGATCAGTGCGGTTCGCAAACTTCGGTGTTCGTCGGATGAGAGCTTCCCCTGCTCCAGCAGCCCGTCGAGCTTGTTCAATTCCTCGACGAAACTTCGCGTCGCATTTCCGCCGTTCCCCTTGCCCGCACTGCGGGCTTCGGCAACCGGCTGCAGTCGCACGTTCACCGTCGTCGGGTTCAGGTTGTACTGGGCACCGCTGACTGCGTCGACACCCCAGCCCACAAGTCCACCGGCGATGATGTTGCCCGCCACCGCCCCTCCCATCGATTTCGTGATCGCGACGCTCTCCGACTGGTAGCCGTCCTTCTCGATCGTCACCATGTGGTTGGCCTTTCGGGAAAGGGTGACGGTGGTCGGCGTCGTCCCGGCCGCGGATCCGTCGACCGAGACTCGTGCGCCGGTTGGTTCAGAGGAAATGGGGATTTCCTGGGTAGTGCCTTTGACGATCGTGGCACAGCCGGTGCAAAGCGAAACGGCAGCAATTCCAAGGGAGAGAATCAGAACGCGGGTTAGGAGGGATGGGGTCATTGGTGGGTGAATAAGTGCGACTGGCGTACGCTAGACCGCCCGCACCCTACCGTGCCGTAAGGACATCCGTTGTCCTTTACTCCGGAAATCAGGACGGCCCTTCGAGGCGTGAGGCGTTTTCGAGAGGCGAGAGGCGCGAGGCGAGAGGTCGGAAACGCGGTCGGTCTGACCGATGTGCCCGCGGCCGATGTGGCTGCGGGTGCAGCCGCGGATTCAGTCAGCCGGTCATTCGGTGAGTCAGTGAACCGGTGTTTCCAGCCCCGCCTTCACCGCATGATCGATGATCGACCACCCATCCTCCGCCGTCACGTCTGCGGCCTCCCCCACGCGGCGCGCTTGCAGTCGATGCAGCCGCGGTTTGTCTAGGGTCATGAAGACGATCGTCTCGGAGCGCATCTCGATCGATCCGCAGGTGTGTCATGGCAAGCCGGTCGTGGCGGGTACACGCGTGCTCGTGGCCAACGTGGTGGGCGCTCTGGCCTCCGGCGAAGGCACCGCGGAGTTGCTCGCTGATTACCCGATGCTATCCGAGGCTGACATTCAGGCCTGCCTGACCTTCGCAGGACGGCTGGCACAGTTCGAGATGCGTGTGGCCTGAGGCGGAGCCGTGCGGTTCCTCCTCGACGAGAACTTTCCTCGGGCGGCGGCGGACCTGCTGGTCGCCGCGGGGCACGAGTGCAGCCGCGCGCTGGAGCACTTCCCGCCCGGCCGGGCCGACGATTTGCTTTTCGCCAAGGCGCAGGAACTCGGGGCGGTGTTCGTGACCACCGATCGGGATTTCTTCCACACCATCCCGTGGCTGCACGACCGGCATTGCGGCGTCATCGCGATCACGCTGAGCCAGCCCAACCGGGCGGCGCTGCTGGCTCGCCTGCAGGACGCCCTCGGGCGACTGCGGAATGAAACGGAGTTCCGACGAGTTTGGTTGTTCACGGACGACCGACTGTTCGAACGGTAAGCGCCCTGAGGTTCGCGCCGCGAATTTCACGATGCGACCGTAAGAGTACGGGTCCAATCCGGCACCTATCGCCACAGCTCCTTTTACTTCGCGCCTCAGGCCCTGCCGCCGTCCAATCAATACAACCTCGGAAGGACAAAGTAGAGGCGTCAGGCTTCAGGCGCGAGGCGGGAGGGAAAATTGAGAAACGGATGAAATTGGAAAGGTGGGAAACGGGGAGTCGGAGGCGCGAGGCGATTTCGGAGGTTTAAGGCGCGAGGTCGGAAACGCTGTCGGCCGGACCGATGTGGCTGCGCCTGCAGCCGCGGATTCCATTGAGCCGGTAATTTGGCGAACTTGTGACGACGACCCAGGGCAGCGGCCCGTTGGAACTTCCGCAGAGGTAAACGTTACCCTCGATCTGCCCGTTTCCCGTTTATGCCATAACCGAGGCTTGCGGAACGGGTGCGCGGTTCTGAACCTCACTCCCGTTCCTTCCAGCTAAGGCATCACGACGACTCCCGACCAACGGGCGTCACCAACCGAGCCTCCACGGGCCACGGTGGTTCATCGATGTGGGCTCCGCGACCGCGGGCCAAAGTTGTACGTGGTACCGGCGTTGGGGATTGCTGTCATGAAGCTGTCCGCGCCTGAACTCGCCCTGCGCTACCGGGGTGGCGACCGCCACCACCTCTTCCTGAACCACGGCACGTGGTTCGTCCGCTACTCGCTCCGGCCGTCGCCGTTCCTCAAGGCCGACGTCCGGCGCGCCGCCTCCCTCGGCACCAAGGACCTCGCCGTGGCCCGGGATAGGCGTGACGCGTTCCTCGCCCAGCTCAGGGCGCCGTCGACCGACCGAGCGGAGTCGGAAGAGAGGCGACTTCGGAGGCGGCAGGCGCGAGGTCGGAAACGCGGGTCGATGTGCCTGCGGCCGATGTGGCCGCGGCTGCAGCCGCGGATTCCGTGAGCCGTTCCGCCGGTGAACCGCTGAAGCGGTGAATCGGTCGCCGGTCCCGCTCTCACTGACGCACGAACTCATCACTCACCATGACCATGACCGATCCCGTACCGCCGGAATCGTCCGAAATACGCCCGCAGGCGCCTCTCGCCTTGAGCCCCTTGGAAAAGTCCGGTTGGCGCTTCTTGCCGCCGGCTTCACCGAAGAAAAGCCGGAGCCCACCGAGAGGCTTCAGGCGACATTCGTCGGGAAGCCGCGGAGAAAAGCAGCGCGGCTGATGTCGCCGTAGACCTGACCGGTCGGTTAATCGGGGATCCGGTGGGGCTGTGACCCATGAAACGATGAGTCATCTGGTACCGGCTTAACTAACCACCGCCCCCACTCGCAACCGGACAGCCGTTGTCCTTGCCGTCTGCTAAAAACTCGCGCTTCCGCGTCTGCGATGGGCCGGGCCCGTCGGAGTTTCCCACTTACCCGTCTTGTCTTTACCCAATTGCTCCACGCCCTCCAGCTCTCCCGCCCACCTCCATACGCTTGGCTCGTCCGTGAGTCTCCGCAATAGGCCCACAGGTGCTGCGATCGTACGACTGGAATCACTCGCAAAGAGATTGCTCGGGAAAGGTAAGCTGGAAGGCTGCCTTCCGTTGATCGCGCCGCCCCTCTCAGCGATTTCTCACCGATGCCCCTCTTCGAAATTACCGCTAACCAGCTTCGTCCTCTAGCCACATCTTCTCTTTCCGAAATGAAGGTGCGCGAACGAGGCGATCTGCAGCGGCTGCTCCGGTCGCAGATCGACGTCCTCGGCGAGGATCTCCTCGTGCTGGCCGAGGAATTCGGTGATTGGGAGGACAGCCGCCGCCGTATCGATCTCCTCGCCGTCGACTCTCAGGCCAATCTCGTTGTCATCGAGCTGAAGCGCACGACGGACGGCGGCCACATGGAGCTGCAGGCGATTCGGTACGCCAGCATGATCTCCACGATGACCTTCGAGCGGGCCGCCGAGATCCACGCTGAGTTTCTCGCCGCGAACGGAGGCAACGCTGGTGAAGCCAGGGATAGGCTGCTAACCTTCCTGGGCTGGGATGAACCCGACGAGGAGGCATTTGCCGCCGATATTCGCATCATCCTCGTTTCGGAAGATTTCGGCAAAGAGCTCACGTCGGCTGTACTTTGGCTCAGGGATCGCGACATCGACATCCGGTGCATCCGTCTCCGCCCCTATCAGGATGGCTCGACTCGCTTGGTCGACGTTCAGCAGGTGATCCCTCTGCCGGAGGCACAGGATTTCCAGGTTCAGTTGCGGGAGAAGGTCCGCATTGGGCGGCGCGAACGTTTGGAGCGGCATGACTTGCGCGAGAAATTCTGGACTGGATTGCTGGCAATCGCGCGAGAGCGGGGCACACGCCACGCCGGCAGGAAGGCCGGCAAGTACCACTGGATCGGAGGCGCTTCGGGAATCCGCGGCCTGGGCTGGAACTACGTGATCGGTCCCGATTTTGGAACAGTGGAACTGTACATCGACCGGGGTATTGCGGAGGAGAACAAGGCGATCTTCGACACCTTGGCCGTGCATCGGGAAACGTGTGAGGGACAGTTTGGAGCTCCGTTGCTTTGGGAGCGCCTCGATCACCGGCGCGCGAGCCGGATCAAGTACGAGGTGGACGTAGGTGGGTACCGTGCGCCTGAGGCTGAGTGGCCGAAAATCCAGGCGGAGATGGTTTCGCGGATGATCGCCCTGGAGAAAGCCCTCGGTCCCCTCCTATCAGAATCGATCAAATGAAACGCAGATTCACGATCCGAGGCAAAGACTCCTGACCCATGGCTGCCGCGCCGCGCCCTGCGCAGGCACATGGCGAATTAGGCGGCGGTAGCTGCTAAGGAAAGGTCTGACGGAAGACAGCGGATGTCCTTCTAGAATCGTAAGCTCCTCGGTCGCAGTCGCGACTCGACGGTTGCCAAATAAATGCACTCTGAGGCTGACAAACGAGGCCGGCGGATTCGGCCCGACAGGCGCCGCCTCGATTTCAGATTCCTTCGCCATTGGCTCAATTCGCCAGTGATGGCGGCTCACATTCACGGCTATCGAGACGGCTCTGTGGCGGAGCGATTGAACCTGCCAACGATTCGTGCGCTTCCTGTGATTCTCCCACCCCTCGCCCAGCAAAAAGCCATCGCGGCGGTGCTTGGGGCGCTGGACGACAAGATCGAGTTGAACCGGCGGATGAACGCGACGCTGGAGG
>JBBAVH010000052.1:0-19463 GCA_040397825.1 Opitutaceae bacterium
CGGAAAAGAAAACACCCGCTCTCGCGAGCGGGTGTTAAGTGGCGCCCCCACGGGGCACCCTTCTCAGAGGTAGCAGAAAAAAAGGTCACAGAAAAGGAACAGAACTCGATCCGCGCCGGTGCCGAAATGCCGCCCCGGTTTTTTGCGCGAACTTTGAAGTCACAGAAAAGGAACAGGGCGCCCCGCCGGGGAATTGGAAGACGGTCCGAAAACCGCAAATCGTGTCCGTCACGCGGGTCGCCAAACCGGCGCACGGTCCGTTCGTCGAATAGATTCCTTGCAAGCCACACCCCAGCGGCGGCCCGTCGCCCCGGGTGCGCAGCCGCGGCCGGCGCCCTGGTGCTCGCGATCACTTCGCGCAGCGCGATTCCTTGCGATTTCAGCCACGATCTCGGGCCGGTCCACAGCAGCACACCCGCGAAAATCTCGTCGCGTTAAACGCGATTACTCGGCCGGCGGCGCGTGCCCGGAGATCCGTACCGCGGCCCCGCTCCAGATCCTCGAGCGCCGCCACCCCATACACCACCAAGCGGGCGGCGCCGCTTGTCAGCATCGCGGCCGGGCGGTCGCGGCTGGTCCGCCCTAGTCATTACCTAGTCGCGGGGTCCGCGCATCACCTGCACAGCCGGCAGCAGACGCACACCCCTCCCCTTTGTTTTTACCGGGGGCGCGATCACCAGCAGCCCCCACCCCTCGAACGCGGCTCCCCTTACAGGGACGCCTCGAAATTTTCGCTTAGGCAGCGGCGCACGTCGCTCTGGTGCTCAAGATGGAGCCTCCGCTTTCCTCTTTCGCGAAACCACCCCGCAGCGTGACGCAGCTCGCGGCACACGTCGGGCTCGACCGCCGGCAGCCCGTAGGTCTTCGCCGCCTTGCTTGCGGCGTCCTCGATTTGCTGGGCAGCAGCCTCGAGCCGTTCCGCCATCTCGCGGTTTCGTTTCTGTAGCAGCGGCGCGATCCGCGACTCCAGCCGCGTGACGATGCGGAGGTGCAGGTCGTGCTGAAGTGATTCGCGGGCCGCGGGGAGAAACTTGTCGACCGCCTCGAGCTCGAGCCCGGGCGGCGGCACGATGCCGGCAGCCTTTAGCTTCGCGATCCCATCGGCGCACTTGCGCAACAGGTCGCAGTCGACGCGCCAGCGCATCAGCTCGTCGAATTCCTCGAGAGCCTCAAGCATCGGCTTGCGGTCTTTATCCGTGCAGACCTGCGAAAGAGAACCGCGCACGATCTGGTCGAGATGCTGCGGTGCGGTGCTGGTGTTTATCATAAAATCAAAGCAGCTCCCTCCACCAGCGGCGGCGAAACGCGGCGCGCAGGGTCGGGTCTTGGATCTGCTTCATTCCCGCGAGCAGACGCTCCCGGCGGTCTGGGGTCTTCGTCGCGACCTTGCGCGGTGCTACCGGGGAGGCTGGGCGCTCAAGGCGGATGACGCGAAGCGCCAGCGGCTCGGGCGGCAGGGTGATGGTAAACGTGTTCATAGATTCTTCATTCGGCGCCGGGTCGCCTCGGCCTCGACCGTCTCGGGGTTAAACAGCGGCCGCCCGCGGAGCGTCGTCGCGGCCACCTCCAGCTTGCCGGCCTTGCGCAGCGCGACCACCCGGGCGGACGAAACACGCAGCGCTCTCGCCACGTCGCACGTCCCCATCAGTTTCGTCGCAGCCACGGCCATTACCAACGGTCACACCGTCAACGGCCGGCCCGCGCCTTCGCGGCCTCAAGCTCGAGCTGGGCCAGCCGCTCTCTCACCTGCGCTTCGTTCCAGAAGTGGCGCGAACCGCCCCTGAGCGGGTGCAGACCCAGCCGCTTCAATCTGTCCACCGAGATCCCCACCGCGACACGGATCTCCGCGCACGTCATCCATGACCCGGGCAAATTGGGCCGGCGCACCAGCGTCCGCTTCGGCCCCGGCGCAATGTCGGCAAAAATTGGTTTTAACCGCGCCACGACCGCGAGCACCGCTTGCTTAGACACGCCGAGCTTTTCCGCCAGATCCGCGCCGGCAGTCTCGTCGCCCAGCACCTTGGCGAGGGCCGCGCCGGCGGCGCTTTCGGTCTTAAGCCGCTCCCGCAGCTCGCGCAGGAAATCGGCTGCCATGCCGACCGATCGCGCTTGCGCCTCGGCCTCGAGCACTTCCTCGAGCCCCTCCAGGTCGGCCGGCGCGAAGCCGGCTTCCGCGAGCCGATCCGCGAAGGTCGGCCCGGGATCATGGGCGGCAGCCGCGGCAGCCTCGAGCTCGGCGGCCCAGATTGCGTGCACTTCCCTCATATCCGGCGCCGCGGCGTCTATCGGCGGTGGTCAGGTCGGCCCTGTTACCTCGGGTCATCTATCGGTAGGGCAATGGGGCAGCGCATATATATGCGCTTGCCCCTCTGCCCCACTAAGCCCGGGGAACACAGTTGCCCCACTTTTGCCCCACCTGCCCCGCTGCTATGCAAGACGGTACTTTCCGCCCTCGGTTTTAAGGACGATTTTTTGCGTAACCATATCACGCAAACGGTTTTTGGCGGTCCCATTGCTGCAATCCTCGGCCTCCTCAATTTCCCTCCACGCGTCCTTTGCCCCAAGGTTGCCCCCCTTCTTAAAAACCTTGGCAGCCAGCCGCACCAATTTCGGGTCAGGGGCAAATGCCACGGAGACGTGCATCCGCCGCTCATCACACCAACGGAAGTGCGGACCATCTTCCTTGAAGATCGGTGCCCGCCTCATCTTTTCGGAATAAGCCACGGTCACGTCCCCGGTCTTCGTCAGCCGCAGGTTACTCTCGGCTTTGCGCATCAGCTCTTTCCCCAGATGCCCGCGGGCATCACCGTTCCTTTGTGCCCCTTCGTTGTCGTGGATCACGCAGATCACCGGGCAGTCGGCGGACACGGACAGTTCGCGCAGCTCGGCCACTAGAGCCGCACACTCCTGGAGCTCATTTACCGACGTGACCAGATCACTCACTCCATCAATCACCACGGCGAACACGCCCGCGGTCGATTGCACCGCGTCCTCGATCGCCAGCCTCACCGCGGCCTTCAGATCCAACATTGAGAATCCGGTGCAGCAGTAGGAACGCAGGCACTCGGGCGCCCCAGCGACCCCAACGCGCCGCAGCTCGCGCTCGACGCAGCGGAAGTGATCAAACGGGCTTTGCTCCGTATCGAAGTGCAGAAGCAGCTTTCCGCCCGGCACTCCCGCAGACCAGCCTAGCGTGTCGCGGCCCTCGACCCCATGCTCCGCGGCGATCACAGCGGCGACTGCCGCCCCGACGAACGCGGACTTCCCCGCCTTTGTCTGCGCAATTATGGTGGTGAGATTGCCCGCCGTGCAAACGTCGCGGCCATTCAAGAGCAAACGCGGCACCGGCTCGGGGGGCGGCTTGCTTGCGTCGAAGCGCACGGCGGCGAGCCGTTCGCGGAGTTTCGCCCGCTCCTGCTCCTTGTCTTCCATCGTCAGGAACACATCCGGAGCCATTACTCCGGCCAGCAGCCCGGCAGGCACTCTATAAGCCTCAGGGTTCATGAGCGACCCTCCAGATAGATCACACCTTGCGCCGCGCCGTTCTCCCGCACGCCGTCAGGCAGCCGCGCGAATTGCTCGGGCAACCACAACCGCGGATCGGCGCCGAGCCGCACCGCATAGGCAAACCAACGTCGCAGGGACGCCGCCGGCACCCCGGTCACGTCGAACCAGCCGTGCAGTGACTTTCCACCGCTCAGGACCGCGCAAACGAGCCGAGCGCGAGTCGTCGTCTTTAGGTGCCAGAGGAGCGCCGCTTGCTGGTCATGTGAAAGCCCGGCGTCAGACTCTACTACGATAAACCTACGTGCCGCGACGGCGTCCCGACAATGGGCGCTCAAAGTGCCGCGCTTGGTGGTGCCGGCCGCTTTGCGCAATGGATTCGGGACGACGAATTGCGCTGCGAGCAGATCCGCGGCGCTCCACTCGCCCAGCGAACGAGTCTCGAACTCGAAATTACTGCGACCGACGCAGAGGAGATCCCCCGGCGCGAACAGTTGCTCCAGGGCGAATCGTGGAGCACGCGTCGCACCAGGGCGGACGGGCGACCGCTCCCACAGGTCAACGGTGCCGAAACTACCGGCCGCGGCCAGTACGGCCTCTGCCGCCTTGGGGTCGAACGCCACCTTGGGCGCCGTCATCTCAGCGGGCCACCCTGTGACGGGGTCGAAGTCTGCCGGCAGCTCCACCGGAGCATTCACAGGTGACCGGCGCGACACTCCACCCAGCGGCCGGTGGAACGCGGACTCGACGGCGTCTCGGATTTCCCCGCCGTGGACGGTGCGCCCCGGGCGGAACGTGAACGAAGGCACGGCGGCCTCGAGGATCGCCGCGGCTGTCTCCGCAGGTACTCCGCGAGACTGCAAGAAACGCGCCCGGCCGAAAAGCCAGCCATGAACCCCTACCGCGGGCGGTGGATGGATCGTGAGGCTCACAGCGCACCTCCCATTCGACGCAGCGCCCGCCGCCGCAGGAACGTCAGCGGGCCGCCAAGCCCGGGTCGCCAGCCGCACGCGATGGCGCGCGAGATTTTTTGTTTTCCGGTCGCAGAGACGCGGCGAGATTTGCGCGCCATCACGCGGCCCTCCCGATTGAGCGACGAGAAATCCAACTCTCGACGGCGGCCTCGCAGAACATCACACGGCGCCGGCCGAGACGAATCATTGGCAGACCATTCGCCGCCGCGAACTGCCAGAACGCGGCCCGCTGTTTCCCGGGCTGGTACCCCAGCCGTTGCATCGCCCAGTTAGAATTTCGGAGCGGGCGGACTCCGTTTGTGTCGGTTGGCTGTTTCATTACAGCCCCCGACAGTTTGAACGAAACTGGACTCGGCGAAACCGAGAACCCCAAAACTTCGGCGAAATTCTCGGAAACCGCTTATTGCTTCCGCATCGATTTTTTTGCGCGAGCAGTTCCGAAAGACTCCACCGTGACGCGCTGGCCGGTCATCTTTTCCACCTTCCGCGCCCGCGTTCCGTCGTCGATTTCCCGAGCCTCGGCCAGATGCTCGAAACTGCGCAGATAGTGCTCCGCGAGTGTCAGTCCGCGAGCCTTCGCACGCATCGCGGCGAGAAATGCCGCCGTGAAATCGGGGTGGGCCGCGTAGAACCCCGGAAACCAAGTCGCGGTGTCAGGGTCGCCCATTTCGTGCGGCCAAAGCACCAGCCGCACCAGAGGCATCGCGGCGGCATGATAATCCGCCCGGCGCTGGGCTTCGGTTTCACCCTTGGCGAGCACTCCCGCGGGAATCTCAAATTTATCAACAAAACGCGCCGCAGCTTCGCCGAGCAGCGGCCGCGGTCCGAACTCAACCGGCTTTTTAACCCTGCGAGGCATTGCGGGGGAGTCGGACCACTTGCGCCTCGGCGGCCGGGCGAATCCCGAACCATTCCTGCGCGGCTTGGCGCGTCATCGGCCGGCGATAACGGCGGTCGATTTCCGCGACGGAATTTCCCGCCCAGGTCGCGGTGCCGGGCTTATCTCCGGTGAGCGCGATACGGTAGGAAATCGCCGAGTGTCGGAATCCGTTTTCGGGCAGCGCCGCGAACCGCGGCTCGCCGTTGTCCAGCTTTGCGGAGCGCACTAGCAACCGCAGTTTTTCCATCGCGCCCGCCTCGCAGATCGGCCCCGTGCGATTCGGGCACAGCATCAGCCACGCAACCGCCGCGTCGGGCAGTTCCACCAGACGCCAGCTGGGCGTGTTCTTTTTGGCGACGGAGACGTTGAGGTGTTTCCGCTCCAGGTCGATGTCCTCCCAAAGTTGGCGCCGCTCGCGGTCGGCGCGTTTCCCGTGGATCTCGTCGGCCCGCACGGCGGCAAAGCCGGCGATCACCAGCGCGGCCAAGTGCTCCGGGTGCTTGTCGCGGACCCATTCGAGCAGCGCCCGGAATTGCGCAGGAGTGAGCGTGCCGATTTCAGTCGCGGCCTCGCTTGCCCGCTCCGTTGCCTCGATCTCGAGCGCCGCGCCGCGGGAAATGAAACCGGAAGCCTGAGCCCACCGGCAAAGGGCAACGGCGCGTTTGCGGAAATCGTTTCTCGTCACCCCGTCGGCGAACTGCTCGAGGTAAATCCCGAACTCCTCCGCTGAAATCGAGTCGATGGTGCGTTCCCCGAAATGCCGCCGCAGGGGCTCGAGTTTCGACCGGTAGGTGCGTTCCGCCTGTTTGCCGGCCTTTTGTTTCTGCGCGATGAACCGGTCGATCGCGGCGCCCACCGTGATGTGCTGAAAGGTCTTCGCGTTGCGCTGGGCCCAGCTTTCGGCGGCGGCGAGTGCGTGTCCTCCGGTGAGCTCGCGCACCTTCGCCCACTCCCGCAGGGCCGAGAGCAGCGGGATTTCCCCGGCGATCTCCCGGGCGGCGGCCAACTCGCGAAAGTCTCCGCGGGTCATCCCAGCGGCCTCGAGCTCGCCGGCGGCCAGACGGCCAGCCACCAGCTTTGCCTCGCGGAGTGCCTCCTCTGGATCGGAAAACTTCCTCTGCCGGCGCCCCTCCGGGGTCTGCCAGACCAGCGTGAACGCGTGCCCGGAGGCAAAAGTCGCGGCGGCGATTTTGTAGATTTTCACCGCCACCGGCCCAACTTGGACGGTGCGGGGCCACTTCATTTCCCCCGGAGGGAGTCGGACTCGAGCGGTCATCGCTCAGGTCACAAAAGGTAACAGATCTACCTTTACAAGCCCTTACTGGGCTTAACTCCCCTCCCAGCTACAGTCTGAAACTGGCGCCCCCACGGGGAATCGAACCCCGCTTTGAAGATTGAGAATCTCCTGTCCTAACCGATAGACGATGAGGGCGGAAAGGGAGCGGAGACAGTCGTGGTTTCAGCGGGCGCGTCAAGCGCGCATTCCGTCTCCGCGCCGGGTCACTTCTTCACCGTCAGCGGGAGCGAGAACTGGGTCTTCTCCCACTTGATGCGGATGAAGCCGCTCATGGGCTTCTGCGGGTTGTTCTCCACCGCGATCGTCAGCTGGTCCACGGCCTGCGGGAGGCTTTCCTTCACCAGCGCCACGCGCGCCTGGTCGGCCGACTCGTCGACCGGTACGCCCCACTTCCCGATCGCCTTGCTGAACGCGAGCTTCGAGCCCTCGCCCTCCTGCGGGATGATGTAGAGCGTGTAGGCGCCGGCCGGGATCGTCACGCCGCCGGTCTCGATCGGGTGCTGGAGGATGATGCTCGTGGCCTCGTCGGCGCCGAGGCGATCGGCCTTCCCCCAGGGCACGAGCCCGCCCCAGATCTTGCGCGACTCCCCGCCCTTGCGTGGATGCACCGCATTGGGACGGCCGTAGGAGATCGTGATCATGCTGCCCTCCCGGCGATTGGGACCAATGACACCGCTGGTGGTGGCATGCGGGGAGGTCCCGCCGGTGCCGGCGCCGGGCAGCGGCGGGGGCGGCGGAGCCTTCTTGGCGGGCGCGGTTTCCGCGGCGAAGGCGATGGCGGTGGCGGCGACGAGGGCCGCGGGAGCGAGGAGTCGGGCGAGACGATTCATGGGTTGTGGGTTGGGGGTGTGCGGTTCGGAAGGAGGTCAGCATGCCGTGTCCCCGGGCGGCGAGCCATTTTCCCGCCGCGCGGGGCACCGCGGAAACCCGTCAGCGCGCAAACAGTCCGCCCGCCAGCGAGCGGATGGTCTCGTCGAAGTAATCCGGCACGTTGGGACCGTGGAACGACATCGTGCGTGGCTCGTAGCCGGAGAGGTGATAATACTTCCGGGGGATCACGTAGCCGACGTATCCGCCATTGAAACTCGTCACCACCGCGTCCGCCCCGCGCGCGCGCAGGTGGTCCTTCACCCCCAAAGCGAGTTCGCCGCTGAAGTCGCACGGCGTCGACACCCAGGCCGTGCCACCGATCCGCAAAGCCTGGATCACGCACGTGTCCCGCACCGGCAGCAACAGCCCCGCGAGCCACGGGCGCAACCGCACCCCGTCGGAGATCCGCGCGTTAAGCTCCGGAAGCCCGACCTCCACCGCCGCCGAACCGAGCGGGACCGTCGCGGAGACCGGCACGCCCGGCAGGCGCTCCAGGACGCCGGCCGCGAGCGCCCGGCCCATGCGTTCCGCTCCCGCGAAGCCATTCGCCCCGGCGACGGGTCCATGACTGCCGACGCCCCCCGCAAGGAAGACCGCGAGTCCCCCGGTGGAGGCCTCGACCGCCCGCTGCCACTCCCCGGGGTAGTCGCCGGAAAATTCCATCACGTCGGCCCCGAGCACCGTCGCGTGCGCGGAGTAGCTGCCAAGGACGGCGGTCCTTCCCCCTTCCTGGCGCACCAGCAGGAAACTGAATTCCGGATCCACCTGTCCGAGCGCCCCGACCAGCCGATTGCGCACGAACTCCGGCGCCGCGAACCGTCCTTGCCCGATGACCGCCGGCCGCAGATCGGCGACCGCGTCCCGCACGGCATGGAAGATCCGGTCTGCGAACCATTCCCGGATGCCGGGCACGAACTTTCCCGCGAAGGCCTCCGCCACGGGTCCCTCTCCCCAGCCTCCGATGCCGCCGTGGGTGTGCGTGGCGCTCAGGTAAACCTGCGCCCGACCGAGCCCGAGGTCGCCACCGATGCGCGCCATCGCGAGGTCCGTCACCTCCGCTGGAATGATGAGCGCATCGGCACCCACGAGGACCACCGTTGTGCCGGCAGCGCGGAGCGCGACGGCCTTCACCTCCAGCTCGTCCCGGGTGCCGGTGGCCGGGCGTCCACGCCGCGCGCCGTAGCCGGCCAACGGCACGGCGCGGAAACGCCCCGCCAACGGTTCGTCGACCGGCGCGCCGATCACCGGCGTGAGCCGCGCGCGGCCGAAGCCGGCGGCAAGGGCGGCTTCGGGCGGACGGGCGACAGCCCGCGCCTCGACCAAGGAGCGCGCGGTGCGCTCGTGATAGGCGGTTCCCGGGTAGGGCTTCCATTCGACCCCGTCGAGCATCGCCACCGCGGCGGCCACCACCGCGGCCGCCAGCAGGGCGAGCCCGCGAAGAATCCAGCGCGCGATCGGCTTCATGATCGGATCGCACGGAAGCCACCGCGGCGAGGCAACGCCGAAGGTCCGGCGGACACGCGGCACGTCGGCAGCGGCGAAACGTTTTCAAGATCGGACCGGGCGCCTCGTCCAAAATCGGCCGAAGCAATTCTTGCGCCCGTCGGGCCATGCGGGCGACTGTTACAGATGACCACGCTTCAGGCAGGAACTTCCGACCCAACCCCGCGGGTCAACGTGAGCGTGCCCGAGTGGAAGGCGATCGTCGCGAAGTTTCAGGAGCCCAGCCTCCCGCGCGCCTCCTGGCAGCTCATCAACACGGTGGGGGGCTTCATCCTGCTCTGGGCCCTCATGTACTGGAGCCTCGCGGTCTCGCCGTGGCTCACGGCCGGGCTGGCGGTGCTCGCGGGAGGACTCATGGTCCGCGTGTTCATCATCTTCCACGACTGCGGCCACGGTTCCTTCCTGAAGTCCCGGAAGGCCAACGATACCGTGGGCTTCATCTGCGGGATGCTGACCTTCACTCCCTACCATCACTGGCGCTGGGAGCATTCGCTCCATCACGCCACTTCGGGCGACCTCGACCGGCGCGGCGTGGGCGACATCTGGACGATGACCGTGCAGGAGTACCTCGGGGCCCCGCGCTGGAAGCGCTTTGCCTACCGGGTCGCCCGCAACCCCATCGTGCTCTTCCTCCTCGCGCCCGCGCCGCTGTTCCTCGTCCGCGAGCGTTTCCCGTCTCCCGGAGCCAACACCCGCGAGCGCAATTCGGTATGGTGGATGAACGCCGCGGTCGCGGCGATGGCCGGATCACTCATTTGGCTGTTCGGCTGGAAGGCCTATCTGCTCATCCAGCTCACCATCACGGTGGTCGGCGGCGCGATCGGAGTCTGGATGTTCTACGTCCAGCACCAGTTCGACGAAGCCTACTGGGAACGGGGCGATCACTGGGACTACACGACTGCCGCGCTCCAAGGCAGCTCGTATTACCGTCTGCCGAAGGTCCTCCAGTGGTTCTCGGGCAACATCGGCTTCCACCACATCCACCACCTGAGCCCGCGCATCCCGAACTACCACCTCGAGCGCTGCCACAAGTCGCACCCGATTTTTCAGTCCGTGAAGCCGCTCACGTTCCTGCGCAGCCTGCGGTCGATCAACCTCAACCTTTGGGACGAACGGGAGCGCAGGCTGGTCAGCTTCCGTGACTTGGCGCGGCGGGGCGAATTCGCCGGCGCAGCTCCTACCGGATGAGATAGAACGGCCCGGGCAGCTTGAACGTACGCTCGGCGTAACCACCGGCCAGGTCGCTCTCCTGGTCCCCGATATTGGCGACGATCACCCTGCCCTCGGCAGCGAGGCGTGCCCGCGCGGCGGCCTTGTAGTCCGCCACCGGACCACCTTCGCCCTCGGGCCGGCAGACCAGCGCCGCGTAATCGCTGCAACCGGCCGCGCGCAGGTTCCGCGCCGTGGCCTCGCGCTCTCCCTCGCGGCGTCCCGTGATGACGAGCGTCTCCATGCCCAGCTCGCGGGCCCGACGGAACAGGCTCCGCACCGGCTCCAGCGCGGGTGCCCGAGCCTCCTCGACCCAGCGCCGCCACTCCACCGGGACGTAACCGAAATCCAGCTCCTCCATCGACGGCAGGTTCGAGAGCAGCGTCTCGTCGACGTCGAACACCACCGCGAGCCGGCCCCCTCCCCGCGCGGCGCGCTCCTCCAGCCATGCCCGCGCCTTTTCAGCCACGGCCGCGACTTCGCGCGCGTAATCACCCCGCGCCACGTACGCCCGCACCTCTTCCTTGGCGAGTTGGAGGTTGCGTGGTTCGCGCGGCGCGCTGGCGCATCCGCCCGCCAGGGAGAGCCCGGCCAGCAGCACGCCGCCGGCCAACCATCGGACCCGCCCGTGCGGGTGGAGCGTCATTTCGCCGCCTCGTCCGCCGGCACCGCGACCCGCGTGCCATGGACCCAGAGCCGCTTCAGCGAGGGCAACACGCGCAACGGCGCGACGCCCGCGTCGTCCACCGCAGTGTCGGTGAGGTTGAGCACCTCCAGGGAGCTCAAACCCGCGAGCCGCGCCACACCCGCGGAGCTCACCGCGGTACGGGTGAGATCCACCGCGCGCAGGTTGTTCCATCCGGCGACCGTCGCGAGGCCGGCGTCGGTCAAGCGTGTGCGCGCGAGTTCGGCCTCCACGATGAGCTCCGCCACCGGGGCGAGCGCTTGGAGGGCGGCGTCATCGCACCGCGCCGGGGAACCGGCGGTGCGCAGGATGAGGCCGTCGGTCGGCACCTGGGAACGCGGGACCAGACGGACCTGCAACCGGGCCTCTAGGGCGGCGATCTCGGCCGCGCGCGGACGCCAATCGGGGGCGCGGGCGGGCTCGGTGGCCTTGAAGCGCGACAAAGGGGGCGCGCCCGGAAAATCGGCGACCACCTTCGTGGCCGACGCCCCGCCGGCGATCCACAGCTCGAGGTTGCGGATCTCGTCGCGCGAAAGGAGCGGCTTGCCGTCGGTGGGCATCACTTCCTCGTCGGACGCCGGCAGCGTGACACGCCGGAACAGCTCGCTGCCGCGCGGATCGCCCGGCTTCACCATTACGCCGGACTCGGCGCCGCGCATCACGGCCTCGAAGGAGTCGAGGCGCAGCCCGGCCTTCCGCTTCTCCGGCCCGTGGCAGGAGACACAGTGCCGGTCGAGGATCGGGGCGACGCGCGCCTGATAGAACGTGGTCTCGGCGCGGGCCGCCGAAGCCGATGCGAAGCAGGCGGCGACCACCGCGACGGCGACGGAGGGACGGCGAAAGGCAGCCATGGCGTCAGGCGAGGATCGGATCAATGACCTGCGCCGGCAAGACGCCGGTGAGTCGCTGATCGAGGCCCTGGAACTTGTGGGAGAACTTCGCGTGATCGAGGCCGAACAGGTGCAGCATCGTGGCATGCAGGTCGCGGATGTGCACCGGGTCGCGGACGATGTTGTAGGAGAAGTCGTCGGTCTCTCCGTGGCTGATGCCCGGCTTCACGCCGCCGCCGGCCATCCACATGCTGAAGCAGCGCGGGTGGTGGTCGCGGCCGTAGTTCTCACGGGAGAGCACGCCCTGCGAGTAGCAGGTGCGGCCGAATTCGCCGCCCCAGATGACGAGGGTGTCGTCAAGCAACCCGCGGCGCTTGAGGTCGGTGACGAGCGCGTAGCTCGGCTGGTCGGACTCCTCCGCCATGAGGCGGATGTTGCGCGGCAGGTTGCTGTGCTGGTCCCAGCTGCGCAGGAAGATCTGGGTGAAGCGCACGCCTCGTTCGGCGAGCCGCCGCGCCATGAGGCAATTGTAGGCGTACGTGCCCGGCTCCTTCGCCTTGGGGCCGTAGAGGTCCCAGGTGGACTGCGGCTCGTTGGAGAAATCCGTGAGCTCGGGCACGGAGGTCTGCATGCGGAACGCCATCTCGTACTGCGCGATGCGGGCGTTGGTCTCCGGGTCCCCCACCCGTTCGAAGAGCTGGCGGTTGAGCTCGTTGACGCCGTCGAGCATCGCGCGGCGAACGTCACCGTCGATGCCGGGCGGATTGCCGAGGTGGAGGACCGGGTCGTTGCCCGCGCGGAGGGCGACGGCCGCGTGCTCGGGGGAAAGGAAGCCGGACGACCACAGGCGGTTGGAGAGCGCCTGCACGTTCGTGCGGTGCGGCATCTTCGAGGTCATCACCACGAAGGCCGGCAGCTCCTCGTTGGCGGAGCCGAGTCCGTACGAGAGCCATGCGCCGATCGAGGGACGACCGGGAAACATGTTGCCGGTGGTGATCTGCAGGATGGCCGGCTCGTGGTTGATGGCCTCCGTGTGGACGGACTTGAGGATGCAGAGCTCGTCGGCGATCCGCGCGGTGTAGGGGAAGAGCTCCGACATCCAGTGCCCCGACTTCCCGTGCTGGGCGAACTTGTAGATGCTGGGCGCGATCGGGAAGCGCGCCTGGCTCGCGGTCATGCCCGTGAGCACCTGGCCGCCGCGCACCGACTCGGGCAGGTCCTTGTCGAACATCTCCTGCAGCGCGGGCTTGTAGTCGAGGGTCTCGAACTGGGACGGCGAACCGGCCTGGAACAGGTAGATGGCCCGCTTCGCCTTCGGCGCGAAATGCGGAGCGCGCATCGCGGCCGGGGCGGAGGCGAGCGCCCGGGAGGCACCCGCCCCGAGCAGGGACGCGAGTCCCGCCCAGCTGAGGGCGTTGACCCCGCGGCCGAGGAAGTGACGGCGCGTCTCCAGCCTGAGCCACTCGCGCTTCAGGCCGAGCGGCACGTGCGGGAGATCCCAGACGGTCGGGTGCTCTCCGCAATGATCGGAGCAGAGGCCGACGTCACCGGTGAAGGGAGTATCAGGGAGATTCATGGGAGGCCGCCGGGTTACTTGTTGAGGAACTCGTCGAGGTTGAGGAACTGGCTCGCGACCACGGTCCAAGCCGCGAGCTCCGCCGCCGGCAGCGCGGGGTCGGAACGCGACTCGCCGACGTTCAACAGGGCCTCGGCCTCCTCCGCGTCGGCCGCGTACTTCGCCCGGAAGCGCTCCGCGGTGCCGAGCAGCGCCTTCGCCTCGGCCGCCCCCAGCGGCCGGGCGATCGTGGCCCGCGCAAGGAAATCGAGCCGCCGCGACGCATCGGGCGACGACGCCAACGCCCGTTCGCCGAGACGACGGGCGGCCTCCACCCACTGCGGATCGTTCATGGTGACGAAAGCCTGCAACGGCGTGTTGGACCGCGTGCGGCGCGAGCACACGACCTCGCGCGAGGTCGCGTCAAAGGTCTCCATGCTCGCCGGGGGCGAAGCCCGCTTCCAGAAGGTGTAGACGCTGCGGCGATACAGGCCCTCGCCCGTGTCCGGCACGTAGGTCTTGGTGTTGGACTCCGGCATCGCCACTTCCTCCCAGATCCCGGGCGGCTGATAGGGCTTCACCGAGGGACCGCCGAGCTTCTCCACCAGCAGCCCCGAGGCCGCGAGCGCGCTGTCGCGGAGCATCTCGGCGTCCATGCGGAAACGAGGCCCGCGCGACAGCAGCTTGTTCGAGGCGTCCTTCGCCAACCGGTCCGGCGTCGCGGCGGCCGACTGACGGTATGCGGCGGAGGTCACCAGGAGCCGATAGAGTCCCTTCACGTCCCAGCCGCCTTCGCGGAACTCCACCGCGAGCCAGTCCAGCAATTCCGGATGCGTCGGGCGGTCGCCCATGACGCCGAAGTCGCCCGACGACTCCACCAGACCGCGGCCGAAGACTTCCTGCCAGACCCGGTTGACGGTGACGCGGGCCATGAGCGGCTGCGCGGGATCGACGAGCCACTCGGCGAGGCCCCGGCGATTACGCGGAGCGCCGGCCGGCAACGGAGGCAGAAAGTGCGGCGTCGCGGGTTCCACGCGCTCCTGCCGCGCGAAATAATCGCCGCGCTTCAGCACGTCGGAGAAGGCCGGGCTGGTCTTCTCGAGGGCGATCAGGCTCGCCGTGCCGTCCTTCGTCAGCGCCTCAAGGGCCGCATCATGCGCCGCCACGGCGGCGGCGAGCCGCTTCGTCTCCGCATCCTTCTGCGCGAGCACCACCTGATCCGCCACGACGAAGCGTTCATCGGTCGTCCAACGAGCCGCGTCGGGATTGCGCGCCACGATCTCCGCCGCGAGGTCCTCGAAGGGCACCCTCGCCACCTCGTCGGCCGTCAATGCCCGCCGGTAGAAACGCACGTCCTGGAAGCGCGTCTCGCGCATCGGGTTGTAATCATCCCGGCGGCCCACGTGCATCGCGGCGTCGGTGCGGATCGAGTCGCGCGGGTCGAGGGTATCCAGCTTCACCTCGGTGTCGGCCAGCTTGCCATTGAGGTAGACCTTCACGCCGGCGGCCTTGCGGGAACCGTCGTAGGTCACGAACACATGCACCCATTCATCGCGGGTGAACTGCCCGGGCCGCGTCGCGACCGAGATGCCGCGCTTCACGGGCGAGGCCGCGGGCACCGCGCGACGCGGTGCCTTCTTCGGCGCGGGTGCGGCCGCGGGCGCCGCCTCCGGAGCCGCCGGCGCCCCGGCAGCCGTCGAGTCCGGCACGAGGTTAACGAAGAGGAGGAGACCCTCTTGGTAGATGTCCCACCCCGCACCGCCACGGCGCTTCTCGTCGCCCATGCGCGCCAGCAGCGAGCCGTTGCCCGTTCCCGTGCGCACGCCCCCGCCGGGTTTGGCGCGGAGCATGATCCATCCGCCCGCGGAGAACTTCTCGTTGGCCTCCACGTCACCCGCCCCGCCGAGGTTGAGGCGCGTCTGGATGTCCATCCGCATGGACGGCCAGAGCCAGGAGTTCTCGCCCCAGATCAGGGGGTTGGTGTCGGCCTTGAATTCGCGCACCGCCGCGCCCGGGGCGGAGTTGCGGACCACGTCGCCCTGCCCCTCGTCGAGGCGCAGGCGCACCTCGAGGCCGGCGGGGGAGACGGGCTCAAGGCAATTGCCGGCGGCCAGCCACTTCGCCGCGATCTCGCGCGAGCGCGCGCGGCGATCGTCGAGCTGCGCGGCGAGTTCGGCGCGGGAACGCAGCACGAACTCAGCCGCGGCGGCGGTCTCGGGCTTCGGCAGGCGGACCACCGGGAGCGGCTCCGCGATGTTCAGATCCCAGGGCTTCTCCACGGTGTTCCCGAGGAACGCGGCGAGGCTGTAGAAGTCGCGGGTGGTCACCGGGTCGAACTTGTGGTCGTGGCAGGCCGCGCAGCCGGTCGTGAGGCCGAGGAAAGTCGCACCGAACGCCTCCACGCGGTCGCGGGTCTGGTTGACGAAGACCTCTTCGGGAATCGTGCCTCCTTCGTTGGTCGTCATGTTGCACCGCATGAACCCGGTGGCGGCGAGTTCGTCGAAGGTCCGCGCGGGCAGGAGGTCGCCGGCGAGCTGCTCGCGCACGAAGGCGTCGAAGCGCTTGTTGCCGTTGAACGCCCGGATCACGTAGTCACGGTACGGCCAGATCGCGCGGTAGTTGTCGAAATGGATCCCGTGCGTGTCGGCGTAGCGCACGTAGTCCAACCAGTGACGCGCCCGGTGCTCGCCGTAGCGCGGGCTCGCGAGGAGACGGTCCACGACGCGTTCGTAGGCGTCGGGAGAGCGGTCGGCCACGAAGGCCTCCACTTCCGCCGCCGTCGGGATGATGCCGGTGAGGTCAAGCGTGACGCGGCGGATGAGCGAGCGGCGGTCGGCCTCGGCAGCCGGCGCCAACCCTTCACGCGCGAGGCGGGCGGCGATGAAGGCATCGACGGGATTGCGCTGCCAGGCCTTCGGCAAGGCCGACACTGGGGGCACGGCCGGCCGCTTCGGCGCGATGAAGGCCCAGTGCTCCTCGTAGGCGGCACCCTCCGCCACCCAGCGGCGCAGCGTCGCGATCTGCGCGGGCGTGAGGATCTTGTGCGCCTCCGGCGGCGGCATGATCTTCTTCTCATCCTTCGACTCGATCCGCTGGATCAGCGGGCTCTCGTCGGGTTTTCCGGGGATGATCACCGGCGGACCGTCCTTCCGCTTTGCCGTCGCGTGCTCGAAGCGGTCGAGCCGCAACTCGGCCTTGCGCGAGCCCGAGTCGAGCCCGTGGCAGGAGTAGCAATTGTCGGCGAGGATCGGCTGGATGTGCTCGTTGAATGAGAGCGCGGGCGGAGCGACGAGCTTCGCGGGGGAGGAAGGACGCAGCTGGGCAAGGAGGGCCGCGACGGAGGCGAATCCAACGACGCTCAGGAGGAAAGGGCGCAGCATGGGGAAAACGACGACGGTCAGTGAAGGAGGTGACGGGGAAAATACAAATCCCCTTCCAGCGCGGAGATGACGAAAACCCCGAAGGCTGACTTCGCCGCGAGGCGAACCACCTCGTCCACGCGACCATGGCCGCCAAAAGGCACAAGAGGCTCATGAGCAATCGAGCCTTCCCCTTGCGCCTCTTCGCGGCTCAACCTCCCCATCCGTGCCGATCCGTGTGATCCGTGGTTAAAAACTCCGAGCCTTTCGGAAAGCGCGGCAGACTCTCCCGAGCCGGTTTCACCAAGGATTTCACGGATCAAACGGATAGGGAGAACGATCGACTGCAGCCCGGTTTGAAGCGGCTGAACGCAGCCACCGGGCAGGACCCCTCGTCCACGCGACCATGGCCGCGAAAAGGCGCAAGAGGCACATGAGCACTTGAGCCTTCCCCTTGCGCCCCCTGCGCCTCTTCGCGGCTCACCCTCCCTCATCCGTGTCGATCCGTGTGATCCGTGGTTAAAAACTCCGAGCGTTTAGGAAAGCGCGGTAGACTCTCCCGAGCCGGTTTCACCACGGATTTCACGGATCAAACGGATAGGGAGAACGATCGACCACAGGCCGGTTTGAAGCGGCTGAACGCGGCCACGAGGCAGGACTCCTAGTCCACGCGACCATCGCCGCCAAAAGGCACAAGAGGCTCATGAGCAATCAAGCCCTCCCCCTTGCGCCCCCTGCGCCTCTTCGCGGCTCAACCTCCCTCATCCGTGTCGATCCATGTGATCCGTGGTTAAAAACTCCGAGCCTTTCGGAAGGCGCGGTAGACCCTCTCGAGCCGGTTTCACCACGGATTTCACGGATCACGCAGATGAGAGGAAGCGCCTACAGAGGGCCCGGTTGAACCAGCTCAACTGAGCCACGAGGCAGGATGCCTCGTCCACGCGACCATGGCCGCAAAAAGGCACAAGAGGCTCATGAGCAATCAAGCCCTCCCCCTTGCGCCCCCTGCGCCTCTTCGCGGCCCACCCTCCCTCATCCGTGTCGATCCGTGTGATCCGTGGTTAAAAACTCCGTGGCCCGCGCTCAACCGAGCGCCCGCGCGAGGAGGTTGCGCATCATGCGCTGGACGCGCTCATCCGGGCCGTGGGGCCGGCTCCAATGCGACCACGGCAACACGTGGCCGGGCGGCGAGGACATCGCCTGCGCCCACCAAATGGTCGCGGCATTGAATACGAAGTTACCCTTCGGCCCCGGATAGACCGTCGCCGTCCAACGCTGCGGACGCACGCCGCTCACCCACGCGGTACCCTCAGCCACGACCTCGAGTCCGGGGATCTCCGTCGCAGGCTGGCCGTGGTACTCCCAGCCGATGAGGCCGGGAATCGACTCACCTTTCGCCATGCCTGTTCCCGCGAAGAGCCAGTGTTCCGGCTTCACGCAGGTCCAGTCGCCGCCGCCGTTCACGGGCTCGACGTTGCGCGCGCCCATGAGCAGCCCTTCGTCGGGGCCGTGATGCGGGAAGGGTCCGTTGTCGCGCTGGCGGTTCCGCGCGTACTCGTTCTCGCCGCCGTAGGGCCCGCCGCGGAAGAAGATCCGATTGGGCCGGCCGTCGTGACTCTCGCGCAGCGGCGTGACCCAGCACACCGAATTGCCCGACAGGAACATCAGGTTCACGCCGGCGTCGCGCATCTTCTCCACGCTGCGGAACTGGCGGATGTCCCAGTACTCGTCGTGCCCCACGCTGAGGAACGCCTTGCAGCGCAGTCCGCGGTCGGGCGTGAGCAAGTCGCTGTTGGAGCAATACGTGACGTCATGCCCCTGCTGCTCGAGCCAGTAGGCCAGCGGAAACTCGAAGCACAGCCACTCGCCGGAGCCGACCGTGCGCGGGTCGTTGACGACGCCGCTCCACTGGGCCTCGCGACCGTAGGGACGGTCGAAGCTCACATCGGCCCAGGGTCCTTGGTTGCCCTTCGGATGCGTGTAGACGGAAAAGTTGTTCGGCCAGCGGTTGTAGGCCTGCCAAGTGTTGTCGCTGCACTGGAACAGGATGTCGGCCGGACGCTCGTCGCGGACGATGAACACGACGTGGCTCTGCCAATACGGCTCGTCGGCCGCCTCGGGAATCGTGGTGAGACGGCCGAGGTACACGCCACTCACCCAGTCCTGAGGAATGACGAGGCTCGCGGCCGCCGGCCAGCGGCACTCGTGGAGATTCTTCTCGCCGGGCTTGGGCGTCGGCTGTGTCGCCACAGAAAGCGGACCGAGCTCTGTCATCTTCCGCGCGCCGCGGCCGCCGTAGTAGCCGGTGCGGAAGATCTCGAGTCGCACCTTCCGCGGCGGATTGGCGGAAAGCATGAAGTCGATGGACTCGCCGGCGCGCACGCTCTGGCGGGAGCAATAGCCCTCGACTGCCGGCGACCGGAATCCCTCGCGATCGACCTTCACCCGCGTGAGCTGCCAGTCGCGCGACCCCTCACGGGCGTTTTCCTCGGCGATGATGCCGCGGCGCGCAGCGCCGGTGGCGGTCGCAGCCGCGACCGGAAGTTGCGTGGCTGCGCCAATCACGGCGGCGGAAGCCCCTGCCTGGAGAAAATCGCGACGGGAAAGCGGTGAAGAGGTGGGCCCGGGGTTGCTCATGGTTTCCAATGTGCGGACCGATCGGCCGGCGCCAAGCCGCGACCGCGGGCATTGAAGCCACGACGAAACGCGCGGGGGGGAGCTCATCCAGAATCGTCTCGAGTCGACTCCGGATGTGACGGAAGCCGCGGAAGGCTGGGCGTGGATTTTCCGCGGCTGC
>JBBAVH010000053.1:0-17901 GCA_040397825.1 Opitutaceae bacterium
GACTGGAGCGACTACGTGGGCCGCATCGCCATCGGCAAGATCCTCGGCGGCAAGGTGAACGTCGGCGACACCGTCTTCACCATCCGTCACGCCGACGGGAAGCGCATCCGCTCCAAGGTCACGAAGGTCTTCGAGTACTCGGGCCTCGGGACCCAGGAGTCAGACGCCGGCGTCGCCGGCAACATCGTGGGCCTATCGGGCTTCGAGGACATCGACATCGGCGACACCATCGCCGCCACCGAGGAGGCGCATGCCCTCCCCTTCACTCAGATCGACCCGCCGACCCTCGAGATGCAGTTCTGCGTCAACGACGGGCCGCTCGTCGGCCAGGAGGGCAAGCTCGTCACCTCCCGCCAGCTCCGAGAGCGCCTCTTCCGCGAGCTGAAGACCAACGTCTCCATCAGCGTCGAGGACAGCGACCGGGCCGGTGTCTACAACGTCAAGGCCCGCGGCGCCATGCAGGTGGCCGTGCTGGTCGAGACCATGCGCCGCGAGGGCTACGAGCTGCTCGTGTCGCGTCCAACCGTGATCGAGAAGGTCATCGATGGTAAGCGCTGCGAGCCGTACGAGACCGTCTGGATCGAAGTACCCGACGAGTGCGTCGGCGGTATCATGCAGAACCTCGCCAACCGCAAGGGCCAGCTCACCAACATGGAAAAGCTGCCCCACTCCACCATGATCGAGGCCACGATCACGACCCGCGGCCTGATCGGCATGGAGATCGACGTCGTCAACATGACCAGCGGACGCGGCGTCACCAGCCACCTCTTCAAGGAATACGGGCCTTACGCCGGCGAGGTGCTCACGCGCATGACGGGCACACTCATCGCGACCGAGGCCGGTGAGACGACCTCCTACGCGCTCGTGATGTGCCAGGAGCGCGGCAAACTCTTCGTGGGCCCCGGCGAGCAGGTGTACGAGGGCATGATCGTCGGCGAGAATCCGCGCAACGAGGACATCGCCATCAACGCCGTCCGCGAGAAGAAGCTCACCAACTTCCGCTCGCAGGGAGAGGGCGTCGCCACGGGCCTCACCCCGGCGACCAAGCTCTCCCTCGAGCGCGCGATCGAGTACATCGCCGCCGACGAGTTCGTCGAAGTGACGCCGAAGAATCTCCGCCTGCGCAAGCGCCTCCTCCGAGAGGTCGACCGCCGCAAGATCGCCCGCGCCGCCAAGTCGGCCGAGTAAGGCGGCTTCAGGTCAGCTCCTTCGGGAGCTGCTGCACGACCTTCTTGATGTCCTGCACCGCGTCGCGGTGGCAAACCAGGATCGCGTCCGCGGTCTCGACCACCACGAGGTCCTTCACCCCGCATAGGGCGATTGCGCGGCCGTTGCTCACGGCGATGTTGTTGGAGGCGTTGGCCGCATAGACGGCGCCGCGAGTGGCGTTGCCGGCCGCATCGGCCTGCAGGTGCTTCGGCAGGGCTGTCCAGAGTCCGACGTCGTCCCAGTCGAAACCGGCGATAAGGGTCTCCACCGCCGACGCCTTTTCCATGATCGCGTAGTCGACCGAGATCTTAGGCAGCACGGGAAACTTCTCCGTCAGGTACCCCTGGAAGCCGCCCGACGGAAAGCCCCGGATGAATGCCGCCAGCTCCGGGCTCTGCCGGTCCGCCTCCGCCAAAAAGGTGCGCACACTCCAGAAGAACATGCCCGCGTTCCAAGCATGGTTACCGCCGGCGACGTAGCGCGCCGCCGTCGCCGCGTCGGGCTTTTCCACGAAACGCCGCACGCGGCGGAAGAGTCCAGACTCTCCCCGCGCCAGTTCCTCGCCCATCTCGAGATAACCGAAGCCGGTCGCGGGATGGTCAGGCTTGATCGCGATCGTGAGGATCGCGCCGCCCGCCGCGGCCCGCGGCAGCGCGGCCGCCAGCTGCCGGGAGAAGCCCGCGCTGTCGGCGATGTAGGCATCCGCCGGCAGCAGTGCCAGCGCCGCGTCCTCGCCGCCCCGCGCCCGCACGAGCGCCGTGGCCAGCGCCGCCGCCGGGGCGGTGTCGCGCTTGGCCGGCTCCGCGACGATCTGTTCCGCCGGCACCAGGCCCGCCAAAGCCGCACGCGTCGCCGGCAGCTGCACCTCGTTGGTCAGCACGAAGACATTGCCCGCCGGAACCGCGGCGCCGATCCGGCGCACCGTCTCCTCGACCAACGTCCGGTCGGAGAGGAGCCGGAGAAGGTGCTTGGGCGTGTGCGCCCGGCTCATCGGCCAGAAGCGCTCGCCGCTGCCCCCAGCCATGATGCAGGCGAAGAATTTGCGCGGATCGGACATGCCGGAAATCCGGCGGTCGCCCCGCGGCCCCGCAACCCGAAAAGCGGAGGCTATGCGGTTCCGACCACGATCTTACCGAACTGCCCACCGCGCTCCATCAGCGCAAAGGCGTCGGCCGCGCGTGCCAGCGGAAAAACTTCGCTCACCACCGGCCGGATCCGCTTTTCCGCGACGAACGCGGTCATCGCCGCCCAATCCGCCGGCGAACCCATCGTGGTACCAAGCAGCGAAATTTGGCGCCAGAAGACCTTCCGGACCGGCAGCTGCGCGTCCCCGCGGGTGGCCCCGAAGAATACGATCCGACCACCCGAAACTGCGGCGTCGATGAGGCGGCCGAAGCCCTCGCCGCCGGCGCTGTCCACGATGACGTCGAACCCGCCGCCCACTTGCGCAGCTGCCTGCGCCGGCCAATCAGTCGCGTTGTAGTCGAATCCGCCCTTGGCACCCATGGCGACCGCCCGCGCGATCTTCGCGGGCGAACCCGAGGTGACCCAGACCTGCGCTCCGGCCGCGACGGCGAACTGCAGCGCGAACGTCGCCACGCCGCCACCCACTCCGCTCACCAGGACGCGCTCCCCCGGCTGCAGCCGAGCCCGCGGAAACAGCGCGCGGAACGCGGTCAGGCCCGCCAGCGGCAGCGCCGCCGCCTCCTCCCAGCTAAGATGCGTCGGACGTGGAGCCAATTGCGCCACCGGCACCGCGATCCGCTCCGCCAGCGTGCCGTCGCGCGGCAGGCCCAGAATCTGAAATTGCGCAGCCTGCGCCCGCTCCTCCGTGCCCCAATTGAAGGAAGGATTGATGACCACTTCGCGGCCGACCCAGGAGCGATCCACGCCCGACCCCACCTCGGACACGACTCCGGCCCCGTCGGATCCGGGGATGCAAGGCCACTTCAGTCCGGCGTACTGGCCGGTCTTGATCCAGACGTCGCGGTGATTGAGCGCCGCGGCCCGCAGCGCCACGACGACTTCGCCTCCGGCCGGACGCGGATCGTCCAAGCGGGCGACGGCGAGCTGGTTGGCCCCTGATAGCTGGACGGCATTCATGCGCGGAAGCTGCGGTTCGACTACGAACCTGGCAAGCGGCCGCGAAAGCCCTTGCCTCACGCCGGCCCGCCCGCGTCGCTCGAACCGTGCTGCTCGCGCTCCACAAGCCCTACGGTGTGCTCTCGCAGTTCACCCCGGAACCGGGCTCGCGCTGGCGCACCTTGGCGGATTTCGGCCTTCCGCGGGGCGTATATCCGCTCGGCCGGCTGGACGCCGACTCGGAGGGTCTTCTGCTCCTTTCCGACGAGCCCGGGCTGAACTCACGGCTCCTTGATCCGGAGCATGCCCATCCGCGCGAATACTGGGCACAGGTGGAACGCGTTCCCTCGCCCGAGTCCCTCGGCCGCTTGCAGCGCGGAGGGATCGACCTCGGCGAATTCCGCACCCGTCCCTGCCGCGCACGCCTCCTCGACCCGGCCCCCGAAATCCCGCCGCGCGACCCTCCAATCCGCTACCGAAAGAACGTGCCCGACGCCTGGCTCGCCCTCGAGCTCACCGAGGGCCGGAACCGTCAGGTCCGCCGCATGACCGCCGCCGTGGGCCATCCCACGTTGCGCCTTATCCGCGTGAGGATCGGCGCCTTTTCCGCACCGGATCTCGCACCCGGGAGGTGGCGCGAACTCGACAGCGAGGAGCGCCGGCGCGTTTTCTCCACCTGACCCTCTGCGACGTTCCTTTCCCGCAAACGCCCCAGCCATGAAAACCCCGGCACGCCACTTTGCCCTCGGCTGCCTATTTGTCGGCGCCGCCGTGATGCTCTGCCACGGCCTGCCCGCCGCTTCCCCAATCCTCCTGGAGGGCCGCGTCATCAACGCCCGCAACGGCGAGTACCTTGTCCGCGCCCGCATCACCATCGACGGAACGGGCCTCGAAACGTTCACCGACAACGGCGGACAATACCGCCTCACGTCGGTCCCGGCCGGCACCGTCACGATCCGGGCGTTCTTCACCGGCGTCGGCGCCGAATCGCGCACGGTGAACATCAGCGCGGGCAAGGCTACGAACGTCGACTTCAGCCTGGGTGGCGATGCCGTGAAATTATCCGACTTCGTGGTCGCGACCTCGCGCGAGATGGAAGGCGCGGCGATCGCGATCAATGAGCAACGCTTCGCGGGCAATATCGTTAACGTCGTTTCCGGTGAGGAGTTCGGGGCCATCCTGGAGAACAACGTCGGCGACTTCCTGAAATTCCTTCCGGGCATCTCGATCGACTTCATCGGCGGCGCCGCGCGCTCGGTCTCGATGGGCGGCGTGCCGCCCGAGTACGTGCCGATCACCGTCGCGGGCTTCGACATGTCGACGGTCTCCGGAGGCGGCACCACGCGGAACGTCGATTTCCACACCATCTCGATGAACAACATGGCGCGCATCGAGGCGATCCATTCCCCGACTCCGGAATCGCCCGGCGCCGCCCTCGCGGGCTCGGTGAACATGGTGCCGCGCAGCGCCTTCGACTACGCGCGGCCGCGCTTCACCGCCAGCGCCTTCCTCATGATGCGCGATAACGACCGGCATCTCTTTTCCAAGACGCCGGGCCCGCGCTGGGTCCGCACCCGCAAGGTGCACCCCGGGTTCGAATTTTCCTACATCCGGCCGGTGAACCGCAGCTTCGGTTTCACGCTCACCGGAGCCGACACGAAGCAGTACACCGAGGAGGCGCGCACGGCCAACACCTGGCGCGGCTCCGGCGCGGCGACCAACGGCCTGACGGCCGCCACCTCCGCGACCCAATATCCCGACACGACTCCCGATCGCCCCTACCTCACGGACTACGTCGTCGAGGACGGCGGCAAGCACACCCAGCGGCGCTCCCTCGGCGCCACGGTCGATTACCGTTTCTCCCCCTACGACCGGATCTCCTTCGCCCTGGAATACGCGCTCTACGACTCACCGCTCAACCAGCGCAATGTCACCTTCCTCGTCCAGCGGGTTGATCCCGGACAATTCAGCCTCACCTCAACCCGCGGACAGGCGGGCCGTGGCGAGATCCGCACCGCCTCGCAGTCCCGGCACCACTCGCGCCTGAAATACATGCCGATGCTCACCTACCGCCACAACGGTCCCGTCTGGCGGGCGGAAGCCGGTGCGGCCCTTTCCCACGAGGAGCTCACGTTCCGAAGCATCGACAAGGGCTATCTCAACAACGTCACGTCGGTGCGCTCGAACGTCACGGTCAACTTCGAGGACACCTTCTACCTGCGACCGGGCCGCATCAACGTGCTCGACGGGGCCACCGGCGCCCTCGTCGACCCGTACAGCCTTTCGTCCTACTCGCTCTCGACCGGCAACGGGACCTCCAGCCGCACGGTCGACGTGAAGGCCAGCGCCTTCGCCCACCTAGGTCGCGACCTTCGCGTCGGGGGCGTTCCGCTCGCCCTCAAGGCAGGCCTCGATGTGCGCGAGTCCCGCCGGGACAACCTCGCGCGCACGCCGTCCTACACCTTCGCCCGCGAAAGCGCGGCCCCGCTCCTCGACGCCGTCTTCTCCGAGCGGGTCGCCCCCTATGGTTTTCCCAGGATCCAGTACGTGAGCACGCAGCAGGCCTACAATTACTACCAGGCCAATCCGGCCAAGCTGACCACCGACCAGAACGCGCTGTATCGCAGCGAGGTCGCCGGTTCCAAGCTCGCCGAGGAGCGCATCACTTCAGCGTTTCTCCGCGCCGACGCCGCGTTCCTCGACCGCCGGTTGCGCCTGATCGGCGGCGTGCGCGCGGAGCAGACGAACGTCGACGCCCGGGGACCGTTCAGCGATCCGACGCTGAACTACCAGCGCGACTCGGCGGGGCGGGTGATCCGTAATGCGGCCGGACAGATTCAGCTGAAGGTGCCGACGACCAACCCGCTGGGCGTCTCCCAACTCACCTACCTCGAGCGCGCCGCCCGCACGCGGAAGGAATACCTGCGCCTGTTCCCAAGCCTCAACGCCTCCTGGAACCTGCGCGAGAACCTCATCGCGCGCGCCGCCTGGTACACGTCCGTGGGACGACCCAACTTCAACCAGTACGCCGGCGGCGTGACCCTGCCCGATGCGGAACTCCCGCCCAGCGGTTCAAACCGCATCACGGTGAACAACGCCGGCATCAAGGCCTGGAGCGCCCGCACCACCAAGGTAAGGTTGGAATATTACCTCGAGGGCGTCGGCCAGATCTCCGCCGGCGCCTTCCGCCGCGATTTCCGGAATTTCTTCGGCTCGACCGTCTTTCCCGCCACGCCGGAGTTCCTCGACTTGTACGACATCGATGCCGCCACGTACGGCCGCTACGATGTGTCCACGCAGTACAACCTGCCGGGCGGCGTGCGCATGACCGGCGCCGAATTCGAGTACCGGCAGGCGCTCCGTTTCCTACCGCACTGGGCCCGCGGCGTGCAGGTCTTCGCGAACGCCACCGCGCTGCGCGCCACCGGCGACGCCAACGCCAATTTCTCCGGCTACGTTCCCCGCAGCTACAACTGGGGCGTCAGCCTCTCCCGTGAACGCTTCAACGTCCGCGCCAACTGGAACTACCGGGGCCTCAGCCGCGGCAGCCCGGTGACCGGCCGCAGCATCGAGCCGGGAACCTTCAACTGGACCTCCAAGATGCTGTTCCTCGACCTGCAGGGCGACTATCAGCTCCGCCGCGGCGTCTCGCTATTCGCCGCCCTCCGGAACGTGGGCGACGCCCCCAACGATACCCAGATCTTCGGTCCGTCCACGCCCGAGCTCGCGCAGTTCCGCCAACGCACCGCCTACGGCTCACTCTGGTCGTTCGGCGTGCGCGGAAACTTCTGAAGCTGCGTCAGACGCGCACCAGCACGTCGTCCCCCCGGAAGCGCACCTTCGGGGTCACGGCGTACTTGTCCTCGGGATGCCGGTAGCCAGCGGCGCAAGCCACCACTGTGGCGTATCCAGTCCCGCCTAGTCCGAGGATTTCGTCGTAACGCGCGGGCTCGATGCCTTCCATCGGACACGTGTCGACGCCGAGCAGCGCGGCAGCGGCCATGAACTGCCCGAGAGCGATGTAGATCTGGTGGGTCTGCCACCCGTCGAGTGTCCCGTCGGTGCGGGCCCGGCCGATACTGCCCGCAATCATGGCCCGGAACTTGGCCAACGAGTCCACTGAGACGCCGCGGACCTCCGCCGTCCGCGCCACGTGGCGGTCGACATGCGCGTCGTCCAGCCCGCGCCGAACCGTCATCACCACGAAGTGGGAGCAATCGCGCGGCTGCGTCTGCTTATACGACGCGGCCGAAAGCGCCTCCTTGCGCTCCGGATCCGTGACGATGAGGAAACGCCACGGCTGTAGCCCCAGGGAGGAAGGTGTGAGGACCAGCGATTCCTCCAGGGCAGACCACGTCTCCGCGGGGATCGACCGCGTCGGGTCGAAGCGCTTGGTGGCATACCGCCAGCGCAGGGCGGCGAGCAGCGGGGCGGGATCGGCGGTGTGGGACATGCGCCGCGAGGAAACGTCCGCCCGCACGATTGGCAACCCCGCGCCGGCGCGGGATGCGTCCTACGAAGGGCCGGCCACGAGCTCCGGATGCCTTTCAACGAAAGCAGCCACGTAAGAGCAGGAGGGCACCACGCGCAGCCGCTCCACCCGCGCGTAGTCCAAAGCCACCCGCACGAGTCGCTCGGCCAACCCGCGCCCGCGCAGTTCCGGCGGCACGAACGTGTGCGTCAAAACCAAGGTTCCCTCCCCGCGCACGTACTCGGCCACCGCGAAGGCTTTACCCGCCCTGATCTCGAAGCGCATCGACCCGGGGACGTGGATCACGTCGGAAATCGGAACAGCATCGGACATGCGCCAAGCTTCTCCATCCGCGCCGGGTCCGCAACCGGCCGAGTCCCCCTAAAAGGATTTCTTACCTGAGCCGGGCACACCGCGGCGGGGAATTCGGGCTGGTTTCCCCGGGAAGGTTGAACAGTCTGGAAACACATGAAGCTCATTGACCTGAACCGCGATGGCGGCATCGGCGCCAACTCGCTGTTCGTCCAGCTCGGCGGCCTGAACATCCTGATCGATTCGGGGCTGCACCCGAAGAAGGTCGGCCGCGCGGCGACACCCGATTTCCGTCCGTTGCAGGGCACGCGTCTGGATCTGATCATCATCACGCATTGCCACCTGGACCACATCGGCAGCCTGCCGGTGCTGCTGCGCGGCCAGACCGAAGCGCCGGTGATCATGACCACCTCGAGCCGCATGCTGATCGAGCGCATGCTGCACAACTCCGCGAGCGTGATGATGCGGCAGCGCGAGGAGGACGCGATCCCCGACTACCCGCTGTTCACCCACGAGGAGGTCGACCGCTGCGCGAAGCGCTTCACCGGGCTGCCCTTCGGCCACGCGAAGAAGTTCCGCGGCGCGAAGGACGAGATCGAGATCATCCTCCACCCAGCCGGCCACGTGGCGGGCGCGGCCGCCGTGGAGATCCACCACAAGCACCGCTCCCTGTTCTTCACCGGCGATGTGCTCTTCGAGAACCAGCGCACCTTGGCCGGCGCCAAGTTTCCCGCCGGGCACTTCGATACGATCGTCATGGAGACGACGCGCGGCGCGACGGAGCGTCCGGCCGGCAAGGAAAGGTTGAACGAGGTCAACCGGCTGGTCTCCAGCATCAACGACACCATCCAGCGCGGCGGTTCCATACTCATGCCGGTCTTCGCCCTCGGTCGGATGCAGGAGGTCTTCGCAATCCTCCACGACGCGCGGAAGTTCGGCCGGCTCGTCGACTGCCCGATCCTGACCGGCGGCCTCGGCGTCGACCTCGCCGACTACTTCGACGAAATCGCGCGGAAGACGAAGCACGTGAACTTCAGCCGCTCCCTCCTGAAGGACCTCAAGGTGCGGCCGACGCCGCGCCAGCTGAAGGCCGGCGAGCCGCCGGCACAGCGGGGCATCTACATCGTGAGCTCGGGCATGCTCGTCGAGCGCACGCCGAGCTACGTGCTCGCGTCCGGCATGGTCGGCGACGCGCGCAACCTCATCGGCTTCGTGGGCTATTGCGACCCCGACACTCCCGGCGGGCAGCTGCTCGCGAGCCGACCGGGCGACGACTTCCTGTTCAAGGCCTCGAACGTGAAGGCCAAGGTGAAGGCACGCGTCGAGCGCTTCGAGCTGAGCGGGCACGCCGACCGCGAGGAACTGCTCGAATTCGCCGTGCAGACCAAGGCCCGCAGCATCGTCCTGACGCACGGCGATCCGCCGGCGCGCGCCTGGTTCGCCCAGCAGCTCGCCGCACAGGCGCCCGACTCCCGCGTCTTCGATCCGGTGCCGCTTCAGACCTACCAAGTCTGACCGCCCCGCGGCCGTCACACCATGCCGCTCGCGTTCTGGGTCCACGACATCGATCCGTTCCTCGTCCGCTTCGGCGAGAACCTCGGCATCCGCTACTATGGCGTCGCCTACCTGCTGGGTTTCGCCGCCGCCGCCGGCCTGCTGATCCTCTATCACCGCCGCGGCCGGTCGCCCATCAACCTCAACGGCGTCACCGACCTGATCACGGCGATCGTGTTCGGGGTGCTGCTCGGCGGCCGGATCGGCTACTTCCTCCTTTACCAGCCGGCGACGCTGCTCGCCGACCCCGCGGCTTTCTTCCGCGTGTGGGAGGGCGGCATGGCGAGCCATGGCGGCTTTGCAGGCGTGTTGGTGGCGATCTGGTGGTGGACGCGCCGACGCGGTTTGCCGCTACTCCCGGTGACCGACCTGATCGTGACGACCGCGCCGGCCGGACTGCTGTTCGGCCGGATCGCCAATTTCATCAACGGGGAACTCGTCGGCCGCCCGACGCAGGTCCCCTGGGCGGTGATCTTCCCCCACAATGAGTTCGACCGCCTCCTCAGCACCCCTTTCCCGCGTCATCCCTCCCAACTCTACCAGGCGGTCCTGGAGGGAGCCCTGCTACTCGCCTACCTGCAGTGGCGCTTCTGGCGGAGCGATACCACGCGGACGCGCCCCGGAGCACTGAGCGGGGAGTTTCTCATCGGGTACGCGATCGTGCGCTCCATCGGCGAACAGTTCCGCGAGCCCGACGCCACGCTGCTGTTTGGTCTGACGCGGGGAACGTTCTACTCGCTGTTCCTCATCCTCGCGGGCGCGTGGCTCATTGCGCGCGCCCGCCGCACCGCGAAGGTTTGATCAGCGCGCGGCCGCCTCGACGGCGCGCATCAACCGAAGCGTGTTGAGACCCCACAGCCGCTCCAGGCTCCCCTCGTTCCAGCCCCGGGCGAGCAGCGCCGCAGTGACGTTCGGATAGTCCGCCACGTCGCGCAGGCCGTCGAAGCCACCGCCGCCGCCGTCGAGATCGAACCCGATGCCGACGTGGTCAGGCCCCATGACTTCCACCGCGTGTCCGATGTGGCGAACGACATCCTCAAGGGAGACCCGCGGATTCGGGAACTGCGCGCACACCGCCTCGTACTCGCGCTCCTCGGCGGCGCGGTTCTCCGGCGTGGGTGCCCGGTCCAGGTAACGCAGCAGCACGTCTGCCACCGCCTCGGTGCGCCGGTTGCCGGGGTCATCAACGAGGGAGATGGGAAGCGCGTTGATCTGCAGGACACCGCCCCGGGCCGCGAGTGCCCGCAGCAGCTCGTCCCCCACGTTGCGCGGATGATCGCAGACCGCCCGCGGACCGCTGTGGGAAAGGATGACCGGAGCACGCGACACCTCGAGAAGGTCCTCCAACGCGCCATCGCTCGCATGGGAGGCGTCCACGATAATCCCGAGGCGGTTGCACTCCGCGACGACCTCGCGACCGAACGGGCTCAGTCCGCCCCATTCCTCTCCGCGCGGATCCGTCGAGGAGTCGGCGACGTCGTTGTTCAGCATGTGCGTCAACCCGATCATGCGGACCCCCAGCCGGTAAAACTTCGCGACGTTACCCGCGTCGCGCCCGAGCGAATAGGCGTTTTCAAGGCTTAGGTAGATCGCGCGCTTCCCCGCCCGATGAAGCGCGGGACCGTCATCGGCGGTGAGCGCCAGACCGGCCTGCTTGGAATTATCCTCCAGCACCTCGCGGGTCCGCTCGAGGCACGTTACTGCCCGCTCATGCGCCAGCGCGAGTCCCTCGGGGGAACGCGCGGCCTGCCCCACGTAGACGGCGAAGAACGCACCGCCGAGGCCACCGTCCGCCATGCGCGGCAGGTCGCACTGGCTGCCGTCCGAAGAGAACTCGTGCCTCGCCGCGAAGTCCCAGCCCGAACGCGCGAGCCACGCGGTGGGAGTGTCGAGATGGGTATCGAGCGTGAACCAGCGCCGGTGCAGCGCCTGCGCCGTCTCGAGCGGCATCGGGTTCACCGGCGTTTCCCCCGGCGGAACCACGGCTGGCGCGGCGGCGGAGGCGGTGGCAGCCCGCCGCAATTCATGGCATCCTCCGCCAGCATCGCGTCCTTGGCTGAGCCGCCGCCCAGGAGCTTGGCGGCCGCGTCATCGAGCCCGAGCCGCCGCAGCGTGGAACGCAGCGCGCCGCGCATCTCGGGCTTGTACCAGAAGAAGAAGCTCCGCTGTTCCTGCTTTTCCTCGGGGCTGCGGGCGACGCAGACCGGCTTCTGGTCGTACGGATGCACACCCGTGGCGTAGATCTCGGTGGCGACCGTCATCGGCGTGGGGGTGAAGTCCTGCACCTGCTCTAGCTTGAAGCCGAGCTGCTTCGTCTCGACCGCGAGGTCGGCCATGTCCTTGGCCTTCGACCCGGGGTGCGAGCTGATGAAGTACGGCACGATCTGCAGCTGCGCCTTGCCGAGGCGCCGCTTGGCGGCGTCGAACTTCTCCTTGAAGCGATGGAAATACTTGAACGACGGCTTCCGCATCACCCGCAGCACGTCGTCGGACGTGTGCTCGGGCGCGACCTTCAGCCGGCCCGAGACGTGATGCTCGACAAGCTCGTCGACGTAGCGCTCGTGGCTCTGCTTCTCCTGCCCGTCGGCGTGCTTGTGCAGGAAAAGGTCGTACCGGATCCCGCTGGTCACGAACGCATGGTTCACGCCGGGCGTCTCGCGGACCGACTTGTAGATGTCGAGGAGCGCCGTGTGGTCGGTGTCGAGGTTGCGGCAGACGTCGGGCCAGATGCAGCTGGGGCGGACGCATTCGTCGCAGATCCACTGCTCCTTGCCCTTCATCTTGTACATGTTGGCGGAGGGCCCGCCGAGATCGCTGATCGTCCCCCGGAAGTCGGGCATCTGCTTGATCTGCTCCACTTCGCGCAGGATGCTCGCCTTGCTGCGGCTCGCGACGAACTTCCCCTGGTGGGCCGAGATCGTGCAGAAGCTGCACCCGCCGAAGCACCCGCGGTGCATGTTGATCGAGTGCTTGATCATCTCGTACGCCGGGATCGGCCCACGCTTCCGGTAACGCGGATGCGGCAGCCGCGTGTAGGGGAGCGCGAAACTGGCGTCGATCTGCGCCTCCGACATCGTCGGGAAAGGCGGGTTGATCACCAGCAGCCGGTCGCCGTTGAGCTGCAGCAGCCGGCGGGCCTTGACGCGATTGGACTCCACCTCGATCTGCCGGAAGTTCGTGGCGTAGAGCGTGCGATCGGCCACGCACTCGTCGTGCGAATGCAGGATGTGATCCTCCCAGTTCTGGTTCTTCGGCGGCGGGGCGCCCGGTGCCAGCAGGACGGCGGTCTGGGAAATGGTGCGCAGCGAGGAGAACGGCACGCCGCGCCGCATCAGACGGAGGATCTCGAGCAGCGGCAGCTCGCCCATGCCGTAGACCAGCATGTCGGCGCCGCTGTCGGCCAGGATGCCCGGCTTCAGGCTGTCGGACCAATAGTCGTAGTGCGTGATGCGCCGCAGGCTGGCTTCGATGCCGCCAAGGAGGACCGGGACGTCGGGGTAAAGCTGCTTGAGGATGCGGGAATAGACGGTCGCCGCGTAATCGGGACGGAAGCCATGCTCACCGCCGGGCGTGTAGGCGTCCTGGCTGCGGAGCTTCTTCGCCGCGGTGTAGCGGTTGACCATGGAGTCCATGCACCCGGAGGTGACCCCGAAGAACAGCCGCGGCGCGCCGAGCTTGCGGAAATCGCGCAGGTCGTCGCGCCAATTGGGCTGAGGGACGATCGCGACCCGCAGCCCCTCGCGCTCGATGAGCCGTCCGATGACGGCGGTGCCGAAGGCCGGATGGTCGACGTAGGCGTCACCGGAAACGATGATGACGTCGACCTCATCCCAGCCGCGCGCCTCCATTTCGTCGCGGGTGGTCGGCAGCCAGCGGCGGGAATCCCAGTCGACCTCGCCGGGAAGGGTACTGGAAGGAGCGGGTTGCACGCGGGAGCGGAAGGGTGGCGGCCACCGCCGGGGGCGCAAGCGTGCTGACTGGATTCGCGCGCCGCCGGTTTTCCGGAATCCGTTTGAGTTCACCGCGGCGCCCTGTTTTCAACCCCTGTCGACGCGTCCCCCCCGCGTACCTCACCCCACGACAAAAGATGCGGCACGTTCGCCAAGTCCGGTGCACTGAAGCGCGTTGAGCGCGCCCTACCCGCCGCGCAGCCTGCCGCCCCGAGCCCAAGATGCGCGACCACCCCTACGCCTTCCTCGCCCTGTTCGCCCTGGTCGCGGCGGCGATCCCGCTCGTCCTGCTCGGGGTTGCGCAACTCTGGTTCCGGTTCTTCCAGCCCGCTAAGCCGGGCCTCGAGAAAAACGCCGTGTACGAGTGCGGCGTGAAATCCACGGGCGACTCGTGGATCCAGTTCAAGGCCCACTATTACCTCTACGCCATCCTGTTCCTGATCTTCGACGTGGAGGTGTTGTTCCTGCTGCCCTTCGCCGTGGCGTTCAGCGGCCTACCGGCCGGCGCGCTCTTCGCGATGCTGGTGTTCATGCTGCTGCTCGCCGAGGGCCTCCTCTGGGCCTGGGCCCGCGGCCACCTCGAGTGGAAATAAACCCATGAGCGAAGCCGCGCCTTCCCCAACCCCGACCGCGCCGGCCCTCACCGACGCGGAGCGCGACGAACTTCGCCGCCACGGCATCCTCCTCACCAGCCTGGAGGAACTCTACAATTGGGGCCGCAGCAATTCGGTCTGGCCCCTGCAGTTCGGCCTCGCCTGCTGCGCGATCGAGATGATCGCGGCCTCCATGGCCCGGTTCGACATCGCCCGCTTCGGCTCCGAAGTCTTCCGCCCATCCCCTCGGCAGGCCGACCTGCTCATCGTCTCCGGCACCGTGACCAAGAAGATGGCACCGCAGGTCGTGCGCCTGTGGAATCAAATGCCGGAACCCAAGTACTGCATCGCGATGGGCGCCTGCGCCATCTCCGGCGGTCCGTTCAAACAGGGATACAATGTCCTCAAGGGCATCGACCGCTTCATTCCGGTCGACGTCTACATCCCCGGCTGCCCGCCGCGGCCGGAAGCTCTGCTTCACGGGCTCATGCAATTGCAGGAACAGATCCGCGCGCAGAAGCTCTCCGGCCCCGGCGCCCCGCGTCACCTTCGGCCCGAGGCGTCCGGGGAATTTCCCGTCCCGGAGTTCGGCGAAAGCGACCTCGTGCCGCCGAAAAACCCCGAGGTCTGGCGGGCGCCGTCGATCGTCCGCACCGAGTGACCATGGAGACGCCCGAGCAGATCCGCGAACGCCTCCTCGCCCGTTTCCCCGGAGCCGAGGTCAGCGTCGTGATCAACCCCGGGCCCGCCGCGCAACACTCCCTCCTCCTCGGCGCCGCCCACGCCCCCGCCCTCGCGGCCTTCCTCCGGGACGACCCCGTCCTGCGCCTCGACACCTGCTCCAACGTCACCGGCGTCGACTGGACCGACCGCGAGGTGGTCGAGACCGTGCGCAAGCCGCTGCCGCCGGAGCCGGGCGCGGATCCCTCGACCCCGCCCAAGTTCGTCGAGGAAAAGGTGAAGCGTCTCGTGCCGGGCCACCTTGAGGTCGTCTATCACCTGTACTCCGTCGCACTGAAGCACGGCCCCGTCATCCTGCGCCTGCGCACGGGCAACCGCAGCGATCAGGTGACGTTGCCGTCGCTGACTCCGGTGTGGCGCGCCTGCGAGTTCCAGGAACGCGAGGTGTTTGATCTCTACGGCGTGGTGTTCACGGGGCACCCCGACCTGCGGCGGATCCTGATGTGGGACGAGTTCCGACATCACCCGATGCGCAAGGACTACGTCGAGCCGGACGACTATGAATGGGAGCCGACGCCGCACGACACAGTGCTCGCGAAGGCCCGGCGCCATTACCCAACCCCGCCCGTTTCGGCCACGCAGGAGGGCCCGGCGCCATGAACGCACCCGGCGGCATGTCCACCGCGACCGGCACCACGGTGCGCGAAGTGCGCGATCCGTTTCACGGCGACCTGCTGGAGGTTTCGATGGGACCGCACCACCCGTCGACCCACGGAGTTTTCCGGATGATGGTCACGCTCGACGGCGAGACCATCGTGAAGCTGAAGCCGGTCTTCGGCTACCTGCATCGCAACCACGAGAAGCTGGGCGAGAACACCACCTACCTCGCGTCGATGCCGTACACCGACCGGCTCGATTACCTGAACTCGATGACGAACAACTGGGCTTACGCCCTCGCCGTCGAGAAGCTCGCGGGGCAGCCCGTGCCAGAGCGCGCCGAATACCTGCGCATCATCCTGGCCGAACTCACGCGCCTGCTCAACCACACCTGCCTGGCGGGCTTCCTCCTGCAGGACACCGGCTGCTCGGGCACACCGCTGATGTACGCCTTCCGCGAGCGCGAATACATCCTCGACCTCTTCGAGGCCCTGAGCGGCTCCCGGATGATGTGCAATTACCAGCGCTTCGGCGGCTGCCGCGTCGACCCCACGCCCGATTGGCTCGAAGCCGCCCGCCGGCTGGTCGAAGGCTACGGCCGATTCCTCGACGAGTACGAGGCGTTGATCACGGGAAACGAGATCCTGATGGCGCGCACCCAAGGAGTCGGCGTGCTGGGGGCCAACCTGGCGGTCAACGCCGGCATCACCGGCCCGATGCTCCGGGCCTGCGGCGTCGACTACGACCTGCGCAAGGTCGACGGCTACGGCTTCTACCCGCGCTTCGACTTCCGCGTGCCGCTGGGCGCGCATGGCGACACCTACGACCGCTACATGATCCGCGTGCTCGAGATGCGGGAGTCGATCCGCATCCTGCAGCAGGCTTTCCGCGACCTGCCCGCCGGACCAATCATCGACCCCAAGGCCAAGAACCGCGGGCTGCGCCCGAAGGCCGGCGAGGCCTACGGCCGCATCGAAGGCCCGAAGGGCGAGATCGGTTTCTATCTCATCAGCGACGGCGGCCCCAACCCGTACCGCTACCGGGTGCGCCCGCCGTCGTTCATCAACCTCACTGTGCTCGAGGACATGTGCCTCGGCCAGACGGTGGCCGACGCCGTCATCATCCTCGGCAGCGTCGACATCGTGCTCGGCGAGGTCGACCGCTGATGCCCTGAACATGCTCGGCTCCGGACTCCTCCAAGGCCTCGCGGTGACGGCGAAGAACCTCGCCGGCAGCTTCCATGACCCGGCGCGCTACGTGACGACGGAGTACCCCGAGCAGCGCACGAAACTGCCGGAGAACTACCGCAACTTCCCGTTCCTCGTCCACGACGACCCCGCCGACCCGGCCGGCACGCTCCGCTGCGTCGCCTGCCAGATCTGCGAGAAGGAGTGCCCGCCGCAGTGCATCTACATCGTGATGGAGCGCGACGAGAAGGGGAAGGCGCTCAAGCGGCCCAAGGTCTTCGACATCGACATCTCGGTGTGCATGAGCTGCCAGGTCTGCGTCGAGGTCTGCCCGTTCGACGCGATCAAGATGGATCAGGTCTACGAGATCGCGACCCGCGACCGCTTCGGCGGACTGCTGCTGCACCGCGAGGACCTGTCGAAGTCGAACGCCTACTACCACCAGATCCACCCGGCTGAGGCTACGGCGGTGGACGCCGCCCTCGCGGAGCAGAAGGCCAAACAAGCCGCCGCCAAGGCCGCCAAGGCGGCCGCCCCCGCACCGAAGCCACCTGCCGCAGCGGCATCGTCGGGCGGCCCCACCACCACCGCACCCCTCGCGCCCCCAGCCGCCACGCTGCCATCCGCTGTGCCGCCCTCGGGCCCCGCGACACCGCCGCCCACGCCGTGAGCGCCGCCTCCGTCCCTTCCCTCCCGCTCTTGGAGCGCCTGCCCATCGCGCTGCGGGACGCCTGCACCTCTCCGCTGCCGGAACCGTGGCGTTGGCTGGTCAACAGCCTGGTCAACATCGTCACGGTGTTCGTGGTGTTCGCGACGCTCTTCGCCCTGCTGACGCTGGCCGAGCGGAAGATCCTCGGTCGCGTGCAGAACCGCCCCGGCCCCAATCGCGCGCCCCTGCCCTTCCTCGGCATCCGGACCTACGGCCTGGCGCAGCCGCTGGCGGACGGGATCAAGATGCTGACGAAGGAGGACATTGTTCCCCGCGGGGCGGATCGGGTGCTGCACTTCCTCGCGCCGGTGGCGCTCCTCTCGTTCTCGATCCTCACCTTCGCCGTCATCCCCTACGGCCGGACGCTGCTGCCGGTGGACCTCGACGCGGCGGTGCTGTACTTCTTCGCCGCCGGCGCGGCGACCGAGCTCGCTATCTTCATGGCGGGCTGGGCGAGCCGGAACAAATACTCGCTCCTCGCCGCGATGCGCGCGCT
>JBBAVH010000054.1:0-12177 GCA_040397825.1 Opitutaceae bacterium
TGGCTGCGCCTGCAGGCGCGGAAGATTCACGACCGACCTCCTCGCCGAAGGCCATTCCCCAGCCATTCCCGAAGGACTTTCCGCATTCTCCGAGGCTACAGCCGCAGCCACACCGGTTCAGTGGTTTTCCGACCTGAATCGAGGCCGCAGCGGCAGCAGCCCTCTGCATGGAGCTCCTTTCCTGCCTAGCGCAGAGCGCTCCTGGGATTCCTGAATCGCCGACTCCGGATTCCGCTTTTGACCAACCGGCCCTGCGTGGTTAGTTCTGCAATACCTCGGCGAACGCTCCGCTCGCTCAATCCCCAGCCCCCGCGCCCCATGCCCGCCGTCCTCCGCTACGCCGCTACTTCCCTGTCCGTCGCCTGGCTGCCCGCCATCTTCGCCGCTACCCCCGCCCGGCCGACCGGCGAGACGGTCGAACTCTCGCCGTTCGTCGTGTCCGTCCAGACCGAGACGGGCTACGCGGCCACCAATACCCTCGAGGGCAGCCGCCTCAACACCGCGCTGCGCGACACCCCGGGATCGGTCAGCATCCTGACCCGCGACCTGCTCGATGACCTCGCCGCAACCTCCCTCGAGGAGGTGCTCAGGTATGACCTCAACGCGGACGTCACCTTCGGCGGAGACGAGTCGGGCGGCGGCGGCGCGCAGGCGAACATGTTCGGCGACCAAGGCCTGACCTTCAACGTGCGCGGACTACCGGGCACGACGTCGGTCGACGGCTTCCAGAATGCCGGCCAGCCCAACACCTATAATACCGAGCGCGTGGGCTCCACCCGCGGCCCGAACGCCATCCTGTTCGGCACCGGCAGCGCAGGCGGAAACCTCAACTTCCGCACGCGTCAGCCACTGCTCGCCCGCAACCTCACCCTCGTCGACCTTAAGGTCGGCGGCGAAAGCACCAAGCGCGCGACGCTCGACGTGAACCGCATGGTCATCCGCGACCGCCTCGCCCTGCGCGCGATGGCCGTCTGGGACCGCAAGGGCTCTCCGCAGCCGCATCAGTTCTCCGACCTCCAGGCCGCGACGCTCGCCGCCACCCTGCGCTTCCGGCCCGAGACCGAGCTCACGGTTTCCTACGAACACGGACACACCACCGGCGTGACCGGGCGCCCTTGGAACCACCTCGATTTCCTGACCCGTTTCGACGCTGGACTTCGCGCCGGAAGCATCCGCTGGAATCAGGCCCTCGAACGCTACGAGAACGCCAACGGCACCGCGCTCGTCGCCACCGCCGCGGGCACCGGCAGCGTGAGCAACCGCAACGTCGTCGTCTACGGACAGGATCTGTCCACCCCGCCCCAGCTTTGGGAAGGCGCCTCCGCGCTCGTCAACCGCGTGACGCTGGCGTCCGCCGCCAGCCTCTTCAGCAGCAGCGAGAACTCGATCATCAACGAGGGCTACGTGCCCTTCGGCGCGGTGACATCCTCGGGCGCGGGCGAGCGCGCCGCCGTCTTCACCAGCAACCTGACCGCGATCTTCAACCACCGCCTCGCCCGACGCCTCTACCTGGAACTCGCGGCCAACCAGTCGCGGCGGCACAGCGACACCATCGTCGCCCAGAACCCCGACCTCCGCGCGGATCTGAACTACCGCCTCCCCGAAGGGCGGCTCAACCCGTACTTCTTCGGCAACGGCTACTACTTCAGTCAGGACAACTACCTCCGTCTCCAGCGCCGGAACGACAACCAGACGCTCCGCGCTTCCCTTTCCTACGAGGCCGACCTCGGGCGCCGCTGGGGCCGCCACCGCCTGGCCGGCATGGTCGAGCGCGCCTCAAACCGCGAATCCCGACTGCGTTCCCGCGAGGTCTGGGCCAACCGGCCGTTCAACGTGAACGCCGAGAACGCCGCCAACCAGGTCTTCCGCCGCCGCTACTTCCGGATCAACGGCCCCTTCGCCGACTACACGCCTGGTTATCAGGCCGACAACCCGTTCAACCTCGAGAGTTTCGCCTCCTCCTTCGCCAACGTGGGCACGCTGCGGACTGACTGGGCGGCCCCCAATGACCGTGACTTCGACGATCGCATCACGATCGATTCCCTCATGGCGGTCGCGCAGAGCTACTTCCTCGAGGGCCGGTTCGTCACCACGGTGGGCGTCCGCGACGACAGCATCCTCGCCCGAGGCCCGCGGGTGCTGCGCGATCCCAGCACCGGCAAGTTCCGTCTCGCGACCGCGGCCGATCAGGTGACCTTCACGCCACTGAGGCAGGAGTGGACCTCCTCGGCTTCCAGCGGCGGCCTGCGGCGTTCTCTCGGCGCCGTGCTGCACGTCACCCGGAATTTTTCGCTCACGGCCAATTACTCCAACAGCGTCGGCCTCGGGGAACGTAACCGCTCCGCCCTGCCCGACGACCTCACGCCGCCGCCCTTCCGCGGCGAAGGCCTCGATTACGGCATCGCGTTCAGCTTCCTCGAGAACCGCCTGAGCGGATCCGTGAAGGCCTACGAGTCACGCATGCTCGGCGATCGCATCCAGGGCGGCGCGGCGGTATTCGTTCAACCCAACAACGACGTGATGTCGTCGTTCGAGTACTACTTCCGGCAGGCCGGGGTCACCTCGCTCCCCGCCGGTTCGCCGGTCACCAACCTAGCGGATCTGACCTCGGTCTATTTCAGCACCGCCGACTCGTACCTCAGCGACCGGGTAAGCTCGGGGGTGGAGGCCGAGCTTTCCGCCAACCCCACCCGCAACTGGACCCTGCGCGCGGGCTACGCCTACACCGACCGCACCCGCACCAACGTCTTCCAGGAAGGCGTCGCGTGGTGGGAGGAACGGCAGACCTTGTGGAAGGCGCTCGACGCCGCCTACGTGGCCCGCACCGGTCGGGCGTCGGTCCTCAACCAGCCGGTCTTCGACCGCAACCAGGCCCTCGGCACGATCACCGTCGCGCAACGCATCGCGCAGTCGGCGACCGAACTCGCCACGACACGACTCACGGAGGAACAAGCCTACGGCAACCGTCCCCACCGCGCCAACCTGTGGACGCGCTACACCTTCTCCTCCGGCCCCCTCCGCGGACTGGCCGCCGGCGGCGGGTTACGGTACCAGAGCGCCAACGTCGCCGGAGTAGTCCTCTCCTCCCGACGCACGCTCTGGGGCAACCCGCGGTTCCTCGGCGACCTTTTCCTGCAGTACAAGACCCGCGGACTTCTGGGCCGCTGGACGGAGGCCGCGCGCGTCACTTACCAACTCAACGTCGCGAACGTCCTCAACGACCGCACCATCAACGCGAGCAAACTCGACGAGGACACCGTAACCGGCACGATCTTCTACCGCCGAGCGTTCCGGGAGGACCCGCGCAACGCCGCCTTCTCGCTGCGCATGGAGTTCTGAGCCCCCTCGGACCGAACGAGCTGGCCCCGCGGCCGCCCACACCTGCTGCCCTTCCGAAACGCTCCCGCCGCACGGGCTTCCAGCCGGCTTCACCTCCGATGTGGCCGCGCATCCCATGTGGCTGCGCCTGCAGGCGCGGACAATTCACGACCGACCTCCCCGCCGAAGGCCCTTCCCCAGCCATTCCCGAAAGACTTTCCGCATCCTCCGCGGCTACAGCCGCAGCCACATCATCCGCGAAGTCGTTCCGTACTGATCCGCGGCTGCAGCCGCGGCCACACCTGCTGAATTTCCGAACGCCTCGCCGCACGGGCTTCCGGCGTGCTTAGCCTCCGATGTGGCTGCGCCGGCTGGCGCGGACAATTCACGACCAACTTCCCCGCCGAAGGCTATTCCCCAGCCCTTTCCGAAAGTCTTTCCGACCTTCTCCGCGGCTTCAGCCGCGGCCACATCGGAACGTCCCCGATGGGTGTGCGGCCGGGCCTTACGCCGAGCCTGATTCGGCGATCAACTCCTCAAGTCCCTCCAAAAGGTACCGTCCGCACGCGGCGCGCACTTCTTCGAGATTCAAGCCGGGATTGCGAACCAGCAGTTCCACGATGTCGGCCTTCGACTTGTGCCCACCCGCGTAAAGCTTGAGCGCGATCAACTGCGGCAGCGGCGTGATCCGCAAGGGACTGCCCTGTCGGACTACGAGAGTGGCGCTGCGCACGGCATCCTCGATCACCGCCGGAAAACGCCCGGCATAACTGATGATCTGAACCAGGCCGAAGGGCCCGCTGACATCAATCACGCCGCCGAGCGGATCGGTCCCGTCCGGCTCCCGCAACTCCGCCGCGAAACCCGCAAGCCGCAGGGAGTCGCACACCGCGCGTAAAGTCTTCAGCTCCGCATTCACCCCGAGGTCGAGGTCTTCGGTCTGTCGAACGTAGTGGTGGGCCGCGAGGGCAGCGGCGCCGATCACCACCGCGTCGACCCGGTGCCGCGACAGGATGGCGATGACCTTTTCCGCGGCCTCCAGCAACTCCTCGGGACTCGTCATCGGCGTTTGCCGACCGTTTCCGGCCGGAGCCAGGAGAACCTCTCCCGCATGGTGAGCGCGAGGGCGATGCGCTCCTGCACGGACAACGCCCTGACCCGAGCCAGTTCCAACTCCCGCGACTTCGCCGCGGAAGCGCTGCGGCGAGGCCGGCGTACCGTGCCGGGGCGGCTGGAATCGGGTTGCATGGCCATCAACCCACTGGAGCACGCCGTCCCGTCGTACCGCAAGCCCCCACGGGGAAGCCGGTGACCCACCCGAGGACCAGACCGCGGCCACCCTAGGGTGCTCGCATCCGATGTGGCTGCGCCTGCAGGCGCGGACAATTCACTCCCGTCCTTCCCGCCGAAGGCCCTTCCCCAGCCCTTCCCGAAAGTCTTTCCGTATTCTCCGCGGCTCCAGCCGCAGCCACATCATCCGCGAAGTCGTTCGGTACTGATCCGCGGCTTCAGCCGCAGCCACACCTACTGCACTTCCGAACGTCTCACCGCACGAGCTTCTGTTGTGCCGCACCTCCGATGTGGCTGCGCCTGCAGGCGCGGACAATTCACGCCCGACTTCCCCGCCGAAGGCCCTTCCCCAGCCATTCCCGAAAGACTTTCCGCATCCTCCGCGGCTTCAGCCGCAGCCACATCATCCACGAAGTCGTTCCGTACTGATCCGCGGCTCCAGCCGCAGCCACACCTGCTGCACTTCCGACCCCCTCTCCGCACGAGCTTCTGGCGTGCTTAGCCTCCGATGTGGCTGCGCCTGCAGGCGCGGACAATTCACGCCCGACTTCACCGCCGAAGGCCCTTCCCGAAAGACTTTCCGCATTCTCCGCGGCTGCAGCCGCAGCCACATCATCCGCGAAGTAGTTCCGTACTGATCCGCGGCAACAGCCGCGGCCACATCGTCCGTCGTGCGTCACTGTTCTTGCTTTGCTTACGGTTGCTAACTCTTGCTTACTTTTGCCAACGATGACCGCGAACGACCTGCAACCCGGCCTCGCCCTCCATGGGCTCGAGCCGGGGCTGGTCTGCTCGGTCCTCGTCGTCGTTCCCCTCGGATCCGCCATCCAGGTGTTCTACCGCCTGCCCGACGGCACCCCCCGCGAGCGCCTCCTCACGCCCGAAGAGACCGCCCGCCTCTCCCCTGCCACCGACGAACGCCCGTGGGCCTTCGACGGCGACGGCGCCGACTTCAAGCTCGCCTGCGAGGCCCGCCGCCTCGACCTCGCCTTCCTCTTCGACCCGATGATGGCGGTGCACACGTCCAACGTGCAGCCGCTCCCGCACCAGATCACCGCGGTGTACGAGTCGATGCTCCCCCGGCAGCCGCTCCGCTACGTCCTCGCCGACGACCCCGGCGCCGGGAAGACCATCATGGCCGGGCTCTACATCCGCGAGCTCCTCCTCCGCGCCGACGCCCGCCGCATCCTCATCGTCGCCCCCGGCTCGCTCGTCGACCAATGGCGCGACGAGCTCCTCGAGAAGTTCGGCCTAGAATTCCGCGTCTTCTCCGGCGCCCTCGCCGACTCCACCGGGGACGCCAACCCGTTCGAAAACCTCTCCCAGCTCATCGTCCGCCTCGACCAATTCGCCCGCGACGAGGAATCCGGGGAATCCGATCCCGAGAAACGCCCCGGCCCGCTCCAGGCCCGCCTCCTCGCCGCCGGCTGGGACCTCGTCGTCTGCGACGAGGCCCACAAGCTCGCCGCCCACTACTCCGGCGCGAAACTCGCCAAGACCGCCCGCTTCCGCTTCGCCGAACGCCTCGGGGCTGCCACCCGCCACCTGCTGCTGATGACGGCCACGCCGCACAACGGCAAACCCGAGGACTTCCAGCTCTTCCTCTCCCTCCTCGACGCCGACCGCTTCTACGGGAAGTTCCGCGACGGCGTCCACCGTGTCGGCGACACCTCCGACCTCATGCGCCGCATGGTCAAGGAGGAGCTCGTCAAGTTCGACGGCACCCCGCTCTTCCCCCAGCGCCGCGCCTACACCGTCAACTACGAGCTCTCCCCCATCGAGGCCGCCCTCTACGAGGCCGTCACCACCTACGTCCGCACCCAGATGGGCAAGGCCGAGGCCCTCGAGGGCCGCCGCAAGGGCACCGTCGGCTTCGCCCTTACTTCCCTCCAGCGCCGACTCGCCTCCAGCCCCGAGGCCATCTTCCAGTCCCTCCGCCGTCGCCGCACCCGCCTCGAGGACCGCCTCCGCGAGGCTCGCCTCGCCCAGCGCGGCCGCCACGCCCTCGCCGACACCGTCCTCCTCCCCGCCCCGCCCGAGGACGACGACGACCTCAACGCCGACGAACAGGAAAACTTGGAGGAGGCCCTCGTCGACCAGGCCACCGCCGCCCAGTCCATCGAGGAACTCGCCGCCGAGACCGCCCTTCTCCAGGCCCTCGAGGAACAGGCCCGCGCCGTCGTCGCTTCCAACCAGGACCGCAAGTGGGAGGAGCTCTCCCGCCTCCTCCAGGAAAATCCCGAGATGCACGAGGCCTCCGGCTCCCGCCGGAAGATCATCCTCTTCACCGAGCACCGCGACACCCTCAACTACCTCCAGGCCAAGATCGGCGGCCTCCTCGGCAACCCCGCCGCCATCGTCACCATCCACGGCGGCACCCACCGCGACGAACGCAAGCGCGCCCAGGCCCTCTTCCGCTCCGATAAGGAGGTCCGCGTCCTCGTCGCCACCGACGCCGCCGGCGAGGGCGTGAACCTTCAGTGCGCGCACCTCATGGTCAATTATGACCTGCCGTGGAACCCCAACCGGCTCGAGCAACGCTTCGGCCGCATCCACCGCATTGGTCAGACCGAGACCTGCCACCTCTGGAGCCTCGTCGCCCGCGAGACCCGCGAGGGCGCCGTCTGGCACCGCCTCCTCGAGAAGATCGCCACCGAATGCGAGGCCCTCCAGGGCAAGGTCTTCAACGTCCTCGGCGAGGTCTTCGAGGAAGAGAGCCTCCGCGATCTCCTCATCCAAGCCATCCGCTACAACGAGGACCCCGCCGTCCGCGCCCACCTCCGCCGCCGCATCGAGCACGGGTTCGACCACGCCCACCTCCGCTCCCTCCTCGAGCGCAACGCCCTCGCCCAGGAAACCTTCTCCCCCGACCGCCTTTACCGCGTGAAGGAGGAGATGGACCGCGCCGAGGCCCGCCGCCTGCAGCCTTGCTTCGTCCGCGGCTTCTTCCTCCGCGCCTTCTCCACCCTCGGCGGCACGATCCACCGCCGCGAGGCCGACCGCCACGAGATCACCCACGTCCCCGCCCTGCTCCGCGAGCGCGACCGCCGCATCACCGGCCGCAACCGCCGCGAGACCGAGCCCGTCCTCCGCCACTACGAGCGCGTCTGCTTCGACTCCGCCGCCCTCCAGCCCCCCGAGCCCCCGGGCCTCAAGCCCGCCGTCCTCCTCCACCCGGGCCACCCGCTCATGCTCGCCATGATCGACGTGCTGCTCGAGCGCCACGCCAACCTCCTCCGCCGCGGCACCATTCTCGTCGATCCAAACGACGACACCGCCACGCCGTCCGTCCTCCTCCTCCTCACCCACGAGGTGAAGTCCGCCGACGGCACCGTCCTCTCCAAGCGTCTCCAGTTCATCCGCGTCCTACCCGACGGCACCGCCCACTTCGCCGGCTGGGCCCCCCACCTCGACCTTGAGCCGCTGCCGCTCGCCGACCGCCCGCGGCTCGCCCCGCTCCTCGAGGAACCTTGGCTCCGCACCGGCCTCGAGCAGCGCGCCGTCGCCCTCGCCGCCTCCTCCCTCGTCCCCGCCCACTTCGAGGAAATCCGCGGCCGCCGCACCGAGCACGTCGACCGCACCCTCGCCGCCGTCCACGAGCGGCTCACCCAGGAAATCGACTTCTGGAGCGACCGCGAAATCCGCCTCCGCGAGGACCGCGCCGCCGGTCGCGACGTCCGTCTCAACCTCGAGAACGTCTCCCGCACCCTCCGCGATCTCCAGGCCCGCCTCGACCACCGCCGGCGCGAACTCCAGGCCATGCGCGAGGTCCGCAACGGCACGCCCGTCATCCTCGGTGGCGCCCTCGTCGTCCCCCAGGGCCTCCTCCGCCAGCTCCGCGGCGAGGGCCCCGCCGCCGATGCCGCCGCCCGCGCCCGCATCGAGCGCGCCGCGATGGACGCCGTCGCCGCTGTCGAACGCGCTGCCGGCTGCACCGTCACCGATGTCTCCGCCGCCAAGTGCGGCTGGGACCTCACCAGCCAGCCGCCCGCCGTCGACGGTCTCCTGCCGCCGCCCCGCCACATCGAGGTCAAGGGCCGCGCCGCCGGCGCCGACACCATCACGGTCACCCGCAACGAGATCACCTACGCCGTCAACCAGGGCGACAAATTCCTCCTCGCGATCGTGTTCGTGCACCCCGACGGCCGCACCGATCCGCCGCACTACGTCCGGCAACCCTTCGACCGCGAACCCGGCTGGGCCGAGGTCTGCACGGTCTTCGACGTCCGCGACCTCCTCTCCCGCGCCTCCGCCTGAGACCGCCCCCCTTTCCCCTTCCCCCGTACCTTCCCCCCTCCCTCTCCCTCTCCCTTTCCCCCTCCCTCTCCCTTGCCCCTCATCAGCCCCAAGAAACTCATCGAGGTCGCCCTGCCGCTGGACGCCATCAACGCGGCCGCCGCCCGCGAAAAGTCCATCCGCCACGGCCACCCGAGCACGCTCCACCTTTGGTGGGCCCGCCGCCCCCTCGCCGCCGCCCGCGCCGTGATCTTCGGGCAACTCGTCCACGACCCCGAGGACCTGTGGCGTTGCCAGCACCCGGGCGAGGAACCGGTGCCGCAACACAAGACCGCCTGGACGAAGGCCCGCACCCGCCTCTTCCGGATCATCGAGGAGCTCGTCCAATGGGAGAACACCACCAACGAAGAGGTCCTCGGCCGCGCCCGCGAGGCCATCCGCGAGAGCTGGCGTCAGACCTGCGAGCTCAACCGCCACCACCCGCGCGCCGCCGAGCTCTTTGACCCGGAACGGATGCCCGGCCTCCACGATCCGTTCGCCGGCGGCGGCGCCATCCCGCTCGAGGCCCAGCGGCTCGGGCTCGAGGCCCACGCCAGCGACCTCAACCCCGTCGCCGTCCTCATCAACAAGGCGATGATCGAGATCCCGCCGCGCTTCGCCGGCCGCCCGCCCGTCCACCCCGACGCCCGCGCCGAGACCAGCACCGTCGCGCGCGAGTGGCCCGGCGCGCAGGGGCTCGCCGAGGATGTCCGCCGGTACGGACAATGGATGCGCGACGAAGCCGCGCGGCGCATCGGGCACCTCTACCCCAAGGTCCGCGTCGTCCGCGAACGCGACGGCACCTGGCGCCACGCCACCGCCACCGACGCCCCGAAGAGCGTGGAGGAGCTGACGGTGATCGCGTGGCTCTGGGCCCGCACGGTGAAGAGCCCCAATCCCGCCTTCACCCACGTCGACGTGCCCCTCGCCAGCACCTTCGTGCTGAGCAGCAAGGCCGGCAAGGAGGCCTGGGTGCAGCCCGTCGTCACCGGCGACCGTTACCAGTTCACCGTGAAACAAGGATCGCCGCCCGCGGAGGCGGAGGGTGGGACCAAGCTGGCCCGCGGGGCGAACTTCAAGTGCCTGATTTCAGGGAGCACGATACCCAGTGCTCACATTTATTCCGAGGGAACGGCGGGGCGTATGGGGTCCGTCTTGATGGCCATCGTCGCAGAGGGGCCGCGAGGCAGGGTCTACCTTCAACCGGAGCAATCACATACCGACGCGGTCACTAGCGCGGCGCCCAGTTGGAAGCCGGATCTGAAAATGCCGGAAAACCCACGTTGGTTCTCTCCGCCAGCATACGGCCTCACTACCTACGGCGACCTCTTCACCCCGCGGCAGTTGGTGGCGTTGACGACGTTCAGCGACCTGGTGGGCGAAGCGCGCGCCCGGATCCGCCGCGACGCGGCCGCCTCCGGCCTGCCCGACGACGACGTTTCCCTTGAGTCCGCCGGCACCGGCGCCCGCGCCTATGCCGAGGCGGTGGGGGTGTATCTGGGGTTTGGGGTGGATCGGACCGCAAACACTCTGTGCACCATTGCCAGATGGACCCCAGAGAGAGGGCAGACGGTGACTGCCTTTGCTCGACAGGCTATCCCGATGACTTGGGATTACCCTGACGTAAATCCCTTCGCGGAGGCCGCAGGTGACTTCGGTACCTCCGTTGATGGAGTAACCAAGGGGATGACCGAGTATCCCGGCGCAATGGGCACCGCCTCGCAGCGAGACGCGCGCAAACAAGAGATTAGCGCAAACAAGGTCATCTCCACCGACCCACCTTACTACGACAACATCGGCTACGCCGATCTTTCCGACTTCTTCTACGTCTGGCTTCGTCGGTCGCTGAAAGAAACTTTCCCCGAGCTTCTAGCTACCATCGCCGTACCGAAAGCTGAGGAATTAGTCGCCACGCCCTACCGGCACGGCTCCAAGGAAAACGCCGAGCGGTTCTTCCTCGATGGGATGACCGAGGCCATGGCGGGCCTGGCGCGGCAGGGACATCCCGCCGCGCCCGTCACGATCTATTACGCCTTCAAGCAGTCCGACACGGGCGGCGACGGCACCAACAGCACGGGCTGGGAGACGTTTCTCGAGGCGGTGCTGCGCGCGGGCTTCGCCCTCACCGGTACGTGGCCGATGCGGACGGAACTCGCGAACCGCATGATCGGCTCCGGCACCAACGCCCTCGCCTCCTCGATCGTGCTGGTCTGCCGGCCGCGGAGTGCGGACGCGGGGACGATCTCCCGCCGGCAATTCGTGCGGCTGCTCAACGAGACGCTACCGGTGGCGCTCGACGCGATGACCCGCGCCGACGAAGGCGCGCATTCGCCGGTGGCCCCCGTCGACCTGTCGCAGGCGATCATCGGCCCGGGAATGGCAATCTTCAGCCGCTACGATACGGTGCTCGAGGCCGACGGCACGCCGATGAGCGTCAAGACGGCGCTGCAGCTCATCAACCGCTTCCTCGCCGAGGACGACTTCGATGCCGACACGCAGTTCTGCCTCGCGTGGTTCGAGCAGCACGGCTGGGAGGAGGCGCGGTTCGGCGACGCCGACACTTTGGCCCGTTCGAAGGGCACGGCGGTGGACGGCGTGAAGGCGGCCGGCGTGATCGCGGCGGCCGGCGGGCGGGTGCGGCTGCTGCGGTGGCGGGAGTACCCGGCCGACTGGAATCCGGCGGCCGATGCGCGCCTGCCGGTCTGGGAAGCCCTGCATCAATTGATCCGCGCGTACCACGCCGGCGGCGACGCCGGCGCGGCGCGCGTGCTGGCGGCGACGGCGGCGAAAGCCGAGGCAATGCGGCAGCTGGCGTATCGCCTCTACACCGTGTGCGAACGCCACGGCCGCGCCGAAGACGCCCGCGCCTACAACGAAGTCGTGACCGGCTGGAGCGGCATCGAGACCACCGCCTCCGCCGCCCCCGCCCCCCGCCAAACCGAGCTCTTCTGATGCCAAGAGGTCATAAGCCGAGCGGCGAGGGGCCAGAGGCGAGCGGCGAGAGGGCTGCCCTCCGATGTGGCTGCACTTCCGGTGTGCTCGCCTCCGATGTGGCTGCGCCTGCAGGCGCGGACAATTCACGACAGTCCTCCCCGCCGAAGGCCCTTCCCCGACCCATCCGACATTCCTTCCGACTTTCTCCGCGGCAACAGCCGCAGCCACACCGGAGAGCTGCTCATCCGACCGAATCCGCGGCTACAGCCGCAGCCACATCAGCGGCTGCGCGTCCGATGCGTGTGCCTCCGGCGTGCTTGCCTCCGGTGTGGCTGCGCCTGCAGGCGCGGACAATTCACG
>JBBAVH010000054.1:12277-17773 GCA_040397825.1 Opitutaceae bacterium
CCTCCGGCGTGCTTGCCTCCGGTGTGGCTGCGCCTGCAGGCGCGGACAATTCACGCCCGTCCTCCCCGCCAAAGGCCCTTACCCAGCCCATCCGAAATTCCTTCCGACTTTCTCCGCGGCAACAGCCGCAGCCACACCGGAGAGATGCTCATCCGACCGAATCCGCGGCTACAGCCGCAGCCACATCAGCGGCAGCACTTCCGATGTGTGCGCCTCCGGTGTGCTTGCCTCCGATGTGGCTGCGCCTGCAGGCGCGGACCATTCACGCCCGTCTTCCCCGCCGAAGGCCCTTCCCCGGCCATCCGAAATTCCTTCCGACTTTCTCCGCGGCTGCAGCCGCAGCCACACCGGAGCGCTGCTCATCCGACCGAATCCGCGGCTACAGCCGCAGCCACATCAGCGGCTGCACTTCCGATGTGTGCGCCTCCGGCGTGCTTGCCTCCGGTGTGGCTGCGCCTGCAGGCGCGGACAATTCACGACAGTCCTCCCCGCCGAAGGCCCTTCCCCAGCCCTTCCGAAAGTCATTCCGACTTTCTCCGCGGCTACAGCCGCAGCCACATCGGAGAGATGCTCATTCGACCGAATCCGCGGCTACAGCCGCGGCCACATCAGTGCCTACACTTCCGATGTGCGTGCCTCCGGCGTGCTTGCCTCCGATGTGGCTGCGCCTGCAGGCGCGGACAATTCACGCCCGTCCTCCCCGCCGAAGGCCCTTCCCCGGCCATCCGAAATTCCTTCCGACTTTCTCCGCGGCTGCAGCCGCAGCCACACCGGAGCGCTGCTCATCCGACCGAATCCGCGGCTACAGCCGCAGCCACATCAGCGGCTGCACTTCCGATGTGTGCGCCTCCGGCGTGCTTGCCTCCGGTGTGGCTGCGCCTGCAGGCGCGGACAATTCACGCCCGTCCTCCCCGCCGAAGGCCCTTACCCAGCCCATCCGAAATTCCTTCCGACTTTCTCCGCGGCAGCAGCCGCAGCCACACCGGAGAGCTGCTCATCCGACCGAATCCGCGGCTACAGCCGCAGCCACATCATTCCGTGTGAACCCACCTCGTCTCCCAATCTCCCACTTTTCCCAGTTTCCCACTCTTCCCCGCAGCCTCGTCTCCCACCCTGCCACTTTTCGGCCCTCCCACTTTTCAGCCCTACCTCCGATTCGTGTCTCTTGGTGTCCCTTCGTGGTTCCCACCGGCTGAGCCCGTTTCCCGATTTTTCACCCTCCCACCTTCCCGCTTTTCCACCCGCCCATGAAGCCCTGGCGTGAGATCGCCGTACCCCATACCGACGTGCTCAAGGGCACGTTCCAGCAGGCCGAATTCGCGGCCGACATCAGCGCCGTGCGCGCCGGCAAGGCCCCGCCCGTGTACCAGGACGCCGCGGCCTTCTTCGCCCGCACCTACATCACCGAGGGCATGCGCCTGCTCCTCACGCAGGTGGCGCAACGCCTCGCCGGCCGCGGCGGCGAGCCCGTCATCCAGCTGCAGACCGCCTTCGGCGGCGGCAAGACCCACACAATGCTCGCCGTGTGGCACCTCGCGACCCGCAGTTGTCCGCTGGCCGACCTCCCCGGCCTGCCGCTCCTGATCGAACAGGCCGGCCTGCTCGACCTCCCCACGGCCCGCGTCGCCGTGCTCGACGGAACGGCCCATTCCCCCGGCCAACCGTGGAAGACCGGCCGCCTCACGGTGCGAACCCTCTGGGGCGAACTCGCCGCCCAGCTCGGCGGCGCCGAAGCCTTCGCCCTCGTGCGCGAGGCCGACGCCACCGGCACCTCACCTGGCAAGGAAGTCCTGCGGGAACTGCTGGCCCATGCCGCCCCGTGCGTCGTGCTGCTGGACGAACTCGTGGCCTACATCGGGCAATTCGAGGACGGCCAGGCGCTGAGCGGCGGCACCTTCGAGAGCAACCTAGCGTTCGTGCAGGCGCTGACCGAGGCCGCGAAGCTGGTGCCCAACGCCATCGTGCTCGCCAGCCTGCCGGAGTCGGAACTCGAGGTGGGAAGCGACCGCGGCGTACGGGCGCTGCGCGCGCTGGAGAAGCGCTTCGGCCGCGTGCAAGCCCTGTGGAAACCCGTGGCGACCGAGGAGGCCTTCGAAATCGTGCGCCGGCGCCTGTTCGAACCGATCCGCGACGAGGCCGCGCGCCAAGCGGTGTGCCGGGCCTTCACCGACGCCTACGTGGCGGTCGGAGCGGGCCTCCCGGCCGAGACCCAGAAGGCCGGATACCTCGATCGCCTCAGCCGAGCCTACCCCATCCACCCGGAACTCTTCGACCGGCTGTATGAAGACTGGACAACGATCGACGGCTTCCAGCGCACCCGCGGCGTGCTGAAGCTGATGGCCAAGGTGATCAGCCGGCTCTGGCGGGCGAGCAACACCGACCTCATGATCCTGCCCGGCAGTCTGCCGTTAGGCGACGCCGACGTCCGCAACGAACTCACTTACCTGCTTCCCCCGGGCTGGGATCCGGTGATCGAGGGCGACATCGACGGTGATCGCTCCGAGGCGGCGGAACTCGAGGGCCGCGAGCCGCGGTTCGGCCAAGGCCAGGCGGCGCGACGCGTGACGCGCACGCTGTTCCTCGGTTCAGCTCCCTCCAGCGTGGCGGCGCGTCCGGGCCTGCGCGGACTCGACCGCGGGCGGGTGCTCCTCGGCTGCCTCCAGCCGGGACAGCCGTCGGCGGTCTTCGCCGATGCCCTCGGCCGCCTCGCCGACCGCCTGCATTACCTGAACGCCTCCGGAGAAAAAGCCGCCGAGGCCACGCGCTTCTGGTTCGATACCCGCGCGAACCTGCGCCGTGAGATGGAGGACCGGAAACGGCGGTTCGATCCGGCCACGGACGTCCGCCGCCGGATCGGCGAAACGCTGCGGCGCCTCCTCGGCGGGTCGGCGCTCTGGGACGGCGTGCATGTCTTCACGCCGCCGGCGGATGTGCCGGACGACGGGGCGTTGCGGTTGGTGGTGCTGCCGCCGGAGCAGGCTCATCACCCCGAGGCGGGAAGCGCCGTGGAAGCGGTTCTGGCCTGCCTCGCCTCGCACGGCACGCAGCCGCGACACCGGGCCAACCGCCTGCTCTTCCTGGCGGCCGACCATGCCGTCGTTGGTCGCCTACAGGAGGCAACGCGCGTGGCGCTGGCCTGGGAGAGCATCGTGGCGGACGTCGAGGAAGGCCGGCTGAACATCGACCAGGCGCAACGGGCTCAGGCGCAGAAGGAGGCGCGCGCGGCGGCGGACGTGCTGCCACGGGCGGCGCGGGAGTGCTACAAATGGCTGCTGTGTCCGGCGCAGGACGATCCCGGGGCGCGGATGCCGGCGGTGGAGGCGTTCCCCGTGCCGGCGACGACGGGCACCGCGGCGGCGGAGCTGGACCGCGTTTGCCGGGAGAACGAGCTCGTCATCGAGACGTGGTCGCCGATCCACCTCCGCACGGTGCTGCGGGACTATTATTGGAAGCCCGAGCGGCCGGCCGTGGCGGCGAAGGTGTTCTGGGAAGACTCCCAGCGTTACCTCTACCTGCCTCGCCTGCGGTCGCGGGACGTGCTGGCCGCGGCGGTGCGGACAGGCGCGGCCAGCCGGGACTTCTTCGGCACGGCCCTGGGCAACGACGGCGGCCGCTTGGAAGGATTCCAACTCGGCGGGCCCGTGACGATGGACGACGGGCTCCTGCTGGTGGAGCCCGGGGAGGCCGCGCGGCTGGCCGCGGAGGCGGCGGCGAAGCGGGCCGCGACGACCGCTCAGGCGGGCGGGGCGGCGGCCGGAAACTCGGCCGGCATCGCGCCAAGCGGGACCGGCGGCGAGTCGGCCGGGGCCGCCGCGGCTGCCCGGCCGGGAGCGACGCCCGCAGCCACGACACGGCCCGCCCCGGCGCGATCGTTCCGCGGCGTCGCGGAAGTGAACGCCACGCTGGCGAAGTCGCGCCTGAACACGCTCGCAGAGGAAGTCATCGCGCTGCTGGCGTCGGACCCCAACGCGACGGTGCGCGTGACGGTGGAGATCGACGCGACGTTCCCGCACGGCGCGTCGGACGCGCTCCGCCGCAGCGTGAGCGAGAACGCCACCAGCCTCGGCCTGAAGACCAAGGATTGGGAAAGCTGAAAAGCGGCCGGACGGAAGGAAGATCCGAATCCTCCGCGGCTGCAGCCGCAGCCACAGCGCGGGATTCACATCCGATGTGGCTGTACCTCCGATGTGGCTGCGCCTGCAGGCGCGGACAGTTCACGACCGACTTCCCCGCCGAAGGCTATTCCCCAGCCCTTCCCGAAAGACTTTCCGTATCCTCCGCGGCTACAGCCGCAGCCACATCATCCACGAAGTCGTTCCGTACTGATCCGCGGCTGCAGCCGCGGCCACACCTGCTGAGTTTCGCAACGCCTCTCCGCACGAGCTTCTGTTGTGCTGCGCCTCCCATGTGGCTGCGCCTGCAGGCGCGGACAATTCACGACCGTCCTCCCCGCCGAAGGCACTTCCCCGACTATTCCCGAAAGTCTTTCCGACCTTCTCCGCGGCTGCAGCCGCAGCCACACCGTCCCGCGCACACGCCTCACCTCAAATCGTGGTAGCGAACCGCATCGCGTGATCCGGCTCACGGGTCGTGATGCCCGACGTGAAATCCAAGAGGCACTTGCCCCGCCTGCGCCACGTGTGGACGCGGGACCCGGTCTACTTCGTCACCACCTGCACTTTCGGACGCCGCGCGCTGCTCGCCCACCCAGTCGCGCATGCGATCCTGCTCGACGAGTGGCGTGGGATGTCGGCGCGGCGCGGCTGGAAGGTCGGCCGCTACGTGATCATGCCGGATCACGTGCATTTCTTCGTGGCGCCGGCGGGAGATCCGACCACGACGTTGGGGGAAACGGTGGGGTTCTGGAAAACGTGGACCTCCCATGCCCTGCGGCGCGCCATGGATCTGGAGGCACAGGTATGGGAGCGTCAGTTCTTCGACCACCTGCTGCGGTCCGACGAGTCCCGGGCTGAGAAATGGAACTACGTGCGGGAGAACCCGGTGCGCGCGGGGTTGGTGAATGACGCAGCCGCCTGGCCCTACGCCGGGGCGGTGGACTTCGACTGAAGAAGATACACTTCAGATGTGCTTCCGACCGAATCCGCGGCTGCAGCCGCGGCCACATCGACTGAGTTTCCAAGCGCCTAGCCGAAAGAGTTTCAGGCATGCTGAGCGCCCGATGTGGCTGCGCCTGCAGGCGCGGACAATTCACGCCCGACTTCCCCGCCGAAGGCTATTCCCCGGTCGTTACCGAAAGACCTTCCTTCGTGTCCGCGGCTACAGCCGCAGCCACATCGGAGCGAAGCCCTTCCAACCGAATCCGCGGCTACAGCCGCAGCCACACCGACTGCACTTCCAAACCCCTTCCCGCACGAGCTTCTGTTGTGCTGCAGCTCCGATGTGGCTGCGCCTGCAGGCGCGGACAATTCACGCCCGACTTCCCCGCCGAAGGCTATTCCCCGGTCGTTACCGAAAGACCTTCCTTCGTGTCCGCGG
>JBBAVH010000055.1:0-17271 GCA_040397825.1 Opitutaceae bacterium
TCCGCCATGACCTTCGCGGCGATCGCGTTGTATTTGTCGACACTGTCGAAGCGGCGGTTCGGGGCGAGGTTGCCGCCCATGGGCACGGGCGTCGTCTTGGCCCAGATCAGTTTAGCCCCGGTGGCCTGCAGACGCTTCACGAGTTGGCGAAGGTTCCGTTCGTACACGTCGGGTGGGGCATGGCGGACACCCTCAGGGGGAAGCTTGGCGTCGTGCAGGCCCCAGTTGAAGTGGATCACGTCCCATTTCCCCTGGCCGAGCCACTCGTCGAGCTTCGACAGGGTGTAGCCGGTGGAGCTGCAGTTGCCCGGCGGACGATGGACATTGGCCTTCCCCTTCAGGGCTTCGCGCACCGGCAGGGTGTAGCCGATCGAGATCGAGTCACCTATGAGGAGCACGCGCGGCAGGCCGGGCACGTCGGTGATCGGCGCGAGGGCCGGATCGGGCGCGGGCTTGGCCTTGGGCGTGGCGGCGACAGCGGCGGAGATCGGAATCAGCGCGAGGCTGACCCACAGCGCCGCGAGAGGAAACGTGGAACGAAGGGATGGACGAGACATCGGTGGCAATCGGTTCAGGTGATCGTGAAACCAGGTCGGTAGGTCGGCCGCAGCAGGGCATCCGCCGCGGGTTCGCCGGGCACGCGCATCGCGACCGGGTCCCAACGAATCCGACGCCCGAGTTGCAGGGCGACCGTGCCGAGGGTGACCATCTCCGTATGCGCGGCTGCGACCTCGAAGCCCGCATACGTTGCGCCCTGGCCTTTGCAGGCCTCGATCCATTCCTGGTAGTGCCCAAGCGTTCCCTGCTGCCGGGCCCGGGGGATCGATTCAGGGATCGCCAGGCACGCCGGGTGTTTGGCCACGCCGTTGAAGCGCGGCTCGCCGTTGAGCTTCAGATACGCGTCGCCGTAAAGGACGCCCTTGTCGCCGATGATCAGCTTCTCCGATCCCGGCACCTTGGCGAATTGCTGCGGGATGCCGTGGGCCTCGAGCAGGGCCCGTTCCGGCAGCCGCCCGCCATCATACCAGGTGAGCGTGACCGGCTTGCGTCCGGCATGTTCAGGGAATCGATACACGAGGCGACTGCCGGCGCCGAACATCCCGGGGGCCGGCGCCGCGCCCACTGCCACGTCGATCTCCGTGGGATCCACGAGGTCGAGCGCGCGGAACGCGATGTTCGTCAGGTGGCAGGCCATGTCGCCGAGCGGCCCGGTGCCTAGGCCCGTCCACCACCGCCACGCGAAAGGATGGAGGTTGCGGCTGTACGGCCGCGGCGCCGCGACGCCGAGCCAGTCCTCCCAATTCATCCCGGCCGGCACCGCGGCCGACCCCACGCTATCCTTCTGCAGGCTCGGCGTGCGATCGGTCCAGACGTGCACTTCGCGCACCGTGCCGAGCACGCCGGCGCGGATGACCTCGACGGCCCGGCGCAGCGCATGCGACGCGCTTCCCTGCGTGCCCATCTGCGTGACGACGCCGCTCGATCGCGCGAGTTCGCGCATCCGTCGCGCTTCCCCGACCGTGCGGGCGAGCGGTTTCTCGCAGAACACGTGCAGGCCACGCGACATCGCCAGCAGGCTGATCGGTGCGTGCATGTGATCGGGCGTCGTGACGATCACGGCCTCGAGCTCCGTCTCCTGCTCCAGCATCCTCCGATAATCGTGGTACTGGCGCGCGGCGGGGTACTTCGGCGCGGCGATGCGGGCGCCCTCGGCCAACCGAGCCGGATCAACGTCACAGAGCGCGATCACTTCCTCGTCGAGCTGCAGCAGGTCGCGGATCATGTTGCGGCCGCGCCCGGAGGTGCCTATCAGGCCGAGACGGAGCTTCCCGCCCGCGGATTTGCGCCGGGCGGGCGCCGGTGCCGCGAGGGCGCGTACCCCCGGGGCGGCGAGGGCAGCTTTCGCGATGGCAGAGTGCAGGAAATGGCGGCGGTTCAAAGGCATGGGGTCACTTGGCGGCCTTGGCCGGCTCGGGTGACTTCGGCGCCGGCGACGGGCGGGGAAAGGGGTTGGTGGTGCGCGCTTCCGCCGGCAGGGGCTGGCCTGCCGCCTCATCGTACGCGCGCAGGGGTCTTACCCAGATGTTGCGGTAACGGAGCTGTCCGCCGTGCGGACGGAACCTGATCCGGCACTCAACCGCCTCGCCTTTCACCTCCACCGCCAGATGCACGGGCAGGCCGTTGTGCAACACGGTGTAGGTCGCGCTCTTCACCTTGCGTCCGTTATCGAACACCGGCGCGGTGTAGTAAATATCGTAGCTCTGCCATTCGCCCGGCGGGCGGCTCGCATTCACCCGCGGCGGATAATGACCGTAGATCGCGGCGGCCTGCCCGTCCGGATAAGTGTCGTTCCGATAACTATCGAGGATCTGGATCTCCGGATGATCGCCAAACTCGATGCCGCTGTTGCCGCGGCGTTGGTCGATGCGCAGGCCGCCCATGGCCGCCTCCTCGGGCGAGGTGCGCCATTCCACGTGAAAGTGGCAATCACCGAACTTTGCCCGCGTCTGGATGTTGTTGCCTGCCGCCTCGGCGTAACCGTCCTGCACGCGCCATTTCGGCGGCCGGCTGGGGTCGTCGATGCCGGTGCGCGCGTTGAACTCCATCCACTGGGAAAGGTCGCGCCCGTCGAAGAGCACGATCGCGTCGCTGGGCACGCGGCCCGGGGCGTCCTGGGTGCTGGCAGTTGGCGGCGCGACCACCGGAGGGCGCAGGCGATCGCCCTTCCTGTACGGCGGCAGGGAGGCGAGCGGTTCGGCGGCTGAAAGCCCGCTGACGCAGGCGAGAAACAGCAGGGCCGGCAGGTTACCACAGCTCATGGTGCGGCGTTGCGGGTGGACCGGCGGTGCATCAAAACTCAAACGTGATTCGGCCGGTCACGGTGCGGGGTTCACCGTAACCGGCATAGGTGATGAGGTAGTCTCGGTCCAGCAGGTTGTCCCCGCTGAGCGCGAAGGTGGTGCGGCGCCCGAACACCGGCGCGGCATAGGTGAGGCTCGCCTGGAACTTGTGGTATTCGGGACTGCGGATGGCCTTCAGATCGGTGAGGTTCGGATTGCCGCGGCGCTCGCCGACGAACGTGACGCCGAGGCCGACGCCGAGGCCCTTGAGCGCGCCCTGCTCGAAACGGTAGCGATTCCACAGGCTCCACTGCCGCAGCGGCGCGTTGGCGGTGGGCAGGCCGACGTTCTGCGGTCGCACGATGTCGCGCTCCACGCGGGTGCGGTTATAGGTGTAGCTCCCGACGACCTGCCACGCCTTCACCGGGCGGGCGTTGAGGCTGAACTCGACGCCCTGCGCCCGGTTGTCGCCGGTCTGGACCTGGTATCCCGGGTGAGCCGGGTCGCTCTGCTCGAGGTTGCGATTGCGCACCTGGAAGAAATTGACGGTGCCCGAGAGGCGACCGTCGGCGCGATCCCATCGCACGCCGTAGTCGGTCCCGGTGCCCTCGCGGGGATCGAACGGGCGACCGAAGAAGTCGGTCTTCACCAGCGGTTCGAAGGACTCGCTGTAGGAAGCGAACACCGCCACGCGCGGCAGGATCCGGTAGGCCGCGCCGCCGCTGAGGAGATTGGCCGGCTTGGCCTTCCCGCTGAACGAGGAGGCGGGCGTCCGGTAGTTGCGCTGCGCCTGATAGGCTTCCTCGCGCCGGTAGCCGAGCTGGAGCGTGACGCGACGCTCCGCCGTCTGCCAAAGGTGGTTCGCCGACACCGCCCGGGAGATCAGCATGTTCTCCTGGTCGCGCAGGACGGGGTAATTGCGCCAGTCGCCGAGGGCATAGCTCACGGGGGCATCGAGGTTGATCGGCGTGAGGTTGGGCGACGGCTGCTTCGTGATCTCGTGGGCGCCGTGGGAGAAATACTCCGCCCCCAGGATCATGCGGTGGGTGAGGCCGAGGTAGCCGAACCGGCCCAGCACGTAGGGCTGCAGGGAATACCCGGTCTCCGGCTGGTTGTTGTAGGCGGCGGAGCGGCCCACCGTCCGCGCTCCGGTGATGGCGTTGATGGTCGCGGTGGTGCCGCCGGTGACGAGGTTCCGCCAGCGCTGGAAGTGCCGGTAGCTTCCCCCGAGCTTGAGGGTCCAGGTCTCGTTCAGGACGTGGGTGACGTCCAAGGTCGAGTGGAAGACATTGGAGTCGTGGAAGGATTCCGGTCCCTGCCGGTTGAAGGAACGGCGCACGTTGGGCAGATAGCCCGCGTTGCCGGGCAGGAGGAAGACCGGGGGCGAGGCCGACACCTGCTCGTTGTGCTGCCATTGCGCGAAGGCGTACACGCGGGTCGAGGCGCCGAGGTTCCACTGCACGGCTGGCGAAAAACTGACGCTCCGGTAGTTCGCGAAGTCGTAGGGGCTGCCCTCGTCGCGCGCCGCGAGGCCCATCCAGAACGCGATCCGCCGGTCGGCGGTGAGCGGCGCCGAGTATTCCAGCGAGCCCCGGTAACGGTCGAACGTGCCGTACGAGGCCATGAACTGCCCGCGCGGCCGCGTCGACGGGGTCCGCGTGACGGTGTTGATGGCGCCGCCCGCCCCGATCGCGCCGGAGAAAAGCGACGACGGCCCCTTGAGCACCTCGATCCGCTCGATCGAGATGTTATCGAAGCGGCCGAAGGTGCGGTAGCCGTTGACGTACTGGTTGCCGCCGCCGCCGCTCACGCCGCCTCCGCCTCCCGAGAAGCCGCGCACCAGCACGTCGGTGTCCTGCTGCGCCGCGCTGTCGGTCTCGCGGTTGAAGGTGACGCCGGCCACGTACTGCAGCGCCTCGGTGATGTCGCGGGCGCCGATGTCGTTCATGAACTCGCGCGTGACGACGTCGACCGGCCTCGGCAGGTCGAGCAGCGAGGTGTTGAAACGGGTGCCCGAGAGCACGTTGGTGGCCTTGTAGCCATCATCCGGCGACGCCGAGACGGTGAATTCGTCGAGGGTCACCACTTCCGGCGACGCGACCGTCGGCGAGGCGCTGGCCGGCGAACGCGCGGGCTGCGCGCGGGCGCCCAGGGGCAGGAGGCAGGCCGCCGAGGCCGCGACGTGACGGAGGTGGAGCAGGATCTTCATGGGGTAAGGACTTTCTTTGGGGGTAGGGCGCGCGGTGGAGGGGCCTAGCGCCGGCGCGCGTCGGTCTTCGAGGAGTTGACGGCCAGGACCTGGCCGTCGCGCAGCAGGGCGTCGCGCAGCGTCGGATACGGGATGTCCTGGACCGGCCGGCCGGCGGCGATGGCCTGGACGGCGGCGGTGGCGGCCGACTGGCCGAGCACCATGAAGACCGGCTCCATGCGCATGGAACCGTAGACGACGTGGCTCGCCGAGATGCAGACGGGGACGAGCAGGTTCGTGCACTGCTCCTTCCTCGGGATGAGCGAGCGGTAGCTGATGCCGTAGGGCGTCTTCACCGGCATGCCGAGCGTGCCCTCGTTGCGCACGAAGCCGTGCTCGTCGATGTAGCGGCGCACGTTGTGCGAATCCATCGTGTAGGAACCGCAGCCCACGGGGTCGGGCACGCTCTCGGTGCCTTCGCAGACCTGCTGGCGCATCACGAAGGCCCCGACCATGCGCCGGGCCTCGCGGACGTAGAGCTGGTGCGGCCAGTGGCCCGTGTCGGTGAACTCGTCCTTGGCCAGGCCCCACCGCTGCATCGGCTCGCGGTACTTGGCCGGGACCCGCGGGTCGTTGGCCATGAACCAGATCAGGCCCTGCTGCCAGCTCACGTGCTCACGGAAGATGCGTTCGCGCGTCGCGTGATCGCCGTCGGGATAATCGTAGTTCCCGCCGATGAAGTTGAAGGACACCGCGCCCTTGGTGTTCGAGTCGCTCTTGCGGTTGGGCATGATCACCGTGGGCGGCTCCGCGAGGAGGCTATGTCCGAAAACCGGATGCTCGATCTCTTCGCGCCCGTTGGGCCAATCCGGCAGCCGCCGCTCGGAATTGAGGTAGCGGGCGAGCAGCTCGTAGCGGGCCGGATCGTAGTCGGCGGGCTTTGGCCAGGGCGCGCGGTTCTCGGGCACGTCGGTCAGGCACAGGCGGAAGCAGTAGGCCTGCAGGTAGCGGTCCGCCGAGCCTTCCTGGCCGGCTCCCGCCGCCGGCACGCCGAAGATCGTTCCGCTCGAGAGATCGCCGGGCCGCACGTACGGATCCACCGCGCGGAAGAAGTCGTGGCCCACCGGCCGCGGCCGCTCCCGCATGTGGCGCCACTGGTTGCCGTTCTTGGGTTCGCCGTAGGTGGCGCTCGACTCGCGTCCCACCGCGTAGCTCACGCCCGCCTTCGCCATCACGTCACCCTCGTAGGTCGCGTCGATGAACATCCGGCCGGCGAAGCGGCGGCCCGACTCCATCGTGAGCGAACGAATCTCCGGGCCGACCTTCTCGACGCCCCGTTTGAGTTCCAGCCTCTCTCCGAAAACGACCGTCACACCCGCCTCGCGGATCATCTCGCGGTAGATCCGTTCGGCCACGTGCGGCTCAAAGTGGAACATCACGTCGGCCTTCGGATCATGCCGGTGGCTGCGGTAATCGCCCGGTTTCTCGTGCTTCCACACCGCCGGGTTCGCGTAGTGCTCCTTCACGCGGCGGTAGAACTCGCGCGAGACGCCGCCGATGCTGTCGGGGTGGCCGAAGTCCGTGGCGCCGAGGCCTCCGCTCGTGAGACCGCCCAGGTGGCGCCCCGGTTCAATCAGCAGCACGGAGGCCTTCATCCGCGCCGCCTGCACCGCGGCGATCACGCCGCCGGAGGTGCCGCCGTACACGACGACGTCGTACCGCGGGCTGGTTTCCGCGGCCGCGGCCGGCTCGGTGAGGCAGAGCAAGGCGAGGAGGAGAACGCGAAGGCGCGGGGTCGGCAGGGTGGGGATCATGGGGAAAAGTCAGCGAGCGGGCCGTTCCAGTAACTGGCCCTGCTGGAGCAGCGTCGTGCGCAGGCGCGGGCGATCGATGGACTGCACGTCGGTCCGCTGCGCGATGGCCTGGGCGGCCGCGACACCGGCGGAGTGGCCGAGGATCATGAAGACCGGCTCCATGCGGATGGAGCCGTAGGCCACGTGGGTGGCGGAGAGGCACACCGGGACGAGCAGGTTGGCGCACTCCTCGCGGCGCGGCGTGAGCGCGTCGTAACCGATGCCGTACGGGAGCTTCACGCCGAGGCCGATCGTCCCCTCCGTGCGCACGTGGCCGTTCTCGTCGACGTAGCGGCGCACGTTGTGGGAATCCATCGCGTAGCCGCCCATGCCGACCGGGTCGGCGACGGGCCGAGTGCCGTCGCAGTGCCGCTGGGTCATGACGAGCGCCCCGTGCATGCGCCGGGCCTCGCGGACGTAGAGCTGGTGCGGCCAGTGGCCCGTGTCGGTGAACTCGTCCTTGGGGTAACCCCAGTCCTTCATGGGGGCCCGGTAGCGCTCGGGCACGCGCGGATCGCTCGCGAAGAACCAGATCAGTCCCTTTTGCCATCTCACGTGCTCGCGGAAGATGCGCTCGCGCGTGGCGTGGTCGGCCTCGGGGTAGTCGTAGTTGCCGGCGACCAGGTTGAAGCCGACGGGGTCCTTGTTGTTCGAATCGCTCTTCCGGTTGGGCATGATCACCACCGGCTCGGGGCGCGTGAGGTTGTTGCCGAGCACCGGATGCTCGATGTCGCCGGCTGTGTGGAACTCGGGCAGCATGGCCGGGCTGTTGAGGTAGCGGGCCACCAGCTCGTACTTGGCCGGATCGTAGTCGTCCGGCTTGCTGAACGACACGCGGTTTTCCGGCACGTTCGTGAGGCAGAGCCGGAAGCAATAAGCCTGCACGCGATGGTCACCCGCACCCTCGGTTCCCGGCCCGCCGGGTTGCACCCCGAAGATGAGGCCGCTGGATGGGTCGCCGGGACGCACGTACGGATCCACGGCGCGGCGGAAGTCGTGCGCCGAGGCGACCTTCTGGCGGCGCAGCAGGTAGGGTTGGTTGCCGTTGTGGGTCTCGCCGAAGGCGGAGTTGGGCTCCCTTCCGACCATGTACTTCACGCCGGCCTTGGCCATCAGGTCGCCCTCGTAGGTCGCGTCGATGAAGACGCGCCCGCGGAAACGCCGGCCGGACTCCATCGTGATCGTCTCAATCCGCGTGCCGGCCTTCGCCACGCCCGCCTTGAGATCGAGGCGCTCTCCGCGCACGACCTCCACCTTGGCCTCCCGCAGGAGGTCGTTGAAGATCTTCTCGGCCACCTTCGGTTCGAAGAAGAACATCACGTCCTCCTTCGGATCGTGCTGGTGGCTGCGGAAGTCCTCGGGTCGCCCGTGCTTCCAGGCAGCCGGGTCGGCATAGTGGCGCTTCACCCGCTGGTAGAACTCCCGCGAGAGGCCGCCGATAGACTCCTTCTTCCCGATGTCGGTCGCCCCCAGTCCCCCGCTCGTGAGGCCGCCGAGGTGCCGCCCCGGCTCGATCAGTATCACAGTCTGTCCCATGCGCGCCGCCGCCACCGCGGCCGTGACGCCGCCCGACGTGCCGCCGTACACGACGACATCATGGAACGACGCTTCGGCGGCGTGCGTGGGCGACGTTGCCGCCAGTGCGGTGAACGCGGCGAGAAGCGACCGGAGTTTGGGAGCAGGCTTGGACATGGCTTGGGGGAGGGGCTGGAATCCGCGGCGGGAGCCTAGGGTTGACCGTAGACGTCGAATTCCGCGTAAAAGGTGTTGTCGAGGACGGGCTTGTTCACGGCCTGGGTGGGCTCCACCGCCCAGAGCAGGTAGCGGTAGCGGCCGATCGTTCCGTGGGCGCCGGTGATGGAGCAGGCCTGTTGCGCCGGCCGATCAATCGGCTGCGCCACCCGGAAAAAATCATCGGAGTCCACCCGTGCGACCGGCACCCATCCCGCCTCCGCGGGTGGCATGTCGATCCTCGGGGGCGCATCTCCGGCGTAGCCGAACAGGTTGAACTTCTGCACCGCGCGCACGCGGTTATCGAGGGCGCGGTTCTGGTGCCAGGAGTAGGTGTTGATCTGCGAGATCGTGATGACCTTTCCCAAGTCCAGCAGCAGCGCCCCGGAGTCATTGGGGCCGAAGTACACCGATTCGGCGGGGGAGTCCGCCGCGGTCTGTCCGCGGCCGTCGAGCAGCAACTCGGGCGGGCCGCTGGGAACGGGCGCGGTGAGGAAAAGTCCCCCGCGGACAACCTTCATGGTCGCGAGGCCGCGGGACTGATCAGCCCAGTCCTCGGCAGACGGTGGCGCGATGGTCGGGAAACGGAATTCGGCCGTGCCGTCGCCCGGTTCGATGCGCACCAGCACGGGCGCGCTGCCGGCCTCGACGCTCAGGGCCTCGCCGGTGCGCAGGCGCTGGGGGGAGCGGGCGCCCGCGACGTGCACCTGCACCTCACCTTCGGTGACGTCGATCCGGCTCTGTCCGTCGGGAGCGGCCGCGGCCACGAACTCGGTCCCGATGTCGACGACCTTCGCCGTGCGCGTGCGGACCGTGAAGCCCTTCGACTGCGGGGTATCGGCCACGGCCTTCAGCTGGCCCAACGAGAGGAACCCGCCGTTGGCGGATGTGACCTGGAAGATGCAGGGCGCGAGCAGGGTGACCCGCGCGCCGCTGACGAATTCCACGACGGCGGACCCCGTCGAAAGCTCGAGCGACTGGCCGGGGCGGAGGAGATCGCCGGGCTGCAGGCGGGTTTCCGGAGCGACCCAGCGCGCATTCTCCATCGGGCCGACCCGCGCGACCGGCGTCGCCTCCGCCGGGGCAAACGTCGCGGGTCGGTTTAGCCAGGCGAACCAACCCCCGGCCGCCATCAACGCCAACGCGGCCGCCCAGGCCAGCGGGTGGCGCATCCAACGCGTCGACGGCGCGACGCGCGCGCTTCCTTCGTCTCCGCCGGGCGCCTCCCCGGCGGCGAGGGCGGCGTGGATGCCGGCCATCTTCAGGTAGAGGCGGCGAGCTTGCGGGTTGGAGGTGATTTCGCGCGACAACGCCGCGGCCTCCTCCTCGGAGGAGCGTCCCTCCAGGTGGCGGTTGATCCGTGATTCCAGTTCGTCGGGCGTCATGCCGCGATCTCCGCCTGTTTGCGTTCCACGCAGACGAGCAGCGCGTGGCGGATGCGTTGGAGCATCTTGTAGACCGCCTCCTCGCTCCGGGCGTGGCGTTGGGCGAGGGCGGAGATGCTGAGCTCCTCCAGGTAGTAACCGTCGAGGACGCCCCGTTGCTCGGGGGCCAGCTGCTCGCGGCATTCCTGGAGGAGTCGATCGCGGGCCTGGTCGGAAGCGGCGTCGGCCTCGGACTCCGTCATGAGCGCCGCCGCGGCCTCCTCGGAGAGCTGGGCGCGCCGCTGCCTCTGGCGGAGGAAGCGGCGCACCTCGATGCGGGCGAACCCGCAGGCCCAGTTGAGGAACGGGCGCGACGAGTCGTAGGACGGGAAATGCCGCCAGAGCGCGACCGCCGTCTCCTGCACGATGTCGCGGGCATCGGCCCGGTGCGGCACGAAGACGAGCACGTTGCGCAGGATCGCCGGCTCATGGCCCAGGAACAGGCGCATGAACCTCTCGTGCAGCTCGTCGTCGGCGGAAGGCATCGGTTTCCCAACCAAGATCCGCTCGGGCGGACAAAATTGGACAAGGAATCCGCGCCCGGGACTAATTTTTCTCCGCGGCGCGCTTCTTCGCGGCCTTGCCGCGGAGAGGGGGTTCCGCCGTGGGTTCGCCGGAGGTCATCCAGACGTCCTTGAACGAAACGAGGCCGGTTTCGCGCACGAGGGAAAAGCCTTCATGGCGGCTTTCCGGCCAATTTCCGGCCGGCAATTCCGCGAATTCGCGGCCGTCGAGGTGGAAGCCGAGGGTATCGCCGGAGAATTCGAGCAGCACGTTCTGCCACGCATCCGTTTTCAACCGCAGCGGGGTGTGGGTGGCGTCCCGGCTCGTTCCCGTGGCCGACACGGCGGCAGCATGCACGCCCGAAGCATCGAGGGTGATGCGTACCACCGGGGCGCTCCTCGGTCCAAGGTCGACGCTCGCGCGGGCTCCGGCTCCGAGTCGCACGGCGAATTGCAGGTAATGGTTGCGAAGCGGAATGCGTCGGTGGATACCGGCGCGGTCGCCCGCCGAATCTTCGAGGTGCAACGCGCCTTCGCCATGCCGGCGGATTCCGCCGCCCATGGGCTCCCATCCGGCGAGGGGAAACGCGAGGCGGTCGACGAGCGGCTGCACCGCACCCTCCGTGCGCCGCAGCAGCCGGGGGTTGAGGCGCTCAGGCATCGGAGCCAGGGGATAGGCGGCGGCGCTTTCCTCGACCGAACGGCTGAAGGCGTCCAGTTGCGCCCGCAGTCGCGCGAACACGGCCGGGTGGGCAGGACCGACGTCGTTCTCCTCGGCCGTATCCTGTGCGAGGTTGAAGAGGTAGTCGCCCGCCTTGAGGGGCTCGCCGATGGCGGCTTCGCCCTTGCCGCGCCGGAGCTGTCCCCGCACGCGCAGCAGCTTCCAGTCGCCGTCGATCAGCGCGGCGCTATTCAGGGTTCCGTCGGTCGGTCGACGCATCTCGAAGCCCAGTGGCGAGGGTCGCGCGGTGGCTCGCCGCTCGATGACGGGCAGCAGGCTGGTGCCGTCGAGCGGACCGTTGGCCGTGGGCGGAGGGATCCCGAGGATGTCGCAGACCGTCGGCAGGATGTCGACGGTGCCGGCGGGTAACGTGGTACGCAGCGGCTGGCGGATCCGCGCGGGCCATTCGATGAGCCCCGGGACGCGGATGCCGCCTTCCCAGAGCGAGCCCTTGCCGCCCGTAAGTGGCCCGGCCGTGCCGCCGGCGGCTCCGTTGTCGCTGTTGAACCAGACCAGGGTGTCGTTGCGGACACCGAGTCTCTCCAATTCCGCGCGCAACCGGCCCATGGCGCGGTCGACGGCAGCCATTTCGCCGAGGAAGTCCGGGTTGGGCTGAGCCGCGTAGGGCGCACGGTCTGCGGGCAGCGGACGCCACGGCCCGTGGGGCGAGGGGAACCAGATCACGCAGAGGAACGGCTGTCCGGCCGCGGCGCGGGTGCCGATGAAGCGCAGGGCTTCCGACATCACGAGGTCGGAGGTGTCGCCCTGGAGGGCACCGACCGGGCGTCCGTTGTGCCAGAACGTGCCGGCGCCCGGATCGCGGTCGAACCAGTTGCCCGCCGAGAACCATTCGTCGAAGCCGTGTTGGCCGGGATCGCGCGGCGCCGAGTCGAAGGACTCCGGCACGCCGCGACCGGAGATGCCGTCGGCATTGGGCAGGCCGCCGACGTGCCACTTGCCGAAATGCCCGGTCGCGTAGCCGCGCGGCCTCACCAATTCAGCGACGGTGATTTCGCGCAGCGGCAGGTCGAAGCCCCAACTGTAGCTGCGGTAGCGGCCGGGGGAGCGCCCGCTCAACACGCTGCCGCGCGTGGGTGAACACACGGAGTGGGCGGCGTAGAACCGGTCGAAACGCACGCCCGAGGCGGCCATGGCGTCGAGGGCCGGCGTGCGCAGCACCGGATGGCCTTGGTAGCCGGCGTCGCCCCAGCCTTGGTCGTCGGTCATGCACAGCACGAAGTTGGGGCGCTTGGACTCCGCGGCGGCCAAGGTGGCTGACAGGAGGAGCGGGAGCACCCAGCGGAACAGCAAGGCGAGGGACCGGCTTCGACGGGGCGACGGGTTGAAGGTCAGGGGGACTGAAAGTTTCGGGATCATGGGGAGTGAAAGCCCGCGGTTCGCTGCCGCCGAGGAGTCGGTGCATCACATGACCAGTAACCAGATGATTCGGTCCAGCTCCTGTCCGGCGCTGTCCGCTCCGCGCCTTTGGGGGTCCGCCTAAGGATCGCGATTACTCGGGTTCTGAACCGCCGCCTGGCACCGACGACTGGCGGGGCCGCATACACCATCGATGCGGTCGAGAACGAGGGTAGGGCGCTAGAGACCCGGCGGTCAGCACTGGGGTCTCGGAAGGAGGCTACGGCTCGTTTCGAAGTTCCTTCGCGATCGCTCACTTAAATTCACCCGGGCCCGGCGCGGCGGTTGGCGCCGGGCCCGCGGGGAAGTTCCTCAGAGTGAGCCGCAGACGGAGTCGACGGCTTCCTCGAACGTGGCGAGCGACTCGCGCAGGCAGTCTTCCTCGATGCTGAGGGGAGGGGAGATCTTGACGCATTCGCCGCCGATGCCGACCGGCGCGAACATCAGCAGGCCGCGGTGCATGCAGGCGACGTTGATGCGTGTCGCGAGGTCGGGATCGGGCGTACGGGTGCCCGGCTTCACGACCTGGATGCCCGCCACGAGGCCGAGACCCGTGCAGCAGCCGAGGACGCTCGGGTACTTGCGCTGGATGCGGTGCAGCTCCGGCACGAACCAGGCGCCGAGCTGGGCGGCGCGGTCGACGAGGCGCTCGTCGTGGATGACCTCGAGGTTGGCGATCGCGGCCGTGACGGCCAGCGGCGACGCCGAGTGGGTCGAGGTCATCGAGCCGGGGCCGTAGAGGTCCATGATGTCGCTGCGCCCGATGACGGCCGAGAGCGGCAGCGAGGAGGAGATGCCCTTGCCGCAGGCGATGAGGTCGGGCGTGACGCCGTAATGCTCGAAACAGAACATCTTCCCGGTGCGGCCGAAGCCGGCCTGCACCTCGTCCATCACGAGCACGATGTCGTGCTGGCGGCACCAGGCCTCGAGTTTGCGCGCGTACTCGACCGGCAGGAAGTCGGGTCCGACGCCCTGGTAGCTCTCGGTCATCACGCCGGCGATGCGATCGGGGCCGATGCCGCGCTGCTTGAGGCTCGAGAGGAACAGGTCGAACGAGGTGTCGGGGTTCTTGTAACCGTCGGGGAACGGCACCTGGACGAACTGCGGGCAGCAGGTGCCCAGCCAGCGCTTGCCCTTGGCCATGCCGCCGGCGAGCTGCGCGCCCATCGTGCGGCCATGGAAGGCGTTGTTGAAGGTGACCATGATCGACTTCGCCGGACCGTGCTTCTCCAGCGCGTAGGTCTTGGCGAGTTTGATGCAGTTCTCGGTGGCTTCACTGCCCGTGGAGAGCAGGAAGACCGTCGAGCGGTCGGGGTTCGGCGCCAGCTTGCTGAGCATCGACGTGAGCCGTGCCCGGCCCTCGTGCGGGAAGACGTAGGTGGCGAGCAGGGGACGGTCCACCGCCTCGCGCAGCGCCGCGACGATGCGCGGGTGTCCGTGGCCCGCGTTGGTGACGAGGACGCCCGAGGACCAGTCGATCCAGCGGTTGCCCCAGCGGTCGGAGATGATGGAACCCTTGGCTTGATCCCAGACGACGGGCGGCTGGCCCGACATGGAGCGCGGCTCGGACTGGCGCAGCAGCTCGAAGATCGGCAGCGACTCGGGAACCGGCAGCGCGGTCTTGATGGTCCGCCACTTGGTCTGGACGGGCGGGACCTTGACGGGGGTCAGGTTGTATTCGGCCATGGTGATTATCTCCTCATCGCGACGTGCGGGCGGTCGCCGTAATGGATCGCGCACCAGTCGCCGTCGGCGAGGATGGAAAGACGGGCGGCCTCGACGACGAGCTCGTTGGTGGCGCTGTTGGCGGGCGTGGCGAGCAGTCCGGTCTCGTCGATTTCGCGGATGATCGCGCGGCGGCACTCGAGGGCGGCGGCGGGGGCGAGCCCGGCCGATTCGGCCTCGATGCGGCGCATCGACTCGAGGCTGGCGGCGATCGATTCGTAGCCGTAGCCGGCGGGACGGTAGCCGGGTCCGGCCCACGGCACGAGCCGGTAGAAATCGGGGCTCACGTAATTGTAGCGGGTGCCGGCGCAGCCGATGTTCTCGAGGTACGAGTGGCGCACGCCGCGGTCCTGATCGTTGTGCTGGATCATGCCGCCGCGGTCCTTGCCCTCGCAGTACATGAGCAGGCCCTGATCGTTGCTGCCGGCGCCGTCGTCGGGGTAGCCGAGGCCGTCGATCACGGAGAGCACGGCGCCGTTCTCGTAGCGCACGCGGCCGTTGGCCCACATGTAGCCTTCCTTGCCGTTGGGGAAGCGTCCCTTCACGCCGCTGACGGACACCGCCACCGGACGCAGGCCGGTGATGAACTGGACGAGGTCGACGTAGTGGCAGCCGACGTACACGAACGGGTCGGTCTGATCGGTGGTGAACCAGTTCTGAAAGTTGGAGTGGCGGTAATAGTACGGCTCGATCATGCGGGCCTCGCCCATGCGGAATTCGCCGAAGTGCCCGAGCCGGTACTGGCGGCGCGCCATCAGCGCGCGCGTGTCGAGCCGCTTGTGGTACTCGATGCCGACGAACAGCCCCCGCTCCAGGGCGAAGCGCTCGATCTCCACCGCCTCGGTGTACTTCAGCACGAGCGGCTTCACGCACAGCACGTGCTGGTCGGCGCGCAGCGCGTTCATCACCATCTCGAAGTGGAGGTTGTCGGGGGTCGCGATGATCACCGCCTGCCGCGGGCGGGCCTCCGCCAGCAGCTTCCGGTAGAGGTCGGGCGAGACGCGGTCCTGCGGGTCGTTGACGTCCGGATACGCCGCGAAGTCCTGACCGGGGAAGGTGGCCTTGAGGTCGGCGCTCTCCTTGAGGGCGCGGATGCGCGCGGAACTCTGGGCGCAGACCTTGATGGGCCCGACGGAGCCGAGGCGCTGCAGGTGGTAGGCCGACGGGAGGATCAGATCGTAGGTGATCATGCCTCCCCCGATGATCAGGGTGTCCAGGGCGGGTTTGGGCGTCATGGCAGGAACGGGAAGCTTCAGGCGGATTCGCGGATGACAAGCTCGCCGGGCAGAAGCACGCGCGGAGCGGAGGAGGTTCCGGCGGCCGCGGCGTCGGTCGACACCCAGGCGAAGGCCGTGCGGGCCATCTCCTGCACCGGCTGGCGAACCGTCGTCAGGGCGGGGGAGAGGGCGTCTCCAAACGGAAGGTCGTCAAATCCGGTCACGGCCATCTTGGCCGGCACGCTGATCCCGGCGTCGCTGAGTGCCCGCAGGGCGCCGATCGCGATCGCGTCGCTGGCGGCAACCAAGGCCTCGGGATGCGCGCGGGTCCCGGACTCCCGGACGATCTGGCGGGCGCCAAGCTGGCCCGCCTCGGTCCCGGATTCGGCGCGCGTCACCTGCCATGAGGGGCGCGTTTCGATGCCAAATTCGGCGGCGAGCCGTTCGAAGGAACGGAGTCGGTCGAGATGCGCCGGATGGGGATCGGAGAGGAATCCCGCGCGGCGGATGCCGCGACGGCGGAGATGGTTGAGAAGTAGGCGGACGCCGCCCTCGCCGTCGACGGCGACGCGGGCGTGGGTGGCGTCGGGACTCTCGCCGATGCGCGCGACGGGAAGTCCGCGCGAAAGGAACCCGTCGAGCCAGGCGTCGCGGGATCCTGCTCCGACGATGATGAGGCCGCTGATGCCGTGCTTCGTCAGGGGCATCAGCGACTGCGCCTGCACCCGACGCTGCTCGAATCCCGCGAGGACGAGCGAGTGCTCATGGGCATGGGCGAGGCGCTGCAAGGCGCCGATGATGGCGCCGAGGAACGGGTCCTCGAAATCGTACACGACCACGCCGAGCGTGCGGGTGGGCGCTCCCTTCAGGATGCGCGCGTTCGCGTTGGGCACGTACCCCAGCTCGGCGGCGGCCTGACGGATCGATTCCACGGTGGCCCTGGCCGCGCCGATCTGCGCCGCTTTCCCTCCGAGCACGCGCGAGACGAGCGTGACGGAAACTCCCAGGCGCTGGGCGATGTCCTTTTGCGTGATGGAAGGCGACACGGCGGTAGGGAGGTCGGGGAGGGAGGGCCGCAAGCAGGTTTCGGGGTGTCAATCTCAAACGAGTGAGAAAATCCACGGTTTTGGTCGTTAGCCGTTACCTGTGAGGTAATTAAATCCCCTCAACGCGCGCCGGGCTCCGCCCGATCCGGAGTCGGCGCGTTTCCCTCGGCTCGGGAGGTCTGTCATGGCTGGTGCAGCGATCGAAACGCGGAACCGCCGGGCGCGGCGGAGTCACCTCGGGATGGGATCGCCGTCGCGCCGCCACGCGAGGCCGCGGGTCCGGAATTGGAACCACCCGGCAATCGAAGGGGTCACGTCCGGAATCCGGAAACAACGCGAGGTCCTACCCTGAATCGGGGGTGCGGCGCCGTTGAAGCGAGCGCCCCGGACCCTGGGCTCCGGGGATGGCACGAAAGCTACGTCTCGAGTTTGCCGGTGCGTGTTATCACGTGACCAATCGCGGCAATTACCGGCGCGATCTCTTTGCGGCCGCTGGTGCGGCCCAATCATTTCATCATTGCCTGGACGAAGCGTGCACCCGGTTCGGCTGGGTGCTGCATGCCTACGTGATCATGCGGAATCATTTTCACCTCGCGGTGGAGACGCC
>JBBAVH010000056.1:0-17210 GCA_040397825.1 Opitutaceae bacterium
CCGCGGACACGAAGGAAGGTCTTTCGGTAACGACCGGGGAATAGCCTTCGGCGGGAAAGTCGGGCGTGAAATTTCCGCGCCTGCAGGCGCAGCCACATCGTAGGTGCAGCACAACAGAAGCTCGTCCGGATAGGAGTTTGGAAGTGCGGTAGATGTGGCTGCGGCTGTAGCCGCGGACACGAAGGAAGGTCTTTCGGTGACGACCGGGGAAGAGCCTTCGGCGGGAAAGTCGTGCGTGAAATTTCCGCGCCTGCAGGCGCAGCCACATGGGAGGCGCAGCCCCATCGGAGGCGCGGCTACGTCGGATGTGAATTCCTCGGCCGTGGGCGGGGCTCAGGAACCCTTGCGTGGAGCATGGTCAGGGGAGGCTGCTCGAGGAACTCCGCCGCTGCCATCGTGGCTTCACCGGGCAGGCCGAGCAGGAATCGAAACCGGAATTCGCCGCGGTCGAGCACGGGTTCCTCCGGCGGGAGCCCTGCCTCCCTTTCCGGGCGGTCCATGGTCTGACGGGTGGATCGTGCCACCGTCGCGAAGAAGCACCCGGCGCGCGCGCTGAAGTTGTACAGCGCGTCGCTCGCGAACAGAAATCGCGGGCGACCGCGGCGGTCGAGCACGCGGGCCCAGCGGCCGCCCGGAACCTCACCCTGCGGGCCGCGGCGGAGCACGCCTCCCGGCAGCGCGAGGTCGGCGACGTCGCCGCCGGGTAGGGCGAGTTTCAACCGGGCCCGCCGCTCGTTGAAAAACAGGCGGGCCTCGACCGTCGCGTGCGGCGTCGCGGCACCCAGCCGGAAGGTCAGTTCCAACTCGGAACGCCCGCCCGCCAGCCGGCACCAGAGTGCAGCCCGGATCGGCCCGGACTCCACGACGCGGGCGGCGACGATCCTCCATTCCTTCCGCACCCGGTGCAGATCGAGTGACTCGGGTTCCTCGTAGTGGCCGCCCCACGGTCCGTATGGGTCTTCGACGACAATCGCCTGCAGTCCTTCCCCTGTGAGCAACGGACGCCCGTCGGCCGAGATCCGCACGCCGCGGCGGCCCGGGCTTGCGGTGATCCGCAGGCGGGAGTTGCCGACCGAATGTGGACCGTGGGCCCGGGCCTTCGTTCGGGCGGCGGGAAGCGGTCGGGCGTTCTCCACCCAGCCGAGCGTGAATATGCCATGACTCCGAGGGGGCAGGGTGGCGGAGAAGACGATTCGCTTCCGCCACGGCAGGTGCGGCATGAAGTTGTGCCCGTTCGACACCTCCTGGAACCGCAGCCGTTCCCCCCGTGGACCGCGTAATTCGAGCGGGACTTCGCCTGGTCTGTGGGCGTACGTCCAGATCGGCCGGAAATCGAGCATCGCCTCCAACTCAAGTGGCCCGCGAAAGGTGCGGTCACCCGGATTAGCGACCATCAACTCGGCCGCACCCGGGTGATCAGCTTGAGGCTTGCGCGGTGAAGCGCGGCGCGCGTAAGGCCCGAGTGCCAGCAGCGCCTCCCGCTCCAGCATGCGGCAGTCGTGCAGTGCCCCGCCCATCTCCTCCGTCTGCTCCTCAAGCCCCCGGGGAATCGAGGTGCCGGGCAGGATATCGTGGAAGCTGTTGAACAGGACGGAACGCCACAACCCGTCCAAACGGGGGCGGAAGCGCCCCCGGGACCCCGGAGGTAGCATGGCGAGGAGGCGATCCGCCCGGATCGCCGCCGCCTCGGCACGGCGGTAGGTGGCCTTCACCCGCAAGGCGGAGGAGTAAGTGCCACGCAGGCAGAAGCCGAGATCCCGGGTCACCGGCAACTCGACGCGGCCTTCCCGTAGCTCCCGTTCGACGGACGCGAAGTAGCCGTGCAGGGTCGAGGGGCGCACCTCCACCTCCGGGTGGCGTCGTGCCCACGCCGCCGCTTCATCCAGATGCCGGCGGGTCGGTCCTCCCCCGTGGTTGCCCAGTCCGAACGGCACGAAGATGTGCGATACGGGCAGCGACGCGGCCGCTGCGAGGTAGGCATCCAGCCGGGACGGCAACTCGTCGCGTTCGCAGCCGTACCATCCGGCGGCGTAGGACACGGCGAGCACGCGGGTGCCGTTCGGGCTCTCCCACCAGAACAGCGTACGTCCGTCCGCGGGCTTGGGCCGGCCGAAGGCGTACGCCCGCAACCCGTGGGCGCGCAGGATGTCGGGGAGGAACGGGGTGTGGCCAAAACAGTCCGCCGACCAACCGGCCCAGGCGGGTCGCCCGAAATGTCTCCGGAAAAACGCCTGTCCCACGTCGAAATGACGGTGCAGCGTCTCGGCCGCCGGCAGGTTCATGTCCGGCTGCACGTAGGTGGCCCCCACCGGATCCCAGCGGCCGGCCCGGACGAGCCGCCTGATCTCACGGAAGGCCGCGGGGGCGTGGCGCCGGATCTCCTCGTAGACCAGCGTTTCACCGCGGATGTAACGCAGCTCGGGGCGCTCGCGCATCAGCGCGAGGACCGTGAGCACGGTGTTGACGGCCTCGTTGAGGCCCTCGCGGGAGTCCCACAGCCAGACCGGATCCAAATGGCTGTTGGCCACAAGATGAAGCACGGGACGGGGCGCGCGCGCGGAGCCTTGCATCCCCACGAGCACGACGCCGCGGCGGTGGTCCGGGCAAACGGTTCCGCGGCAGCCGGCGCGGTTTACGTTCCATTTGTGGAACGACATCCGCCCCGCGGTCGCCTTGCCGCGTTGACCGCCGGTCGAGGTAACGCTGGAACGCAGGCCTTCCCCTCATGGTGCGCCTGAACAAAAACCGGAGCCGCGCGGCCGCGGACTTGACGCCGTCGCTGGGGCGCCGGCTGATCGGACCGGTGCCTCGCCTCGCTCCCCCGACGAAGTCGGCGTCCCCCTCCGCCCGCGTCTCCCCTGATTCCCGCACCCGTCTGCTGCGGTACGCCCTCAACGTCCTTGAATGCCTGCTCCACGAGCCGCGTTCCCTCGGGATATCGGAAGTTGCGGCGCGGCTCGGGCTGCCGAAATCGACCACGTTCCGGATCCTCTGCTCGCTCGTCGAACTGGGCATGGTGCGCAAGGACGAGGCGACGCGCCGCTACAGCCTCAGCTCCCGCGTGTTCGGGTTCGTGCACGAGCTGACGCTGCACTTTGGTCCGATCGGCCGCTTCTCGCACGTCCTGCGGAGGGAGGCGGAGCGGTTGCACGCCAGCGTCTATGTTTCCACGCTCAGCGGCGGCTTCACGTACGTGGTCGCGGCCTCCGGAGCGCTGGGTGACAGCTTCGCCCTCGGAGGACAGGCGCCGGTGCACGCGTCCTCGGCCGGCAAGGTGCTCGTGGGGGCGCAGGGCAAGTCCGAATGGGCCGCGTACGCGCCCCAGAAGGGCATGGCGAAGCTGACCCGCCACACGAACACCGATCCGGCGCGCTTCCTCCTCGAGGTGGAGCAGGCGGCGCGGCAGGGCGTCGCCTGGAACCGCGAGGAGAGTGCGCTCAACTACGTCTCGGTCGCGGCGCCCATCGTGGAGCCCGGCCGGACACCGCGTTTCGCGGTTGCGATCCTGTTCGACAAGCGGGAGCTGGCCCTCCGCGACCTGCGTGGACTCGAGGAGGCGGTGCGCGGGATCGCGCGCCGGCTGGGTGCCGCGTGATGACGGCTTATCCCGGAACCCGGCGAATGGAGGATGCGCGCTTCGATTGCATCGTCGTGGGCGGCGGCTCGGCCGGCTGCGGGGCGGCGGCAGCGGCGGCCGCCGGCGGTGCCACCACGCTGCTCGTCGAGCGCCACGGTTTCCTCGGCGGGATGGGTACGGCGGCCGGCCTGAGCGCCTTCATCAATTACCGCTACCGCGCCACGGACCTGTCCCAGGCGTTCTACCGCTCCGTCGTGGCCGACCTTTCGGCCCACGGGGCGACCTACAGTGCCGAGGGCGGCAACGTGGACGTCTTCGAGCCCGAGGCGTTGAAGCGGGTGCTGGAGGCCAGGCTGGAGGCGGCGGGCGTCCGATTGGCGTTGCACGCCTCCATCTGCCGGATCGCGCGCGAGCGCGGCGAATGGACCGTGCAGGTCCTGCAGAAGGGCGGGCTGGTGACGTGGCGGGCTCGTTACGTGATCGACGCCACGGGCGACGCCGACGTGGCGGTGCGGGCGGGAGCGGAAGTCACCCACGGGAGGAAATCCGACGGCAAGACGCAGCCGCTCACGATGATCGTGCAGCTCGGCGGCGTCGCGCCGGAGGAGTTCGGCCGCCGCGTGCGCCCGCTGGTCGATGAGCGGTATATCTTTCACAGCGACTGCCTCGCGGCCGAGATCGCGACCGCCCGCAGCCGGGGTGAATGGGCGATTCCCCGGCAGAACGTGGCCATGTTCTGGTCGATGCCGTGGGATCCGACGCGCGTCACCATCAACGGGACGCGGATCCTCGGCCTGAACGCCGCGCGCGGCGAGGGACTGAGCGCCGCCGAACGGCTTGGCCGGCAGCAAGCCTGGGAATTGGCGGCGTTCTTCCGCAAGTACGTCCCCGGCTTCGGGCGCGCGACCCTGTTGCAGACGGGGCCGCAGGTCGGCGTGCGGGAAACCCGTCGTATCGTCGGCCTCGGGACGCTGTCCGAGGTGGATGTGCTTTCTTCGCGGCAGCCGGAAGACAGCGTCGTTTTCTGCTCATATCCCATCGACGTGCACCAGCCGGACGGCGCGGGGAGCGACTTCAATCTCAGCGACGATTACTGCTACGGCATCCCGCTCCGCTGCCTGCTGCCCGCCGGGGTGCCGGACCTGATCGCGGCGGGGCGCTGCATCAGCGCCACGCACGAGGCTGCCGGCAGCTTCCGGGTCATGTCGACCTGCATGAACCTCGGTGAAGCGGCCGGCGCCGCGGTCGGAGTGGCGCTGTCCCGCAACATCGAGTTGGCCGCGGTGGATGCGGGCGAGGTGCGGGCGCGGCTGCAGGGAGCGTTCGACCCGAATCCTCCTCTGGCGCAGGGCGCCGCAGTGCCATGAGAGGCGTAGTGCGCGGCTGGTTCGCTCTGTTCCTGGCGCTGGGGTCGTCCCTTGCCGGAAACACGGCGGGGGTAGGATCACCGTTTGTCGTTCGTTTTGAACCGGCGACGAAAGCGTTGGTGGGCGGGGCGGAAGGATCGAACGCGTCTTTCCTCCTCGGTGGGGAAACGCTCGCGGCCCGGCTCGGGCCGACAGGGGAGATCTCGCTTACGGTTGGCCGCGGGGACTCGCCGCGCTCCGCGCAGCGAAGCATGGTGCTCCGGCCGGCCTTGCGCTGGCGTGAGGTGCGCGTGGTCCCGGTCGCCGGTTTGGCCGGGCCCCGCTGGATCATCCATGGCGACGACGGGGCCACCACCGAGCTGATCGTGATGAGCGGGGGGGATTGGCAGCAGGTCGGGCGCGTATCGGTCGACCTCGCCGGCGCCGCCGCGGTCGCGATGGGCAAGAGTCATCTCTTCCTGCTCGGCGCGTCGAAGGACGGCCGCTTGGCCGCGCGGGCGCTCCAGTTGGACACGCTGGGTGCGTTCCCGGTCGCTTTGCCGGTAAATGTACCGAGTCCGCGGCGGGTGGCGGTGGAGGCTTCCGCGCGCACCGAGGCGCGCTTCCTCGTGCATGGGATCGACGGTGGCGGCGGCATTCTCCACGTCGCGGCCGATCGCCGGCCCGGTCGGCTGGCGCCCATCGACGTCGGTCTCCTGGGCGCCTACCTGGCTGGGGTCGTGCTGATTGGGTATTTCACGAGCCGCCGGATCCGCTCGGGCCGGGAGATGTTCCTGGGGGCGGGCCGCGTGCCGGGATGGGCCGCCGGCCTGAGCATCGTGCTCACCAACATCAGCGCGATCTCGCTGATCGCGCTGCCGTCGCGCGCCTTCGCGACGGATTGCACCATGCTGTTCTTCCTCTTCACGCCGGTGGTCGCGGCGCCGATCGTCCTGCGCTACATCGCGCCGATGCTGCGCGCGGGCTCGCATCTCACGGCTTATGAGGTGCTGGGGGTGCGCTTCGGTCCCGGCTTCCGCCAACTGGGCTCGTGGCTCTTCTGCGCCTACGAGGTCGGACGGATCGGAGTCCTGCTCGTCGTGCCGTCGCTCCTGATCGCCATGATCACGGGGATTCCGGAGCTCTGGTGCATCCTGCTCACGGCCGGGGTGACGATCGGCTACACCACGTTCGGCGGCTACGAGGCCGTCGTGTGGACGGATGTCTTCCAGGGCCTCGTCCTGATGTTGGCGCTGATCGCCACGCCCCTGCTGGTCTTCAGCTCCGTCGGGTCGGCGACGGATGCCTTGGGAACCGCCTGGGAGGCGGGCCGTTTCAGGCTGGTGGGCTCGTCCGCCTCGCTCGGCCGCGAGGGTTGGCTGGTGCTGCTACTCAGTCTCGCCACCTCGGCCAACAGCTACCTCTGGCACCAGCCCACGGTGCAGCGGATCCTCTCCGCCCGCAGTGAACGCGACGTCCGCTCCACCGTGATCTCAGCCGCGATCAGCTCGCCCACGATCCTCACGCTCATGTTCTTCGGCGGAGCGCTGCTGTTCTCGCTTTATGCCTCCTTTCCCGAACGCATGGCGGTGATCGTCGACAGCCGGGATGAGGTCTTCGCCAGCTTCGTGGTGCGAGAGATGCCCGCCGGTGTCGCCGGGCTCGTCGTCGCGGCGATCTTCGCGGTCTCGATGTCCAGCCTCAGCGGGGCGATCAACAGCCTCACGGCCGTCATCGCGGGCGACCTCGTGCCGGCGCGGCGCCGCGAGTCGCTGCTGCGCACGCGGACCTTCTCGCGCTGGGCCACGGCCGGGTCGGGCCTGGCCGGGGCGGGGGTCGCGCTGCTCGTGGCGCGCTCGGGGGCGCAGTCGCTCTTCGACCTCTTCATCGAGTTCACCAACCTGCTCTCCGGCAGCCTCGCCGGGGTCTTCGTGCTCGCACTCCTCGGCCGCCGGTTCCGCCCGGTGGACGCGACCGTCGGATTCGGAGTCTCGATGGTGGCCGTCCTGGCCGCGAAGGCCAGCGGGGTGTTCTCGTTCATGCTCTACGGTACCATCGGAACGGGGACCTGCCTGCTCGCCGCGTTGCTTTCCTCCGGGTTCCGGAGGCCGGGCGGCGGAGCGCAGCCTCCGAGTCCAGCGGCCGAGCCGGCTGAGGCGGGGGAATTCCGATGAACATCATCCGCCTCCGGGTACTGCCGGTTTTCCTGCTCTTCCTTGCGCCCGTGGCGATCGCTGCCGGGGACGCCGGTCTGCCGCGCGTGCTGTTGATCGGAGATTCGATCTCGATCGGTTACACACCCCGGGTGCGCGAGGCGCTCGCCGGCCGGGCGGATGTCCAGCGCGTCAGTGGCAACGCCAGCTCCAGCGGCTTCGGTCTGGAGAATCTCGAACGCTGGCTGGGTGACGGAAAGTGGGCGGTGATTCACTTCAACTTCGGGATTCACGATGCGAAGCTGCCACCGGAGGGCATCCGGCATGCGCCCGTGGAGGTCTACTCCGCGAACCTCCGGCGGATCGTCGCCCGGCTCAAGGCGACCGGTGCAACGCTCATCTGGGCGACCAGCACGCCCATTCCGCTCGGGGGTAATCTCTCGGCCAAGCGGCGCTTTGGTGACATCAACGCCTACAACGCCGCGGCTATGCAGGTCATGCGTGAGGAGGGTGTGGCCATCAACGACCTCAACGCTGCGATCACGCCGCGCGCGGCCGAGTTCTGGAAGCCGCGCGACCTGCACTTCACCGCGGAGGGTTACGCGCTCCTCGCCGATCATGTCTCGCGGGCCATCCGGGCGGCATTGCCGCCTGCGCCATGAAAGTGCCGTTGTTCGTCCGCCGCGCCGCCTTCGAACTGCTCCTGCTCGCGGGCGCGGCGGGGTTGCTGCCTGCCGCCGAAGTGGCGTCCGGCGTCACGGTCGTCGTGGTGGATCCGGCGCTTTCCGAGACGAAGTCCGGTTCGCCGGCTCGTTTCCGCACGCTTGCCGCCGCTCGTGATCACGTGCGGACGCTTCCGGCCGCGCAGCGTGCGGGGCGGGTCGAGATCCGCTTGGCCGGGGTTACCCACCAGATCGCCGAGCCCGTCGTCTTCTCGCTCGCGGACTCTCCGCCGGCGCCGGGCCGGCTGGTGATCACTTCCGATGGTGATCGTCCGGCCGTGCTGCGTGGCTCCGTGGAAGTGAACGGCTGGCGTCGGTTGGAGGAGGGGCACCCGGACCTCCCCGCGGCTTCCGCCGGCAGGGTGTGGGTGGCGCGGATGCCCGAGGCCGTGGCGGGGAAGATCCTTGCGCTGTTCGGACGCGACGGGCGGCTGCCGAGGGCGCGGTCGGGTCAGTTGGTCATCCACGGCCGGCCGCCGACCTACGAGGGCAAGTGGGACGTCCGCCATCAGTTCAGTTTCCGGCACGGCCTCTTCCGGCCCTGGGCTAATCTCACCGACGTGGAGCTCGGGATCGTGCCCGCGCGACAGTTCATGATGAACCTCCTCGAATTGGAGTCGCTTGAAGCCGAGCGCGGGGTGGTCCGCACGAGGCTGCCGGGGACGTTCAACCTGGTGCCGTACACCGGCGGGTTGCCGGAGACGTGCTGGATCGAGAACAGTCTGCAGTTCCTGGATGCTCCGGGGGAATGGGCGGCGGACAGCCGCCGTCGGCTGCTGTATCTGTGGCCGCGTTCGCCGGAGGATCTGACCGCCGTCCGCGCGGCGGCGACGGTCGAGCTGGTGCGGGTCGAAGGTGATGTTGATCCGGCCGGTACCGACACGCCCGTCAGGGGAATCGAGTTCCGGCGACTCGTCTTCACGGAGTCCAACCGTTACACGTGGCACGAGCGGACGGCCGGTCTCCAGCACGACTTCGAGCTGCACGACGCCCCGAACGCGATGCTGCGCCTCCGCGGCGCCGCCGTATGCGTGGTGGAGGACTGCGCCTTCGTCGAGGGCGGTTCGACGGGCCTCCGGCTCGACCTGCACGCTCAGGAGATCCGCGTGATCGGCAATCGCTTCTCGCGGCTCGGCGGCGCCGGCATCGTTGTCGCAGGCTACGGCCCGGGCACCAAGGACGTGAACGGCCGTCACGAGATCGCCCACAATTCGATCTCCCGCATCGGCGAGGATTACCGCGTGAGCCCGGCGATCATGATGTTCCAGACGGCCGACAACCGGGTGCACCACAACCTGCTGCACGACCTGCCGTACATGGGCATCGTGCTCAGCGGTGCCTGGCCGAACGATTGGCGGCGCGGTGACAGCCGCGAGCGCGCCCGCACCCTCCGGCGCAACGAGACCCAGGCCGCCTTCGATGCCGCGATCCGCGAGTTCGAGGGTCGCGGCAAGGGGAACGAGATGCTGCTGCAGGAGCGGCTGCTCCCTTTCCTCCACGGCCGCGGCAATGTCATCTCCCACAACGAGGTCTTCGCCTACATGCTCAAGCAGGGCGACGGGAACGCGATCTACGTGGCGGGCTGCGGGCCCGGAAACGTCATCCGAGAAAACTACGTGCACGACACCCTGGGCTCGACCGCCAGCTACGCGATCCGCACCGACGACCTCCAGTCCGGCACCCGGGTGATCAACAACCTCATCGTCAACGTCGCCTGCGGCGGGCTCACGCTGAAGCATGTGAACGCGTTCGAGGGCAACATCCTCGTGAACCTCCGCCGCAGCGAGAAGATCGTCCATTCCTACGTGCTGATCCAGCGCGGGCCGAGCCGCGGCGCCTCGCTCTCAAACAATGTCTTCGTGCACGAGCCGGCCTCGGGCGATGACGCCCCGCCTGTCTGGTTCGTGGAGAACCGCGGTGGCGCGGCGTCCGCCACGCTCGAGGACCTCACGATGGACGGGAACCTTTACTGGACGCCGCGGTTTCCCGAGCAGGCCCGGGCCGGCCTGGCCGCGGTGCAGGCCCGGGGCAGGGATTCCCGCGGCCTGGCGGCCGATCCGCGCTTTCGTGACCCCGCGCAAGGTGATTACCGCTTTGCCGATGACTCTCCGATGAAGGCGAGGGGACTCACGGGGTTGCACGTGGACGAAACGGGCCCGCAGGGCCGTTGGCGCGAACGGTTTTACGGTCGATTGCAGGCGACGCTCACGCCGCCGGCCGGTATGATCGTCGATGAACGTCCCGTTGCCGTGGCCGCGCGCGCCAATCGCCCGGGGGCGATCCTGCGGTACACGCTCGACCAATCGGAGCCGACCGCAGCGAGTCCGCCCTTTGAACCCACGGTCTTCCGGGCCGGTGCCATCCTGCGGGTCCGGGCGTTCCTACCGGGGGAGACTGATACGCGCGGCGCGCTCCTGGGCATCCGCCACGAGGGTGCGGGCTATGTCTGGGACCTCGGCGATGTGCCCGTCGGCAGCCTGCCGCCTTCGCCGCTGAAGGTCCGGGGAGATGCCGAGTTGGTGAAGGATCCGGCGGAGGACCGTGTCATCCGGCTCACGTCCTCGGGTCGTGATGCGGCCGACTTCTCCGCCCAGCTCGCTCTTGCGAGGCAGATGCGCCGTGGGCGGCTCGAGCTCGACTTCCGCCTGCGCACCGCGCCCACCACCAGCGGGACGATGGAGATCCTTTCCGCCTACACGCGGGCGGCGGCGCTTCGGCTCGCTTTCGTTCCGGGCGGGATCGCGTTGCCGGACGGAACCGAAAAACAGCCGCTGCCGGCGGGTGAGTGGATCGACGCGCAGGTGCGCGTGGACCTCGCGGGAGGCCGGTGGAGCGCACGTTTTTCCCGCGACGACCGCGCCTTGGCCGAGATCAAGTCGGCGCCGAGCCCTAAGCCGGGATTGGAGGCGGTCGACTGGTTCGGCTGGACGCTGGACCCGCGTGTGGCTTCCACGCTCGAGATCTCCGGGGTGAAGCTCCGCCGCACCGGCTCGTCTCGTGCCCTCGACTGAACCTTCCACCTGATTCCATGCGCATCATACCCCTGCTTGCCTTCGTCGCGTGCGCCCTCGGGGCCGCGGAACGGCCCAATGTGATCTTCGTGCTCGCGGATGACCTCGGGTGGGGTGATCTGGGCTACGTCGGTCATCCGTACGCGCGCACTCCGAACATCGACCGTCTCGCCGCGGAAGGAACGACCGTCGCAAACTTCTACGTCAACAGCACCGTGTGCTCGCCCAGCCGCGTGGCGTTCATGACGGGTCAGTATCCGGCTCGGCAGGGGTTCCACCACATCACGAGCTCCCTCGAGGTGAACCGGCGCCGCAAGGTGCCGGACTGGCTGGATCCCGACGTGCCGACCGTGGCGGATGTCTTCAAGCGGGCGGGCTACGCGACGGCGCACTTCGGCAAATGGCACCTCGGCAAGTACGGCCGTTCGCCCACGCCGGACGCCTACGGCTTCGACGTCGCCCTGGTCGCGAGCGGTCCCGGCGAAACGCTCAAGGCGCCCACGGCCGACGGCGTCGCCGACCAGAGCCGTATGACCGAGGCGGCCTTCGATCACGGCCTGGAGTTCATCCGCCGCCAGCAGGGTAAGCCGTTTTACCTGAACCTCTGGACGCCGCTGCCGCACGCGCCGCTGCGGATGAGCGAAAAGCAGCGCGAACCGTACCGCTCCCTGGTGCCGGATCCCGCCGCCTTCGCCACGTGGATGGCCGATTACATCCGGGCCGCGCGGTCTCCGGCGGAACAGATGCGGATGTACCTCGCCGCGGTGGCGGAGGTGGACCGCAACGTGGGACGGTTGCTGGACGAATTGCGGCGGCTCGGGATCGAGCGTGACACCGTGGTTGTCTTCTCCAGCGACAATGGACCCGAGGACTATTACATCGGGAACGCCGCCAACGCGGGATTGGGCTCGCCGGGACCGTTCCGCGGCCGGAAGCGCAGCCTCTATGAGGGCGGAGTCCGCGTGCCGTTCATCGTCCGCTGGCCGGGCACGATCCCCGGCGGACGCACCGACCGGGAGACCATCCTGAGCGGCGTCGATTTTCTTCCGACGTTCGCCTCGCTCGCCGGTGTGCCGCTCGCGCCGCTTGTGCGGCCCGGTGCGATCGACGGCGAGGACCTCAGTGCGGCCCTGCGCGGGAAACCGCTGGCGCGGCAGCGGCCCCTGTATTTCGAGTGGTTCTTCGAGGTGGTCGGCAACCGGGCCTACCTGCCGCCGCCGCTCGCCGTGCGCGACGCGCAGTGGAAGTTCTACTCCGATTATGCCGGCGGGGCGCTCGAACTGTATGACGTCACCCGCGACCCCGGTGAAACCGTCAACCTGGCCGCGCGGAACCCGGCCGTGGTGGCGCGCCTCAAGGCGGCCGTCCTGACGTGGGTGCGAACGCTGCCGCCCGCGGAATTTCGCGACGCCGTGGCCAAGGGGGCTGATCGCATGACGCTGCTCGACATCCGCAAGGCGGAGGATCGCACGCCATGAAGCGCCGGATGCTGTGGGTCCTCGCCTGCGCAGCTGCCTGCGCCCGATTGGTGGCGGCTCCGGAATCCGCCAGCGCGAAGGCGTCTCCGGCGCGCCCGAACGTCCTGCTCATCACGGTCGATGATCTCAACGACTGGGTCGGAGCGGTGGGTGGACATCCGCAGGCGCGAACGCCCGTGTTGGATCGGCTGGCGGCGCAAGGCACGGTGTTCACCAACGCGCACTGCCAGGCCCCGATCTGCCACCCGTCGAGGGTCAGCTTCATGACGGGCACGCTGCCGTCCACGACCGGCATGTACTCGATGGGACCGATGGATTTCCGCCGCGATTGCGAGGCGCTGCGCGACCCGGCGGAGACCCCAACGCTGCCGGAGTATTTCGCCGCGCACGGCTACCGGACGATGGGGGTAGGGAAGATCTTCCACAACAGTTCGGCGACCGACACCTTTCAGGAGTACGGACCGCGCGGGGATTGGGGGCCATTTCCCAAGGACGGGAAGAAGTTCGTCGACGCACCGGGCGGTTCGCTTTGGGACTGGGGTCGTTTCCCGGCGCAGGACTCGGACACGGTCGACCGCACCGTCGCGGACTGGGCCGCGGCGCGATTGGCGGAGCCCGCGGAGCGACCGTTCTTCCTCGCGGCGGGGTTCTTCCGTCCGCACGCCCCCATGTACGCTCCGGCTCCCTGGTGGGAATTGCAGGGTGATCCTGCCACGATCGCGCTGCCGCCGCACCTTGCAACGGACCGTGAGGACATCAGTCCGTTCGCGCAGGCGCTCACGTACGCGGCCACGTCGCCGCGGCACGCGTATTTCGAGACGAGCGGTCGCTGGCGCGAGGCCGTGCAGGCCTATCTGGCCTGCCTCAGCTTCGTGGATGCGCAGATCGGCCGGTTGCTGGAGGCGCTTGAGCGCAGTCCGCACGCGCGCAACACCATCGTGGTGGTGCTGGGGGACAACGGCATCTCGCTCGGCGAGAAGTCCCGCTGGGGCAAGCGGTCCCTCTGGGAGCGCGACACCCACGTGCCCCTGATCGTGAAGGCTCCCGGATTGCCCGCCGGCGGCCGTTGCGCCGAGCCGGCCGGGCTGGTGGACATCTATCCGACGCTGCTCGAACTCTGCGGGTTAAAACCCGCGCCGCGGCTCGAGGGACGCTCGCTCGTGCCGCAGTTGCTCGAGCCCGCGGCGCCGCGGCCGCCGACCCTGACGACGTTCTTCGTCGGCAATCACGCGGTGCGCTCGCGCCATCATCGCTACATCCGCTACGCCGATGGCACGGAGGAGCTTTACGATCACCGCAACGATCCGCACGAGTGGCACAACCTCGCCGGCCGTGAGGAGCAGCGCGAAGTGGTCCGCGATCTGGCCCGCTTCCTCCCGCGGGTGAACCGGGCTCCGCTTCCCGGCAGCACGGGCCTTGGGATTGATCCGAAGCACCTGGACTGGTTCGGGGGTGTGCCGTGATGGAGCTGTGGTGGGGTCGGCCCGTTGGTCCCGAAGTCCGCGTCGGGCTCTCCGACGTCGTTCCAGCCGAGGAACACAGGTGATGACTCGGGCGGAAATCCGGTTGTACGTCCCGGGTTAACGCCTCCCGACTCCCGGGATCTTCCGTTGTTTTCCCTAACCCCCGGTGCTTCGCGCGTGCCCCATGAACCCCCGATCGTCCTTTCTTTCCTGCCCTAGGTTGCGTCCGGCCTGCCCCCCAGGCTTCGGATTGCGGGGCCTGGGGCCGGGCTGGCTCCTGGCGCTGGTCGCCCTGTTCGTGCCGACGATGCGGTCGGCCGAGGCGACGGGTACGGTCGAGGGGCGGGTCTTCAACGCCGCGAGCGCCTCCTACGTCGAGAACGTGCGGGTCTCGATCGAGGGCACGTCCTGGCAGACGTTCACGGACGCAACCGGCGGATTCCGGCTGGTGGGCATCCCGGCGGGAGAGGTGAGACTGCGGGCGTTCCTGACCGGCCTCGAGCCGCGGGTGACGGCCGTGCGGGTACCGGCGGGCGGCGTGGTGCGCAGTGACGTCGAGTTGGGACGCGGCTCGGCCGGGGACGGACCGGTCCTGATGAGCGAGTTCAGCGTGCAGGCCCGGCGCGAATACAACGCCCAGGCGATCGCGATCAACGAGCAGCGCTTCGCGCCGAACATCAAGAGCGTGGTCGCCGGCGACGAGTTCGGCGACGTGGCGGACGGCAACTTCGGCATCTTCCTGAAGTTCCTGCCGGGCGTGAGCGTCTCGTATTCGGGCAACGTGCCGAACGCCGTTTCGGTGCGCGGGGTTCCTTCCGAGAACACGCCCTTCACCATCGACGGCAATCCCACCGTATCGCCGGGCACGGACCGGAGCTTCAATCCCGACGGCCTGTTGCTGAACGACATCTCACGCGTCGAGGTCACCAAGACACCCACGCCCGACCAGACCGCCAACTCGCTCGGCGGCGCCGTGAACGTCGTGACCAAGAGCGCCTTCGAGCGCGCGCGGCCCGAGTTCCGTTACCGCGCATTCGCCGGCATCAACAGCCTCGCCGCCTCCTGGGGCAGCCAGCCGGGCCCGAACTCCCACACCAGCGGCTGGCGGATCCGGCCGAACGCGGACTTCTCCTACGTGGCGCCGGTTTCCCGCAGCTTTGGTTACACGATCAGCGGGCTCTACACGTCGCGGTACCTTCCCACGCCCAACCTGCTGCCGAACTGGTCGCCGACCAACGTCAACAACGCCGCCGGCACCGCGACCAATCCCGCGCTCATCAGCTACCGCGTGCCGACCAATCCCGCGATGCAGGAGCGGTGGTCGTTCAGCGGCAGCCTGGATTGGAAGTTCACCGCGCGCGATAGCCTGCGGCTCACGCTCACCTGTCTCGGTGCCAACGCGTTGAACGATCAGGTCGACCAGGTCTGGAACGTGGGCGCCAACCCGGCCGCCTGGGGACCTGATTTCACGCAGGGAAGGGCGGGCTTGGGCACGGTTTCGTTCAACACCACCTCCGGGCAGGCGCTCAATTCCCGCCTCGATGCCGGACTCAGCTGGCGGCACGATGGTCCGGCGTGGAAATTCGACGGTTCTGTCGCGCTCGCGAAGGCGGAGTTCAAGCGCCGGGATCTGGATCGGGGGCTGTTCGGCAGCACTTCGGCCGTGCTCCGCAACGTCACGGTGTCCTTTCAGGGCATCGACAACCTCCGGCCCCAGCGGTTCATCGCCGTGGGCGCGAACGGCGCGCCGGTCGACGCCCAGGACGTGGGCAACTCCGGTCTGGTCAACGCCGTCAGCACGCAGTCCGAGTCGCCCTCGCGGGTCTCGAGCGCGCGTTTGAACGCCCGCCGCGATCTTGGCGCCCGGATACCGTTCACGCTGCGCGCGGGGGCCTCGGTCCAGGTCGACGACCGCGACACGCGCAGCCGGCAGTTCAACTACACGTTCGTCGGACCCGACCGGGTCGCCAACTCGGCCGATGACACCGTCTCACGTTACGATCTGGTCGCGCGGGAGTTCTCGAATCAGGCAATGCCGTGGGGGCTGCCGCGGGTCATCTGGCCGAGCAACGAGAAGATCGGTGCGCTCTTCCGGACCAATCCGGAGTACTTCCAGCTGAACGAGGTGGCCGCCATCTCCGCGGCCGCCAACGCCTCGCGCAAGATCACGGAGACGATCTCGGCCGCGTACGTCCGCGGCGACACGCGCGTGATCCAAAACCGGCTCTGGCTCGTGGGTGGAGTGCGTTTCGAGCACACGAGGGACGACGGCTATGGCGTGCTCAACGACCTGCGCTCGACGTTCCAGCAGGACGCGCGGGGCAATCTGATCCGCGGCGCCAACGGCGCCCCGCTGGCCAAGCCCGGCACTGCCGTCGAACTGGCGCGCCTCCAGTACACCGATCGCGGCGCCCACGCGGTCCGGAGCTATGGCGATTTCTATCCGAGCCTGAATGCCGCCTTCAATGTGACCGAGGCCGTGATCGCCCGCGCGGGTTGGGCGCGCACGTTGGGCCGACCCAACTTCGGCCAGATCATCCCCGGCACCACGGTCACGAGCCCGACCGCCGCCGTGCGCACGATCACGGTGAACAACACCGGGCTACTGCCGTGGACGGCGGACAACTTCGACCTCTCGCTCGAGTTCTACCCGAACAAGGCGGGGCTGTTCTCCGTCGGGCTCTTCGCCAAGGACATCCGGAACTTCTTCGGGGCCACCCGCGTTCCCGCCACGCCGGAGATCCTCGCGAACCACGGGCTGGACGCGGCCTATCAGGACTACGAGGTCATCTCGCAGACCAACGTGGGGGACGCCCGCGTGACGGGATTCGAGTACAACTTCCGGCAATCGCTGGACGGCCTCCATCCATGGCTGCGCGGCTTCGGCTTGTTCTTCAACGGAACGGAGATCCAGGTCGAAGGCTCCAATCTGGCGGATTTCAGCGGTTTCGCCGGTCGGACGATCAATTGGGGGATCTCTCACGGGGGCCGGAAGCATAGCGTTCGTTTGAACTGGAACTACACGGGGCGGCTGCGGGACATCCCCGTTGAGGGAGCCTTCGTGCCACCGGGCACCTATCGCTACGTCGCGCCGTGGATGCAATTGGACGTGAGCGCGGAATACCGGCTGGGGCCGCGGATGAGCGTCTTCGCCGCGGTCCGAAACCTCACCGATGCGAGCCGGATCCAGGAGTCGTACGGCCCTACCACGCCCTGGTACGCCCGACTGCGGCAGGAGTCGCGCTTCGGCGCGATGTGGAACGTCGGCGTGAAGGGCAGCTTCTGACGGGAAGGAGCGGGTGGAAGGAAGTTGGCTGCCAAATCCGGACGGCCCGCATTCCAGCCGGTTGCGTCCGATAGTGCCGCGGCTGTAGCCGACGATTCGGTCGGAGGGGCTTCGCTGATGATGTGGCTGCGGCTGTAGCCGCGGAGAATGCGGAAAGTCTTTCGGGAATGGCTG
>JBBAVH010000057.1:0-16840 GCA_040397825.1 Opitutaceae bacterium
CTTCGGAAGGACGACGGCGACGTCGTCGTGCGGGCGCGGGATGACCTGCACGCTGACGACCTCGCCCACGGTGCGGGCGGCTTGCGCGCCGGCGTCGGTCGCGGCCTTTACGGCGGCGACGTCGCCGATCACGACGGCGGTGACGAGGGCGTTACCGACCTGCTTCATGGGGCCAGCCAGTGTGACGTTGGCGGACTTGAGCATGGCGTCGACGCCGGTGACGAGCGCGGTGAGGCCGCGCGTTTCGAGGAGACCAATCGCTTTGGAGGACATGACTTGTGGTTGGGAACTGAGGTTGCGGTTGAAAAAATTCAGCGGCCCGCCTGCAGGCAGCGCACGGTCTCGCGCGCGACGACGAGCTCCTCGTTGGCGGGAATGACGAGGACCTTGGCCCGCGAGCCGGCGGCGGAAATATCGCCCTCGGAGCCGCGGAGCGCCTCGTTGCGCGCCGGGTCGAGCGCGATGCCGAGTTCCCCGAGGTTCGCGCAGATGGCGGCGCGCAGGTCGGGGTTGTTCTCGCCGATGCCGGCGGTGAACACGAGGGCGTCGCAGCCGCCGAGCTCGACGAGCATGGCGCCGATCCAGTGGCGGGCCGAATGAATGAAGACATCGACCGCGAGCCGGGCGCGGGCGTCGCCCCGGGCGGCAGCGGCCTTGACGTCGCGCATGTCGTTGCCGGCGCCGGAGAGGCCGAGCAGGCCCGACTCCTTGGTCATCTGACGCTCCACCTCGGCCAGCGGGAGGTTGAGCGTCTTCATCACGAACGGCACCGCGGCGGAATCGAGGTCACCCACGCGGTTGTTCTGCGGCAGGCCCGACTGCGGGCTCAGGCCCATGCTGGTGCCGATCGCGACTCCATCGCGGATTCCGGTGACGGAACTGCTGCCGCCGAAATGGCAGGAAATCACGCGTAGCGGCCGGGCGCCGGCGGGCAAAGGCGTGGGACCATCCTGATAGAGCCGCCGCACGCGTCCCGCGACATCCTCACGCCCGAGGAGCTCGGCGGAGCGCTCGGCGACGAATTTGTGGCTCGCGCCGTGAAAACCGTAGCGACGCACGCCGGCGTCGTGCCAGGCAGGAGGTACGGCGTAGCGCGTCGCGGCCTCCGGCATCCACTGGTAGAAGGCCGTCTCAAACAGCGCCACGCGGGGCACGGCCGGGAGCTTTTCCCGGAAGCGCTGGATGCCCAGCGCGTAGGGCGGGTTGTGCGCCGGGGCGATCTCGCGGAAACCGTCGAGAGCGGAGATCACGCGCTCGTCGGCCGGCACGCAGCCGGTGAGGCCGCGGCCAAGGACCGTCTTGAAGCCCACGCCGTGCAGGTCGGCGGCGGAGCGCACGTGGCCCGCAGCCTGCAACTCAGCGAGGCAATCGTCGATCGCCTTGCCGTAGTCCGTGACGCGCTCGTAGCCGCCCTTCGCGACCAACGCCGCGTTGCCGGCCCCGTCGAAACGGAAGAGCCGGAACTTGAACGAGGTCGAGCCGAGGTTGGCGACGAGGATGTTCACGGTGCGGAGGAACGCCGCGCGGCAGCCCGGGCCGGAGAAACGGCGCGGGCCCGCGGGCGGCGGGAAATCAGGCCGGACCCTGCTGCAGCCACTTGCCGAGCCCGCCGAGTTCCTCGTGCGGACGCGGGATGACTTGGACGGCGACGACCTCGCCGACCTTGGACGCGGCCTCGGCGCCGGCGTCGATGGCGGCCTTCACGGCGGCGACGTCGCCGCGGAAGAACCCGCACACGTAGCCGCTGCCGACCGCCTCGTAGCCCGTCATCGTGACGCTGGCGGCCTTGAGGGCCGAGTCAGCGGCCTCGAGGAGCGCGCAGAATCCCTTGGTTTCAATCAGACCGACTGCTTCCTGAGCCATGGTGGTGAAAAGTTGAGGTTAAGGTTGGGAGGCCGCGGCTCAGACGCCGATCGACTTCACGAGCTCGCCGTGGGGGCGGGCGATGATGTGGGAGCAGATGAGCTCGCCGACGCGCTTGGCGGCCTCGGCGCCGGCCTCGACGGCCGCCTTCACGGAGCCGACGTCGCCCTTGACGATCACGGTGACGAAGCCGCCGCCGATCTGCACCTGGCGGACGAGCGTCACGTTGGCGGCCTTCACCATGGCGTCGCTGGCCTCGACGCTGCCGACGTAGCCGCGGGTTTCTACCATTCCGATGGAGTCATTCATTGTTGGGTCCTTGTGTTGGTAAGTACGGGTTGCAAAAGGCGGGGCGCGTTCACTTCACGAGCTCGACGGGGGTGTCGGGCTCGAGCGCGCAGGCGTTGCCCTCGTCGGTGTCGATGTGCACCTCGAGCTTGAAGTCGGCGTGCACGCGGACGAGGAGGCGGTCGAAGGTGGTGGCGCAGGGCCCGCCGACGCGGAGCTTCATGTAGTCGCCGGCCTTCACGCCGTGGAACTCGGCGTCGTCGGGATTCATGTGCACGTGCGGGGCGGCGCGGATGACGCCCTCCTTCATCTCGAAGAAGCCCGCGGGGCCCATGAGCATGCAGCCCGGGGTGCCGGCGATGTTGCCGGAGGAACGGATCGGGATCTCGAAGCCGAGCGCGATGGCGTCGGTCAGCGCGAGTTCCACCTGGTTGAGGTCGCGGCACGGGCCGAGGATGCGCAGGTTGGAAATGACGCGGCTGCGCGGGCCGATGAGCGTGACCGTCTCCTTGGCCGCGAACTGGTCCTTCTGATAGAGCCACTTCATCGGCGTGAGCTTGGCGCCCTTGCCGAAGAGTTGCTCGACCGCGGCGGGCGTCAGGTGGCAATGGCGCGCGCTGACATTCACCAGCAGTGGATTCGGCGCCTGGGCCGCCCGGGGCAGCATCCTGCCCGCGCGCTCATAAATCGCCCGACGCACGAGATGCTCGATCTCGACGCGGTGTGGGAGTGGCGGAGGAAGAGACATGGCAGAATCTGACGGGAAATGGGCGCCAGACTCGCGTGAAATCTACCACCAAGTCAAGGTTTTCGTTGCAATTTACTCCAGAATCTTCCAAAAGATTTCACCGATATGCACCCCGAGGAGCGCCAAGCGAAGATAGAGGCCTACCTGCAAAGGGCCGAATTCGCTTCGCTGGAAGAACTTGCGCAACACGTGGGCGCCTCGGTTTCCACGGTTCGGCGCGATGTGGCTGCATTGGAAGCGTCCCGCCCCATCCGTCGAACCCATGGCGGTGCCCGCTCGCTGCAGCCCTCGAAGAGCGATGAGTTCGTCTTCAACGTCCGCGACACCCATCAGGTGACGGAAAAGGACCTTTTGGGTGAGGCTTGCGCGGCGCTCATCGAGCCCGGCCAGAATGTCATCATCGACAGTGGCACGACCTGTTTCCACGTCGCCAAGCGGCTCGACGACAAGGTCGCGCAGATCATCACCAACTCGCTGCCGGTCGCGAACCACTTCTCCGCCAGCGTGCGGCACGAGGTGCACCTCTCGGGTGGAGTGATCTATCCGCGCCTCGGCACGCTCGTCGGACCTCACGCGGTGGAGACGTTCTCCCGCATGCACGCCGACGTCGCGATCCTCAGCGGCAGCGGCATCTCCGCCGACGGCGTCTACAACTCGCACGCGCTGATCGTCGACATCCAGCGCGCGATGATGAAGGGCGCGGCCAAGGTCATCTTCTGCCTCGACCACACCAAGTTCGGCCGGCGCTCGACGTTCTTCCTTTGCGACTTCGCCGAGGTCGATGTGATCGTCACCGACGCCAAGGCCCCGCCCGACCTCGTCGCCACCCTGCGCGCACAAGGCCTGCAGGTCATTGTGGCGGGAGCGTGAGCGGGACTGCGAGTCCGACTCCGCTACAGCGGGATCGGGTCCTTTTTCTTCCAAGGTACTGGATGCCTGCTTCAGTACCTGCTACTTCGATCCACACATGAAGAAATCCTTCCCGCTCCAGCATCCCGCCAAAGCCGACGCCCGTGTCCGCGACGCGATCCGGCACGAGGTGCGCAAGTACGTGGTTCGGGAACGGCGGAAACCACTCCCGGCGGACGCCGATCTTCGGATCTTCAACTGCCGCGTGGGCGCCGACGAGGCCTCCGCCGTGCCGCAGGAATTGCCGGCGGTCGCCTCCGCGATCGACGCAGTAGCAGCCACCGGAGCGAAGTCGGTCTTCATCGAGATCCTCTCCCAGGCCGCCCGCAGGCCCTCCTCACGTCGGGCGTGAACCGAGCGGAGCCCCGCGGGCCGGATCCCAAGCCGGGACTGCACCCGCGCAATGTCCACCGCCACGGCTACGACTTCCCCGCCCTCTCCGCGGCAGTACCTGATCTGGCCAAGCACCTCCGCTCCTCTCCGGCAGGCGAAACGACGATCGACTTCGCCGACCCCGCGGCGGTCCTCGCCCTGAACCGAGCGCTGCTCGCACTCCACTATGGCATCGCCACGTGGTCGATTCCGGACGGCTACCTTTGTCCGCCCGTACCCGGCCGCGCCGACTACATCCACGCCCTTGCGGACCTGCTGGCAGCCGACCACGAAGGCGTAGTCCCGCGCGGCCCTGGCGTGCGCGGGTTGGACATCGGGGTAGGCGCCAATGCCATTTACCCGATCATCGGCCGCGCCGAGTACGGCTGGAGCTTTGCCGGCACCGAGGTCGACGGCGCAGCCCTCGCCTCCGCGCGGCGGATCGTCGCGGCCCATCCCGTGCTGCAAGACGCCGTGGAACTGCGGCGACAGCTCCAGCCGGGCAGCATCTTCCAAGGCGTCACCTCGCCCGGAGAACGCTTCGCGTTCTGCCTCTGCAACCCGCCCTTCCATCGCTCCGCGGCCGAGGCCCTCGCCGCCACCCGGCGCAAGAACCGCAACCTGCACGGCCGCGCCTCCGCCGGCCGCAACTTCGGCGGCGGCGCCGCGGAACTCTGGTGCGACGGCGGCGAGGCCGGTTTCATCGGGCGGATGATCCGCGAAAGCGCCGACCAACCGTCGCTCTGCGGCTGGTTCACCACGCTCGTCTCGCAACGCGACTCCCTCCCTCGCCTGCAGCAACTCCTGCGCCGCCATGCCGCGCGGGAAACGCGCCTGCTCGACCTCGCCCAAGGACAGAAGAAAAGCCGGATCCTGGCCTGGCGTTTCTGATCGGTAGTACTACCCCTCGCCACTCGTGGGCGAAATGCCCGCCGCCGGGACCGTCGTACCGAATCTTTCGCTCACCAAATCCGTGGCTGCAGCCGCCTCCAAGGCCATTGCGGCACCGAGCCCGTTGGTTTCAATTCGTGTTCCTTCGTGGCTGTGCGGGATTGGTCTCCTCCGCCGCCCAAGTTCGACCCCCGCCCGCCGCTTGCGGAATGCCTCCTCCTGGGCTTCCTCCCGCATGTCCACTACCCCTGAGTCATCCCCGGCGAAGCCCTCGGCCTTCCAGTCGCTTCTGAATTTCGTCGAACGGGCCGGCAACTCCCTGCCGCACCCGGCGACCCTCTTCGCGGGGCTGGCCGCGCTCGTGCTCGTGCTCTCCTGGGTCCTGCACACCCTCGGCGTCTCCGTGCAGAATCCCGCCACGGGCAAGGTGGTGACGGTCGTGAACCTCCTCTCGCTCGACGGCCTGCACCGGGTGCTGCTCGATCCGGTGAAGAACTTCCTGGCGTTCCCGCCGCTCGGCATCTCGCTCTTCTGCCTGCTCGGGGTCGGCATCGCGGAGCACTCCGGCCTGATGGGCGCGTGCCTGCGCCTCGCCGTGCTCACTTCCCCTGCGCGGCTGATCACACCGATGGTTGTGTTCGCCGGCGTGATGTCCAACGCCGGCAGCGAGGTCGGCTACGTGCTCCTCACCCCGCTCTCGGCGGCGCTCTTCCACGCGATCGGCCGGCACCCGCTCGCCGGGCTGGCCGCCGCGTTCGCGGGCGTCTCGGGCGGATACAGCGCCAACCTGCTGGTGGGGTCGGTCGACGTCCTCCTCGCCGGCCTGTCCGAGGCCGCGGCCCACCTGATCAACCCAAAGTACACCGTCGCGGCCACGGCCAACCTCTACTTCATGTTCGTCGCGACGTTCGTCGTCACCGCGGCCGGCACATGGGTCACGGAGAAGATCGTGGTGCCGCGCCTCGGGGAGTACCGCGGCTCGGCGCCGCGCGACGAGATGAAGCCCCTTTCCGCCGCGGAACGCCGCGGGCTGTGGGCGGCGGCCGTCAGCGTCGCGGCGCTCACCGCGATCGTGCTCTGGGGCGTGCTGCCGGCCGACGGTTTCCTGCGCGATCCGAAGAACCCCTCCTTCGAGCAGTCGGTCTTCATGCGGGGGCTCGGCACGTTCATCTTCCTCTACGGCCTGCTCCCCGGCGTCGCCTACGGGATTGCGGCCGGCACCCTGCGCAACGACCACGAGATCATGGCCGGCATGTCGGCCACGATGAAGTCCATGGCGACGTTCATCGTCCTGGCCTTCTTCGCCGCCCAGTTCATCTCGTACTTCAACTGGACCAACCTCGGGATCATCCTCGCGGTGAGCGGGGCGGAATTCATCACGCACCTCGGGCTGCAAAAGATGCCGATCATCCTGATGGTCGCGCTGGTGCTGTTCGCCGCCACGGTGAACCTGCTCATCTCCAGCGCCTCGGCGAAATGGGCCCTGCTGGCGCCGGTCTTCGTGCCGATGTTCATGCTGCTCGGCTACTCGCCCGAACTGGTGCAGGGCGCGTTCCGCGTCGGCGACAGCGTGACGAACATCATCACGCCGCTGATGGGCTATTTCCCGCTCATCCTCACCTTTGCGCAGAAGTACGAGCCCAAGGCCGGCATCGGCACCATGATCGCCACCATGCTCCCCTACTCGCTCTGGTTCACCGTCACTTGGACCGCCCTCCTCATCGCCTGGATCGCGCTCGGCATCCCCATGGGCCCCGGCGCCCCGCTCTTCCTGGCGAAGTAAGCCGGCGGCGGAATCCCGAGCGCGATCCTGGAGAATGAGTCGGGCGCCGGGCCGCCGGCTCAGAACGTGAGCTTCACGCCGGTCGCGTAGAGCGTGCCCTGCTTCTGCGCGTTGTACTTGAGACCGCCTTCGCGGACGAACGTCTGCGCGAACTCGTTCGTGAGGTTCATGACTTCGACATAGAGTTCGGCGCGACGGTTGATGCGGTACTGACCCTTGAAGTCCACGATCAGCCGCGGGTCGCTGTAGACCGCGGCATTACCGTCTCCGCTCCGGTAGTAGCGGTCGTTCCAGTTGGCCAGCAGCCGCAGCTGGGCGCCATGGCCGACGTAGGAGAGGCCGGCGTTGGCGGCGCGCGGACGCTGGTTGGCGATGCGGTTCTGCACGGCGAGTCCGCCGAAGTCCCCCTCCGCCTGCGTGTAAGTGAAGTTCGCGAAGGACCCGAAGCCGCGCCAGAAGCCCGGCAGGAAGCTGTACTGCTGCTGGTAGCTCAGCTCGACGCCGCGGATCCGCGCGCTGCCCACGTTGCGTACCTGTCGCAGCGTGTAGCCGACGAACTGCCCCTCGAATCCGTTGTCGGCTCCTTCGGTCACGGCCGTGTCGAAAGAACGCGTGTAATTCGTGATCTGCTTCAGGAACGCGCTCACCTCGAACAGCCCCACCGGCTCGAAGTACCGCTGCACGGCCACCTCGAAGTTGTCCGAAGTGTACGGCCGCAGCTCGGGGTTGCCGGTGGTGATTAGCCGCGTGTCGTCGTTGACGTTGGTGGTCGGCAGCAGGTTGGCGACCGGCGGGCGCGTGATCGATTTGTTGTAGCTGGCGCGCAGCTGCAGCCGGGGACGCGGCTCCGCCACGACATGGACGCCGGGAAACACGTTCACGTAATCCCCGCCCGAGGTGAACTTGCCGGCGGCGAACTGCGCCAGAGCGCGGGCCGCGTTCGCCGCGGGTGGCAGGCTCGTCACCGACGTCGTGCCCGCCGCGGCCGAGGTCTTGCGCCGGTAGGCGGTGCCTTCGTTCTCCGTGCGCTCCACGCGCAGGCCCGCCAGCACGCGTACGGGACCTAGCTTCACCCCGCCCTGACCATACGCGGCGCCGATCGTCTCGATGAAGCTGGCGTCGCCCTGCAAGGAACTCGTCACGCTGTTGTAGGCGTCGGCCGCGGTCTGCGTCCAAAGCTCCGTCCGCTCCGTGATGTCGGCCGCGCCGCCGGCGCCGGGCGCGAGCAGGAAGGGGAACGGGCCGTAGTTGCCCGCGGCCTGGACGAATTGCGCGCCGAGGAACGGCCCGATGCCGCGCGGGCCCGCGTAGGTGTAGTTCTGCACATCGGTGTTCTGGCTGCGCCAATCGCGCTCCCAGCGGGCGCCGGCCTTCCAATACACGGGCAGCGCGGTCGCGAGGTTGCGGCGGAGATCGAGCCGCAGGCCGGCGCGCTCGTTGGGCGCCCGGTACGAGCGGCGGATGTAGGTGCGCGGCGTGTAGTTGGCGGGGTCGTAGATCGAGGGTCCGGCGGTCTGCCGGAAGGCGGGGTACCAGGAGGGGCGTCCGCGGCGGTCGATCTCCCAGCCGATGCCGGTCACGTTCGCGGTGAGGTCGGCGTTGATCGGGTACCACGTGGTCGCGCGCGAGTAGTTGGCGTCGAACGTCAGGATCCCCGCCCCGCCCGCCAGGCGGTGCTCGAGACCGCCCGACACCGCGTAGGTCGAGGCCTTCTTGCGCGACTGCCCGGAGAACACCTCCGAGACCGAGCCCGCGATGGGTAGCGCGCGCTGCAGGTCGTAGGTGCTGCCCGGCTCGAAGCTCGCCGCCGCCGCGGTCGTCGAGGTCGACTGCCGGTAGATCTTCGAGGTCTCGGGCGTGACGTTCAGGTTGAGGGTGTTCCTCCAGTGGAGGGAAGTCCGCTCGCTGAGACGGTAATCGAGGTTGAGGCCGACGTTCTGCTTGTGCGTCGGCGCGTAGGTTTCGCCCGAACCCATCGCCCGCAGCAGGGGCGTCGCGAGTCCGTTCGCCGCCGTCGGCAACACGTGACCCGCGCCCGCGGCCGCCGCGCCGATGCCACCCACGGCATCGGTCAAGGTCGGCGCGGAGCGATGACTCACGTTGAAGGCCACGCCGAGGTTCCGGTTGCCGCCGAACACGCCGTACACGTCGGAGAACGCGAGGGTGACGAGGTCGAGCCGCGCCGGGTCCTTCGACGGGCTCCTGCCCGAGTACAGGTCGGTCCAGCGCGTGCCGACCGTGAGGTCGACCCGGCGGCCCCGGCGGTCGAAGCCGCGGCGCGAGATCAGGTTCAGGTAGCCGGCGATGGCGTTGGCCGGCATGTCGGGCGTCGGCGCACGCACGATCTCGGCGGTCTCGATGTTGCCCGTGTCGAGGGCCGTGAGCTGGAAGTCGCGGCTGGAGGACGTGCCGACCGACGAGGCGAGGTTGTTGCCGTCGGTCATCAGCGAGATGAAGCTCGTGCCCATCCCGCGCAGGAAGATCTCCACCGCTTCACCCGAGGTGTAGTTCACCGCGACGCCCGGCAGGCGCATCAGCAGTTCGCCCGGATTGGCCGCCGGGTTGCCGAAGGAATCCGCCGCCGCGACCGTCTTCGCGTTCTCCGCCTGGCTCTGCCGCTGGATCGCCAGCGCCTGGCCCTCGCGCAGCCCGCTCACGGTGAACTTCTCCAGGCGGTACACGGCCGACGTCAGCGCGACGTCGGCCCGCACCTGCCCACCCGCCGGCACCTCGACGGTGCGGCGCACCGTCTCGAGGCCCGCGAACGAGACGACCAGCGTCGCCGTCCCCGCCGGCGCCGGCAGCGTGAACGAACCGTCGCGTTCGCTCTCCGCCTCGGCCGCGGCCCCCTCCAGGCGGACGCTCGCCCCGGCCAGCAGGTCGCCGGTCGCCTGGTTGGAGACGACGCCCACCACGACGCCACCCGCCGCGGCGTGCGATGGCGCCGACAGCGCGCCGGCGAGGACCAGCAGGAGGCCGAACAGGAACGGAAGCGGTCGTTTCATGGGAGGACCGGCAACACGAGACGTGGCGCCGGGGGCGCCTCAACCCCAAACCTCCCGGCCCGCGCGGCCGTTGCACCCGCCCGGCCCGCCGGCTTTGCTCCCGCCACGATCACCCCGATGCCGCGCTCCCCCGCCCCGTCCCTCGTGTTCCGCAACGGCACCCTTGTGCTGCCCGACCAACTCCTCGCCGATGCGGCGGTCGAGTGCGCCGGAGGCCGGATCCGCCGCGTCGGCCGCCTCCGGCCGGCCCGCGGCGCGATCGAAGTCGACGCCCGCGGCGGCTACATCGTGCCCGGATTCGTGGACATCCACGTGCACGGAGGGGACGGGGCGGATTTCATGGACGGAACGCCGGAGGCGGTGCGGCAGGCCTGCCGGGCGCACGCGCGGCACGGGACGACGACGATCTTCCCGACCACGACGACGGGCTCCCCGCAGCGGATCGCCGCGATGCTGCGGGCGTGCCGGGAGGTTCGCCGCGAAGCGGATTTGGCGGCGGGGGCGCGGATCGCCGGGGTGCACTTCTACGGACCGTACTTCGCGCCCGACAAGGTGGGGTGCCATCCCGCGGCCGGGCGCCGCGACCCCGATGCCCGCGAGTATCGCCGGCATTTTGCGACCGGGATCATCCGGATCGCGACCTGCGCCGCCGAGCTGCCGGGGGCGGAAGCCTTCTGCCGCTTCGCCCGCCGGCACGACTGCCTCGTGACGTGCGGCCACTCCAACGCGAACTGGGCCGAGATGGCCCGCGTCTTCCGCGCGGGGATGCGGCACGTGGACCACTTCTGGTGCGCGATGAGCTCAGTGGCCTCGCTCCGCCAGCGCCACGGCACGCCCATGCAGGCCAGCATGGAACAGTTCGTCCTCGCGAACGAAGCCATGAGCACGGAGGTCATCGCCGACGGGCTCCACCTCTCGCCCGAACTGCTCGAGTTCGCCTGGCGCCAGCTCGGCCCGCGGCGCCTGTGCCTTGTGACCGACGCGAACCGCGCGCTGGACCAGCCGCCCGGCCGTTACCGCTTCGGCTGCGTCGAGGACGGCGAGTGGATCGAAAGTGACGGCAAGGTCGGCTTCGTGCCCGGGGGCGGCGCCCTCGCGAGCTCCGTCGTCGGCCTCGACACGATGGTGCGCAACATGCGCGCGCTGACGCCCGCTCCGCTCGCGGAGGTGATCCGCATGGCGAGCCTCACGCCGGCCGAGCGCGCCGGCATCGCCGACGAGACCGGCAGCCTCACGCCCGGCAAACGCGCCGACGTCGTCATCCTCGATCGCCGGCTGCGCGTGCGAAGGGTGTTCATCGGCGGCGAGGAATTCACCAGCTGAGGCCCGCGTCGCATTTGCCCGCGCGAACCCGCGCCGCATCGTAACCGCCATGACGCCCCCGCGCCCCGGACGATCCAGCCTCATCGCGCCGGCCCTCCTGCTGCTGCCGGTGCTGGCGGCCGGCCCCGCCTGCGCGAACACCGGTCAGAGCAACCCGCCCGCCGGACTGGGAGCCGCGGCCGCCGCCGCGATCGCCTCCACGCTGGCATCCGATCCCGCGCCCGGCGTGCGCCTGCTGCGAGCGGACCTGCGCGGCTCGCGGCTCGAGCTCGATTTCAGCGGTGAAGTCGCGGCCTTGGTTCCGGGGAGCGCCGCGTTCGAGGCATTCTCACGGCGGGTCCATCGCGCGGCGGGGGACGTACTCGGCCGCGACCTCGCTTCTTACGAAGTCCACACTGCGGTCGCCGGGGTGCCGCTGCACGAGTTACTGGCGCCCGGCGACGCCGCACTTGCCCAACGCGCCCTGCAGGAGACACCCGACCCCGTGGCACCGGCCACGGCTGCGCTCGGCCTGCGCCGCATCGCGGTGAGCCCGGGTCATGGCTATTATCAGAACGCGGCGGGAAACTGGGTCCTCCAGCGCGGCTACTGGCAGGGCATCGTCGAGGACTTCGTGAACCACGACATGATCACGCTCGTGCGCGACGAATTGCAGGCCGCCGGCGCCGAGGTGCTACCGACGCGCAACCTCGACCGCACCGCCGGCACCGGCGAAAGCGGCTTCGCCCGCTGGCAGGAGGCCGCGCGCTACCACGTGAAGGCGCTCGGCGCGCCCGCCTCGGTCTGGAACGAGCCCGGCTACGATCACCTCAGCCAGGACATCCGCTGCCGCCCGCTCTGGGCCAACCACGTGAATGCCGACGTACTCGTGAGCCTTCACAACAACGGCGGCGGCGGCACGGGCTCCGAGACACTCTACGACACGAACAATGGCTTCGGTACCGAGAGCAAACGCCTCGCCGATGCCGTCCACGGCCGCGTGATCGCCGCGATCCGCCACGAGTACAGCGCCACGTGGGCCGACCGCCGCGTGCAGGGCTTCAACGGCAATTACGGCGAGAACCGCCTCGCGACCCGGCCCGCGATCCTGATCGAGGTCGCGTTCATGGACCGGCCGACGCCTGACAACGCCGCGCTGCAGGACGCCGCCTTCCACCGCCTCGTGGCGCGCGCGATCCGCGAGGGCGTCGAGGACTATTTCGCCAGTTCTCCGGCCGTCGCGCCCGCGGCCCCCGCCGGCCTTCTCGCCGCGGTGAACGCGTCGGGCGTGGCCCTGACGTGGACCGATCCGGCTTCCAACGAGACCGGCTTCCGCGTCGAGCGCCGCGCCGCGACCTCCGCCGAGTGGCAGCTGCTCGCGACGCTGCCGGCGAACACGACCGCGTATGCCGACGCCACCGCGACGGCCGGCGCGACCCATGTCTACCGGGTGACCGCATTCAACGCCGCCGGCGCAAGTCCGCAGTCCTCCAACGAAGCGACCACCGGCCCGGCCCTGAACCCCGCCGCGCCGTCCGCGCGCGAGGGCGCGTGGCTCGCCAACCTCTCGCTGCGCACGACCCTCGCGGCCAACTCGCCGGTGACGGTCGGCTTCGTGGTGAGCGGCGGCGCGCGCGACCTCCTCGTGCGGGCGGCCGGTCCCACGCTCGCGGCGTTCGGGCTCGCGGGCGCAATGGCAGATCCGCGCCTCACCGTCTACCGCGGCCCGGTTCGCGCCGCCGAGAACAACGACTGGCCCGCGCCGCTCGCGCCCGTCATGGCGGCGCTCGGCGCGTTTCCCTTCGGCAACGCCAGCCGCGACGCCGCCCTGCTGCAACCGATCGACGGCGCCGCGACCGCGCAGGCCGCGGGACCCGCCGGCGGCACGGTGCTGGTCGAGGCCTACGACACCGGCGGCTCCAGCCAAGGCCGCATCGTCAACCTTTCCGCCCGCAACCGCGTCGGCGCCGGCGGCGACATCCTCATCGCCGGCCTGTACGTCGCCGGCACGGGCACGCGCCGCGTGCTGATCCGCGGCGTCGGCCCGGGCCTCGCCGCCCTCGGCGTGGAGGGCACGCTCGCGAACCCGCGGCTTGAAGTGTTCGCGGCCGACGGAACCCGGATCGCCGAAAATGACGACTGGGATCCCGTGCTCGCCGCGACGTTCCGTTCGGTGGCAGCCTTCGCCCTGCCCGAGCGCAGCCGCGACGCGGCGCTGGTCGTCGTCCTCCCCTCCGGCCGTGGCTACACCGCCCAGGTCTCGGGCCTCGGCGGCACCACCGGCGAGGCCCTCGTCGAGGTCTACGAATTGCCGTGAACACCCTCCGCTCCCTCTCGCTCCTCCTGCTCCCCGCGTGGTTCGCCGCGACCGCGCCCGCCGCACCCGCGACGCGGCCCAACGTCGTGTGGCTGATCGCCGACGACCTTTCGCCCGAACTCGCCTGCTATGGCTACCCGCACGTGCGGACGCCGAACCTCGACCGGCTCGCCGCCGAGGGCGCCCGCTTCAACCGCGCGTTCACCACCGCGCCCATCTGCTCGACCTCGCGCTCGGCGTTCATCACCGGCGTGCACCAGACCAGCATCGCTTGCCAGCACCACCGCACGGAGGACCCGCGGCCGCTGCCGGCGGACGTCCGCACCCTGCCCGAGCGGCTGCGGGCCGCCGGGTATTTCGCGACGAACGGCCAAGGGCCCGAGTCCACGCGGTGGGGTAAGATGGACTACAACTTCATCTTCGAGCCGCGGAAGATGTTCGACGGACCCGATTGGAGGAAGCGGCGCCCTGGGCAGCCCTTCTTCGCGCAACTGCAGCTGAAGCACCCGCACCGGCCCTTCGTGAACGAAACCGTCACCGAGGCCCGCCACCGCGACGCGCCCCTGCCGCCGATCTATCCCGATCACCCGCTGGCCCGCCGCGACTGGGCCGGCTACCTGCGGAGCATCGAGGCCCTCGACGCCATGGTGGGCGAAGTGCTCGCCGCCCTGGAGCGCGAAGGCGTGGCGCAGGACACGATCGTGATGTTCTTCGGCGACAACGGCCGGCCCCACGTGCGCGACAAGCAATGGCTGTACAACGGCGGTCTGCATGTGCCGCTGATCGTGCGCTGGCCGGGCCGCATCGCGCCCGGGACGGTGCGCGAGGAACTCGTCAGTCTCGTCGACCTTGCGCCGACCTGCCTGCGCCTCGCGGGACTGGAGGTGCCGGCCGTGATGCAGGGCGTGCCGTTCCTCCCGGAACAAAAACCCCGCCGCGAGTTCATCGTGGGCGCGCGCGACCGCGCGGGCGACGCCGACGACCGGATCCGCTCCGTGCGCACCGCGCGGTTCAACTACATCCGCAACTTCCGTCCCGAGCTGCCGTACACCCAGCACAGCAGCTATAAGGAAGTACAGTACCCGGTGCTGCCCCTCCTGCGGCTGCTGCACGCCGAAGGTAAGCTCACGCCCGCGCAGGCGGCGTTCCTCGCCCCCACCCGGCCGCCGGAGGAACTCTACGACCTAGAGGCCGACCCGTGGGAGACTCGTAACCTCGCCGCGCTGCCGGAACACGCGGCCACGCTGCGCGAACTCCGCGGACGTCTGGAGGACTGGATGCGCGCCACCGGCGACATGGGCGGCACGCCCGAGACGAAGCCCACCGTCGCCGAGATCATCGCCGATACCCGGGCGAAAACCTACGAGCGTCCGCTTCGCCAGCGCGGGCTGTCCGCGAAGCCCACCGACGCCGAACTCGTGCACTGGTGGGAGAGCCACTATCGGAACTGACCCGTCGCGGGATGGCGCGTCGGCGTCGGGATCAGCCGCGGAGGGGTGAACGGGCCCGGTGATCGGCGGAGGGGCGCTCGCGCGGGTCGGAGCCGCGCCTCGACCACGGCCGGCCTCGTACTCACACGCCGCCGAAGCCCGCCCACCCCGTCTCCGACGTCCTCCCGGTCTCACCTTGCCTTCCCGCCGCGCTGGCGGTCTCCCTTTCCCCAACCCCTCCCCGCCTTCCGATGAAGATCATCCGCCATCTCACCTCTGCCGGTCCCGCCCATGCCGTACTCCAGCCCGACGGCTCCGCCCGCGCCGTTTCCGGCGACATCTTCGGTGACTTTGAGGTCACCGGTCCCGCCTTCACCCCGGGCAAGCTCCTCGCACCCGTCGCGCCGCCCAACCTCCTCTGCATCGGGCTCAACTACCGCCGCCACGCCGCCGAGAGCAACAGCCCACTGCCGCCCCACCCGGTGTTGTTCATGAAGAACACCGCTGCCGTCCAGCACCCGGGCGACCCCATCGTGCTGCCGCGCGTCTTGCCCAGCCACAAGGTCGACTATGAGTGCGAGCTCGCCGTCGTCATCGGCCGCGCCGCCAAGAACGTCCCCCGCGAGCGCGCCCTCGACCACGTCCTCGGCTACACCTGCGCCAACGACGTCTCCGCCCGCGACTGGCAGCGCGACGGCGGCGGCGGGCAATGGTGCCAAGGCAAGGGTTTCGACACCTTCTGCCCGCTCGGACCCGTGCTCGTGACGCGCGACGAGGTCCCGAATCCCAACGCCCTGCGGATCCGCACGATCCTTAACGGCGCCGTCCTGCAGGACTGGGGGACCGACGACATGATCTTCGATGTCCCCGCCCTCATCGCCTTCCTCAGCTCCAGCAAGACCCTCCTCCCCGGCACGGTGATCCTTACCGGCACCCCGCACGGTGTCGGCTTCGCCCGCAATCCGCCCGTCTGGCTGCAGCCCGGCGACACCGTCACGATCGACATCGAGAAGATCGGGGCGCTGACGAATCCGGTGGTGGCCGAGGAAACGTGAGCCGACCGCGCGTCTCCGCGCACACGGAGCCACCCGCCGCGATGGCTCGGGTCGCGACCAGGCTTCTGATGCGCAGGAAGGGATGACCTTCAGGCAGGACGGAATCGTTCCTCAGCCTTGCAACTCCTCGTGATTTTCCGGGCAAAAGGGTTCCTGCGACGAGAGCACCAGCTTGCGGATCTCCAGCCGCGGCGCTCCGAAATTCACCAGCAGGGCGTGCTCCTTCCCCGACGCCCGCAGGTATCCGAGGACTTGAGCGAGATGTTCGGACAAGAGGCACTTCACCGCCTTGACCTCGATGATCAGCACATCCTCGACGAGGATGTCAGCGAAGTACTCTCCGATTGGTGTCCCATCCCGGTCGCGGACCCACAGCGGACACTGGGAGACGGCGGAAAGCCCCTGCCGCTGCAACCGGTGCAGGAGGCCGTTCTCGTAGACCTTCTCTAGGTGGCCGTGGCGGAGGTGCCGGTGCAGGTCGAACGCAGTCGACCGCACCTGATCGCAGAGTTCAAAGACGGGGTTGGGCGGCGGTTTCATCACCGAGGGTGATCGCAGCCGGGACCCCACGCCGCGAAACCGGTATCACCCCGAAATCGGGCATGTCCTAGAAGACCTGCCGCACACGGCACGAAAAGGGTTGGCCGCGATAAGGCGCAAAACGCGCAAATCGTGCGGCGAGCGCTCAAGCCACTTCATCTCCAAACCCGGATCGTTCCTCCACCACAGCCCCCTCCTCCGGATCGAACTTCACTCCCTCCTGCGCCTCTTGCGCCTCTTCGCGGCCATTCCAACCCGTTCAGCCGCGATAAGGCGCAAAACCCGCAAAACATGCGGCGAGCGCTCAAGCCACTTCATCCCCAAGCCCGGATCGCTC
>JBBAVH010000058.1:0-16397 GCA_040397825.1 Opitutaceae bacterium
GGGCGCTGGACGACAAGATCGAGTTGAACCGGCGGATGAACGCGACGCTGGAGGCAATGGCCCGGTCGCTGTTCCAGAGCTGGTTCGTGGATTTCGACCCCGTTCGCGCCAAGCTGGATGGCAGGAAGCCCGAGGGGATGGATGCGGCGACCGCGGCATTATTCCCGGGGCACTTGGACGACTCACCGCTCGGACACATCCCGAGGGAATGGGAAGTCTGCTCGCTCGCGAACAAGATCGAACTCCTCAGCGGCGGTACTCCCAAGACTTCCGAACCCGATTATTGGTACGGTGACATTCCGTGGTACTCTGTGAAGGATGCGCCCTCCGAAACCGACGTATGGGTGATTCAAACCGAGAAGCATGTCACGAAGCTGGGTGTTGAAAACAGCGCAGCCCAAATCTTGCCGGAAGGAACGACAATCATCAGCGCACGCGGTACCGTCGGAAAGCTCGCACTCGTCGGCACTCCCATGGCTATGAACCAGTCCTGCTACGGCGTCCGCGGCCTTAAGGGCTACGCCGACTACTTCACGTACTTCGCGCTCCGCCAAGCCACCGCCGATCTTCAGCAGCGGACGCACGGCACCGTCTTCGACACGATCACTCGCCAGACCTTCGAGACGCTGGATTGCATTTTCCCGCCTGCGCCCCTGACACAGGCGTTCGACCGCACTGTCGCGCTGCTGCTCGCCCAAATCCGCGCCAACCTCCACCACTCCCGCACCCTTGCCACCCTGCGCGACACGCTGCTGCCGAAGCTGCTGAGCGGTGAGCTGAGCGTGGCAGAAGGAGCAGCATCAGCATCAACAGCAGCACAAGCATGAGCACGATGATGATGACGACGACCACTAACAACGCCACATGAGCCTGCCGTCCGATTCTGCAATTCTCGCCGCGCTCGATCGCTTGTCGGGCGAGGTGGCGGACGACGTGGAGTCACTCAGGCTCGAATTCAAGCCGTGGACCGACCCGAAGGCCGACATGCGGGCGGCGGTGGAATATGCCGTCTGCTTCGCAAACTCGGAGGGCGGCGTGATCGTTTTCGGTGTGGCCGACAAAGTGCTTGGTCGGTCGGCGGCAATCCACGGAGCGAAAGGTTACGATCTGGATGTGTGGCGGCGGGGCATCTTCGAGGCGACGCGTCCGAAACTAGCGGTGGAGGTGAGCGAGCTTGAGGTGCCGGAGGGCACCGGGCGTCTGCTCGTGGTCCGCGTGCTGGCGGGGGCGAATCCGCCCTACGGCACCAGCCAAGGGGTATTCAAACAGCGAGTCGGCAAGAACTGCATGCCGCTTGATCCAGCCTCCTTTCAACGCGGGCGCATCGCGACGGGTGCTCTGGATTGGAGTGGGCAGCCGGCTCACGGCGTGAGGGCGACCGATCTTGATGCGCTGGAAATCGCGCGGGCGCGGGGAATTCTGCGCAGCAAAAATCCAGACTCCGAGCTGCTGCGCGCGAGCGATGTAGATTTCCTGAAGGGACTGGGAGCGATGCGCGGCGGAGAGGTGACGCATACCGGTTTGCTTTTGTTCGGCACCCCGGAGGCCATTACGACGAATTGTCCGCAGGCCCAGGTTCACTACGTCCATCAACCCCGTGACACGGCAGCCGCGCGCAACGACCAATGGCGTGTCGGCCTGTTATTGGCGCTGGAGCGGATCGAGCAGACCTTCAGCGGGCCCGCCAACCCTGAGGAAGAGTTGTCAGTCGGTCTGTTCAAGCTGCGGGTGCCGGCCTTTCCGCTCTATTCCGTGCGCGAGGCGGTGCTGAACGCGCTGACTCACCGCGACTATGCGGACCCCGGTGAGGTGTTGATTCGGCATACCCCGCGTGAAGTGGTGGTCAGCAGTCCTGGAGGTTTCGTGGGCGGTGTGACCTTGGAGAATTTCCTGCGGCACGAGCCGGTCGCGCGGAATCGAACACTTGCGGACGCCCTTGTTCGCCTGCGCTTAGTCGAGTCCGCGGGCATGGGGCGCCGGCGAATGTGGGTGCAGTCGCTCAGTCTCGGCAAACCAGCCCCGAGGCCGGAGTCGGATGATACAGGCCAATCGCGCCTTCCATCGGCTGCTGCGCGACGGCGTTGACGTGGATTACCGTCGCCCGGACGGCTCCACAAAGCACGAGAAGGCGTTGCTCGTGGATTTTGCGGTCGAGGGGCGGAACGACTGGCTGGCGCTGAATCAGTTCACCGTCGTCGAGGGCCAGCACAACCGGCGGCCCGACCTTGTGGTGTTCGTCAACGGACTGCCGCTCGCGATGATCGAGCTGAAGAACGCCGCGGACGAGGAGGCGGACATCTGGGCGGCGTATCGGCAGCTTCAGACCTACAAGACGCAGATCCCCTCGCTGCTCCAGTACAACGCGGCCCTCGTCATCAGTGACGGACTCCAGGCGCGGGTCGGCTCGCTCACGGCCAACCAGGAGTGGTTCAAGGTGTGGCGTACGATCGACGGGCACGGCGACGCACCGAAGACCGAGCTGGAACTGGAGGTGCTCGTGCGCGGGATGTTCGAGCGCGGCCGGTTTCTCCAGCTCCTGCAGCACTTCATCGCGTTCGATGAGGACCCCGAGACGGGCGCGTTGCAGAAGGTGATCGCCGGCTACCATCAATTCCATGCGGTCAACGCCGCGGTCACCGAGACCGTGCGGGCGAGCGGTCTGGCGCAGGAGCCAGTGCTCCGGGAGGAGCCGGGCCGGTATTGGTCCGGCCGCATGGCGGGCGGTGATCCGGGGGATCGCCGGGCTGGTGTGGTGTGGCACACGCAGGGCAGCGGCAAGAGCCTCACCATGCTGTTCTTCGCCGCCCGGGTGATTCGCGAGCCCGCAATGGAGAACCCGACGCTCGTTGTCCTCACGGATCGCAATGACCTCGACGACCAGCTGTTCGGCCAGTTCCAGCGTTGCCTCGACCTCCTGGGTCAGGGACCGGCGCAGGCCGACGGGCGGGATGAGCTGCGGTCGTTGCTGCGGGTGGCCAGCGGCGGGGTGGTGTTCACTACGATCCAGAAGTTTCTCCCGCAGGCGAAGGGCGAACGGATGCCGTGCCTCAGCGAGCGGCGAAACATCGTCGTCATCGCCGACGAGGCCCACCGCAGCCAATACGACCTGATCGACGGCCTGGCGCGGCACCTCCGCGATGCGCTGCCGCGCGCGTCGTTCATCGGATTCACCGGCACGCCGATCGAGCAGGCCGACGCCAACACCCGGGCGGTCTTCGGCGACTACATCAGCATCTATGACATCCAGCGGGCCGTCGCGGACAAGGCCACCGTCCCGATCTACTACGAGAGCCGGATCGCCAAGCTCGGGCTGAACGCCGTGGAGCTCCCGCGGATCGACGCGGAGTTGGAAGCCCTCACGGAAGGCGAGGAGCTGACGAAGAAGGAGAAGCTGAAGACCAAGTGGGCGGCGCTGGAGGCGCTGGTCGGGGATCCGAAGCGGATCGCGCTGGTGGCGGCCGACCTCGTGGAGCACTTTGAACGGCGCTCCGAGGCGCTGGCGGGCAAGGCGATGGTCGTGTGCATGAGCCGCCGTATCTGCGTGGATCTCCACGCGGCGCTGCTCAAGTTGCGCCCCGACTGGGCGAGCGCGCCCGACGACGACCCCGAGGCCGAGCGGGGCAAGGCTTGCGTGGTGAAGATCGTGATGACCGGCAGCGCCGATGATGGACCTGAATGGCAGCCGCACATCCGGAACAAGGAGCGACGCCGCGCCCTGGCGCGCCGGTTCAAAGACACCAAGGACCCCTTCCGCCTCGTGATCGTCCGCGACATGTGGCTCACGGGCTTCGACGCCCCCTGCTTGCACACCATGTACGCTGACAAGCCGATGCAGGGCCACAGCCTGATGCAGGCGATCGCTCGGGTGAACCGCGTCTTCCGCGACAAGCCCGGCGGTCTGGTCGTTGATTACCTCGGGCTGGCGGATCAGCTGAAGCAGGCGCTCGCCAATTACACCGAAAATGGCGGCCAGGGAGCGCCCGCCTTGGACTCCCGGCAGGCCGTCGCGGTGATGCTCGAAAAATACGGCATCGCCTGCGATATGCTGCACGGTTTCGACTGGTCGAAGTGGCCGAGCGGCTCCGCCGCGGAGCTGCTGAAGCTTTTCCCAGCTGGTCAGCAGCACATCCTGGCCCAGGAGGACGGCAAACGGCGCTGGGCGCAGGTGGTCACGGACCTTTCGCGGGCGTTCGCCCTCTGTGCCGCGAGCGAGGACGCCCTGCGCATCCGCGACGACGTGGGTTTTTTCCAGGCCCTGCAGGCGGCGTTGAGCAAGCAGGGTGGCACTAGCCCGAGGACGCCGGAGCAGATCGATGCCGCCGTCCGGCAATTGGTGAGCAAGGCGATCCTCGCGGAGGGGCAGATCATCGACGTGTTCACGGCGGCGGGCCTGCCCAGGCCGGACATCTCGATCCTCAGCGACCAGTTCCTCGCCGAAGTCCGCGGCCTGCAGCACAAGAACGTTGCAGCCGAACTTCTGGAGAAGCTGCTCAAGGACGAGATCAAGACGCGATCGCGGCGCAACGTCGTGCAGAGCCAGCTGTTTTCGGAGAAGCTCAAGAAGACGCTCAACGCCTACCACAATCGTGCGATCGCCACGCAGGAAGTGATCGACGAGCTCATCAAGCTGGCGAAGGAGCTGGAGGCCGCGGGGAAGCGCGGCGAAGACCTCGGGCTATCGGATGACGAGATCGCCTTCTATGACGCCCTGGCGGCCAACGAGTCGGCCGTGCGCGCGATGGGCGACGACAAGCTCAAGGTGATCGCGGCGGAGCTCATCACGCAGGTCCGCAAGAGCGTGACTATCGACTGGACCCTGCGTGAAGGAGCGCGGGCCAGGATCCGCGTGCTCGTGAAGCGGATCCTCAACAAGTACGGTTATCCGCCGGACCTGCAGGACCAGGCGGTGCAAACGGTGCTCCAGCAGGCCGAGCTACTCTGCGCGGACTGGGCGGCGTAGAGTGCTTCGATATCACGTACGGATTGAGGCCGAAATCTGAAACTAAGGCCGAGCCGAATAGGACAGGCTGAAACATGTAACGGCGTCGGTCGTCTCGCGCCTCGAGGTTCTGACAGACAAGAGTTGCGGCGTCATAGGTGGAGGCTCCATTCGTCTATACCTATCAACGTGCCTCCTGCTACCAACCCCTGGCTCGAGCGACTTGATCGCCTGCGCGTCGACCGCGATGAGGAAAAGGGACGGGCGCCGCATAAACCGCTGCTTTTGCTGGCGGTCTTGGATCTTTGGGAGGCGGGTGGTTTGCGCGAGGGCTGGGTGGAGTTGGGTCCGGAACTGATCCTTCGATTTCAGAATTTCTGGCCGATCGTGGCAGAGCGTCGCCGGAACCGGGGTGACATCCGCATGCCTTTTCACGCGCTGGGCACGGATGGAGTTTGGGCGGTCTTTGACCGGGAAGGGCGGCCGTCGCAGGCGCGCGATACGAGCGTGCGCGCGCAAGTGAATGGGGAATTGCTGCAGTGCCTGGCCGATCCAGGGTTTCGCGAGCAAGCGCGGCAGCAGCTGATTACCCGCTACTTCCCTCCGGCGGAGCAGGTGGCACTGAACGCCGCGCTGGGCTTCGAGGCGGATGCGAAACACATCTTGGCCGAAAAACCCCAGGAGTTTCGCCGAGCCCGCGACACGGGTCGCAGCGCGCGCTTCAAGAATCTCGTCGTTGGCGGTTACCGGTTTACGTGCGCTCTGACGGGGTACCGCTTGGTCACGAGCAATCAGGCTGGAATCGTGGAGGCGGCCCATATCCACGCCCTGTGCGACAGCCGAAACAATGACCCGCGCAACGGCCTCGCGCTCACGCCGACCGCACACGCGCTTTTCGATCTCGGACTTTGGAGTGTGGGTGACGACCTGCGGATTCTGGTGCAACCGGCCGCCGCGTTTGAAGAGACGCCGGACGGCGGGTTTTCCCTGCGAGCCTTGGCAGGGCGCCCGCTGCAGTTCGTGGCTGGCGCCGGCCTTCGTCCTGGCCGCGAACACCTCGCTTGGCACCGCCGCCAGCACGGCTTCTCGTCGGTGGCGGTCAGCGGCTGAGCGAGCATCCAAAGAGCGGCGTCGGTGATGGGCTGACGGCTCCGGCTCAGATTTCTGGGAGGCCCAGTTCTTGAAGGTAGTCGTAGGTCTCGTCGTAGAAGCTGGGATGGCGCGTGGGGTCGCTGATGGAACCGGGCGGCACGAAGATCGCCATGCCTTGGCGGGCGCGGGTCAGGAGTACGCGATAGGCGTTCTTCAAGTAGCGGCGGCGCTCGGGTTTGTTCACCCGTTGCCACTTGGAGCCGACGAAAGAGTGATACTCCCAGCCGCGGCGCTGCAGCCGCAGGTCGGCGTCCCAGCTCACGCAGGCCCAGTCGAGCTCCAGGCCTTGAACCTGAAATTCGGTCGCGGCGTCTTCGAGGTACATGCTCGAGCGCGGGTCGTCGTCGTCGTTCAGAAACCAATGAACTGGGTCGATGGTGACGCGGATGTCGATCGCGTGGGGCTTGAGCCGATGGGCGGCGGAGGAGGCCACGAGGCCTACGCGCTCGTTGCCCCGGGCTTGAGAGCGGACCCAAGCCTTGGCGCGGTCGAGGTCACGGGTGACGACGACGGGGTATTTACCGGCCGTGGCCGCGAGGAGCTCTCGCGCGCGCTCAGCCTCGCATTCCAGCAAGGCGTGCACGAAGGCGGAAACGCGCTCGGCGCGGAAGGAGCGCATCGAAACGGCGAGGTGTAATCCGGGGCCGATCCGAGGGGGTCAGGTTGAAACGTGCAACAACCGGCGGTGAATCTGCCTCCCCTGGCCAGAGCAGGACGCGAGGGCGTGGTCACTGAGCGTTGTGGGTCCCTTTACACCGCCGCTGGCCGACATCTGGACGAAGGCGAAGCGGTCGGAGGTGATGGCGCGGATCCGCGGGCGGGGGAACCGTACGACGGAGGTGCGACTGGCGGCGATCTTCCAGGCGCACGGGATCAAGGTACGCGTCCGACGGAGTGCCTCCAAGGGGTGACTTGACTTGGACGTAAGCGTGAGAGTTACGCGTCGGACGGGAGCGTAACGGCAAGACCTATTCAGCTCCGCGCATCGTAACCGTGAGAGTTGCGCGGGTTGCCAGCCGGCGGGGGTTGGCGGTGTAAGGTCGTCCCGGTTGGTCATCGCTGGCAGCCGCGCGAGGACCTCACGCAGGTAAGCGAGGTGGGCCTTGCCGTGGCGCTGGCAGGAGACGACCAGCGAGCAGATGATCGCCGACCGTTGGCCCGCCGCGGGGTGCCCGATGAAGAGCCAGTTCTTCTTGCCGATCGGGTAAGGCCGGACCGGGCAAGTTTGTTAACGCGAACTTGGTGGTCCGCGAAGCCGCTACGCAGTTGAGACTTGCCCGACGGTCCTGCGCAGATAGGTTGATTCAACCTTTCCGTGCCTAACCAGCTAGCCAAATCCAAACGTCGACAGAGCCTCGCCGAGCACGAGGCCGTCCTGGCTGCGTTGACGGAGATCGCTCTTGCCGAGGATACCACGGTCATGGCCCTCCTCCGCCGAGCAGCGCGCGATTTGGTAAGACAAAAATCGAGTGATCCGCGATTGGCCGAAACTCTGCGCCGCGCCGTGTGGCAAAAGGCTCCCCAAATGCCGTCACGCTTCAAAACTGCGGCGCAGGTGGCGCGCTTCAAACGGCAGCAGCGCGAGTTTGATCAGGCATTGCTCGACGTGGGGCTGGCGAGTTCGCAGGCGATTCAGCGGCGCAATTCAGTCGTTCCCACCCGACACGCGATCCGGTTGATCGATTTCGACCAATCCCATGCCGCTGCCGTCTGAGGCTGCGCCTCGCCCGCCCGACGACTTCGCGAGGCTCCTGGCCACGAAGGAACCGGTGCTCCTGGTGGGCGGCCAAGCCGTCAACTTGTGGGCGCTTTACTACGAAGCACGCACCGCTGAATTGGCTCCCTTCGTTTCTCGTGACGTCGATGTGCTGGGCGATCGCGAGACCTTGGAGGAACTGGCCAAACTCGCGGGCACGAAGCCGCAAATCTTTCCGATGCGGCCGCCGACGAATGAAGTCGGCGTCGTGATCGCGAAGGATGGCGAAGGCGAGCCTCTCCTCGTGGAAGTCCTTCGTTACGTGCATGGCGTCAGCAACGAGGAGCTGCGCGCCCCACTTTACACCATGGCCCTCGGCGAAACGCGCGTGCGGGTCCCCGGCCCAATCGCACTGCTGAAGGCGAAGATCGCCAACGTGGCCGAGATCGCCCAGACCGGTCGCCAGGACGCTCGTCACGTCGTGATTCTCGCACGGCTCATGCCGGCGTATTGGTTGGAGCTGCAGGCCGCCGCCGCGGAAGGCCGCATGGACGAGCGCAGGTTGATCGAGCTTTTGGAGCGTTTGCTCAGCGAAATTACGACCACGCCGGCCACTCGTGTCCTCACGCAATTACGACTGGATTCAAAACAGTTCTTCGAAGGGCTCGGCCACGAGAAGCTGACCAAGCTGGGTGCATTTCTGACCAAGCGCCTTCCTCGCGCGCTTTGAACGTTCACGGTTCGTTGTGCTCCGCCGCGTGGTGATGGATCCGAGAGGCCGATCCGAGGGGGTCAGGTTGAAACGTGCAACAACCGGCGGTGAATCTGCCTCCTCTGGCCAGAGCAGGACGCGAAGGCGTGGTCACTGAGCTTTGTGGGTCCCTTTGCACCGCCGCTGGCCGACATCTGGACCAAGGCGAAGCGGTCGGAGCTGATGGCGCGGATCCGCGGGAAGGGTAACCGCACGACGGAGGTGCGCCTGGCGGCGATTTTCCGGGCGCACGGGATCACGGGCTGGCGGCGTCAGTACCCGTTGCCCGGGCGGCCCGACTTCGCGTTTCCGGCGCGGCGGCTGGCGGTGTTCGTCGACGGCTGCTTCTGGCACGGGTGTCCGCGGCACGGCACGTCGCCGAAGGGCAACGCGCGGTTCTGGCGGGAGAAGATCGCGCGCAACCGGGAGCGCGACCGCGAGGTGGACCGCGAACTACGCCGCCGCGGGTGGCGGGTGCTCCGCATATGAGAGCATGGACTTGGACGGATGGGCGAGGGGCGGGTGGGACGGAAAATGGGGAGGGTGGAAAAGTGGAAGACGCGGAAGACGTCGAAGATTGGGAGACGGGGGAGAGAGGAAGACGGGTGAGGGCGGAAGATGGGGAGATGCGGGTGCAAAAGTGGAAAAGCGGGAAATCGGGAGACGCGGAAGTTCGGAAGGTCGGTTCGACGGCCGGTCGTCGACCGGGTCGCTGAATCACCGACTCGCGATGGTCGGTCGTGAATACTCCGCGGCTGCAGCCGCAGCCACAGCGGGCCGATCCGCGGGGCCGGAGTTTTCACTCAGGGCCGGCCTCGCAACGCTGCAAGCGCACCGGAGAGCGAGACGGCTTCCACGCCGTCGCCAAGGCCAAAGGCGTCCTCGCCGGCATGAACCACGAATCGTCTCGTCGCCTTGATATCGTCGCAGCCGAGGTAAAATCCCTTCGACAACACCGGAGCGGAAGATCGCTTGATCTCAATGGCCCAGCGCTCCTTCGGTGGCAGTTCCAACACGAGGTCGATCTCGGCTCCGACGGCGGTCCGGTAAAAGCACGCCGACGTCCCGCTCGGCGCGGCCGCCAGCAGGTTTTCGATCACGAACCCCTCCCAACTGCCTCCGGTCACAGGGTGTCCAAGGACGGCATCAAGATCCCGCAGCCCCAGCAGGGCATGCACCAGACCACTGTCGCGCACGTAGACCTTGGGCGAGCGGACCAGCCGTTTTCCCGCGTTTTTGGACCATGGCGGCAAACGGCGCACGAGGAGCAGGTCGACCATGAGGTCCAAATAGCGTCCGACCGTCTGGCCGCTGACCCCGATGGCTCCGGCGACCGCCGCCGCATTCAGCAGCATGCCCTGCTCGTGGGCGAGCATGGTCCAGAAGCGGCGCAGCGTTTCCGCGGGAATCCTCGGGCCCAGCAGGGGAATGTCCCGTTCCAGATAGGTGCCGATGAACTCCTCGCGCCACTCGATGCTCGCGGACTCGTCCGCCGCCAGGAAGCTGTCGGGAAAACCACCCCGCACCCAAAGCCGGTCGCGGTCGCCGCATTTCCTGGTCGCAACCTCCTCCACCAACAGCGGAGTGAGTTCAGAGTAGGCGATGCGCCCGGCCAGGGTTTCGGACGACTGCTGGAGAAGATCGATCGACGCCGAACCCAGCAGGAGAAACTGCTGGTGGCGGCGACCTCGGCGGCGGCGCTCGTCGATGACGCCGCGCAGGACCTCGAAAAGTCCCGGCACGCGCTGGATTTCATCCAGCACGACCAAGCGGCCTTCCTGGGAGCTGAAATAGACCTCGGGGTCGGAGAGCCTCGCCCGATGCGACGGCAACTCCAGATCCAGATAGATGGCCCCGGCCCCAAGCTCCTCCACGAGCCGCCGAGCCAAAGTTGTCTTGCCGACCTGACGCGGTCCCAGCACGGCGACCGCCGGAAAACGCGTGACCAACTCGCGGATGCGGGCATCGGCCAGACGATGAATCATGCTGTATTCCTTCCATGCCACGGAAGTTTTGCAAGGTTATCACGTCCCGGTCCCTCACCCGGAACCCCGGCACGGAACGAGGGGAGGCCTCCCCTATCCCTTGCTGCGCAGCACGATTTCGTCCGGATGGCGTTCCACGCGCAACTGGAACTCGGTTTCGAGCATTTCGGCGAGAGCGTCCAATTTTTCAGCACTCAAGATGCCGCTCACGCGGCCGATCCGAGGAGGTCAGGTTGAAACGTGCAACAACCGGCGGTGAATCTGCCTCCTCTGGCCAGAGCAGGACGCGAAGGCGTGGTCACTGAGCTTTGTGGGTCCCTTTGCACCGCCGCTGGCCGACATCTGGACCAAGGCGAAGCGGTCGGAGCTGATGGCGCGGATCCGCGGGAAGGGTAACCGCACGACGGAGGTGCGCCTGGCGGCGATTTTCCGGGCGCACGGGATCACGGGCTGGCGGCGTCAGTACCCGTTGCCCGGGCGGCCCGACTTCGCGTTTCCGGCGCGGCGGCTGGCGGTGTTCGTCGACGGCTGCTTCTGGCACGGGTGTCCGCGGCACGGCACGTTGCCGAAGGGCAACGCGCGGTTCTGGCGGGAGAAGATCGCGCGCAACCGGGAGCGGGACCGCGAGGTGAACCGCGAACTGCGCCGCCGCGGGTGGCGGGTGCTCCGCATCTGGGAGCATGAGCTGGGACGGACGGGCGAGCGGCGGGTGGGACGGAAAATTGGGAGGGTGGAAAAGTGGAAAAGCGGGAAATTGGGAGACGCGGAAGTTCGGAAGGTCGGTTCGACGGCCGGTCGCCGACCGGGTCGCTGAATCACCGACTCGCGATGGTCGGTCGTGAATACTCCGCGGCTGCAGCCGCAGCCACAGCGGGCCGATCCGCGGGGGCCAGGCTGCAACCTGCGACAGATGATGGTAAAATGAACTCGTAGAAACAAATGCCCGCCCCCTTGCGCCCACCCCGCGGCCCGCCGCCCGGTCACGAGTTTCTGACGGGCCCAGTATTCATTTCAGCCGGCTGAAGTTGCAGGTTGCAGCCTGACCCCCTCGGTTCGTCCGCGCGCAACCGGGAGCGGGACCGCGAGGTGAACCGCGAACTGCGCCGCCGCGGGTGGCGGGTGCTCCGCATCTGGGATGCATGAATTGCGGCGCACGACCGAAGCGAGGGTGGTGGGGCGACTCAGGCGGAAACTCCCTGCGCCGGCTTGAGGTTTCGATTTCGCCGTCTTCGCGTCGGGTTCCTCGTGTCCACGAGGACCGGGTCTCGGGGCACGGGCCTTGCGACTGCTCTCCGCGCGTGCGGGCCCCGTGTGGGCGGGGCCAAAAGGGCCGGTGGCCAAGGGGCCGGCCTACGTCTGTCCTATCAGACGTTATTTGACTTATAGTCCGTTATATCTGACGTTGTTTCCGTGAGCGCTACGTCCTCGCTGCCCCTTCCTGCTGCCCATGCCCTTCGCAAACTGGGCCGGGAACTCGCTTTGGCCCGGAGGAAGCGCGGCATCTCGACCGAAGACATGGCGGCCCGCCTCTTCGTGAGTCGGGACACGCTCTGGCGCATGGAGCGAGGCGATCCGAAGGTGGCCGCCGGCACGTTGGCCACGGCGGCCTTCATCCTCCAGTTCCACGACCGGCTCGCCAACCTTGCCTCCCCGGGCGACGACGCGATCGGACTCAACCTCGATGAAGAGCGTTTGCCCAAGCGCATTCGGCGTCCGCAGGCATGAGCATCGAGGTTTACATCGATTGGCAGGGCACGACGCCTCTGGTGGGGCGCCTGCACGCCGCCGAGCGCAACGCGGCCGTGACTTTCGAGTATGCCCGCGAGTGGCTGGCTCGCACCGGCTCGTTTTCCATCGACCCCACCGCTCTGCCGCTGGGCCCCAGTCCGGTTCACGGGGCCTCGTTGTTCGGGGCGATGCAGGACTGCGGTCCTGACCGCTGGGGACGGATCCTGATCGAGCGCGCCGTCCGCAAGCAGATCCTCGACCGCAAGCCCTACCGCGAAATCGACTACGTCCTCGCGCTCGACGACACCGCCCGGATCGGCGCCTTGCGGTTCCGCACCGAACCGGCGGGTCCCTTCCTCGCCGCCAATGCGGGCAAGCTGCCTCCCATGGTGAGCCTTGCCGTGCTCCTGCGGGCCGCTGATGCGATCCACGGCGAGACCGAAACCGCCGCCGACCTGCGCTTACTGTTCGGGGCCGGCTCGCCGCTGGGTGGTGCCCGCCCGAAGTCGGCGGTCACCCTGAACGACGGCCGGCTCGCCATGGCCAAGTTTCCCCAGCCCGACGACATGCGCGACATCGCCGCCGGCGAGGTGCTCGCCCTCCATTTGGCCAAGCAGGCCGGCATCAACGTGGCCGAGTCCCGACTCATCACGGTCGGCGGTCGCGGCGTGTCGGTCATCACGCGCTTCGATCGCGCAGGTGCGCAACGTCTGCCCTTCATCTCCGCGAACACCCTGCTGGGGCTGCCGCACGGTGAGCCTGGAGCCTACACCCTTCTCGCCGACGGCATCCGCCAGTTCGGTGACGACGTGACCGGCGACCTGCGTGAGCTCTGGCGCCGTCTCGTGTTCTCCCTGCTCGCGAGCAACTACGACGATCACCTGCGCAACCACGGCTTCCTGATGCGCACCGCGGGCAAGTGGTCGCTCTCCCCCGCCTACGACCTCAATCCCGTCCCCGAGATCGAGCGCGCCCAGATGCCCAAGACGTCCATCTCGGAGGAGGCTTCTGACTCCAGCATCGAGGCCGCCTTGGAGGCCGCCCCGCGCTTCGGACTGAAGCCCAGCGCCGCGAAAGCCATCGTCCGCGAGGTGCACGCCGTGGTGGCCGACTGGCGCAAGGCCGCGAGGAAGCTGCGCATCCCGGCCCGCGCCCTCGACGCCTACGCCTCGGCATTCGAACACCCGCTCATGGATGAGGCCGCGAAACTCCGCTGAACTTTCCCCCGCGGGCGACTGAACGGGGTCAGGCGAAACGGTCGGAGGTGATGGGGCCGGGACGAAACCAGCAACCTAGGTCTGCCCTCGGAAAGGGGAGTCGGTGAGGCAGGGTCGGTGAATCCGGGGCTGACCCGATTGGTTCCAGGCAGGGCCGGCTTGCCGCATCCGCGGCTGCCGGCGCGGCCACACCCTCGCCGAGGCCGCGTTCCACGCCCGCAGTTGAGCCAAACTCGCATCCGCGGCTGCCGCCGCGGGCACAGCGGAGGTGATTTCGGCGATTTTCTCCCGACGAAGTTTCGGGTTCACCTCGCGCGAATTTCCCGTGTGATTCGCGACTCCCCTCCCCGGCAAGCGCGTCACGGCGCCTGCTTTCCCCTTCCCTCCTGCCCCATGAAACCCCGTCATACCCTGCTGCTGCCGTTGCTCCTCGCCGCCTGCGCGGCCCCGCTCGCCGCCCAGACCGCACCCACCACCTCCACGGCGGCCGCGAAACCCGCCGACGCCGTCAAGCTCGACGAGTTTGTCGTCACCGGCGTCTTCAACGCCACCGAGGCCAAGAAGGCCACGACCGCCATCACCGCGGTCGACATCAGCGTGATCGCCGACCAGGTGCCGCTGAGCGCGGACGACATCCTGCTGAACGTCGCGGGCGTGTTCGTGAATTCCTCCCTGGGCGAGATCCGCGGCATGGTGTACTCGCGGGGCATCTCCGCCGACAGCAGCGACGGCGCGACGGGCCAGTACTACGTCTCGATGCAGGAGGACGGGCTGCCGCTCACGAACGTCAACTTCGGCAACTACAACGCCAGCTACTTCAACCGCCCCGACGGCACCCTGCAGCGCGTGGAGGCCGTGCGCGGCGGGAGCGCCTCGATCACGTCGTCGAACTCCCCCGGCGGCGCGTTCAACTACATCAGCCGCGTCGGCTCCTCGGAGTTCGGCGGGGAAATCCGCACCCGCTACGGCCTCGAGGGCCGCGCGTCGCCCCATTACCGGGTCGAGGGCGTGGTCGGCGGCCCGCTCGGGAAGAAGGGCTGGACCTACAGCGTCGGCGGCTTCTACCGCTACGCCGAGGGCCACCGCCCGGCCGATGGGTACCCGATGAACAACGGCTTCAACCTGCGCGGCAACCTGTACAAGGACTACGGCCGCGGCTCGGTGAAGATCTACGCCAAGTACCTCGACGACCGGAACCACTGGTACGAGTACCTGCTCGCCCGCGATCCGCAGGACCCGAAGCAGTACCCGGGACTCAGCCGCTTCAGCACGAACCTCTTCCCGAAGACTTCGTTCCAGTATCCGCGCGAGTCCGACAAGACCTTCGCGACCTTCGATTCGGCCGACGCCGTGCGCTCCCGCCAGCGCTACGGCGGCGCCGAGTGGAAGCACGACTTCGGCGGCGGCTGGTCGCTCAATCACAACGTGAAGTTCAGCCGCAGCTGGGCCGATTGGAACTCGAGTTCGGGCGTCACGCCCCGCTCCCTCGACTGGCCCAATTTCTTCAGCAACATGGGCATCCAGTTCAGCGGCGGCGGCACGGCGCTCAACGGCCGCGTGCCCCCGGGACTTTACCAGTTCTACGACCGCGCGAAGGGCACGGTCCTCGCCGAGGTGACCTCCAACGGCTCCTACACCGTCAACGCCAACGCCATGGTCCAGGCCGGCCAGGTCGTGCGCTTCGCCAACCTGCCCAACCAGCAGATCCTCCCCAACGCCCTCTGGACGAACAACGGCCGCGTCGCCAACGAGCACATGGACGAGCTGATGGAGCGCCTCTCCATCACGAAGAAGCTCGGCTCGATGTCGTTCACCTTCGGCGGCTACTTCGGCTACGCCGACATCTCCGACCGCCAGTCGAGCGGCGGCCGCACCGCCTCTCCCCTCACCGAGCAGCCGGAGCCCCTCGGCATCCGCTGGATCCCCGCCACCGCCGCCACCGCGCCCGCCGGCACCCCCGCCGCCACCCTCGCCGGCGTCGCCGGCTGGAACGGCCGGACCGTCCAGCTCACCAACCCCGAGGGCTTCACCGCGCTCGGCGTGGGCTACGTGCGCGACGAGGCGATCGCGCGCCAGCTCGCCTACTTCTTCGGCCACAAATGGGACATCACCCAGCGCTGGGGAATCGACTGGGGCTTCCGCGGCGAGAAGTTCCGCGTGAAGGGCTTCAACCAGTCCGGCGTGCAGAATCCCCTCGGGAACTGGGACCCCACCTACGGCGGCGCCGACGGCGACCCGCTCACGATGTACGACAACCGCTTCCAGATCCCCAACGCGGCCGCGAAGTGGTTCTTCGACAAGGACGTCCTCAGCTTCTCGTGGTCCGTCGCCACCAACTTCGTCATCGACAACGAGAACTCGTTCTACGTCCGGTTCGCCGATGGCGAGAAGGCCCCCGACTACGGGTTTTTCCGCAATTACAATTCGGTCTTCCGCCTCAACAACCTCCGCCCCAGGCCGCAGACGGTCGAGCAATGGGAGCTGGGCTACCGCTGGAAGCGCAAGGACCTCACGCTCACCCTCACGCCGTTCTGGAGCCGACTCGGCAACATCAACAGCAACCCCCAGGCCACCGAGGCCGACGGCGCCACGCCGTATTACCCGGATCCCATCTACAACATGGTGACGTCCTACGGCATCGAGCTCGAGGGCGAGTACCGCTTCAGCGAGCGGCTGCGCCTCCGCTCCGTCTTCACCTCCCAGAAGTCCACCAACACCATCTGGAAGGTGTTCGTCGCCGGCGTGAACGGCCGCGACGACGACAGCTACCTCGATTTCTCGGGCAAGCCGGCCGACAACAACCCCGACTTCATCCTCAACACCACCCTCGACTACCGCACCCGCGCCTGGTTCGCCAACGCCTCCTGGCGCCACATGGGCGAGCGCGCCGGCAACATCGCCAACGTCATCACCCTGCCCCGCTTCAACC
>JBBAVH010000059.1:0-15436 GCA_040397825.1 Opitutaceae bacterium
CGCTCGGTCGTGCGCGTGGTGTCGGCCAGGTGCTCCCGCTGCATCCGCTGCAGGTCCTCGGCCGCGCGCGCCACGATCGGCGTGATGGCCTTCTGCTGCTCGGGCGTCGGGCTGAGCCGCTGCGTCAACTGGCGCATGAGCTGCGGATAGATGCGGCCACCGGGCTCCTTGCCAGCCGCCTTCGCCGCCTTGGCCGGGCGGTCCGACGGGCCCGCGCCCGAACGAAGCGTGAACATTCCGCCGAAGACGGCGCCGGCGATGAACACGCCGACAAACGCGAGGATGACCTTCCAGGGGCGGTCCATGGTCAGTCCACCAGCGCCAGCACCACCGAGACGGAATCACTGAAGGCGACGAGGTCGTCGCCGTTGCCGAAGGCCACGACCTCCCCGAGGTTCAGCAGCACGGCCAGCACCGCGGCGAAACCGGCGAGCGCGACCGCGCGCAGCGCGAAGGCCTCCACGAGCGCCGGAGCCTCCGCGCGGGCCGCGAGGCCGAGCGCGGCGACCCGGGTGGCGAAGCCGAACGGAGCCTCCTCCGGGCGGGCTTCAGAGGCCGGCCGCGCGGCGCGGACGAGCCGGGACCAAGCGGCAAGCAGGTCGGGTTTTGCTGGTTTCATGAGCGTTCCTTTTTCCTGAGTTCCTGAAAAAGCTTCTGCAACTTACGCCGGGCGCGGAAGGCCCGGACCTTTACGAGGGACTGGTTCCAGCCGGTCACGACCGCGATCTCGGCGATGCTGCGCTGCTCGAGGTCAAGCATGCGTACCACCAGCTGGTCCTCGGGCTTCAGCTGGGAGAGAAGCTTGTGGACCAGCTCGCGGGCGGCCAGCGCGTCGTTGGCGGCCACGTCATTATCGCCCGTGAGCACGGCGTCGAGCACCTGGGCCTCGTTCTCCGAAAGGTCGGCCCAGCGGAACTCCGGGCGCCGGCGTTGGGCGCGCAGGTGATCGATGCAGGTCGTCACCGCGATGCGGGAGACCCAGTGCGTGAAGGGCACTGCACCCTGGTACTGGGCGAGCCGGGAGAACATCTTCAGGAAAACCTCCTGACAGAGATCCTCCTCCGCAACCCGGCGCGGCAGATGGGAACGGACGATCCGCACCACGAGGGGATAGAGATGGTCAACCAGCTCCCGGGCGGCCTGCTGGTCCTGCCGCCGCACGCGCGCGAGACAACCCGCGACGTCGAAGTGCGGCAGGTCGGCGGCGGGCATCGGCTCATCGAGGCAAGGGCGGTCACGTCACGCAAGACGTGGCTTGGTGGGGCGGGTTACAGGAGCGAAAACCCCCCAAGTTTCGGTCGGTAAGCGCGTGCCGGCGCGCGCGGGAGACGTGCTTCCGGGCGCGAACCTTGACTTGAGTCCGGCCCCGCCGCTATGTCTCCGCGCCCATGGCAACGCGGCCGCAAGCCCTCCGACTTACGAGCGCGCACGACCTCTGAGCAGCCGTCCGCGGCGGGTCGTGCGTAGGAGCCTTTCCGCTCCGGCGCCCCGCGCCGGCAGCCCCGCAGACCACGGCCGGCCCGACCGCCGGCCAGCACCGTCCAACCAACTTGTCAGTCGATTTTCCGGCCATGCAACCCGCCCCCGTCACCAAGTACCGGCCCTTCCCGCCGGTCCAACTCCCCGACCGCCAATGGCCGGGCCGCGTGCTCACCCGCGCGCCGCTCTGGTGCAGCGTCGACCTGCGCGACGGCAACCAGGCACTGGCGCAGCCGATGAGCGTGGATGAGAAGCTGGAGTACTTCGCGATGCTGGTGCGCATCGGCTTCAAGGAGATCGAGGTGGGCTTCCCGAGCGCTTCCCAGATCGAGTTCGATTTCTGCCGGCGGCTGATCGAAGGCGGCCTGATCCCCGATGACGTCGCGATCCAGATCCTCTGCCAGTGCCGCGAGGAGCTCATCGTCCGCAGCCTCGAGGCCCTCCGCGGGGCGAAGCACGCGATCTTCCACCTCTACAACTCCACCTCGCCCGCGCAGCGGCGGCACGTCTTCAACGCCTCGCGCGAAGACATCCGCCGCATCGCCGTGCAAGGCACCGAGTGGGTGAAACGCCACTCCGCCCCACTCGTCGCCGCCGGCACCCGCCTGCGCTTCCAGTACTCGCCCGAGAGCTTCACCAGCACCGAGCTCGATTTCGCCCTCGAGGTCTGCGAGGCCGTCACCGACGCGTGGGGCCCGACCGTCGGGGAAAAGATCATCCTCAATCTGCCCGCGACGGTCGAGTACGCCACGCCCAACGTCCACGCCGACCAGATCGAGTGGATGTGCCGCCACCTCACGCGCCGCGACCGCACGCTCGTCTCGCTCCACACCCACAACGACCGCGGCACCGGCGTCGCCGCGACCGAGCTCGCGCTCCTCGCCGGCGCCGACCGCGTCGAGGGCACGCTCTTCGGCAACGGCGAGCGCACCGGCAACCTCGACATCGTCACCGTCGCCCTGAACCTCTACACCCACGGTATCCACCCCGGGCTAGACTTCGGCGACATCAACGCGATCCGCGAGGTCTACGAACGCTGCACCCGCCTCGAGGTCCCGCCTCGTCAGCCCTACGCGGGCGAGCTCACCTTCACCGCCTTCAGCGGTTCCCATCAGGACGCCATCAAGAAGTCCTGGGCCGCGCAGAAGCCGGGCGAGCCCTGGGACGTGCTCTACATCCCGATCGACCCGGCGGACATCGGCCGCAGCTACCGCGCGATCATCCGCATCAACGCGCAGTCGGGCAAGGGCGGCGTGGCCTACGTGCTCGAGAACGAGTTCGGCTACTCGCTCCCGAAGGCGATGCACAAGGAGATCGGCCGCATCGTGAACGACGTCGCCGACGCCAAGGGCACCGAGCTGCCCCCCGACGAGATCCTGGCGGTCTTCCGGCGCGAGTATCTCGAGCGCGCGTCACCCGTCGCCATCCGGCACTTCAAGAGCACCGAAAGCGACAGCGCGGTCACCTGCGAGGCCGAGCTCGAGATCGACGGCCAGTCACACCGCCTCACGGGATCCGGCAACGGCCCGATCGACGCCTTCACCCGCGCGCTCGCCGGCACCACGCTGCCGCGCCTCGAGGTGCTCAGCTACGCGGAGCACTCACTCGGCCAGGGCTCCGAAGCCCGCGCCGTGAGCTACATCCAGGTGCGCACCGACCGCGGCCAGGTCCTTTTCGGCGCGGGCATCGACACCAACATCGAGCTCGCCTCCATCAAGGCGATCGTCAGCGCCCTCAACCGCTCCCTCGCCCGCGACTGAACGCGCGATCCCTCGCCGAACCCGCGGGCTTGCGCCCGCGTACGTTTCCGGGCGGAAATCCGTCATCCGCCTCCATGCCCCGGTCATGAAACCCGCCGACAAGGATCCCTCGCCACCGCCGAAGGGGCCTTGCCGCGTCTGGATCATCGAGGACCACCTCTCGATCCGTCAGCTGCTCGAGTCGTTCGTGGGCCTCATCCCGGGCTTCACCGTCGCGGGGTCCAGCCCGGCCGCCGATCCGGCCGTGGAAGCCGCCCGCGCCGGAGGCATCGACGTCATCGTGCTCGACCTCATGATCCGCGGCGACGGCGGAGTCGCGGCCCTGCACCGGCTCGGGGAGCTGCCGCGCCCGCCGCGCGTGCTCATCTACTCCGCCACGGCGACGATCCACTCGCTGCAATTGTCCCTCGCCCACGGCGCCGCCGGCTACGTGGAGAAGAGCGACTCGCTCGATGAACTGAAGATCGCCCTCAACCGCCTCCGTGAGGGCGGCATGCATTTCAGCCAGGGCCCGAGCCGGCTGCTGACCTCGCTGCTGCGCCCACCCACCCGCAGCCGCCGGCGCTCCGATGACGTCGAGCTCAAGGTGCTCGAGAAGCTCGCCCGCGGGAGCACAATCAAGGCCACCGCCCACGACCTCGGGCTCTCCGTTCAGAAGGTCTACCGGCTTCGGCAATCGCTGATGGAGCGCGCCAACGCGCATACCCCGCAGGACCTCACCCGCTACGCGATCGAGGTCGGTCTCGTGGGGGCTCATCGCGACGACCTGGGGTGATTCCCCCAACCTTGCCCGGCGATCCCGACGCCGCGCCGCCGCAGGGCGCGTTGTAGGGCCTTTGTTACCGCCCCAAGTAAGTACTTACACGCATTCTTCAGCCGGAATTACGGCACTTTTATTGAATGAGTTTAGAGAAATGTTCCGCATCGTGGCAGGAAAATGCACCAGGCATCCGGAACCACCGAGCCTCGGCCTAAGGGAAAGCCCATCCGCGTTCTCATCGTGGAGGACCAGAACCTCTTCGCGGCCATGTTGCTCGAGATCCTCGCCGCGCAACCCGGGTTCCAGGTCGTCGGCTCAGTCGGTACCGCCGCCGCGGCGGAGGAACTCATGCGCAGGATCGAGGCCGACGTCGTCATGCTCGATCTCATGCTGCCCGACCGCAGCGGGCTCGAGCTCATCGAGCTCCTGGTAGCCCGGAACACCGGCACCCGGATCGTCGTCTGCACCGCGGCGAACCATCCCGCCGCGATCACGATGGCATACGGGCTTGGCGCCCATGCCTTCATCGAGAAGACCAGCGGCATCCCCGACGTGATCGAAACGCTGCGTCGCGCGGCCCGCGGCGAATATTGCCTCACGCCCCGCGCCGCCGAGGTACTCCGCGATCACGCCCGCGGCCACGGCGACAACCGCTTGCTCCAGACCGGGGACCTCGGAGTGCTGCGCCGCCTCGCCCTCCACGAGCCGGTGCGAGACATCGCGGCCCACGTCAACTTGTCGGCCTCGGGCGTGTACAAGGTGCGGCAACGCATCGCCCGCGCGACGGGGGCCCGAACCAAGCGCGACTTCTACCTGCTGGCCGTCCGGCTCGGCCTCGTGCCCGGGGCGGCCACCCTGCCGGCGGCAACCGGCGCGGCGGAAGAGGAGGCTACGGCATGACCCGCCGTCCCTCCCGCCGGACCGATTCCAACGCCACGCCCGAGCTTGGGGAACTGCTCGTGCCCGCCGTGCACCTGCTGAAGAACCACGCCGCGGCATCGCGGGCCGCCTGCCACCTGCTCGCCGAGCACGGCGCCGGAGCCGACGATCGGCTGAAGTCGCGGTGGCGCCGCGCCCTCCGGGATTCCGGGGAGGAGCTCCGTCGCCTGCTCGAGCAGCTGGACGACCTCGGTCGGTCCCTCGCGGGCCCGCCGGCGGTGCGGTCGCACGAGGACCTCGGTGAGTGGCTGGACCGCGGGCTGGACGCGGCGCGCATATCCGTCCCCGGTCGGCGGGTGACGCTCACGCGGGACCCCGCGCCGCCGGGGAAATGGAGCTTCGCGGGCGAACCCGCCGGCCTCGCCTTGGGCTGTCTGCTCCGCAACGCCCTCCTGCATCCCCCGCCCGACTCGCGGGCGACGGTCACCGCCGGCGTCATCAAGGGAGGGCTGAAGATCACGGTGACGGACGACGGACCCGGCGTGCCCGCCGGCGAGGGCCGACGGCTCTTCACGCCGTTCTTCCGCGGGACCGCGGCGCGCGAATCGCCCGGCACGGGCCTGGGTCTCGTCATCGCCCGCGCCGCGGCCGCCCGCGCCGGCGGCGATGTGCGATTCCTGCCCTCGCGCTCCCGCGGCACCCGCTTCCAACTGCGCTTCGCGGCGCGGAGATCCTCCGAATGATGAAGCCTCCCCCGATCCCTCCCGACGATGCCCAACGCCTGGCGGAACTCCGCTCCTACGGCGTGCTCGATACGCCGGCCGAGCGCGAATTCGACGACTTCACGGCGATCGCCTCGCGGATCTGCGGGACACCGATCTCCCTCATCTCCCTGATCGACGCGGACCGCCAATGGTTCAAGAGCCGGATCGGCCTCGAGGTCGAGCAGACGCCGCGCGACCTCGCCTTCTGCGCGCACGCCATCCTGGAGGACGGCATCACCGAGGTGCCCGACGCCACCGCGGATCCGCGCTTCGAGGGGAATCCCTTCGTGGTCGGTTCACCGGGGATCCGCTTCTACGCCGGCGCCCCCCTCCGCACGGCCTCCGGCCACCGGCTGGGCACGCTGTGCGTGATCGATCGGCGGCCGCGCGAGCTCAACACGGCGCAGCGCGAGGCGCTTGAAATCCTCAGCCGCCGCGTGGTGGCCCAGCTGGAGCTCCGCCGCCTGAGCCGGCAGCGCGAGCTGGACGACGCGCGCGCGTGGGAACGCCACCTGGCCGCGCTCGACGCCACCACCGAGTGCATCGCGCTGCTCGATGGCGAGGGGCAGTTCACCTACGTGAACCACGCCTTCGCCCGGCTGTTCAACCACGAGCGGGGCATGGACCTGATCGGACGGAACTGGCGGAGCCTGCACGACGAGGACGAACTGCGCCGCATCGAGCGCGAGGTGTCGCCGGTCGTACGTGCCGACGGCCGCTGGTCGGGACGCGTGCGCTCCCGCCGGCGCGACGGAACGGAGTTCACCGAGGAACTCACCCTGTCCCGCACGCCCGAGGCCGGGTTCATCCGCGTGAGCCGCGCGGCCGCGTCCATCCCCGCCGAAGCCGACCTCGCGACCGCCCGGTCCGCCGCCGGGGAACTGGCCGCGCTCGCCGCGCAGATCGGTGAAAACGGCGCCGCTCCCGCGCCCGAGGCCCTGCGCAGGATCAGCGCCCTCGCCCGCGGGATCACGCGGAGCCTCGCCCCAGGGACGGCTGAAACCAGCGGGAGCAGCCCGGCCGGCGGCGTCCCGGTCGACCCGGCGAAGCCCCGCTGAAACACCCTCCATGAAACGTACCCTTGCCCTGCCGCGCTCCGGGGAGATTCCGCCGGCCGCATTCCCGTACGCCGGGGCCCTTGCACCCACCCTGGGGCATCCGACGCCATGAGCGAGAAACTCACCATCCTCCTGATCGACGACGACGCCGCCCACCGGCGAGTAGCCGACCTCGCCCGGGAGCTTTCCCTCGACTGGGACGTCCGGCACGCGACGCGCCTCGAGGAGGCGCGCGCCCTGCTCGCCACCGCGCCGGCCGAAGTCGTGCTCACGGAACTCACGCTGCCCGACGGCGAGGCCTTCGACCTCTTTCCCACGGCCGAGGCGGCGGAGGGCCGCGCCGTGATCCTCCTGACCAGCCGGGGCGAGGAGGCCGTCGCCGCCCGCGCGCTGCGCGCCGGCTTCGCGGACTACCTCGCGAAGCTTCCCCGCGATGCGCACCTGTCGGAACTTCCGGCGCGCGTGCAGGCGGCCGCGCGGCGCCGGCGGGAGGAGCGGCGCGCCCGCGAGACCGCCGAGCGGCTGAGCGACCTTTTCGAAGGCACCTCCGAGGTCATCCAGAGCGTGAGCCCAGAGGGACGGCTGCAGTTCGTGAACCGGGCGTGGCGCGAGACGCTCGGCTACGGCGACGCGGACGTCGCCGGCCTGAACCTGTTCAGCCTCATCCACCCCGATTGCCAGGCCCATTGCGGCGCACTCTTCCAGCGGCTCATGGCGGGTGAGGATGTCGGCGAGTTCGAGGCGACGTTCGTCCGCCATGACGGCCGGCCGGTGATCCTGCAGGGGCGGGCGACCGTGCGTCGCGAGGGAGGCCGGCCGGTGGCGACCCGCACGGTGATGCGCGACGTCACCGAGAAGCGGCGGAAGGTGGAGCAGGAACGCGGCGAACGGGAACGCGCGCAACGCCTCCAGGCGGCGCTGCTGCTCCTGCGCGAACGCCACGAGGATGAGCTCGCGGCCTACCTCGCGCTGGTCACCGCGACGACGCGGGAATGCCTCGCGCTGCACTCGTCCGCCGTCTGGCTTGCGACCCCCGGCGAATCGGCGCTCACCTGCCGCAGCCGGCACCGCGCCGGAACTCCGGATCACGAGGCGGGCGTCACCGCCTCCCCGGCCTCCTCCCAAGCGCTGCTCGCGGCGCTTTCTTCCGACGCTCCCCTCGCCGCCGCCTCCCTCGACGAAGCGCCCGCGTTGGCCGCCCTGTCCGGCGCGGACCCGATGCCCACCGGAGCGGTCGGGCTGCTCGCGGCACAGCTTGCGCGCGAAGGTCGGCCGGGTGGCTGCGTCCTGTTCACCCACGCGGAAACCACCCGGCGTTGGCAGCCCGACGAGGTGAGATTCGCCACGTCGGTGGCGGACTGCGTTTCGCTGGCCGTCGAGCACCACCGGCGCCTGCGCGCCGAGGCGGAGGCCGGCGAGCTGCAGCGGAACCTGGAGGCGCTGGTACGGGAACGCACCGCTGCCCTCGCCGAGTCTGCACTGCGCCTCCGGCAGGTCGCCGAGACGATCGAAGAGGGCCTTTACATGGCCGAGGCATCCACCGGCACCTTCCTTTTCACCTCGCCATCGTACGCACGCCTCGCGGGCCCGGCCGGCCGGGCACCGGCGTCGCCCGCGGAGTGGCGGGAAACCGTCGCGGAGGAAGACCGGGCGGCCTACGACGCGTTCGTGACCCAGCGGGCCGTGGCCCCGGCTGAACTCGAGTACCGCCTGCTCCGCCCCGACGGGACCGTACGGCGCATCCTCGACCGCGCGACGCCCGTGCGCGACGTCTCCGGCGCGATCAACCGGATCACCGGAATCGCGATCGACGTGACCGACCGCCGCGCGGCCGAGGCCGAGCAGGTCCAGCGCCAGCGGCTGGAGGCCATCGGTCACCTCGCGGGCGGGATCGCCCGAGACTTCAACGACGCCCTCACTCCGATCACCCTCGGGCTCCAGCTCCTCCGCAAGAAGTACCCCGCCGAGGACCGCGCGATCGCCAACCTGCTTGGCAGCGCCGCACACGGCGGCGACATCGTGCGGCAGCTCCTCACCTTCGCGGGGAATCTGGAGGGCACCCGGACCGAGATCCATTCCGGCGGCGCGTTCGCCGAGCTCATCGCCCTCATCGGTTCGACCTTCCCCCGCAACATCCGCCTGGGAACCGAGAGTCCACCCGACGCCTGGCCGATCCTCGGCGACCGCGCGCAACTGCAGCAGGTGCTCCTCAACCTGTGCGTCAACGCCCGCGACGCCATGCCCGACGGCGGCACCCTCACGCTTGAGGCCGCCAACCTCGCCGTCGACGCGACCTATGCCGCCGGCATCACCGGCGCCCGGCCGGGTCGCTACGTCGTCTGGCGCGTTCGTGACACCGGCCGGAGCATTCCCGAGGGCGAACTCAAGTCGGTCTTCGAGCCGTTCCACGCCACCCGGGAGAGCGGCCGTCACTCCGGGCTCGGTCTCGCGGCCGTCGCCGGCATCGTCCGCGGGCACGGCGGTTTCGTCAGTGTCACCTCCGAGTCCGGCCGCGGCACCTGCTTCTCCCTCCACCTCCCGGCCGCGGGGGAGGCCGCGCCCGACGCGGCGGGAACGGACCGCTCCCCCGCCACCGCTCCGGCGGGAGCCGATGCCGGCCGGCCGATCCGCGGCCGCGGCGAGACCATCCTCGTCGTCGAGGACGAGGGCAGCGTGCGCGAAACCTTGTGCGAGGTCCTGCAGGACCTCGGCTTCCGCACCATCCCCGCGACCGACGGCACCGACGCGCTCATCCGGATCGCGGAGAACCGCCTCGTCCTCCGCGGCCTCATCACGGACCTCGACATGCCCAGCCTCGACGGCCTCCGGCTCGTCCGCACCGCCCGGCACATGCTGCCCCGGCTGCCCGTGATCGTGGTGAGCGGCCGCGTCGACGCCCAGCAGGGCCGCGAGCTGGCGCAGCTCGGCGTGGACAACGTGATCCTCAAGCCGTTCACCGAGGAGCAGCTCATCCGGGCGCTCCGTCTCTCCCAACTCTCCGCGCCCGCCTGATCCGGGTCCCACCCGCATGAACGACTTCCTCTCCGCGCTCGCGCGCGAAATCGACTTCATCCTGTTCCTGACGGCGGCGGGAGGAGTACTGCTGCTTCTCCACCGCTACCTCCGCCGGCAGGCGGGGGTCCGCGGCAGCGCTTGGATGACCGCCGGTTTCCTCGCGGCCGCGGCCGCCTGCTGGTGGCCGGCGAACTGGACCGGTGAACAAGCGCAGGCCGGCATCCGCAACCTGCTCATGGACATCGCCCCGCTGGTCGCCGACCAGATCGAGCAGGCCGGGCACCACCGGATCGCCCTCGACACTCCGGCGGATGACCCCGGCTACCTCGCGCTGATCGAGCTCCAGCGGAAGCTCCTCCGCCTCGCCCCGCAGATCAGCGACATCTACACCATGCGGAAGACGGCGGACGGCAAGGTGGTGATCATCGTCGACTCGGAGACGGACTACGACCGCAACGGTCGCATCGAGGGTGAGCGGGAAAACCGCACCCCGATCGGCAAGATCTACCCGGAAGTGACGGAGGACATGGAACTGGCCCTGAAGGGCGAGACGGTCTTCGAGTTCGAGCCCGTGCAGGACGACTGGGGCACCTGGATCACGGCGTGGGTTCCCCTCCACCGTCCCGACGGCTCCGTGGAAGCCACCCTCGGGATCGACTTCGCGGCCGCCGACTGGGAGTCGGCGCGCCAGCGGGCGCGGACCAGCGCCCTCGTGGTCCTGCTGGTGCTGCTCGGGCTGATCGCGCTCGCGATCGGCGCCTTCCATCGTCTCCGCAGCCAGGTCGCGGACCTGCGCCGGACGCAGGAGGCCCTGGTGCGCAGCGAGTCGCAGATGAAGCGGATCCTCGAATCGGCCCTGGAGGCCGTGGTGACGACCGACGCGGGCGGCCACGTGATGGCGTGGAACCGCCAGGCCGAGGTGATCTTCGGCTGGAGCGCCGCCGATGCGCTCGGCCGCGACATCGAGTCGTTGATCGTGCCGCCACGGATGCGCCCGACCTTCCAGCGCGGCTTGCGCCGGCTCGTCTCGACCGGGCGGAGTTCCGTCCTCGGCCGCCGGCTCGTGACCACCCTGACGCGTCGCGACGGCTCCGAACTGCAGGCTGAGCTCACCCTCACCGCGGTCGAGGTCCACGGCGAACTCACCTTCAACAGCTTCATCCGTGACATCACCGACCGCCTCGGGGCCGAGGCCCGGCTGCGCGAAAGCGAGGAAAGTTTCCGCACGTTGTTCGAGAAGGCAGGCGTCTCGATCATGGTGCAGGACGCCGAGACCGCGGCCATCCTCCAGGCCAACCGGCGCGCGATCGAGTCCTACGGCCTGAACTCCCTCGAGGAGCTGCAGCGCTTCGACTTCTGGATCGAGCCGCCCTACTCCGCCGCCGACGTCCTGCGGGTCGTTCATCGGGCGGCGCGCGAAGGCGCCCACCGCTTCGAATGGAAGAACCGCGACCGGCACGGCCGCGTGTTCTGGGAGGACGTCCACCTCGACAACATCATCATCAACGGCCAGCGGCGGGTCATCGCGATCGCGCACGACATCACCGAGCGCAAGCAGGCCGAGACCGAGGTCCGTCGGCTCGCCGAGCGCCTCGCGCGTTCCCAGGAGATCGGCAAGCTCGGCGTCTGGGAGGCGGACCTCGCCACCGGCCGGATCGAGTGCTCCCGCGAGGCGCTGCGGATCTTCGGGCGCGAGGGCGGCGACCGCACCCCTGACCGGGACCTGTTCCGCTCGACGGTGGTTCCCGAGGACCTGCCCAGACACGTCGCGGCGGTCGAACGGGCCGTGCGCACCGGTGAGGGCTGGAACAACGCGCTGCGCATCCTGCGCCCCGACGGCGCCCTCCGCCACCTCCAGATGCGCGGCGAGGTGGTCCGCGACGCGGAGGGGCGCACCACGGGGCTCTCGGGCACGGTGATCGACGTCACGGAGCTCGTCACCGCCGAGCAGGCGCGCGTGCGTTCGCAGCGGCAGTTCGAGGCGCTCTTCGAGTCGGCCGTCTCGGGCCTCGTCGTGATCGACGAGGAGGGCCTCATCCGCCTCGCCAACCGCCAGGCGGAGGAACTCTTCGGCCGGCCCCGCGCCGAACTCACCGGCCTGCCGTTGCGGGATGCCCTCGTGACCGCCGGCATGCTCGGGGCGGGGCAGCCGCTCCCGGGCGCCGGCGATGCCATGCGTTCGGTCCGCCTTTCCGGGCGGCGCCCGGACGGCGAGGAATTCTTCGGCGACCTCCACGTCCAGGCCCTCGACGGCGGACCGGGCGGCACCGTCGTGGCGCAGATCGACGACGTCACCGCCCGCGAGCGGGCCCGGCGCACGGAGCTCCGCGCGCAACGCATGGAGAGCATCGGCACGCTCTCGGGCGGCATCGCGCACGACCTCAACAACGCCCTCGCGCCCATCGCGATGGGTCTGGAGCTGCTGCGGACGCGCTACCCGCAGAACTCGTCCCTGATCGAGACCATGGAGAAGTGCACGCGCCGCGGGGCCGGCATGGTGAAGCAGCTCCTCACCTTCGCGCGCGGCTCGGAGGGCGAGCGCAGGAACGTGCAGTCCAAACGCCTGATCGAGGAGATGGCCCAGATCATCCGCAGCGCGTTCCCGAAGAACATCTCCCTCGAGGTCGACCTCGAGACCGGCCTCTGGGAGGTGCTCGGCGAGCCGACCCAGCTCCACCAGGTCCTGCTCAACCTCTGCGTCAACGCCCGCGACGCCATGCCGCACGGCGGCACGATCTCGATCCTCGCCGGCAACGCGCCGGTCGACGGCACCTTTGCCAGCGGCACCGAGGGCGCCCGGCCGGGCCGCTTCGTGCGGTGGACCGTGCGCGACACCGGCACGGGCATGACCCCCGAGGTCCTCAACCGCATCTTCGATCCGTTCTTCACCACCAAGGAACTTGGCAAGGGCACCGGCCTCGGCCTCTCCACCGTGCTCGGCATCGTGCGATCCCACGAGGGCTTCCTCCGGGTCGACTCCACCCCCGGCGCCGGCACCGCCTTCGAGATCTACCTCCCGGCCGCCACCCAAGGCTCGTCGACCCCCGCCACCGAGCGTCCCGCCGGGGAATTCCGCGGCAACGGCGAGACCGTTCTGGTCGTCGACGACGAGGACACCGTCCGCGAGATCAGCCGCACCGTCCTGACCTCGCTGAACTTCAGGGTGCTGCTCGCCAGCGACGGCACCGAGGCGCTGATCCACGCCGCCGACAATCCGGGCCTGATCCAGCTGGTGATCACCGACTACGACATGCCGCACATGGACGGCGAGGTCCTCGTCCCCGCCCTCCGGCGCATGATGCCCGACGTCCGCATCGTCCTAGCCAGCGGCACCTTGAACGAGCAGCGGGAGGCCGCCATGCGGGTTGAGGGGGTGGATGCCATCCTCGACAAGCCCTTCTCGCAGGCGAAGCTGGTGGAGGCGCTGCGCGTCGCCCTCGGCGAGATCACCCCGTCGTCTTGAACATCATGAGGATCACCCTGCCCTTGCTCGCCGCATCCGTCCTGCTCCTCGCCGGGTGCGGCAGAAACGAGGGATCGGCTCCGCTGCGCATCGCCGTCAATGTCTGGCCGGGCTACGACACCCTGTGGCTGGCCGAGCAGCTCGGGTTCACCGCCGCCGAGGGCCTGAACGTGCGCATCTTCACGACCGACGGCCTCGGCGCCTCGCGCCGCCTGCTGAAACTCGGCGAAGCCGACGTGATCGGCGGCACGCTGGTCGAGCTGATCTCCACGCGCAGGACGGACGGCATCGACGCCCGCGCCGTCGCGCTGCTCGACGTGTCACTCGGGCCCGATGTCATCCTCGGCCGACCGGGCATCACCCGTTTCGAGGACCTCCGCGGCCGCCGCGTCGGGATCGAGCCCGGAACGAGCGACGTGCTGCTGCTCGCCGCGGCCCTCCGGGCCCGCGGCCTCACCCCGGAAGACGTGAAGGAGGTGCCCGTCTCCCACCGGGAAAAGGCGGAGGCACTGCGGACCGGCGCCATCGACGCCATCTGCTCGTACCCTCCCGAGTCGGATGAGGCGCGGCGCAACGCCGGTGCGACGGTGCTGTTCTCCAGCGCCGAAGTGCCCGGGGCGATCGTCGACGTCCTCATCGCGCCGGCCGACGTGGTCCGGGATCGGCGCCGTCAACTCGCCGCTTTGCTGCGCGCCAACCAGCGGGCCGTCGAGGCGCTGCGCAACGATCCCGCGGCCCGGCGCCTCATGGCCGGTCGCGGCGGCGCCACGGAGGAACAGCTGCGCGAACAACTGGCCGGTCTCGAACTGCCCGCGCTCGCCAGCCAGCCGGCCCGTTTCGGCCCCGGCGGCACGCTGCGGGTCGCGGCCGAGGACGCCCTGCGCGCGCTCCGGGACTACGGGGCCCTCGATCGCGAGATGTCCGCGGATTCGCTGCTCGACGCCTCGGTCCTGCGGGAGGCGCTTTCCCGCCCATGAAGCTGCCCCTGCTCGAACGTTTCCGCGCCTGGATCACGGCCTCGTCGCTGCGGATGGTCCTCGTGCCCATGGGGGCCATCATCGCGCTCTTCACCGCCTACAGCCTCTGGCAGCTGCAGGAACCGCTCACGACCACGGTGCGGACGCCGTCCAAGACCCGGGCGGCCGCGTACCTTTCCTCGATCGTGACCGGCGCGGAAACCGTGCCGACGCAGGGCGTGCTGCAGTCCCTGGTCGGCCAGCTCGCCCTCACCGCCGGGATCACCGACATCGTGGTCCTCGCGCTGCCGGAGCGCGTGGTGCTAGCCTCCGGCCGGCCCGATGAGGTTGGGCTGCCGCTGGCGCGGCTGCGCGACGGCAGGATCACGGCGGCGGTGAACGAATACCTCAGCTCGCCGGAACGCGGCCTGAAGCTGCGTCCGGAAGATACCGAGGTCTTCGGCCTCGCGGCCGCGCTGCTGCCCTGGCGATCGTCCGGGCTGCGGGGCATGCCCGGCGAGGCGGTCGTCTACCTGCGGATGACGTTCGCGGACGAGCTGGAAGACATGCGTGCGGGCCTTCTCCGGATGGCGATGCAGCGGCTGATCTTCGCGCTCACGGGTCTCGCCGCGGCCGGCTTCCTGGTCCACCGGATCGTGGGCCGGCCGGCGAAACGCGTGCGCAGCACCGTCGAGGAATTCGCGGCCGGTAACCCTAAGGCACGCGTCACCGGGGTGGAGCACGCCGAATTCGCGGAGGTCGCGCGCGCGGTGAACCTCGCATTCGCCGCCGCCACACAGGCGCAGGACCGGCTGCGGGTGATGACGGAGGCCGCCCCGACGGGCATCTTTTCCCTGGATTCATCCGGCGCCTGCCTCGCGACCAACCAACGCTGGCGGGATATGACCGGCCTGAAGGCCGAGGAGGCCCTCGGCCAAGGCTGGCTCCGCGCCGTCCACCCCGAGGACCGCGGTCTCGCCCAGGTCGCCCTGCGGGACCGCGCCCGCTCCGACGGCCCCATCTACCACCGTCTCCTCCACGCGGACGGTTCCACGCGGTGGGTCATCCGCTCGCTCACCCCGCTGACGACCCCGGGCTCCCCTGGCCGGGCGGGCGGGTTCGTCGGTACCCTCACCGACATCACCGAACTGCGCTCCCTGCAGGACCGGATTTCGCGCAGCGAGCAGCAGCAGCGGCTGCTGTTCGAATCGATGCCACAGGGCGTGATCATCTACGACGCCTCCGGCCGGGTGATCGAGGCCAACCCGGCGGCCGAGCGTTTCCTCGGCTACACGCGGGACG
>JBBAVH010000060.1:0-14226 GCA_040397825.1 Opitutaceae bacterium
GAGGGCACGATGGATCGCTCCGGCGCCTTTCGCCGCGTGGTGGAGTTCGACTTCGTGTACTCTTCGACGTGCCCGTGCAGCGCGGAGCTCGCCGAGCATGCCCGGCACACGCGGGGTTCCTACGCCACGCCGCACGCGCAGCGCTCCAAGGCCCGCGTGCGCGTCCTCCTGGCGCCGCGCCGCACGCTCGCCTTCGAGGATATCCAGCGACACTGTCTCCATGCGCTGCGTACCGAGACGCAGGTGATGGTGAAGCGCGAGGACGAGCAGGCCTTCGCCGAGCTTAACGGCGCGCACATCAAGTTCGTCGAGGATGCCGCGCGGCTGCTCTACCGGGAACTGGCCGGCGACCGGCGCATCGCCGACTTCGAGGTCGCCTGCTCCCACCTCGAGTCGCTGCACTCCCACGATGCGGTCAGCGTGATTTGCAAGGGCGTGAAGGGCGGCTTCACCGCCGACTTCATGGACTTCGGTTCGCTGCTCTGCTGAGGCGGCACGCTCCTCGACCGTCATGTCTTCCCCCGTCGTGCTCGTCACCGGCGCCTCGCGCGGCATCGGCGCGGCGATCGCGCGGGCCTTCGCCGCCGGGGTGCCGCGGGCTCGGCTGGCGCTCATCGCGCGAGACTCACGCGGGTTGGCCGCCACCGCGCGGGCCTGCGTGGCGGCCGGGGCCGGTGCGGAGGTCTTTCCCTGCGACGTGGCCGACGAGGCGGCGGTCGCCGCGATGGCGGCGGCGGTCGCGCGGCGGTTCCGCCGGGTCGATGTGCTGGTCAACAATGCGGGGGTGTTCGCCGGCGCGCCTTTCGCCGAGCTCGGCGTGGCGGAATTCGACCGCATCGTCGGGGCCAACCTGCGCAGTGCGTTCCTGGTCACGCGGGCTTTCCTGCCCGCGATGCGCCGCCGCGGCCGGGGCGACGTTTTCTTCATGAGTTCGATCGCCGGGCTGGGTGCCTACCCGAACGGCGCCGCCTATTGCGCCGCGAAGGCCGGCGTCACCGCCCTCGCGCGCGTCCTGCGCGCCGAGACCAAGGGCAGCGGCCTGCGCGTGTGCTGCGTCCATCCCGGGGCGACCTGGAGCCCTTCCTGGGAGTCGAGTGGCGTAGCGCCCGGCCGCATGATGCCGGCGGCCGATGTCGCGCGTGCCTTCCTTGACGTGTGGCGGATGTCACCCCGCACCGTCGTCGAGGAGCTCATCCTGCGGCCCGCGGCCGGGGACGTCTGAGGGAACGTCCGCCCGACGGCGCCGCCCTCAGGGAAGGCGCTTGCGGGGGCGGCGCCGGATCGGGCATGGGATCGTGCCGTGAAGGCGCGCCGGATTTCTCCATTCCTCCTGCTGGTGGCCGGGTGGCTCGCCTCCATCACCCCCGCGGTGGGGGCGGATGAGCCGGCGGAAGTGTCACTTTGGCCCGAGCCGGGACGGGGCAACCTCGTCGGCGGTCTGCGCGGGATGCGCGCGGTGTTCGAAGGCGGGGTGCTGCGGTTGGCCGCCGATTTGCCGCCGCCGGCATCGGCCGCCTACTCTTGGGCCTCGCTGCCGGCCCCGGTGAGTGGATGGCCGCTGGGCCGGCGCGCCACCGTCGAAGCCGACGTCTCCAACACGGGAGCCGGCGAGGTGGACTTCATGCTGTGGGTCGTTGGGGAAAGCGGCTGGGACGCCGTGCCGGCGGCCGCGAAGCTCGGTCCCGGGGAAACGCGGCGCCTTTCCTGTCGTCTGCGCGAGACGTTCCCCGATGGTACGCCCAAGATCGACCCTGCTCGGGTTAGCGAAGTGCGGGTGATGGTCCGCGGCCGTTTCCGCGCGCCCGTGAGGCTTGAGGTGCGCAGATTGGTCGCGCGCGGCGAGGAACCGGTCTGGACGCCGCCGGCAAACCGGGTCGCCGTACCCTCGGTGACCGATGAATCCCCTGCGCCGGGCCGCCGCGTGCGCATCCGTCTTGAAGGTGATCCGGGCGGCGGGCCCTACGCCGTGCTGCATCTGCCGGAGGACTGGCGCCCGGGCGTGCGTCTGCCGCTCATCGTCGAATATCCGGGCAACATCTTCTTCGTGCCCGGCTGCTATTCCACGGGGCTCCCGGAACAGTGCGTGATCGGGGCGGGCCTCACGCGCGGGCGGGGCGCGATCTGCCTCGCGCTGCCGTTCGTCGACCGTGCGGCCGGGGTGATCGCGGAGGGCGGCTGGGGCGTGCCGGACGATACCGCCGCGTACGCGGTGGCGATGGTGGAGCACGTGGTGCGGGAATTCGCCGCCGATCCCGCCAACGTCGTGCTCACCGGTTTCTCGCGCGGGGCGCTCGCGTGCGGGTTCATCGGTCTGCGCGACGAGCGGATCGCGGCGCTGTGGAAAGGGTTCCACGCGTGCCAGCACTATGATGGCGACGGCTGGAACGGCGCGACCGAGGCCGGAGCGCTGGAGCGCGCGCGGCGGTTCCGCGGACGCGCGGTGTTCCAGACCGACAACTCCCGCGCGAAATTCCAACGCGTGATGGACGCGATGAGCGTGCCGGTCACCTGGGCCGACTCCGGCCTCGGTGCCCACGCCACGGCAATGTTTCTCGACGATCGCCCCTCCACCCAGGCACTGCGTCGCTGGTTCGATGACTTGGTCGCCGCGCCCTGAGCGGATCGGTGTTCAGGCGGTGGCAAGGAATTCCCACGCGCGCCGCCAGGTGTCGTCGTCGCCGAAACCGCCGGGTTTGACCGCGAGCAGGAGCGGGCCGCTTCGGCCGGTGCCGCTAGCGACGGCGAGTCCGGGTTCCAGTTCAGCTTCGAAGGCCAGTTGTCGCACGTCGAGCGCCACGCAGAGCGCCCGCGCGGTCTCGCCGCCGGTGGCGAAGACGCGCGCGGTGTCCGTCGCTTCGATCGCGGCGGTCGCGACGGCGGTGAGCCGCTCCAGCAAGGCGGCACTGTCGGTGCGTTCGGCCGCGGCGAGGAGGATAGCCGCGCCCCGCGTGCGCAGGCTGCCCACGATCTCCTCGACGATTCCGTTCACCGGTGAATCGGGAAGAAGCTCATGCGTCGGAACGTCCTTTGCCTCGCGGAGGCGGGTCGCCTGGTGCCGGTTGATTGGATGCGCGCTGCCGCCGAGGAGCAGGACCGGTCCGGGTGGAGGCGGCGGGCGGTGGAGGGCTCCCGGGCTTGCCGACCCCGGTGTCAGCATCGCGGCCACGGGTCGGGCGAGCGCCCCCGAGCCCACGGCAACCCACTCGCCGCCGCGTCGCCGCTGCGCCTCGACCGCCCGCTCGAGGTCGTTGAAGTCCGCGGTATCGGGAATCTCGATCTTCCCGGCGGGCAGGTCCGCAAGCAGCGCCTTCAGCCGAGACTCTCGCACGGGGCTCACGGGATCGCGGCCGAACTCGGTCTCGTGGACCGGACGGTCGCGCACCAGCAGCACGCCGCCGCTGACCGTGCGTCCCACGGCGGGGTTGGCCGGTGCGAACAGCAGCCGGGTACCCGGCAGGGCGGCGAGTACGGCGCCCAGTTCAGCCGCGACCGGGCCGCGCAGGGTCGAATCGATCTTCTTGTAGACAAGGTTCGCCCCGAGTTCCCGACCACGTGCGATCACCGTGGATACGGCTTCGGCGGCCTTGTCCGCCGGTGTATTGCGCGTCTCGGTCGTCAGCCCGGTGATCACTTCCGGCCCCGCAGCGGTCCAGTCGCCGGCGGAGAGCGGGATTACCACGCGGTGCCCGGAGCGATGGAACGCCGCCGCGGCGTCGAGCGCGCCGCTGAGGTCGTCGGCGATGAAATAACAGCCGCTCATTTCTCCTCCGGATCGGGGGCGGCGCGGATCGTGAGCATCCCGATCTCACCCGGGAAGGGGCGCCGGTGCTCGTCGTCGGCTCCGACCGTCAGGCGCGAGGGGAACCCGCCGGGCAGAGGCTCGATCCCGCCCGGAAGCTGGGCGGCCGCGGCCGGCGCGCCGTCGATCCTCAGGTTGACGGCGGTTCCTCCCGAGAACGTGAGCTCGGCTTCGAACCAGCGGCCGCGCGGCAGGGGTTCCGCCGCGACGAGGAAGAGGACGCGCTTGACCGCCTCTCCTGGCGGCGGGCCGCCGGGATTGGGAAACGTGATCCTCTCCGCCGCGGCGTCGATGACGCCGACGCCGGTGCGGCCGAGGCATTGCACGACCAAGGCGTTCTCCCGGGGCGAAACGCTGATCGAGAAAATCAGGGGCGCCGTGCCGGCCGGCCGAACCTGCACTTCGTAGACGACACCCTCGCTCGCTGGTTCTGGTTCCAAGCGCAGTCGCGCGGAAATGCTCCAGTGCCTTTGCCCCGCTGCGAGCGCGCCCGTCGCGACCGCAGTTTCGACCGAGGCGCCTTCAAGTGCGGCGGGCGTCGATCGGCCCGCCGGGCCGGCGCGCCGCAGGTGCAGTCCGCGGGGCCCGGCATCCGTCAGCACCTTCGCCGCCGGGTCAGCGTCGAGGTTCCATGCGGCCGCGATCGGCGCGGCGGCGGCGGTTGCGCCGAGCGCGAGCGCCAATGCGGCGAGTCCCGGACGCCGCGGCATCCGGAGTTACTTCTTGCCGGCGTCGGGCGCCGGGTTGCGGCACGATTGCCAGGCGAGGAAGCGCCACGTGCCGCCTTCCAGGCGCCAGACCGCGAGGTAGTTCAGGTCCATGACGTTGAGGTTGCCTGAAGCCTTGTTGCGGTTGTGCACCAGCAGGCGGCCCTTCATCAGCACGACGCCGGGCGCGGCGGGCACGAAGGTGCGTTCCTGGTAATCGAGTTTGTCGTACTTGGTGGGCCCCGTGGTGATTCCGGCGATCTGCGAGGCCTTCGTGTCGACCTTTCCATTCGAGTGCGCGTAGTGCAGCGCGTCGGAGTAGACCGCACCGAGGCGGGCGGCGTCGGCCGCGACCGTGGCGGCGACGCGTTCGTCGTCGGCGGCGCGCACGGCGGCGATCACGGGGTCCTCCGCGGCGCGTACCGCGGCGGGGATGACCAGAAAGGCGAGGAGGAGGGTGAGGCGGATCTTCATGTTTGGGGGAAAGCGGGCGGGCCCGGTTCGTTCAGCGCAGCTCGTAACGCAGCAGGTTGCGGGACTTTTCCGAAGCGACGAGCAGCGCGCGGCCGTCGGCCGAGAAGCACATGGCCTCAGCCTGAGGCAGGTTGTGGCTCGGCAGGATCACGGGCTCGCGGGCGAGGACGGCGGCCCAGGATTCGCCTGCGCGGCGCGGGAAAAGCAGCAGGTGACCGTAGGTGAGGACGGCGGCGGCTGACCCGTCGGACGCGAAGTCCATCGCGGTCGTCCATGAGCGGTGCTCACCGAGGTAGCCGCGCAAGAGCTTCTGCGCTGCCGTCGGCTGCGGCAGCCGGCCGACCTCGCCAAGGAACCGTGCGGTGACTTCGGCGTCGCGCAGCGGTCGCGGGATGTCGACACGGTACAGGCGCGGCACCGGGTCGCGCTTGCTCAGCAGGTAGATCGCGCGTTCGCCGGCGTCGACCGCGAGCGACTCACAGTCGCGCGGGCCATCGGCGTAGGTGAGCTTCAACGTAGCTGCGGGACGCTCGCCTACGGGTGCGGCGGGCGAGAGGCGGTCGGCCGCTGGCTCGGCGACAAGATGGATGAACGTGTGCGCGCGCTTCGCGTAATTGTCGCCCATGTCGCCCACGATCAGCCACGGCTGGCCGTCGAGTTCGGCCGCGGCGACGTCTTCCCAGTCCTCCGCCTTCACGCCGTCGAGCCGCAGCGAGCCGCGGAGTTGGCCTTGCGCGTTGACGGCGTAGAGTTCCGGCGTGCCCCCGCTGTCGTCATGGGTCCAGATGATTCCGGGGTTACGCCGTGAGGCCGCGAGCCCGCTGGCCTCGTCGTTCGGCGGCGCCGCGAGCGTGGCGGCGACGGTGGGCGGTGCGGAGCCGGCGGCGGGCGTGGCGGCGGTCGTCGTTACGATCGAAGATGTCGTGGCGAGGAGCAGGCGCAGGGAGGCCATCCAGATGCTCATGCGGCGAGAGTTTCCCGCGGAACTTCCGCGTGCAAGCCGCACGTTCGGATGGGCCGCGAACGTGGACGGGGTACGAGATATGGAGAAGCGGGAGGAAATTGAGGCCAATCCGGTGGGGTAACCACGGATGAACCTAATGGTCACGGATGGGCTGGGCGCCGGCCAATGTGGCCGCGGCTGCAGCCGCGGATTCGATGAAAGGATGAGTCGGCTGGGCGGTTTCGACGTTAGATATCCGACTGCCCATTCGCGTCGTTCTCGGTCCAACCTCGACGTGCGCGAATCGCGCGAGGGGATTGAGGCCAAGCCGTGGTTGAACCGGATTGGTCCCGGTGTTCCGCGTGAGGTGGGGCCTTTAGGGGTGGAGTCCGAACCCCGAGGTGAGCGTTCCGTTCATCCATGACCCTGCCCGGGGGAGTTTTCATTTGTTTTCGCCGATGCGCGACCGATAGTCGCCGCCATGGTCGCGAACGCCCAACCGGCCGCCCTGCGGCGGTTAATCGACGAGGTCGGAGCCGTGGATCAGGTCGGTGTCGAGGAGCGCGTCGCCAAGCACACGACGCGATCGATCAAGAAGGCCGCCAAGCTTAAGGGCCTGCGCTTCGCCGTCTCGATGGTCGACCTCACCACGCTCGAGGGGAAGGACACCCCCGGTAAGGTGGCGTCGCTCTGCCGGAAGGCCGTACGGCCGCACGAGTTGGCCGACGTCCCGCCGGTCGCCGCCGTCTGCGTCTACCCGTCGATGGTCCGGCATGCGCGGCGCGCGCTGGGCGCGGATTCCCCTGTGCGCATCGCCTCGGTGGCGACGGCCTTCCCGAGCGGGCAGGCCCCGCTGCGGACACGCCTCGCCGAAGTGCGCGCGGCCGTGGCCGACGGCGCCGACGAGATCGACATGGTGATCAACCGCGGCGCCTTCCTTTCCGGCGAACTCGGGCGCGTGCAGGACGAGATCGCGGCGGTCGTCGCGGCGTGCGGCGGAGCGGCGTTGAAAGTGATCCTCGAGGTGAGCGAGCTGGAGACCTACGACAACATCCGCGCGGCGTCCTTCCTTGCGATGCGGGTCATCCGACCCGGGGACTTCATCAAGACCAGCACCGGCAAGACCTCGTTGAACGCCACCCTCGGCAACAACCAGGTGATGCTGGAAGCGATCCGCGACCATTACCTCGCGACGGGCGTCGCGATCGGGATGAAGCCGGCCGGCGGCATCCGCACCGCCAAGCAGGCGCTGCAGTTCCTCGTGGCGGTCAAGGAGACCCTCGGTGACGCCTGGCTCGACAACACCCGCTACCGCTTTGGCGCGAGCGCGCTCCTCAACGACCTGCTGCGCCAGCTCGAGAAGGAGCGCACCGGCGCCTATCAGGCTCCCTATTATTTCAGCGAGGCGACGGAGTCTTACTGACGCCCCGTCCGACTTCCCGCGAGACCCCTCCATGGCCAAGACCGCCGCGAAGAAACCCGTCCGTTCCTCCGTTCGCCCCCGGCGCCCGGAGCCCGCGCTCCTGTTCGGTGATCGCTGGGAATACGACCCGGCGCCGGAGACCGCCGACCCGCGACTGCAGGCGCGCTACGAACTGTTCATCAACGGCCGTTTCGTGGCCCCGCGTACCGGGCGTTACTTCGACTCCCTCAATCCGGCCAATGAGCGGAAACTCGCGGAGATCGCGCTGGCCGGCGAGGCCGACGTCGACGCGGCCTATGCCGCGGCGCAGCGGGCGTTCCCGGCCTGGAGCCGGCTCCCCGGCGCGGAGCGCGGCAAGTATCTCTTCCGCATCGCGCGCCTCCTGCAGGACCGCGCGCGGGAGTTCGCCGTGGCCGAGACGATGGACAACGGGAAACCCATCCGGGAGACGCGCGACTTCGACCTGCCGATGGCGGCGGCGCACTTCTTCTACCACGCCGGCTGGGCGGACAAACTGGAGCACCTCGCGCCGGGCCGTAAGGTGGCGCCCCTGGGCGTCGTGGGCCAGGTGATCCCGTGGAACTTCCCGCTCCTGATGCTCGCTTGGAAGCTCGCCCCGGCGCTGGCCGCGGGGAACACGGTCGTGCTGAAGCCGGCGGAGACGACGAGCATCACCTGCCTCAAGCTGGCCACGATCCTGCAGGACGCCGGGCTGCCGCCGGGCGTGGTGAACTTCGTCACGGGTGCCGGCGAGACCGGCGCGCGGGTGGTGGCTCACCCGGCGGCCGCGAAGGTGGCGTTCACCGGTTCGACGGAGGTGGGCAAGGCGATCCTGCGTTCGCTGGCGGGAACCGAGAAGAAGCTGACGCTCGAACTCGGCGGCAAGGCGGCCAACATCATTCTGGAAGACGCGCCGCTCGACCAGGCGGTCGAGGGCATCGTGAACGGGATCTTCTTCAACCAGGGCCACGTCTGCTGCGCGGGCTCGCGCCTGCTGGTGCAGGAGCCGGTCGCGGAGGCGGTGCTGGCGAAGCTGCGGCGACGCATCGCGACGCTGCGGGTCGGTGACCCGATGGACAAGAACACCGACGTCGGCGCCATCAACTCACGCGCGCAGCTGCGGCGGATCGCGGCGCTGGTGGAGAGCGGAGTGCGTGAGGGCGCGGAGCTTTACCAGCCGGCCTGCGCGCTGCCGGCGAAGGGGTATTACTTCCGGCCGAGTGTGTTCAGCGGCGTGACGATGAGCCACCGCATCGCGCGGGAGGAGATCTTCGGGCCGGTGCTGAGCGTGCTGACGTTCCGGACTGTCGACGAGGCGATCGAGAAGGCCAACAACACCGCGTACGGGCTCAGTGCGGGCGTCTGGACCGACAAGGGCTCCCGTATCCTGCGCATGGCGGCGGAGCTGAAGGCCGGCGTCGTCTGGGCCAACACCTACAACAAGTTCGACCCCGCGTCGCCCTTCGGCGGATACAAGGAAAGCGGCTTCGGCCGCGAAGGCGGCCGCCACGGCCTGCTCGATTACGTGCGGGCGGTTTAACCACGGATGGACGCGGAAAAACACACATCTGGGCCCCGAGACGGGGAGCTCACGCCCGAGGTCATCGGCGCGGCCTTCGCGGTGCTGAACGAACTTGGCCACCGCCGGCATCTTTACGGGCGAACCGAATGACCGCGGTTTTGGAACCACGAATGGACACCAAGGGACACGAAGGTCAGGGGCTCCTGCACGGTGATTTGGTTTACGCCATCATTGGTTGCGCGATCGAGGTCCTGCGGGGGATCGGTCATGGCCTGCATGAGCATCCCTATGAGAACGCTCTACTCGTCGAGTTTCGCCTGCGTGGGTTGCGGTGCGAACAGCAGCGGAGGTTTCCGGTGGTTTATAAAGGCGAGAAAGTCTCCGAATTCGTGCCCGATCTCGTCGTGGGCGGTGCCGTCATCGTCGACACCAAGGTGATCGACCGGATCACGGATCAGGAGCGAGGCCAGATGTTGAACTACCTTCGCGTCACCGGCCTCCGCGTGGGTCTCATCGTAAACTTCCGCCGCCCCAAGCTCGAATGGGAGCGCATCATTCTCTGAGTCACTTCGTGTCAATTCGTGTCCCTTCGTGGTTGCTCCCATGACCCGTCTTCCCGTCACCAAGACCCCGAAGCCCTACGTGGGCGGGGCGTTCATCCGCTCGGAATCCGGCCGCGTGTTTGCGGCGAGCGACGCCCGCGGGGCGTTCTTCGCCAACATCCCGCAGTGTTCCCGCAAGGACCTGCGTAACGCCGTCGAGGCTGCGGCCAAGGCCGGCCCGGGCTGGGCACGGCGCACTCCGTACAACCGCGGCCAGATCCTCTACCGCCTCGGGGAGATGCTCGAGGCGCGCTCGGCCGAGATGGCCGCGATGCTCGTCCGCTTCGGAGCGGGCCGCGCCGCCGCCTCCCGCGAGGTGGCCGCCACCGTCGACCGTCTCGTGCACTACGCGGGTTGGGCCGACAAGTACGAGCAGGTGCTCGGCGGGGTGAACCCCGTCGCCTCGCCGCACTTCAACTTCACCGTCACCGAACCGATGGGCGTCGTCGGCGTGATCGCGCCCGACGAGCCGGCGCTGCTTGGGCTCGTGACGCTCCTCGCCCCGGTCATTGTCAGCGGCAACACCGTGGTCGCGCTGGCGTCCGAGGCCCGGCCCTACCCGGCGGTGCTCCTCGGTGAGATGCTCGCCACGAGCGACCTGCCGGGCGGCGTGGTCAACCTCCTCACGGGATTCCGGCGGGAATTGCTGCCGACCTTTGCGACCCACGCCCACCTGCGGGCGATCAGCGCGGTGGCAGGGGCCGAGGAACGCCGCGCCCTGCGGCTCGGCGCGGCGGAGAGCATCAAGCGCGTGCGCTTCACGGAGGGCGGCTCCGCGCGGGTTTGGCTCAGCGCCGCCGCGCAGGGCGTCGACGCGATCCGCGACTTCGTGGAGTTCAAGACCGTGTGGCACCCAGTCGGCTCGTGAAGGTGCGACGGCCGTGGAGCTTGACCTCCGGGCGGCGCGGGCTCCCGTTCGGCGGATGATCCCTTCGCGAAAGTCGGTTCGGACTGTCGTCGGTCTGCTCGGCGTCCTGCTCCTGGCCATCGTCACCCCGGTCCGCGCCGCGGAGTCCCCGGAGGACGAACGGGCGCGCGCCGTCACGTCGTCGGCCTCCTTCAAGGCGGCGGTCGCGGCGTACGAGCGCGACTTCGACCGCTTCGTGGCGGAGCTGATCCAATTGACCGAGATCCCCGCCCCGCCGTTCGGCGAGAAGGCGCGCGGCGAGGCCTTCGCGAAGCTGCTGAAGGACGCCGGCCTCGAGGACGTCGGCATCGACGCCGAGGGTAACGTGATCGGCTTCCGGCGGGGCCGCGGGGGCCCGCTGCTCGCGGTGGCGGCGCACCTCGACACGGTCTTTCCCGCCGGCACCGACGTGCGCGTGAAGCGCAGCGGCACAAGGTTGATCGCGCCTGGCGTGGGCGACGACACCCGGGGGCTGGCCTTCGTCCTCGCGTTCGCTAGGGCGATCCGCGACGCGAAGGTCGAGACGGCGTCGGACCTGCTCCTCATCGGCAACGTCGGCGAGGAGGGCCCGGGCGACCTGCGCGGAATGAAGTACCTTTTCAACCAGGGCCCGTGGAAGGGCCGGATCGCGCGCTTCATCACGGTCGACGGCGGCAACCTCGACATCGTGACCAACGGCGCGCTCGGCAGCCTGCGCTACAAGGTCGTGTTCAAGGGCCCCGGCGGCCACAGCTGGGGCGCGTTCGGGCAGGTCAATCCCGCGTTCGCCATGGGCAACGCGATGGCGCGGCTCGGCAAGGTCGTCGTGCCGAAGCGGCCGAAGGTCTCGTACAACATCGGCGTCCTCTCCGGCGGCACCTCGGTGAACTCGATCCCCTTCGAGGTCGCGATGGAGGTGGACATGCGCTCGGCCTCGCCCGAGGAGCTCCGGAAGATCGACGTGGAGTTCAAGCGGATCGTCGCGGAGGCCGTCGACGAGGAGAACGCGACCCGGCAAACCACCTTCGGCCGTATCACCTACGAACTGAAGCTGATCGGCGAACGGCCCTCGGGCACGACGTCGCCCGAGTCGCCGATGGCCCGCCAGGTCGCCGCGACCATGCGGGTCTACGACAAGGTGCCGGTCTGGGAGACGAGCAGCACCGACGCCAACATCCCGATCAGCCTCGGCATCCCGGCGCTCGCCGTCGCGCGCAACTCCGCGACGAAGGGCGGCCGCGCCCATTCCCTCGACGAGTGGACTGACGTCGAGAAGACGCAGGCCGTGCGGGACTTTGAACTCGCCGCGGCGATCATCCTCGGCGTGGCCTCGATGCCTTGAACGTTCCCGCCGCATGATCGAGGCGCGCCAGCTCACGAAGACCTTCCGCGACCGGAAGCGTGGCGAGGTCCACGCCGCGCTCGACGTCTCCTTCCGGGTGGAGCCCGGCACGATCTACGGTCTGCTCGGGGCCAACGGCGCGGGCAAGACCACCACGCTGCGCATGTTGGCGACGCTTCTGCGGCCCTCCCGCGGCACGGCGGTCGTCGCGGGCCATGACGTGGCGACCGATCCCGACCGCGTGCGGGCCAACGTCGGGTTCCTCGCGGCCTCCACCGCGCTCTATGCGCGGCTCACGGCCCGCGAGATGATCGCTTACTTCGGGCGGCTCAACGGCATGGCCGATGCCGCCATCCGCGCCCGCACCGCCGAGCTTTCCGCGCGGCTCGGCATGGAGGAGTTCCTCGACCGCCGCTGCGACCAGCTTTCGACGGGCATGAAGCAGAAGACTTCGATTGCGCGCACCATCGTCCACGATCCGGCCGTGATGATCTTCGACGAGCCCACGCTCGGGCTCGACGTCATGACGGCGCGCACCGTGGTAGGCTTCGTGCGCGAGTGCCGCGCGGCGGGCAAGACGGTGATCTACTCGACGCACGTGATGAGCGAGGTGGAGAAGCTGTGCGACGTGATCGGCGTGATCCATGGCGGCCGGCTGCTTGCCGAAGGCTCGCTCGCCGAATTGCGCGCGCGGCACGGGGAGAACGACCTCGAGGAGATCTTCGTGCGGCTCGTCGAGGGCGCGGGGAGGGCGGCCGCGTGAACTGGCGCAACATCTCCACGATTTACGTCAAGGAGCTGAGGGATGCCCTCCGCGACCGGCGCACGCTCATCTCGGTCATCGTCGTCCCGACGGTCGTCATGCCGCTCCTTTTCCTGCTGGCGGGCAAGGTCACCGCCAACTCGGTGGCCAAGGCGCGCGAGGACGTGCCGACCGTCGCCGTGATCGGCGGGCAAGACTCCCCCGAGGTGATGCGGCGTTTCCGCGAGGCGAAGGGCATGCGCGTCGCGGAGGCCCGGGCCGATTGGCGCGACGCGATCGCCGCCAAGACGGTGCGGGTGGCGGTCGACATACCCGACAGGTTCGCCGCGCGGCTGGAGGCCGGCGAGGTGCCCGGCGTGCGGATCTACCACTACCAGGGCGAACTGAAGTCGGAAAACGGCGTGCGGGTCGTGGAACGCTTCCTCGCCGAACTGCGGGAGGACCTGGTGGCGAAACGCCTCGCGGCCGCCGGCCTGCCGCGGGCCGCCGCGCGGCCTTTCGAGTTCCGACGCGAGAACGTGGCCCCGCCGGAAAAGGTCGGCGGCAACCTGTTCGGGGGCGTCGTGCCGTACCTGATCATCCTGCTCTGTTTCAGCGGGGCGGTCTATCCGGCGATGGACCTCACCGCTGGGGAGAAGGAGCGCGGCACCATGGAGACGCTCCTCTGCAGCCCGGTGCCGCGGGTCGACATCGTGCTGGGGAAGTTCCTCCTGGTCCTCACGGGCTCCCTCTCGGCGATGGTGTTCATGCTTTTTTCGACCGCGTTCAGCATCGTGATCGGCGGGACGGCCCTGCTCGGGGGAGGCGGCGGGTCTCGGGCGACCCTCGCTGCCGCCGGCGCCGCCCGCCCGCCGGAATTACCGGGCGGAACGCTCCCGTTGATCGACCCGCTCGGCATCCTCGGCGTCATGGCGATGGTGCTGCCGGTGGCGGTCCTTTTCGCCGCGCTTGCGTTCACCGTCGGGCTCTTCGCCAAGACCCAGAAGGAGGCGCAGAGCTACCTCGGGCCGATGATCGTGATCGTGATCCTGCCCACGTCGCTCGGCGTACTGCCCGGCATGGAACTCACCGCGACCACGGCGCTCGTGCCGCTCCTGAACCTTTCCCTCGTCTGCAAGGAGATGCTCTCCGGCGTGTGGAACTGGGGCCTCATCGGGCTGATCTTCGCGTCCTCCTGCGTCTACGCCGCCGGCGCCCTCTGGCTCGCGGTGCGGATGTTCCGGCGCGAGGACGTCATCTTCCGTACCTGACCGGAACGATCCGGCTGCGGCGGATGGGGTCGGAACCTGCACCGCGGAAGGGGCGGCGCGGCTGCGGCCGCCTGTTACTTTTGGGTTACGCCGCACGCGGGAGCGGGGCTACGCGGTGCCTGCATGCATATTTCTCCTCGCGACGAGGGGGCCGTGGGGCGCAATGGGGTTCGACATGCAGACGCGATTCACCCTGACCCTGCTCCTTGCCGCGCTCCCGCTTGCTGCCCAGCAGGCGCCCAACCGTCCCGCGCCCGCGGCCGACGAGGCCGTGAGGCTGGACACCTTCGTGGTGACGGGCTCCCACATCCGGCGCACCGATGCCGAGACGGCCCTGCCGGTCACGACCATTGACCTCGCCGAGATCGACGCCCGCGGCGCCGCCACCATGGCCGAGCTCTTCGAAACGCTCGGCATCGCCGAGCCGTCGGCCATCACCGAGATCAACAATGGCCCGCAACTCGCCCGCGGCGACGTGGCCTCGGTCGACCTCCGCGGCATCGGCTCCGGCAGCA
>JBBAVH010000061.1:0-13782 GCA_040397825.1 Opitutaceae bacterium
AACCTCACCACCGTGCTCGCCGACGGCGCGCAGCTCGCCAACGCCAACTTCAACGGCAACTCCCGCACATTCCAGTTCTCCCAGCTCGCGATCAACAACGTGTCGCGCATCGAGGTCGCCAAGGTGCCCACCCCCGCCACGCCCGCCGATTCGGTCTCGGGTTCGATCAACATGGTGAGCAAGAGCGCCTTCGAGCGCAGCCGCGCCGAGCTCCGCTACCGGCTCTACGCGGCCGGCACCGGCGACTACCTCACGATCAGCCCCCAGCCCCACTCGTACGAGCGTCGCCAGCGGAAGGTCATGCCGGGCGTGGACTTCGACGCGACGTTGCCCGTCAACCGGGACTTCGGCATCGTCATCACCGGCAGTCGCTCGCAGTCCGCCGGCGAGGAGGACCACTCCACGCTCACCTACAACGCCGCGGGCACCTCCACCGGCGCCTCGCCCGCGCGACCCTTCCTCCAGCAGTACGGCATCAACGACGGGTCGAAGGACATCACCCGCAATTCCCTCAGCGTGAAGGCCGACTGGCGCGTCACGCCCAACGGCGTGCTCTCCGCCAACGCCATGATCAACCAGTACCAGGCGTACTGGGGCCACCAGAGCATGGACTTCAACGCCGGCACCAACGGCACCCCCGCCATCGCCGCGAGCCTCGGCGGCGTGCCCCTGACGTGGGGACCCGACTTCGTCTCCGGGGCGACCGGCCGCGGCACCGTCACCCTCGGCAGCGGCAACTTCATGAAGCGCTACGAGGAGGTCCGCGCCGCGGGCCTGCGGTACCGGTTCGACAACGGCGCCTGGCGGATCGACGCCAGCCTCACCGCCTCCACTTCCAGCAACGCCTTCCGTAGCACCGACGAGGGCAATTTCGCCGGCATGAACGTCACCCTCGTCCCGGTCGTGCGCATCGTGATGACGGGCATCACCGACATCCAGCCGGCGTCCATCCGCGCCTTCGACAACACCGGCCGCGAGGTCGACCTCTACGACATCGCCAACTACCGCGTGAACAACGCGAGCGCCCTCTCCCGTGACGTGTCGGAGGACCTGCGCGCGGCCGACCTCAACGTCCGTCGCCGCGTCGGCTTCCTGCCGTTCCCCGCGGCGGTGCAGGCCGGCGGGCTCATCCGCCGCCAGACGCGCGACAGCCGCAAGGAGAGCGCGACCTACACCCACAACGGCGTGAACGGGAATCTCGCCGCCGCCCCGTACCGCAACCAGGTCTACGTCGGCCGCAATTCCCACTTCGGCCTGCCGGGGCTTGTGCCGCCGTGGACGTCGAAGCATCGGGCCTACGCCGCGTGGCGGCAGAATCCAGCGTTGTTCACGATGACACCCGCGCAGGCGGTCGCCGCGGAGCAGTTCCACATCACCAACTCCGAGTGGATCGAGGAAACCGTCGGCGCGGGCTACGCCCAGACCGAGCTGCGGTTGTTCTCCAACCGACTCAACGTGCTCACCGGCGTGCGCTGGGAGCACACCCACGACGAGGGGATCGGGCCCGTCTACGAGCCCGGCAACGCGTTCGTCCGCCGCGCCGACGGCACCTTCGCCCGCGATGCCCGCGGCCTGCGCATCCGCCGCCCCGAGGCCGGGGCCGCGGGTTCCCTCGAGGAACTGCGCCTCACGCGCGAGGAACGCGGCTACCGCGCGGAGAAGTCCTACGCCGGCTACTACCCCAGCCTCCACCTCACCTGGAACCTCACCGAGAACCTGCAGGCCCGCGCCGCCTACGCGCTCACCTACGGCCGGCCCGACTTCAGCGAGATCATCCCCAACTCCACCATCAGCGAACGCGACCTCGACGAGACCCAGCTCGGGGACCCCAACGTCATCCGCGGCACGATCGACATCCGCAACACGGGCCTGAAGCCGTGGACGGCCGACAACTACGACTTGTCGCTCGAGTACTACACCCCGCAGGGCGGGATGTTCACCCTCGGCGCCTTCACCAAGGAGATCCGCGACTTCTTCGCCAACGACGTCCGCATCGCCACCGCGGCCGACCTCGAGGCGCTCGGCCTCGAGCCGCAGTACGTCGGGTGGCAGCTCTCCACCAAGTACAACTCCGGCGACGCCCGCGTGCGCGGCGCGGAATTCAGCGCCCGCCATCCGCTCGCGGTGCTCGGCGCCTGGGGCCGCCCGTTCACGGTCTTCCTCAACGCGACGAAGCTCGAGTTGAGCGGCAGCCGCCAGGCCGACTTCTCCGGCTTCATCCCGTGGAACATGAACTGGGGCCTCACCTTCACCCGGAAGCCCGTCACCTTGAACCTGAAGTGGAACCACCGCGGCGAACAGAAGCTCGCCGCCCAGCCCGCCTTCGGCGCCGACGCCTTCAACTACACCGCCGCGCGCACGACCCTCGACCTCAGCGCCGATGTCCAGGTCAGCCGGCGGCTCTCGCTCAACGCCAACGTGCGCAACCTCTTCAACGCCTACCTCACGAGCACCCGCTACGGCTCGCTCACGCCCGACTACGCCGTTCCGCGTCAGCACCGCCACTTCGGCGTCTATGTCTCCGTCGGCCTCAAGGGCACCTTCTGATCCGACACCCATCCTCCTTTCACCGATGAAATCCGTCGTCCAGCTCACCCTGCCCTTCCTGCTCGCCCTCCTCTCCCCGGCCTCCGCCGCCGAGAAGAGCGGCTTCAAGTACCCGCCCTCGTTCGAGGGCGCCCGCACCGAGGTCTACAAGACCGTCGGCGACGTGAAGCTCACGCTGAGCATCTTCGAACCGGCCTCCGGACCGAAGACCGGCCGCCCCGCCATCGTGTTCTTCTTCGGCGGCGGTTGGACGAATGGTTCGCCCGCGCAGTTCGAACAGCAATGCCGCCACCTCGCCGCCCGCGGCATGGTCGCGATCACCGCCGACTACCGCGTCGCCTCCCGCCACCAGGTGAAGCCCGTCGCCTGCGTGGCCGACGCCAAGTCCGCCCTCCGCTGGGTGCGCGCCAACGCCGCCCGCCTCGGGATCGACCCGCGCCGCATCGCCGCCGGCGGCGGCTCGGCCGGCGGCCACCTCGCCGCCGCCACCGCCACCCTGCCCGGCCTGGACGAGCCGGGCGAGGACACCCGCGTGAGCGCCGTGCCCGACGCCGCCGTGCTCTTCAACCCCGCCCTCGTGCTCGCGCCGATGGAGGGCCTCGCCCTCGAGGGGTTCGGCACCCGCGTGCCCGAGGAACGCCTCGGCACCAAGCCCGAGAACCTGTCCCCCGCCCACCACGTGAAGCGCGGCGCACCCCCTATGATCGTGTTCCACGGCAAGGCCGACACCACCGTGCCGTACGTCACCGCCGAGGCCTTCGCCCGTGTGATGAAGGCGGCCGGCAACCGCTGCGACCTCGTCGGCTACGACGGCCAGCCCCACGGCTTCTTCAACCACGGCCGTAAGGACGGGAAGTACGCCGAGACCCTCGCCGCCATGGACGCCTTCCTCGTCTCGCTCGGCTGGCTCCCGGCGCGTTAGGTCACCGCGGAAACTCAGGGCCGCCCCTTGGCCCGCGGCAGCTGGGGCGGCGGGTTCCCGGGCACGATCAGTGGGCCGGCGGCGAAGACCGGCGCCGAGGCCGGGTCGACGACGACCATCACGCCGTGGAAGTTCTGCGCGCCGAAGGTCTCCAGGCGCGTCACATTGGCCGCGGGTTCGCCCTCGGCGGTGAAGCGCATCCCTGGCTCGAGCCGGTAGCGGTGCTCGTCCGCGTGCACCAAAAGCACCGGCCGGCCGAACGCCCGCGCCTCGGCCTCCACCGCGCGCAGGAAGGTCACGAAACCGGCGTCGTGGCCCGGACGGCCGCGATCGGCCGCGAAGGGGTCCGCCTGAAAGAAGAGCGCCACGCCGGGTGCCGTTCCCTCGCGGGCCGCGGCGAAGACTTCCTTCACCCACGCCGCGTCGGCGGCGTCACGGGCGCGCCATTCCTCGATCGCGCTCGGCACGGCGGCCTGATGGTTGTTCTGGCTTCCGACGACGTGCACGGTGGCGAACACGACGCCGCCGATCGTCCACCGCGCGTTCTCCACGAACGTCCGGTGCGCCGGGTCGCGGCGCTGCGTCACGAGCGGCAGCGGCCGGCGCCCGCGGCTGCGCTCCTCCGCGAAGAACAGCGCGCGGATCCGCGCGAGGCGCTCCAGCGGATCAAACCTTCCCGCCTTCTCCGAATGCGTGTCGGTCCACTCGTTGTCGCCCGGCGTGTAGACGAGCGCGGCCTCGAACGAGTCGAACTCCGCGCGGCGGCGCAGGAGCAGCTCGTCGGTGCAGCGTTCATCGCTGCCCAGGAGGTCCCCGAGGTGCACGGTGAACGCGGGAGCGCGCCGGTTGATCTCGGCGATGACACGCGCAAAGGCCGCGGCGCTGCCTTCGTGGCGCGCGTAAGGCATGCAGCCCACCGCGGCGAAGGTGAAGGATTCGCCGGCCGGCGCCGGGGCACCGCGGAGAGCCGTCGCCCCGAGCAGGGCGACCGTCGCCACGATTCGCGCACCTCGGAGTAAACCGGCCGGGGTCGGCGCGGAGCGGACGGGAGCGGAGGGCGGAATCATGGGGTCGGCGCAGCGTCGGTCCCATCAGATTCCGGCGCAAGCGCGCCCCGGCCCGGCGACGCCGGTCCGCGCGCGTGTTTGCCAACCGCGACCCGCCGGTTACCGGTGAGGTTCAAGCCATGCGCAGCCTCTTCATCCTCCTCCTGCTCGGCGCCCTCCTCGCGACCGCCGCCCTCGTGACCCGCTCCGGCATCCTCGCGCGCAACCACCCGCGCGACCGGCCGGTCAACAGCGCCATGCGTGAGGCGATGGACAAGCGCGTGCCTCAGGTGAGCACCGGGGATGACCTGTACCTGTCGGAGCACTTCCAGTCGGCCATCCGGCGCGACTCGGGCCTCCGGTACGTGATCCGCGGCGCCGGCAAGGGCACCGCGACCCCGCCCCCGGGCGCGGAGGTGATCGCCCACTACGAGGGCCGCCTCATCGACGGCACGTCGTTCGACAGCTCCTACCGGCGGGGCACGCCTTTCGTCTTCCGCGTCGGCACCGGCGCGGTGATCAAGGGCTGGGACGAGGCCTTCCTGCTCATGAAGAAGGGCGAGAAGCGCACGCTCATCATCCCGCACTGGCTCGGCTACGGGGAAAAGGGCTCCCCGCCGAAGATCCCCGGCAAGGCGACCCTGATCTTCGAGGTCGAGCTGATCGACTGGCGCTGAGGGCAGCACCGCGGCCGGGTCCATCGCCCGCTTTCCCGCGGCTTCATCGCCCGCTCATCCCGCCCAAACGGGAGCGGGCTCCGCCGTTGTGCGTTCCTCCCGCCGGTGGGATCAGCGCGCCTGCGGCGGAGTCATGCCTTGGTTCGCCTGCTGGGAAGCCTGCTCGCGCAGCGCGCGGCGGCGGGCGACCTCGGCGGCCACCGCCTCGAGGCGGCGCTGTTCGTCCGCCGGAGTGGGATTCACCACGACGGTCTGGGTTACGGCCGGCGCCACGTTCGCGGCCGGAGGCGGCGCCACGGCGGCAGGCGCCATCGGCACGGGAGAACCACCCGAAACCACCTTGGCCACGCGCATCGGCAGCGTGAGCGAGCGACCTTGGTGCTCCACCGTGAGCGTCTTCTGCTCGTCGTCGTAGCGGCGCGCGGTGACGTCGAGCTCCTCGTTGCGCTGGTTGAGCCGCACCCAGACCCCATTCTTCCGCGCCGGGTCGAAAAGGCGGAACTGCAAGCCGTCGCCCAGATCGAGGTTGCCGCGATACTCCAGCCCCCCTGAGGGCGACTCCACGGCGGCCGCGGGTGCGGCGGCGCTGGGCGGCATGAACGGGGACCTACCCTGCCCGAGGACTTCCTCCCGCCCCGCCGCCAGCAGGAGCGGGATCAGCCGCAGGAGAAAGGCGGGGAGGGCTCGCATGGGGACGCCGCAAGCTAGGGTCGGGCCGACGAGGGTCAAGCGGACGACCCGGGCATCACGCCCACAACCGCTCCGGATACGCGCCGGCCCGCACCAGCGCGCGGATCGCCTCCTCGACCCGCGGCTTGTCCTCACGGTAGGTGACGCCGAACCAGGAGCCGGAGGTCGGGCACACCTGCACGACGGCCTCGCCCGCCGCCACCATGCCGGACACCGCCGCCGGCAGGTAGAACTCCGCCTTGGGATCATGGCCCCGCGCGCGCAGGAACTCGGGAAAACTCCGGTCGAGCCCCGCGAAGAGCGCGGGCGTGAAGCCCCAGCAATTGAGCGACACCGGCTCCTCGCCCGAGTAGCGCCGGCCCGGGCCGACCTCGGTCGCCACGATGCCGTGCACCTCCTCGACCGAGGTCATCTCACCCGCGGCGTTGACGCGCGCGATGCCGCGCGAGACGCCGCCGTGCTCCGAGAGGGTGTTGGCGAGGCGGAACCCCACCATCGCGAAGTTCGGGCCGCGGGCCGCCGCAAGGAAGCGGCCGAGCTGCGTGAACGCGTCGGCCCCGTAGAAATCGTCGGCGTTGATCACCGCGAAGTTGCCCGGCAGCGCATCGCGCGCGCACCAGACCGCGTGCCCGGTTCCCCAAGGTCGCTCGCGGCCCGCCGGCACCGCGAAACCCGCCGGCAGCGCGTCGAGGGACTGGAACACGTAGTCGACCGCGATCCGACCCGCATAACGCGCGCCGACCCGTTCGCGGAACACGTCCTCGAAGTCGCGCCGGATCACGAACACCACGCGGCCGAAGCCCGCGCGCAGCGCGTCGAATACCGCGTAGTCGAGCACGGTCTCGCCACCCGGGCCCACCGGATCGATCTGCTTCAGCCCGCCGTAGCGCGAGCCCATGCCGGCGGCGAGGACGACGAGGGAAGGTGACATGCGGTCAGACGAGATGCCCGCGCCTTGCGGTGGTCAATCCGCGGCGGCGGCCGCCGGCGCGCCGCGCAGCCGGTCCTGCAACCCGATGAAGCGGCCGACGATCTGACCCTGCGCGACGTGGCGCCCCCCCGCGATGCGTTGCCGCGCCCCGACCCAGACGTCGCGGATCATGCGCCGGTCCAGCGCCGCGAGCAGCACCGCGGGCAACGCGCGCGACTCGACGCCGGCCAACGCCGGATCGGAGAGGCTCACGGTGAAGAAATCAGCCGGCCGCCCCACCTCCAGCGCCCCTCCCGTCGCGCCCAGGCTGCGCGCGCCCGCGGTCGTCGCCGCGTGCCACGCCGCCGCGGCCCCGGCGATCCCGGCGTCGCGGGCCACCGCGAGGGGACTCACGGGCAACGAGGCGTCCGTGCCCACCGCCACCCCCGCACCCGCCGCCAGCAGCGCGGCGGCCGGCCCGAAGCCGTCGGAGCATGCCGGGGTCAGGCACACCGCGGCCCGCGCCGCGCCCAGCGTCCGAATCTCGTCCTCGGTGAGACGGCGCGCATCCACGGCCGTGAAGCGCTTGTCGACCACTCCGAGATCGGCGAGCAGCGCCACCGGCGTGCGCCCGTGCTCCGCGACGCAGGCCGCGACGTCGGCGGCCGACGAGGCGACCTGCGCGTGCAAACGCAGGCGTTGGGCGCGCGCGTAGGCGGCGATGACCTTGAAGGCGTCGGGCGGCACCGTCGCCAGCGAGTCGGCCGCGACGCCGAGCCACGCTTCGTCGGCGGGAAAGTCGCGTTCCAACGCCACGCGCAGCGCCTCCGTTTCCCGCGTGAACTGCTCGGTCAGGGCGCCGACCGGTCCCGCGCCCTCGCCGCCGCGCGGCGCCGCGACGCGCAGCAGCGCGATGCGGATCCCCGTGTCGTGCGCCGCCCGCACGATCTCGCGTCCCAGGTCGGCCGGCGAGGCGCCGTCGGCCGCGCGGTGCAGCGCGTGGAATTCCCCGACGCACGTGACGCCCGACGAGAGCATTTCGAGGAAAACCATCCGGGCGACGTCGAAGACGTCCTCCGCGCCGAGGCGCGCCGTCACCGCCGCGGGTGGCAGGAGGTGGGCGGCGCGGCCGGTCTCAGTCTGGCCGCGGGTGAGCCGCCGGAGCGCGTGCGAGTGGGCGTTGACGAGGCCGGGCAGCGCGGCGTGGCCCGCCAGCCGTCGTGCCGCCGCGAGGTCCGCCGGTTCACGGGAGAAGCGGGTGATCCGCCCGGTGGCGTCGGCGAAGAAGGCCAGGCCGGCCTCGAACGTTTCGCCGGTGTAAACAAGGTCGGGCAGCCATCCGCCTTCGCGCGCGCCATGCGGCACGCCGGCCTCGGCCACGGCGGCCGCCACCGGGACGGGGCGCGGAGCCGGCGCCGGACGCGGCGCGGGACCGGATGGTGCGGGGGCTCCGCCGGAACGCGGATCGCGCGGGTTGCGCTGCCCCCGGCCGGAATCACCGCCGGGCGGGCGCGGTCCCCCGCGCGGATCGGGTCCGCGTGGCGGGGAAGGTTGGGGGCGGCGCGGGTCGGGCACGGTGAGGGAACGGACATTCAGCGCGCTCCGCGCCGCAGGCAACCCGGGAGCGCACGGTCGGGCCACGGCGCGGGATTGCGTGGGGAGCGGGGCGACCGCAGCGTCGAGCCGCGTGCGCCTGGGCCCCTACCAACTGACTTCGAACCTCTTCCTCTCGCCGTTGGCGGGCTACACCAACCTGCCCATGCGGCTCACGGTGCGCGAACTCGGCGGACTCGCGTGGGCGACGACCGACCTGGTCAACGCCCGCTCCCTGCTCGAGCGCAACCGCAACGCCCTCCGCCTCGTGGCGTCGGCGCCGGCCGACCGGCCCTTCGCGATCCAGCTGTTCGGCGGCGTGGCGGAGGAGATGCGCGACGCCGCGGTGGCATGCCAGGAGCTCGGCGCCGACTCGGTCGACATCAACATGGGCTGCCCGGTGCGCAAGGTGACCCGCATCGGCGGCGGCTCGGCGATGATGACCGAACTGGAACGCACGGCCGCGTTGGTGCGCGGCATGGTCTCGGCCGTGCGGATCCCGGTGACGGCGAAGATGCGGCTCGGCTGGGACGACGACAACCTCACCGCGCCCGACCTCGCGCGGGCGCTGGAGGACGCCGGCGTGGCGGCGGTGTTCGTGCACGGCCGCACGCGCGCGCAGGGCTTCGCGGGCACGGTGAACCTGGCGGGCATCCGTGCGGTGGTGGAGGCGGTGCGGATCCCGGTGATCGGCAACGGCGACGTGACGACGCCCGGGGCGGCGCGCCACATGCTCGCGGAGACCGGCTGCGCGGGCGTGAGCGTGGGCCGCGGCGCGTTCTACGACCCGTGGATCTTCCGGCGTACGACGCACCTGCTCCGAACCGGCGAAGAGCTGCCTGAACCCGACTTTTCCGAGCGGCTGCGCGTCCTGCGGCGGCATTTCGACCGGTACGTCGAGTTCCACGGCGAGGAGCACGGCGCGCGGCTCTTCCGGCGGGTGGCGCCCTGGTACGCGCGGCGGTTCGGCCCGGCGAAGCCCTTCAAACGCCGCATCCTCACGATCGCCTCGCGGGCTGACTTCGACGCCGCGGTGGAGGAGTACGTCGCCTGGCGCCGCCAGTTCTGCGACGACCGCGGGGAACTCCTGCCCAAGTTCGCGCCGGCGCCGCTCGTGGCGTCGTTCCTGCGCGACCCCGCCGACGTGGAACGCGAGGCCATCCCGGTGCCGAAGGGCCCCGTGGAGCATTGGTAGCTTTTCCGCGCGACCCGCCTACGTTGCCGCCATGCAGCAGGTCGACCACTTCTGGGAGCTGATCATCGGCACGGTGATCGCGCTCCTGCCGATCATCAACCCGCTCGCGGCGGCGCCGAGCTTCCTCGCTATCACCGAAGGCGACTCGCCGGCGCGGCGACTCGCGCAGCTGCGTCGCGCCTGTCTCTACATGATCGGGATCCTGGTGAGTTTCCTCATCGGCGGCACCTTCATCATGAGCTTCTTCGGCATCTCGATCCCGGGCATCCGGATCGCGGGTGGGGTGCTCGTCGCGGGCATCGGCTCCTCGATGCTGCTCGGCGCGGCGCGCGACCCGCGGCGCGAGGATCCCGCCGAGGCCGAGGCGCGCGCCAAGCGCGACGTCTCCTTTTCCCCGCTCGCCCTGCCGATGCTGAGCGGCCCCGGCTCCATCGCCGTGACCGTGGGTTTCACTTCGCTCGCCTCCCACTGGCTCGACTACGTCGCGATCATCCTCGGAATCATCGTCGTCGCGGTCATCACCTACGTCGTCCTGCGGCTCGCCGAGCGCACCGTCGTGCTGATCGGGGTCAACGGCATGAACGCCATGACCAAGGTCATGGGCTTCCTCATCCTCTGCATCGGCGTGCAGTTCATCGTGAACGGCGTGCTCGGCATCGCCACCGACCCCGCCGTCGTGCGCTCCATCCGCGACGCGGTGGTCGGCCGCTGAACCTGGACTCCGGCACCGGCCGGGTACGCCCGCCGCTCCTGCGCCTTTTCGCCGCCATCCTGATCCGCCGCCAAGAGGCGCAAGACGCGCAGGTAGCGGTCGGCCGACCTCGAGCTTCACGCGTCCGCCGCACGTGAATTCTCCGCGGCTTCAGCCGCAGCCACATCAGTCGCCGCGTTCTCCTCCCATCACCGATATCCTCCACCTCCACCCAGCCTACGGCGAGCCGGCCCAATTTTCACAAATTCCCCTCTCGCCTCTCGCCTCGCGCCTCCCCATCGCCTCTCAATCCCTGCGCCTCCTGCGCCTCTTCGCGGCCCTCCTGATCTGCCGCCAAGAGGCGCAAGACGCGCAGGTAGCAGTCGGCCGACCTCGAGCTTCACGCGTCCGCCGCACGTGAACTTTCCGCGGCTGCAGCAGCAGCCACACCGGACACGGACTTTTCTACCCATCACCGATGACCTCAAAGCCACCTTCGCCAAGGCTCCGGTCGGCCTGGACCGCCGCCCCTACCGACGGAATTTCGCCTCTCGCCTCGCGCCTCTCGCCTCCCCATCGCCTCCCAATCCCTGCGCCTCCTGCGCCTCTTCGCGGCCCTCCCGATTTGCCGCCAAGCGGCACAAGACGCGCAGGTAGCGGTCGGCCGACCTCGAGCTTCACGCGACCGCCGCACGTGAATTCTCCGCGGCTTCAGCCGCAGCCACACCGGACAGGGACTTTTCTCCCCATCGCCATTAATCCCAAAGCCACCTTCGCCAAGGCTCCGGTCAGCCTGGACCGCCGCCCCTACCACCGGAATTTCCCCTCCCGCCTCTAGCCTCTCGCCTCCCCATCGCGCCTCCCCACCGCCTCCTGCGCCTCTTCGCGGCCCTCCTGATCTGCCGCCAAGAGGCGCAAGACGCGCAGGTAGCAGTCGGCCGACCTCGAGCTTCACGCGTCCGCCGCACGTGAACTTTCCGCGGCTGCAGCAGCAGCCACATCAGTCGCCGCGTTCTCCTCCCATCACCGATATCCTCCACCTCCACCCAGCCTACGGCGGGCCGGCCCAATTTTCCCGAATTTCCCCTCTCGCCTCTAGCCTCGCGCCCCTCGCCTCCCCATCGCCCCTCGCCTCCCCATCGCCTTTCGCCTCCCCATCGCCTTTCGCCTGCGGGCGCTCCGCGCCCGCTCACTCCCAATGCGGCTGATACTCCGGCACCAGCCGCTGCAGGCCGCGTTTCAGCGCATTGGCGTCCTTCGCGTGGAGTTCCCGCCCCAGTTCTTCCAGCGCCGCGAGGTCCAGGGCGGTCTTCCCCCGGAAACGCATGATCCGGGGATGATCCGTCGGCGCGTATTCCTCGGTGTCGTGCTGTAATTCCTCGAACAGTTTCTCCCCCGGTTTCAGCCCGGAAAACACGATCTCGATATCCTCCCCAGCCCGGAGCCCGCTCAGCTCGATCATCTGCCGCGCCAAGTCCACGATCTTCACCGGCTGCCCCATATCCAGGACGAAGATCTCCCCGCCTTGCCCGAGCACGAAGCTCTGCAACACGAGCCCGACCGCCTCCGGGATCGTCATGAAATACCGCGTCACGTCCGGATGGGTCACCGTCACCGGCCCGCCGTTCTCGATCTGACGTTTGAAAATCGGGATCACGCTGCCCGAGGACCCCAGCACATTCCCGAAGCGGACGGCCGTGAAGCGCGGCGAGGAGAGGCTAGGGGCCAGAGGCGTGAGGCTAGAGGCAGGAGAACTAAGGCCAGCGGATGGCTTTCCCTCAGCCCTCTCGCCGCTCGCCTGACGCCGATCCTTTCCGAACTCCAATGCCGCGCTCTGCGAAGTCTCGCCCTCTCCCCGTCTCCCAATTTCCCCCATTTCCCGATTTTCCAATTTTCCACCCCGCCCCTCGCCTCTCGCCTCTGGCCCCTCGCCTGCGCCCCGCCCCCGCGCGGCGACTCCCATCACCAGCAGCTCCGCCAGGCGCTTCGTCGCGCCCATCACGTTCGTGGGATTGATGGCCTTGTCGGTCGAGATCAGGGTAAAAGCTTCCGCCCCGTGCTCCGTCGCCAGCTCGGCCAGCTGACGCGACCCGAACGCATTGTTGCGGATCGCCTCCGCCGGCTGCCGTTCCATCAGGTACACGTGCTTGTGCGCCGCGGCATGGAAGACCACCTGCGGACGATACCGCGCGAATATCCCGACCATCCGGGGGCGTTCGAGGACGTCGGCCACCAACGGCACGATCGTGCCGGAGAACCCCCGCTCGTTGAGTTCCTGCTCGATCAGGAAGAGCGCCGCCTCGCTCTGCTCCACCAGCAGCAGACGCTGGGGATTGAGGGCCGCGATCTGCCGGCAGAGTTCGCTGCCGATGCTGCCGCCCGCCCCCGTGACCAGCACCACCTTGCCCGTGATCGCGCGCTGGATGCCCGCGTTGTCGAGCTGCACCGGGGAACGGCCCAGCAAGTCCTGCACCTCCACCGGACGCACCCGGTTGGCCCTCACCCGGCCGGACGCCAGCTCCTCCATCGAGGGCACGGTCTCGACCTTCAAGCCATGGGTCGCCGCTGCCGCCAGCACGTCGCGGATGCGCCGGGCCGAGGCCGTCGGCATCGCGATCACCGCCTTGTCGAGGCCTTCCGCCACCCGCTGCTCGGCCAGCAGCTCGGGCCGACCCGCCACCGGCACGCCGTGCACGAGCCGGCCGTGCTTCGTCTCGTCGTCGTCGAGGAACATCACCGGCTTGAAGCCACGCGCGCGGTGGCTGAGGAACTCGTTCGCCAGCCGCGCGCCGACGTCCCCCGCGCCGATGATCGCGATCCGCTGCGGCGCCCGCCCACCCGGCTTCTCCAGACCGGTGAGCCGCTGCCGATAGAGGCGGGCCGCCAGCCGGCCGCCGCAGAGCAGACCGAAGCTCAGCATGAAGTCCGTGAGCAACACGCCGCGCGGCGCCGCGAAATGCACCCAGCCCAGCGACCGGGGCAGCAGCAGCAACACGCTGGAGAGCACCATCGCCCAGAACAGCCGGTTCAAGTCCGGCAGGCTGAAGTACGTCATCAACGTGCCGAATTGCCGGAAGACAAACAGCGCGGACAGCTTCAGGCCGATCACCCAGGGCAGCAGCCGCACGCGCTCGACCTGCTGTTCCGGCGGCAGGAGGAAATCGAACCGCACTTCGTAAGCCGCATGGAAGCTGCCTGCGACCAGCACCGAGTAGATCGCCGCCAGCGCCATCCCCCGGCGCCACCCTGCCGGATCGGTCGGGACTTGGCTGGTGATGCCGAAGCGGGACATGGGGAAGATGGGGAGACGGGGGAGAGGGCGAGAGTGAGAGACGAAGAAGCGGCCGAACGAACGCCGAGATTTGAAGTGCCGCCACCGATTGGCAAGGCGTCTTGAATTCGGTGAGCCGACGGCCGCTCCCCGCCGCCAGTTCAACCCTTCGTCGGAGCCCCTACCGCCCCACCGCCTCCTGCGCCTTTTCGCCGCCATCCTGATCTGCCGCCAAGAGGC
>JBBAVH010000062.1:0-13750 GCA_040397825.1 Opitutaceae bacterium
ATTCCGCCAACCTGCGGATCCCGAACGCTCCGGACCTCGAGCCGCACCTCAACCTTCGCTACCGCGCGTTCTGAGCCTGCGCCGGACGATCGTCTCGGGCGCCGGCGCCGGTCCTCAGCCCAAGGGCACCATCGGCGAGCTGCGTCGACCGCGGCAACCTGGGCCACGGTCGACGTCGATTCGCGCAACCTGCCGGGGGCAGAGCCTCAGAAGGTCCCCTTCACGCCAATCGCGTACTGCACGCCGAATTCTTCCTCCCGGAAGCCGTTGGCGTAGCGGGCGGAGGAGTTGCTGTAGCGCTCGAGGGTCTGGGGCTGATTGAGGATATTACGCGCGTTGGCGAACACCCTCAGCCGACGCGACCACGTGTACTCGAAGTTCACGTCGATGTTGTAGCGGGAGTCGTAGTACTCGAAGAAGTTACCGCTGCCGGCCGCGGTGCTTGCGAGGTCATACTGCGCTCCCGTGACCGCCGCATTCTTCTGCCGGCCCCGGTAGTTCCAGTTAAGACGCGCGCTCACCGGCCGTTTGTTCCAACTCAGGCTGACATTGCCGCTCTTGGGAATGAAGCGGCGGAAGTCCGCCCCGTTCGCCCCCTCAAGGTGCAGCATGGTGCCATTGGCGCTCAGGCTGAAGTCGCGCACCCACGCGGGGAGCGCATTGAACTTGAGCGGCTGAACGACGTTGAACTCCGCGCCGGAAATCCGGGCATCGCCCACGTTGCGGCGCGAGGTGACCGTCCAGTTCAGGTAGCGATCGTCCAGACCCAGCTCGGTGATCAGCGCCGGCGTGAGGGGACCGTTCACCACACCCCAGAAGTCCTGCAGCTCCTTCAGGAAGGCTCCGACCTGCACGACGCCTCCGCGGGTCGGGTAATACTCGAGCGAAAGGTCGAAGTTGTCCGCCGTCCAGGGCTTCAGGCCGGTGTTGCGCACATTGATGCTGCCGGGCTGGTTGGGATCGTTGTCGTTTTCGTTGATGTCCGCGTTCGGAATGATGTCCGCGTAATCCGGCCGCCCCAGAGTCTTCGCATAGGCAAAACGGGTCAGGAACTGGGGGGTGACGTTATAGGTCAGGTGGAGGCTCGGATAGACATCCTCGTAGGTCCGCTCCGCTTGGTAGCCGCGCTCCACGCGGATCAACTTGAGCTCCTGCAGGGAGCCGGCGGTCCCCGCGTCCGGACGGCGCACCCGCTGCACTCCGGGGGCAATGGGGTCTCCGTCCACGTAGGCTCCGGCCGCCGTACGCTGGAACACGGCATCCGGATTGGCCAGCACACCCAAACCGGTGTCCTTGGTCTGCTCGAAGCGAAGGCCCGTCACGAACTGCAGGCGATTGGAGAGCAGCTTCCCCGAGAACTGCAGGTAGGCGGCGCTGATGCGCTCGGTGATCTTCTCGGAACCGTTGACGCGGTTGGTCTCGGCCTGCACGCCGGGCTGGGCCGTACCCGTCGCCTGCACGAAGTGGGTGGGGTTGGCCTTGTAGTACTCGGCCAGCTTGTAGGCATCGACCCACTGGATAGGGGCGGAGCCCCAGTACGGATCCATGCCCTCGTAGTTGTCATTGAGGAAGGGCGCCGCGGCATCGTCGGCCGTGTTGGCCACGCCATCGCGCCCCACGAAGGTCCACTGCTCGTTATAGCGGCGGTTATCGCGGTCCTCCTCGCGGACGGACGCGCCGAACTTCAGCGACACCGGATTCCGGGCGAGATCGAAGTCACGTTCCACGTCCACGAAGGCCCCCTTCATCCTGGCCTTGCCGTCCACCGGGCTGTTCTGGGCGGTGTTCAGGCGGTAGTTTGTCAGCACGTACGGGTTCAGCGCATTTCCGGCGGAGTCCTTCACCGACCAGGTGTGGCTCGGGAAGTTGATATTCTCCGCCCGGACCGTCGCGACGCCCAGCATCTGGGTGCCGATGTTGGAGAAGTGGCCCCGGGCCAGCTCACGGTACCAGGTCTTGGAGGTGGCGGCGTGGATGCCGGTGCTGACATCCCATAGACGGCCGTTGAAGGTGTAGCGGACGTTCACGGCCTTGGTGCCGCCGAGCTTGTGGCGCCACGAACTGCCCTGGGTGACGGTGGCCCGGTTGCCCAGCCCCGTCGCGGCCGTGATGCTGCCGGTCGCACTCTGCACGAACGTCGGACCCCACAGTAGCGGCGTGCCTCCGGTCACGGCCGACGCCGCGTTGGTCCCCAGGTTGAAGTTCAGGTTTCGATTACCAAAGAACGCCTTGTAATAGTTGTTCTGGACGCCCACCGAGATCGCCGATTCGGCGGAGACCTTCCAGTCGGCCTTGAGACTGACGGAGTCGCGGAAGGTGTTCTTGGGGCCGTCCTGCAACTGCCACTGCTGGAGGTAAGGATTGGCCGACGAGGCCCCGGCTTGGGCGAAGTTCCATGTATTCTGCCAGCGGTGCTGCTCGTTGTACTGGTTGGAACTGAGGCCGGTGAGCACGATCCCGAAGCGATCGTTGACCGGAAGCGTGTAGTCGAAATCGAAGCCGGGGAGCACCTTGTAGGTGCTGTTTTGGCCGGGCCCCGGCGTGCGTTTCAGCAGATTCATCTCCTCGCTGTTGAAACTGAAGTAGGCGCGATAGTTGAACTGGGCACCTTTCCGCTCGAAGGCATTCTTGCTCACCATGTTGATGCTACCGCCGAGCGAGTCGGCCGGAGAGTCGGGAGTAGGCACCTTCGACACCTCAACCCGGGCCATGTTGTTGATCGAAACCTGCTCGAACTCGAACACGCGCGCCGAATTGCCGGAGGCCGAGCTGGTCATGCGCATGCCGTCGACCGAAACGCTGGTGAAGGTGTCCGCGAACCCGCGAACGGAAGCGGTGCGCACGTCAGCCGCCACGTAGTCCACGGTGATTCCGGGGAGATACTTGAGGAATTCGCCGACGTTCCCCTCTGTAACGTCGCCAAAGGAGTCGGCCGCCATGACGACCTTCACGTTGGGGGCGTAACGCTGCTCATTGATCGCGATCGAGCTGCCCTCGAAGTCTCGCTGGGCGGCGACCCGGAAGGCGTCCAACTGCACCGTGTCACCCGTGCCGTAGCGCTCCGCACTGGTGAGGTTGAGCGCAACCGTGACGGTCTGCCCTCCCACTACGGTGACGGCCTCAGTCCTGGCATCGAGACCGGTGTAGGAGGCGGCGACGCGGGCCGAACCAGCGGGCACGCCATTGATCCGGAAATCACCATACTCGTTGGTACGCGCTTCAAGGTTGGTACCCTCGATCGCCACGCGGGCATTGTTGAGGTACTTGCCCGTCCCGACATTGAGGACGCGGCCGGCAACCGTGCCCGTGGCGACTTGGGCGTGCGCAGGGACGACGCCGGTGAGGGCAAGTGCCCACCCGGCGGCCAAACGGAGGATGAGTTCGAGGGTCTGACTGGGTTTCATGGTGCAGGAAGAGCGGGAAATGGGGGGGCGATGAGGATAGGTACGCGCCTGGTGCGATAACCTTACACTTTAAACGAGGAACCCTTGGTCCATAACCCGGGCTGCCGCTGGGGCGAGGGTCGTGCGCTTTATTTCCTTCGGACAGACCGAAAAAGAGCCCCGACGCCAGAACTCCGCAGCCAGAGCGCCCGGTAAACCGAGCGGCAGCTCGACTGCCGCTATCGCGCCTTTCGCTCCTCCATCGATCGGCGCCACGGTCGCCGCGGAACGGCGCCTCGTACCGCGGTCACCAGCAACAGAATGCCTCCCGGCCAAAGCCCGGTACGCTCATTCGCCCTGCTTCCGCTTCTTCTTTTTCGCCGCACCCTCGCCTTCCGCGGACGGCCGCTCCACGGCGACTACGGAACGATGGGCCAGCACGTCGTCCATCGCCGCGCTGAGCCGCGCGCGCTCCGTCCGGTAGGCGGGGTCGTCGACCAGGTTCGCGCGCTCCACGAAGGCCGTCCATCGCGGCACGGCACTGGCCGGGGTCGAGTAATCATAGAGCTCCTCCGCGAAAGCCTCCCGCGAGGGCCAGCGCACCCAGCGGGTGTAACGGAGCGACTCCGTCCGCAGCGAGTACCCCATAGCCTCCGGCGCACCGGCGCTGAAGGGACGCGAGAACTGGCTGAGCGCGAACTCGCGACCGCGGGCCTGCGGATCCGCCAGGACCGGCCGCAGGCTGCGGCCCGAAAGCCCCGCGGGGGCTGGCAGCCCGGCCAGATCAGCCAGGGTCGGATAAACGTCGACGTACTCCGTGATCGCGTCGGTCGCCCGCCCCGGTTGCGCGAGGCCCGGTGCGCGGATGATCAGCGGGACCCGCGTATCGAGGTCAAAATTGGTGCCCTTGCACCAGCGGCCCGCGTCGCCAAGGGCGAAGCCGTGGTCACCCCAGAGGACGACGATCGTATTTCCGCTCAGTCCGAGGCGCTCCAGTCCGTCGAGAACCCGACCGACCTGCGCGTCGGCGTAGCTCACGCAGGCGTAGTAACCGTGCCGGAGGGTACGCGCGGTCGCGGCGTCGACGCGCTCGTCCTTGGGCATCCCCGCATAGCCGCCCAGCTCGCGGTGGGTGTGGTAGGCGCTGGCGGGCGCGCCCCGTACCCGCTCCGGTTCGCCCGGCAGATCGAATTTCCTCGGGTCGTGCAGGTCCCAGTAGCGCTTCGGGGCGTTGAAAGGCAGGTGCGGCTTGAAGAAGCCGACCGCGAGGAAGAATGGCCTCCCGTCGGCCTTGAGCCGGCCGAGCGTCTCGATCGCGAGCGACGCCAGGTTGCCGTCGCTGTACCCTTCGTCGGGAACATCGGCCGCCTCCCAGGGCGCCTGCTTGCCCGGCGCCTCGCCGCGCGGCAGCGCGTAATTCTTCCAACCTTCCTGGCGCAGGATCTCCGGGACCGACCAAGAGGCTGGATCAAGTTCCCGTTCATCCCCGCTGAACACCTTGCCCATCGCCTGCGCGTGGTACCCGCGCTGCTTGAACAACTGCGGCAGCGTGACGAGGTCGGGGTTCGTGCTGCGGAAGAGGTTCCGGTTGTGCCAGGACCGGTTGTGGTCGGGCAGGCGCCCCGTGAGGATCGCCGTGCGCGCCGGACCGCAGACGGCCTGCATGGTGTACGCGCGGTTGAAGACCCGGGAGCCGGCGGCCAAGCGGTCGAGGTTCGGAGTGATCGCGAGCGGATCGCCATAGCAGCCCAGCGAGGTGCGCAGGTCGTCGACCGCGATGAAGAGGACGTTTGGCTTGGCAGGGACTGCCGCGGCACCCGACGAGGCGGCCGCGAGCAGCGGCAGGAGCAGAAGGACGCGTTTCATCGGAAGGTCAGTCGACGCGGAGCGACCAGACCGCGGGCGAGCGGACGCCCGGACGCACCTCGCCGGTCGGCATGATCCAGGTTTCACCCCAACGGACGGTCGGGGTCGTAACATGCGCCTTCGGCATCCGCCCGGCGTCGCGCCACGTGTTCGCCCGCGGATCGTAGGCGTGGATCAGCCCGGGGAACCCGGGGTGACGGTCCAGCGGGGTGAAACCCACCAGCGACCCGTCGTCGCCCCCCAGGACCAGGAGGCGGCCCGCGGCATCCACCGGCGCAGGGGTCGGAGCCGCCACCGCCGCGGCTGGCAGGTCCGGCAGGCGGCTCCAGCCGGCACCAGGCTCCCAGCGGTAAGCATCGCGCAGGTAGGTCCGGACCGGCTTGCCTGCGGCATCGGGCGCCAGCGACGTGCCGCTGAAGAGGAAAAAGGCCCGGCCGTCGGTCCCGGCCACCGCCAGCATCCGCGCGGGCCCCGGCCATGGCTCGAGTTCGCGCCAACGCGGCTCCTTCGCGCCGGGTTCGATCGCCCAGAAGGTCCGCAGCGCCGCGGTCGCATCGGGCGTCTCGATGCCACCGGCCACATAGATGGTTCCGCCCACCTGCACGCCGCAGGAATTCGCGAGCGGACGGGGCAGCGCGGGAAACGGCCTCATCTCCAGCCGGCCGCCGCTCCAACGGAGCAGGAAGGCGTCCGCGAAATGGCCGCGCGGGTCGCTGCCGCCGAGGCAGAGCACCCCTTCGGGCGTGGAGAGGGAGATGCCGTATCCGATCGGTCGTGACAGCTTGCCCGCGACGCGCCACGCGCCGCCGGGTTGCTCGAGCACGAAAACGGTGTCATACCAGACCTTGGCGCCACCCTCCCATGGCTTCTTATCCGGGAAATTGGCGCCACCCGCGACCAAGAGGGCGCCGTTGTGAACGCCGGAGAACGGATAGGCGAATCCTTCGCGGTCGGGTAGAGGCGCCAGTTGGCTCCACGCTGGAAGAGAGGGAGCGGCTGCCTGGGCCGCCGGCGCGGCCGCGAGCAGCAGGACAACAACGGCGAGGCTCCTCTTCATTTGGCTTCCTCCGCGCGCTTGCCCTTCTTCTTGCCCTTCTGCGGGGCCTGAAAGCTCGCGTCGTGGTCGGGATTCGAACGCATCATCTCGGCGCCCACTTCGACCCGCCAGGCGTCGAGGGCGCGCTTCAACTCGGCGACCCGGGCAGGTTGGGCCGCGGCGAGGTTGCGCTGTTCGCCCAGGTCATCGGCGAGGTTGTACAGTTCCAGGCCTTCGGGATCGAAGGTCTCGATCAGTTTCCACGGGCCCTGTCGGATGACCCCGGAGGGCACGCTGTGCGGGTGGTCGTTGTAATGCGGGAAATGCCAGAAGATCGCCGGTCGCCCGAGCGTCGCCCCGCCGGCCAGCAGCGGCTGCAGGTTGCGCCCATCCATGTGCTGATTGGGGCGCGGGGGCAGTCCGGCGGCGGCGAGGCAAGTGGGGTAGAAGTCGGTGCTGGTCACGGGCTCGGAACTCACGTGACCGGCCTTGGCGACGCCGGGCCACTTCACGATCAGCGGCACGCGGATGCCCCCCTCGTAATAGGCGCCCTTGTTGGCGCGCAGGGGCGCGTTGCTGGTGGCGTTGTAGAAGCCGCCGTTGTCGGACGTGAAGATGACCATCGTATCCCGCTCCAGCCCGAGTTCGCGCAGGGTCGCCATTACCCGGCCGATGCTCTCATCCATGCTCTCCACCATCGCGGCGTAGACGGGCTTACCCTGCCGCTGCGCCTCAGGTATCTTCTCATACTTGGCGACGAGCTCGGGCTTCGCCTGCAACGGCGTGTGGACGGCGTAGTGCGGCAGGTAGAGGAAGAACGGCCGTTCCCGGTTCTCCCGAATGAACTTCACCGCCTCGTCGGTGAGGCGATCCGTGAGGTACTCGCCCGGCTTGCCGTCGGGAAACACGTTCCAGCGCACGCGGAGATCGGTCGTCGGGATCGCCCAGTTGCCCGCGTACGGAAAAAAGAAATCGCCCGGCGCGCCGTGGGCATTGCCACCCACGTTGACGTCGAACCCATGGTGCTCGGGCAGGGAGAACGGCTCCGCGCCGAGGTGCCACTTCCCGATGCTGGCGGTGCGATAACCCGCCTCGCGCAACGCCTCGGCGATCGTCACCTCCTCAAGCGGCAGCTCACGCACGAAGCGGCCGCTGCGCAGCTTCGCCTTCGGGGGCCAGCGGCCGTCGGGCAGCCAGTCCGTGAGCAGCAGCCGCGCCGGATACTTCCCCGTGAGGACGGCGGCACGGGTCGGGGAGCAGACCGCGCAGGCGGCGTAGGCGTCGGTGAACCGCACGCCCTCGCGGGCGAGCCGGTCGATGTTCGGGGTCTGGTAATACGTGCTGCCGTTGGCGCCGATGTCGCGCCACCCCAGGTCATCGATGAGGAACATGACCACGTTAGGCTTACGCGGGGCGGCGGCCACAAGCATGGGGGCAAGCAGCACGGCAAGCAGCAGGAGTGAGTTCGCAGGCATGAATTATCGATGGGGAATCTTCAGCGGGCGACCGCGACGTCAGTCGATGTCCTTGCCTTTCTTCCTGCCGCCGCGGCCCGCGGCGGAGGCGTCGGTCCTGGGGAGCCATTTCGCGAGCGAGGCCTTTACCGCGGCGAACTCAGGCCGGCCGGCGAGGTTGGTCCACTCGTTGGGATCCTTCTCGTGATCGTAGAGCTCTTCACCGCCGTCGGCGTAGCGGATGTAGCGCCAGCGTTCATTGCGCAGGGCATGGTTGCCCCGCCCGTGCGTGGTGAGCGCGGGCCGCTCCCAGGCGCGCGCGGGATCGCGCAGCAGGGGCACGAGGCTCTGGCCGTCGAGTCCGGCCACCGAAGGGAGACCGCAGAGCTCGGCGAGCGTCGGGAAAAGGTCCGCCGTGCCGACCGGTCGCGCCGTCCGCGTGCCGGCACGCGTGAAGCCCGGGGCGATGAGGATGAACGGCACCCGCGTGGAGCGTTCCCAGAGCGTGAACTTGTGGAGGTGGTTTTTCTCACCGAGGTGCCAGCCATGGTCGGACCAAAGGACGACGATGGTGTTGCCCGCCGCAGGGCTCGCGTCGAGGGCGGCCACAATCCGGCCGACCAAGGCGTCACCGTAGGAGATGTTGGCCAAATAGGCCTGAAGCACCTCCCGGTACTTCCCCGCCTGCCGGACGAGATCGAGGTCCCCGCGGCGGTCGGCCGCCATGCGCTGCCCCCCGGCCGGAACGTCATCGAGGTCATCATCGCGGATGGGCGGCGGGGTAATCCCGTCGGGCGGGTACATCTCAAAGTACTTCCGCGGTGCGTACCACGGCAGGTGCGGACGGTAGATGCCGGCGGCGAGGAAGAACGGCTGCGCGGGCGGGCGGGCCAGGAACTCCGCGATCCACGTGGCGAGGCGGCCATCCCCCATCTCCTCGTCGCGCGCGTCCCAAGGACCCCAGTCGAACTCGTTCGCGTTCTGAGGCGGACGAGCGAGCGCCTTGACGGCCGGCAGGCCGTTGAGCGGGAACCCGACCGGCCAATCGAAGCGGCTGACGTCGGCACCGGCGGCCAGACGCGCCTGGTAATGACTGTCGAAAACCTGGTCGTGGTAGGTATGCCAGTCGGTGCGGCGGTTGAACCCGGGGGTGTGGTGATTCACCTTCCCTCCCCCCGCCACGTGATATCCGTGGGCCTTGAAATGCGACGGCAGCGAGGCCACGCCGGGCAGGACCTCGTGCCACTTGACGTCGTTGCGGTAGATGCCGGTGCTGCTCGGATTCCTGCCCGTCATCAAGGTCGCTCGCGACGGATTGCACACCGGCGCGGAAACATGCGCGTTGGTGAACGTAAGCCCGCGGCCCGCCAGGGCGTCGAGGTGCGGCGTCTTCACCTGGGGGTGCCCGCCGAGGTGACCGACCCAATCGTTCAGATCGTCGAGGGCGATCAACAGCACATTGGGGCGCGAGGCCGGCGCGGCGGCGAGAACGGCCGGCAGCAAAGCGAGGACGGCCAGGCGAGGAATCATCACTTCTCCTTCCTCTTCTTGCGGGGAGTGGAAGGCTCCGAGGCGGTGGAGCGGGCCGGCGGCTCCTGCCCGTTGAAATAATACGGGTAGTCCCACGATTGGGCGCGGGCATCCTGCTTCGTCGCGCCGCCGATCTCGGCCTTCAACCGCGCCAGATTCGCCGGGTTGAGCAGCGGGTCGCTGGTCTCAGACCGCCAGCGCCCAAGTTCCGCCTGCAGGCGCTTCAACGTCGCGGCATGGGCCGGGTCCGTGGCGAGGTCGCGGAATTCGTACGGATCCGACCGCAGGTCGTAGAGCTCCCAGCGCGGCGGCTTCTCCATGCGGGCGTAGGCGGCGCGCACCTCCGCCGGCGCGGCGGCGATCGCGGCTCCGAGGTCGGCGTCGAGGTGGTGGAGGGTGAACTCGTACCCGGGATTCACCTCCCCGGGGAGCAGGTTCTCGATGAGCTTGAAGCGGTCGTCCCGCACCGCGCGCTGCGGCCAGAAGTTCGCCTTCGCCGCGTGGGTGTGGAACTCGGTGAACAGATGGGTACGCCAGCCTGCACCCTCCCCCTTCAGCAACGGCAGCAGGGACCGGCCGGCGAGCCCCGGTGGCAGCGCAGCCCCGGCAAGTTCCAGCACCGTCGGCATGAAATCCACCGTTGAAACCAGCTCGCGCCGCACCTGCCCCGGGCGCACGCCCGCCGGCCAGCGCACCAGCAGCGGGATGCGCACGCCGCCTTCGTAGCAGGTGCGTTTGCCCCGCAGCATGTCGGCGCCGTGGTCGCCGATGTAGAGCACGAGCGTGTTCTCCGCCTTGCCCGCCCGCGCCAGCGCCGCGAGCACGTCGCCCACCAGGGTGTCGAGCCGGCTCATGGAATTGTAGTAGTCGGCCACGAGCTCGCGCAGGTCGGGCCGGTCCACGCCCATGTAGGCCATCGGCGTGACGTCCTTCCCCGTGAGGGGATTGGCCGGCAGGCCGTCGACCTGACGGGTCCAGGGTTGGTGCGCGTCGGGGAAGTTCACACTCAGGAAGAACGGTTCGTCCGACGCGCGGAAGAACGTCTCCGCATGGCGCGCGTAATCGCGCAGTCCCTTGCGCGCGAAGTTGCCGCTCGGAATGGCGGAGAAGTCGAACGGGAAGGCCTCCTCCGGATTGATGTGCAGCTTGCCGATGATCCCCGTGCGATAGCCGGCCGACTTGAGACTCCTCGGCAGGTTGGGGATGTCGGGCCGGTAAAGCCGGAACCCCCACGTCGCCAGGCCGATCTGCCCGTTCTGGTGCGGGTACAGGCCCGTCATGATGCTCGAGCGCGACTGGCTGCAGCCTGCCTGCGTGACGTAGGCGCGGTCGAAGCGGACGCCCTCGGACGCGAGCCCGTCGAGGTTGGGCGTACGCACGTGCGGATTGCCGTAGCAACCGAGCTCGGGACCGTTGTCCTCGGAAACGATGAAGAGGATGTTGGGCCGCGGGGCGGCCGCCGCGAACGAGAGCGCGGCACCGGCTAACGACCACGCGAGCAGGATGCGGGGGATCATGGGCGGGGCGAACAGGGAGGATGAGAGGGCGCGGAGGGTGGCCGGGAAAAGGAATTCGCGTGGTACCACTTCAGGACCACCGGTACGCGCCCGTCAGCTCACCACGTTGACCGGGCTGCCGCGCAGGAAGGCCCGCAGGTTCTCCGCCACGATGCCCATCAGGCGGCGCCGCGCCGCGGTCGACGCCCACGCAAGGTGCGGCGTGACGACGCAATTCTTCGCCGTGAAAAGCGGGTGCCCGGCCGGCGGCGGCTCGACCGAGAGTACGTCGAGGCCCGCGCCGGCGATGCGTCCCGCGTTGAGGGCGGCCGCGAGGTGGGTCTCGTTCACCAGCGGCCCGCGGCTCGTGTTGATGAGGAAAGCCGTCGGCTTCATCAGCCCCAAGCGGCGGGCGTCGACCAGGCCCGTGTTCTCCGGGGTCAGCGGGCAATGCAGGCTCACGACGTCGGCCTCGCGGAAAACCGCATCGAGGTCGCTGAAGCGCACGCCGGGCGGTGGCGTCGCGGGCGGGCGCGGCGTGTGCACGACGACGTTCATCCCAAAAGCGACCGCGAGTTCGGCCGTCGCGCGCCCGATGCGCCCGAAGCCGACGATCCCCATCACGCGACCCTCAAGTTCAGTCAGCGGATGATCCCAGTAGCAATAATCGGGGCACGTCGCCCAGCGGCCGGCCGCGACCGTGGCGGCGTGGTGACCGGTACGGTTTGCAAGTTCGAGGACGAGCGCGAGGGCGTGCTGCGCAACGGAGCGGGTGCCGTAGCCGGGAGCGTTGCTCACCACGACGCCCCGCGCGCGGGCTGCACGCACATCGACCACGTTGTAACCCGTGGCCAGCACGCCGACGTAGCGCAACGCCGGCAGCGCGGCGAACGCCGCCGCGTCGAGCGGTGACTTATTGGTGAGCACCACCTCCGCGCCGGCCGCCCGGGCGACGACTTCGGCGGCCGGCGTGCGCGGGTGTAGAATGAGATCACCGAGGGCACGGATCTCGTCCCACGAGATGTCGCCGGGGTTGAGGGCGTGGCCGTCGAGGACAACGATGCGCATGGGTAGGCGTGACAGAGACGCCGCGGTTCAGGGCGCCTTCGCGGCCTTCTTGGCGGACTTCTTCTCCGCACCCTTCGCCGGCGGCGACCACGCGGCGGGCTTCGGCTGGGCCACGCGCAGGGTCGCATTGTCGCCGAAGGAACGCATCTCGTTCTCGAGCCGCTTCGTCAGGTCCGCGATGCGGCCGGCCTGCGCGGGATCCGCCACGAGGTCGCGCGTCTCGTCGGGATCAGACGCGAGGTCGAAGAGCTGAGTGCGGTCCACCTGCGGGTAGCGGATCAGCTTCCAGCGCTCGTCGCGCACCGCGCGCTGGATGTCGCGGTAGGCGAACATGAGGGCTGGTCGGCCCGGCTGAGCGGGATCGCGCAGCACGGCAGAAAGGTCTCGGCCTTCGCTCGTGGCCGGCGCCGGCACGCCACAGAGGGAACCGAGCGTGGGGAGCACGTCGAACAGGTAGCACATGGCGGCGGTGCGTTTCCCGGCGGGGACGCCCGGACCGGCGACGATCAGTGGCACACGCATCGAGTGTTCGTAGAGGTTCTGTTTGCCGATGAGGCCATGGCTGCCGCGGGCCACACCGGAGTCGGCCGTGAACACGATGAACGTCTCCTTCGCGCGCGAAGAGGCATCGACGGCGTCGATCACGCGCCCGATGAGCATGTCGAGGTAGGTGATGTAGCGGTAATATTCGGCCAGCATCACCCGGACGTCCCGCGGGGTGCGCGGCCAAGGCAGCAGCACTTCGTCGCGGATCACCATCTCACCGTTGTCGAACGGGTGCTGCGGCAGGAAGTTGGCCGGCAGCGGCAGGCGGTCGGGGTCGTAATTCTCCGGAAAGTCGTCGGGCACGATGTGCGGGTCGTGCGGTCCGTCGAACGGCAGGTAGGCGAGGTACGGGGCGTCGGAAGGCTCGCGGAGGAACGCGACCACCGCGTCGGTGAACGTCTCACAGGCGTGACGGGCGTCGACGCGCGCGGGGCCCTGGCGGCCGTTTTCCCAGCTGCTGAGCGGCGCCTTCATCGGGTTGGTCATCCCGCCGGTGAAGAGCGACGTGGCGCGCTGGAAGCTGAGCGGCACCGAGGCCGCGGTATTATGCCACTTGCCGCTGATGAACGTGCGGTAGCCGGCCGCTCCGAACGCCGCCGGCCAGGTCGGGTGCTGGGTGAGCTTCTCGTCGATGCGGAACAGCGGACGTCCCGAAAGCAACATCGCGCGCGAGGGCACGCAGGTGGCCCCCTGGAGTCCGCCCTGCATGTAGGCGCGGTCAAAGGCCATGCCGCGCGCCGCGAGGCGATCGAGGTTCGGCGTACGGATGTGGGGGTTGCCGAGCGCGCGAATGGTGTCCGCGCGCTGGTCGTCGGCGAAGATGAAGACGACGTTGGGTCGGCGCTCGGCGGCGGACACCGTGCCGGAGGCCAGGAGGACGAGCAGGACGACGAGGAGGGATCGCAGGGGCATGGTAAGGAGGCGGGCGATTGACGCGACGCAGGGCTGATCAGCGGATGTCGAACCCGACGCGGGAAGCAACACCGCAGCCGCGAGCGCCCCGAGAGGTTTCCGGGCTCGCCGGCCGCGTTCCGCACCGTACCGTCCGCGCCATGTCCCATCCCGCCCTCCGCGCCGACGGCCGCCACGCCGCGCAGCTCCGCCCGATCTCTTTCGAGGCGGGCATCGCGCCCCATGCCACCGGCTCCGTACTGGTCTCCTTCGGCGCCACGCGCGTCATCTGCGCCGCCACCATCGAGCCGGGCGTGCCGACGTGGATGAAGCAGCAGAAGGTCCCCGGAGGGTGGCTCACCGCCGAGTACTCCATGCTTCCCTACTCCACCCACGAGCGGAAGGCGCGCGACATCTCCCGCGGAAAGCTCGACGGCCGCACCGTCGAGATCCAGCGCCTCATCGGCCGCTCGCTCCGCG
>JBBAVH010000063.1:0-13734 GCA_040397825.1 Opitutaceae bacterium
TCCTCGGCTTCTACCTCAGCGGCCACCCGCTCGCCGACTACCACGGCCTCGACGAAGCCATCGCCACGATGGTCGTCACCCCGGACCGCGTCGACCTCGACAAGCAGCAGCGGCACACCGTGCGCGTCTGCGGGATCGTCGGCGGCCTCGAGAAGAAGATCTCCAAGAAGGATAACCGCCCTTGGGCCCTCTTCACCGTCGCCTCCCGCTCGGTGACCATCCCCGTCATGATGTTCTCCGACGCCTACGATGCGGCCGCGCAGCTCAAGGACGGCGAGCTCCCCCTGCTCATGGACGGTTCGCATGTCATCGTCGACGCCCGCCTCAACTGGCGCGAAGAACGCGGCGAATGGTCGCTCAGCGCCCACGCCGTCAGCACGCTCCGTCGCGCCCCGAGCCTCATCAAGAAGATCCTCTTCGCCCTCAAGCCCGGCCCGGACGCCAACGACTTCCTCGACAAGATCATGGCCCACACCCGCAAGGTGGACGGCACGACGATGGTCCAGGTCGGCTTCATCCAGCCCGACGGCCGCGTCCTCGTGGCCGAAGCCGCCCGCGGCATGACGACCCGTTTCGACACCGAGAGCTACGGCGTCTTCGGCCGCCACCCGGCCTGCGCCGGCGTCCAGATCGAGCCCGTGCCGCCGGCCCAGCCGCCGCAGCGCAAATTCGCCCCGCGGGGGTAGGCAAGACGTCAGGCGTACGGAGACCTTGTGCCGATCAGTCGGTCGCAAGGAAAACCGGGGCAGGGCGTCGTCGACAGCCGCTCGACGGGCATTCGCGCTTCCGGCCGCAGGCCTAGGACTGGGTGGGATATGCCGACAGACGAGCCAGGAGCCTGGCGAGCAAGCCCCCCAGCTTGGACAACCTGACATGCCTGATTCGGTTGCCGACGAAGCGGTAATATAGCGTCTTCTCCTTGGCCAGACGCTCGAAGAGCCGCCCGGAAGAAGGCACGCGGACCCCGCGCTCAGTCACATCGCCCAGCCGAGCCTGCTTTTCTCGCAGGTGTCCCCAGTACTCGGCGTAGATTTCCGCCAGGATCGGACATGGCCTTACGTGGTAAAGGCCGAAGCTGTTGCCCGCCAATCTCGGAGAGAATGGCTTGAACCCATGGAAATGGACCAGCATCAGGGGCTTGCCTTCGACGAGGTAACCCGACTCGCCCTTGCTCAGCCTGAAGCGATTGAAATTCCAAGCCGCCAACCCGACTCCGGGCTGGCTAAAGACATGCAGCCGGTCGCCCAGCAACGCGGGCCAGCCGTCGAGGTACTTCTGATCGGCGAAGCGCCCGCTGGGCTCGTCATATTCGTCTTTGCACCAGTCGAGGCATTGCGATCTCCAGCGCTCCAGGCAACCGATGGCGACGTCGTCGTGCTTGAAGATCTGGAAGCTGACGTTGTACGCGCCGTATTTCCGGGACTCCTCCAGGCCAGGTGAGAAATTGTGGGCGGTTATCAGGACGGAATGATCCCGCAGCAGGCCGAAGAGCGGGGTCGGATCGGAAAAGAACAGCTGATCGGCGTCCAGGGTGCAGACATGGTCCGGTCCATGACGCTTCAATACGTACAGCGGCAGGCATGGCCTGAGCGTGAAATAGTATTCGATCAGGGACCGGTCGTTCCGGGCGGCCTTCAGCGCCGGGTCGTGGGCTTCGATTTCCCGGAGATGGATGGGGACGATGCCGGGGTGTCTTTCCGCCGCCGCGGTAATCTCCTCATGGGTGGCGTCATCGAGGCAGAGCACGTATAAAGTGAAAACAGGGCAATGCCGGTGCAGCGAATCGCAGAGGGCCATGCCTCGGGCGAGGAAGTTACGGTCGAAGAGCGTCGCGAAATACACCATGGTCGGAAGGACGGCTGAAGACTCAGGCCTTCGCCGGTTTCCTGACGAAAATAAGGCCATCCCACGTGGCTAGGTGCTCATGGTTGATATGAGCCGGCGGGTCGCACCACCAGGGGGTGCGGGCGAGCAGGTCATAATCGGCGGCGAAAAGGGCCTCGACCTTGTCGCGGGAGAAGAACCAGGAGGGGTAGCTCGCCTGATAGATTTCGGCGGGCACGGTCTGCACCGTCAGCACGTCCCGCCGCCCGGAGATGAACGGCGTCCGGTCCAGGATCACCACGTCGAACCCGTGCCCGATTATCTCCGCGAGCAACGCATGCGGATTCGGCATGTATTGAAGGGAGCCGCTGACGACGACCACGTCCGGCTTCGTCGTGAGGAGGCATTCGGCGACGGACCGATGGAAGCGGAGCTGCTCGTCCTGGAATTCGGCGCGGCCGACGTCCACGAAATCAGGCTGCTCGACGATGTTCCAGGAGCAGGCCGGCAGCCGGCGCAGGAAAGCACAGTTCTGGAAATAGGTGCTTCCCAGGCTGCCGCCGAAATCCAAGACCGACAGCCGGCCGGCATGTCGGGCGGCGGCGAACTGCAGGCCGGCGAGGAGGCCCCAGCTGTACTGCACTTCCTCGAAGAGCACGCTATCGCGCTCGTAGGCGGCTTCGCCGCTTTTCACCCGGAGGACGGCGGCGCGGCACTTCTGGACGATATGGGCGGAATCATACCCCTCGCTGGCGGCTTCGGCGGCCTGCCATGTGGGATAATCTCCCTTCCAGACTTCGGAGCTCCGAGGTCCCCGGTCACCCTGCAGCAAGGAACGCCAGGCCGACTTCCATCGGTACCGGAACCTTCCCCAGGCCGACTTGCGGGAATCGGGAGGCGACCCCGGGTCAGAAGACGGATCAACCATGGACGGGCACGCCTGCGACGAGAATTTGGGTGAAATCCTGCAGATTGTCGTTCCTCCGGAGGAACAATCGGGTCGACTTGCTCCGACAGACGGTCGGCGGGGAGATTGGTTTTAAGGCTGTGCGCATGCTCTCGCGATGGCACCCTGCGTATCGTCCGCCCAGACGGAGGGAAGCAGTAAGAGGCCCTCCCGGATTTTTAGTCCCCTGACGCTCCTCGCACGAGCTCGTCCGCAGAGCAGTCCTACAAGAAAGTCTTGGCCTGGACGGAAAGCAGCGTGGCCGAGGCCGCCCGGGGCATGACGACCGTTCCGACACCGAGTCCTGCGGCTCGTTCGGCCGCCGGGTCTCAGGCGTGGTGGCGGCGCAGGACCGAGACCTGACCGCGGCGGGCGACGATCCCGAACCCGGCCTTGGCCAGCTCCGCGAGCACCTCCGCATGCGGGACGATCCGCCCGTCTGAGCGGACCTGATGGCACTCGACGATGATGCCTTCGAAATGCCGGAGGGCTTCGGCCTGATGCCGGGCGAGCTCCCATTCCATCCCTTCGATGTCCATCACCAACCACGCCGTGGCCGGCAGGCGGTGCCGGGCGATGGCCCCCGCCAGCGATACCGCGGGAACGCGGATCAGCGAGGGCGCGGATCCAGCGGCGACGGCGCCACCCTGGGTGTATTCCGGCGACCAATCAAAGGAGACTTCATCGACCCCTTCGGCGGCGATGGCGCAGTGCACCAACTCCCAAGGCGCCGCGGGGTGATTATGGGCCACGACCTGCCGGGCGACCGCGGTCAGGGGGCCCACCGCCTCGTAGGAGATCAGGCGGGCGGGCTTCCGGCCGAGGATGACCGAGGAGATGATGCCCAGGCTCGCGCCCAGCTCCAGCACCTCCGACCCGACGGGCAGATGCGCCTGGATATGGCGCGCCTCCTTGGCTTCGTAGGAAAGCGCATCCAGCTGGCCGAGGACCACCTTGGAAGGCACGAGCGCCAAAGGCACCTCGACGCCGAACAGTCGCGGGTCGCCGCGATAACCGCACGCGCGGGCCAGGGCGAGGCCGCGCCATCTGATGGAAGACCATATGCGCATCGGAGACGTTAGGGTTGATAAACCCCGACGGATTTTTATCCATCTTATTCATATCGCCCGCATGCCGCCCATCTACGTGATCAACCTGGATCGTGACGTCGGCAGGATGGCTTCGATCGCCGGCAACCTGGAGGCCCTCGGACTCCGTTTCCGGCGCCAGTCCGCGGTGCTCGGCAAAGAAGTGCCGGCGTGGGAGAGCCTGGTGGACGCGGAGCTCTACGGCGCCCGGAATCGGCGGCCGATGCCGAGGCCGAACGAAGTCGGCTGCTACCTCAGCCACCTGAAGGTGATGGAGGAGTTCCTCCGGACGGACGAGCCGTGGTGCCTGATCCTCGAAGACGACGTGGAAGTCAGGCCGGAGTGCGTCGAAGTGCTCGCGGCCTTAGGCCGGGCCGACGACTGGGACTTGGTGAAATTCTTCTGTTTCCACGCGGGCATGCCGGTGCGCAAGCGCCCCCTCACGCCGGCCCACCATCTCGTCGTACATCTGACCCGTACGACCTCCTCCGCCGCCTACGCGGTGAACCGCAAGGCGGCCGCGACGCTCCTGCGCAGCATGCGGCCGATCACGGAGCAGGTCGACCATGCCCTCGACCGGCCTTGGGATACCGGGCTGCGTATCCGCGCCGTCCGGCCGCTGCCCGTCGTGCTGGCTCCCGTCGCGGTCGAGACGACGATCGGCTATGCTGACCGCGGCGACCGGCTCTCGCCAGGTCGGGCCGCCCGGCTCCTGCTTTCCAGGGCGGACAAGGAAGTCAGCCGGTTCGCCAACGGTCTGGCCGAAGGCTTCCTGCGATGAACTGAAGGCCTCCGGGGCGGAGGCGTTCACCCGACGAGCAGACGGCACCAGGATACGAAGCCGTGACGCACCAGGTAGTGCCATTGGCTCGCGCACGCGAAGGCCGTCTTGTAACGGAGCCGCCGCAGCGCGCCCCTGAGGCCACGCGCCGGCCGGGCTCCGATGGTGGAAGTCGTCCCGGTCGCGTCTCCATCCAGCACCAAGGGCGGCCGGACGTATAGGATCTCCATCCCATGCACCCACCAATGTTTGAGATGCACGTCGACCGGCCGATGGAAAGGATGGGCCGTCGCCAGGAACTTGCGGGCGCCCTCGAGCGACCAGAGCTGGGCGGCGGTCCGTGAAGGCGGGCGCCGGTGGCGGTAGAGTTTCTGGCCGCCGGGAGTCATGGCCGCCATTTCGCCGCCGCGGAGTTCTCCTTCGATCTTGATGAGATCGGCCGGGGGTCCCGGCATGGCCAGCAGGTCCGCCAACCGAACGGCGAAGTCTTCGGCGAGCAGGAAATCGTCCTCCAGCACCAAGGCGCGCGGCCAGCCTTCGCGGACGATGCGCTCGGCGGCGGAGACGTGGCTGAGGAAGCAGCCGACTTCGCCGGGCGAAAGCGGCTTGAAGAACGCCGCCGGGTCCCACGGGGCGAGCCGCGCGAGCTCCTCCGCCGGCAGCCGGCGCCCGTCCGCCGCCTCATGTCGCACGAACTCCAGCCCATAGGCACGCAACTCCGCCGAGACCTTCGCCCAGCGCGCGGTCGATCCGGCGAGGTTGATCACCAGGATCGGACAGGCGCGCGGCGGCGTGCTCGGATGGACGCTCATGAGCCCCGATGTTGGGGCGCGCGCGCGACTGACGCCAGACCAGACCGAAGCCTGATTGATTTGCCAACCCTCAGGCCGCGCCCATCTTGAGGCCGCATCCATGGCCCCGCTTCGCATCGCATTCTCCGATTGGATCGGCGACACGCACCCCGCCGTGGAGCGGATGCTGCGAGTGCTGGCCGCCCGCCGCGATGTGGTCCGGGCTGACTTCACCGAAGCCGACCTGCTGATCTACTCGGACTTCGGCGAGCGCCACTGGGAGTTCCAAGGCCTGAAAGTCTACCTGACCGGCGAGAACATGCTGCCGGACTTCGATCAGTGCGACCTCGCCTATTCGCCGGTCGAGATCGCGGGGGACGCTCGGGCGGTCCGCTTCCCTTATTACGCCCAGATCCTGCCTGAGCTCGGCTCACTTGTCCGCCCGCCCGACTACGACGCCCGTCCTTGCTTGGGTCGTAATGGCTTCGCTTGTTTCGTCGCCAGCAACCCGCGCGGCCCCGAACGGAACCGGTTCTTCCGCGCCCTGCATCGCCGCCGGCCGGTCGTCTCCGCCGGCCGCCACTTCAACACCACGGGAAAGCCCCTGGCGGACAAGCTGGGTCTCCTGCGGGATTTCCGTTTCAACCTCGCTTTCGAGAACAGCAGCTCACCCGGCTACGTCACGGAAAAGCTCGTGGAGCCGCTCCATGCGGGGTGCGTGCCGATCTACTGGGGCGCTCCTGATGTCCGCCGCGAATTCAATCCCGGCTGCATGATCAACGTGGCCGACTTCCCGTCGGACCAGGACGCCATCGAGCACATCCTCGCGGTCGACGCCGATCCGCAGGCGCGCCTCGCGCTGCTGTCCGCTCCGCCCTTCCGCGATAATCGCGAACCCGCCTGCCTGTCGGATGACTATCTCGTCGCGCCCCTGCTCGCCCTGCTCGACGCCGGCGTGAAGCCCGGCGCCCGGCGCTACCGCCACCGGTCGCTCCGTGAGCATACCCACGTTTCGCCGCTGCGGCAACGTCTCTCGAGCCTGCGCTGTCGCCTCGATGGACTGCTCTGGAAGCTGGGTGCGCGCTAGGTCGCCGGATGATTCGGGTTGAAACAGGCGGTGCGGCGGGGAGACTCCCGCCAGCCCCATGAACTCAACCGCTCCGGCCTTTGGCGAGCTTCGCGCCTCGCTTCTGCAACGCCTCGTCCTCGGCCTGATCCGGATTCCGCCGCTTTACCGCGGCTCGCTCCGCCCCCTGTGGGTCAAGCTGCTCGACGCGCTCCGCCCCGGGCCGGTCGACGTCGAGTCGGTTTTCGGCCGCTTCCGCGTCTACCCCACGACCAACCTCGTCGACAGCGCCCTGCTGATCCATCCGTGCTACAACCAGGAAGAAATCGACTTCCTCAAGGCCGGGACCGCTCCCGGCGGCACGTTCGTCGACGTCGGCGCCAACATCGGCCTGTATTCGGTCGCCCTCGGCAACTTCCTCAAGCCCGGCGGCCGCGTCGTCTCCATCGAGCCGAATCCCGTCTGCGTGGGCCGCCTGCGCCATAATCTCGCGCTCAACGGGCTCGACCCGGCGGGAGTCTTCGACGTCGGCGTCGGAGACTTCGACGGCAAGGCCAGGCTCGTCGTGCTGCGCAACGACCTCGCCATCGCGCACATCGTCCGCGACGACGTCGGGGGCGACTTCGCCGTCCGCCAGCTCCTCAGCATCCTCGACGATGCCGGCTTACAGACGATTGACGCCCTGAAGATCGACGTCGAAGGCTTCGAGCGTGCCGCGCTCGAGCCGTTCTTCCGCGCCGCCCCCCGTTCACGCTGGCCGAAGCGGATCTGCATGGAACACCTGCATGACAATGATGTCATGGCCGGCATTCTGCGCGACTGCGGCTACCGCCTGGTGAAGAATACGCGTAACAACGCCCTCCTGATCCTGGAGTAGGACGCGTCCGGACGGCGGCCGGCCTGGGCGGCCTTCAGCGCTGATACTTCGGCGTACGACGGGCGGCGGCCTTGGCGAAGAGCCGGAAGAGACGACCATGCAGCCAAGCCATCAGGTCGGAACGTGGGCCGACATGCTTGGCGCCGCCGGAGATGCGGAATCGGGCCCGCTGGCTGCGCGAGTCGAAGTCCGCCGAAGGATACAGGCCTCGCAGATGCTCCACGTCCCGCTGACCCACGCCGACCTGTCCTTGGTAGATGTCTCCGCCGCCGACCGGCCGCGTATGCGTCATCGCCACCGCGTCGATGAGGCCGATGCGGCCGCCCTGGCCCTTGGCTTCGAGGAGGTGCGGCCAGAGGTAATCCAGTCCCCAGCCGGTCCGGCTCAGCGCGAAGGTGGGGTGGACCGCGGCGAGGGTCTCGCGGTCAAAGATGGGCGCCATGACTTCGACGAAATTGGTGAAGCGGACCGCATAGGCGGGATCGCGCAGCACCGTCGGATGGGAGAAATGGGATTCATGACTCAGCGCCGGCTGCGCGAGGGCGAACCGGAAGGCCATGAAGAGGTCAAACATCCGGTTGATGCTCTCCGTGTCCATCAGGAGGTCGTCGTCGGGGAACCAGACCGCGTCGTAGGATGACACCATTTCCTGCTCGGCCGCGATATGCTCATGCCAAGCGGGCCACTTGGTGCTTTTCATCTCGCGCCAGTAGTCGGCGTCGGCGGCATACCGGCCCGGCTGGTCGCCGTAATAGCTGAGATAAAGGTCGAAGCGGCGGCCGGGACCTTCCAGCCATCGGCGATGCAACGAGCTGTCGCCTACGCGGGCCATCACCAGGAATCTGCGGCGAACCATGCCGCGAGCCTGCTTCGTCGGGGCGGTTAGGCAATCCAATGGTGCTTCAGAAATCCCGAGGCAGGTCTTCGGGTTCCCGGCAGACGATGGGGTGGAATCGCTGGATCTTGGCGGTGTCCATCCCGGCCCGCAAAGGACGCGCGGCCGGCGGGCGGATCTCCGCAGTCGTGCGGACGTCGAAACCGACGGCGGCGGGTCGGCCCGCGGAAGCCAGCCCGGACAGGATGCGCTTCGCCCAGTCGGGCCTGGTCAGCTCCGGATGCGGTCCGGCCAGATGCCAGATGCCGGCGGAGGCGGAAGCGCACAGGCGGACGGACCAGTCGGCGATGTCGCCGGCCCACGTGGGGTTGCCTCGCTGATCGGAAGGCAGTGACAACGTGGCCGCGCCCTCGGCGGCCCGCGTCACCTGGTAGGCGAAGTTCTTACGCGCGGCCTCACGTCCCCACACGCAGATCAGTCGCGCGACCAAGGCGGCTCCGCCGGCGGCGTCCAGGATCGCCTTTTCGGCGTCGGCCTTATGTCGGCCATAGGTGTTGACCGGGGAGACCGGATCTTCCTCGGCGTAGCCGCCGGCGACCCCGTCGAACACGTATGAGGAAGAATAATAGAGCACGCGCACGCCGCGCCGCGCGCACCAGCGCGCCACCGCCAACGGTTGTTCGAGATTCTCGCGACGACTGCGCGCGGGGTCGGCCTCGCATCCGTCGACCCAGGTCCAGCCGGCCGCATAGATGACGACTTCCGGCTGCTCGGCCTCAAGCAGGCCGAAGGTGGCGGCCTGATCGCCGAGTTCCAGACGGCGCAAGGCGGTCGCATCCGCCGCCCTGGTCGTACCGACGACGTCATGTCCGGCGCCGCGGCCGGCCGACATGACGTGCGACCCGACCAGCCCCGAGGCTCCGAGGACGAGGATCTTCATGCGAAGACGGCGGGGAGATCGGCGAGCCGGGGCAGCGCCCGGTCGCGCTCGGAGATCACCTTGGCCGTGCCGTCGGGCCAGGCGAACCCGAACGAGTCCCACCGGACGCCGAGGTCGTTCGCCGGCGAATGCTCGGCGGTGACCGCATAATGCAACAAGGCGCGGCCGGCGCCCAGCACCGCGAATCCATGGGCGCATCCCGCGGGGATCCACACCGTCGCGGGCGTCGCGCCCTCGAGATGGAAAGCGGCCGCGCGGCCGTACGTCGGCGAACTCCGCCGCAGGTCGAGGACGACGTCCAGCACCTCGCCGGCGAGGCAGGTCACGGCCTTGTCATGGGCGAACGGCGGCGACTGGAAATGCATGCCGCGCAGGACGCCCGGCTCCGACCAGGAGACGAAGCTCTCGCGGACCGCAAAGGCCTGACCGCTCCCCAGCCCGAGGTCGTCCGGATGGAAGAGCTTCGTGAACGCACCGCGCGCGTCGGCGCGGACCTGATGACTGATCAGGACCACTCCGGGAATCTCGCAGGGCCGGGCCATGGCGTCAGCGCTGCGAGCGGACGAAGCCGAGGATGCAGTCGGCCATCCGGTCGACCATCGGCCCGGTCAGTCCGGGGAACGTGCCGACGAACAGCGCCTGGCGCATGATCTTGTCGGCGCCCGCGAGGTCGCCGACGACGCGGAAAGCGTCGGGGCGATCCTGCCGGAGCCGGACGAAAGCCGGTTGCCGCACGAGGTTGCCTCCGAAAAGCATCCGGTTGCCGATCTTGTTGGCATCGAGATGTCGGCCGAGCTCACTATGCGTGAACGGGGCGGACTCATCGACGTAAAGCATGAAGCCGAACCAGGAGCAATCGCTGCGGCAGCCCGAATCGTCCCAGCGGAAGCCGCCCTTCTCCCAGCCGACGGCGTGCGTCGGGAGCGAGAACCTCAGCACGCCGGAAGCGGGCTCGAGCGCGGCGCGCAGACGCTCCCAATTGGCCTTACGTGCTTCGACGAAGCCGGGAAGCCGGCCCAACTGCACCTGGCCGATCGCCGCCTGGATGTCGAGGGGCTTCACGTTGTAACCGAGATGTCCGTAGATATACTTGTGATCGTAGCCCTCCGGAAGTTCGCCGAGCTTCCAGCCGAAGCGCTTGCCACAGGAATTGTCGACGCCGCTGGCGCACCAGCAATCGCGGCCCCAGTCGCGGAAGCTTTCGACGATCGATTTGAGCGGCGGGTGGCGGACGATGCTCACCGCGCCGCCTTCGCCCATGGTGAGGTGGTGCGGAGGGTAGAAGGACTGGGTGGAGAGATCGCCGAAAGTCCCGGTGTAACGCGTGACATGCAGGCCGTCGTCCGGGATGCCGGGAGAATTGCCGCCGACGCCGAGTTCCTGGGCGAGCGCCTTGGGCATCGAGTAGGTGGAGCCGAGCGCGTCGCAGTTATCCTCGATCAGCCAGAGCTCGTGGCGTCGGCAGAAACGCAGGACCGCAGCCACGTCGAACGGATTGCCGAGGGTATGGGCGACCATCACGGCCTTGGTCTTCCCCGGCACGAAGGCCGCCTCCAGCTGACCGACGTCCAGATTCCCGGTGACCGGGTCGTTGTCGATGAAGACGGGGACGGCGCCGTTCTGGATGATCGGCGCGACCGTGGTCGGGAAACCGGCGGCGCAGGTGATGACTTCGTCGCCCGGGCGGATGCGTCGGGCGGGCGGCAGCTTGTGCGAAGTCAGCGCGCTCAGGGCGACGAGATTCGCGGATGAACCCGAGTTGACGAGCAAGACGTGGCGGACGCCCAAGAAGTCGGCTAGGCCCTTCTCCATCGCGGCGCCTTCCTTGCCGAGGGTGAGCCAGAAATCGAGGGTTGAACCCACCGCGGCTTCGACTTCCTCCGGACCGAAGACGCGGGCCGCGTAAGGGACGCCGTCCTTGGCCGGATCGTGAGCCGGACGCGCCGGATGGTCCGCCGGCAGATGGCCGGGGTGCACAGCCTGCGCATAGGCGCGCGTGAGGCGGAGGATTTCTTGGCGAATCTGTTCGGGCGTCATGAAAATCAGCGGGTCCAAGCCAAGCCGGCGGCGCGGGCGGCTGTGACATAAGCGGCGAGGTCGCGGTCACAGAGTTCTCCCGGGGCCGTGCCCGCGTGACGGTCACGATACCAGGCAGCGGTGGTCCGGACAGTCTGGGCGAAAGTCCAGACCGGCTTCCACCCGAGGACCTGAGCGGCCTTGGTCACGTCCAGGTGGAGCAAGCCCGCCTCATGCGGAGCGGCGGGATCGGTGCGGTCTTCTTGCGCGCCCGGCCACTCGCCGAGGAAGGCGTCGACCAAGGCGCCGACCGGCTGGGCCGATTCACCGAGCGGTCCGAAATTGAAACCTTCGCGCACGTGTTTCGGTTCGGCGGCGAGCCCGGGATGTCGCAGGCAGGCGCCCAGCCAGAGATAGCCGGCGAGCGGCTCGAGCACGTGCTGCCACGGTCGGGTCGCGCGGCGGTTGCGGATGACGGCCGGCCGGCCGGCCTCCAGCGCGCGCACGCAGTCCGGGATGATCCGGTCCGCCGAGAAATCGCCGCCACCGATGACGTTGCCGGCGCGGCCAGAGGCGAGTGCGCCTTCGCCGGAGGCGGGCTGGAACGAGCGGCGCCAGGAGGAGACGAGCAGTTCCGTCATCCCCTTCGAGGCGCTGTAAGGATCGTATCCGCCCATCGGCTCGTCTTCCCGATAACCGGCGGCGCGTTCGCGGTTCTCGTAGCACTTGTCGGAGGTGACCACGACGACCGTAGCGGACGGCGCTTCGGCGCGGACGGCGTCGAGCAAGTGCGCGGTGCCCATGACGTTCGTCTCGATCGTCTCGACCGGAATCTGATAGGAAAGCCTCACCAGCGGCTGCGCGGCCAGGTGCAGGACGAAGTCCGGCTGGAAAGCGCGGACGGCGGAGCGGAGGGCCTCGCGGTCGCGGACGTCGGCGAACTCGGAGCGGCAACGTCGGCCGATGTCCAACCAGTCATGGAGCGGCTGGTCGGCCTGCGGCGCCAGCGCGAAGCCGCGGACCTCGGCGCCGAGGGCGAGCAACCAATGGGCGAGCCAGGAACCCTTGAAGCCGGTCTGGCCGGTCAGGAGGACACGCTTCCCTTTGTAAGCTCCGCCGAACATCACCACTTCTTCCAAGGCGCGCGGCCGGAAGCCCAGAGTTCTTCCAGGAGGTTCTTCTCACGGAGGGTGTCCATCGGCTGCCAGAAGCCGCGATGAAGGTAGGCCGAGAGCTGCCCGCGGGCCGCGAGGGCCTCCAGCGGGCCGCGTTCCCAGACGCAGTCGTCGCCCGTGATGAGGTCGAGCACGGAGGGCTCGAGCACGAAGAAGCCGCCGTTAATGAAGGCCCCGTCGCCGGCGGGCTTCTCCTTGAAGGAGCGGACCGCGCCCTGCTCGATCTCCAACGCGCCGTAGCGGCCAGGCGGCTGGACGGCGGTGACCGTGGCCTGTCGGGCCTGCTGGCGGTGGAACGCGAGGGTCGCCGCGATGTCGACGTCACCGACGCCGTCGCCGTAGGTCAGGAAGAAGGTGCCGTTGAGATGCTCGCGGACCCGGCCGAGGCGGCCGCCCGTCTGGGTCTTCTCGCCGGTATCGACCAGGGTGACCTTCCAGGGCTCGGCATTCTGCTGGTGGACCTCCATCGTGTTCTTCGCCATGTCTAACGTGACGTCCGACATGTGAAGGAAGTAATTGGCGAAGTATTCCTTGATCACGTAGCCCTTGAAGCCGCAGCAGATGACGAAGTCGGTGACGCCGTGGGACGCATAGACCTTCATCACATGCCAGAGCAGCGGCTTGCCGCCGACTTCGACCATCGGCTTCGGGCGCAGCACGGTCTCTTCGCTGAGCCGGGTACCTAGGCCACCGGCTAGAATGACTGCCTTCGGCATGGCGGAAGGGGTTGACATGGGGTGATAAAGCCTTTGGCCGATAAGAACTTCAAGCGTAGATGCGACCAGCAGGCAGGCGTTCATCCTTTCCGTGCCCTCGGATTTTGGGCTAAGGTAAACCTATGTCCCAAAAGCCTCTTGGTTTCGGCATCTGGGGAACTGGCATGATCGCCGAGTTCCATGCGAAGGCGCTCGCCGAGATCGGCGGCGTGAAGCTCGTCGCGGCTTATAACCGCACGCCGGCCAAGGGCCGTGAGTTCGCCGCGAAGTACGGCATCACGTTCGCCGAGACGCCCGAGGCGCTGCTGGCCAATCCGGAAGTCGATATCGTCTGCCTCTGCACGCCGAGCGGCGACCACCTCGCCCCGGCCCTCGCCTGCGCGAAGGCCGGCAAGCACGTCGTCGTCGAGAAGCCCCTCGAGGTCACCCTCGCCCGCTGCGACGAACTCACCGCCGCCTGCGCCCAGGCCGGCGTGACCGTCGCCGGTATCCTGCCCCGTCGTTTCGGTTCCGGGGCGGTCGCGCTCAAGGCCGCGCTCGACGCCGGTCGCTTCGGTAAGCTCACCCTAGCCGGCGCGCTCATCCCCTGGTGGCGCACGCAGGCCTATTATGATTCCGCGGCCTGGCGCGGCACGTTCGCTCTTGATGGCGGCGGCGCCGTGATGAACCAAGGCATCCA
>JBBAVH010000064.1:0-7182 GCA_040397825.1 Opitutaceae bacterium
TTTGGCCGCGGCGTGCAGGCGGCGGATGTCGCGGTGATGGATGGCACGGCAGCGGCTGCAGCACAGGTTGGGGACGAGGTGTATTTCACCGCGCCGCACTTCCCGAACCGCGGCTATCGCATTGGCGAGTCGACGGTGGGCGCGCGCATTATGCAAGTTGTGCGCCGCACGGAAACGCCGAGCGGGCCGGTGTTGCGTTTGCTAGACAGCGGGGTCAACGCGCAGCCGGTGACGCCTGCCGCGGCAATTACGGTTGCACAGAGCCCCGCAAGCGCGGCACTGGTGGCGCGCTACACGATCACCAACGCGTCAGCCATCAACAGCACGGGCGTGTTGTCGGTGCGCGTGGAGTGGGCGGTTAGCGCATCGACGCCGACGGCGAACGGTCAAGACCACGCGGTCTATGCGCCGGGACAGGTGCCGACGACGGGCGTTGATCTTCCGGCCCTGTCGAATTCGGGCGCGCGCGTGTGGGTGCGCGCGCGGACGGAGCAAGTCGAGCGGCGGCCTTCGGCGTGGAGCGCATGGGCAGACGTCACGCTCGCGGCGATCCCGACTCCGGGCACGTTGACGGCATCCGTGGTGAGCGCGACGGCAGCGGACATCAGTTGGACCAACACGTCCAATGACTACCCGATCGCCGTCTTTGCGTACCGCGGCACGACGGCGCCCGCGGATTGGACGCCGTACCGGTTGGCGACGATGCCGCCGCGGTCGACCAGTTCGACGGTGCGCGCGCTGTCTTCTGGCACATGGCAACTGGCGATCGCGTATGACAGCGCGACGACGCTTGGCCCGCTCCGCACGACGAGCATCACCGCGGCGGGCGTGGGCGCAGCGGCGGCGCGCCCTGCGGGGCTCGCGGCGATCGACACGCTTGACGATGTGACGCAGCGGCAAGGCATCGCGCTTGGTCTATTCCCCAGCGATCAGACGCTCGACTATGTGTTAGAGCGAAGCCTGAACGTCGCGACGGGATACGTCGCGGTGGCGCGCATCAACGGGGCCGAGGAGGTAGTCACCGATCTCCTGCCGCGGGACGGCACGACGTATTACTACCGCTTGCGTCATGCGCTCGGCGGGTTTGATACGAGCGCGGCAACGCCTGCCGTATCCGCGGTGGCGCGCGGCGTGCCGCCTACGGTCAATCGCCCGCCCGCGCGCGTGCCCACGGTGCAGGTGGGGGTATCCGAAACGTCGACCACGGGCACGGTATCGCTTACGATCAGCGACACGCAGGGGCGCTTCGTGCAGGCGCGGTTCCGGCACCGCACCAACGGCGGCGCGTGGAGCGCGTGGACGGTGGCCACGGCCACGCCGACGACCAACCCCAGCGGCACCATCAACGGGTACACCGCGAGCTATGCGGCCAGCCTCCCCGCCACTGGCTTCCTTGACATCGAATACGAGGTGACGGCGTTTGGCGCGGACGGCGTGGTGGCCGTCATCGCGGGCGGCGTGGAATCGTTTGACGTGGGCGTGTCGGCGGATTTTGTGTCGGTCGTGGGCAGTTTCGGCGTGAATGGCAATTTCGTGCTCGCGCTGTCCGCGGACACCGACACGGCGTCGTTCAAGATTGCCACTAGCGTCGTCGCGCAGCCCAACCTTGCCACCACGCAGGCGGCCAGCCCGATCAACGGGCGCACCTATACGACGACGTTTGCGGGCCCGTTTGAGGTTGGCGAGATCATTTATGTCTCCGCGCTGGCTTATACCGGCGCAGGGGGCACCGGGACTGAGTCGTCCATTTTCGAGTACCAGTTCCAGCGGGGCGCGTCCAACATCCAATGTCTCGCCACGGAAACGACCAGCACCAACACGCAAAGCACGGTGAGCGTGGCGGCGCTGTCGGCGACCGGCGCGGCCATTACCGGCGCGCAGGTGCAGCTCGTGGCGCTGGACGGCCCGTCGCCCGGCAAGGCCACCATCGGCAGCGGGTCCGCCATTGGCGTGTGGACGGCTGCGCCGGGGACGTGGGTGTTTAATCGCGGCACCCCGCTGTCGGGCAGTTCGGAAGCCACGTTCCGCGCGCGACGGTCGGCCAGCGCCAGCAACGAAACAGACGACGACGGCTTTATCATCGTGGAGGAGGGGCGCGACACCAAGCCCATCGTGTGCCGCGTGCGTGAGCTGTCCACCAGCACCGACATCGATTTGCACTTGCGCGCTGCCGTCAACGTGCCAAGCCCGTACGCGGCAACGTCGGCCACGGTGACGTATGCGGCGGTTGGCGTCACGGGCATCACGCCGGGGAGCCCGCAGACCATTGCCACGACCGGCGTCGGCAATTTCACCACGCCGGAGCCTACTGGATCGTTTGTTGATTTTGTCGTGCCGCGCCCGTTGATTGGCGCACCGGCAGGGCGCGTGACGTTTAATGCCACGGCGACGGGTTTCGCGCCGGACGTGGATCAAGCGGATGTTGCGCCCCGCACGCGGGGCGTGGTGGCGTTTGCCAAGGAAACGGCCAGCAGCAATACAAGCATTACCGCCACGGTGTCGGCGCTGGATTCGCTGGGCGCTAATGTGGCGGGCTCAGAGGCGCAGCTGGTGTCCATTGAAGGCCCGACCGTTGGCAAGGCCACGCTAACCAGCGGCGCGGCTATCGGGGTGTGGGCCAGCACGCCCGCCGCGTGGGTGTTTGCGCGTGGCACGGCCTTGTCCGGCACATCACAGGCTATTTTCCGTGTGCGCCGGTCGGCCACGATTACGGACGACACGGACGACGACAGCTTTCCGATTACCGAAATCGGGATCGACACACGCCCACTTTCGGTGCGGACGCGTGAGTTGTCCACTAGCACCGCCACGAATATGGACGTGCGCGTGGCCGTAAATGTGCCAGCGGCAGCTATCACGGGCGTCACGGCAACCATTACCGCGCAGGTGGTTGGCGTATCAGGCATCACGGTTATCAGTACCGGGCTGCCGTTCACGTCGGCAAACGTCACCACCGGCGTGGGCGACTTCCCGGCTCCGCCGTCCACCGAGGTGGCGGGTTCGTTCGTGGACCTTCGCATACCACGTCCCGGCCTTGGCCAGCCTGCTGGCCGCGTGGTGTTTACGGCGACGGCGAGCGGCTTCACGACGGACAGCAACCCAATAGACGTAGCCCCGCAGACGAAGGACTTCACGCCGCCCACGTTCTCGCCCACGCTGACGCTGACCAGCACCACGGGGCAGGTGTCGTGGCCCGCCGTGGCCGGTGGCGTGACGGTGGAAGGGTCCACGGACAACGTCACCTTTGTGACGGCCACCGGCACCACCTACCCGACCGCCGCGACGGGCCGCAATGCGTTTGGCGGGGCCACCAAATTCTTGTTTGTGCGGGCGTATAACGCCGCTGGGGTCTATACGCCGACGTATAGCTTCGTGGTGCCGCCGCAAGACCCTACGGTGCCAGTCATCACCAAGGTGACGGCGTACACGCTAACGCTCAACTACAGCACGGACCCGACCGACCCCAATACGTTCCAGCTGGATTACACGATCAGCAACTTCCCGAGCGGCGGCAGCATCGAGGTATCGGTGTTGCAGGACGGCGTGGACATCGGCATTCCGGTTATTTCCAGCAGCAGTAGCACGCAGACCATCGTGGCCTCGCCCATCGTGCTGAACGCCACCGGCACGACGCCTGTGCGGTGGGATATTATGTTCCGGGTCATGGATAGCACCGGCATCAACGTGGAAGCCACGTCCAAAGTGCTGGACGCCACTAGCTACATCTAACCATGCGCCTGCATCTCCTCGGCATACCTTACTCTGTAACACACCGCGATTGGTCGCATTGCGCGTTCACGCAAAAGGTGCGCCGGTTCGGGCCGATGATGCGCGCGACGGGCTACCGGGTGATCCACTACGGCGTGGCGGGGAGCGAGGCGCACGCGGACGAGGATGTCGTGCTAATGGATCAGGACGAGCATCGCGCGCTGTTAGGGCACGACTATCACGTTACCGGCGCGGGCTTCTACGGGGACGACGCGCAGGACGGGAGCGCGCTCTTTCGGCAGTGGAACTTGTACGCGCGCGAGGCGCTCAAGGCGCGCGTGGAGCCGGGCGATTGCATCCTCTTGCCGTTCGGCCACGCGCACGCCGCGGCGATTCGCGGCCTGCCGGTGTTGGCCGCGGGCGCGAGCGCGATCGAATCCGGCATTGGGTATTACGATTGCTTGCTGCCGTGGCGCATTTACGAAAGCTACGCGGCGCGGCACGCGGCGATGGGGCGCGAGGGGCGGCACGGTGTTTCACGGGAAACCACGCGGCTGGAGTTCGTGGTGCCGAACTATTACGACATCGCGGAGTGGCCCGCGGGTGACGGCAGTGGCGACTACATCGCGTTTATGGCGCGCCTCACGAAAGGCAAGGGTCTCGACATTGTGTTAGATGTGGCGCGCGCGCGCCCTGACGTGGCGTTCAAGATTGCAGGGCAGGGCAATATTGACGCGTGGGAATTGCCGGCAAACGTGGAGTATGTGGGCGTGCTGCGCGACGTGGAGCGCGCGGTGTTTCTCGGGAAGGCGCGCGCGCTCATGAACCCCTCGACGTATGTGGAGCCGTTCGGCGGGGCGGTGGTGGAGGCGGCGCTCTGCGGAACGCCGAGCATTACGACCGACTTCGGCGCGTTTGTCGAAACGGTGCGACAGCACGATACGGGCATCCGCGGCACGGTCTTGCCGGATTTCGTGCGCGCAGTGGACGATGTGCGCGGCCTCAGCCGCGGGCGCATTCGCGCGCGCGCGCAGCAGCGCTACGGCACGCACGCGATCGGGCAGCGCTATGCCGAGGTGTTTGACACCGTGGCCGATGCCACGCGCGCGGGGCGCTTCCCCGCTACGGGTTGGTGACGGAGGCGCCGCGGTGACGATAGAACAAACGGTAGGAACGACGGTTGGCATTCTCTCGGGCGTCGCGTCCGCGGCCCTTGAGGCGAGCGCGGGGCAGTCCGGGCTTTCGGTCCCGATCATCTCGGCGCTCGTCGGTGGCGCGGTGTCCTACGGTATCCTCCGCGGAACGGTGATTGCGTTGGAGGCGCGACATAAAGATCTGCGCGAGGAGCTGCACAAGATCCGCGATACGCTGCACATGACCGCCGAGAAGGTGGCGCGCATCGAGGGGACCATGGAGCGCCGAGGCCAGCCCCGTGGCTGACGTGGTGGTGCCGTGGTCACTCGGCACGGTGGCGCGCTGTATGACGCCGCACCAGCGTCCGCGGCAGCCGGGCGTGTTGCCGCAGCTGGTGGTGTTGCATTGCGATGCGGGGCGCACGGAGGACGGGACGATCAGTTGGCTGGCGAGCGACAAGAGCGTGGGCAGTTATCACGTTCTCGTCGGGCGCGACGGGCGCAGTTATCGGTTTGTGTCAGACGGGCGGTGCTCCTATCACGCGGGGCGCGCGGAGTGGCGCGGGTTTTCGGCGGTCAATGACTTGTCGCTCGGGCTTTGCTTCGCGAACCGCAACGATGGGACGGAGCCGCTGACGGCGGCGCAGGTGTTGACCGCGCAGTTTTGGATCGCGCATTGGGCGGGCGCGTACCCGTCGCTGCGCGCGGTGACCACGCACGCGGCGATTGCGCGCCCGGTGGGGCGCAAGAGCGACCCGGATGGGCAGGTGCAGCATCCCGTCACGCGGGAGCTGGTGCCTGCGGTGCCGGGGTTTGTGTTGGCGCAGTTCACGCAGATCCTTGCGGGCGTCGAGGCGTAGGCTTCCCCTAACTTGAGGTGACGTATGAAGAACATGGTCCTGTCGCTGCTGGTGCCGGTCATTGTAGGGCCGTTGACGTTTGCGGCGATGCAGGCGCTCAAGGTGGCGAGCGCGACGGTCGACAAGCTGCCGCCGATCGCGAAGCGCTTTGCCGTGGCCGTGATTGCGGTCGTGCTGACGGTGGTGGGGCGCGTGACGGGCGTGGACGTGGCGTGCGATGCGGAGGCCGCGGAGAACTGTCTCGCGCTGCTAGGGCGCGACGAGGTGAAGGCGATCATCGGCGCGTCACTGGCGTTCGCGCTGCACTGGGTGAAGAACCTGCCGAAGAACGCTGGCAAGTAGGTTACGCGTTAGAGACTTGCCGCGCGCAGGGATGTGTCAGCATATTGTGCGCTCAATCTCTGTGGTGGAGATAGCAAGCTCGCCCCCGCGCGAGTGACTGCGGACAAGCCCCCGACTCACCCTCGGGGGTTTTGTCGTGTTAGACTCTTTTGCTGGTTGGTTAGACGTGGTAGGATGTGGGAGCGCGGTGTTGAGCCCATCGCGCGCGCAGCAGACAACTCAGCCCCCGGTCTTATCGTGCCGCCCTGCCTCAGAGGGGCGGGGCTCACACGAATAAGCCGGGGGCTCTGCTTTTGGGGGTGGTGCTCTCACACAATGAATGCCAGCGCGGGCTTGATGATGCTTCCCCGCGTGCGTGGTGTATCGGCATTACGCGAATCAATCCGCAAGCAGACTCCTACACGACGCAGCACCAATTCCGGGCAACGCCGCCCTGCGACCCGGCCAGTCATCAATCGTGTGTGGCGCAATAGAGCGTACTACTAGCTCGAGCCATGAGACAGCGGCCAGCCCGCCCCAGCAGCCGGACCCTCAGCGCTCTATAGTAGGCCTCCGATCCAGTAGTGACCGACACCAGCCCCGCAAATAGGGGGATGACTGGATATGGGGGGGCACGTCCCTGTCTAACCCTATATAAATCAATAGGTTAGGCCAATGTCAAAAAATCTTTGGGAGGGGGCTTGCGCGGTGTTAGACCCCGGTATATCATTCCCCGTGTAAGAGATGCGCAGTCAATCCCCCACCACGGAGACCGACCGATGACCAACGCCACCGCGCAGTTCCCTATCTATCGCATCAAGGCCGACAAAGTGACCGGGCTGTGGATTAGCTGCGAGCATACGCTCACCTTCGGCACCGTGGGTGAGTGGCTTGCGAAGCCCAACACGGATACGCGGTGGCACAATCACATGGGGCATCCGGTGGACGGCAGCACGATGCTGGTTGAATGGAACGCTGTCTAACACACCCCACCACCACCACAGGAGATAGACCGATGCTCGACACGATCCGCACCACCGAGACGCTGGGCGCTACCCCTGACCACCCGGTTGAGCTGAACTACGCCGACAGCGCGGCGTGGCTCAAGCAGGAGCTGCGCCGCCGGTTCCCCGCGACCATGTTTCGGGTGCGCGGCTCCC
>JBBAVH010000064.1:7282-10578 GCA_040397825.1 Opitutaceae bacterium
AAGCAGGAGCTGCGCCGCCGGTTCCCCGCGACCATGTTTCGGGTGCGCGGCTCCCGCGGCACCGGCACTGGGTACACCTACGTCGCGTGGACGGACGGCCCTAGTGTGCGGGCGGTGCAGGAGGTGACGGGGCAGGTAGAGGGCACCACGTTTGACGGCATGACGGATAGCACGACCTCCCACGAAACGCGCGCGCAGTGGTGCCCGAAGCGCCAGCAGTGGGTGCGCCCGTGGCTGCGGGGCATCATGGAAAACCGCACATGGAGCGAGGCGTTCCTTGCGCGCGTGGCTGAGGCTGTGAGCAAGCGCTATAACGCGCCGATCCCGCCGCGCGACCAGTGGCGCACCGCGTCCCCGTTCGCGAACGCGTGGAGCCAGCAGGACACATGGGAAGCGATTGTCGCGCGCGCCGCGTCCGACCGCACGACGCTGCGTTAGATCATCACCGGGGCTGGCATCCCGCCAGCCCCCACCCCACCACCACAGGAGATAGACCGATGGCACGTCACCGTATCCCCGCCCGCGTGCGCCCGCTCTATACCGGCGACGACTGGGCGTTCCCTGCCCCGCTGCTTACTGACGCGCAGGGCGCGTACATCACGGTCCGCAGCCGCAGCGCCGCGATCAAGGCGTGCCGCGCGGCAGGATACCGCGTGCTCTTGAGCGGTGGGCTGGCCGAACTGAACGCCGACGACAGCGCGTGGGTGGTCACCGTTCACCCAGAGCGCGACTAATGCGCGCGCGCATCGTGTGGCGCGTGGTGATCCGTCACGGGCGCGTCGTGATTGTCGGGCGCATTGCAAGAGTCTCGCGTTAGACTCTTGCCGATAGATGGGCAGTCTATACATTGACCGTAGCAGTAGACCTCACCACCACAGGAGATAGACCGGATGGAAAAGTTTTGGAACATGGACGCGATGACGGTATGGGCCGCGCGCGCCTCAGGGGAGGCGCTGCGCCAGCGCCTCGCGGACCCGTCCACTCTGCCGCATGAGGCCGCGGTGATCAAGCGCGAGCAGGAATGGCGCGGCATTGACGAGCAGCGCGCGCAGTACGAGGCCCGCGTGCAGGCGCGTGGCGGGGACGTGTGGGCATGAGCGCCTATCATGCTGCCGCGGAGGGCGTGACGCCCCGCCCCATCAACGCGGACCCGAACGACGCCCCGCCGGGGCGCCCGTTGCTGCGCTACCAGCGCCACGCGGTGCGCTACGCCCGAACGTATTACGATGCGCTCGAGGCTGCGATGACGGCGCTTGCCGCCCTGCAGGCGCGCACCCCGAGCTGGGCCGACATCACCGCGGATAGCGAGGTGCCGCTCGCGGAGCGCGACGTGGTGTGGGCGATGATCTGCCGCACCAGTGAGGACATCGCGAAGGCGCGCGCGGAGCTGCGGGAGCGCTACACGCAGATGGCCGACGTGGCGCGCGCGGTGCAGCGCATCCCGACGGAGTGGAGCGCGTGGGATACGAAGCGCTGGAGCGATCGCCCCGACCTGTTCCACATGACGAGCGAGGACGTCGAGGACGTGATGACGGAGCGCGAGAACGGGGGCCCTTTTGCGAAGCCCCCGGCGTTAGATTGATAGACCACCCACCACCACAGGAGAAGTCATGCCGGAACGCATTAGCGGTTTTTACGACGGATCAGTCAGCACATTTCGCGCGCAGGTGCGCACGGAGAACCCGCGATCAAACGAAAGCGTGTTGCGCAGCGGGTTGCCATTCAGCACCGATCCGCTGCCGCCGTGCGTGGACGGGCCTTATCACCCGTTCCGATCGCACGCGGCGAGCATCGGCAGCCGTCACGGGATCAATATCTGCCCCGTGTGCGGCCTCGGTTCCATCTACGATTCGGCGTGAGGGCATCGACTATGCGACACTCTGACAGCATCGCCAAGATCAGCCCCGCACTGGTGGCCGCGCAGGGCGCAATTAGGCCGATCGCGAAGGACGGCAAGAACCCCGCGTTCCGGTCGAAATACGCGACGCTCGACGGCATCATGGAGGCGGTGCGCCCCGTTCTCGCGGCCAATCAGCTGGCGCTGGTGCAGGGCACGACGCTCCCCGAAACCGACGAGGGCGGCAAGCTCTACGCCGTGAGCGTGGAAACGCGCCTCCTCCACGCGTCCGGGGAATGGCTCGCGACCACGACGCGTGTCCCGGTCGGCAAGAGCGACGCGCACGGGCTGGGCTCCGCTATCACCTACGGGCGCCGCTATGGCGTGCAATCGCTACTCGCCCTCACCGCGGACGAGGACGACGACGGCAACGCCGCAGCCTCGCGCGCGCCTGCACAGGAGCGCGCGCAGGAGCGCACCCCCGCGCGCGAGCGCCCGCCCGCGCGGGAGCCGGAACCGGGCAAGCGTTTGCACGAGCGCGTGCCCGAAACGCCCGCGGGGCCAATGCCACTCAGCAAGGCCGAGGCGCTGGAGATTAAGGGTAAGCGCCTCGGGGACATGAGCGACGAGCGTTTGCACCAGTTGCACGATTGGGCGGTAGAGAAAGGCAACACGGTATATCAAGCTGCAGCGACGACGCTACTCGCGGCCCGCGAGGCAGCGATGCTAGCCGACGAGGCCGACGCCCTCGACCTCGGGGTGCCTGAGCGCCCCGGTACGTCAAACGATACCCTCCCCTTCTAACACAGGTAGAACACATGGACACGACCACGACCGCTCCGATCACTCCCGCGCGCAAGCCGCGCAAGATCAAGGCCCCGCGCGCGGGCAGCATCACGGCGTACATCATCGCCGCGCTCGCGCAGCAGGAGGCGGCCATAATGAGCATGACAAGCCGCGACATCATTCGCCGCATTCAAGAGCGCGAAGGGCGCGACGTGCCGCTGCGGATCATGTCCGCGACGCTGGCAATCCTGCGCTCCCGCGGCAACGTCGTGTCGCACCCGCAGCCGGGCGCGGAGCATGGGCAAATGTTGTACGGCCTTACGGAGCGCGGACGCACGCTTGCGGCCCTTATGCCGTTTGGCCACGCGCACGCCATGGCCACGCCAGCTTCGGAGGTTCCCAATGCGTGAGCATACCGCAAGCATCCTGTCCGTTGCCGCTATCGTATGGCTCGTCTTCGCCGCGGCAGCGGTTCGGCGCCGGGTACAGGAGGCGCGCGAGGCCGACGCGCGGTTTGAGGCGCATCGCCGCAAGGTGCTGGCGCGCGTGATTACCGGCTCCACGCGATAGACCACCATCCCCACCACGGAGAACCATCGATGACGACGACGACGAAGGACGAGGGGCAGGCGTGCGCGCTGCGCCCGAAAACGATAGCCGAATGGCGCGCGCG
>JBBAVH010000065.1:0-10171 GCA_040397825.1 Opitutaceae bacterium
CCCGCCTCGTCGCCGACATGTGCGACCTCGCGATCCCCTTCCCCAAGGGCAGCGAACGCTACCCCAAGTACCCGCTGCCCCCGGAGGTGAAGACCGACCGCGACGGCTACCTGCTGCAGCTCTGCGCCGAGGGGCTCTCGCGCCGCTACGGGGTTGATCACGCCGCGGTCGCCGCCCGCCCGGTCGTCGCGGAACGGCTCAAGCGCCTCACCGGACTGCCCCCGGGGCAGAAGCCTGTGGCGCCCGATTACTCGGGGCTCTCCACGGAAGAGGAACTGGTCGTCCGCCTCGGCTTCGAGCTCGCCGTCATCGGCGTCACCGGGTTCGTCGACTACTTCCTCGTCGTCTGGGACTTCATCCGCTGGGCGCGCGAGCAGGGCATCCCGGTGGGCCCCGGGCGCGGCTCCGGCGCCGGTTGTCTCGTCGCCTACCTCCTCGGGATCACCAACCTCGACCCGATCCGCTTCAAGCTGCTCTTCGAGCGCTTCCTCAACCCCGAGCGCGTCTCGCCGCCCGACTTCGACATCGATTTCTGCATGCGCCGCCGCGGCGAGGTGATCGATTACGTGCGCCGCAAGTACGGCGACCCGTGCGTGGCCAACATCATCACCTACGGCACTCTCGGCGCCAAGATGGTCATCCGTGACGTCTCGCGCGTCCACAACCTGCCGTTCGCCGAGGCCGACCGGCTGGCGAAGATGATCCCCGACGAGCTTAACATCACGCTCGAGGACTCGCTGACGAAGAGCGCCGAGCTGCGCGACGAGGTCGCCCGCAACCCCGTCGCCAAGCGCATCATGGACCAGGCCCGCGTCCTCGAGGGCATGGTGCGCAACACCGGCAAGCACGCCGCGGGCATCATCATCACCGATACCCCGCTCGAGGAGTTCGTCCCGCTCACCCTGCAGGAGGGCGACGTGACGGTGCAGTACGACATGAATGCGGTGGGCAAGCTCGGCCTGCTGAAGATGGACTTCCTCGGGCTCAAGACGCTCACCGTCGTCTCCGACGCCGTGGCGAACATCCGGCGCACGAAGGACCCGCGGTTCGACATCGAGGCGGTTCCCTTCGACGACTCGCGCACCTACGCCCTGCTGAACTCCGGCCGCACCGTCGGGGTGTTCCAGCTCGAGTCGGGCGGCATGCAGAACGCCTCCAAACTCGTCGGCATCTCCAACATCGACGACATCAACGCCGTCGGCGCGCTCTACCGGCCGGGCCCGATGCAGTTCATACCCGACTACGCCCGGGGTAAGAAGGATCCCGCCTCCGTCTCCTACCCCCACCCGCTGCTCGAGCCCGTGCTGCGCGAGACGTACGGCATCATCGTCTACCAGGAGCAGGTGATGGAGTGCGCGAAGGTCATCGCCGGCTACACGCTCGGCGGCGCCGACATGCTCCGGCGCGCGATGGGCAAGAAGGACGCCGAGGCGATGGCGAAGGAGCGCGTGAAGTTCGTCGAGGGCGCCAAACGCGTGAACAACCTCGAGGAGCGCAAGGCCAACGAGATCTTCGACCTCCTCAACAAGTTCGCCAGCTACGGCTTCAACAAGTCCCACTCCGCCGCCTACGCCGTCATCAGTTACCAGACGGCCTTCCTGAAGGCCAACCACCCGGTCGAGTTCATGGCCGCCGTGCTCACGGCCGAGCTCGGCAACGCCGAGAAGGTCTCGCACTTCGTGGCCGAAGCCGAGGCGATGGGCCTCACCGTGCTCGGGCCCGACATCAACGAGTCGCGCGAGACGTTCACCCCGGTCGGCGACAAGATCCGCTTCGGCCTCGCCGGCGTGAAAGGCGTAGGCGAGCTCGCCGCCCAGCAGATCATCGCCGAACGCGACCGCGGCGGCACGTTCACCGGCTTCGCCGATTTCGCGCGGCGGATCGACGGCCGCGCCATCAACAAGCGCGTGCTCGAGCACCTCGTGAAGACGGGGGCCTTCGACTTCGCCGGCGAGCCCCGCAAGACGCTCTTCGACGGGATCGACGCCGCCCTCTCCGGAGCCGCCGCCCTCGCCCGCGACCGCGCGGCCGGCCAGCACAGCTTCCTCGACATGCTCGCCGAGCCGCCGCCGCCCCCCGCCGGCCGCCGTTCTTCGGCGGCCACGCCGGCTCCCACCACGGCGCGCACCGCCGCCCCGGAACTCGCCGCCGACTTCACCCCGGCCGAGAAGCTCGCGTTTGAGAAGGAACTGCTGGGTTTCTATGTCTCAGGCCACCCGATGAATGCGTACGCGGGCCTCGCCGAGGCGATCGACACCCACGCGGTCGATGAGCTGCTCAGCCAGCCCGATCGTACCGAGTTCCGCCTCTGCGGCATCGCCGGCAACCTGGCGAAAAAGCTCTCAAAGAAGGACAACCGCCCGTGGATGGCCTTCACCCTCGCCACGCGGCGCGCGTCGCTCGCGTTGAACATGTTCGCCGACGCCTTCGCCGCGTACGGCGCCACGCTGCAGGAGAACGCCCTCGTGCTCGTGCAGGGCAACATCATCGTCAATCAAGAGGGCGCCCGCATCAACGTGAAGGAGTGCTACCCGCTTGACGCCCAGGTCGCCTCCACCGTGCGCAAGGTCGTCTGGCTGCTGCGCCCCGATCACCGGGAGCTGCCCGAATTCCTGCGGGAACTCCGCGCCACCCTCAACCGCGAGACCGGCGACGCCCGCGTCGAGTTCGCCTTCGCGTTCGGCGACCGGATCTCGCCGCTCGCCGAAGCCAGCACCGCGCTCAACTGGAAGGTGAACGCCGCCTCGTTCCAGCGCCTGCGCTCCCACCCGGCTGTGGCCGGCGCGATCGTGGAAACCCGCCGCCTCGAGCTGCGGGAGGACCGGCGCTTCCGGAAGCGCGCCTGACCTTCATGACCGGTCAATCCACCCTCAACCAGGCCGCGCAGGTGATCGCCGGCCTGGCCCCCGGCCACCGCGCCGACGCCGCGCTCCGCGCCTATTTCGCCACCCGGCCCCACGTGCGTCCTGCCGCCCGCCGCGACGTGAGCCGCGCCGTCTTCGCCTACTTCCGCTGGCTCCGCTGGCTCGACGAGCGCGCCTCTCCGCAGGCCCGCATCGCGCAGGCCATTGAGCTGCACGACCGCTTCCGGCGCGACCCCCGTTCCATCAAGCCCCAGGCGCTCGTTGCCCGCACGGTCCCCGACTGGGTTCGTGCGGAGATGGAGCTCACCCCGGAGCACGCGCGCCAGCTTCAGCAGGAACCCGCCCTCTGGCTTCGCGCCCGGCCGGGCACGGGCTCCGAGCTCGCCGCCGAACTCGGTGACTGCGCACCTTCCGTCCTCGCCCCCGACGCGCTGCACTACTCGGGCAAGGAGGATCTCTTCCGGTCCGCCGCCTTCCACCGCGGCGCGTTCGAGATCCAGGACCTCGCCTCGCAGCTCGTCGGCCTCGCCTGCGCTCCCAAGCCGGGCGAAACCTGGTGGGATGCCTGCGCCGGCGAAGGCGGCAAGGCGCTCCACCTCTGCGACCTGATGGGCAACAAGGGCGTCGTTTGGGCCACCGACCGCCATAGCCGCCGCCTTGAAACCTTCCGCCGACGGGCGTCGCGCGCCCAATTGTTCAACTTCCGCACGGCCGACTGGGACGGCTCAGCCCGCCCGCCGACCAAGGCGCGCTTCGATGGCATCCTCCTCGACGCCCCGTGCAGCGGCATCGGCACCTGGCAGCGGAACCCGCAATCACGCTGGACGTCCTCACCGGATGACGTGCGCGAGCTCGCCGCCGCCCAGCTGGACCTGCTCACCCACGTCGCCGCATCCCTTCGCCCCGGCGGAAGGCTCGTCTACGCGGTCTGCACCCTCACCCGTAGCGAAACCACCGCGGTGGCGGAGGCTTTTTCGGCGGCGCATCCAGAGTTCCGCCCGGAGGCCGTAGGCACGCCCGTCACGTCCGGAGCAGCAGGCGCTCTTCCCATCGCGGCCGGCATGACGCTGTGGCCCCACGAGATCAACGCGAACGGCATGTTCATCGCGGCGTGGAAAAGGCTCGGATAAACGCCGAGACGGTCCGGGCGGACTTCAACGACCTGCCGACCGTCATCCATTACACCCGCGCGGCCCACGAGCTCGGACTCTGGGCCTCGGAGGAGCTGCTCATCCGTCGGTTCTTCCCCGATTACAACGCACCTTTGCTTGAAGCCGGCTGCGGCGCCGGCCGCGTGACGCTCGGGCTTTGGCGGCTTGGCTACCGTGAAATCACGGCCTTCGATTTCGCCTGCGAGCTGCTCGACCAGGCGATCAGCCTCGCCGCGGAACGAGAGGCGGACGCGATCACGTTTCTTCAGGACGACGCCACCGCGCCCAAGCACGTGCGGGCCCCGAAGGGCGGATTCGCCGGAGCGCTGTTCATGTTCAACGGCCTGATGCAGATCCCCGGCCGGGAAAACCGCCGCCGCGCCCTGCGTTCGCTCCACCGGCTTTGCCGCGCCGGCGCACCACTGCTGTTCACGACCCACGACCGCAACTCCTCCCCGACCGAACGCGCCCTCTGGCGCCTCGAGGCCATCCGCTGGGAGCAGCGTCGCCAGGACCCGCGCCTCGTCGAGTTCGGCGACCGCTACTTCAGCGACCCTACCGGGCGCACCTTCATGCACCTACCCGACCGCGGGGAGATCCTCGCTGACCTCGCCGCCACCGGTTGGTTCCACGCCTTCGACTCCCTGCGGCACGACGTCGCGCGCGAATCCCGCGCCGTGCGCGATTTCTCCGACGAATGCCGCTTCTGGGCCGCCCACCGGGAGGGATAGCCTAACGCCACTCGTGCCGCGGGTAACGGCGGGAAAGCTCCGCCTTCACCTTGGGGTACATGTCGCGCCAGAACGCCGAAAGGTCGTCCGTCACCTGGATCGGCCGCTGGTTCGGCGCCAGCACCTCGATCCGCACCGGCACGCGACCGTGCCCGACCGCGAACCGTCCCTCGATGCCGTAAAGCTCCTGGATTCGGGCGCTCAGCACCGGCGGCCCTTCCTTGTGGTAGGTGAGCCGAGAGCGGCGTCCATTACCCATGACCAACCGCTCCGGCAGGTAGTCATCGAGCACCGCGTACTGCTCCGCCGTCAGCCACTCGCGCAGGACCGGCAGGACCGGCTTGTCCTTGATACCGCGGTAGCCCGCCTCGCCGTAGCACACCTGCTCCACCAACGTCGCCCGGTCGGCCTCGGCGATGGGGCTCACCTCCAGCTCCGGGAACCATTCGGCCAGCCGGTTCACACGGGTGATCCACTGCTCCACGGCATCATCCCACGCCTCCAACTTGAGCCGCCCGGCGAGCACCTCCTTCGCGAGCAGCCGCGCCGCCGCGTCGGGCGGCACGTCGTCGCCACCCGCCTTGGCCTCGAGCATGAGGTCCCGGAAGCGGCGCTCGCGGCGCGCAATCACCCGCCGTGCCTGTTCGTCGTACGCCACGCCCTTCGTTTCCCGGTAATCTCCCGGGAAGAGCTCCGCCAACCATGCCTCCTCGATCGCCGTCGCCAGCGACAGCAATACCGTCACCTCGCCGCCGCGCCCGCCGATTTCGCTGATCTCCGCGGCCACGAGCAACGACGCCTTCTGCAGGGCGCTTTCCCGCGCAAGCATCCCTCGCCGTTGGTGCACAAGTTCGCAACGGAGGGTCCCCGCATCCAGCCGCCGCGCGAGGTGGTCGGAAAAGCCGGCCAGCACGCACTTCCTCACGTCGTCATCGCGGTACGGCCGTTCGGATACCTCCAAGCCCTCTCCTTCCGCGATCTCGAGGAATTGCCCAAGGAGCGGACCAACCTGCCGCGCCGCCTGCGCGTGGATTCCGAGCCGGCGGCAGGCGTCCAAATCGAAGCGCTCCCGCTCCGCGTATCGCCAGGCGCGCATCAGCAGGAAGAAGTCGCTTTCGCTCTCCTCGCCCAACACTTCCTCCCGCAGTTCTTCGGTGCGCCGGTCCACACCTCGCAGGAGGAAGTTCCGCCCCTGCGTCAGCGCCGCCATCAGGGCCACCGGCCGCACGCAGCCGCGCTCCTGCGCGGCGAGGAACATCCGAGCGTAGCGGGGATGAACCGGAAAACGCAGCATGCGCCGGCCCACCTCGGTGATCCGGCCCCCGCGGGCTGCGCCCTCGGCGCCGTCGGCCGCCGCGCCTTCGATCGCTCCGAGGTCGGACAGCAACTCCTCCGCCCGCTCCAGCGCCCTCGGTTCGGGCGCTTCCAGCCACGGAAAACCCGCCACGTCGTCGACCCCGCTGGCCTTCAGCGTCAGCACCACTTCCGAAAGATCGAGGCGCCGCACTTCCGGCAGTTCCTGAGCCGGCCGCTGGCCATGCTCTCGTTCCGTCCAGAGGCGAACGGCGACGCCCGGCGCGGTGCGGCCCGCGCGGCCCGCCCGCTGGTCGGCACTCGCGGCGGAGATCCGCTCCACGAGCAGCGTGTTGATCCCGCGGTGGGGATCGAAGCGCGCGACGCGGGCGAGGCCCGAGTCGATCACCGCCGTCACACCATCGATCGTGAGCGAGGTCTCGGCGACGTTGGTGGAAACGATGACCTTGCGCGCCTCGCAGCGCTCGACGGCGCGGTCCTGCTGCTCGGCCGAAAGTTCACCGTGAAGCGGCAGGAGCACGAAACCGCGCAAAGCCCGGCTGGCATCGAGCGCCTGCAGCGTGCGGCTGATCTCGTAGGCCCCGGGCATGAAGACGAGCAGGTCGCCGGAAGTCGTATCCGCGACACGCTCACACTCCCGCGCCGCCACGTCCCAGACCGGCTCCCGCTCGAAGTCGACCGCCCGCGGAAGGTACTCAACCCGCACCGGGTAGCTTCTCCCCTTCGACACCAGGGTAACGGCCGGCGCGAGGTAAGTCTCCAGGCGGGCCGTCTCGAGCGTGGCCGACATCACGATGATCCGCAGATCGGGCCGCGTCGTGCGCTGAATCTGCAGCGCGCGTGCCAGCGAGATGTCGCCGTGCAGGTGCCGCTCGTGGAACTCGTCGAACACGACGGCGGACACCCCGCGCAACGAGGCATCGAACGACATCTGGCGGAGCAGGATCCCCTCGGTGACGAACCGGATGCGCGTGCGCTCGCTCACCCGCGACTCGAGCCGAATCTGGTACCCCACGCCCTCCCCCAGCCTTGTGCCCGCCTCCTCCGCCACACGCCGCGCCAGCATCCGCGCCGCGAGCCTCCGCGGCTGCAGCACGACGACCCCGCCGCGTTCGCCCAGCAGCCCGTGGCGCCACAGCATCTGCGGGATCTGGGTCGACTTTCCGGAGCCCGTCGGCGCCTGGACGATCACGCGCCCCTGCGCGCGAACCGCGTCGACGAGCGCGGCTTCGAGCTCGTAGATCGGCAATTCGCGGGGCGAAGGCATGGAGCGCTGGAGGAAAACGGGAACGGACGACGCGCGAAGCCAAAACCACCGCGGGCAGTGAACAAGCGGTGAGTGACGTTGCTGCCAAGTTGTTCACCGTCGGCCGCGGTGAACAAGTTGTGCAGAACAAAGCCTTTCGTTTCACGCGACCCGGGCGCACCGTTTCCCCGTTCCTTGATAGAACAGCTGAGGCGCAGCGGCCTGAAAAACGTCGCTGAAGGCGCAGCTGGGATAATCCCGGGCGACCGGGGAATGGATGGTGGCAGCTGGTGCCGCCCTCCCCTCCCAGGCGGCGAAAGCCGCCGAGAGGCATATGTCACCAGTTCCTCTGGCCGGAGTCGTGTCCGGTCAGTTCACACACGAATCAGGAACTGTGCGGCGAGGCACGATTAGAAACCGTGCTCAGCCGAGTCAGGCCCGCGGGAAGTTTCGACCCGCGCGCCGACGCAGTTACCCCAGAGGGTATCGGTTGTTACTGCGCTGACCAGAACGCAGTCGCGGTTTCCGGCGGGACCACCCCGCCAAAAGGCCCGGTCCTTTGTGGACAGGGCGCGCAAGGAAGCCATGACGGCGCGGAGAAAACGGACCTGGCAAAGTCCGCGAAATCTCCTCACTGGGGCGGCCCCGTAAAGCGGGATCACCCCACTGCAAAGGCGAAAGGCAACCTTAGAGGTAAGAGGTCAGACCCGTAACGCGGGGCAAACGGCCGGCCAAAAGCCGGTGCCGTCCCCGCGGCAGCGGTGGTGACGCGAGAGCGTTTAGTTTGCAGGCGTGTCAGCACCACGTCCGGCGCGAACCTTCCGGCAGGAAGGATCCGAACTGGGCGAAGAGGCCTCACTCGAAGATTCCGGCCGGCAACGGCCGGGACGGTCCCGCCATGAGACCGAAACATCCGCATGCCGCGGAGAGTGGCGTCGGGAAGCACACCGCCCGCGAAAGCGAGAGCGCCAAAGCGTGTGCCGATGGGGAAGAGCGCGTGGCGAACGCCCACTCCCACAATTAGCCCCGGAGGCTTAAAAAACTTCCGGGGCTTTTTTGTTTTTCGGGCACCTGAACCGCGGGCTTGAGGCCGCCGGCGGGAGCCGCGAGCCTCGGCACGATGAAACTCCTGCCCCGCCTGCCCCTGCTGGCGCTCTGCTCCGCCTCCCTCCTCCCCGCGGCGGAGAAGGCCGCCGCCCCCAAGGTCGTGCCCTACGCCCAGATCCTCGGCCCGATCCGGCTCTGGGAGGGCGACGCCCCCGGCGCGCTCGGCCAGCGCCCGCAGGACATCCCCACCCTCACGCCCTACCCCGCCGATCCGGCGCGCAAGACCGGAGCGTCGATCCTCATCTTCCCCGGCGGCGGTTACGGCGGCCTCGCCGAGCACGAGGGCACCGGCTACGCCGAGTGGTTCGCAGCCCGCGGCATCACCGCTTACGTGCTGAAGTACCGCTTGGGCTCCGCCGGCTACCGCCACCCGATCATGCTGGGCGACGCCGCCCGCGCCCTGCGTATGGTGCGCGCGTTCGCCAAGCGCGACGGGCTCGACCCCGCCAAGGTCGGCGTCATCGGCTCCTCCGCCGGCGGGCACCTCGCCTCGACCCTCGTCACCCATTTCGAAGCGGGAAAACCCGACGCCTCCGACCGCTACGACCGGGAAAGCTCCCGGCCGGACCTTGGCATCCTCTGCTACCCGGTCATCTCCCTGCTGGAGTTCGCGCATGCGGGCTCACGCCGCAACCTGCTGGGCGACAACCCAGCCCCGGAACTCGTGCGGTTCCTCTCGAGCGAACTGCAGGTGACCAAGGACACCCCGCCCTGCTTCCTCTGGCACACGGTGGAGGACAAGGGCGTGCCGGTCGAAAATTCCCTTTTGTTCGCCTCCGCGCTGCGCAAGGCCGGAGTGCCGTTCTCGCTGCATGTCTATGAAAAGGGCGCGCACGGGCTGGGGTTCGGCCGGCCGGAAAAGCCCGCTCCGCCCTGGGGCCCCCAGCTCGAACACTGGCTGAAGGAGCGCGGCTTCACGCCCTGAGGCGACCGCGGCGCCCCGCGGACCTCGCTAGGGCGCTTGGAGCACCCGGCCGGAGAAATTCTCCGGCGAAAACCTTGCCTTGCATCGGCCGGAGGCCGTCCGCACGTTGGACCTTTTTCCAACCGCCAGACCGCGCCCGTCCATGAACCAGAGCATCCGTAACATCGCGATCATCGCCCACGTCGACCACGGGAAGACCACCCTCGTCGACAAACTCCTGAAGGAGGGTGGCGTCTTCCGCGCCAACCAGCAGGTCGAGGAGCGCGCCATGGACTCCATGGACCTCGAGAAGGAGAAGGGCATCACGATCAAGGCGAAGAACACCTCCGTCCACTGGAAGGACAAGATCATCAACATCGTCGACACCCCGGGCCACGCCGACTTCGGCGGTGAGGTGGAGCGAGCCCTCCGGATGGTCGACGGCGTGCTGCTCGTCGTCGACGCCTACGATGGCCCCCAGGCCCAGACGCGCTTCGTGCTCCGCAAGGCCCTCCAACACGGGCTCAAGGTCGTCATCGTCATCAACAAGATCGACCGCGACAACGCGGAGCCGGCCAAGATGTACGACAAGGTGCTCGAGCTGCTGATGGAGCTCAACGCCACCGAGGAACAGTTCGACGCCCCGGTCGTGTACGGGTCCGGCCGCGACGGCTACATGATGTACCACCTCGGCGACGAGCGGAAGGACATGACCCCGCTTTTCGAAACGATCCTGGAGCACGTCCCGCCGCCCTTCGCCAAGCCGAACGAGCCGTTCCACATGCTCGTCTCCAACATAGACTGGAGCGACTACGTGGGCCGCATCGCCATCGGCAAGATCCTCGGCGGCAAGG
>JBBAVH010000066.1:0-8461 GCA_040397825.1 Opitutaceae bacterium
GCAACAACGTCGGCGTGACCTTCAACCTCGAGCCGCGGTTCCTGTCGCGGACGCAATTCGCCAGCCGCGCGGGCATCGACATCCCGACGGCCGGCGCCTACGGGCTGGAGTGACGCCCGGCCTGTCTGCTCCTCGGCGGATGCGGTTGTGCGCCATCGCCGCAGCGCCGGCCGACCAGGCTTCTCAATGAGCCGACCAGTCTCTTCCCCGCGGCGGCCCCGACCGATAAACTCTCCGCGTCGCGCTGGATCCGGGCGCGTCGGCGGTTGTCGTCGAAGCCCCCCTGGAAAAGGCAGGTCTTCCCCGAACATGCACGCCAGATGAACCGCCTCCGAAGACCGGGATCTCCGGAGGGGGCGCTGCCGTATCACACCAACACGAAAGCGAGGAGGCGACATGAGCAAACGAGGACACTTCGGTCGGGGTTTCTTGGCCGTTGCCGTGTGGGCGGGGGCGGTGGCCGCCGCGCCGCCGGCGGGGTTGCGCATGGCCATCGATGGCAACAGTTGGTCTCTCTGGCCCATGAAAATTAAAATGCTGGTCGAAGAAGCGGGGATCGCGGGGCATGTCGACGTCAGCAAAGAACAAAAGCAGCGGCTCGAGAACGGCGAAATCGACGTCGTGGCGTACGGCCACAACGGCGGCGCCAGCGGGGAAATCAATGGCCGCGTCGCCGCACTGATGGAACAGGGGCTGAAGGCCAATCCGAATCTCCGCATGTATTATCAGGCCTCGTGGGTCGGCGAAGGGACGCCCGGGAGAGTCATCACCGCCAAGGACGACTACGACACCTCGAAGATCGAGGACCTGCGCGCGGCCACCGATCGGTTGCGCAAGGGGCATGAGGACTTCGCCGACAATCTCAACAAGGCGCTGGGGAGGCGGGCCGTCTTCGTCGTGCCGCTGGGCGACGCCGCGGTGAAGCTCCGCGCCATGATCGCGGAGGGGAAGGTTCCCGGCGTGCGGCGGCAATCGGAGATCTTCCAGGATGCCATGCCGCATTCGGGCGTCTTGCTGGCGGATTTGTCGGGCGCCTGTCATTTTGCCGCGATCTACCGGATCCCGCCGCCGATCGGCGCGGCACCGCCGGAGAGCGCCGATCAGGCCACGAAAGATGGCCACGCGCAGCAGGCGATCCTGCGCCGGATTGCCTGGGAGACCGTCTCGGAATATCCGTACGCCGGCATCAAGGAAACCGGTTCGTCCGGGGAAGCTGCCACCGGCAAAGCGGAACCGGTGGCGACGACCGGTCCGGCGACTGCCGGCGCCGTGCCCGCGGAGCTGAAGGGCTGGCAGGCCACCAGCCTGTTGGATAAAGCCGTCATCACGGACTACAACGACTATATCGAGGCGTTGCCGCCGGCGGACCGGGTGGGCGTGGCGGATGTTCGGTGCTTCGCCGACGCCACCGGTCAGCATGCCGTTGCGATCACCGTCAACGGGAACGAGGGCGCGAGGACGCACGTCCTGATGTACGACAAGCAGAACAAGAGACTCAACGTGTCAAAATCCGCCCCCGGCACCCGTCGGTGACCGCTCTGGCGGCATGCGGCGAAAAACCCGCGGGATCGACTCTCCCGCCGAGATGAAGTCGTGCAGGATGCCTGCATGGCCGTCGCAAACCCGTGCCACGCACGAGTGGACGGCCGGCCTGGCCGTCGCTGGCAGGGGGCCCCAGCCCGCGGCACATGAGACAGGGCTTCCACATGACCACCCACGGCAGCCGCTTCACTCCGTCGATCGGGCAGACGAGCGTGGGGCGGCTGGCGGCGTCGGCGCGGGGCGCGTCGCGGCGTGAACCCCCGCCCGCAGCTTGTGGCATTGCCGGTGACCGCCGTATGCTTCGGCGATCGACGGTTCGAGCCCCGGCACTCACACCCCTGCATGGGGAAGGTCTCATGCGATTCACCGCTTTGGTCGGATGGATCCTGTTCGCCGGCCTGGCGTGCGGGCCGATCGTCCGGGCCGCGCCGTCCCCCGCACGCATCGAGAAAGTCATCGACGGCGACACCCTGAAACTCGCGGACGAGACCGAGCCGAATGGGAAGATCTCCAAGGGGCCGGCCTTCGGCATTCGAGGCATCGCGGCCCCGGCTCCGGACCAGCCCTTCGGCAAGGAGGCGCACGAGCGGCTGAAGGAGATCATCGAAGGCAAGGGAGTCGTCATCAACGGCCCCACGCCGCGGGCCCACAAGGAAGGGAACGCAATCTTCTTCAGGACCGAGAAGGAGGAGTCCCTGGCAAAGGTGATGGTTTCTGAGGGACTGGCCTGGGTGCTCGAGGCGGAGCTGGAAGCCAAGCATCGGAAGCCGACGGACGCGAGGAAGCCGGATCCCCAGACGGAGGAGTGGAAGCAGGCGGAACGCGAGGCACGCGAGGCCAAACGCGGCCTGTGGGCGGACAAGGACCCGGTGCCCCCCTGGGAATGGAAGAACAGGACGAAGTAGGGAGACACGGCCACTGGCGAAGCCCTTCGTTCCGGCCACGCGGTCGAGACTCCCCCGGAGGCGCTGGGATGAAGGTTCACCGTTTCGCGTTGATCCTCGTGGTGCTCGGTGCGTTTCCGGCGCGGGCCGACGTGACGCTCTCGACGATCTTCGCCGACCACGCCGTCGTGCAGCGCGACCTGCCTGTGCCGGTCTGGGGGACCGCCGAACCGGGCGAGCAGGTCACCGTTACGTTGGGCGACGCCCGGGCGACGGCGACCGCCGACGCACGGGGGAAGTGGTCGGTCAGGCTGCCGCCGGTGAAACTCAACGCCGTCGGCCAGCCGCTGACGGCCGTGGGCAGGAACACCGTCACGGTCGAGGACGTGATCGTCGGCGATGTCTGGCTCTGCGGCGGCCAGTCGAACATGCAATGGGCGTTGAAAGACTGCGACGCCAAGGAAGACATCGCGACGGCCGACTTCCCCGCGATCCGCTGCCTGATGACGACGAACGTGTCGTCGCGGAGCAAGCCGCCGGCCGACGTCGTGGGCACATGGGCGGTCTGCACGCCCGCCAACGCACCCGGTTTCACGGGCACGGGCTTCTACTTCGCCCGGCGGGTGTTCAAGGAGACGGGCGTGCCCATCGGGCTGATCGAGGTCAGTGCCGGAGGCACGCAGATCGAGGCATCGACCGCGCCCGAGGGCTTCGACCTGGAACCCTGGCTGAAGCGACAGCCCGGCTATGCGGCCTCGTTGGCGCAGCCGGACCACATCGCGCTCGAGGCGGTCTACAACTCCAAGGTCAAGCCCGTCACCCCCTACGGCATCAAGGGCGCGCTCTGGTATCAGGGGGAATGGAACGGCGGCGACACCGCCTATTACCGCAAGATGCGGGCGCTGATCGGCGGCTGGCGCAAGGTCTGGAACCAGGGGGATTTCCCCGTCTATTTCGTGCAGCTTCCCAGTCGGTGGTTTCACGACAACCTCGGCGCGCCGCCGTCGGGCGAGCCCGACGGCGAGGACGGCATCGGCCTGGCCATCACCCGCATGGAGCAGTTGAAAAGCCTCGCCATCGCCAACACCGGCATGGCCGTGGCCATCGACGTCGGGGGCGGCATTCACCCGACGAACAAGTTCGACGTGGGTGAACGCCTGGCGCTGTGGCCGCTCCGCGACCTGTACGGCAGGAAGGATCTCGTGGTCAGCGGACCGCTCTATCGGGAGATGAGGATCGAGGGCGACGCGATCCGCCTGAAGTTCGACCACGTGGGGAGCGGATTGATGGTGGGCAGGAAGGCCGATCGCGCCCCCGTCGTCGAGGTCAAGGACGGACGATTGCGCCCCTTCGCGATTGCCGGCGACGACAGGCGGTGGGTGTGGGCCGATGCGGTGATCGATGGCACGGACGTGGTGGTCTCGAGTCCTGCGGTCGCCCGTCCCGTGGCCGTGCGCTACGCCTACAGCTGCGCACCGACGGAGCACAACCTCTACAACAAGGAGGGGCTGCCCGCCGCCGCCTTCCGCACCGACGAATGGGGGCTGATGCAGCCTGAGGGGAAAAAGATCGTGCTCTTCAGGTCCTGGCCGCCGGAATGGGACGGTGACTTTCGCGTCCAGGCTCCCTTCGACACGACGGTGGAAGGCACGATCCGGGGCAACACGCTCGTGAAACTCCGCGTCACCCCCGCCAGCCGCCGAACCGATCTCGTGATCACCCCTCCGTTTCGCGATCCCATGGGCTTCGTGGCCGAACCGTCCTCTGGCGAGCTGCCGCTGCCGGTACGGTTCGACGCCACGCCGGCGGCGGAATTCCTGCCCGCGGGCGTTTCGTTCGCCTGGGATTTCGGCGATGGGGGCACGGCCAAGGGGGCGATGGCCCGGCACACCTACGAGAAGGTTGGGAACTACACGGCCGCCCTGCAGATCACCGACGCCCAGGGCCGTACGGAGACAGTTCCCCGCGTCATCACGGTGACCGCGCTGGACACGGTCGTGCCGGCCGTCGCTGCGGCATCGACGCAGGGTCGCAGCACCTCCGTCGTCGTCGCCTTCAGCGAACCGGTTCGGAAGGACGACGCGGAGCAGGTTGCGAACTACGTCGTGGCGCCCGGCATCGAGGTGACGGCGGCGGCGCTGGACGCCGCCGGCTCGACGGTCACGCTGACGACCGCGCCGCTTGCCCGCGGCGAGTATTCCGTGACGGTGAAAAACATTCGTGATCGCGCCCGCACGCCGAACGTCCTGACGGATGCCCGCGCGACATTCCGGCACGACGCGCTGCTTGCCTGGTGGAAACTGGACGAGGGGAGCGGCAGGCTGGCGGCGGATGCCTCGGGCAACAACCTGGCGGGCAGCCTCAAGGGGGCGACCTGGGTGAAAGCCGCCGGTCGAGCCGGGCTCGGCTTCAACGGCGAATGGGCGATCCTCGACACGCCGACCACGCTGGAGGATCTGGCGCTGCCGTTTACGCTCACGGCGTGGGTGAACCCGGCGGCCACGCAGAAGCAATGCGCCAACATCTTCGGCAACCTGGGGCACGAGGGCGGCGTGCGCGGCCTGCAGTTACAGCAGCATTTCGACGATGCGAACTCCTATACCCTCGTCTACGGTGACGGCAAGAAGGGCAGCACCACGCCCGCGGTCGCGCTGGCCGCGGATCAGTGGCAGCATCTGGCCGTGGTCTGCGACGGCGAGAACGCCGTGATCTTCGTCGACGGCGTCGAAAAAGTCCGTGCCCCGGCGCCGGGCGCTTTCGCGCCCAACAGGAACATGACGTTCGGATTGGGGCATGGAATCCTGCAGCGGAATCGGTTCTTCAAGGGACTGTTGAGCGACTTCCGCATCTACCGCACGGCGCTTTCGGAGGCCGATGTGCGGTCGGTCATGCAGGAGGGGACGGCGGCCGGCGCCGGCAAGCCCTGAAGGGCCGATCCTGACCCCGCGACCATGGGTGCGGGCCCGCGGTCACCCGCTCCACCGGGTCACGGCATGCTGGTGATGATAGAGTGTGCAGCGGGTTGACGGCCGGATTGCCCAGGCCCATTCACCGCCGGGAGACGATGCGCATGAGGGCGTCACATGTAGTCGCGCCACGGGAGCGGCGGCCATTCCGGTGTCGAACGGTCCAGGTGGTCGTAACCGCCGGCATGATCGCCTTCTCCGGAACCGGAGCAACGGCCAACTGCGGCAATCTCTCGAGGGTGCGGGATTATCTGGTCCGCGGCGCCGACCTGGACCGCGCCGCGACGGTGCTGCAGCGGCTCCCGCAGGCCCGCAGCAGTTGCACGACGTGTCACGTCTCACCGGGACCGGAGGTCGTGTCGTTGCCACAGGGGGCCGCACCGCTGGCAGACAGGCGGCCGCGGTGGCCGATGAACGCCTACGGTTTCGCGCTCACCGCGATGCTCCCGTCCTACGCGCCGATCTATCCCAACGCGATGGCGCAACGTGACTTCGATGCCATGGCGACGGTGTTTGCCCGGGTCGATCGGCTGCCCGTCGATCCCGCCGATCCGCAGGGACCGACGTTCGGCGAACGAATCGGCCGCGGGCTGCCTCCACAACCGTTGTTTCCTGCCGGTGCATACGAAGCGGCCGGTGCGGCCGGCAGGCCCCCGGAGCGCCGGCCCGCGATGCTGTCGCGAGACGATGCCGTGCAGGCGGTGGTTGCAGAGGATGGCGATGTCCTGCAACTCAGCGAGGTGGCCGAGATCGACGCCGGAACCGCCGGGGAGCTGGCGCGGTTCAGGGGCAGGATGCTCGTCCTCGGCCTGCGCTCGTTGCCCGCGGACGTGGCCGGCACGCTCGCCGCCAGCGGAGCCCAGACCGTGTGGCTGCATTCGCTCACCGCCGTCGACCCGGAAGCCGCCGCGGCCCTCGCCCGCCGGCGGGGCCAGCTGCTCCTCACCGGTCTGGAGCGGCTCGAATCCGCGCCGCTCGCTGAGAAGATCGCGTCCCGTCCGGGTCCGCTGACGCTGCCGTATGTGCGGTTCCTGTCCGCGGAGGCTGCTGCGGCGCTCGTCCGCAGAGCGGAGCCGGTCTGCCTGCCCTCGCTTGACGACGCGTCGGCCGAGGTCCAGGCAGAACTGGCACGCGCCACGGGGCCGATCGATCTGCCCGCGCTACGGCGCCTGGAATCGCCCGAACTGGCCCGCGCGCTCGCGGCGGCGCCGACCGTGCACCTGGGCGGCCTGGAGACGCTGCCCGGAGGAATCGCGGCGATTCTCGCCGCCCCCCGTCCGCAACGGGCCGGGGTCGTGCTGCCGCTGGCGGCGCTCACGCCCGAGGCGCTGGCCGCGTTCGGAGCCGAGGCGGGCGGGTTCGTCTCGCTGACCGCTGTCGGTCGCGGTCTTTCTCCCGACCTGCTGCGGGCGATCGCGGGCCTCGGCGTGCCTGCCAGCTTTCCCGAGGTCACCGCGGTCCCGGCCGAGCTGGCCGCAACCGCCGCGGAACTGATCCGCACCGTTCCCCGCGGCCCGCCGATCGTCCGTTTTTCAAACCTCTGGCGGCTCGACTCGGCCGAACTCGCGGCCGCTCTCGGGCGGCCGTATGCAATGGCTATCGGCCCTCCGCAAATGGGCATCGACCTGTCGCCCGTGCGGGAACTCAATGCCGAGGCGGCCAAGGTGATCGGCGAGATTCCCTTCGGGCTCTCCACCCTGGACCTGCCGTCACTGGAACGACTTCCGGTCGACATTGCCCGCTTGCTCCTCGAGACCCCGAGGCCGAACGTCGCGATGCCCGGCGTTCTGGAGATGGCGAAGGAAACGTTGAAAGTGGTGCTGTCGCGGGCCGGCACGGTGGCGATCCGGGGCAATGGCACCAAACTGGTGATCGGAATCAAGCGCCTGCCACCCGGGCCGTTCGCACCTCCCGAGGGGACCCGCAAGCAGACGCCGCAGTTCGACTTGATCCTGCCGAATCTCTCGGCCCTGTCCGCGGACAACGCCCGCCATCTGGTGGAGGCAGTCGGTCCCGTCGATCGGCTCTATCTCCCTGTCCTGCCCGAGTTGTCACCCGAGGCCGCTGCGGTGCTGGCGACCTTCAGAGGGTCGCTGAACATCGGCAGGCTGCGGGTGTTCCCGCCGGCGGTCGCCGAGGCGCTGGCCGGCAGGGCGGCCGATGTGCGGCCCGCGGGCACGGGTGCGCGGACGGGGCTTGGCCTCGGGGGCCCCGCCATTCAACGGCTTCCCGCCGAGATCCAGGATCTGTTCGGGAAGATGCCGTCCGATGTCTCCCTGGACCTGCGAACGCTCGAGTCAGCCGCGCTGGCGCGAAAACTGGTGGCGGATGGAGACCCGAGCAGGACGTGGATTCTCGACCGCATCGAGACGATGACGACCGACGCAGCCGAAGTGATCGCGGGCGGGAGGCTGGAACTCAATCGACTCGAGCGACTCACCGCGCTCGAGTCGCCGGCCTTGGCGCGAAAGCTCGGGGCGTCCGGCAAACGCGTGGAGCTGCCGGCGCTCCTTGCCCTGGCCCCGGAGGCGGCGGAGATCTTGGCGGCAAAACCCGCCGACCTGAAACTGGGCCTCAAATCGCTTTCCCCCGAGATCGCCACGGCCCTGGCAGCCCACAAAGGGCGACTCGACCTGCCGCGGCTCGCCGAACTGCCGACCGGCATTGCCAAGATCGTGGCCGGTCATTCCGGCGGCCTCCTGCTCGGCGTGCGCACGCTCGAGATCGACGCGGCGGAAGCGCTTGCCGCCACGCGGGGCCCCCTCTCCCTGCCGGGTCTCACGCAGATCTCCCCCAAGACGCTCTCGGCACTGCTGGCGGATAACGATGACATCGAAATCCCCCTCATCGAGACCCTCGCACTCACACCCGAGCCCGATGGCAGCCTGACAGACTTCGTGGTGCCGGAAACAGTTCTTCGCAAGCAGGAGCGGCAACGCCAGCAACAGCGGTAGCCGCCGGACCGGGCCACCCCGTTCCGTGCGTTCAACCTCGAGCCGCGGTTCCTGTCGCGAACGCAGTTCGCCAGCCGGAGCGGCGTCGACATTCCGACGGCCGGCGCCTACGGCC
>JBBAVH010000067.1:0-8451 GCA_040397825.1 Opitutaceae bacterium
ACACCTCGTAGATGAGATACCACGACTGGTAGTTCATCAGGTTCTTCGCTTCCGTGGCGGAAGAGCCCTCGATTCCCGCATCCGGGCGCTTGTTCGGAAGCATCCACGTCGGGTACTGGTCCGCCGCCTTCTCGAGTGCCGAGGCCGGGTAGATGCCCGCATCCACCTTGTCCTGCACTTCCTTCTTGGAAAGCAGGGTCGCCTCGATCTCGTACTTGATGTTCTCTTCGCGAAGCGCCGTCATGTCGCAGAAGTAGTTCCGCGGGTCCACGAAGTTCGTCACCGCACGGTCGGTGATCGGATCCCACCCCGTCTTCATCACCCCGAGGCCGTACATCACCGCGTGGTACGTACACCGCTGAAGCTCGGTGCGATACCGGCCCGTCTTCAGGAAGTAGTTGATGAGCGCCTCGCCCGCCTGGATCGAGGCGGACGGCGCCGGCCGCCGGGTCCGCATCGTCAGCGCCGGATTCGGCGGCACCAGCGAGGTCATCGCCGTCTCTACGATGGGGAAGATGAGGTTCGTGGACGTGCGCTGGATGTCCACTTCGCTCTGCCCGACCGTGGGATCGGCCCAGGCGTTCCCGTTGCAGTACGCCAACGCCCGGTCGTATGCGATCTTCTCGCGCGCCCGGAACGCCGTGACGTGCTGCTGGATCACATTCGACCAGTTCGTGGCCGTATCGCGGGAAGAAGGCGGCATCGGCGTAGGCTACTCCGATCTGACCGAACTTACCAGTCCCTCTCCTGTCGCTTCCTATCTATCGCGTCCCACTTCGCGAGGAACTGCCCCGCCGTCAGGGCGCTGCGTGGCGGCGGCTTCGGCTTCGACCGGCGCGGCAAGCCCAGCGTGTGCGCCGCGTAGGCGAAGATGAGGCAGGTGATCGCCCTGTCCCAGTGATGCCGCCGCCGGGACGACTCCTCCCCGCGCGTCTTGCCGTCCCACGAGAGAAGCTGCTGGAGCGTCGGGCGCGTGCGGATATGCACCTCCCCGTTCCGCAGCATGTTCACCAGGGCGATGAGCGCCGCCTGCTTGGACGCACCCGTCGAGTACCACCCCGGCTGGTCCCCCGACCAGTGCAGGCGAGGGCAGTTCGCTTGCTGGAGGGCCGCGGCCACGCCGTCCTTGTTCGTCTCCACGATGACGTGGGCCTTGTACATCGCCTGCCACCGCAGGACGCGCGGCGTGAGCTGGCCGGGGTCTTCGTCGCCACTCCAGCTCCCCGCCTCCGTCCAGTCCCACATGTTCCAGAGCGTCATGGCCGCCGGGTCGCCGGCCTTGCCGTACCCCTTCCCGTCGATGGTCAGCACGTAGGGGCATTCAGGGATGGGCTCCTCGTAGAACTTCTCCTCTCCATACGAAACGTCGGTGGAGGAGAGGAGCATCTTCTCCAGAGGCTCTGCCGGTATGGTCGGGCTCTGCCCGATGAGCCACCCTTCGTATGGGCTCGGCGGGTACTTCGCGTCGAACAGGCGGGCATCCCCGTGAAACTCTGTCTCGAGCGCGATGCGCCGGAACCAGATCTGATCGTCCGCGATGGGCTGCGGAAGGACGTAGGGATACCAGTACGCACCCTCCGCGATGGCCTGCTCCTCGAACTGGAGGAGCTTGGCAGCGTAGGCATCCTCCTCCGGCGTGCGGCGGAAGTCCTGCGGAAGGGCGGGCTCGAGGCTGACGCAGGTAGGGTCACGCCACCAAGAAAGGAAGAGCGCCTTGAAGCGTCCGCGCCCGGATAGCGCGTTGATATACATCTCGTGCGCCGGGGTCTGATACCGGCCCGGCGTCGTCTCGATGCGGCACTTCGCGTTCGGCCGACGGTTGATGGCCGGGAAGAACGCGCCGTTGAAGGCATCGTACATGGGAAACAGGCCGTACTCGGAGATGAGCGCGTAGTCCGGGGAGAAGCCGATGGCCGGGTTTTCACCACCCCCGGTGAGTCCCTGGATGAGGCCGTTGTGCGGTGCCGCGAAGTTGATGCTCTCGGACGACACCGGCCTCGAGAGAGGCGTGCGGATGGGCTCGGGCAGGTTCTCGTACATCACCCCCTGCCGGCGAATGAGCTCCTTGTACGTGTCCTCCTTGTCCCCCACCACCATGCCCATGGCCCCCGGCGTATACCCTACGTGCCGGAGCTGGTCCGCGATGTGGATGATCGACGCCATCGCCTGCCGGTACTTGATTGTGTAGGTCCAAGGATGGTTTTGGAACCATTCGACCATGACGCGCTGATGGTTCGTAAGGTTGATGCCTCCGATGGAGCCGTCGAGCCGCGTGATGCGGGTGAGGCTGGGGAAGCGAAAGGGGTCGTTGGCGCGGCTGATGGCCTCGGCACGCTGCTTTGGGGTCAGGGGCATGCTACGACCCCATCCCGAGCGAACGGAGGAGCTCGCGCTCCTCTGGCGTCAGGCCGTCCTTGCCGATTGAAACCTGTACGACCTGCGCGGGCTTCTCCGCCCACTTCGGGCTCCGCTTCCCGAGCAGCTTCGTCTGGAACTCCATGGCTCCGATGGCGGCACGGGCGGCCGCAGCCTTCGCATTGATAAGGGTCGCCACCTCCGAGGGGCTCAACTCCCGGTACACGGCGAGCTCGGGCTGGCTGGGGTCGGGGGACGGCACCTCCACGATGCGTTCCGGGATGGGCCGCAGGGAGAGTCCGTGGAACTCCTCCACGATGCTGTTCGCTCGAGCAGCGGCCGTGTACATCACGGCGTCGATGACGCCCTCGTCGTCCATCCTACCGCGCAGGTACTCTCTCACATCGCCCAGGTCTTTTGACACTTGGGAGGGTGCCACGGAGAACTCGCGTGCGATGACACGAATCACCGTGCTCTCGGAGGCACCGCCACCCCAGAGCACCAGGATGCGTCGGAGGCGCTCGTCACGCTCCGGGTCCACGAGCGGGGCCGGCACCTCGGGGAGTTCCGGCAGGAGGGCTGCTGTACGCGATGGTGGCTTCGACATGCACGCTAAAGATACGATGCGAAGGGCCTTTTCGCAAGAAAAATAGCCTCAAAACATGACGTATAGGTCGTGACAACCACGTCACGAAAACAGGGTGGCACGATAACGGCAGGTTCTTTCGGCACTTTCAGCACGCTGACAGCCTGACAGCCTGTTTTCGCCAAAACTGCTCCAGAAAAAAAACGAAAAAAACACACATGCAGGATTTTATTCGACCTATACGTCATTCCTCGGACACTAACGATTTTTTTTTTTTTTTTCTGGACAGGGTTTTTTGGGGGTTGAGGCTGTCAGGCTCTGAAAACAACGGTTCTACCTACAAAAAGTACCTACAACCTATAGGCTGTCAGAGGCTGTCAGAGGCTGTCACGGCCGTTTTGGGGAACTGGCGTGGTGCAAAGCGCGTTTTTGGCGAAATGCACGTCTGGCGCCCTGTCTGCGAGGTGTGCGGAGGGGGCTTACCGGTCTTTAGGTTAGCTTCACAGGGGCTGTCGGCCCCTAAAAAACGTATAGTTCTGTTGTTGTACGTCAAAAGGTCGTGCGGCCGATTTTTGGTACGCGGTGGAAGACCGGGTAGGGGCCCCATGAGAAAGAAAAATCGGGAAGGCCCCCCCTCGAGCGCGCCGGCTGGGCTGAACGCTTGTCCAGTATGCGTGGGGTTACAGCACGGGCGCTCGCTTGGTTGGTTGTTTGGATTGCCACGCGTTGGAATAGGGCACGCGCGCGCGCGTTGACATAGCCAAACGCTACCGAACCAAGCGGGCGCGCGTGTAACGTAGGGGCAGGGTACGAGCGGCCGTGGGATGGCGTAGGGTAGCGCGAGGATACGGCGCGAGATTGTGGGCGTTCAACCGGGGTTTATAGGAAAGTTTAGAATATTTGTGGACAGCTAACCGGGTATCCGATAAGGTATTCATGTCGGGGCGAGAGACGCCCCGGCACAATGAAGAGGAGCCCGCTAATGTATACGCACCTTGTAGAGTCTACTTGTGGGATGTTCGTGGCGTACTACCGCGATGGTCGGTGGGTCGGTCGGTCTGCTAAGCGCGCGGCCGGTAGCTGGCGCCCTAAGGCAAGCGCCAAGTATGACACGCTTGTGCCGAACATCATCGTGATTCAGCCGCTCTAACGTAGCATATTCGCACGGGGGCTCCGGCCCCCACACCATCGGAGGATCTCGCCTATGTATTCTATCGTCCGCTTCTATTCCGGCGCCCGTTCGCGCGTCATTCAACGTGGGTTGACACTTGAACAGGCGCAAGCGCACTGTGCCGACCCTGAAACGTCGTGGTCAACGTGCACGAAGCACGCCGGCCGCGCACGTACCCGACGGGTAGGGCCGTGGTTCGACGGCTACCGTCCGGAATAGCCCGGTATATACGTCCCCTTTCGGGGGGACACTACATATAGTGTCTACCGTCCTACGTGGACACTATATGTAGTGTATGAATCCGCCCGCATAGCGGGCGCCTTATGGGGTAGGAAATACCTCCCCTTCTACCGGAATACCTTCTTGTCGTATGATTCTTGATTTATACGTTTGACGTATCGCTCCGATAGGATACGTCGTCTTCACCCCCACCCGAGGTAACCCGCCATGCTTTCCGATACCGACATCCTTTGGGCCGCTACGTCTTCCAACGTTAAGACAGGCAATGTGCCGACCGCGTGGGTAGGCACGACGAAGGATGCCTGCCTCTCTTCCTGCAAGGGATGCCCTATGGCGCCGCGCGCCATCGGTGGCGACGGTAGCTGCTATTCGCATAGTGGTTCGCCGGCTATCGCGGCCTCCAGTATCCGTAAGGCCGCCGCGCGCGGCGCCGACCGGTCCCTCCCGGCCGCGCTCCGTAGTGCGGCCCGCTCCGCGCGTATGGTCCGGTATACGGCCATCGGGGACGGTGGACGGGTAGCGGATGGCGTAGCGGACCGTATCCGCGCTACGGTTCGTGCGGCCGGGATGGCACTCGTCGGCTATACGCATCACTGGCGCGAGGAGCGCGTAGCGGCTAACTGGCGCGGCTCCCTTATGGCGTCGTGCGATACCCTCGCGGATGCCGATACCGCGCTCGCGGCCGGCTGGCGCGCGGCCGTCGTAGTTCCTGTGGACCACCCGACCCGCAGCACCACGCCGAACGGCGCTAAGGTAGTCGTCTGTCCGGCCCAAGTTACCGACGGGAAGGTGACGTGCAACGACTGCCGCTTGTGCGACGGTAGCCGGCCCGGCCCGGTAATCGCCTTTCGCGAGCACGGTAACGGCGTGAAGCACCGCGCGTAGCCGCCCGCGCCCGTAGGGGCGCCGCCCCATACCGCCCGGACCCCGGACGGTATCGGCCGGTATCCCACCGGACCACACCACACCCCACCCCACCTACGGAGCTACCATGTACGACCTTGATACCCTCGGCGCTTCGCTCGCCGCGTCCCTCCCCGACTACGTCCGTCGCGACCACGGGGAAGGCGTGCTCGACGCCGGCTATACGCAACGCAAGCGGCCCGGCCTTTACGGGGAGGTGCGCGTGCTGCTGGAACAGGACGACGACAGCGCCCCCACCGTGCTCGTAGCCGTCCTTTGGTACGACGACGCCGGGGAACCCGTGAACGACGAGCTAGTCGCGGAGGGGCTGTGCCCCGCCGACCTCGCCGGTATCCGCGCCGCTATCAGCGCCGCCCGCTAACCGCCCCACCCCACTCTTGGAGTCTACCATGTACGACCACGACCCCCGCCGCTTCGCCCGCCCCGGTAGCGCCCTGCGCGCCGCCCGGAAGGGCAACCCCCGCAACCTCCCGTGTCCGACCTGCAAGGCACCCGACCGCCTCACCCCCGCTGACGTGCGGCGCGGCTACCAGTGCGACGTATGCGCCGACCGCGAGGAAGGTAGCTGGTAGCCCCTTGACGTATAGATAGGAAAGGATACGTCATATTCACCCCCCACCCGAGGTAACCCGCCATGAATACCGACACGCCCGTCCCCACCGACCCGGAAGCCGCCGCCGAACACGGCGCCTACTGCGCCCGCATCTACGCGGGGGAGGCCCGCGCCGCCCGCGCACAGGCCGCCACCTACGCCGCCCGCGTGGCGACATTCGCCAGCTATGAACAGACGCACGAACTCTACAAGGTAGACCAGTGCGTGGCACGCGCCGCCGCGGCGTGTGCCAACGCGGCGGAGCAGGCGAGCACCGCCCACGCCGCCGTGCTCGCGGCCCGCGCCGCCCTGCGAGGTGGCGACCGCGACTACGCCGCCCGGTGTGCCGGCCTCGCCATGGACGCAGCCGACGTAGCCTACGCCGCCGCACATGCGGCGGAAGAGGCGGCAGACGACGCCCACGCCATCGCCCGCGCCATCATGCGCTAACCCCACCCACACCCGAGGTAACCCCGCCATGCTTCCGCCCTACCTTGCAGAGATGTTGACCCGTCCCCGTGTGCCGTGGCACCGGTTCAGTGACGCAACGATTGAAGTCATCGCCGCCGACGCCGCCGCCCACGGCGACGAGGAGCTCTATCGTCGGGCCGTCCGGGCGCTCGCCCGGCGCCGCTAACCACCACGGAGGATCCCGCCATGAATACCGATACCGTCCACGCCGACACCGTCCACGCCGACCCCGGCGCCGTTCTTCTCCGAGCTGCCCGTGACGCCTTCGTGCGGGCGGACGAAGCCGCCAGATGGTCCGCGTGGGAACGCCGGGTCGCCGCCCAGGCGGCCCGCGCCGCCGCCGCAGATGCCTTCATCCAGGCCGCTGTCGAGGACGGCGACCCCGAGGCCCTCCTCGACGCCCTCGCGGAGGTCTACAACGGAGTGGTGCTCGATGAAGAATGGATAGAGCGATACTCGCAGTGCGAGGGCGTGGAGGTGCGCCTCCACGTCGAGAACGGCAAGGTGAGTGTGCTCGCGGTGGTGTACGACCGCCACGGGTACGAGGTGGGCGAGGCGTGGATCGCCAAGGGCCTCGCGCCCACCGATAGCGACCGCATCTGGGCCGCCATCTACGAAGCGGAGCGTGGCGAATGAGCCCGCACCACCAGGCTATCGCCGCCGCCGCCCTCGTCGGCGTGGCGGGTGCCGCTGCCGCATGGTTCGCCGGCATCTTCGCCGCCGACTTCGTCGGGTGGGGCCTCGCTGCCACCACCTACGCCGCCCTCGCGCCGCTCGGAGGGGACCGTGCTTGACCTGTTCTTCCGGCTTCTGCTCGCCTACGTGGCGATCAGCGCCGCCCTGTCCCTGTTCTCCAGCTTTAGGAGGTAACCGCCATGCTGTTCCGTTCCCCGCCCCCTTCCTTGTCCACCACCCTACCGCTGGCGCACGCGGTCGCCGCGCTCGGCGCGGCCATCGAGCGCGAGGCGCGCTTCGCGTGGGAGGCGCCCGAGGTGGCGCTTTCCCTCACCGACGACGGGCGCCTGTCCGGAGGCGATGAGTACGAGCCCTCCGAGCTGGAGCCCGGAGGATTCCGGGCCCTGCTGACCCGGTACAACGAAAGCTTCCCCCGCGCGCACGGCTTGCTGTCCGCGCTCTCTCCCCGCACGGTCGCCGCCGTGTGGCGGGAGGCCTTCCGCCCGGACGGCGAGGCGCGCGTGCTCGTGGCCGAGCGCCACCCGGTGGAAGGCGCGCCCTCGGCCGTCTACGCGGTGTACCCGCCGGGCTGGCCGGTTGAGTACACCGTGGCGCACGTCGCCCGTGCGGTGGTGGAGGCGCTCGCCGGGGCGGACCCGGCGTGCCGCCTCCAGTACGACGCCGCGTCGAGCTCCCTGCGGCTCGAGGTGCTGCTCGACCGGTACGACCTCGTCGTCACCGCGTCCGACACCTACGGTGAGCCGGCCCCTGCGGTCCACGTCGTAGGGAAGGACGGACGGAACTACGGCCAGCCCGCGGTCGGCCCGGCGCGTCGTCGCCGGCCGGGCACGGGCGGTGCCACCTCGGCGGAAGGCTTGATCGAGCGCATCCGCGCCGCCGATAGCGTGCTGCGATGAACGGCTACATGTACGACGTGTTCAGCGGATGGACGGTGCAGCTCGTCCGCTACGAGGAGCGCACCGACGAGGACGGCCCGTACCAGGTCGCTCTGGTGCGGCGGGTGGGCAACGCCCCGCCGGGCCGGTGGCGTGCGGAGATACAGGTGGGCGAGGTCTACGACCTCGAACCTCGTCTGCTGGTGGACTTGCCGTGAACCTGCGCCTAGACCCTTCGCCGGAGGAACCGCCGATGAATGTCTCTCCCTGGGTCAGCCCCTCGTCTCTCGTCCGCATGCGGAACCAACGCCCGATGCTCGACGCCCTGCTCGACGCCCTCGACGGCGACGAGGTGCCGGGGCTGGACCTCGAGGAAGCCGAGGACACCGCCATCCTCGAGGTGGTCGCCCGCGACCTCCCCGGCCGCGTGCTGTGGGACGGCACCACGTTGGGGATGGAGTTCCTCGGCGGCGACGACGACGACGTGGACTTCATGCTCTGGGACCGGACGTGGCTGTTCCTGTCCTACCTCGACTGGGTG
>JBBAVH010000068.1:0-6741 GCA_040397825.1 Opitutaceae bacterium
CCCCCCCCCCCCCCCCCCCCCACCGGTTTTGGGTCGTCTGAAACCTGGTTCGTTCTGGAAGTCTCAGACTGTCCGTAAGCACTCATTGCCAACCTGAGTTTGCTACTGGCGTCTCTAGGTGTTCATGTTCCCGGAGGGTGAGATTATAAAAAGTCCTTCTCTGTCCATCGGTTGCACCGCGGGTCTCGACGTCCTCGTCCTGGACCCCCAACCGGTGGCGCGGGCCGGCCTGAAGGCCATTCTGGACAATGTCGTCTCCGGGGGAAGGTTCAGGGAGGCGGATTCTGCGGCCGCCGCGCGCCTCGCGCTCACCCAGGCCCGGCCTCATGTGGTCGTGATGGAGATCCACCTGAACGGCCCGAATAGCCTGGAGTTCATCAAGGAGCTCTCATCGCGGGACTGCAGTCTGCCGGTGATCGTCTTCTCCTCGGCTCCCGAGGAGCGTTTTGCGGAACGCGTCCTGCGGGCCGGTGGTCGGGGCTACGTCATGAAGTCTTCCCCGCCCTCGCTCCTGATCGAGGCCGTGCGGCGCGTCCTGGCCGGGGGCGTGTTCGTCAGTCAGGCGGTGGCTGAGGGCATTCTGCTCCGGCTGTCTCCAGTTGGCGCCCCCCGTTCCGATCTCACCAGCCTCCTCAGTGATCGTGAGTTAGAGGTCTTCCTTCTCATTGGGGAAGCGGTCGGCACCGTCGAGATCGCGCGCCGGCTCCGAGTGAGCGTCAGCACCGTCGAGACCTATCGCGCCGCCATCAAACGTAAGCTCGGCCTCGCCAACGGAGCGCAGCTCGTGCGCGCGGCGGTGACGTGCGCGGTTGCGGTCGACGGGAGCGACCTTCCGGAGCCGAAGGTCCACGAGGGGGCATCGCGTTAGCCGTGGGAGGCGATTCACGCGGTCACCGATACCCGCGTGGTCGATGGGTCGCTAGGCTGCGGCCGATGAAAAAGACTGTCGCCTTCGACCCCCAGTCCCGCCCGACGACGGAGCACCCGCCCCGTGTCTCAACCGGAGTTCGCCTTCCGTTCGGCGCCTTTGCGGATGCGCATCTTACCGGCAAATTGCAGCAGATACTCGGCGTGGCGTTGGGTTGCACGGTGCTGGTCAGCGCATCCTCGGTGCGGCCGGTCGCCTCCCGGGGCGCAGCGCGTTTCTGGGTGGAGTGCTTCTCGGGGGAGGATGAAGGCGAGCTCCGCCGCCTCGCCGGGGGTGAAGATCCTCCCGGCCGTGGTCCCGCCGACCTGGAAGTGCTCGGGCTTTCCGCCCGGGAGTCCGAGGTGCTCTTCTGGGTCGCGCAGGGTAAGACGAATCCCGAGATCGCGCTGATCCTCGGGATCGCGCGCCGCACGGTCGCGACCCACGTGGAGCACATCCTCGCCAAGCTCTCCGTCGAGAACCGCGGTGCGGCCGCACGCTGCGCTTCCGAGGTCCTGTTCGGCTGAGGCGGCGAAGTCGCCCCTCTCCGGACGCACGCCGCGGAGCGGCGTTCAGGCGCTGGTAATCGGGCCGTCCTGGCGTTCCGTGCGTACCCGTTCCCGGTGGAGCGCGACGTTGATGCTGTTTGGAGCGACACCGAGGATATCGGCAATCTCCTTGGTCGAGTAACCGAGGGTGCGGAAATTCCTGATCTGCTGGACGCGGGAAAGGCGCTTGGTTCCCGGCTGCGGAAGTCCCCTCTCCGCCAGCACGGCTCCGGCCAGCCTGGCCGTGAGCTCGTCCTCGGGCCGGAGGTCGCTGGAGGCCGGCACGGTGACTCCGAGGTGGAAGAGTCGGGGCAGGCCGGGCTCGGGGCGCAGACGCAAAGTCCAGAGTCGGACCAGCAATCGCTTACCTTCCTTGGTGATGTTCTCCAACGTTCCGCACCAGCTGGTGGGTGCCGTTGAGATCCTGCGCTTGATCTTGCGCAGTTCCTGCTCGGGGAAGGAGCGGTCCACCAGCAGCCTAGGGGTGAGGCCGAGGATCTCCGGCTCACTCCAACCGTAGAACGAGGTGAAGGCGGGGTTGACGTGGATCAGAAGGTTCTGGCCGTTGGCAACGGTCGTCGGATGCGGGAAGTCCTCCAGCACACGGCCGAGACGCGAATTCCGGATGGCTTCGTTCTGGGCCTTGATGACCGGCATCGACTTAAAGGCAAACGGCTGGCTGCCTTAGCGGAAGGTCTGGATTCTTACAGTTGCTTACGTCGCCCAGGCGAGTCTTTGGTCCGAGGGCGGCTCCGCTTGATTTCGCGGAGTGCGATCCGGCTGGCGAAGCGACCGTCGACCTTTGGGGCTGATGGGGCTGTGGCTGCAGCCGCAGAACCTTTCCCGCGCGGTTGCCGGAAGCCGGTTCCGGGTAAGTTCAGCCGTTCCTGCCTACCGCTTCATCACGACTGTTGCCGTTCCGCCCAGGGCGTCGGACTCAGTCTAGCAAAATGGGGGCGTTCGCCGTTGGGAAACGGTTGGTTTCCTCCCGGGCCGAACAACGAACGCATTGATCCCAGGGAGAGGTTCCAAACGCTAAGAAACGCGAAGGGACGCCAAGGCGGCCTCCGGCGGCTGGGTTGGCGATGAGCGGGGAGGCAGGTGGCCGGGGCGCTGGGAACGATGCCCGAGTCAGATGCAATGTGGCGGCATTCCAGCTTGCGGCGCATGGTTGGCGTCGTATCCGAGGCGTCACCCCAATTAAGCTGCGTTCCCTTTTTCTCTGTTTCCGTGGTTTCATGGCCGTCGTCTCGATTGGCCTCCTTCTGCTGTCCGGGGGCCGCGCCGCCGTCCCGGCGGCGACGCCGGACCATATCGCCGGCCGAGTCACCCTGCCGGACGGCAAGCTACTCCAGGGAGACGTCCGCGACATCACCGTGGTGATCTACGGAGTCACCCTGGCGGGGGCGAATGTGACGCTCACCCCTGCGGTGGGAGATGACGGCCGTTACCGGCAGAAGGTCCCGTCGGGTTTGTACTCGTTTGGCACGGGAGAGGTGAAGTTCAGCTTCAATAATCGGGAATTCATCCTGCCCCTCGAACCGGTGGGTCGCCTGTGGCAGAAACGAAGGTCCGCGGACGAGGGCATGGTGCAGGTTTTTTGCTGCGGCTGACTGGCCCTACTCCGGCCGGACAGGCCGCGGGCTTAGAGGCAGACAACTCGACCCACTGGTACGGGGTCACCATCGGACTCCAGTGGCAGACCCACCGACAAGACCTTCGTGCCGCCACGCGGGCGCCAGGTGGAATCACTCGGCTCGTCTTCACTTGCCGGCCCATGGGGCCGGGCATCGACGGCCAGCCCGTGGCGACGCTGTCGCGGGAGCTGCGGTGGGATCCGACCCGGCTCGCGCCAGAGAAAATTCTGAACGACCTACCCCCGGCCGATTACGAGATCTCAGGCGAGGCGATCCTGCCTGACGGTTCCCGCCGGCGGCTACTCCTGAAGGGCCCGGCGGATTGCCCGAACTTCCTACCAGTTTTGAAGGCCAACCTTACGCCAGACAGACGCCCGTTCCGTTATCAGAAGCTCAACGCCGGCTTTGTGCTGGAGTGATCGGGCTGGTCGCAAAGTCGAAGGGGCAGCTCCTTCGTCGATCGTGACCGACGTATGGGTCTCGAGGCGAAAAACGAACGCTCTCACCCAATAGCCTGCCCCCGCCGGCCCGCCGGAACGGTTACCGATCACCTCCTCCGCCCGCCGTCAGAGCTTCGTGGTCAACGTGAAGGTCCAGTTGATCGGTTGTTTGAAGGCGTAGTAGCGCGGCACGGTCTCGCGCGCGGGGGAGCTGTAGTCGTTGTTGAGCGGCCGCATGACGTGGGCGTTCTGGGCGGTCGACGAGTAGGCGGGACCGCGGTCGTTCAGCAGGTTGTTGACCACAAGGTTGGCCTGCACCTCGCGGCGGTCCTTGAGGCGCCAAGTGTACGCCAAGGTGGCGGTGACGATGACGTAATCGTCGGGCGTGTAGGCGGGCGTGTAGGCGTCCTTCGTCGGGTCGTCGATCGCCACGGCCGGGTTCTTGGGATCGGGAATGGTATCCTCGACCTTCGACCAGAAGATCTGCTTGCCGCGGTAGCGGGCGCCGGAGCCGACGCGCAGCCCCTTCAGGCGGCCGGTCTGGAACGTGTAGTCGGCGAAGAGATTCGCCACCGGCTGGTCCTGCTGGAGTCGCTTGCCGTCGACGATGTTCCGCCGGAAAGAATAGATGTTGTTGTAGGCGGTCACCGCTCCGTTCACGTCGGACGAACGCTCGTTGATCGGGATGGAGTCGTTGACGCGCGCGATGTTGTCCGGGCCGATGATGACCCCTGCGTCGTTGGCGATCTGGCGGAAGATGGCGGCGTTCTTGTCGATGTAGTCGCGGACGTCGGGGTAGGCGTCGGCCTCGTAGAGGCGGGGCAGGCCGAGGTTACCGGTGAGCCGGAAGGCCCGGCTGGGATTGAAGGTGACCTCTAGCTCGTAGCCGTCGCCGCTGCGGGTGCGGGTGTCGCGGTACTGGTTGGGCAGGCGACCCATGCCGCGGATGTTGCGGCCGGTGGCGCTGGTGTCGCCGACGACGTTGGCGTCGTAGAGGCTGTTGAAGAACCCCGGACCGTCCTGGGGGATGGTGTTGTTGACCTCCTCGGTGGTGTAGTAGGTGAAGTTGAGGTTCAGGCGGTTGTCGAAGAGCTCCATGCGCAGCGAGTAGTCGATGCCGGTGGCGACGGTGGGCTCGAGGGAGCGGCCGTCGATGCGGACGATGGAGCCGGGCGGGTTGAAGGTCTCGGCGAAGTTGACGGCCGGGTTGAGCCACGAGGCGAGGTGGAGGACGGTGCCGACGCTGCGGGTGACCTGCCGGCCGCGGACGGGCGGAGGGTTGAAGTCGTCCTTGAAGCGCACGTTGGCGTACTGGGGCAGGCGGTTGCCGATCGAGTCGCGCGGGCGGATGGCGGCCTCCTGGACGGGACCGACGGCGACGCCGTTGGCGTCGCGCGGCGTGTAAGTGAGGGAGGCGTAGTCGGCGGGCGCCCCGGGCCGGAGGATCCGGTAGGTGGCGGGCCAGTCGATCGGGTAGTCACCCTGGTGGATCTGCTGGCGGCTCTGGAAGTAGTAGGAGTCGCGGCGGACGGCGCCGAGCACGACCCAGCGCCCGCGGAAGAACTTCGCGTTGAGGGAGGCGAGGGCGTAGTTGAAGCGGTTGGTGGTGATGTTCTGGGTGTCGCGGCGGTCGGCCTCGATGGCCCAGAGGGGACGGACGGTCTCGGGCACGTTGGTGTTGGGGTCGACGTAGGCGAGGGTGCGCCCGGCGAGGTCGGGGGACGGGCGGCTGGTGGTGTTCCAGTAGCGGCGGATGCGGATGCGCTGGTTGCTGTAGGCCCACAGCCGCTGGTCGGTGCCGCGGGCGACGCTGAGGTAGCGGTGGTCGCTGGTGTTCTCGCTGTTGTTGGAGCCGCCGAGCGAGTTGAACGTGAAGTGACCGAACCGCGTGGGCAGGACGTAGGCGATGGCCCCGCGACCGTTGTTCTCGGTGAACGTGCGGAAGCCGCGCATGTACTGCCCGTCGCCGTAGGCGTGCAGGAAGTTGTCGTTGGGCTGGCCGTTGGGCAGCACGCGGTTGATGTCGATGAAGATGTTCGGGAGGTCGCGGTTGGGCTCGCCGTTGGTGACGGCGGCGGTGCGGTTGAAGTCCGCGGCGATCTCGAAGTGGAGGTTGCCGAGGCGCTGGTTGAACGTGAGCTGCAGGTCCTTGAAACGCTGGGCGAGGATCGGGAGATCGGGGGAGAGGGTGAAGTCCTCGGTCGGAGTCCGGAAGAACGAGAAGCGCTCGGCGTTGGCGAAGCGGTCCCGGGGAACGTTGATCTCGTAGAGGAGGTTGGCGCCGGCGGTGTTGAACGACGTGGCGCTGCCGTAGGTGTAGCCGGCGATGGGCGTGGTGGCGGTGTTGCCGCCGGCGACGGTGATGGGGTCGTTCTGGTAGTTTAGGATCACGCCCGGCGCGGCGAACGGCTGGTAGATGAAGTAGTTCGCGCCGCGGCGGTTCACGCCGATCGCGTTGGCGTTGGAGGGCAGGGTGGCGAGGGCGCGCGGAGCGGCGTAGGTGGTGCCGTTCCAGCCCGAGAAGCGGTCGTTGAGGAAAGTCACGGCCGATTGACGTGAGTTCTCGCCGTACTCGCCCTCGACGCGCAGCTCACCCTCGCGCCATGGCCGGAACGTCGTCGTGAGGAATGCCGCCTTGCGCTTGTCGAAATCCTTCTGGCGCCACCCGCCCGCGTCGCCCCAGACGCCGGCGGCGCGTACGGCGAAGCGCGGGCTCAGCGGCTGGTTGACGTCGAAGGTCGCGCGGTAGTTCTCCCAGGAACCAGCCGCGAATTGCAGCTGGCGCGAGGGGCGCGCGGTCTGGGCCCGCTTCGTGGTGGAGGAACTGATGCCTCCGAGGGAGCCGTTGCCGAACAGCACGGCGTTGGGGCCGCGGCCGAAGTCGTAGCGCTCGAGGTTGTAAGAGTCGCCGTTGTTGAACTGGGGAAAGAAGTTCCGTTGCGGCCTCCCGGCGCCCGCGCCGCGCACCGTGTACTGGATCGGGTTGAAGAAGAAGTTCTGCTGGCCGTTGTCGACGGACGCCGTGCTCGATGTGGTCCATTCCGCCGCCGCCTGCAGGTCGGTGAGGTTGAGCGCGTCGATGAAGTCACGCGTGACGACCGAGTAGGCGACCGGCGTGTCGCGCAGGTCGCTCGCCAGGCGGCCGCCCGCCAGGGAGCTGGCCGCGGCGAAGCCGGTGTCGCGGTCGGTGTTCACCTCGAAGGGCGAGA
>JBBAVH010000069.1:0-6598 GCA_040397825.1 Opitutaceae bacterium
GCAACATCGGCGACATGCTCCAGCACGTCGTCGGCATCACCGCCGACTACAACGGTCCCGACGTGCGTCAGATCAGCATCCGCGGCGTCGGCTCGGCCCTCAGCTCCGTCACGATGGACGGCGCGCAGGTCGCCAGCGCGCAGTCCGCCGGCACCGGCCGGCAGTTCGAGTTCGAGACGGCCTCGCTGGGCAACATCGAGTCCATCGAGGTGACCAAGGCGCCGACGCCGGACATGGACGGCGCCTCGATCGGCGGCAGCGTGAATCTCGTCACCAAGAGCCCGTTCGACAGCAAGCAGGGCCGGATCGTGACCTACACCCTCGGCTTCGCCGCCCAGCCCACCTACGCGGGTCCCACGGAGGCGAAATGGAAGCAGCCGATCCGCGGCTTCGGGCCGTCGGTGAACTTCAATTACTCCGATGTCTTCGGCGAGAAGCGCAACTGGGGCATCAGCCTCACCGGCACGGTCCACAGCCAGCCGGCGGGCGGCGCGATCATCGCCAGCAGCTACGAGCGTCGCAACGATCCGGGCCCGGCCTTTGCCAACAGTATCAGCCGGTACATCGTCAACGGGATCACCCGCTCCCGCATCGCGACCGGTGCCAAGATCATGTACAAGTGGAGCGAGGAGACGACGCTGTCGCTGAACAACGTCTTCAATTTCTTCCACGAGAACAACGACACGCGGTTCCACACCCTCAACTCCGCCGTCACCACCAGCGCCAGCCTGCCGAGCCTGCTGGCCACGGTCGACGCTGCGGGTCGCCGCACCGGGGGCGGCTTCGTGAAGCCGGGTTACACGAGCACCTTTACCCAAGTCTTCGCCAACGGCGTCGAGCCGGCCTCGCCCGGCCCCGGCGCCCGCGACACCGCTTACTTCACCTCCCGTTGGACCAACCAGGGGGGCACGGCGAACCTCAACGTGGCTTCAAACGACAAGTCCGGCCGCACCTTCGTGTTCTCGCCCAGTGTGCGCCACCGCTTCCCGGGGCTGCAGATCGACTACAGCCTCTCCTACTCCGACTCGGCGACGTATTACGACGTGATGCACGAGGAGGATAAGTACTCCGCCCGGCCGACCGGCACGGTGTTCCTCGAGATCCCCAACCTCGGCTTCGTCATCGACCGCACTCAGGACACCAAGGTGCCGACCGTGCGCCAGACCGAGGGCCCCGATTGGCAGAACTTCAGCAACTACAGCCGCCTCCGGATCGACCAGACCGACCAGCGCGGCTACGACAAGGTCTACGCCGCCAAGTTCGACCTGCGGAAGGACGTCCTCACGCGGATCCCGTTCTACTACAAGACCGGCTTCACCGTGCAGCGGCAGATGCGGCACCTCTGGAACAATCCGCGTCGTTCATTCTACACCGGACCCGACGGCATCCTGAACACCGCCGACGATAACCAGGGCATCGGGATCTTCAGCGCGTTCCCCAAGGACTACACCTGGGACGAAAAGGAGTTCTACCTCAACCGCGGCGGCGTCCCGCCGTGGGTCGATCCCTACAAGGTCGCCGCCCACCGCCGTGACAACCCCCGGCTCTGGAAGGAAGACGTGGAGCTTTCATCCCGCCAGCGCCTGACTTCGGACCAGAAGATTCAGGAGGACATCCGCGCGGTGTACTTCCTCGTCAATGGCCGGCTCACCCGGCAGCTCTCGCTGCTCACCGGCGTGCGGCTGGAGGACACGGAGGTGGAGGGTAACGGCCCGCTCAACTACGTTTCCCCGCAGGAGCTGGCGCGGCGGGCGGCGTGGACGGGTCCCATCACCGACGCCGAGCAGATCCGCCGCAATGTCGCCCAGTACAACGGCCGCTCGACCAACAAGGGCGCCTACCGGTTCTTCCTGCCCGGGGTCCACCTCAAGCACCAGACGACCGCCGGCTGGGTGAACCGCCTGAGCTGGTCGACCGGCGTCGGCCGCCCGCCCTTCGGCAACATCATCCCGAACACCACGGTGAACGACTCCGCTCAGTCGATCACGGTCACGAACCCGAACCTGAAGCCGCAGTACGCGCGCAACTGGGACTTCAGCTCCGAGTACTACTTCACGCCGCAGGGCATGGTCTCCTTCGGAGCCTTCCACAAGAAGATCAGCGACTACATCCAGAGCGACAGCAGCCAGTTCGTCGCCGCGGGCCAGAACAACGGCTACGACGGCCAGTACGCCGGTTACCGCATCAACACGTCGGTCAACAGCGGCTGGGCCCAGATCCGCGGCCTCGAGTTCAACTACCAGCAGCAGCTCAGCTTTCTGCCGGGCTGGGCCAAGGGCCTCGGCGTGTACGGCAACGTCACCAAGCTGTGGACCAAGGGCAACAACTCGGCCTTCGTCACCGGTCCCGGCAGCAGCGCCGGCGGCACGCTCGCCGGGTTCCTCGACGTCACGGGCAACCTCGGCCTCAGCTTTCGCGGCTACGGCTTCGACCTGCGTCTCCAGGCGGTCTATCGCGGTGAGTACCTGATCTCGAACTCGACCACGCCCGCGCTCGTCACATGGCAGCTGCCGAGGACGATGTGGACGTGGAAGTCGCGCTACGCCTTCTCGCGCACGCTGAGCGCGTTCCTCGACCTCGAGAACTTCACCTCCACGCCGCTCGACAACCGATACGCCGCCTACGAGGACCGCTCGAGTTACTGGCGCACCTTCCACCCCAAGGTGGTCTTCGGCGTCACCGGCCGCCTCTGACCCGCTTCCGCGGGCGCCGCGCCCCCTTCGCACCCGCCCTCGCAAGGGGCGGGTGTTTTTTTGCTCCTTCGCGTAGGATGTGTGTATCGCCTCGAGGAAACATCGCGAGGTGCGCCTGCTGCGTCGGTTCCTCCGTTTGGGTAGTCCGGTATCGGCGTGATCTGCGTCCAAAAACCGCGGTTGCCTGCTGAACTGAGGGTGAACGGCTTCACCACGCGGCGCGTTGCTTTGGCTCATGTCTCGGTTCAACTGGTCTCCACCATGCCCCTGGTTCGCCGCTGCCCCGGAGCGTTGCTCCTCGTCCTGTTCGCCGTCGCGTCCCGCGCGGCGGAACCGGTGCCGCCTTCTTTCGGCGGCATCTACCCGCACCTCGCCACGTTCAATGAGGAGGCCGAGTGCGGCACGGGCGCCGTCGTCCCGTGGGCCGACCGCCTCTGGATCATCTCGTACGCTCCGCACAAGCCCACCGGATCGACCGACAAGCTTTACGAGATCACGCCCGACCTGCGGCAGGTCATCCGGCCCGAGAGCATCGGTGGCACGCCGGCCAACCGCTTCATCCACCGCGAGTCGCGCCAGCTCTTCATCGGACCCTACGTCATCGACGAGCAGCGCAACGTCCGCGTCATTCCCTATTCCCGCATGTACGGCCGCCCCACGGGCAACGCGCGGCACCTCATCGATCCGGCCGGCAAGGTCTACGCCGCGTCGATGGAGGAGGGCTTCTACGAGATCGACGTCCGCACCCTCGCCGTCACCGAGCTTTTCCGTGACGAGCAGGTCAAGGGCGACTTCCGCCGCGCCGGCCTACCCGGCTACCACGGCAAGGGCCTCTACTCCGGGCAGGGGCTGCTTGTTTACGCCAACAACGGTGAGCACGGGAAGGAGGCCCAGGCGCGGCCCGACATCCCTTCCGGCGCGCTTGCCGCGTGGGACGGCCGTTCGCCCGCCTGGAGCGTCGTCCGCCGCAACCAGTTCACCGAGGTGACCGGCCCCGGCGGGCTCGAGGGCAACGCGGATCCCGCGAACGACCCTGTCTGGTCCGTCGGCTGGGACCACCGGTCCCTCCTGCTCATGGCGCTCCACGCCGGGAAGTGGCACGCTTACCGCCTTCCGAAAGCCAGTCATTCCTACGACGGCGCCCACGGCTGGAACACCGAGTGGCCCCGCATCCGCGACATCGGGGAGGACGACCTGCTGATGACCATGCACGGCACGTTCTGGCGTTTCCCGCGGGCCTTCACGCCTGGCCGCTCCGCCGGCATCGCGCCGCGTTCCAATTACCTGAAGGTCGTCGGTGACTTCGCCCGCTGGGGCGATCGCCTGGTGCTCGGTTGCGACGACACCGCGCGCAGCGAGTTCCTCAACAAGCGCCGCGCGAAAGGGAAGCTCGCCGGCCCCGGCCAATCGCAGTCGAACCTCTGGTTCATCGAGCCCGCCCAGCTCGACCGGCTCGGGCCCGCGCTCGGCCGCGGGGCCGTGTGGCTCGATGAGCCGGTGCGGGGCGGTGAGCCCTCGGATCCTTTCCTGTTCTCCGGCTACGAGCAGCGCGGCCTCCACCTCGCGCACGACGCCGGCGAGGCCGTCACGTTCACCCTAGAGGTGGATCGGGCGGGGAACGGCGCCTGGACCGAGTTGCGCCGCGTCACGGTGCCAGCTTCCGGCCACGTCTGGACGCTGTTCGCCGCCGCGGAGTCCGGAGCGTGGATCCGCGTGCGCGCTCCGCGCGACCTCGCGCGGGCGACCGCGTTCTTCGCCTTCCGGAACCTTGATCCGCGCGCGGCCGAGGCCGACGCCCTTTTCGCTTCGCTTGCGCGGGACGAGTCGACCGGCGCCACCGGAGGCCTGCTCCACGCGCGCGGCGGAGGAAAGAAGACCCTCGGCGTCGCGGCCGGCGACGGCTTCTACGAGCTAGGCGCCGACCTGCGGCTGCGATCCGGTGATGAGGCCGGCGCGGCCGCATGGATGCGGGCCAACGTCGCGATTCCGGCCGATGCGGTGGGCCTCGACGCGGCCTCGGTGATTTACACCGACGAGGCCGGGAAACGCTTCCGTCTACCGCGCGGCCGCGCGGATTTCCGCGCCGAAGGCCCTTTGGGAATCGCCCGGGCCTGTCGCGAGGTGTGCACCGAGCGCGACCTGCTCAACGCGGGCGGGACCTTCTTCGAGCTGCCGGCGGAGAATGCCGGAGGCATCGCCAAGGTACGCCCGGTCGCGACCCACAACCGCCGCATCCACGACTACGCCAGCTGGCGCGGGCTCCTGGTGATGACGGGAGTGGGGGAGGGCGCTTCCGCGAGCGATCCCCGCGTGATCCGTTCCGATGACGGGCGCGCCGCCGTGTGGCTCGGCTCGGTGGATGAGCTGTGGAACCTGGGCAAGCCGACGGGGGTGGGAGGTCCTTGGAAGGAAACCGCCGTCGCCGCGGAAGAGCCGTCCGACCCTTACCTGATGACGGGCTACGACCGGAAGACGCTGGAGGTGTCGCACCGTGCGGATCGCACCGTGCGGATCCGCGTCGAGGTGGATGTCGCGGGCAACGGCCGCTGGATGCGATACGCCGAGCTCGAGGTCCCGCCGGGTCGGAAGGTGACGCACGCATTTCCCGATGGATTCCAGGCCTACTGGCTGCGAACCTCCGCCGACTCCGCGGTCACGGCCACCGCGTGGCTCACCTACGATTGAACCGCGTTCCGCCGCCCGTCCCTTTACCCTCATGAAACACCTACTCCCCACCCTTGCCTTGGGCCTACTCGCGACGCTGCCCGCGCCGGCCGCCGACCGCCTCTTCCTCGAGGCCGAGGCCTTCCAGAATCCCGGCGGCTGGTCGCTGGACACGCAGTTCATCGAGCTGATGGGCTCGCCCTACTTGCTGGCCCACGGTCTCGGCGAACCGGTCAAGGACGCCTCCACGACCGCGACGCTCCCCTCCGCCGGCAAGTACCGCGTGTGGGTGCGCACCAAGGACTGGGTCGCGCACTGGGGCGCGCCCGGCTCCCCCGGCCGCTTCCAAGTGCTCATCAATGGCCGGCCGCTGGCCGAGACGTTCGGCACCAAGGGCAAGGCGTGGTCGTGGCACGACGGCGGGGTGATCGACGCCGCCGAGCCGCGCGTCACGGTCGCGCTCCGCGACCTGACCGGCTTCAACGGCCGCTGCGACGCGATCTACCTCACGAAGGACCTGGGCGAAACCCCGCCCGAGGACTCGGCCCCGCTCTCCGCGTGGCGCAAGCAGGCGCTCGGGTTGCCCCCGGCGCCGGAGGACATGGGTGAGTTCGACCTTGTCGTCGTCGGCGGCGGCTACGGCGGTCTCGGCAGCGCCATCTCCGCGGCGCGCCAGGGCCTCAAGGTCGCGCTCATCCAGAACCGGCCGGTGCTCGGCGGCAACGGCAGCTCCGAGGTCCGCGTCTGGTCGCAGGGACTCATCCGCCGCGGCAAGTACCCGCTCATCGGCGAGATGGTCGAGGAGTTCGCCGACCGCGCGAAGAACTCCCCCGGTCTGTATGAGGAATTCGGCGACGCCCAGAAGGAGGCGCACGTCCGGAAGGAGAAGAACATCTCCCTCTTCCTGAACGAGCACGTGTACGCCGCCGAGACGAGGGACGGCCGCATCATCTCCGTCACCTCCCTCAACACCTCCACCAGCCGGGAAAAACGCTTCCGCGGGAAGTTCTTCTCGGACTGCACGGGGCACGGCAGCCTGGCCCACCTCGCGGGCGCGAAGTACGAGATCGAGCTCAAGGACCTCCTCGGCATGAGCAACATGTGGGTCTGGAGCAACGCCACGGGCCCGCGGAAGTTCCCAGAGACCCCCTGGGCGCTCGACCTCAACATGGACGACTTCCCGTATCCGAAGATGGGCCGCGCCGACATGGCCGACAAGGGCAAGGGCGAGTGGTTCTGGG
>JBBAVH010000070.1:0-5773 GCA_040397825.1 Opitutaceae bacterium
GAAGTCCCGCGCTTTGGTCGACATCTCCCCTGGGAGAAAAGAGCCGATTCGAACGCGGGCTTCAACCGACTGCTTCGGCCCGGACCGAAGCAGTCGATGGCTCCCCGTGAAATTTCCGCGGGTACACCCGCAGCCACATCAATCCTCTTTCGATCGCACCCCGCGACGTTCCCAACGCAAACGCCTCCGCCGCCGACGTAGACGAGGCATCTCGCCTCGTCCCCTTCGGCACGACTCCAGGTGTCAACCTGTGGCCGCAGGGCCGACGCTTAAATCCGCAGCCGGGGCCCGCAGCGTGCCCGCATCGGTGTTGATCGGTGTCGGTACGCAGTTATGCCCGAGGCCGGTGACCACGCCACCCCGGACGTTTCACCGACTCCCCAAAGGCCCCATGTCCCGCCTGATTTTCCTGCTCGCCGCGTGCTTGGCCTCCTCCGCGCCCGCCCTTGCCGCTCACGCCGTGCAGCGGGATGTCGAATACGCGCGCGTGGAGGATCAGTCGCTGAAGCTAGACCTTCATATTCCAGCGCCGACCGTCTCGCCCGCACCGCTCATCATTTGGGTACATGGCGGAGCCTGGCGCAGCGGCTCAAGGAAGGAATTGCCACTCGCGCCCTTGGTCACCCAAGGGTGGGCGATCGCGAGCGTCGATTACCGGCTCACCCCGGTGGCGCCGTTTCCCGCCAACGTTCACGACCTCAAGGCGGCGGTCCGTTTCCTGCGCGCCGGCGCGGGGAAATTCGGGGTAGACCCGAAGCGGTTCATCATCGCCGGCGCGTCGGCCGGGGCCCACCTCGCGGCCCTCGTGGGCGTCTCGAACGGCCACGCCGCCCTCGAAGGCGAGGTCGGGAACGACCGCGCGCATTCGAGCGACGTGCAGGGCATCGTGAGCTTCTTCGGCGCCTCGAACTTGGAGACCATCCTGAGCCAATCGACGCCCTACGGTCTCGGCGTGCGGGTGCCGGCGCTCCAGTTGCTGCTGCGCGGGCAGCCGGAGGAAAAGCCCGAGCTCGCCCGTCTCGCCAGTCCCGTCGCTCATGTCGGCGGCGGCGATCCGCCGCTGCTGCTGCTCCACGGCGACCAGGATCCGCAGATGCCGGTGGCCCAGTCGCTCGAGCTGCTCGGCGTCTACGAACGAGCCCGGCTGCGCGTGCGCTTCGTGCCCGTGCACGGCGCCGCGCATGGCGGCAGGGCCTTCTACGACGAGAAGCACCTCACGATCGTGACCGGCTTCCTCCGGGAGGCCTCTCTTGCCCCAGCCCAGTTGAAATAAACCGGTTCGTTGCCCGCCCGCTCCCAACACTTTTTCAGCATGCCCAGCCTACGATTGCTTCTACGCCTCGCCGCGGCACCGGCCGTGTTCGCCGCAGCCGCAGCCGCGGTCGCCTCCGCCGCCGAACCGCCACCCCCGGCGTTCGCCGACATCCGGAAGATCGACGTGCACTCACACATCTTCGAGGACGTGCCGGCGTTCCACGATCTCTTCCGCCGGCTGAACGTGCGGACGATCAACGTGTGCGTGCCGGGTGGCGACGGCCATCTGGATACGATGAACCGCATCGCCCTCGAGCTCCAACGGAGGGAACCGACGTTGTATCCCTTCACCACGACGTTCGACGTGACCGGCCACGAGGACCCCCGCTATGCGGAGAAGGTGATCACGTGGCTCGACGCCGCGTTCGCGAACGGCGCGGTGGCGGTGAAGATCTGGAAGGAAGTGGGCATCGGGATCCGGGGCCGAGACGGTAAGTTCATCCTGCCCGACGATCCGCGCTTTGATCCGATCTACGCCTACCTCGCGCGGCGCGGAAAGCCGCTGCATGCGCACCTCGCCGAGCCGATCGACGCCTGGCTGCCGCTTAACCCCGAGAGCCCGCATTACGGCTATTACTCGGGCAACCCCCAGTGGCACCTGCACGGCAAGACAGAATACCCGAGCCACGGCACCATCATCGCCGCCCGCGACAACATCCTGCGGAAGCACCCCTCCCTCGTCGTGGTCGGCGCCCATCTCGGTAGCCTCGAACATGATCTAGAGGGCATCGCGCGCCGACTGGAGCAGTTCCCGAACTTCCACATCGAGGTGGCGGCCCGCACGCGCAACCTCGCGCGTCATCCGAGCGACCAGGTGCGCGCACTGTTCCTGCGCTTTCCGAGCCGCATCATGTACGGCGTGGACTCGAGCTGGAAACCCCACCTGCGCGCCCAGCCACCCACTGACAAACAACGGGAGGCGCATGCGACTACCCTCGAGGTCCGTTACCGGGCGGATTTCGAGTACTATGCGGGCCGCGGTGAGATCACTTACAGCGGCCGCCGCACGCAGGCGCTCGGATTGCCGCGCGAGGTTCTAGGCAAGTTCTACCACGAGAACGCGGAACGAATCTACGGCCTGAGGACCGCCTGGGAAAAACGCTGAGGACGTCCCCCGCCGTTCGACCTTGAGCCAGATTCAGTCGGAGAACCATCGTTGATGATGCCTCGCGCCGCCACGTGCCTCGCCCTCTCCGGCGTCGCCCTCCTGTGCCTGCTCAACCCGGCACCCGCGGGCGCCGGCGTCCCCGTTTCGAGTCCCGGCTTCGCCGAGCGCAACTGGCCGTCGTACCTCGGCGACCAGGCCCGCACGCACTACTCGAAACTCGCCCGGATCAACCGCGACAACGTCAGCCGCCTGCGGGTGGCCTGGACGTTCGACACCGGAACCAAGGGCGAATACCAGGCCAACAATCTCGTCGTCGACGGCGTGCTCTTCACCGCCGCCCCCGACCGGAAGGTCATCGCCCTCGACGCCGCGACCGGACGGGAGCTCTGGCGCTTCGATCCGCGCTCCGAGCACGACGAGACGATGGGGCGCCGCCAGCGCGGCGTGATGCACTGGGCCGATGGCGACGACCGCCGCATCTTCACTCCCGGTGCGACCCGCCTCTACGCGCTCGACGCTCGCACCGGCCTCCCGGTGCGCACCTTCGGGGAGAACGGCTCCCTCGCGCTGGGCACGGGCCTCCGCGGCGAAGGCACGACCCCCACGGCCGGCCTCAACACCCCGGGCGTCATCTGGCGCGACCTCCTGATCCTGAGCGCCAACGTCGCGGAAAACGTGCCCGGCGCCGTGCGCGCCTACGACGTCCGCACCGGCGCCCTGCGCTGGGTGTTCCACACCATCCCCCGCCCGGGCGAGGCGGGACACGAAACCTGGCCTGCGGATGCCTGGAAGACGGCCGGTGGAGCCTCGGCGTGGGCCGGCCTGTCGCTCGACGAGCCGCGCGGGATCGTTTACGCGGCGACCGAGACGGCCGGGCCAGATTTCTGGGGCGGCCGCCGCTACGGCGAGAACCTCTACGCCAACAGCCTCGTGGCGCTCGACGCGCGCACCGGGCGACGCCTCTGGCACCACCAGCTCGTGCATCACGACCTGTGGGACATGGACCTGCCGGCGCCGCCCACGCTCCTCACGGTGACCCACCGCGGCCGGCGCATCGACGCTGTGGCACAGGGCACGAAGATGGGCCGCCTCTTCGTCTTCGACCGCATCACGGGCGAGCCGCTCTGGCCGATCCACGAACGGCCGGCCCCGGCCTCGGAGATTACGGGTGTGCGCACCTGGCCGACCCAGCCGTACCAGGAAAAGCCCGCACCACTGATGCGGCAGATCTACTCGCCCGAGGACGTATCGAATGTCTCCCCCGCCGCCGCCGAGATGACCAAGGAACGCCTCGCGCGCGCCGGTGCCTTCGGATCCTTTCCGCCGCCGCGCTGGACCGAGGCCATCCTTTTTCCCGGTTTCGACGGTGGTTTCGAGTGGGGCGGCTCGGCGGCCGATCCGGAAGGCATCCTCTACGCGAACCTCAACGAGATGCCGTGGATCTACCAGCTCGTGCCCACTCGGCGCGAGGGGACCGTCATCGCGAATCCGGAAAAGCAATACCTCATCCACTGCGGGCCGTGCCACCGGCCCGACCAGACGGGCGATCCCGCCAACGGACTCCCTTCGCTGGTCGGCCTGCCTTCACGCCGGACCCGCGACGAGGTGGCGCGGCTGATCAGCCAAGGGGCGGGTCGCATGCCGCCGATGAGCGCGGTTCCCGCGGCCAGCCGGGAGGCGGTGCTGGATCACCTCTTCGGGCCGGCAACGGCCGCGAGCCAGAACCCGGCGGGGAAAAAGAAGGGCAAAGCCGCCACCCGGCGCGACGTCGATGACGCCGACGGAGGCCCGCCCTATACCTTCGGCGGCTTCCGCCGCTGGTTGGACGCCGAGGGCTACCCGGCCATCAAGCCGCCCTGGGGAACGCTCAACGCCGTCGACCTCAACACCGGCGAGCTCAAGTGGAAGGTGCCGCTCGGCGAGTACAAGGAACTCACCGCGCGCGGCATCCCGCCGACCGGCACCGAGAACTATGGCGGCCCCGTCGTCACCGCCGGAGGCCTGATCTTCATCGGAGCGACCGCCGACGAGACGTTCCGCGCCTTCGACAAGGACACCGGCAAGGTGCTGTGGCAGGCTCCCCTTCCCTTCGGTGGAAATGCCACCCCGAGCACCTACGAGGTGAATGGCCGACAGTTCGTGGTGATCTCCGCCGGCGGCGGAAAATCCGGCCGACCTTCAGGTGGCCTACTCGTGGCGTTCGCCCTGCCGGAGTAGCCCTGCTCCGCCGCGGACTCCACGTCGCGCGGGAGACGCCGTCCGCGACTGACGGGGTTGGGTGAGGCTCGATCAGCGTTTCTGACCTGCGGGAACCTCGATGGTCACGTTGCCGTCGCGAGGCTCGACGCCGACCAAGATCGTCCTTGTCGCCGCGTCGGCCGTGATCATCAGCACGGCACCGTGCAGGTGGATTCGATCGATCGTCAGGCCGGGCCAAGCTTTGGGCAGACGCGGCTCGACGCGACACCCGTCGCAGAGGGTTGCAGGCCGAGAAACCCGTGCAGCATCACGTTGGGCACGAGGATCGAATCGAAGAATTCCGTGTCGACCCCGAGCCCGCCAGCGACGTTTCCGCGCAGCATCGCGCCGCGCGCGCGGTGCCACAGGCGGCTGTTGGCAAACTTCCCGCCGGAGCCTGATGCCGGCGGCCGCGGCCACGTTCGGCTCCTTTGCCAGACGAGTCATCGACAACGATCGCTGGCCTCCAGCATCCTGAATCCTTCAGCCACGAGTCCTCCCCATTCATGAGCCGTCCAATCCTACCCCGTTTCCTCCGCCGCGCCTGTCTGGCGCTTGCCCTCGCCGCGGTGCCGTCCGCGACGCGCGGCGCCGTGCCGCCATCCGCGGCCATCACGGCAGACATCGTCGTCTTCGGCGGCACGCTCGTGAGCGCGGCCACCGCGACGCGGACCCGTGAGTTCCACAGCCCCTACCAGTTGGTGAACGTCTTCGGGAGCTACGCGTGGCGGCAGGGCCGCTTCCGGCACTCCGTCGTGCTCAACGGCAACAACGTCTTCGACAAGTTCTACCTCAACCCCTCCAACCGGCTCGGTCGCGGGCGCGAGACCAGCACCACCTACACGTTGGGTTTCTGATCCCGGCGAAGCCCACGGCGCGAGCTGAGCCTTCGACCCGGAGCGGAGGCACGGACTCCCCTTCGCGCCCCGTGGCGGGCGGGTGACGGTACGTTTCCCGCGGTCACTGCCCTCCGGATGACCCACGACTCGGATCCATATGTCCCTTACTCCCCCGCGCCGCGGAAGGAATTCGGCCGACAAGGCGAGCGAGGCGAAAACCGGAAAAGAAAACACCCGCTCTCGCGAGCGGGTGTTAAGTGGCGCCCCCACGGGG
>JBBAVH010000071.1:0-5742 GCA_040397825.1 Opitutaceae bacterium
CGTCGCGGCGCCGGCCACGGCCGCCGCGGCGGCGCCGCCTCCGGCCGCCGCCCTCGCCGTCACCGTGACCGGGTTGGCCGTCGCGATGATTGCCCCGCGAGTCGTCGCGGTGACCGCCGTGGCCGCGTTCGCCGCGGTGGCGGCGGTTTTCGCCCTCGGCGCGTTCAGCGGGCTTCTCCTTGCGGCCGAACAGGCCCTTCAACCAGCCGAGGAAGCCGCCGGACTTCTTCGGCGCCTCCTGCTTGCGCTCCTCGGGCCGGTGCGGCTGATGGCTGCGCGGCTCGAGGCGTCCTTCGTCCCGGCGCGGTTCGCGCGGCTCCCGGGGGTCTGAGGAACGCCGCTCGCGGCGTTCGCGAGGCTGGAACGTCCCGCGGTCCTCGCGGCGCGGCGCCGGCGCGGCGCCTGGTGACTCCCAACGCGTCTCCGTGCGACGCGTCGACTCGGGCGGAAGGATCTTCAGTTCAGGCTTGGCCTCGGGTTCGGCCGGGGTCGTCGGCACAGGGGCCGGAGGCGGTGTCGCGGCGGGCGCCGCTTCCGCGACCGGAGCGGGGGCGGGTGCCACCGGTTCAGGCGCGGGGGAAGCCCCCACGGAGGTTTCGCCGGTGAACGGGTTACGGTACTCGCTCTTCGGGGTGATGACCGCGACTGAGCTGGGCTTGTAGCCGGCCGGGGTGGCCGGGCTGCTGGCCGGGGTGCTGGCGACCGGGCGTTTGCCGCGGGCCAGTCCCGACCCACGGGTGCTCCCGAACGAGCCGAAGGCCGGTGCGGGGCTGCTGGCGGGGGCCGCCGGGGAGGCGGCGGCGTCCGCGGGCGCGGAGGCCGGGGCGGACGAGTCGGCGGGGGCCGGAGCCGGCGCGCCTGACTTTTCGTTGTCTGACATGTCTTTGTTTTTGTTGTGGTGAAGGCGATCCGGCGCGGTAACGCGGGCGGTTCGCGGGGATGGCGTCCGCCGGAGCGTTTGAAGGCTCAACGGGGACACGGAAGGTTGAAGGTCGCGGACGGCTTCCCTGCTGGCAAGTGGCAATTCCGGAGTTGTCCGGAGTCGTCGCCGCGAGGTGGCGCGGCGGCGCTTTTCGGGAAGCGGCTTGCCACGCGGCGGCCGGCGCGGGCAGCGTGCGGCGCATGGACAAGCTCGAGGAAATCTTCCGGATGCAGGACGCCCTGAACAAGCGGATCGGCGTGAATCTGCCGCCCCCGACCGACGAGGAGAAGGCGAAGTGGATCCTAAATTACACCCGCGCGATGCAGCAGGAGACGGCGGAGCTGATCGACAGCGTGCCGTGGAAGTGGTGGGCGAAATACCAGAAGTTCGACGAGCAGAACGCGCGCGTCGAGGTCGTCGACCTGTTCCACTTCCTTGTCTCGCTCGCACAGACCCTAGGCATGACGGCGGACGACGTCTATCAGGCCTACCTGAAGAAGAACGCGGTCAACTTCCAGCGGCAGGACAGCGGCTACGTTAAGAAGGACGAGGCTGACTCGAAGCACATCTGAGTCGCCGAGGGCCCATCGCGCCGCCCGGGTCGACCTCAGCGGGTGACGACGAAGGCGGCGGTGACGTCGACGGCGGTGACGCCGTTCTCCACGATCGACGCGCGGAGCTTGAGCTTGGCTTTGCCGTAGCGGGCGAGCGCGTCCTTGAACTCGGTGATCGCGGCCTGGGCAGGGCGCTCGCAGATGGCGCGTAGATCACCGATCACCGGCCGGCGGTAGGCGGCGCGGCTCTCCTTCACGACGATGCTCCACTGCGGCTTCTCGGCTCCGCGCTCGTTGCGCATGAGTTCCCAGACGACGCCGTAGCCGGCGAGGGTGGCGAGCGAAACGAGGCTGCCGCCGAAAGCGGTGTTGAGTGAGTTGCGGTTCTGCTCCTTCGGGGCCGTGAGGACCAAGGCGCGATGATCGCTCACCTCCACGCCGACGCCCATCGCCTTGGCGAGGGGAATCATCTCGTGGAGAAAGAGCTCCAGCGCGGGGACCTTGACCGACTTCATCATGGCGACGTTGGAAACATTCAGGAGGCGCGTCAAAGCCGCATTCCGCGCCGCAATGGTGAGGGAATTTGACCCAGGGATGGCCGGGGGCTCTTTTCCCGACATGATCAAAACGGGATCCAAGGCTGACCTTTCGTTCAACGTGCGCGCGTGGAGCCTTGCCGGCGGAGGGCGCGAGGTGGCGTTCGCCGAGTTGCTCGGCCGCCGGACGGTGGTTTCGGTCTACATGAAGGGCGGCACCCCGGGCTGCGACCGGCAGGTCGAAGCGTTGAGCGGGCTCGCGGCCGATTTGGAGCAGGCTGGTTTCGGTTTGATCGCCGTCAGCCGTGACGGGGCCGCCGCGCAGGCGCGGCAGGGTGAGAAGAAGCGTCTGCCGTTCACTTTGGTGAGCGATCCCGACGACCTTTTCGCGCGGGCGACGGACTCTCTGGTGGAAAAGAAGATGTACGGCCGCAGCTTTACCGGGCCGGCGCGGGCGGCCTACGTGTTTGACGCGAAGGGCGGCGTGCTGGCGGTGGTGCCCAAGGTGGACACCGCGGACCACGCGTCGCAACTGAGGGCGGTGATCGCCGGCTTGGATGGTGGCAAGGCCAAGGGACGGGCATGAGTTCTCGGCGGAAATCCGCCGGCGCGGCCGGGGCATGCCTGCTCCTCGCCGCACTGGTTGCGTTGATTCCCTCCCGCCTCCTCAGGAAACCGGTGGAGGATCCGTCGGTTTCCGCGGGCGCCAATGCCGCCCCGTGGCCGTCGTCGCCGAAAGAGAATGCGTACCATAAGTCCGACGGTTCATCCCTTCCCCTTTTTCGATTCGTGGATCCTCCGGACGCGGCATGGATCGACGCGGCGCTGCCGGCGCCCTCGCGCGAGGTGCGGCACGTCGAAATCGACCGTGCCTGGCTCGGAGGAAAGCAGTCGCCGTTCTGGCGGAGCGGGGGCGGGCGTGTCGAGGTGCCGTTGCCCCGGGGCGGCAGCGTGACGGTGGCGGTGGAGATGAGCGAGATGCTCGGCGCCGGGCGTTGGACGAGCACGGGGAAGATCGAGGGGCGTCCGGGGAGCCGGGCGCTTTTCGCGTGGAACGACGGCTTCCTCCATGCGGCCATCGATGATCCGGTGCTGGGCAGCTTCGTGCTGCGGGCCGCGACGGGCGGCGTTTCACAGTTCTTCCGCGTCGATCCCGAGTTGCTCCTGGCGTGCGGCGGCCAGCGACGCCCCCAACGCGCCGCGGGCTTCGGCGGCGGCGCGGCCGCGGCGCCGGGAGTCGCCGGGGCGTCGCCGGTCAACCCGCAGCGGCCGGAGATCCATCTGATGATGGTCTACACCGAAGCGGTGCTGCCGACCCTGGCGGGAGCGGCGCGGATGGCAGCCCTGCAGAGCGCATTCGATCTCGCGGTGGCGCGAATCAACAGCGCCTTCGACGCCAGCCTGATCACGGCGCGCGTGAAGCTCGTCCGCATCCTCGAGACGCGTTACGACGAGGACCTCAGCCTCGTGACCAAGGTGCAGGACGAGGCGCTGACGGCGCTCTACCGGCCCGCCGACGGCAAGATGGACGAGGTGCAGGCGGCGCGCGATGCCGCCGGCGCGGATGTCGTCTGCCTTGTCCTGCAGCGCAACGACGCCGTGAGCAGCGGCCTGAGCTTCCTGCTCGACGACCCGGCCGACAACACGAACCCGCTCTACGCCTTCTCCGTCGTCCAGTATGGCTCGGCCACGGCGGGTAACGTCGTCGCGCATGAACTAGGCCATGTGCTGGGTTGCGCGCACGATCGCGGCAATGCGCTGAGCGGGGACGGAGCGTTCTCCTACAGCTACGGCTACCGATTCCTCGGCGCGGACGGCCGCCAGTACCGCGACATCATGGCCTACCCGCCGGGTACTGAACTGGCGTACTTCTCCAATCCCGACGTCATCGTGCCCGCGCCGGTCAACGCGGCCATCGGTGTCCCGGCCGGGAAACCCGGCGAGTCCAACAACGCCTTGACCATCGAGCAGACGGCCTTCGTCACCGCGAACTACCGCCTCCAGACGCAGGCCCCTGCGAACTCAGGTGCCCTCATCAACGTGGCGACGCGCGCGTGGGTGGGCCGCGACGACCAGGTCCTGATCGGAGGCTTCGTGGTGCAGGGGCCTTTGCCGAAGACCGTGCTCGTACGCGCCGCCGGTCCCGCGCTCGCGGGATTCGGCGTCGCCGGCGCGTTGGCCGATCCGCGGTTGTCGATCTACCGCGCGGCCACGCTCGTCGGCGAAAATGACCAATGGTGGGCGCAGCCGCGGGAGGGCGGGGCGGCGGAGGTCGCCGGTACCGCATCGCGGCTCGGCGCGTTTGCTTTCGCCGGGGGCAGCCTCGACGCCGCGGCGATCCTCACGCTTCCCGCCGGCGCCTATACCGCCGTGATTGAGGGCGCCGGCGGCGGCACGGGCGTGGCACTGGCCGAGGCCTACGAGGTCAACCGAGACTCCGCGAAGATCATCAACCTCGCGACGCGCGGCTTCGCCGACCGCAGCGGACGGGAAATGCACGGAGGGTTCTTCGTGCAGGGCGCTGCTGGTTCGACCAAACGCGTCCTGATCCGGGTCCTGGGCCCGTCGCTGGCACGGGCTCCGTTCGGCATGAGTGGCGTGCTGGACGATCCCGAGCTCGAGCTGCGCAATGCCGCCGGCTTCCCGCTCGTGCGCAACGACGATTGGAGCACCGGTGCCGAGGGCGGGGCCAGCGTCGAGAACGACTTCAGACCCTTTGTGGTCACCTACGGGGAAAAGGCCGTCTTCGCCTCCGGCCACGCGCCTTCCAACCGGCGCGAGCCCTGCGTCATGCTCGATCTGCCGCCCGGCGCCTACACCGTCATCGTCCGCCCCTTCGAACTGCGCGATCCCGACCCCGACCGCGACCAGCCCGCCGTGCCGGGCGTGGGGATCGTCGAGGTCTACGAGATCAACCCCTGAGCCGCCCCGCGGGAGCCGGGCACGTCAAGGTGGCGCGGCGGGTTGCGCCGCCGTGGCGCACTGTGGCGCGTCTTCGCGTGCGAGCGTCCGCTTTACCTACGGAAAACCCCGTTCCCGAGCTGGCGCGGTCCCTGCGAAGGCGGTCCCATCATGGATTTTGCCAAGCTCACCCAGATGTCTCGCGCCGCCGTCACCGACGCGCAGGCCGTCGCCCGCCGGCACGGCCACGCGGAGGTGGACACGTGGCACCTGCTGGCCGCCCTGCTCGCGCAGGAAGGCGGCATCGTGCCGGGCTTGCTCGAGAAGCTCAGCCTCTCCGCCGCCGCGGCCCAGCTCGCGGTCGAGCGCGAACTGGAGCGCCTCCCTAAAGTCAGCGGAGCCGTCGATGCCTCCAAGGTCTACGTCACCCAAGCCGTCAACGAGGCCCTGACCAAGGCCGAGGCCGAGGCGGCGAAGCTCAAGGATGACTTCGTCTCCGTCGAGCACCTGCTCCTGGGTTTGATCGACGTCGCCAAGCCCGAGGGCTTCCGGCGTTTCCTGCGCAGCTTCGACCTCGACCGCGCCAAGGTCCTGGGCGCGCTCCAGGGCATGCGCGGCGCCCAGCGGGTGACGACCGACAACCCCGAGGCCACCTACCAGGCGCTGGAGAAGTACGGCATCGACCTCGTCGCGCAGGCGCGGAAGGGGAAGCTCGACCCCGTCATCGGGCGCGACGACGAGATCCGGCGCACGATCCGCATCCTCTCCCGCAAGACGAAGAACAACCCCGTGCTCATCGGCGAGCCGGGCGTCGGCAAGACTGCGATCG
>JBBAVH010000072.1:0-5565 GCA_040397825.1 Opitutaceae bacterium
CGCTCGTGATCGCGATCGTCGGACGCACCGTGTTCACCGTCATCGTCACCGTGTTGTTCGCGTCCGCACCGTCGTTGTTGAAGTTCCCCGCCGCGTCGCTGAACGTCGCGCTCGCCACGCTCACCACTCCGTTCGTCGTGCTGCTCGCCGTCGGTGTGAACGTCGCCGAATAGGCCGTTCCGCTGCCCGAGAAGCCGGTCAAGCTGCCGCCAGACACCGCCACGTCGCTGGCGATGAAGTCTGTCGACGCCGCATTCAGCGTAAACGTGATCGTCGCCGTCTCACCCGCCTTCAGCGAAGCCTTGTCGCTCGTGATCGCGATCGTCGGACGCACCGTGTTCACCGTCATCGTCACCGTGTTGTTCGCGTCCGCACCGTCGTTATTGAAGTTCCCCGCCGCGTCGCTGAACGTCGTACTCGCCACGCTCACCACCCCGTTCGTCGTGCTGTTCGCCGTCGGCGTGAACACCGCTGTGTAGACCGTTCCGCTCACCGCCGTGAAAGTCCCGAGCGTTCCACCGGTCGCCACCACGTCAGCCAGCACGAAGTCCGTCGCCGTCTCCGACAGCGTGAACGTGATCGTCGCCGTCTCACCCGCCTTCAGCGCCGTCTTGTCACTCGTCACCACGATCGTCGGGCGTGTCGTGTCCTCAAGAATGGTTCCGGTCGAAAAAGCGCCGCCGTCGTTCGGCACGTTGGCCGCTGAGCTCAGCACCTGCGTCCAAAGCTTGTAGTTCTCAGTCCCCTCCGCGAGCGCGTCGCTCACCACCCTCACCCGCACGTCGACGAAAGTAGCGCCCTGCGCGATTGTGACTCCTCCGGTCACGCTGCTCCAGGTGGTGCCGTTAGAACTCCATTCCATCGTCGAGCTGGCATAGACGTCGTCTCCCGCTGCAGGCGTCGCGTTAGCAGCGACGGTGGCGGTGCCGCTGAAGAGCTTCGGCGTGAAGACGACGTTGCCGCTCGCCGCCCGGCTCAGGTTTACGCGGAAAACCGCATAAAGCGGATTGGCCGAGTGCTCCGTCACCGTCGCGTTGGTATTGGAAACCGAGATGAGCGGAAGGGTCGACTGCTCCGCGAGATAGGCATTCAGGGCATCCCGGACCCCCGCGGAATTAGTGCCCACATCAGCCGGTTTGGTGAGACCCGTGAAGTACGACTGCGCCGTCGAGTTCGCTAGAACGAGGATGTATGCATTCTGAACAGTGGCGCTCGTCGTGTAGAAATAAAACGCGCGCGTCGTGGCTCCGACGGTTTCGCGGCGGCTGATCTTGCCCACGATATCGGTCACCGCGCCAGTAGCGGGATCAATGTAGCTCAGCGTACCGGCAACGTCGTTTCCCGTCCCATCAAAGTTGGCCGCAGTCGAATCCGCCGAAGTGAAGCTGAGGGAGCGGCCAGCGAAGAGCGCATTGATCTTCGTGCTATTGGTGTTCTGGTCGTAATTGACCGCATCCGAAGACTGATAGGCCTGATTGAAGTATACGGTCGCAGCGTGAGCCGGGAGCGCGGTCAGCAGCGCGACCCAGCCAGCGGCTCCGATAAACTGTGACGAGGTGCGGCACAAACGCCCCGCAAACGCCGAAAACAGACTCCAGAAACGGGAAAAAACCCGAGCGCAGATACGATGCATTACCCAGCGAGCAGAGCGGGCAAAAAACAGTCAAATCCATCTTCAGCTGTGAATCCGGCAAAGAGCAGTTCAGCACCGGGATATGCCCAAGGGAGCCTTGTTGGACTCGGACTAGGGGGGGGCCGAACTCCCGGAAAACTCAAACCTAACGGCGGCGAAGACTTCTCGCCAGCTGGAGGCGGACTACTCAGCCAAAGAAACAGGCTATAAGCACGCGCAAACAGCTCTCTCTCATGTTGTTACGAGATGGTGGACCCTACTGGACTCGAACCAGTGACCTTTTCCATGTCAAGGAAACGCTCTAACCAACTGAGCTAAGGGTCCGAACCGAAACGAAGGCGCAGTAACGCGTTCGCCGCGGGGCAGCGCAAGGAAAAATCTAGTGTCCGCGCGCGGCGGCGATCCGCGCGAAGAAAGCGCCGGCGGCGGCGCGATCCCGGTCGATTTGGGAGGAGAGTTCGGCCACGTCCCGGAAGCGCCGTTCGGGCCGCAGAAACTCAAGCCACTCCACCGCGATCTCGCTCCCCTCCCCGAACGGACACTCGCCCAGCACGTGCACCTCCAGCCGCGGATCGGACGCCTGTTCGACGGTGGGCCGCAGGCCGTAGTTGGCCACCGCCGGATGGAAATCGGCCGAGCCATGGGCGGCGACCCGCGTTGCGTAGACGCCGAAGCGCGGCGCGGCGGCGGGCGCCCATGGGAGGTTGAGCGTGGGGAAACCCAGCGTACGCCCCAATCGCTTGCCCGGCGCGACCCGGCCCGAGGCCAGGTAAGGCGACCCGAGGCGCGCGTTGGCGGCGGCGATCTCGCCGGCGGCCAGCAAGGCGCGGATGGCGGTGCTGCTGATCGGTTCGCCGTCGAGGTTGACGCGCGCGGTGCTGAAGACGTGCAACCCGAGCCGCCGGCCGTCGGCGACGAGGGAGCCCACGTCCCCTTCCCGGCCGCGCCCAAAACGAAAATTCTCTCCGACGTGCACGGCCACCAGGCCCGGCAGGTGCCGCCGCAGCCACGGCAGGAACTCACCGGCCGCGAGCGCGGCCAGCGTAGGGTCGAATCCCTGCGTGATGACCGCATCCACCCCGAGGCACAGCAACGCCGCGGCCTTCGCGTCGGGGCCCTGCAGGAGCGGCGTCGCGCGATCGGGACGGAGCACGGCGCTCGGGTGCGGCCAGAAGGTCAGCACACCCGCGAGGCCGCCGTCGCCGCGGGCCGATTGTACGGCGGAATCGATCACGGCCCGGTGGCCGAGGTGGACGCCGTCGAACATCCCGACCGCAAGGTGCAGCGGCCGCGCGGGGAAACGGGCGGCGGCGAGGCCTTCGATTCGGGCAGGCAGCTGCATGGTCGCGGCGCGGAAGTTTTCAGCCACAGCACGCGGCTCGAAGCGGAACGGGCAGAAACCCTTCCGTGGCAAAGGTAGCAACAGGCCGAATCAATCCCAACCGTCCGCGTCCGCACCTTCCTGCTTCCAGGCGGGAAAAGCCGCCACCGACACACCGCTCAATCCGAGAATCCGCGTTCATCGGTGTCCATCCGTGGTTGAACCCGCCGCGCCGAAACCAACTCAGAGCGCGAAGCCCGGCACGGCGTCGCGCGGGGCGATCAGGCGCTTCTCGATCTCGGGAAGGCTGAGCGCATTGATCTGGTCCAGGGTGAGAGCCTGCGAAACGTGAAACTTGTCGCTGGCGGTGCGGCGTAGCGCGGCGAGGTGGGCGCCGCACCCGAGCTTGCGTCCAAGATCGTGGGCAAGCGTGCGCACATAGGTGCCCTTGGTGCAGCGCAGCCGGAAATCCAGATGGGGCAGCGCGAACCGGGTGATGTCCCAGCTCATGACGCGGATGAAGCGGGGCTCGCGTTCGACCTCCTCACCCTTGCGCGCGCTCTTGTAGAGTGGAACGCCGTCGACCTTTACGGCCGAGTACATCGGGGGAGTCTGGTACTGGTCGCCGAGGAACGATGCGACGGCCGCGCGGATCTCGGCCTCGGTGAAGGCCGGCACCGGGATCGTCTCGAGCACCTCGCCCTCGGCGTCCTGGGTATCGGTGACCTTGCCGAGTTCGATCGTGCCTTCGTACTCCTTGTCGAGGCTCGTGAGGTACTGGGAAACACGCGTGGCCTTGCCGACGAGCATGATGAGCAGGCCCGTGGCCATGGGGTCGAGGGTGCCGGCGTGGCCGACGCGCTTCATGCGCAGCTTCCCGCGCAGGCGCGCGACGACGTCGTGCGACGTGTGGTCGGCCGGCTTGTCGACGAGGAGGATGCCCTCCATTTCCCGCGGCGGAGTCAGCATGGCTCAGGCTTTCCGTTCGGCGTCGGCCCGCGCGAGGCCCTCGGCCATGGCGGCGACGAGGCGCGCATGGAAGTCAGCGGTGTCGCGCTTGAGGTGGAGCCCGGCAGCGCACGCATGCCCGCCGCCGCCAAACTGCGCGGCGACGCGGTCGACGCGGCAGGCGGGATCCTTGGCCCGCAGGCTGGCCTTGAAGGTGCCGTCGGCCCGCTCCTCGACGAGCGCGGCGATCTCGACCCCGTCGATGCAGCGGGCGTGGTCGACGAGGCCCTCGGTGTCCTCCTGCGTGGCGCCGGTGGCGGTGAAGACCCCGGGGGGCAACGTGCCCACGCAGACGCGGCCGCCGCACTCGAGCCGCAGCGAGGCGAGGAATTCGCGGAGCAGGCGGAGCTTCCCGATGGTCTCGCGCTCGTAGAGTTCGAATCCCGCCTCGGCCGGCACCGCCCCGCGCGTGACCAACTCGCCGGCCAGCTCGAAGCAGCGCCGCGACGTGGCTCCGAAGCGGAACTGGCCGGTGTCGGTGAGGATGCCCGCGTAAAGCGCCTTGGCGGCCGGGGCGTCGATCGCGATGCCGGCGTCGATCACCATGCCCGCAACGATCTCGCAGGTGGCGGCCGCGGCGGTGTCGATGAGGTTGATGGCTCCGAAGCCGACGTTGGAAAGGTGGTGGTCAATGACGCCGACCGGGCTCGGAAACCGCGCCTTCATCCGCTCGCCACCCCGGGCATGGTCGGCGCAGTCGACGAAGACCGCGGCCCAGTCACGCGGGCAGCGCAGGGCCTCCTCGAACGGGCGGAAAGGCGTGCCGCGCACGAGGTATTCGAGCCGTCGCGGGACGGGATCGGCGTTCACGCACGTCACCTCGTGGCCGAGCGACGCGAGGACGCGGGCCAGGGCGACCTGGGAGCCGATGCAATCGCCATCGGGCCGCGCGTGCCCGCACACGGCCACCGGCCGCCCGGCCAGCGCGGCGAGGAGCTCGCGGAAACGCGGGGTGAGAACGGGAAAATAACCCGCCACGGGCCGTTTCCTCAGGAAGCCGCCGGCCGCGCCGGCGGGTGTTCGATCTGTTCGAGCACGCTCAGGATGCGCGCCCCGCGCGCGGCGGACTCGTCGAGCACGTACTCGAAGCGCGGCAGGTACTTGAGGACGATCCGGCGCCCGACCTCGGCGCGGAGTTCGCCGGCCTTGGAGCGGATCCAGCGCAGCTTCGCCTCGGCCGTCTCGGCGTCGCCCACGACGGCGACGAAGACCCGCGCGTCGCGCAGGTCGGGCGAAACGCGCACCTCGGAGATGGTGAGGGCAACCGCCTCGGACTGGTAGTGCCGGCGCAGGATGTCGCTGAGCTCGCGTTGCACGAGCTCGTTGACGCGGACGGTGCGGTTGCTCATCGGGACGGCGAGCGCAGCCGGCGGGGCCGGCGGCGGCTCACAGGGAAGCGCGGACCTTCTGGATCTCGAAGCACTCGATGACGTCGCCCGCGGCGTAGCCGTTGAAGTCGTCGAGCTTGATGCCGCACTCCAGACCGGCTCGCACCTCGTTGGCGTCGTCCTTGAAGCGCTTGAGGGTGGCGATCTTGCCCTCGTGGATGATCTCGCGGCCGCGGCGCAGGCGCGCGGAGGCGTTGCGGTTGATCTTGCCCTCG
>JBBAVH010000073.1:0-5503 GCA_040397825.1 Opitutaceae bacterium
AGGTTGAGGTGCGGCTCGAGGTCCGGAGCGTTCGGGATCCGCAGGTTGGCGGAATCCCATTGCAGCTTCCGTCCGCGGGCCCGCAGGGCGACGTTGCCCAGCAGCACCATCTCGGTGAGGGGCGCGGCGTACTCGAAGTTCGAGCCGGGCAACGGCCCGCCCTTGCACGCCGCGATCCACTCCAGGAAGGGATCCCCGCCCGGCACGCGGGGAAGCGTCTTGGGTGGGAACTTCGCCTCGCGCATGCGGGCTTCGGGGATGAGTCGCGGACTCGCGCATTTCTCGCTCGGATCGTAGATCACGCCGTCGTCGCCCACGAAGTAATAGCCGTAGCGCTCCTCGAAGGCGCGCCCCTCCTCCAACTGCTTCGGGCGGGGAGGTAGCTTTCCACCGTCGTACCAGACCACCTTCACCGGCGGCCGGTTGCCGCGGGCGGGGAACTCGTAGGTGATGACCGACCAATCCGGGAACGTCTCGTCGTTGAACGGCGCCGTCTCGGCCTGCACCGTCGCCGGCGCGCCGAGGTCGAGGGCGTAGAAGGGCGCGTCCATCGTGTGGCAGCCGATGTCGCCCAGGGCGCCGCAACCGAAGTCCCACCAGTTGCGCCAGCGGCGCGGATGGTATTCGGCGCTGTAGGGACGCTCGGGCGAAGGACCGTTCCAGAGGTTCCAGTCGAGGGTCGCGGGCGGCGTCTCACCGGCCGCCGGGCGTTGCTTGAGGGCCGACTTGTAGGGCCCGAGCTCCATCTTCTTCGTCCAGATGTGCACCTCACGCACGGGCCCGATCAGGCCCGCCTGCACCCACTCGCGCGCGAGCCGCACGCCTTCGCCCGCGTGCCCCTGGTTGCCCATCTGCGTGATGACCTTGTGCCGGCGCGAGGCCAGCAGCAGGTCGCGCGTCTCGCCCACCGAGCGTGCCATCGGTTTCTGGATGAACACATGCTTGCCCATCGTGATCGCCATCATGCCGGCGGCGTGGTGCAGGTGATCCGGCGTGGAGATCGTGACCGCGTCGATCCGGTCATCGAGTTCCAGCAGCATCTTCCGGTAGTCCTGGTACTTCGGTACCGTGGGGAACCGCCCGAAGATCTGCTTCGCCTGTGCCGCGTCGACATCGCACAAAGCGACGATGTTCTCGGAGCTCACGCCCGAGACGTCGGAAACGCCTTTTCCGCCGCATCCGATACAGGCGATGTTGAGCTTGCGGCCCGGGTCGATGAGGCGGCCCTGCCGGGGAGCGGCTCCGGCGCGGAGGGTCGTGGTCGAGGCGAGGTTGAGCGCCGCGGCGCCCGCCCCGGCGGAAGCGAGGAAGGAACGACGCGACACGGAGTGAGAGGAGTTCATGGCGTAATAATCGTCCTGGAGGGTTGGCAGGGAATGGCGGGAGGACGCGGTTTCGCGGCTCAGAGCGCGGCGAGCGCGCGCTCGATGAGTTTCTTGGACGCGTGCACGCCCGCGACGGGATCGAGCTTCTTGCCCTCCCATTCAATCGCGACGATCCCCCGGAAGCCGGAGTCGGCGACGATCTTCATCAGGCGGAAGTAGTCGAATTCGACCTGGTTGCCGGCGGCGTCGAACTCATGCGTCTTCGCGGAGACCACTGCGGAATGAGGCATCATCGCGCGGGTGCCGGCGTAGATGTCGCCGCGGAGCTTGCCGAAGTCGGGCATCAGCCGGCAGCCCGGATGGTTCACGCGCGCCGCCATCTCGGCAAGGAAGGCGCCGTCCTGGGTGTGCGCTGAAGCGCCCGGCTCGATCGCGATCGTGATGCCGCGGGCCTGGGCGAAGTCCGCGAGCGGCCGGAGCGCATCGGCGCAGCGGCCGAGGGCGACGGTGCGGTCCCCATCGGATGCGCTCACGAAGAACCGGACGTAGCGCACACCCAGCTGGACGCAGCGTTCGATGGAGCGCTGGTGGTCGGCAGGCGTGGCGCGTTTCTTGGCCTTGCCGGTGCCGGCCGTGGCGTCGACCACGCCGGCCATGAGGAGGAAGAGATTCGTGCCGGCGTCGGCCGCCCGTTTTCTCAGTTCCCCGAGGTAGCGCACGTCGTCGAGCCGGTCGGCGGGTAGGCCGCCTTCCCAGAGATCGAGCTCCGTGATTCCGAACTCCCGGCGGGCGAAGGCCGGGTAATCGAGCGGGTCGAGCTTGCCCGCCGAGAACAGGCCCTTGAGCGAGTATTGGGAGAGCCCGAGCGTGAGTCCCCGGGCGGGAGCGGCCTGGAGCCGGGAAGGGAGGGTGGCGGCGGCGACCGCGGAGGCGGCGCCGATGAGGAAATCGCGACGGGGAACCGGAAGATTCTTGTTCATGGTGTCGGGGATGGATTCAGAAGCGGCCCTTGACGCCGGCGGTGACGGAAACCGGGTTGTCACGGATCTGGGTGAAGCGTTCGGGCCGCTGATAGCGCTCCTGGAACTGGTGGGTGAGATTCGAGACCTCGAGGGAGAATCCGAGTGACGGCCGTAACTCGTACGCGAGGCTCGGGCTCACCAGCACGCGGCGCCGGGAGTACACGTTGAGCGCGGGGTTGGTGGCGTTGTACGAGTCGAGGTAGCCGCTCGTGTAGCTGACGCGCACGCGGCAGCTGAAGCGACCGAGCCGCCAGCTCGGCACGAGGTTGGCGGTGCGGGGGATGAATCCGGCGACCTCTCCGGAGCCGAGGGAGGTGCGTCCGCCGAAGTCGCCGAAAGTGTCGAGGACGGTGTAATTCGCCATCAGGCTGAGGCCGCGGAAGACGCCCGGCAGGAAGGTGAACTGCTGCTGGTAGGAAAATTCCCAACCCGAGACGGTGGCGGTGCCGCCGTTCGTGGAACGGCGCAGTTCCCAGCCGTCGTACTCGCCGGCGAAGCCGTTGTCGTTGCCGGCGCCGATCTGGCCGACGGTAGCGCCGGTGATGATGTAGTCGCGGATCCGCTTCCGGAACCAGCCGATGGAGACGTAGCCCGCGGGCTTGAAGTAGAGGTCGAGGGTGGCGTCCCAGTTCGTGCTGGATTGGGGCAGCAGGCCCGGGTTGCTGACCGTGACGAAGCGCCCGGCTTCGTTGGGTGTCTCGGTCGGGAACATGTTCGTCATGTTCGGCCGGCCGAAGCTCGTCGACCAGCTGGCGCGGGCCTTCAGGTTGGCGGTGACGTCGTGGCTCAGGTGCGCGCTGGGGAAGGACTGCGTGTAGCGGGAGCTGTTCACGCGGAAATTGGAGGCGTAGTCGCGCGCGGCGGAACCGCGGGGATCAGCGACCTGCTGCGCCACGGTCGAGAGCGTGCGGGCCCGCACGAAGCCGCGGCCTTCGGTCTCGGTGACCTCGGTGCGGACGCCGCCGAGGAAGCCGGTGCGCGCGAGCCAGCCGTCGCGGCCCAGCTTGCCCTCGGTCATCACGTAGCCGGCGGTGACGGTCTCGGTCGCCGCGCGCGTGCCCGTGAAGCGCAGTTGCTCGTGGAAGTACGCGTCCTGGCTCCAGACGGTTGGATCGACGAGGGCGCCGCCGCGCACGAACACGCCCGGGTGCCAGTGCGGGATGCCGAAGCCCGAGCGGAGCGCGGCGGTGGAGTCGTGGGGCAGGGGAGCGGTGCCGGTGTAGCTGTAGCGCCGGTCGCGGTTGATCTGGTCGATGGAGAGCTCCCGCCAGTCGAAGCCGGTCTTCAGGAAGAAGAGCTGGCCGGGAATGAGCTGCAGGCGCGCGTTGCCGGTGAGCCCGGCGACCTGCTCGTAGTCATCCTGGCTACGCACGGTGAGCCCGTTCGCGATGGGGCGGTAATTGGCGGGGTCGCGGACGTCGGGTCCGCCGGTCTGAATGAAGTCCGGGTAAAGCTCCGAGCGCGTGCGGTCGATCGTCCAGCCGACGTTGGAAAGACCGCTGATGAGGTTGGCGCCCGACTTGCCGGTGCCGCGGTTGAACTGGTTCCAGCTGTAGGCCGCGGTGTAGTCGACCTGCAGACGTTCCCACTTGTGCTCGGCGCCGAGGCTCACGTCGCCGAAGAGGCGCCACGTGCGCACCATCTGGTCGGTCGACTGGACCTGCGTCACCGCGTTCTGCCGGGCCGAGGTGATGCGATCCGTGTAGCCCGGCAGGATGCCGGCCGTTCCGGTCGTGCCCACGATCTGGTTGGTGAAGATGCGCGCCGTGTATTGGTGCACGTAGGGCTCGTCGTTGCGCACCAGGCCGGCGATGAGGCGCCAGGTGGTCGCGGATGACGTGCGCAGGTCGGCGAGGAAGCGTCCGCTGTAGATCTTGCGGTTGTTGAGCTTGTCCTGGACGCGGTAGTCGTAGTTGAAGACCGGCGACGTGGCCACGGGCTGGTAGAGCCGGTCGGTGACGAAGAGCCCGTTCGCGTTCTCGCTGTAAAAGGCGTTCAGCGAGATACCGAGGTTGCGCTCACCGCCGGCGACGTCGAAGACCTCCATGTAGCCGAAGTTCAGCAGCGGGTGCTCGCGGTGACGCGCCCGCCAGGCGACCTGCTCGGTGAACGGAGGCGCCGCCCGCACGGAGGCGGTGTAGTCGACGCGTCGGCGCTCGCGCATGCTCAGTGGGGAGCGGCTCTTCAGGTTCACGGTGCCGCCGAGCGAGTCGGCCCCGGTGTCGGGCCGGTGTCCCTTCGTGAGCTCGACCTCGGCGAAGCCCGCGCCGGTGAACTGGGCTGAGGGGAACTGCCGCGTGGCGCCGGAACCCGCCTTCAGGCCGCCATCGATCGTGACGCGGTTGAGGGTGGCGGCGGCCCCGCGCACCTGGATGCCGTTCGCCACGCCGTCGTCGGAGAAGTTCACCGCCACGCCGGGCATGAGCCCGGCCAATTCGGCCACGCTCAGGTTCGGCAGGTCGCCGTAGGAATCCATCGCGATCACGTTGCGCACGTTGGCGGAGTTGCGCTGGGCGGTGAGCGCGGCGGCGGCGCCCTCGCGGTCGGCGCTGACCTTGAACTCGCCAAGCTTGTACACCGCGCTGGTGAGCTCGAAGTTCCGCGCGACCGCGACTCCGGTCGCGACGCGCACGGTGATCGACTGCGGGTCGAGGCCGGCGTAGGAGGCGATCACCATGTGCTCGCCGGCCGGGATTCCCGTGAGCGTGTAGTAGCCACGGTCATCGGTGCGGATCGAGAGCCCGAGGGCGCTGATCTCGACCGACGCGCCGCTGAGGAGGTTGCGGGTCGCCTGGTTGCTGACCCAGCCGGAGATGGAGCCGGTCTGGGCCCAGGCGGCGGTTGCAATCCCAAGCAGTGGTAGAAACCGCAGCAGGAAACGAAGGGATGGGGTCGGGGTATTCATGGTGAGGACTCGGGGATCGAGTGATGTGGGCGGCAAGGGTCAAGGTGCAGGCGGGAGGCGCCTCGCGATCTCGCGGGTTACCTCGCCACCCAGGAAGGCGGAGCCTTCGCTCGAGAAGTGCACGTCGTTCGGACGGCCGAACTTTGCGAAATGCGGGGCGATGGCGGCGTTGAGGTCGTTGGTCGCGACGCCGAGATCCGCCATGACCTTCGCGGCGATCGCGTTGTATTTGTCGACACTGTCGAAGCGGC
>JBBAVH010000074.1:0-4263 GCA_040397825.1 Opitutaceae bacterium
TGTGGAAGAGGATGCGCTCGCCCTCGTCCTCGCCGAGGGTCTCGCGGGGCAGCACAAAGGCGCGGCCATGCCAGCCCACACGGTCCACGATACTTGGCGGCTCGGCAGTGCGGCGGCCGTGCAGCACCTCGGGCGCCAGGCGCATCAGGGGTGCGGGGTCGTTCGGTCGTTTCATCAAGGCCCCCCCGCGGTGCGCTTGGATGCGCTCCGTAATCCAGGCTTGCAGTTCGCTACTCACCCAGACGGTAGCCCGGCCGAGCTTGACGGGCTGGGGGGCTCGGCCCGCCTTCACCAGGTCATGCCAGGCCGTGCGTTGAAGGCCGACTACCGCCAGCGTCTCGGGCAGTCGCAGAAGGCGCAAGTCGGGCGGGGCGGCGGACGGGGCCGCGGGCGGTGGGGCGTCGCCACCCGTGGCGGCGGCGCTTGGGTTCGTGAGGTGCATTTCGGCTCCGGGAGGGTTGAACGTCCCGCGAGTCTCGAAAAGTCTCGCCGCCGAAACCAGAGGGGCGAATTGGTCGGCCGTGCCTCAATTCACCCCCCGGGGGTTCAATTGAAGCTAACCCGGGCGATTGGCCCCCCCGGGGGTGGATCGCAGTTCAATCGGGCGAGTCACCGCCCCACCAGGTCCGGGGCGGGGGCTTGCCCGCCCTGGGGTCATCGCCGCTCACCGCCCGCCTTGCTGGCGGGTTTCCATTGCCGGGGCCCGGGCCGCCTTTTGCCTTGCCGGCGCGAGACTCCAGGTAGCGGCGGGCGGCATCGCGTGGGCCGCCCGGCAAACTCAGCGGCAACCACAGAAGCGAAAGCACGCGTACCAGCTTCGAGTGTTCGGCCGAGGAAACCTTGAGCCCGTGCGCCCGCATTTGCTGCACCGTCGCCCCGACAAGCATTACCACTCGGGTGTCCTCACGAGGACCGGGCCTCCGGGGCAAGCCTTCCGCCGCGGCCCGCGCACCGGCGTCGAGGAACGAAAGCAGGTCAACGAAGCGCCCGAGCTCTCGCCATTCGTTGGCCTCATGTATTCGCGGTCCCGGTTGCGATGGCACTAGCGTTCCCCTCGCCCAGGGCAGGAGGTGCAATTGCACATCAGGCCGCGCCATGATGCCGACCAGCTCGGCGGCCAGCGCCGAAGCCCGGCGCAGCATCTTGGCCGTTTCAGACGGCCGGGGGCCTAGCAGTTCCGCCAGGTCTGCGCCGCCTCGGGCGGTCGGATCGCCCATTGCGTCAATCAGGTCAGCCCATAGCCTCACGGCCTCAGCACAGCCCGGCCCCAGTCGCTTTTCGAGTTCGCGCTGAACCTCGTCCGTGAGCATTCCCGCACCCCTTCGTGCGCCCTCGGAAGGGGGCCGCGCCACCCCGGGAGGGAACCGGGTATTCGCCCCGTCGGGCTAGGCGCGGCCGGAACCCGCTATTCGAGCAGCGCCGCCACCCGCGCCAGCACCTCGGCCACCAGGTCGGCGGGCGCCGCCTCGATCAGCGTGGCTTGCCGAGCCTGCCAATCGAGCGTGCGCACTTGATTGCACAGCGCCACGCCATCGGTTTGCAGTCCCGCCCCGGATAGCGGTACCGTCCAGGCCCGGCCCCGGGCGAAGGCGCCGCCGCGCGTCACTGGGCACACCAGCGCCAGGCCGAAGCGGTTGAAAGCCTCGGGCGAGAGCACCAGCACGGGCCGCGTGCCTTGTTGCTCGTGCCCGGCCGTGGGATCGAGGCTCAGGCGCAGCAGGTCGCCACGGCGTGGCACCCAGGGGCGCCGGCTGCCGGTCACAACACTTCGCGGCCCACCGGGGGCGCCGCGTCCCATTCGTCAGCCGTGGGCATGTCGCCCGGGCGCATGCCCTTGAGCAGGTCCGCCAGGGCGTAGCGCTTGCGGCGGGGCGTCAGCGTCAGGCTTTGGCCGTCGCTCGCAATCTCCACCTCGCAACCCGCTTCGAGCCCCATTTGTCGAAGCATCGGCCGCGGCAGCGTCACGCCCACCGATCCACCGATTGCCCGCAGCTTCGCAACATTCATGATTCACGCTCCTTCGGCTGGGGATGTTATACGAATGTGCTACTCCCTTCGGGGCCGGCGCGGCTGGCGCTGATACCGAAGGCCCCGCTACTCGGCCACCGGCTCGCACAGCGCCACTGCCAGGCGCGTGGCGGCTTGCTCCATCATCTCCGAGAGCCCGTCCAGGGCCTTGCGGTAGTCCGCCAGGCTTGCGGCCACCTCTTCGAGGGCTGCCCGGCCGTCGCGCTCGCGCACGATGCCCACCAGCTCGGCGCCGTTCTTGCACAGCAGCGCCAGCGCGGCCCGCCGTGTCCGATGCCCGCCCGCGCCGAGGGCCGCGTGCGCCTCGATGGTCTCCACCTGGGCTCGTGTCAGCGGGGCCGGTGTTTCCAGGAAGGTGGCCCACAGCGAATCGAGGAACTCGGCATCAGGCACGCCCTCGCCCGCGCCGTTGGGGGGCTCGGCGGGGGACCCTTTGCGCTGCAAAACGGCCGGATCGGTCCCCAGGGAAGGGGCGGGCTGGGCAGCGGCCAGGGCGGCGGACCAGGGCGAAGAGTGAGCAGAAGAGGAAGAGTGTTTCCGCAGTTCTTCCGCAGTTGTTCCGCAGCTACCTTTAGCCGGCTTTCCGAGGTGTTTCCGCACTTCCGCACCTTCCGCAGTGGTTTTCGCGCCGGGCCGGCGCTTGGGGTTCTTTTCGGTGGCGGGCTTCATGCGGCCACCTTCGCTCGGGCTTGCCGGAAGGGAATCACCTTGCCGCCCGTGCGCACGGCGTCCAGGTAGTCGGCCCATGCGGCCATCATCTCGCGCCGCTCGGGCAGCCACTGGGCGTGGTTGTAGGCGGCTCGCACCTTCGAGCCGTCAACGTGGCTAAGTTGCGCCTCGATCAGGTCCGGGCGAAAGCCCATCTCGTTGAGGGCCGTCGATGCCACCCCCCGGAAGCCGTGCCCGGTCATGCGCTGCCCGTAGCCCATGCGCTTGAGGGCGGACAGAAGGGTCATGTTCGAGAGGGGGCGCTCGTGGTCGCGCTCGCCAGGGAACACCAGCGCCGAGCCGGTGCATCGGTCAGCGCCGCGGGCGGCCCGCAGGATGCCCAGGGCTTCGAGGGCTTGCGGGGCCAGGGGGACGATATGGGGCCGGCGCTTGCCCGCCTCGCCTTTGCGCCCCTCGCGCTCGGGCGGAATCGTCCAGGTGGCGGCCTCCAGGTCGAACTCCTGCCACCGGGCTTGGATCAGCTCGGAGGTTCGAACGAAGGTGAGCGCCATCAGGCGCAGCGCCATTCGGGTAAGCATCGAGCCTTCGTAGCCCTCGATCTTGCGCAGCAGCTCGGGCAGCTCGTCGGCGCCCACTCGGGCGAAGTTCTTCGTCACCCGGGGCTTGAGGAAGTCGCCCGGGCGCACATCGGCCACCGGGTTTCGCTCGGCCAGGCCGTGGGCCACGGCGTAGCGCAGGATCAGCCCGCAGGTTTGCAGGATGCGCCGGGCCAGCTCCCCGGCGCCGCGCTCTTCGATCTTGAGCGTCATCCCGATCAGGTCGGCGGCCTTGAGGCTGCCCACCGGGCGGGCGCCGATCACGGGGAAGGCGTCGGCCTCCAGGCGGGAAAGCAGGTGGTCGGCGTAGCGCGGGGCCTTGTTCACCCGCCAGCCGGCCCACCACTTCCGGGCCACGGCCTCGAAGGCGTCATCGGCGCTTGCGCGGCTGGCTCGCTTGGCCTTCTGGCGGGCTTCGCCGGGGTCGGTGCCGGCCAGCAGGAGGGCACGGGCTTCGTCGCGCAGTTGGCGGGCGCCCTTGAGGGGTGGGGGTGCCGGCTCGTCGTGCCCCCGGCTGGGGGTGCTCTTGGGCGTCGCCAGCGGGGTCTCGGGGTAGGCGCCCAGCGCCAGGCGCTTTTCCTTGCCCCCGAATCGGTACTTCCAGCGCCAGAGCTTGGAGCCCGTGGCGGTCACTTCCAGGTACAGCCCGCCCGAGTCGGCCAGGCGGACGTACTTCCGGCCGCTTGGGCAGCGGGCGTTGCGGCATTCGGTATCGGTCAGCATTGCAGGGGCTCCCTTCCCGGTCGGTGCCCCGTGGAAAAAATGCCCCCCGGGGTCCGCGCCGATGCCCCTCAATGTGCCCCCCGTTTGGTTCGGCTGTCAACGAACCTGGGCGGCGCTCCGCGCACAAAAAAGCCCCGTCTGGCGGGGCTTTAGGTGGGTTTTGGGGGTGTTCAGCGGACCCCGGTGAATGTCATTTGGCAGGGGAGGAAGGACTCGAACCCTCGCATGTCGGAATCAAAATCCGATG
>JBBAVH010000075.1:0-3909 GCA_040397825.1 Opitutaceae bacterium
ACGCGCTCGGCGGTGCAGCCGATGTAGTGCCGGAGGATGGTGCCGACGATGGTCGCCTCGCCCTGGGTGAGGCCACCGACCATGTGGCCGAGGGCCGACTTCAGCACCGTGGCGGCACTGAATGGCGCTTCAGTTTTCTGGTTGAGCACCCACTCGTAGATCGTCTCCGTCCACGGGTGTACCTGCTGGTACGGCAGGGTGTGGATGCGGAGCCGCTCGGACTCGTCGGTCCCTTCGTCAAACCACCATGTCCGGCCCTGCTCCCGGAGCCAGAGCGCCTCGGCCCAGAGCTGGTCGCGGTGCGCCTCCACCCATGCCGCATCCGAGCGGCGGATGGGCAGTACCCAGTACCGGCGGAAGCCGGTCGGATCCAGCAAGATCTCATCCTCGTTGGTTGAGCCGGCCATCACCGTCTGGCGCGGATGGTCCTCCGCACGCCGGGCGTAGGGCGCACGGTACGTGTCGATGCGGCTGGAGAGCCAGTGCTTCGAGACGTTGGCGTCCGCCTTCTTGATGCCCTCCATCTCCCCGATCTCGTACAGCAGCTTCCCACGAAGCTGAAGGAAGCTGTCCTTGTTGGCGAGGTCCAGCTTCGTCGCCCCGAACCACTGCTCCCCCACCAACGTCTCCAGGCTGGTGCTCTTCTTCGCGCCCTGCGAACCGACCAAGACGAGCATGGTGTCCACCTTCGCGCCGGGCTTGAACACGCGCGCGAGGATGGACAGCAAGAACTTCTGCACGATGAGGACCGCCAAGGCCCGGTCCCGAATGTCCGGGGACGCGCCGAACCCCCGCCACACCAGCTCGTGGATGCGCGGCGTGCCGTCCCACGAAAGCCCGTCGAGGTACTCCCGCACCGGGTGGAACGGACGCCGCCGCGCCACCGCCCGGATGCACTCCATGGTCAGGCTGGTGGAGAGCTCGATGCCGTAGTCGTACCCGAGCTGCGCCGTTACCTCGGTCGCCCGCTCCTCCGCCAACGGCTCCCGGTCGAGGCACACCTCGAGGGCGAAGGTGTCGTAGCTCAACCGGCTCGACCACTTGGGGTCTTCCCCGAGGATGAGCATGCAGTTCGCGATAGTCGGGGACGGCTTGTCCTTCCCCATGGCGAGCCGGCCCCAGACGTTCGGGTCCGCGCCCGGCGGCAGGCCCGTCAAAGACGTGCGGGCCATGACCCGCTTCAGCGCCTTGTCGGCCGCCGCCCGGATGCGCTCGGCTACGCGAAGGTCGTCCTCCGCACCGGATACCAGCCGCACCGCCGCCTCGATGTCCTCCTCGCTGGCGCCCGAGCGCGGCGCACGCACCGCACGCAGGGCGCGCTTCGCCCGGTCGAGCGCCACCCGTGCTGTGTCCTCGTCCGCCCGTGCCCGCACGTACGCCTCGCGCGTCTCGTGGAGGGCCTCCTGCGGGTCCGCCTCGGCGGCTACATGCGTTGGCTCCGCACGCCCCAGGAGGACCGGCGAGGAGATGGAGAGCGGGCAGCTCTCGCACGCGCTGCTGAGGGTGCGGATATGGTCGCAGCGCGGCGGACCCACGCTCTTCGCCCGGAGGTACTTGGCCTCCGTTTCCCAACGGTTGTAGCCGGGGTACGGGCGCGACAGGTCATGCGCCAAGCCGTCGCCGCCCCGGCACTTCGCGACGATGCCGAGCGCCGCGTACCACTCCGGCTCCGGCAGGCGCTCCGCGTTCTCCTCGACGTGCCGGGCGAAGGCGCAGCGCGACTGAATCAGCGGCCAGTCGTACTTCTGCTCGGCCACCTCGATGCCCGAATAGGCCGACCCCCCGTGCGCCGGGGAGGTTCCCGCCAAGGAACCCGGCGCGCGGGGGGTGGAAGGGGACGGAAGGGGCGAGCGACTGACCGGACCAGGCCGGAGGTCAACCGGTAGCCGGTCAAAGGCCAGCCGCTCCCCCATGTGGTAGCCGTACCGAGGCGGTACGTCAAGGTCCGCACGGCAGGTGGGGAGAAAGTACGCGCGGCTGGCGTCCTTGCACGCCCCGTCGATGCGGGCGTCCCGGCCCTTCGCCCACGTCCATACCGCACGGTGCTGCTCGCTGGTGAGCGGTGAGGCGTAGGGCAGCACCACCCGGAAGGAGCCCGGCGTGAACGTGCTGTGCAGGACGTGCTCGTAGTCGGACCACGTCGCCATGAGGTCGGCGGGGTCGAAGTCCCCGTCGTAGTCGAGGACGAGGGCGGACACCGTCTCGACGTTGGCGGCGGCGCGTCGGGCGTCCCGGAAGGTAGCCGGTGACCAGAGCGGCACGCTCTCCTTGCCGTCTGCGTTGACCTCCTCGAACTCTGAGAAGGCGTCGGGCCACGCCAGTTCGAGGGGCTGGGGTGTCGCGTTGGTCAGCGACGAGAAGAGCGACGCCGAGAGCGTACGCCCGGCGCGCGCGCCGTCGTTGGAATGCATGCGGGTTGACCTCCGTGCAGCCAGTACCTATACCGTTCCTCGTCAAGAGCCACCAGTTCCTCGGGGCTGGCGTGCAACATCTGCTCAAGCTCGAGCAGCCGCGTGCTGCCGTACAGGCAGAGCCACGGCAAGCGTGCGTAGAAGAAACGGTCCACCAAGTACGCGGCCGTCTCCTTCAAGGGCACCGACAAGACGAGCTGCACCTGTACGTCCGCGCTGCGAACGGACGGGTACGCCACCGGGTGTTCGGGCGGGCGAGCCGCCACCACCCGGATGGCCGCGCGATAGACGTACCCGGATGTCGTCTTGTAGTGCTTCGCAAGGCCCGCCATCCTGTCCGCCACGAGGGTCGGTACAAGGAACGCTCGTATGCGTAGATCCTGGTCTTCGTGCATGCGGTATCTCTCTCTGGTACGACGGTGTGCTGGTACGGGCGGGCGCCGTGCGCGGCCCGGCGACCGGACGAGGGCCGGCGGTGTGGGCCGCCCTCGCCGCTGGCGTCGAGGAGTGGCTTGGCGTGGCACCGCACGGCATCGTGCTGGTCGAAACGATGAAGGTGTACGTGGTGGGGAAGGGCGACCCGGCCGACTTGATCGAGCTGTCCGGCGTTGGCGGGGCCGTCGTCGGGCGGCTTTCCGGGTGGACGGCAGAGGGGGTGCGGGCGTCGGAGTGGAACGGACAGGTGCCCGCCCACATCCGACGCCAGCGAACCCGCGCCTGGATTGAACAGGCCGGCTGGCTCGGCCGGGTAGACCTCGCCACCACCCAGCGGTTTCAGGAGGACGTGTGGTCCGCCGTCGGCATCGGGCGGTGGAGGACCACCCAGTCGAGGTAGGACAGGAACAGCCACGTCCGGTCCCAGAGCATGAAGTCCTCGTCCTCGTCGTCCGCGCCGAGGAACTGCATCCCCAGCGTGGTGCCGTCCCACAGGATGCGGCCGGGGAGGTCGCGGGCGACCACCTCGAGGATGGCGCTATCCTCGCACTCCTCGAGGTCCAGCCCCGGCACCTCGTCCCCGTCGAGCACGTCGGAGATGGCGTCGAGCATGGGGCGGCGGTCGCGCATGCGGATCAAGGCAGACGGGCTAACCCATGAAGAGACGTTCATCGGCGGTTCCTCCGGTGAGATGGGAAGGGGTACGCGGGCATCTGGACCATTCTACGGCACGCCCAGCACTTCACCTGCTCGCCCCACGGGGTGGGGTCAACGGGCGGGACGAACTCGTACAGCGCCTCGTCGCAGTGCGGGCAGCGCACGTTGACCGACACCACCTCGATGTGGGCAGTCACGAGAGCTCCAGCAGCAGGCGGGGGTCGAGGTCGTAGACTTCGCCCACCTGGATCTCCGCGCGCCACCTCCCCGGCGGGGCGTTGCCCACCCGGCGGACGATGGCGACCCGGTACGGGCCGTCCTCGTCCTGCCGCTCCTCGTAGCGGACCAAGTCGCACGTCCACCCGCTGAACACGTCGTAGTAGGGGCGGGTCACCGGGCACCTCCC
>JBBAVH010000076.1:0-3749 GCA_040397825.1 Opitutaceae bacterium
CTCGGTGGCCTCGCTGAGCGTCACCCTGTCGCCACCGCCCTCGCCCAACTCATGCGAGCCCTTGGCCCGCGGGTAGCACCGTCCTGTTGCATAATGCGCCTGCGGCGTCACCTCGAAGAGCATGTAGGTGGTGAGCCCCTGCCACCCGCCCTCAACGTCCTGCACCATTTTGGCGAGCACCGCGCTGGGGCCATAGGCGAGCATTTCCGCCGAGCTGTTGAGATAGGCGACAAACCTTGCTGCGGCGTCTGTCGTCGGGAATGGCGCGACAATGTGAGCGTGAATTGAGGGGCGAGCCTCGTAAACCTTCGCCCAGTGTTTCGCGCGCATGGCCGCACGGCCCTGATATGTGGTGACTCGATTTTGCACGAGCCGCGTCATATCCCGCACCGTGCCTTCGTCGCCGTGCATGAGGCTGACAAAGACGCCGGCGGCATAGCCCCGTCGATAGAGCGCAAGGGCCTCGGCGAGCCGTGGGGCCTCATGGTGAGATATGCCAAACGGCGAGGCTGTGCGGGGCCTGTCCGGCTCTGTCACGTGGTGTGCGTCTATAACTAATAAAGGGGCCAGCCCCCTCTCGGAGAGCCCTTTATCGGCCTGAAGCCCTTGCTCTGCGGGGCTTTGGCGAGCTGACTTGTCTGTGTGCAAAATTGCGCCGCTGAGCATGTCGGCGAGCCCCTATCGCGCCACCGTCTCGGCGGTTGTGAGGAACTCGGCGAGAGCCTGAGGACGAACGCGACGACAACGCCCCAGCGTGACCGAGGCGAGCCGGCGAGCGGCTATAAGGCGATTTACGTGGCGTTCGGAGACCCGGAGCGCCTGAGCGACCTCTTTGACAGTCAGGGCGGCGGTGGTGTTTGCGTCCTGCATGATTTGGTGTCCTTTCTGGGCGCAACCATATCATGCGAGGCGTGAACAGACAAAGAACAAATGCGAGGCGTCCCCACCGAAAATAAATGATTTATTCGTGGTGTTTTTAATTCTGAACCCACCCCCCCGAGCCTCAGCCATGCTCGCCATTCGGGCGCGATAATCTGCACCACGTTGGTGAGCGACCTCTGACCCGCTCGGCGGCGTTCCGTGACCGTCACGTGACCCAGCGCCCGCGCCGTCCTGAGAGCCGTCTGCACCACCGTCCTGCATGTCCCTGCCATGGCGGCGAGCGCGTCTAGATGTAGCTCGCACCGCCCGCGCCGTTGAACCTCGCGGGCGACCACCGTAAGAGCCGATAATTCCGAGACCGTGAATTGAGCCGCTATCTGACAAGGAACGGCGCCCGAGGCGGCGAGCCGGCGGCGGCGGGCAATGCTGGCGGCCTTATCGGGCGAGACGGGCCTGCGGCGGGCGGTGGTGAGTTTTAGCGCCTCTCTGGGCCTGCCACCCCTCAGGGCGAGCCGGCGGGCCTGTAGAGCCTCGGCAACGGTCTGTGCGGCGTCGTCGGCGAGCGCGTTCTCGGCATGGGCTCGCCATAGCAGGCGGCTGATTTCGTCTAGACGGCTGTAGCTGCGGGCGGTGGTGGCGGCGGTGACAAATTGCTCGGCGAGCATGACGACGACCCTGTGCAGGGCCGGGGCGACGAAAAAGCATACCCGCCCCCCGTGACATGAGGGCGAGGCTCGTGTAGCTTTCGCGGTGTTGGGTGGCGAAAGCTGCTAGCGATTTTGAAGGCTCTGCGGGCTGCAACCCGTGGAGCCTTTGCTTTTTGGGCCTCGGCTGATTTCCGAAAACTCAGGACGCGACTCAACCTGTCGCCAGTCTAGGCGGCCTCTATCCGTTTCAGCAAATTGCTCACCGTCATGGCCTGCCACTCACCACCGCGAGGCGTTGCGACGCCACGAGCGTTGAGAGCCTCGGCGAGCTGGCGAAGCGTGACGGCGCCGGCGGCTCTGGCCTCGGCGATGTAGGGCGCGACCTTGGCGGCGTGAGCGTCGGCGAGAGCGGCCTTGCGGCTGTTGGCGGCGGCGGCGGCCTCAGCAATGCGAGGATTACCGAGCCGCTGGCCTCGGGCCTTTGCGCTGGCAAGAGCGGCGCGCGTCCTGTCTGAAATGAACTTGCGTTCCCGCTCGGCGAGAGCGGCGAACAGGTGCAGCGTGAAGCTATCCGCGTTCGCGCCCAGCTCGCACGATATGAACGGAACGCCGCGACGCATGAGACCGGCGATAAATTCAACGTCCCGGCTGAGCCTATCCAGTTTGGCCACCGCCACCGGAGCCGGTGAGCCCTTGCCACCCAGCCGGCGGGCCTCGGCGAGAGCGGCGGCGAGCTGGGGGCGACGCTCTAAGGCGTCCGAGCCCTTGCCCGTCTCGACCTCGATGTATTCGGCGACGACCTCGAAACCCTCTGCGGCGGCGAAGCGGGCGATGGCCTCGCGCTGGGCCTCAATTCCGAGACCGGAACGGCCCTGGCCCGAGGTGGAAACCCGCAGATAGCTGACTAGGGGGCGCATGTTCTGTCCTCTCGTGTCCCGTCCTGTCAAATACAATACGACCGTTTGGATATTTTACAATAGGGAATTTTACGGAATTTTACGAAACGGAACCCCCTATACGGCGAACCTCACAGAGCGAGACCTCAGGGGCCGTGTAGCCGCGACATGAGGAAGGGCCGGGAAGAACCTAGAAGGGGGGCGTACGGACGAACGCCCGTCGAACGGGTGAACGAACGATTAACCGAACGCCCCTATCGTCCGCCCAGCGAACGGGGGCCATATGAGCGACGACTGGCAGACATATCGGGAAGCGGGCGACCAGCTCGGCATATCGGCTGAGGCAGTCCGCCAAAGGGCTATCCGTGGCGCATGGCCTCGGCGGCGTAGCAATGAGGGCCACGTCCTTGTGCGTGTCCCTGAAGGCGTTGGGCGAACGAACGAACGCCCGTCCGACACCCGTTCGACACCCGGACACCATACGGACGCGAACGCCCTCGCCGTTGAGGTGCGTCTGCTGCGTGAAATGCTGGACGCCATGCGTGACGAACGCGACCACTGGCGAGCGATGGCTGAGCGGCTCTCTGAGCCTCGAAAAGCTCATGCTGGCGTCGGCGACATTCTCGCCCGCATGAAGGCCAGGGCGGCGGCCTGATTTTATGATTTCAAGTCACCGGGCAAACCAAAGTGCGTTTTTTGTCGCCGTTGCTACACATGCACGGCGCCGTTGTGCACCGCCTGCTGGCGTCAAAACTCAAAAAGGAACCGTCATTTTATAGAGGGGAATATCCTCGCGCGCGCGGGCGCGCGTATTGCTGTTGAAACTCGCCCTGAAACTTTACCAGCGTGAGCCGATAACCAGCGCATGAAGGGCCAGCGCCACCACGAGCATGAGGCTTTCTAAATCCGCGCTCATGCCGCGAGCACCTCTCGGATGCGTTCTATCGTCCACGCTGTAGTGCCGAAGCGCCCGTGAAGGAAATTGCCGAGCCGCTGGCGCGAGATGCCCGCGCGTTCTGCAATGGCCTGTTGCGTGAGACCGCGCCGGCGCATGAGGAATTGAATTTCAGTCGCCACCGTCTCGGGCGCATGTCCTGCAACAAACTCACGGAGCCGGTGAACGGGCTTCTCGACCTGCGGAAAGAGCACGAGCTGTTGCTCGCATTGCACGACACCGCGAGCGCGTTCGGATTTCGTCGGGCGGGAGATAGCCCGCGAGGCGTAGGTGCGCCGGTGGGGCTCTATGCGTCCTGAGCTTATGAGCGCCTTCTCGGTGGCCTCGCTGAGCGTCACCCTGTCGCCACCGCCCTCGCCCAACTCATGC
>JBBAVH010000077.1:0-2647 GCA_040397825.1 Opitutaceae bacterium
GTATCCGCTGCACAAGCCCTCCTACCCCCCGCCCGCCCACTGACCGCACACTGCGGGCATGTCAAAGCAAGCGACCTGGAAGCGGCGCGTCGCCGAGTGGCGCGCGAGTGGTTTGACGGCGGCGGAGTTCGCCGCGGGGCGGGACTTCGCGCCGGCGACGTTGTCGTGGTGGGCGTGGCGGCTCGGCTCGGGCGCGCTGCCTGAGCGGCGGGCGGCCGACGGACCTCGGCCGGCGGGGTTCATCCGGGTGGTGACCGCGCGGCCTGTACCGGCCGTCGATGAGAGTAGGGTCGTCGTCGAGATCGGCGTGGCCCGGGTGCGGGTCGCGCGGGGCGTCGACCGTGACGTCTTCGAAACGGTGGTCGCGGTGCTGGCCGCTCACGCTCGGGGTGGCGCATGATCCCGGCCGGCGTGGAGATCTTCGTGGCGGTCGCCCCGATCGACCTGCGGTGGAGCTTCGACCGGCTCGCGGGCCTCGTCCGCGAACAGGTCGGGCGCGAGGCTCGGTGCGGCGCGCTGTTCCTCTTCTTCGGGAGGCGCCGGACCGCCCTGAAGATTCTGTTCTTCGACGGGTCGGGCATGTGTCAGCTCTACAAGCGTCTCGACGCCCGCATCTTCAAGGTGCCCGAGGTCACGGCGCCGGGTGAGACGTGTGTCGAGCTGGCCCCGCATGTGCTCGATGCGTTGCTCGACGGCGTAGCCGTCGAGGCGGCACCCCGCCGCAGCCGAGGGGCTTCTGCGCGCTCGGAGCGTGGTCGCATCCACTGACTTGTTATCGTTTTTTCTGTCTGTGAACCTGTTGAAAGCACCTCATTTTCAGCCGAATATCCGGGTGTGAGGAAGACCGCAGAACTCCCCGATGTCAGCGCCCTGCGAGCGTCGCTCGAAGAGACGACGCGTCAGCTCGTGGCGGCGCGGGCGGAGGTCGAGCGGCTATCAGCCGAGCGTGACCGCATGCGGGAGGCGTACCAGCGAGCCACGATCGAGCTGGAGCTGCTCAAGCGGCGCATCTTCGTCGCCAAGGCCGAGCGCGTCGACACTGCCCAGCTCGAGCTCGAATTCGGCCACAAGCTGGCGGAGCTCGAGCAGCTTGCGGGGACGCTCGGGATGCCAGCGGGAGAGCCCGAAGACACCACCGCGGAAGACACTGGCATGGACGGCGACGGACCGGCGTCCGGCGGCAAGCGGCGCGGACACTCCGAGGGGGGCAGGCGCGACGTCACCAAACTCGGCCTCAAGGAGCAGCGGGTCGTACTCCGCGATCCGATGATGGAGGCGCTGGTCGCAAAGGGCGAGGCCACCTATGCCGGTTTCGAGGAGTCCGCGCGGCTGACCTGGAACCGCACGGGTATGGGCGTGCTGGTCATCGCCCGCGCCAAGTATCGCGCCACGAACCGGGGCGTCACCGAGACCGAGGTCACCGAGATGGCGCCCGAGGCCATTCCGCGCTGCCTCGCGACTCCGGCGCTGCTCGCCCACGTCCTCACCGCGAAACACTGCGACGGCCTGCCGCTGCACCGCCTCGAGGGTATCCTCGAGCGTGAAGGCTGCGGCCTCGACCGTGGCACGATGTGTCGTTGGACGGAGGAACTCGGCGGCAGCTTCGGCGCCACCATCGTCGAGGCGATGCTCGTCGATGCCCGCAACGCCTTCTGTCTCGCGACGGATGCCACGGGGTTGCGCATTCTCCCCGAGCGCGCCGGTCCGGACGCGCCCCGCCAGGCCTGCCGCCGCGGACAGATGTTCGTGCTCATCGCCGACCGGCAGCACATCCTCTTCGTTTACAAGCCCCGCGGGACGAGCGAGGCGGTCAAGGAGATCGTGGGCGACTACTCCGGCTACGTGCAGGCCGATGCCGGCAGCATCTTCAACGTCCTCTTCACGAAAACCGTGGCAGAGGGCGGTCGCGAAGAGGTCGGATGCTGGAGCCACTTGCGCCGCAAGTACTGGGAGTCGGCGTCGAACAAGTGTCCGGTCGCCCGCGAGGGGCTCAAACGAATCAGCCGGATTTTCGAGCTCGACGGCTCGTGGCAAGGGCTCCCACCCAAAGAGATCAAGTCTCGAAGACAGACACTCCTGAAACCCCACGTCACGGCCTTCATGGAGTGGGCCGCCGCCGAGTTCACCAAGGTCGAGCACCAACGGGGCGAGCTGCGCTCCGCCCTCGGTTACGCCCTCCGCAACCGGGCCGCCCTCATGCGATTCCTCGACGACGGCCGCCTCCAGATGACGAACAATCACTCCGAACGCGCGCTCCGCGTCATCGCGGTCGGGCGCCACGCCTGGTTGTTCTGCGGCAGTGACGGTCACGCCGAGAGCGCGGCCGCCATCATGAGCCTCGTCGCCTCTGCCAAGTTGCACGGGCACGATCCCGAACTCTACCTGCGCGACATCATCCGCGTCTTTCCGCACTGGCAGGGCGCCCCGTGGCTCGCCCTCGCCCCGGCCTACTGGGCCGAGACGCGCAAGCTCCTCAACCTCGCCCAGCTCGCCGAAGAGTACGGGCCCCTCGACGTCCCCGCGGACTTCCCCCACCTCCCGCGCAAATCGGAAGAGCAGCGCGCCGCGGACTGATTTCGCGTGGATCATGCACGGGAGGATCGCGCAGTTCGGGTCCGCGGGACAGGTGGGCTCGTCCAGCGGATAC
>JBBAVH010000078.1:0-2589 GCA_040397825.1 Opitutaceae bacterium
CGAGGCCGCGGAACGGCACGTTCAGGAAGGTCATCGGGGTGAACTCGAGCTGATCGACCCACCGGACCGTGGTGTTATTCGTGTCCGGGAGGGCATTGATGTAGCGGACGAACGCGAGGGGCGGAATCTCGGTCGTGAAGGGACCGAACTCCTTCTCCTGACAGCCAGTGACGCCGAGCACGAGGGCGCCGAGGAGGCCAAGTCGAGTGATGCGCATCAGTGAGAACTCCGTGAGGTGAACAAGACTGAGTGACGAGTGCGGCGCGGAGCCGTCTAGCGAGTGGTGTTGCAGCTGCTGGTGCAGAGAACTTCATCAGGGCGGCCGTTGCCGCCCCCGACGATCTTGAGACGCGGGGCCACGACGGCCAGGGCACCTGCCACCCCGACGGCCATCGCGACCGACCGCTTCTGCGAGAACTCCCGGAGCCGGAACCCGCGGACACCGGTGACAGGGATCGTCACCGACTCGCCGGTCCAGAGCGCCGAGCTACCCTGCAGCTGCACCGTGCGCGACACGCTCATCGTGACGGTGGAGTCGGTGCTGGCCACGAGCGTCCCGTGGACGCGCAACACCGACTCGCCGAGCTGAGGAACGACCAAGAGGCGACCGCGATCATTGAGTTCGACCGCGATCTCACGACCCGTGACCGGCACCTGGTCCTGCGGAGGCAGGTAGGTGTGGCACCCGGTCAGCGCAGCGGCGAGCGCCACCACGCTGAGGCCGGCACGACGCCGGCGGCGCGACATCGCGCCGGACCGCCGGATCGTGAGGTCAGGGATCACGCGATCAGTACCCGTAGTTGCCGCGGGTCGCCGCGGTGATGTCCGTCGCGGACATCACACGGGTCCCGTTGTAGTACGGCTGCTGACGCGCCTGCATCTCCTGGAACGGCACCGGCCACTCGATGATCGTGTTGACCGGCAGGTCGCCCCAGCCACGGCTGTCGATGATCCACTGCACGTAGCCCGTGTAGGCCGTCTCCATCCGCTTCTCGTACTTCATCGCCTCGAGGAGCGAGCCACAGGTGCCGTTCTTCATCTTCGGCACGCAGGCGGTCCCGCCCGGGACGACGCCCGCGGCGCCGATGCCGGTCACCGACGGGAGATTGTTCCGGGTGCGCGAGATGTTGATCAGGTTCTCCGCCGCGGTGATGTTCGCGGCCCCGCCGAGCCGAATGAGCGCCTCGGCCTGGAGCATATCGATCTCGGTCTTCGACATCTCGGTGAACGGGCCGGCGATGCCGGTGTTCGCCCGAGTCGTCGCATACCGACGGTGATCGTACATCGACTCACCGTCGCCCGCGATGAGCACGTCGAGGCCGGGCGCGCGGTTCAGGATGTACTGACCCGCCGGCGGAATCTCGGTGAGCGTCCCACCGAGGATCGAGCCAGTGCCGCCATTCTGCTGCTCCGTGCGGGTCACCCCGCGCGGCCAGCGCTTGTCCGGCGTCGCGACGACGAACTGACGGCGCGACGAGTTCGCGGTGGCCGACCACGCCTGATAGCCACCCGACGTGTCGGCGACGCCGATGAACTTCATCGGGAAGGAATGCCAACCCCCGGCGACATAGAACTGCGACGCATCGCAGCCCGCCGAGACGTTCGTGGTGCCGTTGATCGAGATGACGATGTCGCCGGTGAAGACCGCCGAGAAGGCCGCCGCGTCATCACGGACGGCGGTCCAGTTCACCGCGGCGCGCTCCGTCGGCGTGCGCGCGATCCCCGCCCGGATGCGGGCGCGATACCCGCGCGCGAGCGCGACGAACTGCGCCTGCGAGAGAGTCAGCCCGCTGATGTAGGTGCTGGGGAGCGCGTCCATCCCCCGGCCCGCGATCGTGACCGCGGAGTCGAGGAACTCAACCGCCTTGTTCCCACCGGCAGTGTACGAGGAGAGCCCCGGCACCACATCGGTCGTGATCCCCTCGCCGGCGACGGCGACGGAGTCGTAGATGAACGCGGCGTACCCGAGCGCCTGACCGGCGACGAGGTACGCGAAGGCGCGCATCCGGTTCTCCTGGTTCGCCGTCAGCGTGTTCCGGTTCGCGGCCTTGATGCTGGCGAAGGCGACGAGCGGGTTGAAGGCGAGCCGCTGCACGCGCTGGAAGGCCTGGAAGTCCGCGGCGTTCGACCCCGCGAGGTCGTTGCCGACCTCGTTCGAGACGAGCGAGCGGTTGGCCGAGCGCGCGGCCATTCCGAAGTTTGCAACCGAGGCGAACGACTCCTCGGAGAGGATCTTCGCCTGGGTGCTCAGGTTGCAGGCGCGCTGCGGATTGAGCAGCTGCGGACCGAGGCCCGCGATGGCGGCATCGACGGAGGCGGCGTCGAAGAGCACGCGCGACACGTCGGGGCTGCCGTAGTTGGGGATCGACAGCGGGTCACCGCAGGCCGCGAGGCCCAGCAGCGCCACCGCGCCGACCGAACGGAAGTTGAATCGCATCATCATTCCTCAGGTAGGTGAGTCGGGGACCCGGGCCGAATCGCACCCGAGTCCGCGCGGCGTCAGAAGCTGCTGCTGATCATGAAGGAGACGGTCCGGAGGTTCGGGAAGCCGTAGGTGTCCACGGCGCCCAGCACCGCCGAGCCGAACGA
>JBBAVH010000079.1:0-2548 GCA_040397825.1 Opitutaceae bacterium
AAGTACGTGGACGTGGACCCGGCGCTGCAGGCGCAGAACCTGCCCTGAGCCCGCTCCGAGCAGGCGCACCGCGCACACCTTGACCGGCTGAACGACGCACGATGATCGACCGCTCCCTCACGCGGCGCACGCTCGCGCGCCAAGCCGCCTACGCGGCGGCCTCGATGACCCTGCTGGGCGCCTCGCCGGTGCTGGCGCAGGCTCCCGGCAAGGCCGGCACGAAGGTGCTGCGCTACGTCTTTCCGGTGGCCGAGACGGGTTTCGATCCCGCGCGCATCGTCGACCTGTACTCGCGCATCGTCACGGCCCACATCTTCGAGAGCCTGTACACCTACGACCACCTGGCGCGGCCGGTGAAGATCCGGCCGGCCCTCGCCCAGGGGATGCCCGAGCACTCGGAGGACTACCGCACCTGGACCGTGAAGGTCCGCCCGGGCATCCTTTTCCAGGACGACCCGGCCTTTGGCGGCCAGCCGCGCGAGGTCACGGCGCAGGACTTCGTGTATGCGCTCAAGCGCTTCGCCGACCCGGCCAACAAGAGCCCCGTGGTGGCCGGGGTGCTGGAGCAGAAGTACATCGGCCTGGCGGCCTTGCGCGAGAAGGCGCTCAAGGAGAAGAAGCCCTTCGACTACGACACCGAGATCGAGGGCATCCGGGCGCTGGACCGCCACACGATCCAGTTCCGGCTGGAGGAGCCGCGCCCGCGTTTTGGCGACTCCCTGGCGGCGCACGATCTCTTCGGCGCGGTGGCGCGCGAGGTGGTGGAGAAGTACGGCGATGCGATCCCTGCGCACCCGGTGGGCACCGGGCCCTTCCGGCTCGTGCAGTGGCGGCGCTCCTCGCTCATCGTGCTGGAGCGCAACCCGACCTACCGCGACGTGCGCTACGAGGCCGAGCCGGCGAGCGACGATGCCCAGGGGCAGGCTCTGCTCGCGCGCTTCAAGGGCCGGCGCCTGCCGATGATCGACCGCGTGGAGATCTCGATCATCGAGGAGACGCAGCCGCGCTGGCTCGCCTTCCTGAACGCCCAGATCGACTTCGTCAACGTGCCGGGTGAGTTCGTCAACCAGGCCATGCCCAACGGCCGCGTGGCGCCCAACCTGGCCAAGGTCGGGATCCAGGGCTACCGCGCGCTCAATCCCGACTCCGCCTTCACGTACTTCAACATGGATGACCCCGTGGTGGGGGGCTACACGCCGGAGAAGGTGGCGCTGCGCCGCGCCATCGGCCTGGCGATGGACGTGGAGCGCGAGATCCGCGTGATCCGGCGTGGCCAGGCGGTGCCGGCGCAGTCGATGGTGGTGCCGCACACGAGTGGCTACGATCCGGCCTTCAAGAGCGAGAACGGCGACTACGACCCGGCGCGCGCGCAGGCGCTGCTGGACCTGCACGGCTACGTGGACCGCAACGGCGACGGCTGGCGCGAGCGGCCTGACGGCCAGCCCCTGGTGCTGGAGGTGGCCACGCAGCCCGACCAGACGAGCCGCCAGTTCGACGAGCTGTGGAAGACCAACATGGCGCGCGTGGGCATCCGCGTGAACTTCTCCATCGGCAAGTGGCCCGAGCAGCTCAAGGCGGCGCGCGCGGGCAAGCTGATGCTGTGGACGCTGGGCTCCTCGGCCGTGAGCACCGACGGGCAGAGCTCGCTGGCGCGCCTGTACGGACCGCAATCGGGCAGCCAGAACCTGGCGCGCTTCAAGCACCCGGAGTTCGACCGCATCTACCAGCGCATGAACGTCATCCCCGACGGCCCTGAGCGCGACGAGCTGTTTCGCCAGGCCAAGCTCATCGTCACCGCCTTCATGCCCTACAAGGTCACGGTGCACCGCTTCAACAACGACCTCGTCCATCCCTGGCTCGTGGGCTACCGCCGCCCGCTCTTCTGGCAAGAGTGGTGGCACATGGTGGACATCGACAACACCCGCCGGCCGGCGAAGTAGCCGGCCCGTGCGCGCCGCCACGTGATGAAGCGCCGCCGCCTGCTGCAGGGTGCCGCCGCGACGGCGGCGCTTGGTGCGGGCGTGCAGGCGGGTGCGAACGCACCGCCGGGATCGCCGGCCTCGCCCGGGGCGCGCAAGGTGCTGCGCCTGGCCTTCGTGTCGGCCGAGACGATCCTCGATCCGCCGCAGACCAACAGCGACGCCAACACCGTCACGCTGCTGGCCAACATCCTCGAATCCCCCCTGGCCTACGACTACCTTGCGCGGCCGGTGGCCCTCGTGCCGCGCACGGCGCAGGCGCTGCCCGAGATCTCGCCCGACGGGCGCACGATCACGGTGCGACTGCGACCGGGCATCGTCTTTGCCGACGACCCCGCCTTCAAGGGCGTGCGGCGCGAGCTCGTCGCGCAGGACTACGTCTACACGATCAAGCGCTTCTACGACCCGCAGTACAACTCGGGCGACCTCTACCTCTTCGAGAACGCGAAGCTGCTGGGCCTGTCGGAGCTGCGCGCTGCGGCGTTGAAGTCGCGCAGGCCTCTTGACTACGACGCCGAGGTCGAGGGGCTGCGTGCGCTGGACCGCTACACGTTTCGGCTGGTGCTGGG
>JBBAVH010000080.1:0-2405 GCA_040397825.1 Opitutaceae bacterium
GGCGTGACCGCCGGGCACCAACCCGGTGCACCGCACGTTCAGAGAGGCTGTGGGTCGTCAGGCTCACGCTGTCCCTCCTCTCCGGTTCCCATCGATGCCCTGCTCACTCCGCCGCGCCCGTGAGGCCGCAGCGTCCCGTCGTGTCGCGCGCCTCGCAGCCGTCCTCGCCCTCGTCGCCGCGCCGCTGATCACGCCGTTCGTCACGTCGCTGGCGGCGCAGGCACCGGGGCGCCCGGGCGGCCCGCCGCCGGGGATCGCCGGTCAGGCCGCGCCGGCCGCCGGACCCGACTCGGTCACCCTGCAGGCGCAGGCCATCCGCGTCTTCCTCGACTGCCAGGGGCGTGCGCGCGGCTGCGACCGCGACTTCTTCGTCACGGAGATCAACTTCGTGAACTGGATGCGCGACCGCTTCGACGCCGATGTGCAGATCCTCGCGCAGGCGCTGACGAACGGCGGCGGCGGCAACGAGTTCACGATCACCTTCATCGGACGCAATCGCTTCGAGGGGATGACCGACACGCTTACCCTGAACACTCTGCCGAATGACGCCGACGATCGCGTCCGGCGCGAGCTGGCGCGGGTCTTCAAGCTCGGTCTCACGCGCTACGTCGCACGGTCCCCGATCGCGGCGCGGGTGCAGGTGGCCTATGCGGCACCGTTCGGGGTCCAGCGGCAGCCGCAGGTGGGCGCCGCGAATCTGAAGGACCCATGGAACCTCTGGACCTACTCCACGAACCTCAACACCTTCGTGCGCGCCGAGGACCGGCAGCAGCAGGTGAACGGCTCGCTCTCGTTCTCCGCCAACCGCAGCACCGCCGAGTGGAAGCTGAACTTCTCGGTCAGCGGCAACGTCAACTCCTCGCGCTTCAACATCCCCGCCACCGCGACGCGGCCGGCGTTCACGGTCACCAACGAGCAGCGGACGTACAACATCAACTCGCTGATCGTACGCTCGCTCTCCGACCACTGGTCGGCGGGGCTCAAGCTCGGCGCAGGCTACTCCGACTTCCTGAACCAGGACGCGGCGATCCGCCTCCAACCCGCCGTCGAGTACAACGTCTTCCCGTGGACGGAGCAGACGCGGCGACAGCTGACTTTCCTCTACAACGTCGGCCCGAACTACTACGACTATCAGCGGGAGACCGTCTTCGGTGAGACCTCCGAGCTCCGGTTCTCCCAGCAGCTCACCGCCTCGTTCGTCTCGCGGCAGCAGTGGGGGACGCTCAACCTCTCGCTCGACTGGTTGAACTACCTGCACGACTTCGATCGGCACGCCCTCACCTTCACGAGCAACGCCGACCTGCGCCTCGGCCGCGGCTTCTCGCTGAACATCAACGGCTCCGCCGCCCGCGTCCGCGACCAGATCTACCTGCCGATCGCCGGCAACACGGAGGAGGAGATCCTCCTGCAGCGGCAGGCGCTGCAGACCGGGTTCCGGGTGACGACGAACATCGGGATCCGCTACACCTTCGGCTCCATCTACAACACCATCGTGAACCAGCGCTTCAGCTCGCTCGGCTCGAGCGGCGGCCGGTTCAACTTCTTCTTCTTCTAAGCTGGCGCTCGCGGGGCGAGCCCCGCGGGTCCGAGACGGCGGACCTGCGGGAGCCCGGTCGGGGGAGGCGGAGCGCTGGTGAGCGACTCCGCAGAGGGCTATCTCTCTGGGGCGCGCGGCGCTCTCAGGGGTCAGCTCCGGAGCACTGCTCCGGGGCTGCGCCACCTGAGACCTGACCCCTCACCCCTGCGTTCTCCCCCAATGTCCTCCCCACGTCTCGGCGTCGGCTTCATCGGGTCCGGCTTCAACACCCGCTTCCACATTCAGGCTTGGCAGGGCGTCCGCGACGCGGACGTGCTCGGCGTCTGGTCCCCGAACCCCAAGAACGCCGCCTCGGCGGCGCAGCTCGCACGGTCGCTCGATGTGGGCGCCGCCAAGGCGTACAAGAGCATCGGCGATATGGTCGCCGACCCGGCGATCGACGCGCTCTGGCTCTGCGGCCCCAACCAGGCCCGCATCGAGAACGTCGAGGAGATCGTCCACGCCATCAAGAAAGGGCGCGGCACGCTGCGCGGGATCGCCTGCGAGAAGCCGCTCGCGCGCAACGTCGCGGAGGCCAAGGAGGTCGCGCGACTCGTGAAGAGCGTCGGCCTGATGACCGGCTACCTCGAGAACCAGCTCTTCGCGCCGCACGTCGAGGCCGGCAAGAAGCTCCTCTGGGCGCGCGGCGCCGCGACCACGGGCCGCCCGTACCTCGCCCGCGCGGGCGAGGAGCACTCGGGCCCGCATATGCCATGGTTCTGGAACGGCACCCTGCAGGGGGGCGGCGTGCTCAACGACATGATGTGCCATTCAGCGCTCCTCGTGCGGCACCTCCTCACCGAGCCGGGCCAGCCGCTCAGCTCCGTGC
>JBBAVH010000081.1:0-2368 GCA_040397825.1 Opitutaceae bacterium
TTAGGCATACGCGCCCCCTCCTGGGGCTAGTCTAGTCGTGGTGTGCATTGTAGCCGTCGTGCCCTAGTACCCGAACACCGCCGACGATTCCAGCGCGGCGTCCGTTTCACCGAACCGCATACCGCCCGTGCTAGTCGCCGGGGATGTGTAACCGAAGCGCGCGAACTCGTCGCCGCGTCGGCTTAGTGTATAGACGGTTTCCACATAGTTACCGCCCAGGCTCCAGTCCTGCTCGATGCGCTCGATGTGGTAATCCTGCGTCCCGGCGAAACCGGACGACCCGCCGAATACGCTATTAGGCCACGCGGCCGGGTTGCTATCGCCACCGAATACGAACTCCGCGTAAGCCACCGGGGCGGTGATGCGGTCCTGCACCTTCCACGCGATCTGCCGCGTTAGGTTGGTGGTCGTGTCGTTATCTATGGTGAGGCTAATCGGCGGTGCCGGGCGGGCGGTGCTACGGAGGATGAACGTCGCCAGCGCCTGCGCGTCGGCGTCACTTGACAGGTAGCCCGACTCAATCGCGGAACCGTCGGCCAGGCCGTACCGCTGCTGCGATGCGAAATCGTCCTCGCGCTGCGCCGTCCCCCCGGTGCGCGTCACGGTCTGCCGGTTTACGATGCGGTCTAGGTCCAGGCCGGACCCGATGCGTAGCGCCTCGGACTGAACCGTGGCGATGCTGGTGCGTTCGTAGCGGTAGGTGCGCGCGCGGTAGGTCGCCACGCCACCCTGCACCCAGAACGCGCCCCGGTCGGCCTCCAATACCTCCGCGATCAACTGAAGGGCCGTCTTATCGGGGTCGGGCTGTTCGGCCAGGGTCATGGTAATGCCGGGCTTACCGGACTCCCCCAGGTCCCGCAGGGATGGGTTAGTGAATCCCGATTCCGTGAGGATGAACCCGATAGCCGTGGCCGCCGTGGTGACGCCCGCAGCCGTGATGTCGGCGGCGGTGTACGTCGGGCGCACGCGCGACAGCCACAAGAACAGGTCCTCCGCCTGGATGCTGCACACCTGCGTGGTGCTATCCCATGACGCGCTACGGACGTAGCCATACCATACGGTCGTGGTCGTGGCGTCCACCGTGGCCCGCACGCGCACCGGCCGCATAGGCTCAAAGCCCGGCACCAGTCCGGCTAGCGGTGACTGCCCGGCCACCGCGTTAGGGTTGTAGAAATCGGGCGACCCCGGCCGCTGTAGCGTGAACTCGCACGACGACGCATCGAAGTTAGCCAGCGCCGTGTCCCGCCCTATCTTGATGCGCGGCCCCTGCGCCACGTCGGCGGAAACGTCGTCATACGCCCCCGTGAACTGATCGGCCCCCAGCCCGGCTAGCACGTCGGCGCTGTCCAGTTCGGAGCCGTCTAGTACGAAAATGCCGGACGGTGAATCCTCCCACCCGACGCTAACGACTACTGACGTGGGGACAGGCATTAGATGAGGGACACGATGCGTTCGAGTTCCGGCTGAATACGGCGGGCCGCCTCGCGGGCATCCAGCACGCCCTCAAAGGTGAGGTTTATGGTCACAGGCCCACGACCCCCGCCCGCGCCCGCGTCAGACATGGCACGCGCCAGGGCCACGCGCCCGGCGTTAGCGTCCAGCGGGATAACGGCCTCGCGGCCCGCCTCACCGGCCAGCACCGCGCGGCGCAGGATGCCGCCCTCGGCTAGCGGCTTCACCTTGATGCCGTAGCGGTACTTCCCCTTCTCGCCCGTGCGCGTCTTTCCTGACCGCGCCTTTACCTCGGCGTCAAGGTCTGCGAACGCACGGTCGCGGGATGCCTTGTCCTCCCACGGTCCCAGGTTGGCACCCTTCGGGTAACGCCTAGCGGCGGCAGCGGCGGCGGCTTCCTCGTTAGCCACGTCCTGCGGGTCCACCACGCCGGAATCCCCGACGCCACGCTCGCCTCCGTAACGGCCGACGTTCAGCGCGTTCACCTGCGCGGTAATGTTCGCCAGGGCGGCGCTAAACGCGCTGCTGAACGCTGCTCCCAGTTCATCACCCAGCGGCGCGCCGATTAGGGCGCTCACCTGCGCCTTAAACTCCTCCGCGCTGATGGTGCCCCGGTTAAACTGCGCCACCAGGTTGTTCATGGACTTCTCGGCGTTAGCCCCCGCCGCTTCAGCATCGCGCTCCGCGTTGGCGATACTTTCCTCGGTATAGAAATCGTCTAGGTCGCGCTGCGCGCGTGTCGTGTCCTCGGCCGTCGCGGCGGTATCGCGGGCGGCCTTCAGTTCCGCCTCGCGGCGGTCGCGCAGCACCTTGTCGTGACCGGCGCGCATTTCGGCGGGCGTCTTGCCGGTCACGGGGTCAACATAGGTGGACGACTTGCGCGTGGCGATCAGGCTGCCCAGTTCACTACCGAACT
>JBBAVH010000082.1:0-2152 GCA_040397825.1 Opitutaceae bacterium
GCGTACTCCTTGATGCCCTTGCTGGTCAGGGTGCCCGACATGAGGACGACGCGCGTCAGCGGGTGGTCCCGCAGGTAGCGCATCACGCGCTTGGTCCGGGCGGCATCCGCGTTGCGGAGGCAGTGTGCCTCGTCCATCACCAGCACGTCGGGCGCCATGCGCTCCAGCGCATCGGTGCCGGTCGCCATGGAGAGCTGGCTGTACGCCATGACCCGGAGGTTCTGCGGGAGCTTGAAGCTCCTGGCGTACTCTGGTGTGTGGGCCGCGAAGGGCTCCCGCATGTCGGGCGGGATGAGGAGGAGCGGCCGGCGAGCGTCGAGCGCCCCGCTCGCCAGCCGGGAGATGAGCTCCTTGCCGTGGCCTGTACCGACGGGGAGAAACCCGCCGTTGTTGAGATGACAGGCGAACAGAGCGATGGCCTGGATGGGCCGGAACTGCATCGGAGCGGACGGACCCCTGGACCACCGCTCGGTCGCCCAGGCGACGGCGTGCTGCGCCACGCCGGGCGCCTCGTAGTCCGCCCACGGCAAGTCCCGGATGCGTGCGGCCTCGTCGTCCACGTAGGCGCTACGCGCCTTGCCAGATGCGACGTGTGCCTCGAGGCGCTCGTAGGCGTCCACGGCTACTCCTCGCGGCGGTGCTCGCCGCGTTCGATCTCTCGCGCAAGTCGGACCACGGCCGCGTCCATGCACTCCACACAGTCGCAAGTCCCAGCAAGGAGGTACGCCACCACGGCGGCGCGTTCCGCTTGCTGTGCAGTCAACAGGTCCGCCTCCGCATCTTCCGCTTTCTTCCGCCATTCCCGCGCAGCCGTCTCGGACTTCTGGCGGTTGATCCGCTCGGCCACGACGGCACGGCGCACCTCTTCCTCGATGCCCATCGCAGAGAGATCCCGTAGCGTGCGCGGCGTCTCGTCTGCCACGGCGAGCGACCGGATGATGCCGCAGAGGTGGTCAACATGCGCGTCACTCGCGACGGATTGCCAGCGGAGGAGAGCGATGTTCTGCTGCTCCACGGCGAGGGTGTGTGCGCGTGACCCGTCCACCTCGGCGCGCAGGCGCTCCACCTCCGCGACGAGCGCGGCGGCTTCGGCGGGCGAGACGGACCACGGGAAGCCCTCCTCGGCGGAGCGTTTGAGGCTCACGAGGGCGTAGTCAAGGGGGTCGCTCACTTCTCCTCCTTCCGGTGTTCGCCGCGCTCGATGGCGTCGGCGGCGTCCGAGACACGCCCGCTACAACAGTCGCGGACGATTTCTTCCGCTACGAAGCCCAAATATGCCACGACGGCGGCGCGCTCAACGCCCACGGCGGCGCGGACAGTCTCGGCCCACGCCTCATGCCCGTAGTCGGACGGGCGGGCTGGGGGAACGCAAGCGCGGAGGTAGGCCACGACGCGCAGCCGCTCGATCTCCTTGATGAGTCGGTGCAGCTCTGCCGTCGTCGCGGTCAGCGCCGCGGCGAGGTCGCCACGCTCGCGCAGGACATGAAGGTCTTCCTTCAGCGCGTCGAGGTCGGTCACCGCCCCTCCTGCTGCCGGACGCGGCGCTCGATCTCGAAGTCGAGATACTCGCGCGCCTTCTCCAAGTCCCCGAGCAACGTGTTCTTGTCCTTCTTCCCGGCGCGGCAGATGTACTTCACCACGTTGCCCAGGTTGAAGTTTAGATCCCACGCTTCGATCACTTTGATCGCCTCGTAGGGATTCTCTGCCCCACCGTAGTGGGCCGGGTGGTTGACCGCCTCACGAGCCGCCAAGGCACGGAGCCCGTCGTCCTCGTCGGACCATGAGAGCTCCGTGCCGTTCGGCGCGTGCGCCATGTGGGCGCCGCCGTGACCGGCAACGTCCACACAGCGCACGTTCTCGAAGTGCGGGTGCCTGCGGAGGCAGGGCCCGAACATGCCGAGCATCACCGCAGCCCGCGCACGATGATGGTGGCGAGGGGCCGGAGCACCTCAAGCGCCCGCGCAGCGAGCGGCAGGCGGCTATCCACGTAGACCGCACCCGCAGACCGGAAGTGAACGAGGTCACTCAGCATGAAGCCGATGACCATCTTCTCCCCGTTGTTGTACGGGATGAGCCCGTAGTGGGCGACCTTCTCGGTCTTGCCGGTCTTCTCGTCCCGGTAGCCCTCGGCCTCGACGCGCGCGATGTACGG
>JBBAVH010000083.1:0-2114 GCA_040397825.1 Opitutaceae bacterium
CGACGAGCCGCTCGTGTAGCGGATGACGATCGTGCCGTTGGCGCCGTTGCCGCCGGTGTTTCGCTGGCTGGCTGCGCCACCAGCGCCGGCGCCAGCCCCGCCAGATCCCGGATTGGTCGCGCTCGCGGAAGTTCCATTTTGAGTAATATTGCCCGCTCCTGCGCCTCCGATACCGTACGTGACCGAGGATCCCGCGATCGAACTCACGAAACCTGATCCGCCTGCACCACCAACTGTTGCCGTGGAAGCCCCGCCGGCGGAAGTCACGCCACCGCCTCCTCCCCCCGATCTGTGATCTGCCGACTTCGCGCCTCCATTGCTTGAAGCACCAAGGCCAGACGCTGTACCACCGGCAGCAACACCGTTCTGCCTAAACGATCCGCCACCGCCGCCTGAGCCGCCAAAGACAACGGTAGCAGCAGCGGCTCCTCCTGCCGTTCCGCCCAAACCACCCCCCCCCGCGATAAGGTCGCCGAATTTCGAAGCGCCTCCGTTTGTCGTGTCTATTTCCATAGAAGATAGCGTGGATGACAGTTTTCCACCCGCGCCTCCACCGCCAACCGTGATGGCGATGCTTTGGACAAGCCCCGTTGTGCCGGAGAGGACTCCCCCCGCACCGCCGCCCCCGCCGTACCGGCTGGTTTGGGCATCCGCCCCCCCGGTGCTGGCTTGCCACCCGCCGCCACCGCCTCCTCCACCTCCCACGACCAAGAATTCCACATTCTCGATTGCTGCCTGCGTCGAGATCACGGACGAATCGGCCGCCATGTCGAGGAGGATGTCGTTGGTGAATGTTCGCCCGGCGTTGGTGGCGAGTACGAGGCCGCCGCCGCTCATCTGGATCGTGCCGCTGCCAAAGGCCGCCGTCGAGGTGGCGACGACTCTGCCCTGCACGATCTCCGTGACGCCCGTCTGAACGTTGGAGCCAGTCAACTGCAGCGCGCCGGGGGAATCCCAGCGGAGCCTGCCGCTGCCGGTCAACTGGCTGGAGAGCGTCGTTGTCTTGTTGGAGGCATCGGTTGCGGATGTGGAGAGTGAGAATGTTGCATCACCGACCGTTGCGAAAGTCTGCACGACTCGGCCCGTGGCGTTGATCACGCTCGTGCCGCTCCCCCCGGTTCCTTGAGCTGATGATCCCACATAGCGGATGACCGCGAGCCCGGAACCACCATTGCCGCCGGTGCTCATCGCGGCGTTTTGGCCGTTGGTGAATGTTTGGCTCGTCACCGTCGCCGTCAGGCCCATGCCGAGCGTCATTCCACCTCCGCCGCCTTGGCCCGAGCCTGCAGCGCCAGAAGAAGCAGTCGCCGCGCTGGTCAATGTCAGAGTGCTAGAACTGTATGTGCCCGTGTACGCGACGCCCGCACCCCGGTTGTAAATACCGCCGCTAGGGCCTTGGTTCGTATTTGGTCCCCAGCCGCCGCCGGCTCCTTGAGCGTAATTGACGACCGCGCCGGTGATACTGTTATCGATGCCGGCTCCACCGGATTGACTGCCGTTGGACGAGCTTCCCGCGGACGCGGCACCACCACCGGGAGATGCCGCTCGGGAATTGCCGGGAACACTTCCACCGTTGAATCCACCGGTCGCCCCGGTTCCAACCCCGGAAAGTCCGCCGGCAGCGTTGTTGTTTGCGCCGCCGCCACTGCCGCCGGCAGCGGCAGTGCCACCCACGCCAATCCCGGCGGACCCAGCCAAGGCATTCAAAGTTATCCCACCACCACCTCCGCCGCCGCCGGCGCGATAGGTGCCGGTCGTGCCGAAGTAGAGCGACGTTGCCGTGCCGCTGCCGCCACTGGCCGGGCTGGCACCTGTCACGGCAAGGCCACCACCGCCGACGGAGATGGACGCCGTTCCGCCAATGTTGAGGTTCGTCGCGAAGAAGTACCCGCCTGCACCACCACCACCGGCAAGAAAAGATGCATTACCGGAGGTCGTGGTCGTTGACGTACCAGTCGACCCCCCCGCACCGCCGCCGCCGACGAGGAGGATGTCAACCATGAACGCCGCGTTGAGCGTGGACGTGCCGGTGAGGTTGATCGCGCCGGAGTTCAGCGTTGCGGTGTTACCGAACACCGTGCCGCTGTAAGCGCGGCCGACGCCCGAGGAAGTGT
>JBBAVH010000084.1:0-2034 GCA_040397825.1 Opitutaceae bacterium
TAGTTGCTGCTCGTGCCGAGCGACCACGACCGCGCGTGGAACTCGCGGCCGATGGCTCGCAGCTGATCGATGGCGTCGGCCGCGTCGGCGGAGGGGAGAAGAAAGGTCGCCATGGGCAAGACGGTATTCCAAGGAGCCGGTGGGCGGCAACGACCGTATCTCGTTCCGCCCCCGCCGTCGGCACGGCCCGGTCGAGTGCCCGATTTTATCGTCATCGGGGCGCAGAAGGGGGGCACGAGCGCGCTCTACCACTACCTCCGGCACCACCCGCAGGTCGCCGTGTCACGGGAGAAGGAGCTCGATTTCTTCCTCGACGCCGGCGTGCTGCCCCCGGATCCCCGGGGATTCGAACGCGGGGCCTGGCACCTGGGTGTCGACTGGTACCGCCGCTGGTTCCAAACCGACAAGCCGATCTGCGGCGAGGCGTCTCCCAACTACGCGCTCGGCACCCGTGCGGAACAGGTCGCCGGTCGCATCGCCACCGTCGCGCCCCGGGCCTGTCTCATGTATCTGGTGCGGCATCCTCTCGAGCGGGCGCGGTCCTCCTTTCGCATGATCCTGAGACGGCCGGGCGCAGGCAGCATGTCGTTTCCCGAGTATCTCGCCACGTCGGACGCAGTTGCCAATTCCTGCTACGGAACCGTCCTCGAGGCCTACCTCCGGCATTTCCCGCGCGAGCAGATTCTCGTGCTCGAGTCGGCGGCTCTCGATGCGCGCCGTCGTGAGTCGCTGGCCGCGGTATTCCGATTCCTGGGAATCGACGACCGCTTCTGGTGCGGTCAGTACGACCGACGGGTGTATGTCGGTGCCCGCCGGCCCTGCGTGTCGCCCCGGGGCGCGCGGGTCCGCGACTCGGCGACGGTGCGATTCCTGCGGAGACGGCTGCCGCCGTCGGCCTGCTATCACGTCGAGAACGTGTTGCTAAGACCGTTCCGGGTCCCCGAGCCATCACTCGACCTGCCGCCTCGACAGGCAGCGGACGTCGTCGCCAGACTGCAGGCGGACGTGGGGCTGCTGCGCCGCCTGACGGGGCTCGACCTCGCGTCGCTCGACGTGACCCTGGAGCAGGCCACGTCCGCCAACGGATGATCCCGACCGGGGCCGGCCCAGATCGGCCCTCCTCGCGCGAGGCATCGCCACCATGCCCCAGCCCCCGCCGGTAAGCCTGATCATCGAAACCTACAACCTCGTCGAGGGCACCGACCGAGATCGATTCGCGGCGGCGCTCCGGTCGGCGGCGGCCGCCGCCAGAGAGTGCTCGGGCGAGCTCCTGGTCACGGACGTGTGCGGCGGCCCCGAGGTGGCCTGGTTGGTGGCCGAGGCGGCGCCCGGTGCCCGCCTGCTGAACGCGGTCGGCATGGGCTACGACGAGGCCAAGATGCTGGCCGCCGCGGAGGCCAGCGGCGAGTCACTGGTCTTTCTCGACAGTGACTGCGAGCCGTTGGGCCGCTGGCCCCATGAATTGCTCGACGCCCTCCGGGCGCACCCGCACAAGGCGGGCGTGGGCGGCTTCACGCGCTACCGCGGGAACGGCGTTTTGAGCGGCGCCATGTCGGTGATGGACTTCGGGTTCCTCTATCCGGTCCGGGAGCGTGCGCTGGCCTGCTATGCCTTCAACAACGCCGCGTTCCATCGCCGGGCGCTGTTGGCCTGCCCGGTCGAGGGCGGGCCGCTGCGCTGCGGCTGCTTCGCCCATGCGCAGACCCTGCTGCGGCAGGGAACCCCGCTCATGCTCGCACCCGCTGCGGTGGCGATCCACGACCTGCCGCCGATCGTGCGCGAGCGGACCCGCCAGGGACACGACACCATCGCCGCCTGCTGGGCGAACCCCGGGCTTCCGGAGGCCCGCTGGCTGTGGCTGGGCATCCTCTCGGTGCCGCTGTTCCTCGCGCTGCGGATGGCGCTCGACGGCAAGCGGCTGCTGACTGGCTTCCGCGACCTCGGCCTGGGTATCCCCGGCCTGGTGGCGGCGTTGGCGCTGGTGCCCGTCCTCCGGCTGCTCGACGCCGCAGGCATGGTGCATGCCTTCTGCGT
>JBBAVH010000085.1:0-1994 GCA_040397825.1 Opitutaceae bacterium
TGGCCGGCCGGCACCGCCACCGCCGCGGCGCGGCGATGCTTCAATGACTGGATCGCGGGGAGCATCCGAGCGCACTGCGGGGGGCTGTGATGCATCAACGACCCCCCCCCGCGGCCCTGCTGCGCCTGGCCGCCCAGGTGCTCGAATCCCGGATGCCCGCTTGGAACGCGCGATTCCTGCACGAGGGCATGCCCTATCGGGCGCGGTTCGCCTTCCCCGGCGTGGTTATCGTCACTGATGACAACACGGGCGCCGTGCTCGCTCGCTCGCGCCCGGGCATGCCCACGGAAATGGACCGCATGGCCGGCCCGGGGCACTGAGCATGGGCAAGGGCTCGAAGCGACCCGGCCGCGTCTCGCGTGACGTTCACGAGGCCATCCGCGCCCATGCTGAGGTGCTGCGAACCTCTCCACGTTTCGGCGCCCGCAACGCGGAGGACATGCCCGAGGTGGCCGCGCTGATGACACGGTGCCGGCAAGAGGTGGAGACAAGCATCCCGAAGAGCACGGTATTCGAGGGTCGCCGGTACTGGCTCACGGTGCGCCTGGCTCTTCAATTCGATGTCTACGCTTCCCCTGGCGACGGCGAGCCGCTGATTCGTGGCGCGACCTTCTCGGCTGAGGATTTTGGGCATATGCCCGGCCACTGATGATGGGGTGCAATCCACTGAATGCGATGCGCGGCATCGCGGCGACCCAAGGCCGCCCGTACTACGGCGCGGCGCTGCAACGCTCTTGCATCCTGGCTCGGCTGATGCGCGGACCCGCCACGCGAGACGAGATGGAACGGCTGTGCTGCGCTCGCAGCGTCACCAAGAGGATTTCAGAGCTGCGGAGGCAGGGTTTTCGGATCGCGGGCGAATTCGTGCCTATCAGTGGCCCGAGCGGTTCCGTTTCCCTGGCGATGGTCTACACGCTTTCGGCCGGTGATGACCGGCAACACGACCTGTTCGGCGAAGGGGGTAAGGCTTGAAGCGAGACACCCCGCCGATACTGGAAAAGGTGCGGGCAGCCCTGGAGGCCATCCCACCGGACGTAGGCCACGAAGAGCGGCTACACCTGGCCTATGCAACGTGGGACGCTGTGGGCGACGCGGGCGCCGAGCTGTGGCTTTCATGGGCCGGGCAGCGTAGCGACCCCAAGCCAGCCGAGGTGCTCGCGGAGATGGCCGGGCGCTTGGGCTATGGCATCCGCAAGGGATGGCGCCTGACTCCCTGCGCCTTCGGCCGCGCCCCCCGCCGCCGCCGCGTGTACTTCCTCACGCACCGGCCCGAGCCGGCGCGGCAACTGGCCCTCGGCCTGGACTCCGAATGAAAACTCCCCCCTCGCTTGAGAGCGTCCGCGAGGCCCTCGATTGCATCCCGCCCGATCTGCCGCACGATGACCGTGTGCGCCTGGCCTTCGCTGTGTTCGATGGGATCGGCGATGCCGGTGGCGAGCTGTGGCTTACATGGGCCAACCGGCGCAAGCGGCCCGACCCCTCGGGGGATTCGGCCGTCTGGCGCAGTGCTCACAAGCGAGGCCCTGTGACAGTGGCAACGCTCTTCGGCATTGCGCGGGACCACGGCTATCGGCCAGCCGCCGCCGAGCCGCCTGCAAAGCCCACCGCCGCCGAGCTGGCCGCCCGGGCCGCCGAGCGACGCGCGGCCGCCGAGCGGGCCGCACGCGAGACCGAAGAGCGCCAGCGGCGCGGCGCCGCCGATGCGGCGGCCCTCTGGAATCGAGGCAGTGACGAAGGCTCAAGCCCCTACCTGGCACGAAAGAAGGTGGGCAACCACGGCGGGCGCTTCCTGCCGGAAGGCACCTTCCTGGTGCCCCTGCGGGATGCGGCCGGAGAGCTGCTCAACGTGCAGAGCATCCGCCCCGAGCGCCCCGCCGATGGCAGGCCCGAAAAGCTCTTTGTGCGAGGCGCCCGCAAGAGCGGCGCCTTCCACATGATCGGCAACCCCGAGGGCGCCGCCTGGCTGCTGGTGGCCGAGGGCTACGCGACCGCCG
>JBBAVH010000086.1:0-1805 GCA_040397825.1 Opitutaceae bacterium
GGCCGGTGACCACTCGCCGGTGGCGCACTTCGGGAGGAAGCGCTCCTTCTGCTCGCCGCTGCCGAAGAGCTGGATGGGCAGCGTTCCCAGGTCCTGGACCATGAGGATCAGCGACGAGGAGGCGCAGACCTTGGCGATCTCCTCGGTGGCGATGCTGAGCATCAGCGTCCCGGTGCCGGTGCCGCCGTACTCCGACTCGAAAGGAAGCCCGAGTATGTCGTTCTCGGCGAGCAGCTCGCGGATATCCCACGGGTACTCGGCGTTGGCATCGATGTCGTGGGCCCGGGGAGCGATCTTCTCCTGGGCGATCTGGCGGATCGTGTCGCGGAAGTCGGCGAACTCCTGCGGGATCTCGTAGGACGAGGCACCTGCGGCTGTGGTCATAGCCACAGAATACGGGTCGGCCGCCGCAGGCCCCGAAAAGACGAGGGGCCCCGCCGGGGGCCCCTCAAAGCGATCCCCGGCGCGCGGGTCAAAGTTTGGTGACGTCCACCGCCTTGGGTCCCTTGTCGCTGGGCTCCTCCTCGTAGGAAACGCGGGCGCCTTCGGCGAGGCTTCGGTAGCCGTCGCCGTTGATCGCCGTATGGTGAACGAACAGGTCGCGGCTGCCCTCGTCGGGCGTTATGAAACCGAAACCCTTCTCGTCGCTGAACCACTTGACTGTCCCAGTGGGCATTCCTCTTGAGTCCTCCCTGATGGTGCTGCTTTGCGGAGGCGCGAAACTACCACCCGTGACCGCAGGCGGGCGATTTTTCGTAAACGCCCTGTTTATGGGTCTTATCGATGAGCACTGACCGCCTGAACCTCGGCCGGGGAGTCTCGATTCCGGTAAGTGAAGTGCAGCTGCGCACCACCCGCTCGTCCGGTCCCGGTGGCCAGCACGCAAACACCAGCGACACCCGGGTGGAGGCCGTCTTCGACGTCGGCGCGAGCCGGTCCCTGAGCGCCGGCCAGCGCCGGCTGATCAGCGAGCGATGCGGCCCGGTGGTGGTGACCGTCTCGCAGGATTCACGAAGCCAGTCGCGCAACCGGGAAACCGCCCTGGAGCGGATGCGCGAAAAGCTCTCGGACGCCCTGAAGGTCGCACCCAGGCGCAGGCCGACCCGCCCGACCCGTGCCTCCCGCGAGCGAAGGCTCGCCGAGAAGCGCAGGCGGGCGGAGCGAAAGCGCGGGCGCCGGCCGCCGGAAGACGGCGGCTAGCCCGCACTCAGTAGCCGACGGGGTGGCGGACCTTGAAGCCGCTGCTGGAGCGAGAGGCCTTCTGCCAGCGCGTGCCGTTGGCATCGCGGCCACTGGTGTCGAAGCGCAGCCCGGCGACGACCATGTACATGTGGCCGGCGTTGGTGTAGATCGTGATCCACTTGCCGGCCCCGGCGGCGCCGTAGTTGTAGAAGCCGTAGGACGGCGCCGAAGCCTTGATCAGCCCGCCACCACGCAGCGCGTAGCTGACCGAGCCCGAGCAGTCGTAGCCGCTGTCCACCCAGCGCCCGTGGCCGCCGCCCCACTTGTACGGAGTCTTGGCAATCCGGTTGCCGGCGGCGATGACGCGCTTAACCGCCTCGGGGGCGTTCTCGGGCGCGATCGCCAGGCCGTTTGAACCGAGCCGGGCCCGGTCTCCGGGAGCCACTGGCGCCGGAGAATCGGTGCCCTGCGGGTCGTCGGACTGGCCCTCCGAGGCGCTGTCGCCCACGAGCGTGCGCAGCTCGTACAGGTCGCCGGCGTCGAGGCTGCCGTCGATCGGCCGCTTGTTCTTGGCCTCGAACCGCTTCACCGCGATCCGGGTCGGGTCGCCGTAGGCGCCGTCC
>JBBAVH010000087.1:0-1777 GCA_040397825.1 Opitutaceae bacterium
GGCTGCGCGATGAGCTGCGTGACCTCCAGCGCCAGCTCGACGGCATGGAGGCGGCCGGGCTGCGGCCCGCCGGCTGAGGCGCAGTGGAACGCAGGTGGCGTCCGGCGCGAGATCGCCCGCTAATCTCGACGCAGATGGCGAGCCGTGAAGAGAAGGTCCGCGAGCAGCTGGAGAGGCTTGACCGGGTGGAGGCGCAGCTCGGGCGGCTGCTCGACGAGGTGCGGGCGGCCGCGGCCGAGATCGCCGCTGAGATCGGGCGCCTGCGGGTCGAGCTTCCCGACCTGGCGGCCGAACCCGCCCCGGCACCCGTGCCGACACCTCTTACCGAGCCACCCGTCGGGGGTGACGCGCCGGAGGGGGACGTCGAGGGGGCGCGGCTGGTCGCCCTGGAGCTGGTGATGAGGGGCGAGCATGAGGCGGAGGCCCTGAAGCACCTTGAAGGGGCTTTTCCCGGCGTGGACGCGGCAGCAGTACTGGCCGAAACCCGCGCAACCCTGGCCTCCTAGGAGGGTTTCAGGGGCGATGCGTTACACAGCAATCCTTGCTTGCGCGGCCTTCTCGCTCGGCGTCGCAGCGCCCGCCGGCGCCGCCTCGGTGCCCCGGAGCTTCTTCGGCGTCATGGCCAACGGCCCGTTCTTCAGCGCATCCGACCTGCCGCGCGAGACCGCGCTGATGCGTGAGTCCGGGGTCGGGACGATCCGGCTGCCGGTCGAGTGGTCGGACCTTCAGCCGTACAAGCGGCTCGAGGAGGTACCAGTGTCCGAACGTTCGAGGTTCACCATCGTCGACGGCGTGCCCACCGACTTCGGCCCGACCGACCAGCGCGTGCTGACCGCCGCCGCCCAGGGGATCGACGTCCTTGCGCTGGTCAACAAGGTTCCCCCGTGGGCGGAGAAGGATCCGTTCGCCGATTTCTCGCCGCCCCGCGACCCGGCTGCATACGGTCGTTTCCTGCAGGTTCTGATCGGGCGCTACGGCCCGCAGGGGACCCTCTGGGCAGAGAATCCCGGCGCCCGGCGCGTGCCTGTACGCCGCTTCCAGGTCTGGAACGAGCCGAGCCTTCCCCGCTACTTCGCCGTCAAGTCGTTTGCCCGCCCCTACGTCGAGCTCCTGGGTGCCGCCTACCGGGCGGTGAAGAAGGCTGACCCGGGGGCGACCGTCGTGACCGCCGGGCTGCCCAATTACTCCTGGAGGGATTTGGAGAAGCTCTACCGGGCTGGCTTGAGGTCGCGGGGGCACTTCGACGCGGTTGCCATCCACCCGTTTACCGGGGACGCGTCGGGCAGCGTCGAGATCCTGCGCCGGGTCCGGGCGGTCATGAACCGCAACGGCGACCGGCGCAGCCCGATCTGGGTGACCGAGGTCTCCTGGCCTTCCGGGCGCGGGAAGGCCGAGGCCAACCAGCGCTGGGTGACGACCGAGGCCGGACAGGCCCGCAAGGTGCGCGAGGTCTACCGGGCCTTCGCGCGGGCACGCGGTTCGCTGCGCCTCCAGCGCGCCTACTGGTACTCGTGGGTTACGACCGACGCCGGTTCTCGCAACGCGTTCGACTACGCGGGGCTGCGCAAGGCGGACAGCGACGGGCGGTTCGTCAACAAGCCCGCTCTCTCCGCCTACCGGGCGGTATCCCGCGAGCTGACTGGTCGCTGAGCGCCGCAGGCGGCGAATAGACTCGGAGGCATGGCGTCCTCCAGCGCAATCGCGGTCTCCGGTGCCCGCGAGCACAACCTGAAGGACATCTCGCTCGAGCTTCCCCGGGACTCGCTGGTGGTTATCA
>JBBAVH010000088.1:0-1751 GCA_040397825.1 Opitutaceae bacterium
CTGCGGCTCCGAATGCCAAGGCGAAAACGGGCAGGATGCCCGTGTTTCGCCTGCAGTCAGTTCTGACTGAAGTCGAGCTGCTTGCCCTTCTTGATGCCCAGCGGGTTCCGCACGAACCGGCGCCGGCAGTCGTCGCACAGGTCGAAACGCATGGAACGGGTCTCGTCTCCCATCCCGTCGCCCACCTCGTCGAGCCGCTCGAGGAGATCCTGCATCTCCTCGAGATGGTCGCCATCGTCGGCATCGGCCGCCGCAGCCTCGCAGCCGCAGTCGTGATCGTCGTCGATCGCCGCGAACACCTCGATCTTGACCACGTGACGGATGCCCGTCTGCGAGTCGATCGGCCGCTTGCACACATCGCACGAGTAATGCAGCATCGTCGTCTCCGCTGGCAAGGCCCAGCCAACCCGGCCAGGCGAGGGCTCCTCGCTCCACTGACCAGAGTGTGCCGCCGGTCTCCGCCCGTGGCAAGAGATCGATCCCGTCGCGCGCCGGCGCCTCCCCGGAGCAGTGTTTGCGGTCCGCGGTCGACTACGGGTAGACTTTCGGGTGATCTGCGGCCCCCGACCTGACTGGCGGGGTTGCCCTCCGCCTTGCTCCACACGCATGACCGCGGTCGCCCTCCCTGCCTCTCCGCTGCCCGGCGCGCTCGGCCTGAGCGTGCTCGTGCTCAACCGTGCGTTCGTCGCCGTCCACATCACGAACGTGCGACGGGCCCTCACGCTCATGTTCCGGGAGCTGGCGGAGGTCGTGCACATCGAGGAGGGGCACTACGCGGCCTACTCGTTCGACTCCTGGCGGGAGCTGTCGGCACTGAAGACGTCGTTCCGTGGGCCCGACGAGGACTGGGTGCGGGGCGTGGGCTTCGACCTGCAGGCGCCGCGGGTCATCCGGCTCGTGGACTGCGACCGGGGACCGCGACAGGGGCTGCGCTTCAACCGCCGCAACGTGTTCGCCCGCGACGGCAATCTCTGCCAGTACTGCGGCCGCCACTTCCCCACGAGCGAGCTGTCGCTCGACCACGTCGTGCCCCGCAGCCGGGGCGGCATCACGAGCTGGGAGAACATCGTCTGCGCCTGCGTTGCCTGCAACGTCCGCAAGGGAGGCCGCACGCCGCACGAGGCCCGCATGGCCCTCGTGCGGCAGCCGGTGAAGCCGAAGCGCAGCCCGCTCTTGGCGATCAAGCTCGGCAACCCGAAGTACGCGAGCTGGAAGAGCTTCGTCGAGAGCGCCTACTGGCTCGCCGACTTGCAGTAGCGGCCGGCATGGCAACCGGTGTGGCGTTCACTCCCGGAGTCCCCCGGCTCCCGCCGGGGGCTTGCACGACCGCGCGTGTCCTGACGCATCCAAGCCCGGAGCGGAAGCGACGGGAAGGCGGATGACGGCCCCACGCGGGACCGCAATCACATGACCTGAAGCGACCCGCATTCCCCGCGCTGGCGCTTGGGGCTTCCTGATGGGCGGGCGGCCAGGATGGCATGGCGACCGGTGTGGCCTTCACTCCCGGAGTCCCCCGGCTCCCGCCGGGGGCTTGCACGACCGCGCGTGTCCTGGCGCATCCAAGCCCGGAGCGGAAGCGACGGGACTCCGCGTGCATGCCGCGAGCCCCCATGCCATGCCGCTCATGGCCTGAACGCCGAGCGTCCCGAACTCACCGCTCAAGCGCCGGAGGCCCGGGTTGCTCCGCCGCAGCGACCTGTGGTCGCGAAGGCGTCAAGCACGCCGAGGCCAGGATGGCGAGGCGTGCGCTC
>JBBAVH010000089.1:0-1732 GCA_040397825.1 Opitutaceae bacterium
CATGCCGGCCGCCTCGCGAGTGCGATCGTTGAACTGCTGCACGAACTGGCCCAGGTTGATGCCGAACCGGCCGAGCGACGTGCCCACCGGCGGGGCCGGCGTCGCCTGCCCGCCCGGAACCTGGAACTTCGCCTGACCGACCACCTGCTTCGCCATCTCGCCATCACCCTTTCTTCAGTGCGCCGGCAACGCCGGGCCGCGACTCATACCGATTCGATCTGCCAATACTCGATGTCGACCGGAGTGGACCGGCCGAAGATGCTGAGCATGACCGTCACGCGGCCGTTCGCCTCGTCGATCTGCTCGACCTCGCCCTCGAAGTTCTCGAAGGTGCCCTCGTTGATCTTCACGCGATCGCCCTTCTTGAAGTTGATCTTCAGGCGGGGCGCCTCGGCCTCCTTCTCCTCGGCCTTGTGCAGCAACTTGGCGACATCCTGCGGCAGCATCGGGCTGGGCCGTCCACCCGAGCCGGTGAAGTCGCCGATGCCGCCGGTCTCGCGAACGAGGTACCACGTCTCGTCGTTGAGGATCATGTTGACGAGGATGTAGCCCGGGTAGAGCTTGCGGGAGACGACCTTCTTCTTGCCGCCCTTGAACTCCGTAACCTGCTCCTTCGGCACGACCACCTCGCCGAAGAACTTGTCGAGCCCCTGCATGGAGATCCGCCGCTGCAGCGTCTCGCGGATCGAGTCCTCGCGGTTGCTCTGCACCTTGAGGATGTACCACTGCTTGTCGCCGACGGGCGCCGCCGCCTCCCGCACCACCTCCACGGGTTTGGCGTTCTCGTCGCCGGCGAACGGATCGGCGACCTCGACGGGGCCGTCGTCCTCGTCCTCGTCCACCGCGGGGCCGATCGCGGCGGCGGCAGGGACGGGGGCCGGCACAGCCGACCGGTCGTCCGTCGGCTGGACGGACGCGCCGCGGTCGTCACGCAGGGCGTCGGGCTCATCGGGAAGTTGGGCTGTCATGGCGTTGTCGGGGTGTGGGGCGCGAACTCGTTCGCTCGGGGATGGAATGCCTAACCGATGCGGAGCACATTACGGAGCACGAACCACCAGAACAGATCGTACGCCGCCAGAATGGCCGCCAAGGCGAAGATCAGGAAGATGATGACCGCTGAACTGCGGAACACCTCGTCCCCCGAGGGCCACGACACCTTGGCCATCTCCGCCTCGACGGCGATCAGGAAGTCCGCGAACCAGGGGACGTTGACGATCCGATAGGCGATCCATAGCCCCAGCGCCAGCAACCCGAGGGGAACCGCGTACCGGAGCACGCCCCAGTCGGCCCCACCTCCGAGGCCGGCGGACCCGCCGGCCAGCACCGCCAGTAACTGCGCGAGCCTCCAGGCCCCGATCCCCATGATCGCCGCCAGGGCTGCGAACGTCACTTGCCGCGCAATCCGCCCCTGGCTCCGTTTGTACACGGAGCCGCTGAACAGTTCCGTCAGGAAGCTGCCGCGGGCCGTCGAGTTTTCGGAAATGCCTGCCATGATTTCATTCGCGCTCCGTCGCCTCCGGGATCGGCGGGCCGCCGACCGGCGGGGCCAGCGGCCCGGCCGCGGCGTCTGCCTGCAGGGGCGGCGGGGATCGAACTCGCAACCTCTGGTTTTGGAGACCAGCGCTCTGCCAGTTGAGCTACGCCCCTGTGGTGGCCGGGCCGCGGTCTCGCCCGCGGCCCGGCACCGTGTTCGCTGCATCGGGAACGAGCCCGACCTCCGTTGCTAGTCCAG
>JBBAVH010000090.1:0-1685 GCA_040397825.1 Opitutaceae bacterium
TTTACGACGCGCGCGACCTGCGCCTGCTGACCCAGGTGACGGTGGGCGCACTGCCCGACATGCTCACCTTCACGCCGGATGGCTTGACGGTGCTGGTGGCCAACGAGGCAGAGCCCAGCGGCTACGGCGTGCCCGGGGCCGTCGATCCAGAGGGCTCGGTGAGCGTGATCACCGTCAACCGAGGCGGTACGCCCGTGGTGCGGACGGCCGACTTCCGGGCCTTCAACGGGCGCGAGGCGGAGTTGCGTGCCCAAGGCGTACGCATCTACGGCCCCGGCGCTACCGTGGCACAGGACCTCGAGCCCGAGTCCATCGCCGTGAGCGAGGACGGACGCACCGCCTACGTGACGCTGCAGGAGAACAACGCCGTGGCCGTCGTGGACATCGCCACCGCCCGCGTGCTCGACGTGCGCGGCCTGGGCTTCAAGGACCACAGCGTGGCGGGTATGGGACTGGACGCCAGCGATGAAGACGGTGGCGTCAACACCAACACCGGTACGCCGGCCATCAAGATCCAGCCCTATCCCGTGCGCGGCATGTACCAGCCCGACGCGATCGCCGCCTACACGGTGAACGGGCAGACCTTTCTCGTCACCGCCAACGAGGGCGATGCCCGCGCCGACTGGCCGGGCTTCAACGAGGAGACCCGCGTGCGCGCGCACTGCACGGCGGGCCTGGATCCAACCGTCTTCCCGAACGCCGCCAACCTGATCCTGGACTCCAACCTCGGGCGCCTTCGGATCACGGCGAACCCCAACGGCAACTCGACGGGCAAGAACGCGGCTGGCCAGTGCAACGAGCTCTACAGCTTCGGCGCACGCTCCTTTTCGATCTGGAACGCCGGCCTGGCGCGCGTCTTCGACTCGGGCGACCAGCTCGAGCAGCGCACCACCGCGCTGACCCAGGCGAAGTTCAATGCCAGCCACGACAACGACACCCTCGATGCGCGCAGCCCGAGCAAGGGCCCCGAGCCCGAGGGCGTGGTGGTGGGCCGCATCGGTGCCAAGGTCTACGCCTTCATCGGGCTGGAGCGCATCGGCGGCGTGATGGTCTACGACATCACCTCCCCGCAGGCTCCCGCCTACGTCACCTACCTCAACACGCGCGCGGGCACGGCGGGTGATACGGGGCCGGAGGGACTGATCTTCGTGCCGGCAGGCAAGTCGCCCAACGGGCGGCCCCTGCTGATCGTCGGCCACGAGGTCAGCGGCACCACGGCGATCTACCAGCTCAACCTGACCTATTGATCCGGGCGGGGGGTGGTGCCACGGCCGATGCGCCGTGTCGCCACCCTCATACGAGGTCTGGCGAAAGGATGGCGTGGAGGTTCACGGTCGGATAGCCCTGCCGCTCGCGCCGCCGCAGCCACCACACGGCGCCCTTGCGGACCGACCAGGGCTCGACGCTCTGCGCCAGGAGCCAGGCGGCCGTGAGGCCCAGGGTGTCCTGGTGGCCCACGATCACCACGGCCTCCCGCGCTTCGGGCCAGCGCGCTGCACCCAGCAGCGCGTCCACGCTCGCGCCGGGGGCGAGGTCGGGGCACAGGCGCAGCTTGTGCTCGAGGTGGGCAGCGGTCTGCCGTGTGCGCAAGGCGGGGCTGACGAGCACGCGCGCATTGCCGGGCAGGTGCCGGTTCAGCCAATGTGCCATCCGGGCGGCTTGGCGCTCGCCCTTGTGCGTGAGCG
>JBBAVH010000091.1:0-1605 GCA_040397825.1 Opitutaceae bacterium
GTGGCGGGAAGGGGTGCGACGGTATCGCGACCGCGGACGCGTCGCCGACGCGTCCTACCCTGAGGATTGCGGGATGGGGCGGGAGAGGTATAAGCGAGGAATGAGATACCCCTTGTTCGCGTGGTTCGTCATGGCCGCGTGCGCTGTCGCGGCGAAACCCCTGCAGGTCTACATCCTGGTCGGGCAGTCGAACATGGAAGGCCATGCGAAGGTCGAGACGATCGACTACATCGGGGAGGACCCGGCGACCGCCCCGTTGCTGAAGCGCATGCTGGGGCCGGACGGCAAGCCGGCGGCCGCGAAGAACGTGTGGATCTCCTATCACACCGGCATCGGCGACAAGAACGGCGAGGGCTTCGGTCCGTTGACGACCGGTTATGGCTCGCGCCAGGATCCGGCCAAGGACGGCGGCAAGATCGGGCCCGAATATACTTTCGGCCTGGCGATGGGGCGCGCGGGCCAAGGCCCGGTGTTGTTGATCAAGGCCGCCTGGGGCGGCAAGTCCTTGAACTATGATTTCCGTTCGCCGGGCGCGGGCCCGTATCCGCGGACCAAGACCGATCTCGAGAAGGACAAGCACCCGCTCGCCGACTCAGGTCATTATTATCGTCTGATGATGGCGCACGCCAAGCAGGTCCTTGCGAACCCGGGCCGCGTCTGTCCGGCCTACGATCCCAAGGAAGGCTACGAGCTGGCGGGCTTCGTGTGGTTCCAAGGGTTCAACGACATGGTGGACGGCAACTTCTATCCCAAGCAGCCCAAGGGTCAGGCCGGCAAACGCTTCACGGCTTACTCGGACCTGCTCGTCGCCTTCATCCGCGACGTGCGCAAGGACCTCGGCGCGCCCAAGCTGCCGTTCGTCATCGGCGTCATGGGCGTCGGCGGCAAGGATCCCGGCAGCGAGGATAACCTCGCCTTCCGCGAGGCCATGGCGGCGCCGGCGGATTTGCCCGAGTTCAAGGGGAACGTGACCGCCGTACAGACCGCGCCGTTCTGGGACGAGAAGCTCGGCGCCATCCAGGACAAGAAAGAGAAGGTCCGGCAGATGGCCTTCGAGCTCAAGAACAAGGGCAAGCGCTCGGCCAACGCCGACGGCAAGATGACCGACGCGCAGCAGAAGGCCTACGTCAAGGAGTACGAAGCCAAGCTGATCACGCCCGAGGAGGCCGCCACGCTGAAGCGAGGGGCCTCGAATGCCGGTTATCATTACCTCGGTTGCGCCAAGACCTTCGCGCTCATGGGTGAGGCGTTCGCCGCGGCCAACCTCCGGATGAGGGCCGCGCAGAAATGAAGCGGCGCGGCGGAGCCGTGAGGGGACATGGTGACACGGTGACACGTTGGCAAGGGATACAGCCGAGGACACGAGGGCGGGATGGCTGCGGTGCAAAAGTGCAAATAGGCCTACGGCCTGTGCAAAGGTGCAAAAGTGAGAGACACACGTTGCGGGTGGCGGGTGGTGGGCGGGGTGGCGGGATGCAACGACGACACGAGGACCTGAGGACACGAGGACGCGAATGGTTGTAGGGTCCTGTCTTAAGGTAGGGGCGCGGGCGGACGCGTCGCCGACGCGTCCCTACCTGATGCGGCTATGTCGTGACGCGGTCC
>JBBAVH010000092.1:0-1590 GCA_040397825.1 Opitutaceae bacterium
CTTCCGACTCCCCTTCCCCCATTTCGCGGTCGCCGCGGAGCGGCGCCCCTACCGGACCAACACGCACTCCGGACCGTATCCCGCGGTCGATCCGGGCACCGTCGACCCCACCTCACATCGCATGGTAGGGTACGCCGTCCCCGGCGGACCGCACCGCGGTTCGCGCGATCATGCTAACCGATTATTTCTTCTGTGCCGCGGCGGGCGCCGGACCAAATGACCCGCTCTCCGCCGCCCGCACGAAGCCTTCGGTCACGGACTTAAGCTCCTCCCAGCGCCGGCGGATCGCCTTCGCCTCGTCCTTCGTGATCACGTTGTCAGAGGACGACTGCGCGATGTAGGCGAGCATGTCGGCGAACTCCTGGACGATATCGTTGGTAGCGGGAATGAGCGTGCGGTCCAGCGGCTGATCCGGGGGATTGCGGATGAAAAAACCGTCGGCCTGCTCGCAGACCCACTGCGCCACCCGCGGATCCTTGCTGATGCGCACCAACTGCCCGACGCGGTCCAGCGGGCTCCCGGAAGGCACGCCTTCGACGGGCGGCTCGGCCCACTTGTAGACGAGCGACAGCGACAAGTTCATCCCGGCCGCGATTTGCTTGGCGCTGGTCGTCTTGAGCACTGTTCGCATCACATCGTGCGCTTCCATAAAGTCGGGCACCCTGCTCGGGCCGCGACCGAAATGCAATCCGCGGAAACGACGGAGCTTTTTTTCGTGCTTTCCCGTCTCGCCCTGTGACTTACTCGGAATTCTTTTTCCCGCATGAACATCCACGAGTATCAGGCCAAGGCGTTGTTCGAGAAATTCGGCGTTCCGGTGCCCAAGGGCGCGCCCGCGCGTTCGGCCGCGGAGTTCGACGCCGCTCTCGCCCAGCTGCCCGAGGGTCCGACGATGGTGAAGTCGCAGATCCACGCCGGCGGCCGCGGGAAGGGCACCTTCACCGACGGCTTCAAGGGCGGCGTGAAATTCTGCCAGACCAAGGCCGATGCCAAGGCGATCGCCGGCAAGATGATCGGCAACACGCTCGTCACCCTTCAGACCGGCCCCGCCGGCCGCAAGGTCCAGACCGTGTACTTCACCGTCGCGAGCGACATCAAGAAGGAGTACTACCTCGCCATCCTCCTCGACCGCGCCTCCTCGCGGCCCGTGATCGTCGCCTCCACCGAAGGCGGCGTGGAGATCGAAAAGGTCGCCCACGAGACCCCGGAGAAGATCACCAAGGTCTTTGTCGACCCCGCCTACGGCCTCGCCGACTACCAGGTGCGCGAGCTCGTCACCCGCCTGGGATTCACCGGCAACGAGGCGAAGAACGCCGCCCGCCTCATCCGCGCGCTCTACACCTGCTACTGGGAGACCGACGCCTCCATGGTCGAGGTGAACCCGCTCATCACCACGCCCACCGGCGACGTCCTCGCCCTCGACGGCAAGGTCTCTTTCGACGACAACGCCCTCTTCCGCCACCCCGAGATCGTCGCCCTCCGCGACCTCAACGAGGAGGATCCCAAGGAAATCGAGGCCTCCAAGTACTCGCTCAGCTACATCGCCCTCGACGGCAACATCGCCTGCCTCGTCAACGGCGCCGGCCTCGC
>JBBAVH010000093.1:0-1555 GCA_040397825.1 Opitutaceae bacterium
ACGTCTCGTTCTACGTCGAGACCGCCTACCAGCAGAACAAGTCCCACATCGAGCTGGCGCCTTCCCCCATCTCGACCGCGGGTGATAACAACATCATCGTCCCGAAGACCAACTACTGGAATCCCTTCGGCGTCGACGTCTCCTTCAACTACCGCCCGGTCGACATCGGCCCCCGCATGGCCGACATCACCAACGACTCCTGGCGCCTGGTGGCCGGCGCCAAGGGCAGCATCCTCGACCGCTGGAACTGGGACATCTACTACTCGTACGACAACGACAAGGTCGTCGACCAGACCAAGAATGCGATCTCCGAGAGCCGCCTCCGGGCCGCCCTCGCGAAGAGCACCCCGGACGCCCTCAACATCTTCGGCGGCGCTTCCTACCGGAACCCGGCAAACGTCCTCGATGGCATCCGGGTGACCACCCAGAAGGGCGGCTACTCCACGCAGGACCTCTGGCATGCCCAGCTCTCCGGCGAGATCGCCCAGCTCCCCACGGGCGCCCTCGGCGGCGCGGTCCTCCTCGAGTGGCGCAAGGAGAAGTTCGGCGAGGCCAACGACGCCATCTCCACCACCCTCGACGACATCATCGGCCAGGTCCGCCTCGCCGACTCCACCGACGCCAGCCGCCGTGTGAAGTCCGGCGCCATCGAGCTCAACGCCCCGCTCGTCAAGGCGGGTACCCTCGCGGGCATCAACCGCCTCGAGCTCACCCTCGCCGGCCGCTACGAGCAGTTCTCCGACGGCTATGACTCCGGCCTGACGCCCTATGTCGGCGTGCGCTGGCAGCCGGTGAAGTCCCTGATGCTCCGCGGCACCTACAACGAGGCCTTCCGTTCCCCGACGCTGCCCCAGCTCTACGGCGGCGTGCGCGAGTCGCTCCCCAACGGCCTCGCCGACCTCCGTCGTCCGCAGCTGCTCACCGGTGATCCGTTCGACGGCGCCGCCACCCAGCGCCTCGTGCGCGCCGGCGGCAACCCGAACCTGACGCCCGAGAACGCGAAGGGCTGGCAGTACGGCTTCGTGTACGATGTTCCGGTCAAGGCCCTCCAAGGCCTGTCGCTCGGCGCCTCGTTCTTCCATATCGAGCAGAGCAACATTATCACCTCGGTCGGCACTGGCTTCATCCGCCAGAACGAGGTGGGCGGCGGCACCGAGGACCTCGTGGTCCGCGACCCGGGCACTGAGACCTACACCAATCGCACGGCGAACCCGATCAACGTGTTGTCCGGTCCGAACGGCGCCGTCTCGCCGGTTGCCCCGGGCCAGACCGTCACGGTCCCCGGCCGCATCCGCTACATCAGCGACAGCGTGGTCAACCTGGCCTTCCAGAAGGTTGAGGGCTATGACTTCGAGGTGAACTACCGTAAGCGGACCACCGACTTCGGCCAGTTCAGCCTCCGTAGCAACGCCACCTACCTGAAGTTCTACGGCTTCACCCGCACGGTGAACCCCGCGAACCTCGCCGGCCGCGACGGCTTCCCCCGCACCCGCCTCCAGACCAGCCTGCTCTGGACCCGCAAGGAGCACAGCGCCGGCATCACCAACAACCACAT
>JBBAVH010000094.1:0-1550 GCA_040397825.1 Opitutaceae bacterium
ATCCGGCTTTCTCCAGCCACGCCACCACGGCGGCGCGCTCGTCGCTGCGCCCACGAGCTTCGGAAAGGTCGAGTGCCCAGCTGATCTCGTTCCGCAGCAGTTCGAGCGCGTCCTCGGGTAGCCCATACCCGTCCGTCAAAGCCGCCGCTTTCGCGATGGATTCCGCGCTGGTCATCGCTCCTCCTCGCGGCGGTGCTCGCCGCGTTCGATGGCTTCAAGAATCATGCGCGCCTCGTACCCGTTGGTGCCGGGGACGGTGCCCACGGCGTAGGAGTTCTCCACGCGCTTCAACAACCACGCCACCACGGCGGCGCGCTCGGTGGCTCTGGCGGTGGCGATAATCGCCGCGACGGCTTCAATGTCTTGCGCTGCGAACAAGGACTCCGCAGCAAGCTGGCCCGCCATCTTCCAGTCGGCTTCGTCGTCGGTCATGGCTCCTCCTCGCGGCGGTGCTCGCCGCGTTCGACTTCGCTTATTACCGCAAGAAGCGCATGTTCCGTCACGCCATCGCAACCGTGAAAGTCAAACGCCCTCGCTTCAAGCCATGCCACCACGGCGGCGCGCTCGGCTTTCAACTCGGCGCGCAGGCGCTCCACTTCCGCGACGAGGGCGGTGGCTTCAGCGGGGTAGATCGACCACGGATACCCGTGCTCGGCGGCCCGGCGCAGGGTGGACAGGGCGTGTTCAAACATTACGTGCCCTCCGTTCGATCTCGAAGCGCAGGTACGCCGCCGCTTTCTCCAAGTCCTCGATGTCGCGGGACGCATCCTTCCGACCGGCGCGGCTGACGTACTTCAGCACGTTGCCGAGGTTGAAGTTCAAGTCCCACGCCTCGATGACCTTGATGGCCTCGTAGGGATTCTCGGCGCCGCCGTAGTGGGCGGGGTGGTTGACCGCTTCGCGCGCGGCGAGGCCGGTCAGGTCGCTATCGTCCATGTCGTCCGTCCATAGGATGCAGATGAAGCCGGCAGAATCCTCCGCCATGTGGACACCGGTATGACCGGCAACGTCCACACAGCGTAGGTTCTGGATGTGGGGATGCCGGCGACGGCAGGGCGTCGGCATCGACAGCATTAGCGGCGACCGCTCACGACGACCGTGGCCATCGGGCGCAATACCTCCAGGGCGCGGAGGCTGATGGGCATCCGGCTGTCCACGAGGATCGCACCCGCGTGACGGAACTTCGCCACGTCGGAGAGCATGTAGCCGATGACCATCTTCTCCCCGTTGTTGTACGGGACGAGGCCGTAGTGCGCCACCTTCTCCGCCTTGCCGGTCTTCTCGTCGCGGTAGCCCTCAGTCTCCACGCGCGCGATGTACGGCGAGAGCAGCGTGAGCAGGTCCGTGTACACGACGCCCTTCTCGGGGATGCAGTCGATGTACAGGTGAAGACCGGCCGGGGTGGCGACGGGCTCCTCCTTCACCACCACGGGCGCCGGGGCCGGAGCGACGACGGGCTCCTCCTTGACCACCACGGGCGCCGGGGCGGCGACCACCTGGGTGACGATGTAGGCGATCTCGCCATCAAGGATGCGCTTCATCTCCGCTGC
>JBBAVH010000095.1:0-1480 GCA_040397825.1 Opitutaceae bacterium
TCGGCCTCGGTCGGGAGCCGGAGCCCCGCCTTGCGGCAGAACTCGGCGGTCTTGGGCCAGCTGGCAAGAGCGGGCAGGCCGCTGCGCGTATCCGGAGCGGCCGCGGGCCCGGCTTCCGCGGGGGTGGTGGTGAAGACGATGGTGCCGTCGGGCCCCGGCTCCGCGGTCTGGCGCGTGGGCAACGGGTTGCCCTTTGAATCGACGATTCCGACGCCGCCGCTCACGATGATCGTTCGGCCTCCACCCGCATCGACCTGTACGCCCTGCGCGCCGGGTTCGATGCGCTCCGCGCCGGTGCGCGCATCGCTGCCGAGGACCTTCGCCAACTGCTCCTTCGTCACCTCGTAGCGACCGAGGTAGAAGGCCTGGGTGAGCGTGACGGGATGGGCCGGAACCTCGTTTGCGAGCGCCTCGGCGTCGCCCGCGCTCTTTCCCATCGTGAACTGTCCTGGCGGCACGAGCAGCATCTCGATGCCCGTCGACTTATCGCGCACGCGCCACGGCAGACCGGTTCGCACGATGGCCTCACGCAGCACGGCGTCCGTCACGACCTTGGGGTCGCAGTCCTTCTCGATGACCTCGCACCACTCGAGCGATGACGGCGCACGGAGGGCTTCCGTCTTCTGCGCGGACGCCGGCGTCGCGGCATCGGCGGCGTTCGTGGAACCGCGCACGGCCGGTGCTGCGGACGGCGCAGCGACGGGAGCGGCTTCGCCCGCAGGCACGGCGCCAGCGGAAGCGGGTTCCGACAGGCTCTTCGTGGGCGGGCTGCCCTTCATGAACTTGGCGTACCAGACGCGATCGAGATCGTCGATCCGCGCCCGCAGGCGGTCGCGAAGCACGGTGCGGTCATTCGACTGCTCGTCGCCCATGATGACCATGCCGTCCCGGTCGAGGGGCACCACCTCCTCAAGCATCCGGAGCCCCATGCGATAGACCGCGATGGCGGCGGCGTCCTCCATGGACTCGGCCTGCTTCATGGTGCCGCGCAACTCGTACGCCGCCATGAACTGCGAGTCGGCGGCCATTGCCGATTCCTTCACATCCTTCTCGCGGTAGGCCTGCGAGGCAATGAGCGTGTTCTCGTACTGCGGCGGGATGAGCACGCGGTCAACCACATGCACGACGCTCGAGCCGACGGCGATGTCGCCGGCGATGATCCGCGCCTTGAAGGGCTCCTCGAGCGAGCGATCGCGCATCGAGCGCATGCGGTAGACGAAGACCGAGCCGTCCGCGAGCACATCGAGCACGAACCGATCCTTGTTCTCCGAGATCATCACGGGCGCACGCCCGCCGCCATTCAGGTCGAAGCTCCAGACCTGGAGCTTCGGAAGCGCGTGCCAGTCGAGCACGGCCCGGAGCGCTTCCCGGTTCTTCGGGTCAAGCAGCGTCGAACGCTCCTGCTCGGAGAGCCGCGCGAAGGCATCGTTCGTCGGAACGAAGACCGTCCAGCTGCGGTCGGGTGCGGGCTGGGCCCAGT
>JBBAVH010000096.1:0-1430 GCA_040397825.1 Opitutaceae bacterium
GCTTGCTAAGGGCCACGCCGCCGCGCACAGCGGAAAGGATTGGCAGGGGAGGAAGAGTCCGAATGAAGCCAGGAAACCCAGCATCCATGCGGGTTTCGAGCTTGTCGGCCTCGGGGAGTGCCCCCAAGAATGCCCCCAGACTCGTGGCCCTGCCATCGAACCCCCCGGCGAACCCGCCGTGAAAAGCCCGCGAGTGTAGCATCGGCGCCACCATTCGGCCCCCACTCCGGCCAGGCGGCCAGGCCGAGCCGGCCTCGGTGCCCGGCCCGATACCCCCCCTCCCCCGAAAACTCGCGTGCGCAAAATTCCGGCCAGGTGGCCGGTCCCGCGCACATGGACCCCAGAGATTCGGACCCCCCACCCCACCGGGCTGGATCGGGCCGGCTCGGGCCGCCCGGAGCACGGTTCGCACTGGCTCCCCTCGTTTTGCCGCTGCGGAAGTGCGGAAGTGCGGGACCGAATCGCAGCGGCCCGCGCCGAACCGGGGCGCACTTTGCCCAAGTGCGGAACCGAAGTGCGGAAGTGCGGAAACCCGCTTGAAGGGTTGTCCGCTGTCGGCCGCTGCGGGCCGCCCGTCCGGTCGCGTCGTGTTGCCGGCCAGCCATGCCCCGGGCGCTACAGCTCCGCACAACGGGATGCGCACCCCCGGGCGAACAATGTGCGAACGTCCGCCGCTGGCGCAAGATCGGGGTTCGAATTACCCGCATCGCTCTCCCTCAGGGAGGACCCATGACGGGGGGTGCAGGCGCCCGCCGCCGACAGTGGCCGGAGCGCCGCGTAGCCCGGTACACACTGCGCAGGTCGCGGCGCTTCGCCCGTCATCGTCAGCCAGCGTGCGCAGGGCTTCGCACTGGTGAAGGGTTCGGCACGAATCGGCCGCGCGAGGGTTGCCCCGCTGCGCCCCCTCGCCGGGCTGGGCGGCTGCCCTCGCTACTCGGGCGGTCGCGTCATTCGTCCTCGTCGCCTTCGAGGATCGAACTCTTGACGCGGTAGACCGAAACCTTTCCCCAGCCAGGTGGCTCGGCCCGACAGGTGTAGCCCTTGCGCTTGCCTTCCGTGTGCAGGTGTCCACGCGCCCGCAGCAGGTAGAGCACGCGCTCGCCCGAGTAGCCCTTGCAGGCTTCATCGTGGAACACCTCGGGATAGACGAACCACTCGCGGCCCACTGGCACGCGCACCAGGTCGCCGGCCGTGTTGCGCTCGTCCGCCTCGATCTCGCGGCGCCAGCCGGCCATAAGGGGGGTATTGGGCTTGTTGTCCGAGTCCGTTCGGCCCCAGGGCTTGAAGCGTGAATCGGAGTGCAGCTTGAGCCACTGCCGAAACTGGCGCAGAGCCCGGGCATCCTCAGTGAGACCGATCCCACCAGGTCGAACCCCGATCCAGTCATTGAAGCATCGCCGCGCCGCGGCGGTGGCGGTGCCGGCCGGCCA
>JBBAVH010000097.1:0-1403 GCA_040397825.1 Opitutaceae bacterium
GCGTCGATGCGGTCGCCCTCGAAGAACATGTGCTCGGTGCGGGTGAGGCCGATGCCGACGGCGCCGAACGCGATGGCGTTGCGGGTCTGCTCGGGGGTGTCGGCGTTGGTGCGCACCTGCAGGCGGGTGGCTTGGGCGCACCACTTCATCAGCTGCGCGTAGCTGCGGAACTTCTCGGTCTTCTTCGCGGCCTCGTCGTTGTTGAGGAGGCCGGCGATGATCTCCGAGGGAGCGGTCTTGATCTGGCCCGCGTACACGGTGCCGGACGTGCCGTCGATCGAGAGGTAGTCGCCCTCGCCGAAGGTCTGGCCGGCGATCGAGGCGGTCTTGCGCTCGTAGTCGATGTGGACGGCGGAGGCGCCGCACACGCAGACCTTGCCCATCTGGCGGGCGACGAGGGCGGCGTGCGAGGAGACGCCACCGCGGGCGGTGAGGATGCCCTCGGCCGCGATCATGCCGCGGAGATCCTCGGGGGAGGTCTCGACGCGTACGAGCAGCACCTTCTCGCCCTTTTCGGCGGCCTGCACCGCGCGGTCGGCGTTGAAGTAGATCTTGCCGGTGGCGGCGCCGGGGCCGGCGGGAAGGCCGGTGGCGATGACCTTGGCCTTCTTCACCTCGGAGAGGTCGAAGATCGGCGCGAGCAGCTGCTCGAGCTGGTCGGCCGGGTTGCGCATGACGGCCGTCTTCCAGTCGATGAGCTTCTCCTTCACCATATCCATGGAGAACTTGAGCGCGGCGGCGGCGGTGCGCTTGCCGTTGCGCGTCTGCAGCATGAACAGCTTGCCTTCCTGGATGGTGAACTCGACGTCCTGCACGTCCTTGAAGTGCTTCTCCAGGGTCGCGCGCACCTTGAGGAGTTCCGCGTAGGACTTCGGCATCTGCTCCTTGAGCTTGAGGACGGGCTCGGGGGTGCGGACGCCGGCAACGACATCCTCGCCCTGGGCATTGATAAGGAACTCGCCGTAGAACTCGTTCGCGCCGTTGGCGGGGTTGCGGGTGAAGGCCACGCCGGAACCCGACGTGTCACCGGTGTTGCCGAACACCATCGCCTGCACGTTCACCGCGGTGCCCCACTCGGAGGGGATGTTGTACTTGCGGCGATAGACGATGGCGCGGTCGTTCATCCAGGAGCCGAAGACGGCGCCGGCGGCGCCGCGCAGCTGGTCCCAGGGGCTGGCCGGGAATACCTTGCCGGTGCGCTCCTTCACGAGGGCCTTGAAGCGCTTGACGAGCTCCTGCTGGTCGGCGGCGGTGAGCTTCGAATCCTCGATGTCGGCGTGGTAGACCTCGTGCTTGTAGGCGTGGATGACGGTCTCAAACGGCTCGTGATCCTCGTTCTCGCGCTTCTGCACGCCGAGGACGACGTCGCCGTACATCTGGATGAAGCGGCGGTAGCAGTCCCA
>JBBAVH010000098.1:0-1328 GCA_040397825.1 Opitutaceae bacterium
TGGGGCTTCGCCGAAGTGGGCTACAAGGAGGTGCGGAGTGCGGCGCTGCTGGCGGACATGCTCGGGAAGGAGGGCTTCCGGGTGGAGAAGGGCGTGGCGGGCATCCCGACGGCCTTCGTGGCCACCTACGGCAGCGGGAGTCCCGTCATCGGCATCCTCGCCGAGTATGACGCGCTACCGGGCCTCTCGCAGCAGGCCGTCGCCGAGAAGCGGCCCGTCGCCGAAGGCAGGCCCGGCCATGGCTGCGGCCACCATCTCTTCGGCACCGCCTCCGTGGCGGCCGGCATCGCGCTGCGCCACGAGATGGAACGGAACGGCTGGAAGGGCACGCTGAAGGTCTTCGGCTGTCCCGCCGAGGAGGGCGGCTCGGGCAAGGTGTACATGGTGCGCGAGGGACTGTTCAAGGATGTGGACGTGGCGCTGCACTGGCATCCGGGCAGCGAGAACAGCGTGGCCGTCGAGGGCGCCCTGGCCAACAAGTCGGCCAAGTTCCGCTTCTACGGCCGCTCCGCGCACGCCGCCATGGCCCCGGAGCAGGGCCGCTCCGCCCTCGACGCCGTAGAGGCGATGGACCATATGGTCAACCTCATGCGCGAGCACGTGCCGCAGGACACCCGCATCCACTACGTCATCACCAGCGGGGGCAAGGCGCCCAACGTGATCCCCGATTTCGCGGAAGTGTACTACTACGTGCGGCATCCCGACAAGCGCAGTGTGATGGATATCTTCGACCGCGTCGTGAAGGCCGCCGAGGGTGCGGCCCTTGGCACCGAGACCACCATGAAATACGAGGTCATCGGCGGCACGCACGACCTGCTCATCAACCGCAGCCTCGCTGAGGCCATGCATCCCAACCTCGTACTGGCGGGCGGCGTCGAGTACACGCCCGAGGAGACGGCCTTCGCCGCGAAGGTCCAGGCGACGCTGACCGGGAAGGTGCCCGCGGTCGCCACGGCCGCGTCCGTCAGTCCGCTCGCACAACCCAGAGGCGTCAGTCCCGGTTCCACGGATGTCGGCGACGTGAGCTACACCCTCCCCACCGTGGGCTTCGGCACGGCCACCTGGGTGCCCGGCACGCCCGCCCACAGCTGGCAGGCCGTCGCCTGCGGCGGCACCTCCATCGGCGTCAAGGGGATGATGGTCGCCGCCAGGGCCCTGGCCAACATGGGCGTAGACCTGCTCACCAGGCCCGCCATCATCGCCAAGGCGAAGGAGGAGTTCATCCAGTCGAAGGGCGACTACCGCTACACGCCGCTGCTGGGCGACCGGAAGCCGGCGCTCGACTACCGGGACTGAACCGGCGGGGCGCCGAATGGGGAAGTGAAAAG
>JBBAVH010000099.1:0-1323 GCA_040397825.1 Opitutaceae bacterium
GGGGGGGTTAACTATCGAGCATCGCGGCTACACTTCTCTGGGGATACGCGGAACTGAAACTGCCCGAACGCTTCGATTATCGATCAATCATATAAGCCACTTAACTGCAATATTATTTCACTAGTTCCACCCATGGTCATCGACTCCGCGGCCATGAACTTCAGCGCGGCAAATGCCGATCGTATCCTCGCCGAATGAGCTCCCGCACCGCGCCGCCCACTGCATCGGGAATAGACACCGGCACCTGCCAGCCGCGCGCCGGATAGATCCGGAGACGTTCGGCGTCGCCGACGAGTTCGTCGATGAGGTCGGACAGCGAGCGGCCCGGGGCGAGATCTCGTCCGAACGGCACGCGGGCGCCCGCGAATCCCACGCTCACCTCCGGCCAGTGGATGGGCAGCGTGGCGCGGGCGCGGGCGAGCATGTTGGGCTTGGCGACCACGATGAGGGAGCGCACGCCGCGGGCCTCGAGGAGCGGCCGGGCGAGGCGGATGTTGTCGGCCGTGTTGCGCGCGTGCGGCTCGACCACGAGCGCCGACTCCGGCAACCCCAGCGCGAGGGCGCGCTCGGCGAAGGCGCGGGCCTCGCCTTGCGGAAAGCGGCCTTCGGTGAAGTTGCCGCTCGCGCCGGAGAAACAGACGAGGCGCACCTGCCCGGCGCGGAACAGCTCCACGCAACGGTCGGCCACGCGCACATCGTAGCTCCCGAGCCCGAGCGCGGCGTCGGCCGGCGCCGGCTCATCGTGCGCCGCTTGCCAGTCCCAAAGGATCCGCGCGAGCGCGAGGTCGCCGGGCGAAACCACGTTTTCCCCGGAGATCGTCATGGGAAAATGTTCGCGGAGCGATCGCTCCCAGGACGGACAAACACTCGAAGGATTTCCTCGGGGCTCATGGAGGGACGGCGAAAAGTCGGACGGAAAACGGCGCGATGGCGAGCACGCGGGAGCTGGACGGGATCGCCCGTGGCAGACGATTATGGGCAAACCGCGAACCCATGCCACCGCGCCCACCTTCGCCCAGACTCTGGCTGACGAGACGTAGGGCAGCCTCCGCAGGTCTTTTCGCCCTTTGCTGGCTAACGCCCGTCAGCCGCTGAATTCGGCCTGCCAGCCGTAGGCTCGTGCAGACGCTAAGGCCATCCGTCGCCAAGCCTATGGGGGGCATCCTTCGCCTCAGATCGTGTTTCGACATCTCGAGGCTGGCTTGCCCTCCGTAGGCTTGGCGAAGGATGGCGGAGAGGGGGGGATTCGAACCCCCGGTACCCTTGCGGGTACACGTGATTTCCAATCACGCACATTCGACCACTCTGTCACCTCTCCGGGTG
>JBBAVH010000100.1:0-1262 GCA_040397825.1 Opitutaceae bacterium
CGAAGTAGCGCTCCATCTCGGCGAGGAGCGTCCCGTCCTTCGAGACGGTCTCCCAGCGCACGCGCAGCACCGTCCGCAGGTGGGTCCAGCCGTGGTAGCCCGCCATCTCGGTCGTGTGCCAGAGCAAGCGGCGCTCCAGCTTGCCGCCGATGGTCTCTTCGGTGCGTGCGACGGCTTGGCCGTGGGGCAGGTTGGCGAGGAGCCGCTCCGCCTCGGCGAGCAGCTCGGATTGCGTTCCCTTGAGGGCGAACAAGTAGCCCGCGTGGAGTTCCTCATGCACGACGGTCGCGTTCTCGAGGCTGGTCATGCCGGCGTCGGCTGTCACCAACTCGACCAATGAGCCACGGCCGTAGGCCCGCGCCACCTCGCGCGCGGCGGTGGCGAAGTGCCGCATCTCGTTGGTCTCTTTGGGAATCGGAGAAGCATGGATGCAGATGGGTGCCCGCGACGACACCAGCGTGCAGGTCATCGTCCGCATGGCGTGTCTCCCCGCCGACTGCTCCTGCGCATAGAGTCCACCGCCGTAGGGCGTCATGGTCGTCTTGCCGTCGAAGGCGACGACGTTGCAGGGCAACCCCACTGGCTCGAGCTGCTTTCTGCGCAGCGCAGTGCGGACCTGCCGGTGCAACGCCGACTGCAGCGACGCCAAGCGCGCGTGGACCAGGAAGTCCCGCGCGGTCGTGTCGGACAGCCGGCGCCCGATACCGAGTTTCCCCCGCATGCCACGCGAGAGACTGTCGGTCAGCGCCTCCAGCTGCTTGAAGCCCTGCAGTCCGACGACCAAGCCAACCATGAGCCCCTTGGCCAGCGAAAGCACCGACCAGCGCCTGTTTCGCGAACCGCGGTCATCCTCGATGCGGCCGAGGCCCGCCCCTGCCAGCCCGACGGCGAGCATCCCCGCCGCCGAGCGAATCTTTCGGTCAACACTCGTCATCCGTTCGTCCTCCAGGTTTCCAGGGGCCAGAAACCCCAAAGCCGTGGTATGGACTCGAGGGTCGCTGGCGGTGTCGTCGTCCGAGCCGGACAAGGTGGCCGCCTTGTTGAGCCTGCTTTGTTGACACCGGTTCTTCTGGCCTACCGGACGGGTCGCCGCCAGCGATTTCTTCTCTCGCACGCGTGAGCGCACACGCGTGAGCGCACGCGCGAGGAGCAGCGCGAGTGCGAATCCGTGCATGCCCGGCGGCGCCAGCTCATCGCAACGGCGGCTCAACCCCCGTGCGGGTCATCCGCGAAAACGCCTCCAACTTCACCGGGCGTTACTG
>JBBAVH010000101.1:0-1250 GCA_040397825.1 Opitutaceae bacterium
CCCCTCTCTGCCAACATACGTGAGACACCGAGGAGCGAAGAGATTAGGCTACGAGGGTGAACTGGAGTTCAGTGGTGCCTGTGGAGAGCGAGACCAAGACGAAGCCGGAGCCGGAGGTGCCCGCGAAGGGCAGGCGGCGGCATTTCAGCGCGGCCTACAAGCTGAAGATCCTGCGCGAGGTGGACGACCGTCGTGCGGCGGGCCAGGAGATTGGCTCCGTGCTGCGGCGCGAGGGCCTGTACTCGTCGGCGATCAGCGAGTGGCGTGAGGCCCGGGAGCGGGGCGAGCTCGAGGCGTTGGAGCCGCAGAAGCGCGGCCCCAAAGCGGATCCGGACCGCGAGGTGAGGACGGAGAACGAGCGGCTACGCCGGGAGAACGAGCGGCTGCAGAAGCGGCTGGAGCAGGCGGAGCTGATCATCGAGGTCCAAAAAAAAGTCTCCCGGCTGCTGGGGTTGGACGTGAAGAGCGACTGACTGCGGCGTCGGCGGCGGTCGGGACGCTGCCCACGACGGCGATCTGCGAGGCGTTGGCGGTGTCGCGGGCGACGCTGTACCGGCGCCTGCCTGGAGCTGAGGCCGAGACCGAGGAAGCGCCGCAGCTTGCGTCCGGCGCGGAGGAACGACCTCGACGGCGTCCCGCGCGGGCGTTGAGCGAGGCCGAGGAAGCCGCGGTGCTGGCGCTGTTGCGCTCGGAGCGTTTCATGGATGTGTCACCGGCGGCGATCTACGCGAAATTGCTGGAGGAAGGAGTCTATGTGTGCTCGGAGAGGACGATGTACCGGCTGCTGTCGAAGGCTGGAGAGAACCGGGAGCGGCGGGATCAGCGCACGCACCCGGAGTACAAGAAGCCGGAGCTGCTGGCGACCGCGCCCAATCAGCTCTGGAGCTGGGACATCACCAAGCTGCGGGGCCCGGTGAAGTGGACCTACTTCTACCTGTACGTGGTGCTCGATGTGTTCAGCCGGTACGTCGTCGGCTGGATGCTGGCCGACCGCGAGAGCGCTGCCTTGGCCAGCCGTCTGCTCGACGAGACCGCCGAGAAGCAGGACATCGAACCGGGCGAATTGACGCTGCACGCGGACCGGGGCACGGCCATGAAATCGAAGCTGCTCGCCCAGAAGCTGGCCGATCTGGGCGTCACCCGGTCGTTCAGCCGACCGCACGTCTCCGACGACAACCCGTTCTCGGAGAGCCAGTTCAAGACCATGAAGTACCGGCCGGAGTTCCCGGACCGCTTCCCGTCGAAGGAGG
>JBBAVH010000102.1:0-1239 GCA_040397825.1 Opitutaceae bacterium
AGGCGACGGCGATCTACGGGTCGCGCGGCGCGAACGGCGTCCTGATGATCACGACCAAGTCGGGGTCGGCGGCGGAGCCGGTGCTCAGCTATTCGTCGAACTTCTCGACGTCGACGGCGGCTCGCACCCCGGATCTCCTCTCGCCGAACCAGTTCCGGACGGCGGTCACCACCTACGCGAACTCGAACGTCGGGCGCCTCGGCGCCGCGCAGACCAACTGGCTGGACCAGGTGCTCCGCTCCGCGGCCGGCGTTGAGAACAATGTGTCGCTCGCGGGGATCCGCGACGATGCGCGCTACCGGCTCTCGGTCGGGACCCTCCGGCAGGACGGCGTGCTCGCCGGCACCACGGCGGAGCGGGTGACGCTCGCGCTGACCTACAGCGACCTGATGCTGAACGATCAGCTCGAGTTCCGCACCAACCTGAAGGGCTCGCGCTCGGACGACTTCTACACGCCGGGCGGCGTCCTCGGGTCGGCGATCGCGATGGATCCGACGCAGGCGCCGCTCACGGGCAGCTCGTACTACCAGTACACGGAGCCCCTCGGCCCGAACAATCCGCTCCAGGACCTCGCCCAGCTGATCGACCGCGGCCAGACGTACCGCACGGTCGGCAACATCGAGGCGAAGTACTTCATCCCGCAGGTGGCGGGCCTCTCCGCGACCCTGCGTACCGGCTTCGACCTCGCCACCTCGCAGCGCACCTCCTTCTCGCCGTCCACGGCGCAGCAGGATGTCGAGAGCGCGCGCGGCGGCCGGTTCGACCGGAGCAACCCGCGCCAGTTCAACACCGTCTTCGAGCTGTTCGGCAACTACAACCGCAAGGTGATGGGCGCCACGGTCGACCTGACGGGCGGGTACACGTATGAGGAGCAGACCGGTGACTACCCGTACTTCTGGGCCGAGGAGCTCTCCACCGACCTGCTCACGATCAATGGCGTGCCGTCGGCGGGGCTGCAGAACACCTCGCTCTTCGTCGAGGATGCCCGCCTGATCTCGTTCTTCGGTCGCGCGAACGTCTCGATCGATGACCGCTTCCTGTTCGCCGCGAGCCTCCGGCGTGACGGGTCGTCGCGCTTCGGCCCCGAGAACCAGTGGGGTCTCTTCCCGTCCTTCTCGGCGGCGTGGCGCCTGACGAACGAGTCCTTCATGTCGGCGCTACCGTTCTCGGACCTCAAGCTCCGCGCCTCGTGGGGCGTGAACGGCAACCAGGCCTTCGGCAACTACCTGTACATCCCGA
>JBBAVH010000103.1:0-1219 GCA_040397825.1 Opitutaceae bacterium
CCTCGGGGGCGTGCTTGTTCATTCCGCGGCGCGCGGCCGAGCGCGCGAGCGCGAGCCGTGATAGCCCTGCCTATCATGTGGCGGTTCCGCGCGGCGACAGGCGCCTTCACGATCTGCCTTGAGCTCGATTCCGCGCCGGCATGCCAGAAAGGGGGCGACCTTGTCCGTCGGAGTGTTCCTGCGCGTTCGCGACTCCTATTCACAGCGCTACCAAGCGCATGCCCAAGCGCAGCTCGATCTGATCAATGAGATGCTTCTTCTCCGGGGTCTACCGACCTACGCGGAGCCTCGTCAAAAACCGACCGTCTATTTCGATCTGCGCAGACCCGAAAAGCCGATGGATACGTACTCCGGATTCGGCAGGTCCCTGCTGGACCACGATGGTCGGGGAGCGATCCACAGGCTTCAGCAACTCGCAGCCCACGTCTTCGCTGGAGGAGGCGCGGTCCGGCCCAAGATCGACCGACGCAAGGCTCCAGAGCGGGACCCCGTTCTCCAGCAGGTCTTCGCGAGCGGAGAGCATCACCTCGTGTCTCACGCGGCGAGTGAGGGATTCTGGATACCCGTCGAATTCGACAGAGTGCTGGTCGAAGAGAGGCTGGATGGTCGATTCCTGGGATCCTCCCACCGCCTCCGGGACGATCTGATCGCGATCGCTCCGGCCCTGGGAATCCCGCTGGCGGATGGTGGCGTCCTCGGTGACGCGACGGCGTGGCGAATCTGCGATGGCGACGCGTTCCAGGATCGACCTGGCTCCGATGCGGCTGACGAGCGCACGACCTGGCTGCTCCTACACGAGGCGGCGCGCATGAGTCTCCAGCATGGTGCGGCGATCGCTCTGGCCGGTTAGCCGCCGCTTCTTCACTAGGACATCGCTCGGCATGCCCACGGTGCGCGGCACGGAAGAGCACCGTTCCGCGCTCGCCATCGGTCTGCTCGACCTTCGCGCCGAGCTCCAGGAGGAGGCGGACGAGCTGTGCCTTGCCCTCGCGCGCCTCACACGCGAGCGGGAAGTCTCCGTACGGAGAGGCTTCAGCGACCCACGTCGTCGCCCGCCGCCGAGACACCGCCGCGCCAGCCGTCGACCGCGCCCGACGGGGGCTCGCTCACCTGGCGTGCACCGCCGCCAGGCCGCCGCCACTCCGGCAGCCGAGGGACGTTTTCCGGCACTCCACCAGGTTTGGTGGGGAGCTGAGCGAGGCTGAAAAGTGTTCGTGGG
>JBBAVH010000104.1:0-1189 GCA_040397825.1 Opitutaceae bacterium
ATGGGTGAAAAGGCCGGACCGATGTGGCTGCGGCTGAAGCCGCGGAGAATTCACGTGCGGCGGGCGCGTGGACGAGGGAGCTGACCTGGTATGCGCTTCTTGTGCCGCTTGGCGGCAGATCGGGATGGCCGCGAAAAGGCGCAGGGTGTCCCCCGCGACCGCTACATCGACCGCAACACGTCTTCCTTGGGCACCTGCTTGGCCCGGGCCACGGCGCGCAGGATGGCGTTGAGCGTGCCGATCCGCAGGGGAGAGTGATCCGGGACCGAAATCCGATGCGACATCGGGGCGGCGGTCTGAAGGATGATGTGACTGCCGACCTGATGAACCTGGCGATAGCCCCACTCGCGGCAGAGCGCTTAGACCAAGTCTCGCCCGGAAGCGTCCCGCGGCAGCTTCACGCCAAGACTTCGTCTCGGACGAGATGCAGCCGGATGGCCTTGGGGGCGGGCCGGTCGAAGTAGAATGCCGCCACCGCCTCAAGCACGTTGGCGCGCAACTCTTCCCATGAGCTGGCTTCGGTGATGATGCTTTCACCCAGCGCCTCGGCGACGTAGCCGCCATCGGCCTCTTGGGTCACTTCAAAGACGAGCTCGCTCATGGAGGCAGGGTACGTTGCCCCGATTTTCCTGCAAGTCAGGACAAGAGCGACTCCGAAGAGAGGCGAGAGGCGAGAGGTGAAATTCCGTCGGTAGGGGCGGCGGTCCAGGCCGACCGGAGCCTTGGCGAAGGTGGCTTTGAGGTCATCGGTGATGGGTAGAAAAGTCCGTGTCCGGTGTGGCTGCGGCTGAAGCCGCGGAGAATTCACGCGCGGCGGTCGCCTGAAGCTCGAGGTCGACCGACCGCTACCTGCGCGTCTTGTGCCGCTTGGCGGCAGATCAGGATGGCCGCGAAGAGGCGCAGGAGGCGCAGGGATTGGGAGGCGATGGGGAGGCGAGAGGCGCGAGGCGAGAGGCGAAATTCCGTCGGTAGGGGCGGCGGTCCAGGCCGACCGGAGCCTTGGCGAAGGTGGCTTTGAGGTCATCGGTGATGGGTAGAAAAGTCCGTGTCCGGTGTGGCTGCGGCTGAAGCCGCGGAGGATTCACGTGCGGCGGACGCGTGGACGAGGGGGCTGACCTGGTATGCGCGTCTTGTGCCTCTTGGCGGCAGATCAGGATGGCGGCGAAAAGGCGCAGGAGGCGGTGGGGCG
>JBBAVH010000105.1:0-1115 GCA_040397825.1 Opitutaceae bacterium
AGGATGGCCTCGGACCAGCGCGCGTCCTCGAAGGGGCGGTCGATGATGGGCGTCGGCGAGCGGTAGAGCGGCGGCTTGATCTCCTGCTCCACGCGTTGCGCGAGCGCCCAACCCGAAGGGTCGTCGGTGAGGTCGTCGAACAGGTCCTGCGAACTGCGCAGCGACACGATGTCGCGCACCACATCACTATGCACATCGACGAGCGTCAGACGCCCGAACAGCCGATCCAATCAGACCCCGCGGGCGCGGTCGAGGTAGGTGCGCACCATCAGCAGACCGGCGAAGCCCCATTCCCGGACCACCTCCACCGGGGTCAGGTTGTCGAAGGCGCGGTTGCGCGTGCTCATCCAGCGGTAGGCGAGGTCGCGGTTCTGCGGGAAGAGCAGCCGCAGGTTCTTGTGGATGCCGAGCAGGTGCCCGACGCGCTCGTACTGGTCGCGGCTGGTGCCGATGGGCTTGCCGCGGCGGTAGTTGGCGAGCGCCGCGCGGTTGCCGGGTGCGATGCCGAGCAGCGCCGCCTGGTCCTCGGTGCCCAGCTGCCAGTGGTCGAGCAGGGTCATGACCATCCGGGCGAGCATGCCGCGGTCTGCGGAGGCGGGGGGGTCGAGGTCAGGGGAGATCGCCATGGTGGGATTTTAGCTCGAGTCGTTACAAAAATAACATAAAACGTTGTTAAAAAAACAAGCGCCGAAACCAGTTTAGACACCCCAGCGCCAATCCCCCATCGCCATTTCCGGCCGATTTGCCCTCATTCGCGCCCGCCGCGCTGCGGCGACCCCCTAGGTGCATCCACCGACGCTGCGCCGCCGCTTCGGCGGCTATGCTGACGGCATGGTCAGCCACGCGCGCCGCGCACCTTCTCGGACCCGCCCCGCAGCCTCAAGCCTGCTCCCGCTCGTCGTCTGCGGTGCGCTCAGCGCCTGCGGCGGCTCCGACGGCCCACGGCAGCACACGGTCTCGGCGGTCGCGAGTCCGAGCGGCAGCATCGGTCCGGCCTCGACGCTGGTCGAGGACGGCGGGACCGTGACGCTCACGGTGTCGCCCGCCTCGGGCGCAATCGTGGTCGGCGTGACGGGTTGCGGCGGCGCGCTCACCACACCCAACACCTATGTCAC
>JBBAVH010000106.1:0-1104 GCA_040397825.1 Opitutaceae bacterium
TGAAGTTCCTGCCCGGGGTCACGATGGAGTACGCCGGCGGCAACGCCCGCGAGATCTCCATCAACGGCGCTCCGGCCGACAGCGTGCCGGTGACCTTGGACGGATTCAGCCTCGCCACCGCGATCAGCGGGATCGCGCGCGCCTCCGCCGTGGACATGGTCTCGATCAACGGCATCTCGCGCGTCGAGGTCTCGTTTTCTCCGACGCCGGACGTCTCCGGCGCGGCGCTCGCCGGCTCGGTGAACATGGTGCCGCGCAGCGCCTTTGAGCGCTCGCGGCCGGTCTTCAACGGCAGCGCCTACGTGATGATGCGCGACCACCGGAAGGAACTGCATGCCACCCCGGGGCCGCGCGAGGATCCGCGCCGCAAGGTCTCGCCGGGCTTCGACTTCTCGTGGGTCGTGCCCGTCAACCGCCGCTTCGGCTTCACCGTCTCGGCCGGCCGCACCAGCCAGTTCGCGGGGCAGGATCAGGTGACCAACACCTGGCGCGGCGCCGGCACGGTGACCAATGGCACGACGTTTCCCCACACCACGCCCGACCGGCCGTACCTCTCAACCTTCGCCGTGCGCGGTGGCCTCAAGGAGACCACGCGGCACTCCGTGGCCGCCACGGTCGACGTGAGGATCCTGCGGCACGACACGCTCTCGCTCTCCCTGCAGGCCTCGCGGTTCGAGGAGGACTTCCTGAGCCAGACGCTCACCTTCAACGTGGGTGCCGTCCCCGCCGGCGGCTTCACGCCGTTCTCCACGCGCGGCACCGCCGCGGCGGGCGATCTGGTCATGGGCAACGCGGGCGGCTACCGGCGGAACGAGACCTACATGCCCACGCTGCGCTGGCGGCATGACGGCCCGGATTGGAAGGCCGAGGCCGGGCTTGGCTACTCGCGCGCCCGCTACAACGGCGGCGACCTCGGGCGCGGCTACTTCGCGAACTCCAGCGCGCGGCGCACCGGCGTGACGGTCGCGTTCGACGAGATCTTTTACCTCCGCCCCAACCGCATCACCGTCACGGACGGCGCCTCCGGCCTCGCGCTCGATCCCTACGACCTCGGCAATTACGCGGTCACCGGGGCCGGCAGCGGCCAGCCCGAGAACAATGACC
>JBBAVH010000107.1:0-1098 GCA_040397825.1 Opitutaceae bacterium
ATAACACGATCATCGTCTTCTCCGGCGACAACGGCGCCACGCACGACGCCGGCGGCGTCGACACGAAATACTTCAACTCCGCAGGCGGCCTCAAAGGCCTCAAAGGTTCGCTTCACGAAGGCGGCATCCGCGAACCGACCGTCGTCCGCTGGCCCGCCGGCATCAAGCCCGGCACGCGCTCTCACCGCGTCTCGGGCTTCGAGGACTGGCTCGCGACCTTCGCTCAGGTTGCCGGAGTACAGCTGCAGCTCTCCTCCGATATCGCCAGCGAAAGCCTGCTCCCGGCTTTCAAGGGTACCGATGCCCCGCGGTCCGCCCCGCTCTATCGCGAGTTCCCCGGCTACGGCTCGCAGCAGGCGATCTGGGAAGGCAAGTGGAAGGCGATCCGCACGGACATGGCCAAGAAGGCCCAGGCCAAGGCCCCGATCGTCACCCAGCTCTACGACCTCGACGCCGATCCGAACGAGACGACCGACCTGGCCGCGAAATTCCCGGAAATCGTCAAGGAGCTCGAAGCCAAGATGGCCGCCGCCCGCGTGCCGAATCCGGACTTCCCGCTTCCCGGCGTCGACCCGCTACCAGCCGGCAAGGGCAAGAAGAAGGCCGCGAAGAAGTAAGGTGCAATCTCCCAAGGTAGGGCGGGCTCTCCGAGCCCGCCGGCGGACGGTTCGGAGAACCGTCCCTACCTTCAGAGCTCTTCGATGGATTCGCGTAGCTCCGCGGCCTTCTTCTTCACGGCGGCCTTCTCGGCGGGAGACATGTTCGCGGCCTGACGGACGGCCATGCCGATGCGCGGGTTGTTGAGGAAGCGGTCCTGATGCCGCAACCAGAAATCCCAATAGAGCGCATTCAACGGACAGGCCAGCGGCCCAGTGCGATCCTTGGGATCATACGGACAGCCCCCGCAGTAGTTCGACATCTTGGAGACGTAACTCGCGGCGCAGCAATACGGCTTGCTGGCGAGGAAACCGCCGTCGGCGTGCTGACTCATGCCGATGACGTTCGGGAGTTCGACCCACTGGAACGCGTCGATGTACACGCCAAGATACCAGCGCTCGACCTCGGCGGGGTCGACGCCGGCAGTCAGGCAGAACGATC
>JBBAVH010000108.1:0-1089 GCA_040397825.1 Opitutaceae bacterium
GGCAGATGTTCGCTGGCCGTCGAGGGGACGCGGCGGGGCAGGTGGCAGCCATTCCTGGCGGTCGGCGTTTCGCCGCCGTGCTGCGGTCGATCTGGGCGCTGTCCGCCCGTGACAACCCCTATGCCGACTGGATCCTGATCCGCGTCACCCAGCGCCTCGGCGAGATCCGCGCACAGATGGCCGGGACCATCGAGGCTCGCGAGGCGGAACTGGATCGGTTGCGTGCCCGGGGCCTGAGCCTGTCGGTGCTGGCGTCCAGCCGGCCGGTGACGGTGGAGCTGGGCTTCCGCAGCCCCTACGGCTATGCCACCGCCGAGGCGATCGTGGAGTTCGACTACCACGTGCGCCTGGTGCAGACGCTGATGCTCAAGGATCGGCTGAGCGACGAGGCGGGGCGCGAGGCGATCCGTGAGATCGGCCGGGGGCTTCGAGCGCTGTTCCTCGAGCCCATCCGCTGGGAGCGGGCGCTGATGCGCGAGGAGATGCTGCCGCTATCGCGCGCGGACTTCCTGCCCGGTGCCGACGAGGCGGCACGCCTGCGCGTGCAGGCCGCCGTGAGCCTGTTCGGCGAGGTGCCGCGCCGGGTCTTCACTGGTGAGGAAGCGCCGCGCCACACCCAGCGCCGCGTCACGCCGACGGCGGCGGAGCTCAGGTTGTTGCGCGAGGCTTCGCTGAGCTCGGCCGTCGATCTGTCGCCTCCGGCCAGGGGGCAACTGCTGTGAGGGCGGCCGCGTACCCATCGGAGAGCGTCCCGCAGCCGGATGCCGCGCAGTGGCGGATGCTGCGTGCCATCGCATCCGACGCGATCGCAACGGCACGCAAGCACGGTGCGGAGACCGTCGTCTTCGGCGGCTACCGCGTAGTCGCCCGCCGCCTCGTGGTCGATGGCGGCGCGGTCATCGATCTCGCGTTGAGCTGCGCACCCTCCGACAACGATGCCCGAGCAGCCAGTGTCCTCACTGAGGTTGCACAACCCTTCAAAGCCGGAACAGCATCGGCCATCGCGTGGCGCTATCCGTGCCGGTGCGCCGTCTACGCCGAGGTTCTCACCGCTGGCTGAGTCAGCCCGATTGATGCGCGTAACGCATC
>JBBAVH010000109.1:0-1059 GCA_040397825.1 Opitutaceae bacterium
CAGCAATTCTCATTTTGGCATCCAGCCGCTAAAGTGGGGACACCGACCAAACCTCAAGACTCTTCATGAGCGTACCCTTTGGCCCCTATGCCCTGACTTTGGACGACATCACGAAGCAGATGCGCGGCACCTTCGAGACCTTTGTCGATCCTCGGAAGGGCCAGAACACGTCTTACACGATGGTCGATGCGGCGCTGAGCGCCTTCTCGGTGTTCTTCACGCAAAGCCCCTCGTTTTTGGAGTACCAGCGCAGCCTTGAGCAGGCGCAGCGCCGCAACAACGCGAAGACGCTGTTCGGCGTCCATCAAACGCCCTCGGACAACCACATCCGCACTTTGCTCGACGCGACGCCGCCGGGCACGCTCAAGCCGGTATACGCCTTCTTGTTCGACGCCCTGGGGCAGGCGGGCGTAGTAGATTCCTTCCGCTCGGTGGGTGGCACGTTGCTGTTGGCCCTCGACGGGACGGAGTATTTCTCGTCGCCGGCCATCCAGTGCGAGTGCTGCTCGACGCGGCGGCACGCCACCGGTCAGGTGACCTACTTCCATTCGGCGCTAACCCCGGTGCTGGTCAAGCCGGGATCGGACAAGGTCATCGCGCTGGCCCCGGAGTTCGTCACGCCGCAGGACGGCGCGGCCAAGCAGGACGGCGAGCTGGCCGCCGCCCAGCGCTGGCTGGCCGCCCACGGCGCACCGCTCGCCCGGCTCAAGACCACCGTCCTCGGCGACGAGCTGTACGGCCACGAGCCGTTCTGCCGCCGGTTGCTGGACGAAGGTCTCGACTTCATCCTGGTCTGCAAGCCAACCTCCCACGCCATCGCCTACGAATGGCTGGAACATTTGGCGCGCAACGGTGCCGTCCAGACGGTAGTGCGCACGCGCCGGGTCGGCCAGCGCCGCGAGACCGACACCTACCGCTACGCCCACGCGATCCCCTTGCGCGACGCCGAGGACGCGCTGGAGGTCAACTGGTGCGAGCTCGTCACCACCAGCGACGGCGGCCAGGTGCTGTACCGCAACGCCTTCGCGACCAGCCTCGCGCTGGACGGCGGCAACGTCG
>JBBAVH010000110.1:0-1049 GCA_040397825.1 Opitutaceae bacterium
GAGCTCTGGTGGCATCCTCGCGCGGCAGGCAGGAGGCCCCCGACGCGATGGATGCGGTGCTGAAGCGTTTCGTCGAGCAGAGCCCGGTCACGGTGATGACCCGGCTGGCGTTGCAGCGTGCGATCAACGCGAAGTGGGTCGACGAGGTGTTCGAGCGCCATCGCGATCGCCAGTACCACCGCGAGCTCGCCTTCTCGACCGTCGTCGACCTGATGACGCCGGTGGCCCTGGGGTTGCGGCCCTCGCTTCATGCGGCGGTTCAACAAGGGCCAGCCCTCCCGGTCTCGATCACGGCCCTGTACGACAAGGTCAACCACACCGACCCGGCGGTCGTCCGGGGGCTCGTCGTCGGCAGCGCCCAACGCCTCGCCCCCGTCGTCGACTCCCTCGATGGGCGCGCACCGCAGACGCTGCTGCACGGGTACCGAGCACGCGTCGTCGACGGCAACCACCTGCCGGCCACTGACAAGCGCATCAAGCCTCTTCGCGGATTCCGTGGCGCCGCGCTCCCGGGGCACACGCTGGTGGTCTACGACCCCGACACCGACATGGTGATCGACCTGCAACCGAGCGAGGACGCGCACGCGGCGGAGCGGACCTTGATGCCGGCTCTGCTCGCCCACGCTCAGCGCGGAGACGTCTGGATCGCCGACCGACACCACTGCACCCGCGCCATCATCTCTCTGCTGGTCGCGCGCCGCGCCGCGTTCATCCTCCGAGAAGGCGGTGCTCATCCGGCCCCCGAGCCGGTGGGCCGGCGGCGGCGGATGGGGCGCGTGGAGACGGGTGCCGTCTTTGAGCAGAAGGTGCGGATCCCGACCGGCGACGGCGAGTGGCTGTACCTGCGCCGGATCGACCTGGAGTTGGACGAAGCGACCGAGGACGGCGACACGCAGATCCGTCTTCTGACGAACCTGCCGGCGCGGATAACGGCGGGCAAAGTGGCGCAGTGTTACCGTCGGCGCTGGAGCATCGAGGGCCTCTTCGGTCGCCTGGAAGCGGCGCTGCACGGGGAGGTCCGGACGCTGGGGCAGCCGCGCGCCGCGCTG
>JBBAVH010000111.1:0-1042 GCA_040397825.1 Opitutaceae bacterium
TCGAGGACGGTACCCGAGGGGTCGGTCACGAGGACGGCCTCCGGTCCGAGCATCCGTTGCCCGGTGAAGAGGCCGTCAGCCCTGAACTTGAGCCATGCCATGCGGAATCGGGTTACCTTTGCGGGCTCAAATTACGTCAATCCGGCACCCGACTGCGGTGTCATACACATTAGCCCATGCTGGAGAAGTTGGAAGCCATCAAGGCCCGGTTCGACGAGCTGGGCGTGTCGTTGACGAACCCCGAGGTGGTGGCCGACAACCGCACTTTCGCCCGGCTCAGCAAGGAGTACCGCAGCCTGGAGGGCATCGTGCAGGCCAGAGCCGACTACCTGCGTCTGCTCGACGACATCGCCTTCCACCGCGAGGCGCTGGCGGGCGACGACGAGGAGCTGCGCGAGCTCGCCAAGGCCGAGGCATCCACTCTTGAACAAAGGAAGACCGAGACGGAGGCCCGCATCCGGAACCTGCTCATCCCGAAGGACCCGCAGGACGACCGCAACGCCATCATCGAGATCCGCGCCGGCACGGGCGGCGACGAGGCCTCGCTCTTCGCGGGCGACCTGCTGCGCATGTACCTGCGCTACTGCGAGCGCAGGGGATGGCGCACGGCGCTGCTCTCCGAGAACGAGGGCTCGGCGGGCGGCTACAAGGAGGCCCAGCTCGAAGTGCAGGGGGACGACGTCTACGGCACCCTCAAGTTCGAGAGCGGTGTGCACCGCGTACAGCGCGTCCCCGCCACCGAGGCCAGCGGCAGAGTGCATACCAGCGCCGCCACCGTGGCCGTGATGCCCGAGGCGGAGGAGGTGGACGTCGAGGTGCGCGAGAGCGACGTCAAGATGGAGACCGCCCGAAGCGGCGGCGCCGGGGGACAGAACGTCAACAAGGTCGAGACCAAGGTCATGCTCACGCACATCCCCACGGGGACGGTCGTCGTCTGCCAGACGGAGCGGACCCAGCTCGGCAACCGCGAGAAGGCCATGCAGATGCTCCGCACCCGGCTCTATGAGGAACAGGTGCGGCGCCAGGAGGAGGAGATATCCCG
>JBBAVH010000112.1:0-1034 GCA_040397825.1 Opitutaceae bacterium
GCCGCCCGCGCCGGCTTCATGTACCAGAAGTTCTCCCGCTTCAGCCGCAGCATGATCGATAACACGGACACCGTGGTGTACATCGACGTGAACTCGCGCCTGCTCGACGGCCGCGCCAACCCGAACTTCCTCCGCCCCTTCGTCGAGGCGGTCGGTCCCTTCGACAACATGCGGCCCGAGGTCTACGACACCCAGAACGCCGACCTCGCCTACCAGTTCACCCCGCAGGGCCTGCCCCGCTGGCTCTCCTGGATCGGCACCCAGCGCTTCGCGGGGCACGCCGAGGTGAACCGCAACTCCAGCGCCACCTACACCTACGGCTACTGGCCCGAGAGCGACAACCCCTGGGTCAATCGCGCCAACCGCGTCGCCGGCAACCAGCTCGCCCTCCGGTACTACCTCGGTGACAATCAGGGCCAGAACGTCGACTACGGCCCGAACACGCTGAGCGACTTCGCCGGCACGCGGCCCGTCACCTGGTTCAACAACCTCACCGGCCAGTGGGTCAACGAGTCCGTCAGCTTCGGCAACCTCGCCCGCGCCAGCACCACCCGCAGCCGCAACGAGCTGCGCACGCTCAGCGTCACCGCCCAGAGCTACTTCCTGCGCGACCGCCTGATCACGACCGTGGGCCTCCGCCGCGATCGCCGCCGCGAGCGCACCTCGGGCCAGGCCGCCGTCAACCCTGCCACCGGCCTCGTCTCCTACGATAACTACGGCGTGTGGGGCCCCTGGACCGACGACGCCACCGGGCCCCTTGGTGCCGCGACCCGCGCCTCGCAGCGCGGTGACACCAAGACCTACGGCGCCGTGCTGCGGCCGCTGCCCTGGTTCAACCTGTACTACAACCGTTCCGACAGCTTCTTCCCGCAGGTCGTCCGTTACGCGATGGACCTGAAGGGCGTGATTCCAAACGCCAAGGGCGAGGGCAAGGACTACGGCGTGATGTTCACCGCGCTGCAGGGCAAGCTGAGCGTGAAGCTCAACCGCTACGAGGTGGCCGAGCTCGGCAGCCGCGCGGGCGAGGTGGGCAC
>JBBAVH010000113.1:0-1033 GCA_040397825.1 Opitutaceae bacterium
GCACGCCGAGGACGACGTCGCCGTACATCTGGATGAAGCGGCGGTAGCAGTCCCACGCGAAGCGCTCATTCTGGGTGGCGCGCACGAGGGCCAGCACCGTCTCGTCGTTGAGGCCGAGGTTGAGGATGGTGTCCATCATGCCCGGCATCGAGTCACGGGCGCCGGAGCGGACGGCCACGAGGAGCGGCATGCCGTTGGTCGCGCCGAACTTGGTGCCCATGATGCGCTCCATGTTGGCGACGCCGGCCTCCATCTGCGCCTGGAGCTCCTTCGGATAGCTCTTCCGGTTGGCGTAGAAGTACGTGCAGACCTCGGTGGTGATGGTGAAGCCCGGGGGCACGGGCAGCCCGATGCGGGTCATCTCGGCGAGGTTGGCGCCCTTTCCGCCCAGCAGGGCCTTCATGGAGCCGTTGCCGTCGGCGCGGCCGGCGCCCCACGTGTAGACGTACTTCGGCGCCTTGGAGGCGGATTTGGCGGCGGAGGACTTGGCCTTCGCGGCGGGTTTCTTGGCGGATTTTTTAGCGGCCATGGTGATGAGGATGTGGTGAAAAACCGGGACTCGCGCGTCTGCGCACGAAGACTCGGAGGCAATAGGTCGCGTGGTCGGGGTGTCAACGATGCAGGCGGATCCCTTCGGCCGCCCGCGCGGCGCTCGCCTTGGCCGGGGGTTTCGCGGTCCCGCACAAGACGCTTCCGTTTTGGAAAAAAGCCCGCACGATGCGCCGCCCTTTGCCGCCGTGAGCCAGCCCGACGACCCTAACGCCTCCCCCTACGCGCCCGCCGAACCGGTGACCTCGATGCGCGAGAAGCCGATGGGCTTCTGGCAGCACATCGAGGAGCTGCGGGGCGTGCTGCTGAAGAGCGTCATCGCCTTCGTGATCTGCGCCGCAATCGTCGGCGTGTTCGTGACGGACTCGATGGAGCTCCTGCGCTGGCCGCTGGACCACGTCGCCAAGGATTATCCCGATTTCGACACGAAGCTGGGCACCATCTCGCTGATGGAGGTGTTCACGATGATCATCCAGCTGTGCGT
>JBBAVH010000114.1:0-1023 GCA_040397825.1 Opitutaceae bacterium
CTCCCTCACCTCGCCAGTGCACCTGCCGCAAGCGGCGCGGCGAGGGCCACCTACTAACCTGCCGCCGTGTGCTCGGAGCCGCAGCATGACCCTCGCTCAAAACCGCCTAGAAACAGGCATCTCACAAAAATCGTACACTACCCCCTTGCGCGGAGCGTTTAGAGGCTCCATATTCTCTCTTGTCGGAGGCACTGGACCGCAGCCGACACGGAGCAAGACGACCATGCGCAAGCACTTTGATATCACCCTTCGCATCCCCTCCAAGAGCGGCCGGTTTGCCTTTGAGGCCATGCACTTTGAGGGTTTTTCGGTGGACACCACGGAGAGCCTCAAGTCCCCGGTCAACCGGGTGCGGGTGCTTCACACCGGGGTCTTCGCGGACGGCACCTACGCGGTGTTTAGCGATGGCCCCCTCAGCCGCGAAAACGCGCGGCGCTGGTACGCCGAGGCGATCCGCGACGGCGGCAAGCGGGTTTAGCTCACCGGGCAGCCCCTCCGGGGGCGCGCAATAGCCCGCCCGGCTTCGGCCCGGCGGGCTTAGGGCGTTGGGAGACACCGATCATGAGCAGACCAACCGCCTCATGGCCCGCCATTGGCGCGGGCCTTTACCGCCTCACCAGCGTCGCTCCTCCGCCGTGGGTATCCGCCGGCACCGTCGCCGCCGCGCGGGCCCTCTTGGCCGCCCTGCGGGCCGACGTCGAGCGTGTGACCGCAGGCGCCACCCGACGCGACGCCCCGACGCGCATCGATGCTGGCGACGGCTCCTGGCTGCGCTGGACGCGCCGCGGGGGGTGGCTGTCATGACCCTCGCCGAAGCCCGCCTCGCATACCTCGCAGCCGTCTCCTATCGCCTCTGCAGCGAGGCCACCTACGCCGCTGCGTGCCGCGCCCACGCGACCACTCCGACGCCAGACTCGTGGCACGTGCTCAGGTACACCGCCGACACCGTGCGACGCGCTGCCGTCGCAGAGGCCGCAGCCGCACGAGACTACGCCAGGGCTTACGCCGAGGCGTGCCAGCGGG